>CAVWII010000005.1:0-723046 GCA_963754975.1 uncultured Alphaproteobacteria bacterium | reverse complement strand
CCGGGCTCGCGGGCTTGCCGCATTCCGGGCAGGGTTTTGGTGGCGGCTTGGCGCCGCCGGTGCCCGCGTCCTCGGGGGGCTTAGCTGGCATTGAGCCAGCCGAACCGGATCGGAAAACCTTCGCCGCCGAGCAGCGTCATCAATTCGTAGAGCGGCAGGCCAACGACATTGGTGTAGGAGCCGACCATCTTGACCACGAACGATCCGGCGATGCCCTGCACGGCGTAGCCGCCGGCTTTGCCGCGCCATTCGCCGGAGCCGATATAGGCCTGGATGTCGTCCTCGCTGAGCCGCTTGAAGCGCACTCTCGTTTCGATCAGGCGCTGGCGGAACGCCTCTTTCGGCGTCACCAGGCAGATGGCGGTGTAGACGCGGTGATTGCGCCCGGACAGCAGCCGCAGGCATTGCGCGGCCTCGTCGACCAGATTGGCCTTGGGCAGGATGCGGCGGCCGACCGCAACCACCGTATCGGCCGCAAGGATGAAGGCGCCGCGCAACTCATCATCAAGTTGCACGGATTTGAGCGCCGCGTCGGCCTTGGCGCGCGCCAGACGGTTGGCGCAAGCGCGCGGCAGTTCGCCCCGCTTCGGGGTCTCATCGACATCGGCCGGGCGCAGCGCGTCAGGCTCGATGCCGGCCTGGTTGAGCAGGCTGAGCCGTCGCGGCGAACCGGAAGCGAGAACGATTTTGGGACGGCCAAGCATGCGGGATTTGTCAGGGATTTTAGAATCGGACGGGGTCGCGCGCGCGGAACCTATCGGAAGGCACTCCATTCCACAACCGGGGAACAAGTGGTTGTTGAGGCTCCACTATCTCGGTCGTCCCTGCGAACGCAGGGACCCATACCGCGTGATCCATCGATAGCGCGCGGTCTCAAATACTCAGCCACTACCGTTGTCGCTGGCTGAACCGAAGGCGTCTTCCAATGTGCCCCTTCCGCCGGCCGCGGCGTATGGGTTCCTGCGTTCGCAGGAACGACAGTCACCCGCTCGGCGCGCCCACCTTGGAAAACCGCCTCCGGATGCGCATCATCAGTCCGTCGCAGACTTCGCGATAGGCCTGCAGCTTCTGCTCGCGGCTGCCTTCGGTGCCGGTGGGATCGGGCGTCGGCCAATATTCGACATCGGCCGCCAGCGTGTGCGTCAGTTCCAGCGCCTTGTGATGCGCCTCGGGCGACAGCGTGATGATGAGATCGAAATTGAGCCCCTCCCAATCCTCGAGCTCCTCGAACGTCATCGGCTTGTGGCCCGAAATATCCTGGCCGAGTTCGGCCATCACGGCGACGGCGAACGGATCGAGCTCAGCCTTCCTGACGCCGGCCGACTTCACATACAGCGCATGGGGGAACATCTGCCGCAGCAGGCTTTCGGCCATCGGCGAACGCACGCTGTTGAAGCCGCATGCGAACAATACGGCTTGCGGAGCGCGCGCACGCGGCGTCGCATCCATGCGATCAGGCTTCTCTTGTTTGAGGCGAAACCTTGCTGAGCTTCGCGCTGTTCCGGGTCATGCTATCTTTTTTACGCATGACCTGATCCGAAAACCGCTTCGCACTTTTCGGGATCATGCGTCCTGCCCCTTCCAGTGCAGCACGCAGATCAGCGTGAACAGCCGTCGCGAGGTTTCGAAGTCGATCCGCACCTTGCCCTTCAACCGTTCCTGCAGCGTGCGCGAGCCTTCGTCATGGATGCCGCGGCGGCCCATGTCGATCGCCTCGATCTTGTCGGTGGTCGCCGTGCGGATCGCCTGGTAGTAGCTGTCGCAGATCATGAAATAATCCTTCACGATCCGCCGGAACGGCGTCAGCGACAGCAGATGCGCCACCACGGGCGCGCCGTCCTCACGGCGGATGTCGAACATCAGCCGGTTGCCCGTGATGGCGAGGTGCAGCGTGAACGGCCCCTGCACCGCCCCTTCCGGCGCGAACAGGTTCTGCTCGATCAGGTCGTAGATCGCGATCGCGCGCTCATGCTCGATATCGGGACCGGAGCGCCCGATCGATTCCTCATCGAGCGTCACCGCGACGATGCGGTTGTGCTGGTCCTCGTCTGGTGGCGGCCGGTTCATGACAGGTTGAGACGCAATCCGACGGAGCGCGAGTGGGCATCGAGTCCCTCGGCTTTACCCAAGGTCATCGCCGCCGGTCCCAGCGCGCGCAACTGGTCCGGCCCGCATTTGAGAATCGAGGTTCGCTTCATGAAGTCTAGCACGCCGAGCCCCGACGAAAACCGCGCCGAACGCGCGGTCGGCAGCACGTGGTTGGAGCCGCCGACATAGTCGCCGATCGCCTCCGGCGTATGGGGCCCGAGGAAGATCGCGCCGGCGTTGCGGACCTTGGCGGAGAGCGCCTCGGCATCCGCGGTCATGATTTCCAGATGCTCGGCCGCGATCGCGTTCGCAAGCTCCACCGCCTCGTCGAGCGTGGCGACCATGATGATGGCGCCGAAATCGTTCCACGAGGCCCGCGCGATATCGGCGCGCGGCAGCGTCTGCAGCTGCGACTCCACTGCGCTTTCGACCTCGGCGGCAAGCCTGGCGCTGTCGGTGATCAGGATCGACTGCGCGCTCGCATCATGCTCGGCCTGCGCCAGGAGATCGGCGGCGATCCAGCCGGCGTTGCCGGTGTCGTCGGCGATCACGAGCACTTCCGAGGGGCCGGCGATCATGTCGATGCCGACCTTGCCGAACACCTGCCGCTTGGCGGCGGCGACATATGCATTGCCGGGGCCGACGATTTTGGCGACCGGCGCAATCGTCGCCGTGCCGTAGGCCAGCGCCGCCACGGCCTGCGCGCCGCCGACGCGGTAGATCTCGGACACGCCGCCAAGGTGCGCCGCCGCCAGCACCAGCGGATTGAGCTTGCCATCCGGCGACGGCACCACCATCACCACCCGCGGCACGCCCGCGACCGTCGCCGGCACCGCGTTCATCAGCACCGAGGACGGATAGGCCGCGGTGCCGCCGGGCACGTAGAGCCCGACCGCGTCGACCGCGCTCCAGCGCCAGCCGAGTTCGACGCCGAGCGCATCGGTGAAACGCTCGTCCTTGGGCAATTGCCTGTTGTGAAACAGTTCGATCCGGTCGCGGGCGAATTTCAGCGCGTCGAGCGTGGCGGCGTCGCAAGCCGTCACCGCGGCATCGATCTCGGCCGCGGTCACGCGCAGGCCGGCAGGCTCGATGTCGAGCCGGTCGAATTTCTTGGTCGCCTCGATCAGGGCGGCGTCGCCGCGCGCGGCCACGTCATCGACGATGGCGCGGGTGGCGCGCTCGACATCGGCCGAAACCTCGCGCTTGGCGGCGAGAAACGTCGCAAACCGCTCGTCGAAATCGGCGCTGCGTCTGTCGAGGCGAACGGGCATGGTGGCTTTCTGGGATCGGGTCGAGGCCTATGCTCAATGGCGCGGCGGCCAATGGCCGTCAACCCTTCTCGTCGTCCCCGCGAAAGCGGGACGACGATAGAGGGAGCCCTACCCCTCCCGCCCCAGGGGCGCGGCGGCGAGATCGCTGGTCCCGAGCTCGTCGGTGCCGAGATCGGTCAGCTCGCATTCCAGGCATTCGACGTCCAGCCGCAGCGCCCCGCCATGGCTGAACAGGAGAATGGCGCTGCCGCTGGGGGCCTCTCCCGGATGGAATTCGATCCCGACCAGCTCCAGCATCGCCTCAGGCGCTTCCAGATCGATGTTGCGCGACTTGCAGGCCAGCACCCGGTCGAAGCGTAACGCAGCAATTGAGCGGCGCGGGGCGGTTCCGCCCGACAGCGTCTGCTCCCAATCCAGCCGGTTCATCCCGACCACCAGCCGCTTCTCGTCCTGCCGCCAGACGATGTCGGAGGCCTGCACACGGGCATCCTGCACATGGGCTGAAATCACGGCGAGATCGTCGGCATCGAGCGCGATCAATTTGAGCTGTTCGGCTGCCGGCATTCCCGGAAATCCTTCAATAGCGTCTTCGAGCGAAGTGGATACCGGTTCGCGTGAAGAAAACGCGTCAAAATGATTTTAGTCGCTAATGCGCTGGATCGAGGCGCCGCAGGCCGAGAGCTTTTCCTCGAGCCGCTCGAAACCGCGGTCCAGATGGTAGACCCGGTTGACCATGGTTTCGCCCTCGGCGGCAAGCCCTGCGATCACCAGCGACACCGACGCGCGCAGGTCGGTCGCCATCACGGGCGCCCCGCGCAGCCGCGCGGTTCCGTCGATGGTCGCCGTCTCGCCGTTGAGCGAAATCCGCGCGCCGAACCGCGCCAGTTCCTGCACGTGCATGAAGCGATTCTCGAAGATCGTCTCTGTTATCTGCGAGGAACCGCCGGCGCAGGCCATCAGCGCCATCAACTGCGCCTGCAGGTCGGTCGGGAAACCCGGGAACGGCGCGGTCGACACCGTCACCGGCCTGATTCCTGCGCCGTTTCTGGCGACGCGGATGCCGTCATTGTTGACGGTAATATCGGCGCCGGCCGCGGTCAGTACGTCGAGCGCCGACTGCAGCAGTTCGGGGCGGGCGCCCGCAAGCTGCACGTCGCCGCCGGTCATCGCCACCGCCATCGCATAGGTGCCGGTCTCGATCCGGTCGGGCAGCACCGTATGCCGCGCGCCATGAAGCTTTTCGACGCCCTCGACCACAATCCGCGGCGTGCCGGCACCGACGATGCGCGCGCCCATCTTGTTCAGGCAATCGGCGACGTCGGCGATCTCAGGTTCGCAGGCCGCATTGGTGATGACGGTGGTGCCCTTCGCCAGCGTCGCCGCCATCAACGCCACATGGGTACCGCTCACCGTCACCTTGGGGAAATCGATTGCGGCGCCGCGCAGGCCGCCGGGCGCTTTCGCGACCACGTAACCGCCATCGATCGTGAGTTCGGCGCCGAGCTTTTCCAGCGCCATGATCAGGAGATCGACCGGCCGCGTGCCGATCGCGCAGCCGCCCGGCAGCGAAACCTTGGCCTCGTGCATCCGCGCCAGCAGCGGCGCGATCACCCAGAAGCTGGCGCGCATCCGCGACACCAGATCATAGGGCGCTGTCGTGTCGATGATATCGGCCGCCGAGATGTGCAGGGTCTGGCCTTGATAGGCGCGGTCGCCGGGCCGCTTGCCCGCGGACATGATGTCGACGCCGTGATTGCCGAGGATGCGCTGCAACTGCGCGACGTCGGCAAGCCGCGGCACGTTGTCGAGGATGAGGGTTTCCTCCGTCAGCAGGGCTGCGATCATCAGTGGCAGGGCTGCATTCTTCGCGCCCGAAATGGCAATGGTGCCGTTGAGCTTGCTGCCGCCGACGATCCGGATGCGGTCCATGCCGAAACCCTTTTGCTATGCACAAATGATATGACAGATTGATGCACGCTCAAGAGCTTGGAAATTTGCGGCTATTTGATGGGGCCAAAGCCTGATTTGCCCGATCATGCTCACCACCCTGCATCATGGCACCTTCCGCACACCTTGGCTGCCGGCGCGGAGTGTGGTTTGACAATCGGCACTAACCTGTTCCGACACGAAATGGAGTTCTCAATGAAAATCAGCGCACGCAACCAGCTCAAGGGCACCATCGTCGATGTCGTGAAGGGCGCCACCACGTCCCATATCCGGATCGATATCGGCGGCGGGGTCATCGTCACCTCCTCGATCACCAACGAGGCCGTCGACGACCTCAAGCTTGCCAAGGGCAAGGCAGCCGTCGCCGTGATCAAGGCGAGCGACGTGATGGTGGGCGTCGATTGATCGACCGCCGTACCCTGCTCGCGGGCCTGTCGGCGGCGCTCGTCGCGCCGCGCCGCGCGCTCGCACAGACCGTCAAGGATGCCGCGGGGCGTACGGTGTCCGTTCCCGCAAAGGTATCGCGCGTGTTTCCGGCCGGACCACCGGCGGCGATCCTGCTTTACACGCTGGCGCCTGAATTGCTGATCGGCTGGGCCCGCGCCAACCGGCCGGAAGAGTGCGCCTACATGCTGCCGGAGATTTGCACGCGGCCGGAGGTCGGACGCATCACCGGGCGCGGCAACACCGCCAATCTGGAAACGGTGCTGGCGCTGAAGCCTGATTTGATTCTCGACGTCGGTTCGACCAGCGCTACTTTTGTTTCGCTGGCGGATCGCGTGCAGGAGCAAACCAGCATTCCCTACGCATTGCTGGATGGCCGCTTTGCCGGCATTGCCGGCACCTACCGCACATTGGGCGCGCTGATCGGCCGGTCTGAAGACGCGGAGAAGCTGGTGCGCTACACTGAAGATACGCTGAAGACCATCCTCGGCCGCATCGAGCCGATTGCCGCGAACGAGCGGCCAAAAGTCTATTATGCGCGCGGGCCGCGCGGGCTGTCGACCGGGCTGGGCGGTTCGATCAATGTCGAGACCATCGAAATGCTCGGCCGCAACGTCGCCGGCGAAACGCAAGGCGGCCTCGCCAATGTTTCGATCGAACAGGTTCTGGTGTGGAATCCCGATGTGATCGTCACCATCGATCAGGAGTTCGCCGCGTCCGTGCGAAACGATCCGTCCTGGGCCGCAGTCAAGGCGGTGCGCGACAACCGGATCCATCTGTCGCCCAAAATGCCGTTCGGCTGGGTGGATTTCCCGCCGTCCGTCAATCGCCTGATCGGGCTGTGGTGGCTGGCCAGGATTCTTTACCCGGAACGTTTTCCGGAAGACCTGCGGACACTGACCGCGGACTTCTACACGCGTTTCTATCACGTCACGCCGTCATCGGCGCAAATCGACCATGTACTTGCGGGCCGGGATTGATAGCCTTCCCCGCATGAACAATGCCCGAACTGCGCTACCCGGATTTGCGATCGCGATCGCGGTCCTGATTGCAGGCCTGCTGCTGGCGCTGACCGTCGGGCGCTACCCGATCTCGCTCGGTGATCTCATCGCCGTGCTCGTCGCGAAGATGGGCGGTCCTCGCGGCGATATATCGCCCGCGGTCGAAAGCGTCATCTGGCAGGTGCGCGGGCCGCGGGTGATGGCGGCGATGCTGGTCGGCGCGGCGCTCGCGGTGGCCGGCACGGCGTTTCAGGGATTGTTTCGCAACCCGCTGGTCTCGCCGGATATCCTGGGGGCATCGTCCGGCGCGGCGCTTGGCGCCGTGCTCGGCATCTATCTGTCGCTCGGCGTGTTCGCGATCCAGGCCATCGCCTTTGTCGGCGGGCTGATCGCGGTCGGCATCGTCTACGTGATCGGCGCGTCGGTGCGCTCGCGCGATCCAATCCTGGTGCTGGTGTTGACCGGCGTCGTGGTCGGATCGCTGTTCGGCGCCGGCGTCGGCCTCGTGAAATATCTCGCTGACCCCTACAACCAGTTGCCGGCGATGACGTTCTGGCTGCTCGGCAGCCTGTCTGCGACCGGCGTTCATGATCTGCTGCCGTTGGTCGGCCCGGTCGCGATCGGCGCCGCCGTATTGATCGCGCTGCGCTGGCGCATGAACGTGATGTCGTTGCCTGAGGAGGAGGCGCGCGCGCTCGGCGTCGCCACCGGACCCTTACGCATTGCCATCGTTGCCGCCGCGACCCTCGTCACCTCGGCCAGCGTCGCCACCGCCGGGATCATCGGCTGGGTCGGCCTCGTCGTGCCGCATCTGGCGCGGTCGCTGGTCGGTCCTGATTTTGCCCGGCTGTTGCCGGCGTCGGCGATCCTCGGCGGCGGCTACCTGCTGCTGATCGACACGTTGGCGCGCACGTTGGCGCAGGTCGAAATTCCGCTCGGCATTTTGACCGCCGTGATCGGCACGCCATTCTTCATCTGGCTGCTCGCCAGCGTGCAGAAGAACTGGTCATGATCCTCGAGGGCCATCAGCTCACCATCGGCTATCCGGACCGCATCGTCGGCATCGGCCTCGATGTCAGGCTGCAAAAGGGCGAAGTGCTGGCGCTGCTCGGACCGAACGGCGGTGGCAAGACCACGCTGCTCAAGACGCTGCTCGGGCTGCTGCCGCCGAAGGCAGGCGAAGTGCGGCTCGACGGCGCTGCGCTATCGGCACGTTCCATCCGCGAACGCGCACGCCTGATCGCCTATGTGCCGCAGACCCACGTCGCGACATTCGCTTTCACGGTGGAAGCGGTGGTGCTGATGGGCCGCACCGCGCATGGCGACCTGTTCGCGCGGCCGACGGCGAAGGACCGCGAGGTCACAGCCCACATGCTCGACCGCTTCGGGATCGCGCCATTGGCGCAACGGCCCTACACCATGATTTCCGGCGGCGAGCGCCAGCTTGTGCTGCTGGCGCGCGCACTGGCGCAGGAGCCGCAATTCATCGTGCTGGACGAGCCGACCGCCAATCTCGACTTCGGCAACCAGGGCAAGGTGATGCGCGAGATCCGCGCGCTGGCGGCTTCAGGCCTTGGCGTTCTCTTCACCACCCATGATCCCAATCACGCGCTGCGCGCCGCCGACCGCGCCTATCTCCTGCGCGGCGGCGAGCGCCTCGCCGAGGGACCGGTGCAACAGATCTTGACACGCGAACGGCTGGAAGCGCTGTACGGCGCGCCGGTGCAGACGATTACGGATGCGAACGGGACGGCGTTCATTCCGGGGTGAGGTGAAGGCCGGACCCGGGCGTGTACTCATAAAACGAGACGTTCGCTGTTGAGGCAAAAGCAGACATGCGCTGCTCACCCCCGGAATTTCGCCTATTGACCCAAAGGCGACCTGTGTTGGCGTAGCAGCCGGTCGGAAATCGGGTGGATCGATCTGCGTGAAACCCTATCGTGACAATGCGCAGATAGGAGCACGACATGCACAAATTTCATTCGATAGCGGCTCTTTGTGGAGACGGTCTCCGACCAGAACTGCGAGAGCTATTCGAGAGGCTGGCGATTGATCCGCACTCTGGGCTGCACATCCGCCATGACGGCATGGTCCAAGCCGGACCAGATCCCGTTTCCAAGGCGTCCACCCAAACTGAACAAAGAAATACAGGAGTTAGCTATATGTCGACGGAAACTGAGAACAAGGCGATCGTAGGTCGCTGGTTTACTGATTTTTGGGGCGAGGCCTGCAACCTGAATATCGTCGATGAACTCGCAGCGCCGGACATGCTGTTGCAGTACTCACTTCACGAGCCACGTCGTGGCCGTGACGACATCAAGGCCTTCATGACCGACTTTCGAAAGGCGTTTCCGGACCTTAACTTCTGGGGTGCCGCTGACCTGATCGCGGAAGGCGATTACGTCGTTGGGCGTTGGGAAGGTGGTGGCACGCACACCGGCCCCGCTTTCGCCGACTTTTTGGCGGGATCACTGCCCCCGAACACGGGGCGCAAGATGAAGTTCGCCGGTACGACCGTTCTGAAGCTCAAGGACGGCAAGATTGTCGAGGAGATCGGCCTCGACGATGGCGTGGCGGCCTTGACCCAGCTTGGGCTGATCAAGACGGCCGCATAAAGCGGATTCATGATGGCTGCGAACAGCGGGCCTGGCCCTCTCCGGAGGGCCGGCCCCACTTCCGCTTGTGGCACGTTTGAGACATGCCGACTGCTTCTCACAATCCGTTGTTGGAGGAAGACCGGAAGGGCTCAGCACATGGCCAAAACGACGCTATTGACCCAAAACGACCTTCACCAGCCTTCCGAAATATTCAGTCGCGAAAGAAAGCGTTTGCAACAACCGAGCCGCTCACTCCCGACGCTTTTCGCGATCCTCATTTCGATCCGAAGCAGGTCCGCGCCGGAGCACTGTGCGCAGGATGCCAATGAACAGCAACGCTGCGACTGGCCAATGAAACCAGATTCGGTGCAGACCGGTGAAGATATTGATTAGAATCAGAAAGCCCGAAACTGTGAGGGTCGCGGCAATGGGGCGAGGCAGGTTCGCTAACCGATCCGTGATGGAGCTCATCCACGCGGATCGCTCGTATCGGTCGCGAATCCGCTGAGCGCCAGCTTCCGAGGCTGCAACCGCTCCAGCTTGGGGAGTAGCGCTTTTGTCAACGGGGAAGCGATGTCGCCCGACGCCGCCCATGGTAACTTGATAGCTGATTACGGGAACAACGTTCTTCATCTCTTGCTTGCCGAGGCAGTCAAGGCCAACGGATAGTTTGTTGTGCACCTGATCGTAGACGGAAGCGGAGACTACGACGCCACCGGGCTCGGCGAGTTCTTGCAACCGCGCCGCGATGTTGACCCCGTCGCCAAAGATGTCGGAACCGTCCACCATCACATCACCTAGATTGATGCCGATGCGAAACCGCATCTGCTGCGCGTGAGGTGGCTCCGACTCTTGATTGGAAATTTCCTGCTGAATCTCGACCGCACACTGCACGGCCTCGACAACGCTGGCGAACTCGGCAATTACGGCATCGCCCCAAGTATTCACGATCCGCCCGTCGTGGCGCTCCACCAATCCTGCAATGGAGGTGCGGTGGCGGCGCCGGTGGATCGCGCCGCGAATCGCCGCGGGCGATTGCTGCTTGATCAGCCGTCGCACCAGCGGTTCCGCATCCGCCCGCGTCTCGAGCGACGTCTTGCCAAGCAGCCTGGGCATCATGTCGCGCGCCACGCCGGACGGCCCTTCGCGATCGACCAGCGCCAGCATGCTGCGCCGGTTCGCGCGGCCCTCGGACGTGTCGGCGCTCGCCCGCGTGTCGGCCAGGATCACAGCGTGCGCGAGCGACGGCGCGCGCGCGCAGGACGGCGAACGTGACGTAGCCGCCCATCGACAGGCCGCCGATGACCGGCGCCGAGATGTTCAGGTCGCGCAGGACATCGACCACGTCGTCCGCGTAGTCGTCGATGCTTGGATCGGCGTCGGGCGCGGGCAGGGTCGAACCACCAAATCCGCGCATGTCCGGCGCCACGAGCCGCCAGCCCTGCGGCAGCGCCTTCGTCTGCCCCTCCCACATCGCCGCGCCCAATGGGAAGGCGTGCAGGAGGACCAGGACGCGCGCCGCCTGGTCGCCAGGGGCGGAATCGGAGTACGAGATGGTCCTGGCGTGGACGTGGATGTACTGGCGCTGCACGAGGGGATCATACTGGCAAGTGCGAAGTCCGCGGTGCGAAGTGCGAGGTCCGTTCGACGTTCGGGGGTGCGAAGCCCGTGCGAAGTTGGCCGGGCCGAAGCCCGGCCCCACGACCGTCCCCTATTGGCCGTCGCACTCCAGACTTCGCACTTCGGACTCCGGACGTTCGAACCTCGTTACGCACTTCGCACTCCGACCTCGCCGCACTTCGCACTCCGCACGCACTTCGCACTTCGCACTTCGCACGCACTTCGCACTTCGCACTCCGGACTACCCCCTTTCTTCTATTCGTATCGGAGCGCGCGTAATCGGATCGATCCGCGAGGCGCGACGCGCCGGGAGGTAGCTGGCGAGCGATCGCGACGCCGAGCAGTCCGGCTGCGACGCGACAGGTACGTGAGCGACGTCGGTCGGCGGGTGCCGAAGAGGAGGCCGCGCACCAGGCGCGCTGGCGCCGAACGCCAGCGTGAGGCCGAGCACGAGGCCGGCGACCGCGAGCACCATTGCCTGGCGGACGACCATCGCCACGACCGCGCGCCGAGTGGCGCCGAGCGCGAGGCGAATGCCGATCTCGCGCGTGCGCTGGGCGACCGGCGTGCATCAGCACGCCGTAAATGCCCAGCGTGGCCAGCAGCACGGCGACGCCGGCGAAAAGGCTCAGGAGCAGGACATAGACGCGCGGCTGCGCCACGGCGTCGCCGGCAAGCTGCTCCATGGTGCGGACACGGAAGATCGGCAGATCGCGAGTCGAGTCTCGGCGACCATCGCACGCAGCGGTTCGATCAGCGCCGGAGCGCTGTTCCCGCTGCGTCCGTGAGGGTCAGCGTGAAATGCCATCGGAAACTGCGCGTGGGCGAGATAGACGGTCGGACGGACGCACCTGCACGGGCCGAAGTCGTGCACGTCACGGACGACGCCGACGACGGTGCCGCCGGCCGGAGCGCCGCCTTGTCCCATCCGCGTGCCGAGCGTGAACTCGTGTCCGAGCGGGTTGTCACTCGGCCACAGCCGCGCGCGCAGCGGTTTCGTTGACGACGCACGACGGATGACGAGCCAAGCCGATCCTCGGCGCGCAGCGCGCGGCCGCGCACGACGGGAATCGCCAGCGTACTGGAAATAAGTCCGGCGTGACGACACGCACTTGCAGCGTGCGCGCATCCTGTTCTTCGATCTCGAGGCGGCGCCCATCGAGCGTGGACATCGAGATGGCGTAGCGCGAAGTTCAGTCAGCGGCATGCCGAAGATCGCGCCGGCGGCCGTGACACCCGGCAGGCTCGCGGCCCGAGTCAGCAGCGTGTCGACGAGCGCCGCGCGATCGGCCGGCTGCTTGTACCGTGCGGCCGGCAGCGAGACGTTGATCGTCTGCACCCCCGCCGGATCGAAGCCGAGCTCGACCGACGACATCCGCACGAAGCTGCGCAGGAGCAGGCCCGCGCCGACGAGCAGCACGACGGCGAGCGCCGTCTCGCTACGATCAGCACGCCCGAACGCGTTGGCGACTGCCGATCGCCCGTCGCGTTGCCGCTGTCCTCGCGCAGCGGCTGGCCGATCTGTCCCGACGCCGCGGTGTGCCACGCCGGCAGCGTACCCGAAGAGAAGCGCCGCGAGAATCGAAATCGGCCGCGTGAAGGCCACCACAACGCTGTCGACGCGCGTTTCCTGAGCAACGCGGATTCCGCAGCGCTTGCTGAAGCGCCGCAATGCCGCGGCTCCCCCAGAAGGCGAGCGCGAGCCCGCCAGCGCCGCCGGCGACGGCGCCAGCACGATCGCTCTCGACCAGCACGCCGCGCACGAGGCGCGAACGACCGGCGCCGAGCGCGGTGCGAACCGCCATTTCGCGGGTGCGCCCCATCGCTCGCGTCAGAATCAGATTGGCGACGTTGACGCAGACGATGAGCAGCACGAAACCGACGGCGCCGAGCAGCATGAGCAACGCGGGCGGACGTCACCGACGAGTGCGCGCGCAGCTCGTGGACCGAGATCGCGCGAATCGCTTGTTCGTGCTCGGGAACGCGCTTGCGAGGCCGCAGCGCGATCCCGCCATGTCCTGCGCCGCCTGCTCGACGAGGACGCCTCTGGGCGAAGCGCTGGCCATGACGTCGAGGTAGTGCGCGCCGCGCTGCGTCGTCAGCTCGTCGCTCGTTGAAGCGCAGCGGGAGCCAGACTTCCGATTCCAGCGGGTAGGCGACACCACGCGGCATCACGCCGACGACGCGGTACTTCGTGCCGTCGAATTGAGCGTGCCGACCCGATGACCGCCGGGTTGGCGCCGAATCGCCGCGACCAGAGTGCGTGTCCGATCACCGCAACGTCCCCCGAGCCTGGCGCATCGTCCTCCGGAAGCAGCGTGCGGCCGTAAAGGGCAGGTACGCCGAGAACGTTGAAGAAGCCGCCGGTGACCTGCGGCGCCCGGCACCTGCTCGGCGGCGTCCTCACCAATCAACGCGTACGAGCCCGCGTTGATCGCGGCGATCTCCGTGAAGCGTGCGATTGTCCTGCCGCCAGTCGACGAAATCCGGCGGCGACGCGGCACCGCCCAGCCGATTCGGCGCGGCCACGGTCGTGACGGACACTGGACGAGCTCGTTCCGGATGCGGGAAACGGCAGCGGCCGCAGCAGGACCGCGCGCACGGCGCTGAAAATCGCCGCGTTGGCGCCGATGCCGAGCGCGAGCGTGAGCACGGTGATGATCGCGAACCCTGGCTTGCGCGTGAGCGTGCGAACGGCGTATCGGATGTCCTGCAGTAGCATCTCGAGCCTCCAGCGGTCCCAGCGCAGCCACGCGGCATGCACGAAGGCACCCCGAACGTGCGGAGCCAAGCAGTCAACGGCACCCGGCCGGCGCGGCGCGTGCACGGAGGCGAGTTCGGCCTGCCATTCGCGCAGCCAGTCGCGGCGGATGTCACTGGGCGCGAGCGGCGCCGCCGCTGCGACGATGGCCTCGGCAGGCGCGGGTCCAGCGCGAGTGGGGCACGTCATTCACGGGTTCACCCTCGCGACCGCGGGGCGATATGGGCCGCGACGAGAGGCCGGCCAGCTTGCGGTAATAATCGAGCGACTGGTTCAGCGGCGCTCGACGCCGGGCGCGGTGACGCGGTAGTAGCGGCGAGCCGGACGGCCATCCTGGTGCGCGCGCTGCTTCGTCCTCCCAGGCCGAGCGCACGTACCCGTCCCGCTCGAGGCGGCTCAGCGCCGGGATACACAGTGCCGCTCGGAAGAGCCGGTGTGGTCGATGATGTCGAAGCCGTACTCGTAAGCCGTTGGCGATGGCCTGCAGAACGGAGACGGCGGTGACACTCAATCGGCGCATCACCTTAGTAGATTACTACATAGCTGCGGAAGTCGATGGAATCGCCGGAACCGGGCGTTGCTCCGTTCCTCACGATCGACTCTCGACCGCGCCGCCGAGGCCCTGAGATGCGTCGCGGAAGGTGTGCGACGGATCGTCGTTGCGGCGGGCGACGTAGGCATCGAGCCGCAACTGATCGCGCAGGCGCTCGCCGCCGAGCAGCCGTGTCGGCCTGCGGCTTGTTCACGGGCGGCGATGTCGCGTGCCGCCGAGACGACCCGCGGCGAGCATCGGTGGTCGGCCACGACGATCACGCCGTCGACGTCGGCAAAGACGACGTCGTCCCTGGTCACGGTGACGTGAGCCGAGCGATGCCGCCTCGAGCGCATGCGGGCTGCGGGTGCGCAGCTCCTGCGGGCCGGCCGGAACGTGCCGAGCGACCAGATCGGAATGCCGATCGCCTCAATCGCATCGGTATCGCGATGGGCGCCCCAGACGACGATGCCGGCCAGGCCGGCGACGTGTGCCTCGCCGGCCACGAGATCGCCAATGCAGCTTTCGTCGAGCCGGCCGGTGTTGTCGATGACGAGCACGTCGCCGCGCTCGGACGCGGCGATGGCCTCGAGAAAGACGTCGATGCTGCCCGCGTGACGCGCCGGACACGCGCGCCCGGCGATCCGTGCGGACACCCGCAACGGCCGGAGCGCCTGCGGGCCGACGCGAATCGGCAGCTCCAGCTGCGCGCACGCGTCGGCGATGAATGGCGTCGTCCAGTCGAAAGTCCGCGCAGCAGGTCGAGGGTCATTGGTTTCGATCCTATCGCGGTCCATCGCGATCACGTGGCGCGCTTCAGCGGTCTTGAGGGCTTCCCGGCCGCCTGCGAGCTCGTCCGAGCGCCGTTCCACTTCGCGATTCGGCCGCGTCGCAACGCAGCGCGCGCCTGCTCGACGGCCGCTTCGGCGTCCCGTGACGCGCTTGCGCCTCGGCGCCTCGCGCGCGCGCTCGCGCTGCGCGTCGGCCTCGCGTTCGGCCGCTCTCGGCGCGCGCGCTCGCTCCGCTTCTTCGCGCTTCCTGGCCGCGGCGCTGCCGCTGCTCGCCGGTTCCGGCCGTGCGCCTTCGCCGTCATGGCTGGCCGGCGGTCGCAGTGGCGCGCGGGCCGCGCCGCGACGCCGGCGAGCGCCTCGAATCCCTGCGGCTTCAGCGGTCGAAGCAGCCGTCCCAGTGCTTCTCGCCGGACGGATAGCGACTCGAGGGTCTCGGTCACGGCGGCCATCGTCGCCGCCGACGCCGACTCGCCGGCCTCGCCGAGAATTTTGCGAATGTTTTCGGTCGCGGCCTTCGACCGCTTCGCGATGCGCTTCTCGGCGTCGCGAATGTCGACCGGTCTTGCCCGCGAGCAGCGTGCGGTGCGCGCCGCGGAGTGTTCCGCGCGCTTCGACGAGCCGATCGTAGACGGCGCGTTTCCAGTAGAGCTGATTCACGGCCCACGCCGGGACACTCGGCTTCTGCAGTGTCTTGACGTCGGCGCCGTCCTTGCCGAGCCGCTTGGCCAGCGCGTTGCGCGCTGCCGTGAACTCGCTCGAGCGGCAGCTGGTAGAGACGATCGAGCTCCGCCTCACGCGCGACGCGTCACGCCCTTGCCGACGACAAGCGTCAGTCCCGCTGGTTTCTTCGCCAGCTTCACGCGCCGCTCGGATCGTGTCCAGGACACACCGCCGAGCGCATCGATCTTCGTGCGCCCATGCCGTAGACGGCGTGACAGCTCGTCGAGCGATTGCGGTTTGCGGCGCGCCAGATCGCGCAGCGTCGTGTCGTGGAAGATCACGTACGGTGGAACGCCGCGCGAACGCGCAAGCTCGACCGCATCGCGCGCAGCCGTTCGAAGAGCGCGCGATCGACGCCTTCCCACGACCCGTCATCTCGCACCCGCGTCGCGGGCGCCACACCCTTCACCGGCCGCCGCTGTCGCGCGAGCGAGAAGTCGCCGCGACTCGACGCGTCTTTCAGCAGGACCGCGCCAGCCGCCGTCAACCGCAGCACTGGATAATCGTCGTCGGTCTGCTGCAGCAATCCGTGCGCGAGCAGTTGATCGATATACCCACGGACTTCGTCGATCGACGCATCGTGGAGCAAGCCGAAGGTGCTGAGCTGGTCATGTCCGCGCGCTGCGACCTGTTCGGCATCGCTGCCGCGCAGCACGTTGGTCACGTGTGCGGTGCCGAAGCGCTGCCCCACGCGCGCGACGGCACGAGAGAATCTTGCGCGCAAGGACGTCCGGCATCGTCGACCGGCTCCGAGCTCGCCGAGACAGTAGTCGCACGCCCCGCAGGCCTCGCGATCGTACTGCTCGCCGAAGTAGCCGACGATGTGACGCATGGCGACAGCCGACACGGGCGACATAGCGCTCCATGTCGCGCAGCAGGCTTCGCCGCTCCTCGCTCATCTCGCCGTTGCGCTCGAGCATCACGCGCCACTTGAGGAAGTCGGCGGCCGACGAGACGAGCACGCACTCCGCCTCCAGCCCGTCGCGCCCGGCGCGACCCGACTCCTGCTGATAGTGCTCCAGCGACTGTGGCGCGCCGGCATGGAGGACGAATCGCACGTCGGATCGATCGATGCCCATGCCGAACGCCACCGTCGCGACGACGATGTCGATGTCCTCGTTGAGGAACGCGTCCTGATTGTGATACCGCGTGCGATCGTCGAGGCCGGCATGATACGGCCGCGCGCGGTAACCGTTCTCCGCAGCCACGCCGCGTAGCGCGTCGACGTCGCGACGCGACGGGCAGTAGATGATGCCCGCCTCGCCGCGATGGCGTGCGAGCACGTCGAGGATTTGCCGCTTCAAGCCGCCTCTCGGCAGCACGCGATAGACGCAGATTCGGCCGATCGAAGGAGCCGACGAGCTGCACGGCGTCGGCAGGCCGAGCTGCGACACGATGTCGCGGCGCACGCGCGCGGTCGCCGTGGCGGTAAACGCATGCAGGCTGGCGGCCGGCAGTCACGCTGCCGAAGCGTCTGCCAGCTGACGATACTCGGGGCGGAAGTCGTGGCCCCACTGGCTGATGCAGTGCGCTTCGTCGATGGCGACGAAGCTGATCGGCCGCCGCGCGACATGCCGAGGAACGCGCTCGCCGCCGCCTCGCCGACCAGCCGCTCCGGCGCGACATACAGCAGCCGATAGCGTCTCTCCGGAGCCCGGCGCGGACCGTCGCCTTCTGATCCGCGGCAGCGCGCTGTTGTAGTAGGCAGCGCCGACGCCGTTGGCGACGAGCGTGTCGACCTGGTCCTTCATCAACGCAATGAGCGGCGACACGACCAGCGCGAGACCCTCGCGCACCAGCGCGGGAGCCTGAAAGCAGAGCGACTTGCCGCCGCCCGTGGGCAGAACGAGCAGCGAATCGCGGGCGTCGAGCACCGGCTCCATCGCCTCGCGCTGGAGCGGCCGAAACGAGGTGTAGCCCCAGTACTGCTGGAGGAGGGGGAGGAAGCGTGTCCCTGAAGAGAACGAAGAACTAAGAACGAAGAACGAAGAACGAGGAACGAAGAACGAGGAACGAAGAACGAGACGTCCACTTCCTCTCCGCTCGCGCGGCGGCTCCATCACGGTCACTATTTTATGGCCACCCAGCCCTGCCACGAGCGCAGCTCCTCGCGCAGCAACACCGTATTCGGTCCGTTCGGCATTCCTTCGGCATTCGCTTTCTTCGTTCCCCCGTCTCCGTTGACGTTCTTCGTTCTTCGTTCTTCGCTCTTCGTTCATCATGATGTCCATGCTTGCCGAGACGCCAGCCGGGCTTGTATTGCGCCGACGGTGACTTCTACATCGATCCGTGGGCGCCGGTACCGCGCGCGCTGATCACGCACGCGCACGGCGATCACGCGCGGTTCGGCAGTGACGCTTACCTGTGCAGCACGGACTGTGCGCCGCTGCTCGCGCCGCCGGTTCGGGCCGCGACGTGACGATCGAGTCGCATGCCGTACGGCGCAGAGCCGCACGCTCGGCGGCACCCGCGTCAGTTTTCATCCGGCCGGCCACATCCTCGGGCTCGGCGCAGATTCGTCATGGAGGGCGCCGACGGTATCTGGGTGGTCTCCGGCGACTACAAGCGCGCGCCAGATCCGCACCTGCGCGCCGCTTCGAGCTCGTGCCGTGCGACACGTTCATCACCGAGAGCACATTCGGGCTGCCGATCTATCGGTGGGACGAGACCTCCCGGGTCATCGGCGAGCTGCTCGACTGGTGGACACGGCAACCGCGACCAGGCGCTGGCATCGATCGTCTTCTGTTACACCATCGGCAAGGCGCAGCGGCTGCTCGCCGAGCTCGCGCGCAGTCGACCGACCGGCAGGTGTTCGTGCACGGGATGATGCTCCCGATCATCGAGGTCTACCGTTCGGCCGGCGTGCAGATGTTGCCGACGCAGGTCCTGGAGACCGGCCGCGCGGAACGTCATTCGCTGGCGAGCTGGTGCTGGCGCCACCATCAGCCCGAAGTACGCCGTGGATGCGACGGCTCGGGCGATTCTCAGACGCGCTCACCTCGGGGCTGATGCGCGTCCGCGGCGTACGCCGGCAGCGCGCCTACGACCGCGGCTTCGTGCTCTCGGACCATGCGGACTGGCCGGCGCCGCTCGACACGATTGTCGCGAGCGGGGCCACCCGTGTGCTCGCGACGCATGGCCACCCGGAGCCGCTCGCCAGGTTTCTGAAGGAACAGGGCCTCGAGAGTGGGGCTCACAACGGACCGCGTGGGAAGACGAAGGCGGAGCTGACGACTACGAATGAAGTGTTTCGCCGCCCTGTTTGCCGCAATGACCATACGACCTCGACGAACGCCAAGGTCGAGGCGATGGCCGTGAACTTCGCGACCGCGCCCCCCGAGGATGCGGCCTGGGCGGTCTTCTTCCTCACCGGCCGCCGGCTGAAGCGGCTGGTGCCCGGCATGGCAATCGGCGCAGTCGGCCACGGCGGCGACCGGCCTCAGCGAGTGGCTCCTCCGGGAGTGCTACGCCATCGTCGGCGACGGCGCCGAGACCGCGGCGCTCGATCCTCGATCTACTCCCGTCCTTGCCAGCCGAGGACATCCGACCTCTCCGCCTGGGTCGAGGACCGCACCGGTCGGGGGTGAACGAGCCGAACGGCAGCTGCAGGGTGACCAGGGTGTCGCCCGGCTGGGCGCCATAGTCGGATGCGTGCACGACCCGCAGCTGGCCCGACGCGTCCCGCGCGAAGGGGTGAACCGCATCGCCGTTGGCGTCGAACTCGACGCTCGTCGCCTGCACAGGCTGACCGAGCAGGGTCGCACCCTGAAAGGTAACTCCGTCCTTCGTCTCGGGCGGCGTGATCCCGGGGCCGGTGCCGTCAGCGCCCTTTGTCGGCAGAATCAGGTCGACGTAGGGAGCAAAGCCGACATTGCTGCCGGGAGTTGCATCGGGGACGTTGTCGAAAGTGACCGTGACGTGGGCGGTCTCGCCGAGGAGCACGTCCCCGCCGCCGGCGACCGTGGCGACCGGATGTGCGGCGAAGAGCAGGCGATCTTCCAGAAGCTCAAAGGCCGGACGCGGCAGAGGCGGCGCCAGCAACCGTCGGAACCATGAGGCTCGCATCTGCCCCCCAAGCGTGGCCCAGGCTGTCCAAGGACGAGCGTCTTCCCGGCCAGCCAACCTCGAAGCCAGCCCAACACGGGCTCACGATATACTACCAGCGGTCGACATACATCACTGCAAACTATTGTGCATTTCGCGCTTGAGACTCGGGCCTTGTTGCGGGGATGCAACACTTCGGACCAGAACTGATTCGCTGAGTGTGCGCTGATTGCCCTGGTGCAAGAACTCAGCATCGCCACGCGCGCTCAGCCGGCCCTTAATCCTTCCCCCTTTGGTCCGCCGATAACTGGATTTCGATAAGATCCTTCACAGCGAGGAAGCGGAGGATTGCGACGATTTTTCGGACCTTCAATCGATCCCGGCAGGTGCTGTCGCCCCACCTTTAGCCCCGCGAGCGGCGCACGCATTCGGCAGCGTCTTGAAGGGCGAAGGCACCCGCGGTCACAAATGATTGTCGAGCTGTCGAGCTCGCGCGCGGACGTGTCATTCAAGCCGGTTAGTCTGCCTTGCCGACCACCAGCACCGGCTCGGTCCGATAGCGGCTCGGAAATATTCGCTTCAGGTTCTCGACCTTCGGCAGGTCGTTGATGACGATGTAGGGGTGGCGTGGGTGACGCGTCAGGAAGTCCTGGTGGTAGGCCTCCGCCGGGTAGAAGCTGCGGCCGGGCTCGATCTTCGTGACGATCGCCTGGTCGAAGACGCGGGCGGCGTTGAGCTGCGCGATGTAGGCCTTGGTGATTTGCGCCTGCTCCGGGGAGGCCGGGAACACCGCGGAGCGGTACTGCTTGCCGACATCGGGACCCTGCCGATCAAGCTCGGTCGGATCGTGGGCGACGGAGAAATAGATTTGCAGGATCGTCCCGAAGCTGATCTTGCGCGGATCGAACGTCACCCGCACCGACTCGGCGTGCCCGGTCGTGCCGCTGCCGACGGTTTCGTACACCGCCGTCGACTTGTCGCCGCCCGCGTACCCTGAAACCGCGCTCGTGACGCCATCGACGTGCTGGAAGACGCCTTGAACGCCCCAGAAGCAGCCGCCCGCGAGGACCGCGACCTCCGTCGACTGCGGCTCGCCGGTGTCGAGAGCGGGCGGCGGGATGACGCGCGCCTCTTCGGCAGAGAGTCGCGATATCGCGAACGTCCCCACGGCGGCGACGAGAAGCATGCCTGCCAGGAGAGCCGCCGTCCCGGTTCTGCGCCGCGCGGGCACCGTGGATGAAGTCGTCGAACTGCGCATGGGCGTACCTCCCTCAGCCGAAGGTGAAAGCATAGACTTGAACGCCGGGTTCGAAGAAACGGATTTCGAAGGTGCGATCGCCGACCGGACCTTGCTGGCGGACGAGCTGGTACAGCCGCTGCTCCGAGATTGTTCCTTGCCCGTCTGCGTCAACGTCGATGCCCCGGCTGTCGCCGGGCGGCTTGCCGTCAAGGGTGACGCGGAAACGGATCGGCCGGCCGTCCGGCGCCGGTCCCAGGACCAGATGCAGGTCGCGGGCATGGAACCGGTAGACAACGCTCCCGTCCTTTTCGTTCAAGTCGGCATGCTCGCCGCCGATCGTCCAGGCGCCGACGAGGCTCCATTCGTTGAGGCGCGGCATCCCGAGGGCATAGTTGTGCGGCGCGTCGGGAACGGCACCGCCCGGGGACACGAAATTCTCGGCCCGATCGTATCCGATATACGTCTCCGGCGAGCGCACATTGCCGGCGTCGGAGGCCGCCTCGGCACCCGAAGCGTCGACATCGACGAGACCGCGACCAGCCTCGCCGTGGCCGGCCTCCGCGAGGAGCCTCTGGAGGACGCGTTCTGAGCGTTCCTGGCCGCCCTCGCCGAAATGCTGGTGGCGGATGTGGCCGTCCGCGTCGACGAAATAGTGGGCAGGCCAGTAGCGGTTCTCGAAAGCACGCCAGAGCCGGTACTCGTTGTCGACAGCCACGGGGTAGCCGATCTTCAGGTCGGTGATCGCCTTCTTCACGTTTCCAAGGCTGCGCTCGAATGCGAACTCCGGCGTGTGCACGCCGACGACGACGAGGCCCTGGTCCTTGTACTTCTCGGCCCAGGCGCGGACGTAAGGGATGGTCCTCAGGCAGTTGATGCAGGAGTACGTCCAGAAATCCACGAGAACGACCTTGCCCTTGAGGCTTTCGGGGCCGAGCGGCGGCGAATTCAGCCAGTCGGTCGCGCCGAGGAGGGAGGGCATGTCGCCCTGAATTGGCAGACTGTCCGCCCCGTCCGCCGGCGGCTTTCCCATCATCGCCGGCCCAGCCGCGCCGCCGGCTCCGTTCGCCGCCATCGCGGGACCGCCCGTCGGTGCCGCCATCGCCGGGCCACCCGACATGACGACGGAAGACCCCTCCGTCCCGACGGCGGCCGGGGCCGGCTTGAGAGCGTCGATCAGGCGTTCCTCGAGGCTTGTGGTGGTGGTGAGGGAGGCGTTGGCGAGGAAGCCCGTGTCGAGCCCGAGGGCGATCGCAGCGACGGCGACAAGGACGGCGGCGCCGAGGCCGCGCCGCACCCATTCGCCGGCGCCGAGCGAGCGCTTCATTGCCGTAAACACGCGCCCGCCGACGAGGAGGGCGAGGGCAAGAGAGGTCGCCGCCCCCGCCGCATAGGCAAGAAGCAGGAAGCTCGTGCCCACGCTCGCCCCCTCGATCGCCGCGCCGGTCAGGATCAGGCCGAGCACCGGCCCGGCGCACGGCGCCCACAGGAGACCGGTCGCCACCCCGAGAACGAGGGACGGCAGGATCCCTCCATCCGCCCCTTCCCAGCCTTCCGCGGACCGCGACAGCCGCGCGCCGAGATCGACCACGGGCCGTGACAGGCGATCGGCGAGCTGGGGCACGAGGAGGGTAAGGCCGAAGAAGAACAGGAGCGCCATCGCCAGCCACCGGCCGGTCGTATTGGCCGTCACCACCCAGCTACCCGCCACCGCGGCGAGGGTGGCGACGGCGGCGAAGGCGACCGCCATTCCGGCGAGCATCGGCAGCCCGCTGCGGACGAACGGCCGGTCTGCCCGCGCGAACACGAACGGGAGGACGGGCAGGATGCACGGGCTCGCGATGGTCAGAACGCCCGCAAGGTAGGACAGCGCAAAGAGGATCATCGATCGGCTCCGGCGTCACCCGACAAGCGGCTTGAACGCCATGGCGATGCCGTTCATGCAGTAGCGCAGGCCGGTCGGCTTCGGCCCGTCATCGAAGACATGGCCGAGATGGCCGCCGCAGCGGCTGCAATGCACGGCCGTGCGGATCATGCCGTATGAACGATCGACCTCTGTGCCGATCGCGCCGTCCAGCGGCGCCCAGAAGCTCGGCCAACCCGTGCCGCTCTCGAACTTCGTCGTCGACGAGAACAGGTCGAGATCGCAACCGGCGCAGGCGAAGCTGCCCCGCCGGTGCTCCTTCAGCAGCGGACTCGTGAACGGGCGCTCCGTCGCGCTCTCGCGCAGCACGGCATACTGGTCCGAGGTCAGGAGCTTGCGCCATTCCGCATCGCTGTGCGTGACCCCGAACGTCTCAGCCGCGGCTGGCCGGAACCTCACGCCAAGGATTGCCGCCAGCGCGACCGTGCCGGCGCCCACCATCAGCCGACGCCTGGTAATCATCCGGCTCTCCTCATTCGCTGTAGAATTGGAATTGGGCCAGCGTACCAGATCCCTGGGTGGGCCTTCCATCCGGTCGGCATTGCAAGGCGTTCACTTCCTCGGCAGGGGCGGGCGGCAGCCCTCACCCGAGGGCTCGTCGCGCAAGGCTTCGCGCGGCGCACTGCCACCTGACCCACGCTCACCGCCCCGAAAGCAGCTCTCGCCTCCGCAAGGGGCGAGGCAAGCGTTATATCCTTTGGGATACTACGTTTCAACCTGCCGGATGGCGCCGGACGTCCCGACCAAAGTGCGCGGTCATCTGAGGGTGCCAGCGGTCGCGGCGACGAAAGCTTGGCTCTCGGAAAATGCCCTGCCCGTGGGCCAGACAGGCATCTGGGCAAGTCCGCCGCGCCTGACCGAGCCACCTCACCTCGCGCGACGTACCGGCGCGAGCGCCACGCCCTTCACCTGGGCGTAAACCGCCATGCCTTCGGCAAGGCCGAGTTCGTCCCAGGAACGCCGGGTCAGGCGCGAAAGGAGATGCACACCGGTTCCGTCCGCCTTGAAGCCCAGCACGGCAATGATCTCGTGCTCGCCGGCGGACCTTCTCGCCAGGATGAAAGCGGGAACGACGTTGAGGATCGTGCTGACGCTCGGCCTCTCGCGCGCAAGGCTGACGTCGCCCGCGCCGATCCGCATGCGCCGCGCATCTCCAGGCTTGCATTCCGACATCGGGACCGTGAACGAGGTCCCCTCGACGGCAAGCGTCGCAAGTCCGTACTCGGAATCGTAGCGAAGAACGAGCGCGTTGAGGCTCACGGCCGCATCGCGACTGCCCGCGAGCGGCAGTCGCGGATCGCTTTGCACCTCGTTCAGCGGGCCTTCGGCGAGGACGCGGCCGGCGTCCATGAGCACGAGACGGTCGGCGAGGCGCTCGACCTCGCTCATGTCATGGCTGACATAGAAGGCGGGCAGCGACAGCCGATCGTGCAGGCGCTCGAGAAACGGCAGGATCTCGTCCTTCGTCTGCCGGTCGAGGGCCGACAGCGGCTCGTCCATCAGGAGGAGCTTCGGCTGCGAAAGGAGCGCCCGGCCGATGGCAACGCGCTGGCGCTCGCCGCCGGAAAGATTGCGCGGCGACCGCGTCGAGGAGCTTCGACAACCCAAGCAGATCGACGACCTCCTCGAAGCCGATCTTTTGAGAGTCGGCCGCCGCTGCGCCCTCCCGCGCGCCAAAAAGCAGGTTGCGCCGCACGGAAAGATGCGGGAAGAGGCTCGCTTCCTGGAAGACGTAGCCGACCGGCCGCTCGTGCGCGCGGCCGGAACGAGTCGCGTCCTGCCAGACGTCGCCGTCGATCGCAAAGGATCCCTCGAGCCGCTGCAGGCCGGCGATGCAGCGCAGAACCGTCGTCTTGCCGCAGCCGGACGGTCCGAAGAGTCCGGTGACGCCGCTAGCCGGTGCGGAGAAGGCGACATCGAGATCGAACCTCCCGAGCCTGCCGCGGAACGCGACCCGAATCCCGCCCCCGCCGCTCATTCGCCCGCCCGCGCGACGCGCTTCTCGATCAGCGTCATGGCGAGGATGACGGCGAAGGCGAAGACGACCATGCCGGCGGCGAGGATGCTCGCCTCGCGCCATTGCGAGGTCTCGACGAAATCGTAGATCGCGACCGACAGCACCTTCGTCTTGCCCGGAATGTTGCCGCCGATCATCAAGACGACGCCGAACTCGCCGACGGTATGCGCGAAGCCGAGCACGGCGCCGGTGAGAAACCCCGGCCGCGCCAGCGGCACCGCGACCGTCCAGAAGGCGCGCGCGGGCGAGGCCCGCAAGGTCGCCGCGACCTCGAGGGGGCGCTCGCCCATCGCCTCGAAGGCATTGCGGATCGGCTGCACCACGAACGGCATCGAATAGACGACCGAGCCGATCACCAGCCCGGCGAAGGTGAAGGCAAGCGTGCGCGCGCCCCAGAGCCCGGCGAGGAGGCCGCCGGGCCCGCTCGGCCCGAGGGTGACGAGGAGGTAGAAGCCGAGGACCGTCGGCGGCAGCACGAGCGGCAGCGCCACCACCGCCGCGACGGGCTCCTTCCACCAGGCTCGCGTGCGCGCGAGCCACCAGGCGAGCGGCGTTCCCACGATCAGGAGGACGATCGTGGTGATCGTCGCAAGCTCGATCGTGAGACGGATCGCCGTCGAAGACGTCGGCCGGCAGTCCCGCCACGGCGGATCAGGAGTTGGCGTCGCGCACGTAGCCGTACTTCTCGATGATCGCGCGGGCCTCCGGACCCTTGAGGAATTCGATGAACCCCGTCGCCGCCGGATTGTCCGCGCCCTTCTTGAGAAGCACCGCGTCCTGGCGGATCGGCTGGTAGAGGTTCTGCGGCACGAGCCAGCGCGAGCCCTCGGTCTTGCCGGCGAGCTGCGACAGCGCGACGAAGCCGAGCTCGGCATTGCCGGTATCGACGAACTGGAAGGCCTGCGTGATGTTGGCGCCCTCGACGAACTTCGGCTGCAGCGTGTCGTAGAGCTTCAGCGTCTTCATCGTCTCGACGGCGGCGGCGCCATAGGGCGCGGCGACCGGATTGGTGATGGCGATCTTGGCGAACTTGCCGTCGGTCAAGGTCTTCTCGCCCTTCACCACGTCCGGATTCTTGCTCCACAAGACGAGCTTGCCGATGGCGTAGGTGAAGCGGCTGTCGGCGACGCCGAGGCCGTCATCCACCGCCTTCTTCGGCCGCTCGTCGTCCGCGGAGAGGAAGACCTGGAAGGGCGCGTCCTGCGTGATCTGCGTGTAGAGCTGTCCGGACGAGCCGAAGCTCAGGACCGCCTCGTGGCCGGTCTTGGCCTTGAAGGCGGCAGCGATCTCCTTCGCCGCATCGGTGAAGTTCGCTGCAACGGCGACATTCGTCTGCGCGGCAGAGGCCTGCCCGGCAACGAGGGTTGCGGCGGCGATGCCGAAGGCGGTTGCGAGGGCTCTCAACGCTTTCATAGTTCCTCTCCTTCACTCGATGGCGATGACGACGTGGGCCGCTTGAAAAAGCGCGTAGGCCGGCTTGCCCGGCCGAAGCCTGAGGGTTCTCGCTCGGTCTGCGGCGATGGAGGCGGTCAGACGATGGCCGGACCCGATGTCGAGGTCGACCTCAGCCGTCACCTCCGAGATTTTGCAGCGCCGGACGATCCCGCGGATGCAGTTGTCCGCTGCCGAGGCCTTTGACGCGACGTCGACGAGGGAGGCTTTCACGAGGGCAACCGCTTCGCGGCCGACGCGCAGGCCGAGCTTGCGGACGCTCGCTCCGGTCACGACGCATTGCACGGTTGCGCCTCCGGAACAGGAGAGCGCGACCGTTCTCGTCAAGCGGCCGGGTGCGATCGCCGAGACGGTTCCGCGCAGCGCGTTGCGCGCGCTCGTTCGCATCAGGGGCCGCGGCGGAAGACGGGGCGAGCGGCCCTCGCCGCCGGCGAAGGCCGGCTCGATCTCCCGCACGGCGCGGGCCATCTCCGCCTCGAGCCGATGGAACGCCCGGATGACGCGGGCGCCCATCGCCGTCAAGGTCGCGCCGCCACCGGAGCGGCCGCCAGTCCGCGTCTCGAGCAAGGGCTGGCCGAAGACGCTCTCCATCGCCTCGAGCGCGTCCCAAGCCGCCTTGTAGGTCAGGCCGAACGACTTCGCGCCCGCCGTGATGCTGCCTTCCCGTGCCACGGTCTCAAGCAGCCGTACGCGCTCCCGCCCGATCGCAGGCAAGGCGCCGGCCTTCAAGGCGACCAGGGCTTCGATGGACAAAAAACGCCTCGCCTTCCGACATATAGCCGGTCTATATTGCGACGCTTTTTCGGCTTGGGAAAGGCTCCGACCGGAGGAAATCATGAAGATCAGCGCTCGCAATCAGCTCAAGGGCACCATTACCGAAGTCGTCAAGGGGGCGACCACCTCTCACGTCAAGATCGACATCGGCGGCGCCATCGTCACGGCCTCGATCACCAACGAGGCTGTCGACGAACTGAAGCTGGCGAAAGGGCAGAGCGCCATCGCGGTCATCAAGGCTTCGGACGTCCTCGTCGCGATCGACGGCTGAGGGGCGCATGTGACCGAATCCGCCGGACGTCGTGTCGAGGTCGCCGGCAAAATCAGCCGAGTGTGCGCGGCGGGGCCTCCCGCCTCGACGCTGCTCGACGGATTCTCCCACTGGCGCTGTTTCGCGCGTGTCGTGCGCGCTCAGGCGGCCTTTCCGAGATCGAACACGACACGAATGTCGGCCCCGCCAAGGTCCACCTCGCGGGCGCGCGGAAGCGCAAGCTCGCCGCGACGGAGCGGCATCAGGAACGCCAGCTTGAGGGAGCCGTAACCCGTCTTGGGAAGCGCCTCGGCGGCCCGCCAAAGCTTCCGAATGTCGCGTGGGTCAAGTGTCGCGGTTCTTCGGTGGTGGCGGAAGCAGGCGACGCTCAACCTGCCGTGAACAGACCCCGAACGGGCAGCAGCAACACGTCCGGCCTAACAGTTGATAATTAGCACCTAAATACTTGAAATCATTGGTGAGCGCGCAGGGATTCGAACCCTGGACCTCCTGATTAAAAGTCAGATGCTCTACCGGCTGAGCTACGCGCTCGGAGGATGGGGCATGCAGATAGGGGTTGCGCCCGGAACGGTCAACCGGAAAGCCTCCCGCGTTGCGGAGGTGAGCGGGGCTGCGTACCCTCCCGCCGGAACCCTGAACCACGGTCCGAGCGCCATGTCCGATCCGCGCCTGCCCTTCCTCGCCGAGCTCGAACGCAAGGTGCTCTGGCTGTCGAGCTGGACGATCCACAACGCCAACCATCTGAGGCAAAACGTCGACGGACTGAAGGTCGGCGGGCACCAGGCCTCCTCCGCCTCCCTGTCGACGATCCTGACCGCCCTCTATTTCGCGGTGCTGCGCCCGGAGGACCGGGTCGCCGTGAAGCCGCATGCGAGCCCGGCCTTCCACGCCATCCAGTATCTCCTCGGCCATCAGACGCGGGAGAAGCTCGAAGCCTTCCGCGGCTACAAGGGCGCACAATCCTATCCGTCGCGGACGAAGGATGCCGACGATGTCGATTTCTCGACCGGTTCCGTCGGCCTCGGCGTCGCGCAGACGCTCTTTGCGAGCCTCGTCCAGGACTATGTGAGGGCGCACGGCCTGGCCGAGGACCGGCCCGAGGGCCGCATGATCGCCCTCGTCGGCGACGCCGAGATGGACGAGGGCAACATCTTCGAGGCGCTTCTCGAAGGCTGGAAGCATGGTGTTCGCAAGACGTGGTGGATCATCGACTACAACCGCCAATCCCTCGATGCGGTGATCCGGGAGGGTCTCTACGCCCGCTTCGAGGCGCTGTTTGCCGCCTTCGGCTGGGATGTCGTCGTGCTCAAGCACGGCGCTCTGATGCAAGCGGCCTTCCGCGAGCCCGGCGGAGAGCGGCTCAAGGAGTGGATCGACACCTGTCCGAACCAGCTCTACTCCGCCCTCACCTTCCAGGGCGGCGCGGCCTGGCGAAAGAAGCTCCTCGACGATCTCGGCGACCAGGGCCCGGTGAGCCGGCTCATCGAGCGGCGCTCGGACGAGGATCTCGCCCGCCTGATGGGCAATCTCGGCGGCCACGACCTGCCGAGCCTGCTTGACGCCTTCGAGAGCATCGACCACGACCGGCCGACGGTGTTCATCGCCTACACGATCAAGGGCTTCGGCCTGCCCCTCGCCGGGCACAAGGACAACCATTCCGGCCTCCTCACGCCGGCCCAGATGGAGGGGTATCGCGCCTCCGCGGGCGTCCGCCCCGGCCACGAATGGGACCGTTTCGAGGGCCTGAAGCTGCCGCCGGCGGAGATCGAGCGCTTCCTGAAATCGGTGCCCTTCGACGCGAAGGGCCCGCGCCGCTACGCGCCGCCGGCGATCCCGATTCCCGACGCGCTGCCGACGCCGAAACAGGCCTCGATGTCGACGCAGCAGGGCTTCGGCCTCATCCTCAGCGAACTCGCGCGCTCCGAAGAGCCGCTCGCCGCGCGCATCGTCACGACCTCGCCGGACGTGACCGTCTCGACGAATCTCGGCGGCTTCGTCAACCGGCGCGGCCTTTTTGCGCGGCAGGAGATGAAGGACCTTTTCCGCTCCGAGCGCATCCCCTCGACGTTCACCTGGGATTTTTCGCCGAAGGGCCAGCACATCGAGCTCGGCATCGCCGAGATGAACCTGTTCATCCTGCTCTCCGCCCTCGGCCTCTCGCATTCCCTTTTCGGCGCCCGGCTCCTGCCGATCGGCACGCTGTACGATCCGTTCATCGCCCGCGGGCTCGATGCCCTGAATTACGCCTGCTACCAGGACGCTCGCTTCATCCTCGTCGCGACGCCCTCCGGCGTCACGCTCGCGCCCGAGGGCGGCGCGCACCAGTCGATCTCCTCGCCCCTCATCGGCCTCGCCCAGGACGGGCTCGCCGCCTTCGAGCCCGCTTTCGTCGACGAGCTCTCCACGATCCTGCGCTTCGCCTTCGCCTACATCCAGAAGAGCGGCGACGAGCTGCCGGCGGAGGCGGCCCGGTCGTGGCTGCGCGACGAGACCGGCGGGTCGGTCTATCTGCGCCTGTCGACCCGCACCCTCGAACAGCCCCCGCGCAGCATGACGCCGGAACTCTCCGCCGACATCGTCGACGGCGCCTACTGGATGCGCCGGCCCGGGCCGAACGCGCAGGTCGTCGTCGCCTATACCGGCGCCGTGGCGCCGGAGGCGATCGAGGCGGTGGGCCTGATGGCCGAGGACCGGCGCGACGTCGGCCTCCTCGCCGTCACCTCCGCCGACCGGCTCAATGCCGGCTGGACCGCCGCGCAGCGGGCCCGCGAGCGCGGGCTCGTCCATGCGCGCGGCCATGTCGAGCGGCTGCTTGAGGACGTGCCGCCGCATTGCGGCCTCGTCACGGTCATCGACGGCCATCCCGCGACCCTTGCCTGGCTCGGCTCGGTCGCCGGCCACCGGACGCGCTCGCTCGGCGTCGAGCATTTCGGCCAGACGGGTACGATCCAGGACCTCTACCGGCATTTCGGCATCGACGCGCAGGGCATCATCGCCGCCGCCGGCATGATCGCGCCGGGGCGGCCGATCCGTCACCTCCGGGCGCTCGGTTGACAGACGGCGGTGCGCGGGATCACCCGCCGATGACGGCGCCGTCACTCGGCCTCACGTGGCGTTCCTTCACGGCGAGCTTCGCGCTCACGACACTCGCCGTGGCGGCGTGCCTCGCCGCCTTCGTCCTCGCGCTCGATCCCTATGGGACGCGCACGGCCCCGGGCGCCACGGCCGCCCCGATCATGGATCTGAACCAGCGCTTCATGTATCCGCAGATCGTGCGCAGCGGCCGCTTCGACGCGGCGGTGTTCGGCACCTCGACGGTGCGTCTCCTCGATCCGGCCCTGCTCGACGCGAGCTTCGGCGCGCACTTCGCCAATCTCGGGCTCAACGCCGGCACGCCCTGGGAGCAGATGCAGCTCGCCGCGCTCTTCCTGCGGGTCGTGCCGCAGCCGAAGGCGCTGATCTTCGGCATCGACACCACCTGGTGCGAGGTGGACGCGGACGCGAAGCGGACGACCGCCCGCGCCTTTCCACCCTGGCTCTACGACGACAACCGCCTCAACGACCTGCCGGGCCTGTTCAATCTCACGACGGTCGAGATCGCCGGACGGCTCGTCCTCCATCGTCTCGGCCTGATGCGCGAACGTATCCGCGGCGACGGCTACGAGCGCTTCGTGCCGGACGATTCGCTCTACGACCTCGCCCGCGCGCGGACCCATCTCGGCGCGTCGCTGCCGCAGCCGGACGTTCCCGTCGTGCTGTCGGAGAGCGAGCGGGCCGGCCTGCGCTTTCCGGCGCTCGTCTGGCTCGAGGAGGTTCTGTCGCGCGCACCGCGCACGACTGCCGTGACGCTCACCACGACGCCCGTTCACGCGGCTTTCCTTGCGCCGAAGGGCAGCCGCGCCGCCGCGCTCGAAGCGGAATGCAAGGCGCGGATCGGCGCCCTCGCCGCGCGGCACGGGGCCGCCTTCGTCGATTTCCGCATTCGCTCGCCGGTAACGCAGGAGGATTCCAATTACTGGGATCCGCTTCACTACCGCGTCGACGTCGCGGCGCGGATGATCGCGGCCCTCGCCGCCGCGCGCGCGAGCGGGCGCGATGCGCCCGACGGCTTCTATCGCGTCATCACTCCTGCGGGCTCGTAAGATTGTCGGCGTGCGATTCGGGCAGGCCTTCGCCGTCTTCCTCGCCCTTCGCCCAGCCTTCCTTCACCTCGGCGATGTGATCGGTGAGACGCCCGTCCGCGATCGCCTTGCGCAAACCCGCCATCAGCTCCTGGTAGTAGGCGAGATTGTGCCAGGTCAGGAGCATCATCCCCAGGATCTCGTTCGAGCGGACGAGATGATGCAGGTAGGCGCGCGAATAGTTGTTCGAGGCGGCGGTCTTCGATTCCGGATCGAGCGGCGCCGGGTCCTCCGCATGGCGCGCGTTGCGCAGGTTGAGCCGGCCGAAGCGGGTGAAGACCTGGCCGTGACGGCCGGCGCGGGTCGGCATCACGCAGTCGAACATGTCGATGCCGCGCCGCACCGACTCGACGATGTCGTCAGGCGTGCCGACGCCCATCAGGTAGCGCGGCTTCTCCTTCGGCAGATGCGGCTCGACGGTCTCGATCATGCGCAGCATCACGTCCTGCGGCTCGCCGACGGCGAGGCCGCCGATAGCGTAGCCCTTGAGCCCGAGGGAGACGAGTTCGCGCGCGCTCTCGATGCGCAGGCGCTCGCTGGCACCGCCCTGGACGATGCCGAACAGGGCCTTGCCGGGCTGGTCGCCGAAGGCGATGCGGCAGCGCTCGGCCCAGCGCAGCGAGAGCTGCATCGCCTTCTCCGCGACCTCGTCCGTACACGGCAGCTTCACGCATTCGTCGAGCTGCATCTGGATGTCGGCGCCGAGCAGGCCCTGGATCTCGATCGACCGCTCCGGGCTCATGCGGTGCGTCGAGCCGTCGACATGCGACTGGAAGGTGACGCCGTTCTCGTCGATCCGCCGCAAGGCCGCGAGCGACATCACCTGGAAGCCGCCGGAATCGGTCAGGATCGGATACGGCCAGTTCATGAACCGATGCAGGCCGCCGAGGCGCGCGATGCGCTCGGCGCCGGGCCGCAGCATGAGGTGATAGGTGTTGCCGAGGACGACGTCCGTGCCGAGCGCCTTGACCTGGTCCGGGTACATCGCCTTGACGGTCGCGGCCGTGCCGACGGGCATGAAGGCCGGCGTGCGGATGACGCCGCGCGGCATCCGGATCTCGCCGGTGCGTGCCGCGCCGTCCGTCTTCGCGACGGTGAAGGTGAAGGCGTCCGTCATCGCGCGCCCTCCGGGTCCGCCGGGAAGAGCAGGCTCGCGTCGCCGTAGGAGTAGAAGCGATAGTCTTCGCGGATCGCGTGCGCATAGGCGGCGCGCATGGCGTCGAGGCCGGAAAAGGCCGAAACGAGCATGAACAGCGTCGAGCGGGGCAGATGAAAGTTCGTCATCAGGAGATCGGTCGCCTTGAATCGGTAGCCGGGAGTGATGAAGATCGCCGTATCGCCGGAAAACGGCGCGATCATGCCCTTCTCGTCCGCGGCGCTCTCGAGGAGCCGCAGCGACGTCGTTCCGACCGCGACGATGCGGCCGCCCGCTGCGCGCGCCGCGTTGAGGGCAGCGGCGGTCTCTCTCGAGATCGAGCCCGATTCCGCGTGCATGCGGTGCGTCTGCGTATCGTCGGCCTTCACGGGCAGGAAGGTGCCGGCCCCGACATGCAGGGTGACCGCGTGGCGGCTCACGCCGCGCGCATTGAAGCCGCGCGAACAGCGCATCCGTGAAGTGCAGCCCGGCGGTCGGCGCGGCGACGGCGCCTTCGCTCGCGGGCGTAGATCGTCTGATAATCCTGCCGGTCGCGGGCGTCCGGGGCGCGGCGGCCGGCGATATAGGGCGGCAGCGGCATGTCGCCGAACCGGGCGATCGCCTCGTCGAGAACCGGCCCGGCGAAGGCGAAGCGCAGCAGGACCTCGCCTTCGAGCCCCTTCTCCACGACCTCCGCATCGAGTCGGCCGAGCTCGCAGGCGAGGCTCTCGCTTTCTTCGCCGAAGCGGATGCGGTCGCCCGGCTGGAGCCTTTTGGCGGGCCGGGCGAAAGCCCGCCAGAGGTCGGTGCCGTCGCGCTTGTGCAGCATGATCTCGACCCGCGCCGCGGTTTCGCCGCGACTGCGCAGGCCGAAGAGCCGCGACGGGATCACCTTCGTGTCGTTGAGAACGAGCGCGTCGCCGGGGCGCAGGAGCTCCGGGAGGTCGCGCACGGAGCGGTCCTCGAAAACCTGCTTCGGGCGGACGACGAGCAGCCGCGCCGCGTCGCGCGGTTCGCGCCGGGCGGAGCGCGATGCGGTCCTCGGGCAGCTCGAAATCGAACAGGTCGACGCGCATGGTGGCGGCTTGCGGGCCGCGGCGGTTCGGACGGCGCCTACATGTGGATCACGCGGCCATAGGCGTCGAGCACGCTCTCGTGCATCATCTCGGACAGCGTCGGATGCGGGAAGACCGCATGGATCAATTCCTCCTCCGTCGTCTCGAGGTTCATGGCGATGACGAAGCCCTGGATCAGCTCGGTCACCTCCGCGCCGACCATGTGCGCGCCGAGAAGCTTGCCGGTCTTCTTGTCGAAGATCGTCTTGACCAATCCCTCCGGCTCGCCAAGCGCAATGGCCTTGCCGTTGCCGACGAACGGGAAGCGGCCGACGCGAATCTCGATGCCCTGCTCCTTCGCCTTCGCCTCGGTGAGGCCGACGCTCGCGACCTGCGGCTGGCAATAGGTGCAGCCGGGAATCATCGCCTTGTCCATCGGGTGCGGGTGCAGCCCCTTGATGGCCTCGACGCAGATGACCCCCTCGTGCTCGGCCTTGTGCGCCAGCATCGGCGGGCCGGCGACGTCGCCGATCGCGTAGAGGCCGGGAACGTTCGTGCGGCCGAACGCGTCGATGACGATGGTGCCGCGCTCGATCGTCACGCCGAGCTTTTCGAGGCCGAGATTCTCGACGTTGCCGACGACGCCCGCGGCCGAGATCAGCCGCTCCGCCGCGATCGTCTGCGGGGCCTTGCCGTCATCGACCGTCGCGACGATGCCGCTGCCGGTTTTCTCGACCTTCGTCACCTTGGCGCCGGTGAGGATCTTGATGCCCTGCTTCTCGAAGCGCTTGCGCGCGAAAGCCGCGATCTCCGCGTCTTCGACCGGCAGGATCTGCGGCAGCACCTCGACGACGGTCACCTCGGCGCCCATGGTGCGGTAGAAGGAGGCGAACTCGATGCCGATCGCCCCCGAGCCGATGACGACGAGGGATTTCGGGATCGCCGGCGGCACCATCGCCTCGAAATAGGTCCAGATCAGCTTGCCGTCGGGCTCGATGCCCGGCAGCACGCGCGGGCGCGCGCCGGTCGCGACGATGACGTGCTTCGCCTGATAGGTGCCAGCCGGCAGGGTACCGCGCGGCTGGGGATGCTGCGGCTGCATCGCCGGCTTCTTCGGCGCCGCGACGACGACCTCGCCGGGCTTTGCAATCGTCGCCTCGCCCCAGATGACGTCGACCTTGTTCTTCTTCATGAGCCCGCCGACGCCGCCGTTGAGGCGTCCCGAAACCGTGCGGGAACGCTGCACCACGGCGGCGGGATCGTAGCTTACGCCCTGTGCGGCAAGCCCGTAATCCTTGGCGTGCTGCATGTAGTGGTAGATCTCGGCGGTGCGCAGGAGCGCCTTCGTCGGGATGCAGCCCCAGTTCAGGCAGATGCCGCCGAGATGCTCGCGCTCGACGATCGCCGTCCTGAGCCCGAGCTGCGCTGAGCGGATCGCCGTGACGTAGCCGCCGGGGCCGGAGCCGATGATGAGGATATCGTAGGGGTCAGGCATCTATGCCTCCGGCCACTCTTCACCGCCAAGGTCGCTGTCATTCCGGGGCCGCGAAGCGGAGCCCGGAACCCATGAACGCCACCACGCGGAACGAGCGCCGCGCCGTCGCATCAGTTCTGCACCGTCGGCGGTTATGGGTCCCGGGCTCCGCTTCGCGGCCCCGGGATGACAGCGGTGCCCATGTTCCATGGCTAAACCAGCATCGCCATCGGGCTCTCGACGAGCTTCTTGAACGCCGCCAGCAGTTCCGCGCCCAGCGCGCCGTCGACGGCGCGGTGGTCGGTCGAGAGCGTCGCCGACATGATCGTCGCGACGGCCGGCGCGTTGTTTCTCACGACGACGCGCTTCTCGCCGGCGCCGACGGCCAGGATTGTCGCGTGCGGCGGGTTGATGACGGCGGCGAAGTCCTTGACGCCGAACATGCCGAGATTGGACACGGCGGTCGAACCGCCCTGGTACTCCTCCGGCTTCAGCTTGCGCGCCTTGGCTCTCGCCGCGTAGTCCTTCATCTCGTTCGAGATCGTCGAGAGCGTCTTCGTCTCGGCCTTGCGCACGACCGGCGTGATCAGGCCGCCGGGGATCGAGACGGCGACGCCGACATCCGCGTGCCTGTGCTTCAGCATGGCGCCGTCGGTCCACGACACGTTCGCCTCCGGCACGCGCATCAGTGCGAGCGCCAAAGCCTTGATGACGAAGTCGTTGACGGAGACCTTGTAGGCGGGCTTGCCGTCCTTGTCCTTCGGCGCGGCGGCGTTGATCTGCTCGCGCAGCGCAAGCAGCGCATCGAGGTCGGTATCCATCGTCAGGTAGAAATGCGGGATCGTCTGCTTCGATTCCGTCAGCCTGCGCGCGATCGTCTTGCGCATGGAGTCGTGCGGCACCTCCTCATAGGAGCCGGGCTCGAAGAATTTCTTGATCTGCTCGTCGCTCATGCCGTGCGCGAGGGCCGGCGCCGCGGCGGGTGCCTTAGGAGCCGTGGCGGGAGCGCCGGTCGGGGCTGCGGCGGGGGCGGCCTTCGGCGCGCCGCCGGCAAGCGCCGCGCGGACGTCCTTCTCGACGATGCGCCCGTGCGGGCCGGAACCGGCGATCGCGGCCACGTCGATGCCCGCGTCCTTCGCGATGCGCCGGGCGAGCGGCGAGGCGAAGACGCGCCCGCCGGCGGGTGCGCCGCCGTTGGGCTTCTGCGCGGGCGCTTCGGCGCGGGCCGCGGGAGCGGCGGCGGCCGGCTGCGGCGCGGGCTGCGCCGCCGGCGCGGGCGCCGCGGCCGGGGCGGCGGCACCGCTCGGCGCCTTGACGCTCTTCGGATCCTCGCCTTCGCCGGCGATCAGCGCGATGAGCTCGTTCACCGGCACGTCGGCGGTGCCTTCGGGCACGACGATCTTCGCCAAAACGCCCTCGTCGACGGCCTCGACCTCCATCGTCGCCTTGTCGGTCTCGATCTCGGCGAGGATGTCGCCGGATTTGATGGTGTCGCCCTCCTTCTTCAGCCACTTGGCGAGATTGCCCTTTTCCATCGTGGGCGAGAGGGCGGGCATCAGGACGGTGATGGGCATTTGCGAAGAATCCTGATCGTGAGCGGAGGAGACTTGTCGAGGCCGGTCGTCGCGAATTCGGGATGAACGCTCATCGCCTCACCGGTAGCAGACCGACTTCGCGGCCTGCACGACGTCGGAGACCGTCGGCAGCGCCAGCTTTTCGAGGTTGGCGGCGTAAGGCATCGGCACGTCGCGGCCGGTGACCCGGACGACCGGCGCGTCGAGCCAGTCGAAGGCGCGGTCCATGATCTGTGCCGCGATCTCGGCGGTGACGCCCGATTGCGGAAAGCCCTCCTCGACGGCGACGCAGCGGCCCGTCTTCATGACGGAATGCACCACCGTGTCGACGTCCATCGGCCGGATCGTGCGCAGGTCGATCACCTCCGCCGAGATGCCCTCCCCTTCGAGCTCGTGCGCGGCCTTCAGCGCATAGGTCATGCCGATGCCGAAGGAGACGATGGTGACGTGCTCGCCGCGGCGGTGGATGCGGGCCTTGCCGATCGGCACCGTGAAATCGTCGAGCTTCGGCACCGGGAAGGACTGGCCGTAGAGAATCTCGTTCTCGAGGAAGACGATCGGATTCGGATCGCGGATCGCGCTCTTCAGAAGTCCCTTCGCATCGGCCGCGGTGTAGGGCATCACCACCTTCAGGCCCGGCACGTTGGAATACCAGGCGGCGTAGTCGTGCGAATGCTGCGCGGCGACGCGGGAGGCGGCGCCGTTCGGACCGCGGAACACGATCGGACAGCCGAGCTGGCCGCCGGACATGTAGAGGGTCTTCGCGGCCGAGTTGATGATCTGGTCGATCGCCTGCATGGCGAAGTTGAAGGTCATGAACTCGACGATCGGGCGCAGGCCGACGAAGGCCGCGCCGACGCCGACGCCGGCAAAGCCGTGCTCGGTGATCGGCGTGTCGACGACGCGGCGGGCGCCGAATTCCTGCAAGAGCCCCTGCGTCACCTTGTAGGCGCCCTGGTATTCGGCGACCTCCTCGCCCATGACGAGGACGCTGGCGTCGCGGCGCATCTCCTCGGCCATGGCGTCGCGGAGCGCCTCGCGGACGGTCATCGTGACCATCTCGGTGCCCTCGGGAATCTCGGCTCCCGCGTCGTAGGTTTCGCGGCTCGCGCCGATGGCGGGCGCGGCGGGAGCGCCCCCATCCTGGCGCGCCGCCGGCGCCGGGCTTGGTACCGGCTTGTCCGGCGTCGGCGCGGGCTGAGCCGGGGCGGCGGCCGGCGCGGGCGTCCGCGCCGCGGCGGCGGAGACGTCCTCGCCCTCCCCCGCGAGCACGGCGATCGGCGTGTTCACGGCGACGTTGTCGGTGCCGTCGGAGACCAGGATCTTGGCGAGCACGCCTTCGTCGATCGCCTCGACCTCCATCGTCGCCTTGTCGGTCTCGATCTCGGCGAGGATGTCGCCGGGCTTGACCTTGTCGCCCTCCTTCTTGAGCCATTTCGAGAGCTTGCCCTCTTCCATGGTGGGCGAGAGGGCGGGCATGAGGATGTCGATCGCCATCGTCTGACCTGTTCGATTGTCGTTGCGGCGAGGAGCGCGCGGCGGCGCGGCGTCAGAGGAGGATGTCGGTGTAGAGTTCGGACGGATCGGGCTCTGGATCGTGCGTCGCGAATTCGGCCGCCTCGTTGACGACCTCGCGGACCTTGCCGTCGATGACCTTCAGCTCGTCCTCGGACAGCTTCCAGTTCTCGAGGAGCCGGCGCCGGACCTGCTCGATCGGGTCGTATTCCTCGCGCATCTTCGCGACCTCGTCCTTCGTGCGGTACTTCGCCGGGTCGGACATCGAGTGGCCGCGATAGCGGTAGGTCTGCATTTCGAGGATGTAGGGGCCCTTGCCCGAGCGAGCGGCGTCGATCGCGCGCTTTCCCGCGGCGGTGACGGCGCGCACATCCATGCCGTCGACCTGCTCGCCGGGAATGTTGAACGACAGGCCGCGCTTCGAGAAATCCGTCTGCGCCGAGGAGCGCGAGACCGAGGTGCCCATGGCGTAGCGGTTGTTCTCGATGACGTAGACGACGGGCAGCTTCCAGAGCGAGGCCATGTTGAAGCTCTCGTAGACCTGGCCCTGGTTCGCGGCGCCGTCGCCGAAATAGGTCAGGCAGACGGCGCCGTCCTCGCGGTAGCGGTTGGCGAAGGCGATGCCGGTGCCGAGGGAGACCTGGGCGCCGACGATGCCGTGGCCGCCGTAGAAGTGCTTCTCCTTCGAGAACATGTGCATCGAGCCGCCCTTGCCCTTCGACAGGCCGCCGCGGCGTCCGGTGAGCTCGGCCATGACGCCCTTCGGGTCCATGCCGCAGGCGAGCATGTGGCCGTGGTCGCGGTATCCGGTGATGACCTGATCGCCGGCGCGGGCCGCGATCTGCATCCCGACGACCACCGCTTCCTGGCCGATATAGAGGTGGCAGAAGCCGCCGATCAGGCCCATGCCGTACATCTGGCCGGCCTTTTCCTCGAAACGGCGGATGAGGAGCATCTCGCGGTATGCCGCGAGGTCCTGGTCCTTGTCGAATTGCGGGATGCTGGGGGGAGATTTCTTCTGGGCTTGGGCCTTCGCTGCGGACTTGGTGGCGACGCTCTGGGCGCGGCCTGCGTTGCGGGCGGCAACAGCCATCGGATCCTCCGGGGCGCTTCCTCGGAGAGAGATGTAGCGCAGGCCAAACCGGAAAGCGAGAGGGGTAGAATTGCTGATGAAGGCTCCGGCAATTCGGTTAAATCTTTTGGACGGCTCACTTTTTTTGAATCAACACGAATCGAGTTAACTGGAATGTCCCTCGCGCCCCCGGGTTGCGCTCACGGACCGGTGACGATGACGAGATCGTTGCGGTGGACCTGTCCCAGCAGCACCCGCGCCCGCTCCTCGAGAAGGTCGCGGTCGATCTGGTCGCTGCGCAGGAGCGCGATCCGGCGCTCCCACTCGGCGCGCTCCGTCTTCACGGCCTCGAGCTCCTGGTTGACCTCGTAGGCCTTGATCTTGAACTGCTGCTTCGCTTCGAGCCCGCGGGCGCCGCTATGGGCGTGGTGCACGAAATATCCCACCACGCCGGCCGAGACGGCGTAGAGCAGAAGAGGCACGAGGATCTTGCGCGCGCGCCGGCGGACGACCATGCGGGGAGGCTAAGCCGCGTTGGTTAACGCGGCGTTGCGCCCGGTCAACCGCGCAGGGCGCGAGCGCCTCTCGTCCCGCATAGCGGGCCTGCGGCCCGAGCTCCTCCTCGATGCGGATGAGCTGATTGTACTTCGCGAGCCGGTCCGATCGGGCGAGCGAGCCGGTCTTGATCTGCCCGCAATTCGTCGCCACGGCGAGGTCGGCGATCGTCGAATCCTCGGTCTCGCCCGAGCGGTGCGACATCACCGCCGTGTAGGCGGCGCGGTGGGCCATGTCGACGGCGGCGAGGGTCTCGGTGAGGGAGCCGATCTGGTTCACCTTGATCAGGATCGAGTTGCCGACGCCCCGCCTGATGCCGTCCGACAGGCGCGTGACGTTCGTTACGAAAAGGTCGTCGCCGACGAGCTGGCACTTCGCGCCGACCTCATCGGTAAGAGCCTTCCAGCCCTCCCAGTCGTCCTCGGCCATGCCGTCCTCGATGGAAGCGATCGGATAGGCGGCGACGAGTTTGGCGAGATAGCGGGCCTGCTCCGCAGGCGAGCGGGTTTTCCCCTCCCCTTCATAGACGTAGGAGCCGTTTTTGAAGAATTCGGTTGCGGCGCAATCGAGGCCGATCACGATGTCGTCGCCGGCCTTGTAGCCGGCCTTTTCGACCGAGGTCACGACGAAGTCGAGGGCCGCCTCCGCGGATGGCAGATTTGGCGCAAAGCCGCCCTCGTCGCCGACATTGGTATTGTGCCCCGCATCCTTCAGCGCCTTCTTGAGGGTGTGGAAGATCTCGGCGCCCATCCGGACCGCCTCGGAAAGCGTCGGCGCCCCCACGGGCAGGATCATGAATTCCTGGAAATCGATCGGGTTGTCCGCATGCACGCCGCCGTTGATGATGTTCATCATCGGCACGGGCAGGACACGGGCGGAGGTGCCGCCGACATAGCGGTAGAGCGGCAGGGTCGAAGCGTCCGCCGCCGCCTTCGCCACCGCGAGGGAGACCCCGAGGATGGCGTTGGCGCCGAGCCGCGCCTTGTTCGGCGTGCCGTCGAGGGCGATCATCGCCTCGTCGATGGCGATCTGATCCTCGGCGTCCATGCCGCCGACCGCATCGAGGATCTCGCCGTTCACCGCATCGACCGCCTTCAGCACGCCCTTGCCGAGGTAGCGGGAGGCGTCGCCGTCGCGAAGCTCCACCGCCTCGTGCGCGCCCGTCGATGCGCCGGAGGGCACCGCCGCGCGGCCGAGCGAGCCGTCCTCCAGGATGACGTCCACCTCGACGGTCGGATTGCCCCGACTGTCGAGGATCTCGCGGGCGACGATATCGGCGATCGCGGTCATGCGCTGCTCCTCGGGGGTGAGCGGAGGCGGGAGAGGGCCGATGCGGCCTTTTGGAACTGCGGCGGCTTATTGACCGAAACCGCGAAGGGAGCAAGACAGCCCCGACGCGCCCAGCGTCCCGCAAAGGCCCGGCCGTGACCGCTCCGCCGCTCCATCTCGGGCATCGCAGCCCGATCCCGCGCTCGCCCGAGGAGGCGGTGCTCGACCGGGTCCCGAATCCGCATCCGGACACGGCCTACGTCGCCCGCTTCACGGCGCCGGAATTCACCGCGCTCTGTCCGGTGACCGGACAGCCCGATTTCGCGATCCTCGTCATCGACTACGTGCCGGGAGAATGGCTCGTCGAGTCAAAATCGCTGAAGCTCTACTTCAACAGCTTCCGCGATCATGGTGCGTTCCATGAGGATTGCACGGTCTCCATCGGCAAGCGGCTCGCCGCGCTCCTGGCGCCGCGCTACCTGCGCATCGGCGGCTACTGGTATCCGCGCGGCGGCATCCCGATCGACGTCTTCTGGCAGACCGGCGAATTACCCAAGAACCTCTGGCTGCCCGATCAGGGCGTCGCGCCCTACCGGGCGCGCGGCTGAAGCGGCCCCGCGAGCACCATCCCGGAGGCGAACCCGACGCCGGCGATCAGCGCCGCGCCGAGGAGCATCGCGGGGAACAGGCCGAAGGCCGAGAGCCCGGCCCCGAGCAGCACGACGCCAAGGGCCTGCCCGACGAAGAACGAGAACGCGTGCAGGGCGACCGCGGAGGCGCGCGCCTCGGGGGCGATCTCGGTCACCTGCGTCTGGAAGGAATTGTGCATCATGTAGAAGCCCGTCCCGAGGACGAGCATCGCCGCCGCGTCGAGCTGCCATGAGCCGGCGGCACCGAGCGTCGCCAGCGCCGCGGCGCAGAGCAGGCCGCCGAGGAACAGCATCCGCCGCAGGCCGAGGACCGACAGAAGCCACTTCACCGATGCCGAATAGACGAGGCCGCCGATGGCGAAGCCGGCCAGCGCCAGGCCCGCCTCCGCCGAGCCGCCCGCCCCGCGCTCCTCGAGCAGCGCGACGAGATAGGGCGCGAAGGAGAACACGGCGATGGCCTCGAGGAACACGAACAGGAAGAGCCGCCGCGCCCGCGGATTGGCGAGGATCGCCCGGTAGCGCGCGAGGGCCGTGCGAAGGTCGAACGGGGCGCCGGGCGGCGCGTGGCGGAAGCCGACGAAGGTCGCGGCGGCGGCGAGGACGACCATTCCGGCCGCCAGCATGAAGACGCCGCGCCAGCCGAGGGCAAGGGCGAGGATGCCGGCCAGCGACGAACCGGCGAGCTGGCCGGTGATCGAGGCGATGAGCAGGCGGCTGATCGCCACCTGGCGCGCCGCGATCGGCACCCGGTCGCCGATCAGGGCGAGCGAGAGGGGGATGACGCCGCCCGCCGCCATGCCCGAAAGGACGCGCAGCACGAAGAGGCTGTCGAGCCCGGGCGCGAACGCCGCTCCGAGGAGCGTGAAGGCGAGGAGCACGACGCAGACTTTCATCACCCGCTCCTTGCCGACGGCATCACCGATCGGACCCAGGATGGGCTGGATGAAGGCGTAGGGCAGCGCGAAGGCAGCGGAGAGCAGCGCCACGGTCGTGACCGGCGCCGCAAGATCGCGACCGATCAGGGCCACCATGGGCTCGACCGCCCGCCCCGAGAAGGTCGACGCGAAGCCGCTCGCGGCGAGGATCCAGATGAAGCGATGGGGATGCACGCGGCAGCGGGTCCGATTGGGCGCAACGGCGCGCCGGACAGCCCATAAACAGGAGCCCGCCCGAAAATGCCATTCCACCCGCCGCGCGGCGGAAAAGCGCTCAGATCATGCGGCTCGGGAGCGACGCCACCACGTCACCGTCTTCACCCTCGCGACTTCGTCCTGAGTGTCTGGTTCATAAATCCCAATCCACCCCAGAAACCTCATCCTGAGGAACCCTGGACCGTCCAGGGTGTCTCGAAGGATGCTCCAGGGAACGCGGGAACGGCCCGACACCCGGCGTCGCGCGAAGCCGTTTCCGAGCCTCCTGGAGCATCCTTCGAGACAGGCCGGACCTTACGGTCCGGCCTTCCTCAGGATGAGGTGGTTTGGGGAGGCAGGAGCTGCCCTTTCTGCATCGGTCCGGGCGATTGCGCCAACGGGTCGGAAATGTTGTCAAGTTGCGCTTGCGGAATTGGCCTTGGCGACCGCGTCGAGCCGCATCAACCGGCGCAGCAGCGCCTCCATCTCCTTCAGGGGCACCATGTTCGGCCCGTCCGAGGGCGCCCGGTCGGGGTCCTGGTGCGTTTCGATGAAGAGGCCGGCGACGCCGACCGCCACCGCCGCCCGGGCGAGGACCGGGACGAACTCGCGCTGCCCCCCGGAGGTCGTCCCCTGCCCGCCCGGCTGCTGCACGGAATGGGTGGCATCGAAGATTACCGGCGCCCCGGTCGTCGCGGCCATGATCGGCAGAGCGCGCATGTCCGAGACGAGGGTGTTGTAGCCGAAGCTCGCGCCGCGCTCGGTGACGAGGACGTTCGGGTTGCCGGCCCCCGTGACCTTGCGGGCGACGTTCGCCATGTCCCAGGGCGCGAGGAACTGGCCCTTCTTGACGTTGACGGCCCGTCCGGTCCTTGCGGCGGCGACGAGGAGGTCGGTCTGACGGCACAGGAAGGCCGGAATCTGGAGCACGTCGACGATCTCGGCGACGGGCGCGCATTGCTCGATCTCGTGCACGTCGGTCAGGACCGGCAGGCCGAAACGCTCCTTGACCTCCGTGAAGATCGACAGCGCCTTGTGAAGTCCGATGCCGCGGGCGCTCGCGGCGGAGGTGCGGTTCGCCTTGTCGAAGGAGGACTTGTAGACGAGCCCGATGCCGAGGCGGTCCGCGATCTCCTTCAGCGCCGCCGCCATTTCGAGGGCGTGATCGCGGCTCTCCATGGCGCAGGGCCCCGCAATCAGGGCGAACGGCCGGCCATTGCCGAACGTCACGCCACCGACCGTCACAGTCGCCTGGGGGACATCCTTCGTCATGACTTCTCGCCCAACCGGCCCCCCTGATCGCCCCATCGCGTGCGCACGAGCCTCGTCACATCAGGCGGCTCTGCTCGACCGCGGCGCCGATGAAGCTTTCGAAGAGCGGATGCGGCGCGAAGGGACGGGACTTCAGCTCCGGATGATACTGCACCCCGATGAACCAGGGATGGTCGTCGTATTCGACGATCTCCGGCAGGATGCCGTCCGGCGACACGCCGGAAAAGCGCAGGCCCTTCCCCTCGAGCCGCTCGCGATAGGCCATGTTGACCTCGTAGCGGTGGCGATGGCGCTCCGAAATCTCGGTGCCGCCGTAGATGCGCGCGACGCGGCTGCCGTCCTGCAAGGTGGCGCGATAGGCGCCGAGGCGCATGGTGCCGCCGAGATCGCCGCCGGCGTTGCGCCGTTCGAGCTCGTTGCCGCGCAGCCATTCCGTCAGGAGCCCGACGACGGGCTCCGGCGTCGCGCCGAACTCGGTCGAGTTCGCGTCCTTGACGCCGGCGAGATTGCGCGTCGCCTCGATGACGGCCATCTGCATGCCGAAGCAGATGCCGAAATAGGGGATCTGGCGTTCCCTTGCGAAGCGCGCCGCCTGGATCTTGCCCTCGGCGCCGCGATGGCCGAAGCCGCCGGGCACGAGGATGCCGTGGATGCCTTCGAGATAGGGCGCCGGGTCCTCGCGCTCGAAGGTCTCGCTCTCGATCCAGTCGAGATTGACCTTGACCTTGTTGGCGATGCCGCCGTGATGCAGCGCCTCGATGAGCGACTTGTAGGCGTCCTTGAGGCCCGTGTACTTGCCGACGACGGCGATCTGCACCTCGCCTTCGGGATTGCGGACGCGCTCGGAGATCGTCGACCAGCGCGAAAGGTCGGGCGTCCGCTGGTCCTGAAGGCCGAAGGAGGCGAGCACTTCCTCGTCGAGGCCCTCCGCGTGATAGGAGAGCGGCACGTCGTAGATCGAGGACACGTCGCGGGCCTCGATCACCGCGGATTCGCGAACGTTGCAGAACAGGGCGAGCTTGCGCCGCTCCTCCCGCGGGATCGGGCGGTCGGTGCGGCAGAGCAGGATGTCGGGCTGGATGCCGATCGAGCGCAGCTCGGCGACAGAATGCTGCGTCGGTTTCGTCTTCAGTTCGCCGGCCGAGGGGATGTAGGGCAGGAGCGTGAGGTGGACGTAGATGGCATGGCCGCGCGGCAAGACCTGGCCGAGCTGCCGGATCGCCTCGAAGAAGGGCAGGCCCTCGATGTCGCCGACCGTGCCGCCGATCTCGACGAGGACGAAGTCGAAGCCCTCGTTCCCGGTCAGGACGAAGTCCTTGATGGCGTTGGTGACGTGCGGGATGACCTGGATCGTCGCGCCGAGATAGTCGCCCCGGCGCTCCTTGGTGATGATGTCGAGGTAGATCCGGCCCGTCGTGATGTTGTCGGCCCTCGTCGCCGGCACGCCGGTGAAGCGCTCGTAGTGGCCGAGGTCGAGATCCGTCTCGGCGCCGTCGTCGGTGACGAAGACCTCGCCGTGCTGGTAGGGGCTCATCGTGCCCGGATCGACGTTGAGGTAGGGGTCGAGCTTGCGCAGCCGGACCCTGTAGCCGCGTGCCTGGAGCAGCGCGCCGAGGGCCGCCGAGGCGAGGCCCTTGCCGAGGGAGGACACCACGCCGCCGGTGATGAAGACGTACCGCGTCATGGGCCCCGATCCATAAAGGAGCCCCGACGATTCGCAAACGCGACCGACGCGCCTCCCCGGCAATTCCTCAAAAAGAGAGGGCCGGAATCCCGGCCCTCGGTGATCGCCCCGCCTATTGCTGCGGAACCTGCGGCGTCGCTCCGCCGGCGGGCGGCTGGAACGGGATCGCCGGAGCGGCCGGCGCCGGCGCGGGAGCCGGGGCCCCGCCGGAGGGCGCCGCGGGCTGTTCGCCCTGCTGGCGCTGGAGCTGCTCGAGGAGGCCCGGGCCGCCCTGATTGCCGCCGCTCGGCTGCGTCTGGCCGGCCGGAGCCGGAGCCGGCACGGTGTCGAGGATCGAGCGCGGCGCGCGGCCGTAGCTCGCCATCAGGGTCAGGGCCATGCTGGTGGCGAAGAACAGGGCCGCCAGAATCGCCGTCGCCCGGGTGAGGGCGTTCGCCTGGCCGCGGCCGGTCATGAAGCCGGAGACGCCGCCCCCGCCGCCAAGGCCGAGGCCGCCTTCGGAGCGCTGGAGCAGCACCACGCCGATCAGCGAGAGCACGATGATCAGGTGGACGACGACGAGGACTGTCTGCATGTCTCTCAAATACCTGAAACGGCCGGGGCGCCGGGCGCTGGCCGCTCGAATTCCATTGTCGGCCGGGCGTCTAGCATAGGTGTGCGGGGGATCAAAGGCCCGCAAGGGGTCGCAGGGGGCAGCCGTGCGGGAGTTCTGGCTCGCCCGACGGCGCGGGAGCGGATCGGAAGCGTCGCGGCCGGAGCGGCGAAGTGCCTCCGCCGCCGCGGGTCATCGGGGCGCTGCGAGGCGGCGGCCCCCCGACCGCCGGACCCGCGGGCCGCTCACGCGAATTCCAGGATCACCGCGTCGACGGCGAGGCTGTCGCCCTCCTTGGCGAGGACGCGGGCGACCGTCCCGTCGCGCTCGGCGCGCAGGACGTTCTCCATCTTCATCGCCTCGACGATGGCGAGGGGCTCGCCTGCCTTGACCTCCTGGCCGGCGCTGACCGCGATCGCCTTCACGAGGCCGGGCATCGGGCAGAGGAGCTGCTTGCCGGTATCGGCCGCTGCTTCGTCCGGCATCAGGGCCGCAAGCGCCGCCTCGCGGCGGGTGAACACCCGCGCCTCGACGGCCGTGCCCGCATGCGAGAGCCAGAAGCCGTTGAGGATCGGCCGCACCCGCACGGCGATCGGCGGCGCGTTGCCCTCCTCTCCGAGAGAACCCTGCCAGACCGGCTGTCCGGGCTTCCAGGAGGTGTTCACCCTGAGCCCGGGGTCGCCGTCGCCGAAGCGGACGATCGTGTCGCCGTCCTCCGTCTCGAGGATGAATTCGTGCCGCTCGCGCCCGAGCATCACGACCCTGTCGCGCTCGAAGGACACGGCCGCCTTGGGCCGCATCTGTCCGGAGATGTGCCGCTTGCGCTCGTTGAGGGTGTGGTCGATTGCGGCCGCGACGACGGCGAGGGTCGTCGCGACGGCGCCCGAAGGCGTGGGCGCGTTGAAGCCGTCCGGATATTCCTCGGCGATGAAGCCCGTCGACAGCCGGCCTTCGCGCCAGCGCGGATGGTGCATGAGAGCGGAGACGAACGGGATGTTGTGGCGGATGCCGTCGATCGCAAAGGCGTCGAGGGCCCGCGCCTGCGCGTCGATCGCCTGAAGCCGCGTCGGCGCGTGGGTGACGAGCTTTGCGATCATCGGGTCGTAGTAGATCGAGATCTCGCCGCCCTCGTAAACGCCGGTGTCGTTGCGTACCGTGGCCTCGCCCTCGCGCCCCTCCTGGGGCGGGCGATAGGTGACGAGGCGCCCCGTCGAGGGCAGGAAGTTGCGCGTCGGGTCTTCGGCGTAGACGCGGCTTTCGACGGCCCAGCCGTCGAGCCTCACGTCCTCCTGGCGCAGGCGCAGCTTTTCGCCCGCGGCGACGCGGATCATCTCCTCGACGAGGTCGATGCCCGTGATCATCTCGGTCACCGGATGCTCGACCTGCAGCCGCGTGTTCATCTCGAGGAAATAGAAGGAGCGGTCCTGCCCGGCGACGAACTCGACGGTTCCGGCGGAATCGTAGCCGACGGCCCTGGCGAGCGCGACGGCCTGCTCGCCCATCTTCCGCCTCGTCGCCTCGTCGAGCAGCGGCGACGGTGCCTCTTCGACGACTTTCTGGTTGCGACGCTGGATCGAGCACTCGCGCTCGCCGAGATAGACGACGTTGCCGTGCTTGTCGCCGAGCACCTGGATCTCGATGTGGCGCGGGTCGGTGATGAACTTTTCGACGAAGACGCGGTCGTCCCCGAAGCTCGACGCGGCTTCGGACTTCGCGCGGGCAAATCCTTCGGCGACCTCGCTGGCGGAATTGGCGATGCGCATGCCCTTGCCGCCGCCGCCGGCCGAGGCCTTGATCATCACCGGATAGCCGATGGCATCCGCGATGCCGATCGCCTGCTCCGGGCTCTCGATGACGCCGAGATGGCCGGGCACCGTCGAGACCTTGGCGGCGGCGGCCGCCTTTTTCGATTCGATCTTGTCGCCCATCGCCGCGATGGCGCGCGGGTTCGGGCCGATGAAAACGATGCCTGCGGCTTCGAGGGCGAGCGGAAAGGCCTCGCGCTCGGAAAGGAAGCCGTAGCCCGGATGCACCGCCTGCGCCCCGGTCGCGCGGCAGGCCGCGACGATCTTGTCGATGACGAGATAGGATTGCGCCGCCGGCGGCGGCCCGAGATGCACGGCCTCGTCGGCCATCTCGACGTGTAGCGCGTCGCGATCGGCGTCGGAGTAGACCGCGACGGTCGCGATGCCGAGGCGGCGTGCCGTCTTGATGACCCGGCAGGCGATCTCGCCCCGGTTGGCGATGAGGATCTTCTCGAACATGCGCCCTCGCCCTCGCCGGCGGGGAGCCCGCCGGCCTTGCTCCCGTACTGCACCGCAGCGTATTCGGAAAGCCAAGCCTGCGGGCGGAATTTGCCGAGAGCCGAGCGATCTTTCCTCAGGCCGCGAGGGTGCGGGCGGCACGCCGACCCTTGAGGATGAACGAGACGAGGGATTTGTCGGCGCCATCCGCCTCGGCGACGATCGCCTCGGCGATGCGCATCGCGGTCCCGTTCGGGCGGCCGCTGTCGAGAACGGCGGCGAGCCAGGCGGCGTCCTCCCGGGTGACGGTCCCGGTCGGCCGCGAGCCGAAGACGACGAAGTCGACGACGAGGGCGACGACGAGGTCCGCAAAGCCCGCTTCCGCTGGAACGGTGCGGTCGAGGACGAGGAGCGCTTCCGCCTCCTGGCGGCTGGCGAGGCCATCCTCGAGGACTGTCTGCGTAAGGTAACCAATGTCTTCGCGTCCGATCGACTTCGCTTCGACGACGCGATCGATGAAGATGCCGAGTTGACGTCCGATCATCTGTCCAATCCTTTGCGGCTTTGCTTGTTGCCGGTGCTTCCCTGTGCGAGGAGGACTTTCGCACGCCGGTTCGGGCTCAAAGGTTAACGCCGAAATCTGAATCCGCGTTCAGGTTAAGCAAGATTGACCAGCCGGCGGGCTCCCCCGTGTCGAACGAGGGGGAAGATGCGCTCATTGCATCCGCGCAAACCCCGATTTCCGGCCTTCGCCCATCGGATAGGCTGCTTATCTCGGATGGCGAAGCGGGACGGGGAACCTCGTCCCGGCAGGAGGGTCCCATGACGACCGGCATCCATCACGTCACCGCCATCGCCGGCGACGCGCGCAGGAATTTCGACTTCTACACCAAGACGCTCGGGCTGCGGTTCGTGAAGAAGACCGTGAACTTCGACGATCCGGGCACCTATCACTTCTATTACGGCGACGAGGGCGGGCGGCCCGGCACGATCCTGACGTTTTTCCCCTGGGCGCATGTGACGCCCGGGCGGCGCGGCGTCGGGCAGACCTTCGAGACGGCGTTCCGCGTGCCGGCCGGAGCGATCGGCGCCTGGACGCACCGCTTCGTCGACAAGGGCGTGGCCCACGAGGCGCCTGAAAAGCGCTTCGGGGAGACCGTGCTGCCGTTCAAGGATCCGGACGGGATGAGCCTTGCCCTCGTCGGCATTCCCGGCGCCGAGGCGGAGCCCGGCTGGGCGGGCGGCGACGTTCCGGCGCAGGAGGCGATCCGCGGCTTTCACGGCGTCACCCTCCTCCTCGACGGGGGCGAGCGCACCGGCGCCATCCTCACGGACGTTCTCGGCCTGAAACGGCGGGCCGCCGACGGCGCAACGGTGCGCTATGCCGGCGATGCCGCCCTCGGCGCCCACGTCGACATCCGGACGGCGGCCGGATTCCTGCCGGCGAGCCTCGGCGGCGGCTCGGTGCACCACGTCGCCTTCCGCGCCGCGGATGACGCCGCGCAGGCCGCGATGGTGCAGCGGCTCGCGGAACGGCACGGCATCCGCACGACGGAGCAGCTCGACCGCAACTATTTCCGCTCGGTCTATTTCCGCGAGCCGGGCGGCGTGCTGTTCGAGATCGCGACGGATGAGCCGGGCTTTGCCGCTGACGAGCCCGTCGAGACCCTCGGCCGCGACCTCAAGCTGCCGCGCTTTCTCGAGCCGCGCCGGCGCCAGATCGAAGCGGTGCTCGAACCGCTCGGCTAGGCCACGCCCTCCTCGTCCCGCGCATGGCACCCGCGGGGCGAGGGCCCGCAAACGAAAAGGACAGCCCCGATGACCGCCCTCGCCTTCACCCACCGCTTCCTCCCCGCGACGGACCCGCGCCGGCCGCCGCTGCTCCTGCTGCACGGCACCGGCGGCGACGAGAACGACCTCCTGGCCCTCGGCCAGGCGGTCTCGCCCGGCTCGGCGCTGCTGTCGCCGCGCGGAAAGGTGCTGGAGAACGGCATGCCGCGCTTCTTCCGGCGGCTGCGGGAGGGCGTGTTCGATGAGGCCGACGTCATCGCCCGGGCGCACGAACTCGCCGACTTCGTCGCCGCGGCGCGGCAGGATTACGGCCTCAAGGCGCCGGTCGCCCTCGGCTTCTCGAACGGCGCCAACATCGCGGCGGCGGTCCTGTTCCTGCGCCCGGAAACCGTCGCCGGCGCCGCGCTTCTGCGCGCCATGACGCCGCTTGCCGCGCCGCCCGCCGCGGACCTGCGCGACAAGCGCGTCCTCATGCTCTCCGGCGACAGCGATCCGATCGTCCCGGCGGACAACGCCGCCCGCCTCGCCGGCCTTCTCGAACGCAACGGCGCCCATGTCGACCACCGCCTCCTCCCCGCCGGCCACGGGCTCACCGAGGAGGACGTGACGACCGTGCGCGACTGGCTTGCGTGAGGCGTCGCGGCTGCCGTGCCGCGTTGCTCGCGGTGGGAGGAAGCTGCCGCTTTCGCGAACGGCAGCGCGTCCCCGTCGCGCTTCAGGCGACCGTCCCGGCGACGACGTGCCGGCCGTCGAGGGTGAGGTGCGCTTCAGGTTCGGCGACCTCTTTCGCGGCGCGGCGGAGGTCGGGCGCGACGGCCTCCCCGGCGAGGGTGCGGACGGCCTCGGCGAGGCCTAGGGAGACCTGAGCCTGGCTGCCGAGGCGGCGGATCGAGACCGTCCGTTCCGCGGCCTCCTTGCGGCCGACGACGAGGAGGACCGGGACCTTGGCGAGGGAATGTTCGCGCACCTTGTAGGTGATCTTCTCGTTGCGCAGATCGCCCTCGACCCGGAGGCCCGCCCCGTCGAGGGCCCGGATCACCTCGCCGGCATAGGCGTCCCCGTCCGAGGTGATCGTCGCGACGACCGCCTGCACCGGCGCGAGCCAGAGCGGGAAGTGGCCCGCGAAATGCTCGATCAGGATGCCCGCGAAGCGCTCCATCGAGCCGCAGATCGCCCGGTGCACCATGGAGGGCGGCTTCTTCTGCCCGTCCTGGTCGACGTAGAAGGCGCCGAACCGCTCCGGCAGGTTGAAGTCGACCTGCGTCGTCCCGCATTGCCAGTCGCGGCCGATGGCGTCGCGCAGGACGTACTCGAACTTCGGTCCGTAGAAGGCGCCCTCGCCCGGGTTGATCCCGGTCTTGATGCGGTTGCCGGATTGCGCCGCGATCTGCGTCAGGACGCGATGCATGACATCCTCGGCATGATCCCACATCTCGTCCGTGCCGACCCGCTTGTCGGGCCGCGTCGACAGCTTCACGACGATCTCGTCGAAGCCGAAATCGGCATAGGTGGAGAGGATCAGATCGTTGATCTTGAGGCACTCCGCGGCGAGCTGCTCCTCGGTGCAGAAGATGTGCGCGTCGTCCTGCGTGAAAGCGCGGACGCGCATCAGACCGTGCAGCGCGCCGGACGGCTCGTAGCGCGACACCGCCCCGAATTCCGCAAGCCTCAGAGGTAGATCTCGGTACGACTTCAGGCCATGCTTGAAGATCTGAACGTGCCCCGGGCAGTTCATCGGCTTGATCGCGAAGACGCGCTGGTCCTCCGTCTGCGTGACGAACATGCTCTCCCGGTACCAGCCCCAATGGCCCGACGTTTCCCACAGGGCCTTGTCGAGGATCTGAGGGGCGTTGACCTCCTGGTACTCACGCTTCAGGCGCCGGCGCATGTAGGCGATCAGCTCCTGGAACAGGGTCCAGCCGTTCGGGTGCCAGAAGACGACGCCGGGCCCCTCCTCCTGGAAATGGAAGAGATCCATCTCGCGCCCGAGGCGGCGATGGTCGCGCCGCTCGGCCTCGGCGAGCTGCTCGAGATAGGCGTCGAGATCCTCCTGCGAGGCCCAGGCCGTGCCGTAGATGCGCGTCAGCATGGGGTTGCGGGAATCCCCGCGCCAATAGGCGCCGGCGACCTTCATCAGCCTGAAGGCGCCGCCGATCTTGCCCGTCGAGGTCATGTGCGGGCCGCGGCAGAGGTCGAACCAGTCGCCCTGGGCATAGACCTTCAGGTCCTCGCCCCCCGGGATCATGTCAACGAGCTCGACCTTGTAGGTCTCGCCCTTCTCGGCAAAGACGGCGCGGGCCTTCTCGCGGCTCCAGACCTCCTTCGTGAAGGGCTTGTCCCGGGCGATGATCTCGCGCATCCGCGCCTCGATCGCCGGAAAATCCTCCGGCGTGAACGGCACTTCGCGGTCGAAATCGTAATAGAACCCGTTCTCGATGACCGGCCCGATGGTCACCTGCGTTCCCGGAAAGAGCGACTGCACCGCCTCCGCGAGCACGTGCGCGCAGTCGTGCCGGATGAGCTCCAGGGCGCGCGGGTCGTCCCGCGTCAGGAATTCGATCGCGGCGTCGCGTTCGATCGGGTCAGCGAGGTCGGCGACGGTGCCGTCGAGGGCCATCGCGACGGTGCGCTTCGCCAGGGACTTGGCGATGCCTTCGGCGACCGCACGGCCGCTGATGCCGGCGGGAAATCGGCGCGAGGCGCCATCGGGAAATGTCAGGGTGATCATCGTCGTCTCCTGGCTCACTCCTGCATACGCCGCAGGTAAGCGGTCCCGGCTAGGCGCCGGGGGCGGGAGCGTTACAGGATCGCGGGCCTCAGGACAACCGCCGCCCGTGTGAGGGTCTTCACCCGAGAGGCATCGGTGCGGCCATACCGTAAGGGAATCAAAGCTGCCGCTTGCCCGTTTTGCCGGGGGGTCCGATGCTTTGGGTCACGCTCCTGATCGTCGCCGTCCTGTCGCTGCCCTTCATCAGCCGCCGCGTCTGGCTCGCGCTCCTGCCCTGGTTCAAGGTCGTCTGGGCCTGCCGGGTCAGCGTCGTCAGCGTCGTCTTCGGGTTGCTCCTTCTTGCCTACGTGCCGCAGGCGCGGGATCTCTTCGCGGACAGCGAGGCGTCGACGTGGTGGTGGGTCGGCTTCTTCCTCGCGATGTTCTTCGGCTGGGCCTTCGCCGTTCACTATTCCGCCCGCCAGGTCCTGACCTTCGACGACTGGGCCGTGAGTCGCGACATCCCGGAGCCGCAGCGGACCGAGCGGCGCGCCCAGGTGCGGCAGAACTACCGCTGGCCGATCGCCTACGTGCCCCGCATCCTCGGTCTTCTCTGCTTCGTCGCCCTCTACATCGGGATCGCGGAGCAGCGCGCGAACTTCGCTCACGCCGGCGACCGTTTCGAGCTCGCCCAAACGGTCAGCGACCGCATGGACCAGCTCCTCGAGGCGACCGTGCTCTTCGGCCTTGCCTTCGCGGCCTTCGTCGTCCTGCGCGGCGCTTTCGTGGAAGGCAAGCCGCAGATCACATGGGAGGACGTCAAGCGCTCCCTTGGCGCCGCGCCGCGCGAGATCAGCCGCACCGATCCGTTCTGGTTCCGCTACTGGTTCTCGCCTTCGGCCCTGCGCGAGCGCTGGGCGACGAGACGCCATGTCGTCCTCGAGGAAGCCGGCACCCTGATCTATTTCGGCGTTCTCCTCGCGCTCCTCGTCGGCGCCCTCTTCAATCCGCTCTTGCTGTCCAGCACCGTCGCGCGCTCGATGGTGCTGGTCGCGATGCTCGGCGCCTGGGTGGTGCCGCTCTCCTTCGTGACGATCTGGTCGCATTACCTGCGCGCGCCGCTGCTTTTCCTGCTCTTCACGGTGCTCAGCCTGACGACGATCACCTCCGCCGGTTTCCACGACCTCCGCCTCATCGAGGCCGCCGACAGGAAGCTGCCCAGCGTCGAGCGCCAGGTCACGATCAACGAGGCCATCGCGCAGTGGCGCCTCGCCAATTGCGAGGGCAACGATCTCGAGCGCTGCCCCGCTCCGATCATCGTCGCCGGCCAGGGTGGGGCCAGTCGCGCCGCCTATTTCCTCGGCTCCGTCGTCGGCCGCACCCTCGACGAGACGCGCGGCAAGCCGGAGACCTATGAGGACGCCGCGAAACGCATCTTCGCCCTCACGACGGTCTCGGGCGGCTCGCTCGGCGCCATCGTCATCCGGGCGACCCTCGAGGACGCGCTGCGGCAGGGCGACCCGCGCGGCCCGGCTTTCGCGCCGTGCAAGCGCACGGACGGACTTTGGTTCCGCGCCAAGGCAGTCCCTAAGCCCGAGAAGTGGGAAGACTGCCTCCAGACGATCCTCGCCGGTGATTTCCTCTCGCCGACATTCGTCGGCATCGCCTTCCGCGATCATGTCTCGGTCGACAACCCGTTCACCGGCCTCCCGCTATGGAGCGACCGGGCGACCCTCCTGGAGCGGTCTTGGGAAGAGCGCTTCAGCGCCATCGTCGACTCCGGTCCGCCGCAGGGCGCCGACCGGAACGCCGGCCTCGCCCGCCCCCTCGGGTACCTGAAACGCAACGTCTGGCCCCTCGATGGCGGAAAGGGCTGGCTCCCGCTGCTGTTCCTCAACGCCACGTCCGTCAGCACGGGCCACCGCATCATCGCCTCGGACGTGAAGCCCTATCTTTGCGACAAGTCGGGACGGAAGAACGCGCTCTACCCGCAGGCCTACGACATTTTCGAACTCTTCAGCTGGGAGGCGAAGAACGCGCCGCCGGAGGAGATCGGCGACTTCTGCGTCCCGAAGACGGCGGACAACCGGGCGGGCGTGGTGAAGGACTGGTCGAGCGTCGCGAACGAGTGGTCGGCCAGGGCGCCGGATCTGCGCCTCTCCACCGCCGGCGCCATGAGCGCCCGCTTCCCGGTGGTCTCTCCGGCCGGCCGCATCGCGGTAAAGCGCGACGGCGAGACGGTGGTGATCGATCGGGTCATCGACGGCGGCTATTTCGAGAACGACGGCCTCGCCACCGCCCTCGACGTCGCGAAGGTGCTCAAGGACGAGGGGCTGCGCCCGGTCGTGGTCCGGGTGACGAACGATCCGATCCCGCTCGTCGAGGCGCCGCCGTCCGCTGGCGCGACCGTCGCCTCCGCGGACACGGCCGTGCCCATCACCGGAGCCGGCACCAGGAATGGGGCGGCGCCGCGGACGGGCGTCCGCGTTCCCCGACCCGGTTCGGACCTGAAATTCCCGATGCCGGACGATGTCGGCATCTTCGAGCCGGTCTTCTCGCCGATGATCGGCCTCTACAACACGCGACAGGGCCATGGCTCGGAAGCCGCAGACGCGGCGAACCGCGAGGTCGACGACGAGAACCTCCGCTCCCGGGCCGAAGCCGCGAAACTTGAGGCCTCGGCCTTCATCCAGGTCCAGACCCGCGACTTCCTCGGCACGGATTCGTGTGCGACCGGCGACAAGCCCGGCAAGATCCGGGATGTCTCGATGAGCTGGTGGCTGTCGCAGCCGGTCCAGGCCTATCTCGACGCGCAGGTCTGCGACAAGGCGAACCAGGATTTGTTTACCGCGCTCCTGAAGCACCTCAAGCGGGACGCCCGCGCGGATCTTCGCGCGGAGCTTCCGGCGGCGCGTTGACGCCGCGCCAGCGGCCGTAGCGCCACGGCGCGTACCAGATGGCGCCCGCCGGCAATTCCTCGCAGACGAGGTCGAGCCCGGAGGTCCCGAACGGGCCGCAGCGGCAGAGGCGGGCGAGTCCCATCCAGCCGCCGGGCCAGAAGCCATGCCTCTGGATCGCCTCATCCGTGTACTCGGAACATGACGGCAGGTGCCGGCACTGGCGCCCGACGAGCCCCGACAGGGTGAGCTGGTAGGCGCGGATCGCCCCGTGGGCGGCGGCCCGGCCGGGACGGCGCATCGCGATCACTCGGCCGCCGGCGCCGCCCGGCGGGCCTCGATCTGGCCGATCGCGTCGACCACGGCGTCGAAGGTCAGGAGGGTCGAGGCGTGGCGGGCCTTGAAGTCGCGGACCGGCTCGAGCACGCGAAGCTCCGCCCAGCGCCCGTCCGGCGGCGGCGCCGTTCTCCTTCAGCATCGCCGCGCATTCCGGAGCGCACGCGGCGCAATTCGTCGGCGGTCGAGCCGACCACGATGGCGGGCCATGATCGAGGACGAGGCCTGGCCGAGCGCGCAGGCCTTGACCTCGTGCGCGAAGTCGATCGACCCGGTCGCCCTCCATCGTGAGGTCGACTGTGACCGTCGAGCCGCAGAGCTTCGAAATCGCGGTCGCACTGGCGTCGGGCGAGCGGCAGCCGGCCGAGGCGGGGGATATCGGCGGCGAGCGTCGAGAATACGCCTGTTGTAGATCTCGTTGAGCATCGGCGGTCCGTGCACAAACCGGGTTCGAACTCTCAATATAGGGAGTGTCGGCTCGGGCCGCGACAGCATGGATCGGTTCCGCCGGGCGAACGTTGATGTCAGGACGCCTTGGCAGTGCAGGTTCGCGGTTCGCTGGGTGCCGGTGCGAGTTGAGAGTTTCGTAGAGCGGGAGGCCCCACATGGACGCATGTGGTTAAGTCCTTGACGGCGCGTATGGCTGAAGCCTTCGCCGGCAAGTCGATCGATCGTCCGAGCCGTGAGGAAGCCGAGGCCGCCGTGCGCACTCTCCTGCGCTGGGCCGGGGACGATCCCGACCGCGAGGGCCTGCGCGAAACCCCGGCCCGGGTCGTGAAGGCGTTCCGGGAGTTCTATTCCGGCTACGACAAGGACCCGTCCGCGGTGCTCGACCGGGTTTTCGAGGAGGTCGAGGGCTATGGCGACATCGTCCTCGTGCGCGACATCACCGTTCTCGTCCCATTGCGAGCACCACATGGTGCCCTTCGTCGGCAAGGCGCACATCGCCTATTACCCGTCCCGGGGGCGTGGTCGGGCTCTCGAAGCTCGCGCGGCTCGTCGATGTCTTCGCGCGCCGGCTGCAGACCCAGGAGGCGATGACGGCGCAGATCGCCGACACCCTGGACGAGGCCCTGAAGCCCCGCGGCGTCGCGGTGATGCTCGAGGCCGAGCACATGTGCATGTCGATGCGCGGCGTCCTGAAGGCCGGGCTCGTCGACGATCACGACGCAGTTCACCGGCGCTCTTCAAGGAAGAGCCGGCCGAGCAGGCCCGTTTCCTGACCCTGGTGCGCGGCGGCAGGGCTTGACGGCCGGCTCGTTTCGGCATGCAGTGCCCGCGCCCGGCCCCCGCCGGGCGCTCGTCGTTTCGGAGACAGCGATGCCGCCCTCCCTGTTCCCGCCGCCGGGCCCAAGGACCGAGCTCGAGGAAGGCGATGCCCTGACGCCCCGTTTCGGCGCCGACGGGCTTCTCACCTGCGTCACGACCGAGGCCCTGACCGGCCGAGATCCTGATGATCGCCCACATGAACGATGAAGCTCTGGCCCGGACCCTCGACACCGGCGAGGCCTGGTACTGGTCGCGCTCCCGGAACGAACTCTGGCACAAGGGCGCCACGAGCGGCCAGATCCAGACCATCGTCGAGATCCGAGTCGACTGCGACCAGGACGCGATCCTGCTCAAAGTCCACGTCGCCGGCGACGGCGGCTGCTGCCACACCGGCCGCCGGTCCTGCTTCTACCGGCGGGTCGAGGCCGGCCCCGGCGGGCCGAGGCTCGTCGCCGCGGAGGGCTAGATCGGCGATCCTCGGGCCGGTCCGGCGCCGGCAGCGCGCCGCACGAGCGGGAATTCGCCCGAGACGCATCCGAAGGCGGTCCTGCGCGTTTATTCACAGCCCCTTCACGGGTCGAAAGCACGATTGACGGGTTCCATCGAGGTTGTGTGATGTTCTTCGATTCGATCGCCCGCAGAAGCGCCGGGCTCGGGGGTGGCGGAGGGGCTGTCATGCGACGTTCCGGCGGCGCAGGAGAGCCGCAGCAAGCTCAAGATCGGGCTCGCCCTCGGCGGCGGGGCCGCCCGCGGCTGGTCGCATATCGGCGTGATGCAGATCCTCGCCCGCGAGGGCATCGTGCCTGACGTCATCGCCGGCTGTTCGATCGGCGCCGTCGTCGGCGGCTGCTTTGCCGCCGGAAAGCTCGACGCCCTCGAGGCCTTCGCCCGCTCGCTCACCAAGCGCCGGGTGATGGGGCTGCTCGATTTCTCCATCAGCGGCTCCGGTCTCATCGGCGGCGGCCGGCTGCGCCGTCTGCTCGAACGGGACCTCGAGGACATGCGCATCGAATCCCTGCCGATCCGCTTCTGCACCATCGCGACGGAGCTCGTGACCGGGCACGAGGTCTGGCTCACCAAGGGGCCGCTCGTCCCGGCGATGCGGGCTTCCTACGCCCTGCCCGGGCGTCTTCGATCCGGTTTTCCTCGGCGGCCGCTGGCTGATGGACGGGGCCCTCGTCAACCCGATCCCGGTCACCGCCGCCCGGGCGCTCGGCGCCGACATCGTCATCTGCGTCAACCTCAACAGCGAGGTGCGCGCCCGCGGCACCGTCATCTACGATGCCGGCGACCGGGACGAGGACGAGATCGCCGCCGCCTTGGACGAGCCGCGCCGCTGGAACATCTTTGCCTCGCAGCGCGGCCGGCCGCGGCGCGCAGCCCGATGCGCCCGGCATCGCGACGGTCATGGTCGACGCCTTCAACATCACCCAGGACCGCATCGCCCGCTCGCGCCTGGCCGGCGATCCGCCGGACGTGATGATCGCGCCGAAGCTCGCCAAGATGGGTCTGTTCGAGTTCCACCGCGCGGACGAATGCATCGAGCTCGGCCGGCAGGCGACCGAGCGGATCCTCCCGGACCTCACGGAGCTGATCAAGGATTCCGCGGCCGCGATGTGAGCGGCGTCAGGCGGTGGCGATGTAGTCGCGCATGGCGCGCGTCTCTTCCTCGATCTCGGCGAGGCGGTGCTTCACGATATCGCCGATCGAGACGATGCCGATGAGCCGCCCGCCCTCGATGACCGGCACGTGCCGAAACTTGCCCTGGGTCATGAGTTCCATGACCTCGTTCAGCCCGGCCTTCGACGTGCAGCTTACGACCTTCTCGGTCATCAGCCCGGCGACCGGCTCGTCGAGGGCGGCGGCGCCGCGGGCCGCGAGGGCGCGCACGATGTCGCGCTCGGAGAGGATGCCGAGGACGGGCCGGAACTGGTCGGCGACGATCACGGCGCCGATGTGCCGCTCGACAAGGAGCCGCGCCGCCTGTGCCAGGGTCTGTCCCGGATCGATGCTGAAAACCTCCCTGCCCTTTGTCAAAAGGATGTGCTCGACCGTCATGCCATTGCCTCCGATGCTGGCGGACGCCCGGTGACACCGTCGGTCCGCAATTCTCGGCGGGGCCGCCTATCTTATACGGAAGCGGCCCGGTCACGTCGGCGTGATGATTGGCCGAAACGGCGCCCGATTCAAGCTGCCGCTCAGGCGGGGGCCGGATCGAGCAGCGGAAAGAGGAGGAAGCCGGCGAGGAAGCCGCCGATATGCGCCTCCCAGGCGACGCTCGCATCGGTGACGCCGAGGGGCTGGGCGAGGACCGCGAAGAGATAGTTGGTGCCGAACCAGACGGCGAGAAAGATCAGGATGCGGCGGTTGCGCAGCACCAGCGCGACCTTCTCCCGCGGGCGCTCGTGCACCTCCGCCGGGCGCCCTTCGGGGAGCCAGCCCGGCGGCGCGAACATGAACCAGGCCGCCCCGGCCATGAGCCCCGACACCCCCGCGGAGGCGCCGATCATCGGCAGCGTCAGGTACGGGTTGACGAGGACGTAGGCGATGGCGCCGGCAAGGGCCGTGACCAGGAACAGGGCGAAGAACCGAACCGGCCCGCAACGCCGCGCGACCGGCGTGCCGAAGGCCGCGAGCCAGAGGCCGTTCATGAGCACATGCGCCCAGGAGCCGTGCAGGAATGCATAGGTGAGGCCGGTCCACGGCTTGCCGCCTCGCCCGAGAGCGTAGGGGATCAGTGCGAGCCCGGTCCGGTCGCCGGCGGCAATGAGCGCATCGCGGATGCGCTCCGCGGAGACGCCGCCATAGGCCTCGGCCCAGCGGGCCGGGATCACGGCGCCGTCGAGAACGATCAGCGCATCGGTGTCCGGATCGAGGACGAAGTCGCGCAGGGCGTGAATGCCGACGAGGACGAGGAGCGTCAAAAGGACGGCCGCCGGGATGTTGAAGATCGGCTCGCGCGCCGGATGGGACGAGGCTCCTCAACTCACGCTGTCGCTCCTGCATGGCCGAAAGGCCCGGCTTCGCCTCTCCCTTCGTGCCGGGGGAGAGGCGATCGCACCCGCCCGGTCTCAGCCGATGGTGCGGTAGTAGCGGTCCGGGCTGCGTTCGGGACAGCGGTAGGCGGCGCCGCGGATGAGCAGCCAGTCGCGCGAGCGCTTCTCCAAGAGAAGGTCCGTGCCGCCGAGCGCGACGGTCTTGGCGAGCATGTCCTCGTAGGCGGCGGCGACGCCGGGGGTCGTCGGCACCGTCGGGCTGACGATGCCGAGGCGGCGGCAGGCGTTCATGTCGGCGGGCAAATCGTTGATCCGGATCAGCTCCGTCGCTGTCGGCCGGTAGGCGCAGGCGGAGGCCGTCAGGGCAAGGCCGAGGGCAAGGATGGCGCGGTGCATCGAGGATCCGGAGGCGGGATGGGTCGCCGCACGGTAGCGCAAGCGGAGCGCTTGGGAAGTGCGCCGCGGCCACACCGGCGCCCTCACGCCGCGGGCGTCGTCGGCCCGAACACCGCCTCGAATTGGTTGCGCAGGACGGCGTCGACCTCCGCCATCGCCGCCGGGCGGCGAAGATCGGCAAGGCTCGTTACGCCATGCCGCCGCACCCCGCAGGGGACGATGCCGGAAAAGTGCGAGAGATCCGGCGCGACGTTGAGGCTGATGCCGTGAAACGTCACCCAGCGCCGAACGCGGATGCCGATGGCGGCGATCTTGTCCTCCGCACCCTCCTCCTTGTCCGGCCGCCGCACCCAGACGCCGACCCGATCCTCCCGTCGCTCGCCGCGGACATCGAAGGCGGCAAGCGTCGCGATGAGCCAGGCTTCGAGGGCGGCGACGTAACGGCGCACGTCCGGCCCGCGCCGGCCGAGGTCGAGCATGACGTAGGCGACCCGCTGCCCCGGCCCGTGATAGGTGTATTGCCCGCCCCGACCGGAGCGGAAGACCGGGAAGCGCGACGGGTCGATCAGGTCCTCGTTTCGGGCCGAGGTGCCGGCCGTGTACAGCGGCGGATGCTCGACCAGCCAGACCCGCTCCGGCGCGGTCCCCGCGGCGATGGCGGCGACCCGCGCCTCCATCTCGGCGACGGCCTCCGCATAGCCGGTAAGGCCGGGCGCGACGACCCAGGCAGCCGGCGCCGCGCCTGCGTCGGGCGGGAAGTTGGGGGCGAGGGTATCGCGGCGGTGGAGCAAGGGCGAATGGGTCGGTCGTAGGTCGTCGGTCGTGAGATCGGGAGATAGTGCTTCGTCGGAGCGAGCGCCACGACTTCACGACCGACGATCTCACGACCGACGATCCACTCACGACCGACGACCGCACGAAGCACGACTCCTTCCCCGCCCTTGTCCCGCCCGAAACCATCTGCTACACGGCCCGCCGTCGCGGCCATGGCGGAACTGGTAGACGCGCTAGCTTGAGGTGCTAGTGGGGAGACCCGTGGAGGTTCGAGTCCTCTTGGCCGCACCACAATAACTTAGGGGTAATTCTTAAGGTTCTGCGGAAGCGTCGGCCGCGCAACGTGCTTGACCGGCTGTTCCGCCTGCATCCTCGGCGTACACCCTCCCGACACGGCGACAGGTCACCAACCTGCTCGAGGCGTGCAGCGCAGCCTAACCGGTGAGAATCCGTTCCCGTTGAGCCGACCGCGGGCGAGGTGATATAAATCGATAGAAAATTCTTTGCCCAAAGCGTTGGTATTCTGGCCCGTTTCGAGGCATCCCGCTGTGGCCGATCCGTCGCCGCTCTGCGCGCTGGCTTATGCTAGCTTTCTTTCGTTCATGAATCATCACGGCAACTCGACGACCTATGGCCAGAGTTACGACTTCGCCATGTTCATTGCCTCGGAAGCCAGCGACATCGCCGACAGGCTCGCGCCATGCGAGGGGCGGAGCGCCGAAGTCGCACAAATTGCGAAGATTGCCCGCCAGGCGGTCGCGGAAGCGCAAGGCATAGCCCGCCCAACTCAAGGCCCTCAGAAGCCTCCCTAGCCGTTTTTGGCGCGGCGACGGGAGACCGAGGCTATGGGACTCGGATGACAGACCCGAGATTTCGCCGTTTCGTGGTCATCGAGTGGGAGCATCCCGGCCTGTACCGGACGGTGGGCTCGGTGAGGGAGGCGGCTCAGTGCCTTCTGTGGGGATGGCCTCTCGAGGGGCGGGGCCAGCGCTATTCGATCGCCGTCCAGACCTGCCGTGACTGCCTGGAAGGCAAGACGACGATGGATGCGGCCCGATGGGCGTTCATAGGAGCGGCGAGGGAGGCGGGGATATTTGTAAGTGAGGACCGCCGTTAGCCCGCCGCCATGGCCCACCGCGCGCCGACATGGTCTCCGCGATGCCGGGAGAGATCGCGTCCGGCCGTCAGAGCGGCAGCCCTCTGATCGGACATGTCGGGCTGCGACCTGGCGAGCAAACTCGTCGAGAGGTTGATGTCCGCGGGCATGACCGCGACGACCGATCGAGGCTCGCCAACAGCAGGCGCCCGGCATCTCTGCGCCGGGGTGTAATTCCCGGCGACCGGCAACCGGCAATTTGCAATCTTGGAGCCTGCCGCGTCCGCGCAATTGGAATTCAAGACGCCCCGACGCGTTGTCTTGGCTGCCCCGCGCCCCTAAAACCCCCGGGACGCAGATCGCCCTCGCAAGGACCGGCCCATTGCTGGACGTCGACAAGGATACGGCGCCCCGCGCGCCCGACGATGCGAGGGACGTCCCCCTCCCCTTCCGTGACGAGGAGGGCGATATCGTCGAGGGCTTCGTCGAGGAGGTCTCCCGCGCCGTCGAGGCGCGGGACGCGGCGCGGCTGCGCTTTCTCGTCGAAGAGTTGCACGAATCCGACCTCGGCGACCTCATCGAGGCCCTGGAGCCGGAGACGAGGCCGAAGCTCATCGAACTCCTCGGCCGCGACTTCGACTTCGCAGCCCTGACCGAGGTCGAGGACTCGATCCGCGAGGAGATCCTCGAGGAACTGCCGACCGAGACCCTCATCGAGGGCGTGCGCGAACTCGACCACGACGACGCCGTCTACATCCTCGAAGACCTCGACGAGGCCGAGAAGGCCGAAATTCTCGACAAGCTGCCGGCGATCGAGCGCGTCGCGCTGCAACGCTCCCTCGACTATCCCGAGGGCTCCGCCGGACGGCGGATGCAGACGGAGTTCATCGCCGTGCCGCCGTTCTGGACGACCGGCCAGACGATCGACTTCATGCGCGAGACCGAGGACCTGCCGGACACCTTCTACGAGATCTTCGTCATCGATCCCGGCGGCCACCTTCTCGGCTCGGTCGCCCTCGACAAGCTGCTGCGCTCGAAGCGCCCGACGACGATCGAATCGCTCATGGACGACGATCCCGACCGGGTGAAGGCGACCGAGCCGCAGGAGGAGGTGGCGCGGCTCTTCGAGCGCTACAACCTCGTCTCCGCCGCCGTCGTCGACGAGACCGGCCGCCTCGTCGGCGCGATGATGGTCGACGACATCGTCGACGTCCTCGAGGAGGAGGCGGACGCCGACATCAAGGCGCTCGGCGGCGTCAACGCCGACGAGGAACTGTCGGACGACGTCTGGGACATCCTGAAGAGCCGCTCGACCTGGCTCTTCGTCAATCTCTGCACGGCGCTCCTCGCCTCCTCGGTGATCGGGCTGTTCGAGCATTCGCTGCAGAAGATGGTGGCGCTCGCGGTCTTGATGCCGATCGTCGCCTCGATGGGGGGCAATGCCGGCACGCAGACGATGACCGTCGCCGTGCGGGCGCTCGCGACCCGCCACCTCGGCCGCGCCAACGCCTGGCGCGTGATCCGCCGCGAGATGCTCGTCGGGCTCCTCAACGGCATCGCCTTCGCGATCCTGATGGCGGTCATCGCGGTGGTGTGGTTCGGCACGGCGCAGCTCGGCCCCGTGATCGGCCTCGCGATCATCGTGACCCTCGTCTCGGCGGCCTTCGGCGGCATCATTATCCCGCTCGCCCTCGACCATTTCGACGTCGACCCGGCGGTCTCCTCCGGCCCGCTCGTCACGACGATCACCGACGTCGTCGGCTTCTTCGCCTTCCTCGGCATCGCGACCCTGTGGTTCGGGCTGTGAGGCGAATTCGCCTCTCCCCGCCTGCGGGGCTAGCGTATGCACACATCTCTCTGAAGAGCGCGGATTCGCCTCTCCCCGCTTGCGGGGAGAGGGTTCGGCCTTCGGCCGAACGAGCGGAGCGAAGCGAAGCGGGGGTGAGGGGGCGTCTCCGGAAGAGACGCACTTCCCTCGCCGCGGCGCCCTCCTTCGTCGCCGCCCCCTCACCCTCGCCTGCTGCGCAGGCTTGCCGCCTTCGCAAGCCGGGTGTTCCCGGCTTGCGCACCGAAGAACGGACCTCGGGTAGACCCGAGGTCCGGCGGCCCTCTCCCCGCAAGCGGGGAGAGGCGAAAACCATCAGGGCTTGCGCACGATCGCGGCCGGGATCGCGACCTTTGGGTCGTCCCAGCGGTAGCGGATTGCGGCGGAGACGATGTTGACGCTCGAGTCGACGTCGGCGACGAAGGGCAGGCCGACGAAGTCCTGCTGGCCCGGCAGGATCGCAATCTTCGTCTCCTTCGCCCAGATGTAGCTGTAGGCGACATCGAAGGAGAGTTTTTGGTTCCACTGATAGGTGGCGCCGAGGGACACCCAGTAGCGATCGTTGTCCGGCAGGCGCGTCGAGCGGACCTCCGTATCGATCGGCGATTGTTCGTAGGCGACGCCGCCGCGCAGCGTCAGTTGCTCCGAGAAGCGGTATTCGAGGCCGAGCGCGTAGTAGTAGCCGTCGTCGTAGTTGAGCGCGATGCGCGACACCGGCACGCCGCCGGGGCCGACGATCGCCGAGGTCCCGAGGCGGCTCCAGTTCGTCCACTCGAAGCCGGCCTGCAAGGTGAGGTCCGGCGTCAACACCTGCGACAGGCCGACCGTGATCTGCTCGGGCGTGTTGACGTTCGACCTGATCGGGATGCCGATGGCCGGCGTCGTCAGCGAGCCCTCGACCTCGTGCGTGATGAGCGAGCGGTAGCCGATGCCGATCGAGGTGCCCACGAACGGGGTCAGAGTCACGCCGGCGGTGAAGCCGATGCCGTAATCGTCGCCGTCGAGGATGACGCTCGGCGCCGTCGGCAGGATGCCCGCGGCGCTCTTCAGGCGGACGTCGAAATACTGCACCATCGGACCGGCTGCGACGGACAGCCAGTCGTTCACCTTGACGCCGACGATCGGGTTCACGTTGATGGTGAAGATGCGCGAGGAGCGCGAGTAGACCTGGCCCGCCCAGATCTCGCGCGGATCGGTCACGAGGCCGAAGGGAGCCGTGCTGGCGATGCCGGCCCAGAGCCAATCGTTGATCTGGAACGAGTAGTAGCCGGTCGGGACGATCGCGTCCTGCGCGATGTCCCCGGACCCGCCGAACGCCAGCGTCGGGGTCGGCGGCAGCGGCGTGATCGTGACGTCGGGGATGACGACGGAGAGATGGGTCTCGCTCTGCCAGCCCGGCGCCATCGTGATCGTCGCCGGGTTCCAGTACATGGACGACAGGCGCCCGGACCCGGATGCGGCGCCGGCGAAGGACAGGCCCTGTGCCGTCGCGCTCTGCTCCCGGATCGCGAAACCACCGGCCTGCGCCCCTCCGCGTCCGGCGAGGATCGCTGCGGCTGAAACGGCGGCGAGGCCCAAAGTCCGCGTGAGGAGGCGCATGTCGAAATCCTGCCCTTCGAAAAATCCAAGGTTGCGCGGCGTCCCCGCTTCTGCCTCGACAATGCCGATGCTTTAATTTCGCCGCAATTGATTACTGGCCCCGCGGGGCGCCCGTTGCCGAGACTGGATTTGGCTCGGACGGCACGAAATTACTTGCGATCTAGTCGGAAGCCCGCCCCGAGGATTTCGCACCGGCGGACACTTCGATCGTAGGGCGGCGTATTTCGCAATTAATACGCAACACGCGTGCGACGTTGCGGGATCGGCACCCGCCGTTGTTTCCCGGCGGCCGTGGCAAAACGGCAACTCTTTTTCGGGCGCCCTTCGCCGCCCCTGGGCAGGGCCGGCAGGCCGCGCTATGCGGCATCGGCAGGAGCGCTGAGAAGAGCAGGAGAATCACATGAAGCTGGTACGGTTCGGTCAGCCCGGCTACGAGAAGGCTGGGATCGTGACTCCCGACGGGCAGATCCGCGACGTCTCGGGCGTGATCGGCGACGTCACTGCCGCAACCCTGGCGGCGGGCGCGATCGAACGGGCGGCGGCGCTCGATCCCTCGACGCTGCCCGCGGTGCCGGCCGGTCAGCGCCTCGGCCCCTGCGTCGGGCACGTCCGCAACTTCATTGCCATCGGCCTCAACTACGCCGACCACGCGGCCGAGAGCGGCGCGCCGATCCCGGCCGAGCCGATCGTCTTCAACAAGGCGCCGAGCTGCATCGTCGGTGCGAACGACGACGTCGTCATCCCGCGCGGCTCGACGAAGACCGACTGGGAGGTCGAGCTCGCCATCGTCATCGGCAAGCGCGCCTCCTATGTCGGCGCCAACGAAGCGATGGATTACGTCGCCGGCTTCTGCGTCTGCAACGACGTCTCCGAGCGCGAATACCAGCTCGAGCGCGGCGGCACCTGGACCAAGGGCAAGGGCTGCGCCACCTTCGGCCCGATCGGACCGTGGCTCGTGACGAAGGACGAGATCGCCGACGTGCAGGATCTCGACATGTGGCTCGAGGTGAACGGCGAGCGCATGCAGACCGGCTCGACGCGGACGATGATCTTCAGCGTCGTGAAGATCGTCTCCTACGTCTCGCATTTCATGATCCTCGAGCCCGGCGACGTCATCACCACCGGCACGCCGCCCGGCGTCGGCATGGCCATGAAGCCGCCGCGCTTCCTCAAGGCCGGGGACGTCGTGACGCTCGGCATCGCCGGCCTCGGCGAGCAGCGCCAGAAGGTCGCCGCCTTCGAGGGCAGCCGCCTCGACGCCGGGCGGCGCGCGAGCTGAGGCGACGCGCTTCTCGCCTCTCCCCGCTTGCGGGGAGAGGGTTCGGCCTTCGGCCGAACGAGCGAAGCGAGGGTGAGGGGGCGGTGCCGGAAGAGGCGCCCGGCCCAAACCGCCGCGCCCTCTCCGGAGACGCCCCCTCACCCTCGCCTGCTTCGCAGGCTTGCCGCCTTCGGCGGCCCTCTCCCCGCAAGCGGGGAGAGGCGATTGCGGCCCCTACGAATGCGCCAGGATCGCGAGCAGAAGCAGCGCGATGATGTTGGTGATCTTGATCGCCGGGTTCACGGCCGGACCCGCCGTGTCCTTGTAGGGATCGCCGACGGTGTCGCCGGTCACCGAGGCCTTGTGCGCCTCGGAGCCCTTGTGGTGGGTGACGCCGTTCTGGTCGGTGAAGCCGTCCTCGAAGGACTTCTTGGCGTTGTCCCAGGCGCCGCCGCCCGAGGTCATCGAGATCGCGACGAAGAGGCCGGTGACGATGACGCCGAGCAGCATCGCGCCGACCGCCGAAAAGGCCTGGGACTTGCCGGCGATTGCATAGACGAGGAAGTAGGTCACGATCGGCGCAAGCACCGGCAGGAGCGAGGGCACGATCATCTCCTTGATCGCGGCGCGGGTGAGCATGTCGACGGCGCGGCCGTAGTCGGGACGGTCGGTGCCCGCCATGATGCCCGGCTTCTCGCGGAACTGCCGGCGCACCTCCTCGACGACCGCGCCGGCCGCGCGCCCGACCGCGGTCATCGCGATGCCGCCGAAGAGGAACGGGATCAGGCCGCCGAAGAGAAGGCCGACGACGACATAAGGATTGGCAAGGGAGAAGTCGGGCACGACGTCCTTGAAATAAGGGTACTGCGCCGCGTTTTGCGTGAAGTAGTTGAGGTCGGACGTGTAGGCCGCGAAGAGCACCAGCGCGCCGAGGCCGGCCGAGCCGATGGCGTAGCCTTTCGTGACCGCCTTCGTCGTGTTGCCGACCGCGTCGAGCGCGTCCGTCGCCTTGCGCACCTCCTTCGGCAGGCCGGCCATCTCGGCGATGCCGCCGGCATTGTCGGTGACCGGACCGAAGGCGTCGAGGGCGACGATCATGCCGGCGACGCCGAGCATCGCCGTGACCGCGATGGCGATGCCGAAGAGGCCCGCGAGCTTGAACGCGACGATGATGCCCGCAACGATCGCCACCGTCGGCAGCGCCGTCGATTCGAGCGAGACGGCGAGGCCCTGGATGACGTTCGTGCCGTGCCCCGTCACGGAGGCTTGCGCGATCGAGCGCACCGGCCGGTAGCCGACGCCCGTATAGTACTCGGTAACGACGACGATGAGCGCCGTCGTCGCAAGGCCGACGACCGCGCAGAGGAACAGGCCGCCGGACGAGAAGGTGACGCCGGTATTGGTGCGGAACTCCGGCGAAAAGCCGCCGAAGATCGCGAAGTTCAGGATCGCGATGGCGGCGACCGAGAGGACGCCCGTCGCGATCAGCCCCTTGTAGAGCGCACCCATGATCGACTGGTTCGGCCCGAGCTTCACGAAGAAGGTGCCGACGATCGAGGTCAGGATGCAGGCCGAGCCGATCGAGAGCGGGTAGAGCAGCATCCAGTCGAGGATCGGCTGGCCGGAGAAGAAGATCGCCGCGAGCACCATCGTCGCGACGATCGTCACCGCATAGGTCTCGAAGAGGTCGGCGGCCATGCCGGCGCAGTCGCCGACATTGTCGCCGACGTTGTCGGCGATGGTCGCGGGATTGCGCGGGTCGTCCTCCGGGATGCCGGCCTCGACCTTGCCGACGAGATCGCCGCCGACATCCGCGCCCTTGGTGAAGATGCCGCCGCCGAGACGGGCGAAGATCGAGATGAGCGAGGCGCCGAAGCCGAGGGCGACAAGGGAATCGATGACCTCGCGGCTCGAGCCCGAAAGCCCGGCGACGCGGGTCAGGTAGCCGAAGTAGATCGCGACGCCGAGGAGCGCGAGGCCGGCGACGAGGAGGCCTGTCACGGCGCCCGCCTTGAAGGCGACGTCGAGGCCGCCGCCGAGGGACTGGGTCGCCGCCTGCGCGGTGCGGACGTTGGCGCGGACGGAGACGTTCATGCCGATGAAGCCCGCCGCACCCGAAAGCAGCGCGCCGATGAGGAAGCCGACCGCGACCCGGACCCCGAGGAAGTAGGCGATGATCGCAAAGAGCACGATGCCGACGACGCCGATCGTCATGTACTGGCGGCGCAAATAGGCCTGGGCGCCCTCGGCGATCGCGTCGGCGATCTCCTGCATGCGCTGAGTCCCGGCGTCCCGCTTCATGACGTCGTTGATGGCCCAGAGGCCGTAGGCGATCGACAAGAGGCCGCCCACGATGATCAGGAGAAGAGGCATCCTTCGGTCCTTGTGGTGAGGGGAGTGGCTTGGCGAGATCGGCTGGAGCGCCTCCCGCGCGTCCGCCGGCAACCCGATCCCGGAGAGAACGGCGCCCTCACTGCCAAAAATCGGTGCGAATCGCAAACGGGACTTTTTTTGCGCAGGATTCTGGAAATCGGCGGGTTCAGGCGGTTGTCCAGAAAGACGGCCGACGGGCGACCATTCGCCCGTCGGATTTGTTATAGCGTCTTGCGAACGGCGCGACTCTGCTTCTGCGTCGTCCAATGGCCGGTCGCGCCGGCGCGAGACCGCGGTTCAGAAATGCGAATAGGAGCCGCGCGGGAACCGGCGCTCCTGGCCCTCCGCCACGAAGACCGGCAGGCCCGCGCCGGCGATCACCTGTCCGATGGGCGTCAGGGCGACCCCCTGCGCCGCGGCCCTCTCCTGGAACGCCTCGACCTCCTCGGGAGGGACGGCGCACAGGATCTCGTAGTCGTCGCCGCCGGTGACGACGACATCCGCCATGGCCGGCTCTTCGCTCACGAGCGCTCGCGCAGCCTCCGACAGGGGGATGCTCGCAAGGTCGACCGCGGCGGTGGTGTCGCTTGCCCGCATCATCTTGGCGAGATCGCCCGCCAGGCCGTCCGAGACGTCCATCGCTGCCCGGGCATGGGCGCGCAGAGCCCCGGCCAGGGCGATCCGAGGCTGGGGATGCAGGTAGCGGTCGAGCAGAAAGGCGCGCGCGGGAGGCGGAAGGCCGGCACCGAGGGTCCCTTCGCGGATCGCGTGCCCGAGGGCGGCGTCGCCGATCGTCCCGGTGACGCAGAGGATGTCCCCGGGCTCCGCCGCCGTCCGCCGCACCATCCGCCCCGCCGGGACGTGGCCGAGGGCGGTGATCGCGAGCGTCAGCCCGCCCGAGGCCTTCACCGTGTCCCCGCCGAGAAGCGGGCAGGCCCAGTCCCGGGCCGCCGCGCCGAGCCCCGCCGCGAAGGCTTCGAGCCAGTCCGCCGTGCAGTCGCCCGGGAGCGCGAGGGACAACAGGAATCCAACCGGCTCCGCGCCCTTGGCGGCGAGGTCTGAGACGTTCACGCCGAGCGCCTTGCGGGCGATCGAGCCGGCCGGATCGTCGGCGAAGAAGTGTCTGTCGGCGACGAGGGCGTCGGCGGTGAGCACGAGGTCGAAGCCGGGCCGCGCGGCGATGCAGGCCGCGTCGTCCTTGAGGCCGAGGCCGTCCGCTCCCGCGAGGGGCGCGAAGTAGCGGGCGATGAGATCGTCCTCGGAGGGGCGGGTCATCGCGGACGGCCCGATGTCACGCCCGCCCGGCCGGCTTCTTGTCGAGCTCGCCCGGGCGGGCCTCGCGGGCGAGGCGGTCGAGGACCGCGTTGACGAGGCCCGGCTCGTCGTCGCCGTAGAAGCCGTGCGTGACGTCGACGTATTCCGAGATGACGACGCGGGCGGGCACGTCCTTGCGCAGCATCAGTTCGTAGGCGCCGGCGCGCAGGATGGCGCGCAGGACCGCCTCGATCCGCGTCAGGGGCCAGCCGGCGGCGAGGGCCGCGTCGACGGCCTGGTCGATCGACGCGCTGGTTCTCGACGACGCCCGACGAGGATGGCGCGGAAAAACGCGACGTCGGACGGCTCGGAGGCGATGCCCTCGACCTCGCGGCCGATCCAGAAGGCCTCGAACTCGGCAAGGGCGTCGATCGACGCCCTTGCCGGACACGTCCATCTGGTAGAGGGCCTGCACGGCGGCGAGCCGGGCGGCGGAGCGCTCCGCGGGTTTCGTCACCGCACGGGCTCCAGCATCGCGCCTGATCGCGCAAAACGCCCAGGGCGGCCTCGGCCGCGCCGCCGCCCTTGTTCAGGTCCTCGACCCGGGCCCGGCTCCAGGCCTGTTCCTCGGTCTCGACGGTGAGGATGCCATTGCCGAGGGGGATGCGGCGGCTGACGGAGAGGTCCATGAGCGCGCGGGCGCTCTCGCCGGCGACGATGTCGTAGTGGCTCGTCTCGCCGCGGATGACGCAGCCGAGCGCGACCACCGCGTCGTAGGGCCTGCTCGACGCGGCCGCCGCATCGAGCGCGATGGCGATGGCCGCCGGCACTTCGAGGGCGCCGTCGACGGTCAGCACCGTCGGCTCGGCCCCGGCCGCTGCGATGGCCGCCCGCGCGCCGGCGAGGAGCGCGTCGGCGATGCCGTCGTAATAGCGCGCCTCGACGACGAGCACCCGCGCGCCGGGAACGGGCGGTCGGCTTGCGGCGGACTTCGGGTGCGGAACGACCATGGATGGGCGGGGGCTCGCGCCGGGATGCGGAGCGAGCGTGCCTACCCTGCCCCGCCGGCCTCGGCAAGCCGCGCGGCGTAGCGGGCCATGAGATCGACCTCGAGGTTGAGCCGGTCGCCCTCCTCCCGCGCGCCCCAGGTGGTGACGGCGAGGGTGTGCGGGATGATGAGGACGGAGAAGACGTCGCCCTCGACCGCGTTCACCGTCAGCGAGGTGCCGTCGAGGCAGACCGAGCCCTTCTCGGCGATGAAGCGGGCGAGAGGCGGCGGCACCCGGATGGAAAAGCGCGCGGTCGCGCCCCAGGGATCGTCTCCTGCCCCGATCGCCTCGCGGGAGACGATCGTGGCGATGCCGTCGACGTGGCCGGTGACGATGTGCCCGCCGAGCTCGTCGCCGATCCTAAGCGAGCGCTCGAGGTTGATGCGCTGCCCCGGCTGCCATTCGCCGACGGTGGTGCGCGCCAGCGTCTCGGCCGCGGCGTCGACCGTCGAACCGGCAGCCCTCGCCCGCCGGCTCGACGGCGACGACCGTCAGGCACGGTCCGCCGCAGGCGATCGAGGCGCCGAGGGCGATCGAGGCGGCGTCGTAGGGCGCTTCGATGCGCAGGCGCCGGACGGCGCCGCCGTGGGACAGCGATGCGATCCGGCCGACGGCGGTAACGATGCCGGTGAACATCAGGGTGCCTTCTCGAAGATATCGAGCTGGTCCCCGCCGAGCTCCTCCGAGGCGATGTGGTGAAAGCGCTCGACGAGGGCGTCGGAGAGCTTCGGGCCGAGGGCCGGCACCCCCGCCTCGCCGAGTTCGACCCGGCTCGTCGCCAGCGCGACGACATCGACGAGATCGGCCTCGATCAGCGCTTCGCCAATGGCGGGCCCGCCCTCGCTGAAGACGCGCGTCACGCCGCGGGTGCCGAGGAGCCGCATCGCCTCGGCAAGGTCGACGCGGCCGCGGCGGCGACGACACGCGCATCACCTCCGCGCCGGCGGCGACGAGAGCCTTCTCGGCCGCGACCGGTGCCGTCTCCGCGGCGACGATCCAGGTCGGCACCTCGTGCGCCGTGCGCGACCACCGCCGCGTTCGGCGGCGTGCGCAGCCCCGATGTCGAGTACGACGCGGACGGGAGAGCGATGCTCGAGCCCCGGCAGGCGCACGGTCAGGCGCGGATCGTCGCCGAGGATCGTGCCGACCCCGACCATGATGACGTCGTGATGGGCGCGCATCAGATGCGTGCGCGCATTCGAGGCCTCGCCGGAGATGAGGAGGCGCGGCCCGTTGAGGCGCGCCGCGTAGCCGTCCGCGGTGCGGGCGAACTTCAGGGCCAGCGACGGCCGTCCCTCGGTGACGCGCGTGACGTGGCCGCGATGGGCGCGGCAGGCCTCGACGGCAAGCATGTCCGTGATCACCTCGATGCCGGCGGCCTCGAGGCGCGGAAAGCCGTTGCCGTGCGCGAACGGACTGGGATCGCGCGCGCCGATGACGACGCGGCGCGATGCCGGCAGCGACGATGAGATCGGTGCAGGACGGGCCGTCGTCGCCGCGGCTGCGCGCGAGCAGGGCTCGAGGGTGACATAGAGCGTCGCGCCGCGGGCCGCCTCGCCGGCTTCGGCAAGGGCGAGGCGCTCTGCGTGCGGGCGCCCGCCGGCCTGGGTGATGCCCTGACCGACGATTTCGAAGCGACCGTCGCGCTCGCGGCTGACGACGGCGCCGACCGAGGGGTTCGGCCAGGTCATGCCGAGGTGGCGCGCGCCGAGCGCCAGGGCGAGGCGCATGAAGCGCTCGTCCGGCGGGGACAGGGCCGGCATTGCGGCCTTCGCCAGCGGCGCGTGAACGCTCATGGCGCCTTCGCGGGATGGCGCTTGCGCCGCGGCGCCTCGCCCTTCTCGGCGAGTTCGCCGAGGATGTCGTCGAAATCCTTCGCTTCGCGGAAGTCCCGGTAGACCGAGGCGAAGCGGACGTAGGCGACGTCGTCGAGCCCCTTGAGGCCCTCCATGATGAGTTCGCCGACCTTCTCGGAGGCGACCTCGCCGTCGCCGCTGCTTTCGAGCTGGCGGACGATGCCGTTGATCATGCGCTCGACGCGCTCGGGATCGACCGGGCGCTTGCGCAGGGCGACGGCGATCGAGCGCTCGAGCTTGTCGCGGTCGAACGGCACCCGCCGGCCGGAGCGCTTGACGACGACGAGTTCGCGCAGCTGCACGCGCTCGAAGGTGGTGAACCGGCCGCCGCAATCCGGGCAGACGCGGCGGCGGCGGATGGCCGAAGCGTCGTCCGTCGGCCGCGAGTCCTTCACCTGCGTGTCGAGGTTCCCGCAATAGGGGCAGCGCATCAGGCCGGCTCCCGCTGCACGAATCGCCGGCTGCGCCAGACGGCGCAAAGCCAGAAGACGACGCCGCCGACTGTCCCCGACAGCGCCCCGAAGGCGGCGAGCGCCACCACGTCGCGCGGCACTCGTCCGACGTTGAAGATCGCCGTTGCCGCCGCTCCGATCCCCGGCGCGACGCCGATGAGCGCTCCGGTCAGGGCGATGTTCCGCGCGCTCGGCTGCACGCTGCGGCGAACGACGAAGAAGATCGGAACGGCGACGTAAAGAGTGACGTACCCGGCGAGCATGCTCGTGAAGCCGGTGAGCGGCCCCAGCGGCCAGGCGTCGTCGGGCGTCAACGTCGCCGAGAGCAGCGCGAACGCGCATCCCGCAACCAGCGGCGCGAGCAGGAAGCCAAGGACGGCGCGGGCCGGATGAGGCTGCAGAGCGCGGCGAGGCGTCGCCATCCGCGGCTCATCCGTAGATCGGAAAGCGCCGGGTCAGTTCGTGCGCGCGCGCCTTCACCGACTCCTCGACCGCGCCGTTGCCGCCCTCGCCGTTCTTCGCCAGCCCGTCGAGCGTCTCGACGAGGAGTTCGCCGACGCGGCGGAACTCGGCGACGCCGAAGCCGCGCGAGGTGCAGGCCGGGCGTGCCGAGCCGGATGCCCGACGTCACGAACGGCTTTTCCGGGTCGAACGGCACGCCGTTCTTGTTGGTGGTGATGTGGGCGCGCCCGAGCGCCGCCTCGGCGGCCTTGCCGGTGAGCTTCTTCGGCCGCAGGTCGACGAGCATGAGGTGGTTGTCGGTGCCGCCGGCGACGATGGCGTAGCCGCCCGACAAAGCCGTGTCGGCGAGGGCCTTGGCGTTCTCGACGACGGCGCGGGCGTAGAGCTTGAACTCGGGCCGCAACGCCTCGCCGAAGGCGACCGCCTTGCCGGCGATGACGTGCATCAGCGGGCCGCCCTGCAGGCCCGGGAAGACCGCGGAGTTGAATTTCTTGGCCAGATCCTCGTCGTTCGTCAGGATCATGCCGCCGCGCGGGCCGCGCAGGGTCTTGTGCGTCGTCGTCGTGACCGCATGGGCGTGCGGGAACGGCGAGGGATGCACGCCGCCGGCGACGAGGCCGGCGAAATGGGCGATGTCGACCATGAAATAGGCGCCGACGGAATCCGCGATCTCGCGGAAGCGCGCGAAATCCCAGAAGCGCGAATAGGCCGAGCCGCCGGCGACGATCACCTTCGGCCTGTGCTCGGCGGCGAGGCGCGCGACCTCGTCCATGTCGATGATCTGGTCGTCCGGGCGCACCTTGTAGCTGACGACGTTGAACCACTTGCCCGACATGTTCACCGGCGAGCCGTGGGTGAGGTGGCCGCCGCAGGCGAGGTCGAGGCCCATGAAGGTGTCGCCGGGCTTCATCAGGGCCATGAACACGGCCTGGTTCGCCTGGCTGCCCGAGTTCGGCTGCACGTTGGCGAAGGCGCAATCGAACAGGCGCTTGGCGCGCTCGATCGCCAGTTCCTCGGCGATGTCGACGAACTGGCAGCCGCCGTAGTAGCGCTTGCGCGGATAGCCCTCGGCATACTTGTTCGTCATCACCGAGCCCTGCGCTTCGAGCACGGCGCGGGAGACGATGTTTTCGGAGGCGATCAGTTCGATCTCGTCGCGCTGGCGGCCGAGTTCGAGCTCGATCGCCCGGGCGATGTCGGGATCCGACTCGGCGAGGCTCGCGGAAAAGAAGGAGTTCGAGAGATGGGCGGGGGCCTGCGTCGCGCTCATGGCTGAAACCTCATGGCTCGCGCCGGACTGCGGCGCGCGGCCGCACCTCGCTCGCGAGGCCGGCGGGATCGCGGAATGAGGAGCCTCTATCACGCAGGCCCGCGAACCGCCAAGGCCGGTGCGACCGGAATTGACGGCGCCGCGACGTCGATCGACCGCGGACCCTGCGGGGCCGAGAAAGAACAGGGCGCGGGTTGGCCTCTCCCCGCTTGCGGGAGAGGGTTCGGCCTGCGGCCGAACGAGCGGAGCGAAGCGGGGGTGAGGGGGCGCTTCCGGAAGAGGCGCCTGTTTCAAACGCCGCGCCTTCTCCAGCACCGCCCCCTCACCCTCGCCTGCTGCGCAGGCTTGCCGCCTTCGGCGGCCCTCCCCCGCAAGCGGGGAGAGGCGAACCCGCGCGCCTCCTGTCTGAGGATTCACACGCTCTCAGGATGAAGTCGCGGGGGCGAAGACGGATTTAGCGTGGGAGAGGCGGGGGCCTCAGTTCTGCAGGAACATCTCCTCGTCCGGCTCGGTCGGGACCCGGCTCGCCACCGGGACCGCGTTGCCGAAGCCGTCGCGGTTGTAGATGTCGTCGCGGAACTGGACGAGGCCGTCGGGGGTCGCCCAGGCGGTGATGTAGGTCCAGTAGACCGCGACCGGCTGGGCGAGGCGCGCGTCCGTGCGCGAGCCCGCCTCGAAGGTGGCGTTGATCTGGTCGCGGCTCCAGCCGGCGGTGTCCTTCAGGAGCCACTGGATGTAGTCGCGGACGTTCTGGACGCGCACGCAGCCCGAGGAGACGAAGCGGAAATCGTCGCCGAAGATGCCCTTCGAGGGCGTGTCGTGCATGTAGACCCCGTGCGGGTTCGGGATGTTGATGCGCACGAAGCCCATCGAGTTGACGTCGCCGCCGGGGTCCTGCCGGAACTGGTAGCGGGTCGCCTCGTCGGAGAACCAGTTGACCCGCTGCGGCGACAGTTCCTGGCCCTGGCCGTTGAAGATGCGGATGCGGTTGTCGGTGAGGTAGTTCGGCTCCTTCTGCATCTTCGGGATCAGGTCCTTGCGGATGATCGAGGCCGGGACGGTCCAGAAGGGGTTGAAGTTCACCTCGGTGATCTTGGCGTTCATGATCGGCGACTGGCGGTCGATCTTGCCGACGCCGGCCGCGTGCCGGCGTCTGCACGACGCCCTCCTCCACCGTCTCGACGAGGGCGGCGGGGATGTTCACGATGACGTAGCGGTGGCCGAGATTGCCGGAATAGCTGCGCAGGCGGACGATGTTGAGCTCGAGCTGGCGCAGGCGCACGTCGACCGGCACGTTCATCGCGGTCAGCGTTGCGGCGCTGAGGGCGCCGGTCGCGGTGAGGCCGTGCCGGGCCTGGAAGCGGCGCACGCCGGCTTCGACGTAGGAATCGAAGACCGGCGAGTCGCCGGCGGTCGGGTCGAGATCGCCGGCGAGGATGAGCCGCTGGCGCAGCGCCACGACCTCTGGGCTCTTCACGCCGATGCGCAGGTTCGCCGGCACCCGCAGGGGCTGCCAGCCGCCGCTTGCGGCGAGGGCCCGGTAGCGCTCGATCACCTGCTCCGTTGCGGCAAGCGTCTGCGGCGACAGGATCGGCGTCGTCGAGCGCTGCACCCGCGCCCTGGAGACCGACTCGTAGTTCTGCGACCACTCGGCCTGCTGGGGAACCTGCTGCGCCAGCACGGCGGTCGCGGGGGTGAAGACGAGGGCGAGGGATCCGGTCAGGAGGGAGCGGCGGGACAGCATGGGTGAAGCAGCTCTTCGGTTTCGGTCGGGGACGCGGACAGGGCCGTTCGCCGTCCTTCCCTTCAGTGCGGGATTCACGATTAACGGACGGTGTCCAGAACCGTGAACATCCCGGCGGCAATAAGGCAAATCACGGCTTGGTGCCGTTACGCTTGGGCCGGGGCGCGCCCGGTGTGGGATTTTGGTAACAGAGGAACGCCCGCCAGCACGCGAACCGGGGCCGGGATCGCTCTCCCGCTTGCGGGGGGCGAAGGGCCGGCCCTCTACTCCGCCGCCTCGGCGATCGGCGCCGGCGGCGTCCAGTTCAGGATCGGGTGGCGGGCGGCGCGGGTCTCGTCGAGGCGGCGGCGCGGCGCGTGGTAGGGGGCGCCGGTGAAGCGGTCCGTGTCGCCGCGCTTTGCGGCGAGCGCCAAGATCCCGCAGCGTCGCGATGAAGAGGTCGAGCGAGGCCTTCGATTCCGATTCCGTCGGCTCGATCAGCATGGCGCCGTGGACGACGAGCGGAAAATACACCGTCATCGGGTGGTAGCCCTCGTCGATCATCGCCTTGGCGAAAGTCGAGCGTCGTGACGCCGGTGTCCTTCAGCCAGGCGTCGTCGAACAGCACCTCGTGCATGCAGGGCTGGTCGCCGAAGGGCAGCGACATCAGGTCGGAGAGCCCGGCGCGGACGTAGTTGGCGTTGAGCACCGCGTCCTCGGACGCCTGCCGCATGCCGTCCGCGCCGTGCGACAGCATGTAGGCGAGGGCGCGCACGAACATGCCCATCTGGCCGTGGAAGGCGGTGATGCGGCCGAAGGGCTGCTTCCGCCGCTCCCGCGGCATGCTCGACGAGCGAGAGCTCCTCCCGATCCGCGCGCACGAAGGGCACCGGCGCGAAGGGCGCGAGCCGCGCCGACAGCACGACCGGGCCGGCGCCCGGCCCGCCGCCGCCATGGGGCGTCGAGAAGGTCTTGTGCAGGTTGATGTGCATGGCGTCGACGCCGAGATCGCCCGGCCGCGCCTTGCCGACGATGGCGTTGAAGTTGGCGCCGTCGCAGTAGAAATAGGCGCCGGCCTCGTGCACCGCCTGCGCGATCTCGACGACCTGCGGCTCGAACAGGCCGCAGGTGTTGGGGTTGGTCAGCATGATCGCGGCGACGTCGGGCCCGAGCAGCGCCTTGCACGTCCTCGACATGGACCGTGCCGTCGGCCCGCGCCGGGACGGGCTTCACCGTGAAGCCGATCAGCGCGGCGGTGGCCGGATTGGTGCCGTGCGCCGAATTCGGCACCAGCACGACCTTGCGCGTCGCGCCCTCGCCCTTGCGCGTCGATCGCGGCCTTGATCGCCATCATGCCGCAGAGCTCGCCATGCGCGCCGGCCTTCGGCGACAGCGCGACGGCCGGTCATGCCGGTCGAGCGTCGATCAGATAGTGGGCGAGCTCGCTGCATCAACGCGAGCGCGCCCTGCACGGTCGAGACCGGCTGCAGCGGATGGATGTCGGCGAAGCCCGGCAGCCGCGCCATCTTCTCGTTGAGGCGCGCATTGTGCTTCATCGTGCAGGAGCCGAGCGGGAAGAGCCCGGTGTCGATGCCGTAGTTCTTCTGCGAGCAGGCGCACGTAGTGGCGCATCGTCTCGGGCTCGGAGAGGCCGGGCAGGCCGATCGGCCCGCGGCGCTGCAGGCCCGCCGAGGCGGCGGCGAAGGGCGCCGGCTCGTCGAGGTCGACGCCGGTCGTCGTCCGACGTCGGCCGATCTCGAAGATCAGCGGCTCGATCTGCAGCAGCGCCGCGATTGCCGGTGAAGGTCGGGTGTTCGCCGGTGCCGGCCTCGCCGGGTGCCGTGGGGCGTCCCTGGCGGTTCAGCATCACAGGACCTCCTTCAGCGCCGGCGGCGAAGGCCGCGCGGTCGTCGTCCGTGTTGACCTCGGTCGCGGCGACGAGGAGCAGATCGTCGAGGCCGGCGCCGGGCAGCAGGCGCGAGACCGGCACGCCGCCGAGGATGCCCTTGCCGGCCAGCGCCTCGACGACCTCGGCCGCGGGCTTGCGGCAGCCGCATCGTGAACTCGTTGAAGAAGGTCTCGTTGAGCACCTCGACGCCCGGCACGCCGGCGAGCAGGTCGGCGAGCTTCACCGCATTGGCGTGGTTGATGCGCGCGAGGCGGCGCAAGGCCCGCCTCGCCGAGCAGCGTCATGTGGATCGTGAAGGCGAGGCAGCAGAGGCCGGAATTGGTGCAGATGTTCGAGGTCGCCTTGTCGCGGCGGATATGCTGCTCGCGGGTCGAGAGCGTCAGCACGAAGCCGCGCTGGCCGTCGGCGTCGACGGTCTCGCCGCACAGCCGGCCGGGCATCTGGCGGACGATATTTCTGCCGCGTGGCGAAGAGGCCGACATAGGGGCCGCCGAAATTCAGCGCGTTGCCGATCGACTGGCCCTCGCCGACGACGATGTCGGCGCCCATCGCGCCGGGCGGCGTCACGAGGCCGAGCGACACGCCTCGGTGAAGACGGCGACGAGCAGCGCGCCGTTGCGCGTGGGCCGTCTCGGCGATCGGCGGTAAGATCGCGCAGATTGCCGAAGACGTCGGGCGTCTGCACGACGACGCAGGAGGTCTCGCCGTCGATCGCCGCGAGCAGGTCCTCGGTCGCGGCGACGTCGGCGGCAGCGCGACGACGTCGTCGCCCGGCCATGCGCGACAGCGTGCGCGACGACGTCGGCGTAGTGCGGGTGCAGCCCGCCCGAGAGCACCGCCTTGCGGCGCTTGGTGACGCGATGCGCCATCAGCACCGCCTCGCCGGTGCGCGGTCGAGCCGTCATACATCGAGGCGTTGGCGACCTCCATGCCGGTCAGCGCGCGCGACCTGCGTCTGGAACTCGAACAGATATTGCAGCGTGCCCTGCGCGATCTCGGGCTGGTAGGGCGTGTAGCTGGTCAGGAACTCCGAGCGCTGGATCAGGTGATCGACGCGTCGCCGGCACATGGTGCTTGTAGGCGCCGGCGCCGACGAAGAACGGCACCGACGACGCCGGCGACGTTTCTGGCCGCGATGGCGGCCGAGCAGGCGCTCGACCTCGAGCTCGCCCTTGCGCGCGCGGCAGGTCGAGCGGGCCCGGCAGCGGAGCTTGTCGGCCGGCACGTCGGCGAAGAGGTCGTCGATGCGCGGCGACGCCGATCGCGCGCGAGCATCTCGCCGCGGTCGGCTGTCGGAGAGGGGCAGATAGCGCATGGTTCGCTCAGGCCGAGCGATTTCACGAAGTCCTGGTACTGCGGCCTCGGTCCATCAGGGCGTCGAGCTCGGTCGGGTCGGCGACGCTTGAGCTTGACGAACCAGCCCTTGCCCGCCGGGTCCTCGTTGACCGTCGCCGGGCGCGCCTTCGAGCTCGCCGTTGACCGCGACGACCTCGCCGGAGACGGGGCGTAGACCTCGCTGGCCGCCTTGACGCTCTCGACGACGGCCGCCTCGCCGCCCTTGGCGAGCGTCTTGCCGACCTCGGGCAGCTCGACGAAGACGACGTCGCCGAGCTGCCCCTGCGCGTAGTCGGTGATGCCGACGATGCCGGTGTCGCCGTCGACGCGGATATATTCGTGGTCCTTGGTGTAGCGGGTCGTCATGGCGGTCTCCTCTTCGATTCTGGTCAGCGCTTGTAGCGGTGCGGGACGAAGGGCATGGCGCGACCGTCGGCCGGCAGCGCCTTGCCGCGCACGATGAGGTGCAGGTTCGTGCCGGGTGCGGCGACAGCCGCGTGCCGACGTAGCCCATGGCGATCGGCCCGTTGACGCTCGGGCCGAAGCCGCCGGAGGTGACGGTGCCGACGCTCGCGGCCGTCGGGCGTCGCGATGCTCGGCGCCCTCGCGGGCCGGCGCGCGGCCCTCGGGCCGGAGGCCGACGCGCATGCGCGCGGGCCCCTCGGCGAGCTCGCGCTGGATGCGCGCGGCGCCGGGAAAGCCGCCCTCCTCGCGGCGGCGCTTCTGGATCGACCAGGTGAGGCCGGCCTCGATCGGCGAGGTCGTCGTCGTCGATGTCGTGGCCGTAGAGGCAGAGCCCGGCCTCGAGCCGCAGCGAATCGCGGGCGCCGAGGCCGATCGGCTTGACCTCGGATCGGCGAGGAGCGCGTCCCAGAGCGCGGCCGCATCCGCCGCCGGCGACCGAGATCTCGTAGCCGTCCTCGCCGGTGTAGCCGGAGCGGGAGACGTGGGTCCGTATGCCGGCGACGTTCAGCGGGCGCGCGGTCATGAAGGCCATGCCGGCCGCCTCCGGCGCGATGCTGCGGCGAGCACCGCGGCGGCCTCGGGCCCTGCAGCGCGAGCAGCGCGCGGTCTCGGCGCGGCGCGAGCGGCGACGCCGGCCGGCAGCTGCGCCGGCGATATGGCGCGTAGTCGGCCTCCTTGCAGCGCCGCGTTGACGACGAGGAAGAGGCGGCCGTCCTCGGCCGGATCGGCGGGCGGGTGACCATCAGGTCGTCGAGGATGCCGCCGTTCTCGTCGAGGAGCTGCGAGTAGCGCTGCTGGCCGGGCTTCAGGTTGAGGATGTCGGCGGGGACAGCGCCTCGAGGGCCGCGCGCGGTCGCCGCATGGTCGGGCCCGGCGAGGAAGGCCTGGCCCATATGCGAGACGTCGAAGAGCCCGGCATGCTCGCGGGTCCAGAGGTGCTCGGCGAGGATGCCGGTCGGGTACTGCACCGGCATGGCGTAGCCGGCGAAGGGCACCATGCGCGCGCCGAGCGCGACGTGCGCGGCATGGAGCGGCGTGTGCAGGGGCGGCGCGTCGGCTGAAGGAGTCGGGATCGGCCATCGGGTCCTCCGGCAGACGCGCGAACGGCGCGGACCGGCGATCCGCCTCGCGCCCCCTCTGTCCGGGACCTGAGAGATTTCCCCGCCGGTCGCCCGGACGGTTACGCCCTTCGGTGGGCGAGGCCCCGTGAAGGGCATCGCCGCTTTCCAGAGTGCCAGCTCCCGCGCGGTCCTTTTGCCTGAGCGTTTCCGGGGCGGTTGCGCCTTCGGCGCCGGGTCGGACGACCCGGTCTCTCCCGCGGGGATCAGCGGCCTTCCTGTCTTAGCGGCGCGGGGGCCGGAGTCAATCGGGTGGCCCGGGATGACAAACTCGGCGTTAGGATCATATTCTCGAAACTTCGGATCACTTCGGTTGATCGCTACGCGAAGAGCGTATACGTAATGTGGTCGCTGCACGACATCCATGTCGAAATCGATGCCGCGGATCATCCTGTCATGATCGTCGTCGTGACGACCCCGGCAGGACGAATCGATCTGATCGGCAGCGTCCGCCGATCCGGGCGTGCTTTGGTCATCGACGATGCCCACGTCCAGGGCCTGACGGCGGGAGCGCTCGGCCGTCGTGGCCTACATGCCATCGGGCGCAAGCTGCTGGCGGAAGCCGATGTCGATGAAATCCTCATTCAGGGCGGCACTCGCACGACGGGGCGAACCAAAGGCAGGGCTCCCCGCGTCATCCGGTTTCCTCGTCCGGGTGGCGCTTCAGGCGGAGGGTGAGATCGCTCGCCCGGTCGACGTCGCGCGCCTGCTCGTGGCCGCAGGGCTCTCGCTCCGCAAGGCGCACGAGGTTCTCGGAAGGATCGTTGCGGGCCGCCGGGCCTTCCTCGAGTTGCGCACCCTCGACGTCGCGGTGCTTCGCGCGGACTTCGCGAAGCTCGGGATCGCAGTCCGAGCGCTCGAACGGCCAACGGTCGATGTCTCTGCCGTGCGCCGGTCGCTCGGCCTGTCCCAAATCGAGTTCGCCTATCGCTTCGGTCTCGAGCCTGACACGGTACAAAACTGGGAGCAGGGCCGAAACAAGCTCGACCCGGCGGTGCGCGTGCTGTTGCGGCTGATCGAGCGCTGGCCGAGCCTCGTCGAGGCGGCTGCCGGTGGGATGGAGGACGCCGATCCGCCCGACGATCGTTCGGCGGTCCGCCGCACCGATGAACGGGTTCAGCTCGTCGAGGAGTAGTCGGCCGCCGGCTGCAGCCCTCAGCCGCGCTTGCGCCCCTTCCTCCGCTCCGTCGCGGTGGCGCCGGCGCCGCCGAGGCCGACTTCGATGTCGAAGGTCTGGGCGTCGGCAGCCGGCACGAGGAGGCCCTCCTCGACGATGACGAAGGAGCCCTGGGTGTCGCCCGCCGGGATCGAGACGCTGGCGGTGCGGACTCGGCTCGCGATGACCCGCTCGCCGCGCTTCAGAACGACGTGGACGGGCACGTTGAAGGTGCCGCCGGAGCCGGCGCCGGCGCCGAGGAGCGCCCGGCCCTCGACGCCGACCCGAACCATCGTCGTGCCGTCGGGCTGGCCGGTGCATTCGCGGGCAAGCTGGCCGAGGGTGATCTGGTTGCGGAGCGCCGCTGCGTCGCCGACGCGCCCGCCCGAATAGGCCTGGAGCGCGGCGCCGCCCTCGATCACGCCGACGGTCGGGCAATAGACGTCGCTCGTCTCCTGGGGCAGCGACGGCGGCACGGTCGGCCCGGCGAGCATCAGGCGCTCGCCGAACGAGGCCCCCGAGCTGTCGCCCGAACGGCCGCTGCAGGCAGCGAGCGTGCCTAGAACGAGCGCCGTCAGCGCTCCCGCGAACCTCGTCATTCCGTTCCCCTGTTGCGATTCCGCTTTTGTGCCGCCAGTCAGGGCAGGGAGTCAAACCCTTGCGCAAAGCCGCCGAGGGCGATCGGGATGCCGATTCCCTGTTCCGGCGTCTGGAAGATATAGAAGGTCGCGGTCTGACCGGTCTTGAGCTGGTTGATGAGATTTTCCTCCATCACGACCTCGGCGACGCAGCCGGAGGCGAGGCAGCGCACGAAGCCGGCCCGGCCGATATCGGTCTGGTCGACCTTGAGCCCAAGTCCCGCCGGCAAGAGCACGCCGGCCTCGAGGGGAGCGATGACCCGCAGAAGGTGGCTCTTCTTGTCGGCCGTCCGCAGGACGATGATGACGAGGGATACGTTCGGGCGGTCCTCCGCGGCGACGTTCTGGACGAGGGCGCATTGCTCGCTCTGTGCGCCGGCCGGTGTTTCGCAGCGCATCTGCCAGTCGCCGAAGGTGTTCTTGACGACGCCTTGAGCGGCGACCGGGCCGGCCGTGAACCAGGCGGCCGCCCCGAAGGACAGAGCCGCGGCGGCGATGCTCCTCCAACGACCCATGCTCACCGGCTTCTCCGATCTCGTGGCTTCGCGTTTCGGGAAGTGGCCGAAACCGTCCTTTCCCGGCGGGTTCCGTTGGGACCATGGCCGGGGCCGCGCTGTCAAGGGAAGGGCTGCCGCCGCCACCGCGGCGAGGCCGCGAAAGCGTGCGGCCTGAGCGGTTTGGCGCGGTTATGACGCACGGATGCCGCGGAGGGCTCCCGTTGCGCTTCCGGGCGAGCTATGGTCATAGACGCCCGGTCATAGGTGATCGTCCGGGCCCCGCCCGCAAAGCGTGAAATGCGCTTGCGACTCGTCCCCCCGACGCGGTGCGGCGGCGAGCCCCGGTCACATCGGGCGAGGAGCGTGGACGAGCGATGCGGATCGGAAGTGCAGGATTTCGGCCGGCAGTCATCTTGGGCGCAAGCCTGGCCGCCTTCGCCGCCGGGACGGGAGCGGCGCTCGCCGCAGCCGGCATGCCGACGCCCTGGGGCATCGGCATGCAGGACATGGTGACCGGGCTCGGCGAGACCGCCTCGTCGTTTCACACCTGGCTCGTCTGGCTCATCGCGATCATCTGCATCTTCGTCGCCGGCCTCCTCATCGCCGTGATCTTCCGCTTCAACGAGGACAAGAACCCGGTCCCCTCCCGCACGACGCACAACACCATCCTCGAAGTCGCCTGGACCGTCCTCCCCGTCCTCATTCTCGTCGCCATCGCAATCCCATCCTTCAGGCTCCTGCGCGAGCAACTCATCATCCCGCCGCACGACCTCGTCGTGAAGGCGACCGGCTACGCCTGGTACTGGGGCTACGAATATCCAGCCGACCAGGGCGGCGGCTTCAAGTTCGATTCGAACATCGTCGAGGCGAAGGATCTCGAAGCCGGGGCAGCCTGCGCTCCTCTCGGTCGACAACCAGATGGTCGTGCCGGTGAACAGGACCGTGCGCATGCAGGTGACGGCTGCCGACGTGCTGCATTCCTTCGCGATGCCATCCTTCGGCTTCAAGCTCGACGCGGTGCCCGGCCGCCTCAACGAGATGTGGTTCAAGGCCGAGCGCGAGGGCGTCTATTACGGCCAGTGCTCGGAACTGTGCGGCAACGGCCACCCCTACATGCCGATCGCGATCCGCGTCGTCAGCGACGCCGAGTATGCGAACTGGCTCCAGGAGGCAAAGAAGAAGTACGCCTCGACCGGCGCGCCGACAAAGCTCGCCGACGTCCGCTGAACCGACACTGAGTGAAGTACGGAAGGGCCCAGAGGTCTCCATGGCACAAGCAGCCGACGTCCATTCCCGCGACGCGCTCGTCCACGATCACGACGACGACCATGCCGACCACGGCGCACCCCCCTTCTTCCGGCGCTGGTTCTACTCGACGAACCACAAGGACATCGGCACGCTCTACCTGATCTTCGCCTTCTCGGCGGGCCTCGTCGGCGCCTTTCTCTCCTTCGCCATGCGCCTCGAATTGCAGGAGCCGGGGCTGCAGATCTTCGCGAACCCGCAGGCCTACAACGTCTTCGTGACGGGCCACGGCCTGATCATGGTCTTCTTCATGGTCATGCCGGCGCTGATCGGCGGCTTCGGCAACTGGTTCGTGCCCTTGATGATCGGCGCGCCGGACATGGCGTTCCCGCGCATGAACAACATCTCCTACTGGCTCACCGTTGCCGGCTTCTGCCTTCTCCTCGTATCGCTGTTCATGGAAGGCGCGCCGGGCTCGCTCGGCTTCGGCGGCGGCTGGACGGTCTATCCGCCGCTCGCCACGGTCGGCCATCCCGGCCCGGCCCTCGATTTCGGCATCCTCGCCCTTCACGCCGCCGGCGCCGCATCGATCCTCGGCGCGATCAACTTCATCACCACCATCCTCAACATGCGCGCGCCGGGCATGACGCTGCACAAGATGCCGCTCTTCGCCTGGTCGATGCTGGTGACGGCGTTCCTGCTTTTGCTCGCGCTGCCGGTCCTCGCCGGCGCCATCACGATGCTGCTGACGGACCGCAATTTCGGGACGACCTTCTTCGACCCGGCGGGCGGCGGCGATCCGATCCTCTACCAGCACCTGTTCTGGTTCTTCGGGCACCCCGAGGTCTACATCATGATCCTGCCGGCCTTCGGCATCGTCTCGCACATCATCTCGACCTCGTCGCGCAAGCCGATCTTCGGCTATCTCGGCATGGCCTACGCGATGGTGGCGATCGGCGTCGTCGGCTTCGTCGTCTGGGCGCATCACATGTACACGGTCGGCCTGTCTCTGCAGACGCAGGCCTATTTCGTCTTCGCGACGATGGTGATCGCGGTGCCGACGGGCGTAAAAATCTTCTCCTGGATCGCGACGATGTGGGGCGGCTCGATCCGCTTCACCGCGGCGATGCACTGGGCGGTCGGCTTCGTCTTCCTGTTCACGGTCGGCGGCGTCACCGGCGTCGTGCTCGCCAATGCCGGCATCGACCGCGTCCTGCACGACACCTACTACGTCGTCGCGCACTTCCATTACGTGCTCTCGCTCGGAGCGGTCTTCGTCATCTTCGCCGGTGTCTATTACTGGTTCCCGAAGATGACCGGCTACATCCTGCCGGAATGGATCGGGAAGCTGCATTTCTGGATCGCCTTCATCGGCTCGAACGTGCTCTTCTTCCCGATGCACTTCCTCGGCCTTCAGGGCATGCCGCGCCGCTACGCCGACTATCCGGAGGCCTTCGCCGGCTGGCACTTCGTCGCTTCGATGGGCGCCTGGATCTTCGCCGCCGGCCTCGCGATCTTCATCGGCGGCGTCATCTACGCCTTCGTGCGCAAGGAGAAGGCGCCGGCGAACCCCTGGGGCGAAGGCGCGACGACGCTCGAATGGACGCTGCCCTCGCCGCCGCCCTTCCACCAGTTCGAGACGCTGCCGCGCATCGCCGACACGCATCACTGACCGCATGACGGTGGCCGCGGACCGGCGGCCGCCTGGGACCGGAACCATGGCCCAACGCCCGCGCTCGCCTCAGGACAAGAAGCGCCTCTCGCGCGAGCGCGACGGCCGCAACGATTACGGCGAGAACGACAAGGCCTCGCGCAAGGCGATCCCGGCCTTCAAGCGCCGGACGGTGCGGGCCGAGCGGCGCGAAGTGGCCGGCCTCGTTGGCCGCATGGAGGACCGCGTCGGGACCGACGCGCAGGAATTTGCACTGGGGATCGATGTTCCGCTCGCCGAGGCGACGTTTCGCGGCGCGAGGCCGAGGAAGCGCAAGGCGCCCGATGCGCCGCTCGGCCTGTGCCTTGACGCAGGAGCCGCGCGCGCTGCGGGTTCGAGCGACGACGACCACCGGCTGCGCAATCGCCGCGAGGCCGTTCGCAAGTCGATGACAGCGATCCCGCACGGCATCGCCTCTCTTGCGAATCGGAAGAAGCCCGCAGGATCACCGCAATGAGCCAAGCTTCCTTCGCCGAAACCTCGCCCCGAGCCGGCGTCTCCCTTGCCTCGGTCGAGGACTACATCGCGCTGTTGAAGCCGCGGGTGATGTTCCTCGTCGTCTTCACGGCCCTCGTCGGCATGGTGGTCGAGCCGCTCGGCGTGCACCCGGTCGTGGCTTTCGCGGCGCTCGTCATGATCGCCGTCGGCGCCGGCGCATCGGGCGCGCTCAACATGTGGTGGGACGCCGACGTCGACGCGTTGATGACGCGCACGTGCAAGCGCCCGATCCCGACCGGCAAGGTCACTCCCGACGAGGCGCTCGCCTTCGGCTCGACCCTCGCCGCAGGCTCGGTGCTCGGGCTCGGCGTCCTCGGCAACTGGCTCGCCGCCGGCCTTCTCGCCTTCACCATCCTTTTTTATGTCGTGATCTACTCGATGTGGCTGAAGCGGACGACGCCGCAGAACATCGTCATCGGGGGCGCCGCCGGCGCCCTGCCGCCGATCGTCGCCCAGGCGGCCGTGACCGGCAGCGTCTTTCTCGACAGCGTCGTGCTCTTCGCCATCATCTTCTTCTGGACGCCGCCGCATTTCTGGGCCCTGGCCCTCGTCAAGTCGGGCGATTACGCCCGCGCCGGCGTCCCGATGATGCCGAATGTCGCCGGCCCGGATTCGACCCGCCGCCAGATTCTCGTCTACACGCTGCTTCTTTCGCCGCTCGGCTTTGCGCCGGCGCTCCTCGGCTTCGGCGGCCTCGCCTACGCAGCCGTCTCGGCGGTCGGCGGCCTCGGCATGATCGCGCTTTCCGTCGCCGTCTTCCGCCGGCGGGAGGGCGAGCCGGCGATGCGGGCGGCGCAGCACCTCTTCGGCTTCTCGGTGCTGTATCTCTTCGGTCTCTTCGCGACGCTTCTTGCCGAGCACGGCCTCGGCTTCTATCGGCCGCTCCCCTTCCTCGCGGCGGCGGGCTGAGCGCGATGACGGACCGGCCGCGCCCGATGCCGCTGACGCCCGAGGAGGAGAAGCGCCGTCGCCAGCGCTCGCTCGCGATCGCGATCGCGCTGGGCGCGCTCGTGCTTTTGTTCTACGCGGTGACGATCGCAAAGCTCGGACCGCAGGTCCTCAACAGGCCGCTGTAGAGGCTTCGATGAGCGAGGCTCCCGCACAGGCAAAGCACCGCCGCACCGCCCTCGCCTGCCTCGGCATCGCGCTCGGCATGGCCGGCCTCGCCTATGCGTCGGTGCCGCTCTACGATCTCTTCTGCAAGGTCACCGGCTTCGACGGCACGCCGGTCGTGCGCACGCAGCCTTCGGGCGAGGTCGTCGACCGGTCGATCGCGGTGCGCTTCGACGCCAATGTCGCGCCGGGCCTCAACTGGCGCTTCGAGCCGGAGGCCCCGGAAGTGAGGCTGAAGCTCGGCGAGACCGCGACTGTGTTCTACCGGCTCACGAATGCCGGACCGCGGCCGACGACGGGCATCGCCACCTTCAACGTCCAGCCGGATCTCGCCGGCGCCTATTTCGCGAAGCTCGAATGCTTCTGCTTCACGGACCAGACCTTGCAGCCCGGCGAAAGCCGGGACCTCGCGGTCGTCTTCTACGTCGATCCCGCCCTCGAGAAGGATCGAAACGTGAAGGACCTGCGCAACCTCACCCTTTCCTACACCTACTTTCCGTCGAAGGGCGGCAAGCCGGTGGCGGAGGCTGCGACATCGGCAGCGAAAACGAGGACCCCATAAGCCGCGTGACAATCCGGGCCGAATGGCCCTAAAGCGTCAGCGGAGAGGCCGGCATGGCCGCGGCGAAGGCGCCGGCAGGCCCATGCTTCGAACGAGGCACGGAGACGAGACGATCATGGCCGAGGCCCACGCCAAGCATCACGACTACCACCTCGTCGACCCGAGCCCGTGGCCGCTGATCGGCGCCATCAGCGCCTTCGTCCTCGCCGTCGGCCTCGTCATGTCGATGAAGTCGCTCGAGATCGCCGGGCTTCGCTTCGGTCCCTACGTCTTCGGCGCCGGCGCCATCGGCGTCCTCTACACGATGCTGAGCTGGTGGACGGACGTCGTCCGCGAGGCGACCTACGAGGGCCACCACACCCGCGTCGTGCAACTCCATCACCGCTACGGGATGATGATGTTCATCGCCTCCGAGGTGATGTTCTTCGTTGCCTGGTTCTGGGCCTATTTCGACGCCTCGATCTTCGCCAACGACCCGCTCCAGTACCAGCGCGTCGAAGTGCTCGGCGGGGTCTGGCCGCCGAAGGGCATCGAGACCTTCGATCCCTGGCATCTGCCGCTCCTCAACACGCTCATTCTCCTGACCTCCGGCACGACCGTGACCTGGGCGCATCACGCGCTGCTGCACAACGACCGCCAGGGACTGAAGCTCGGGCTCTGGCTCACCATCGCCCTCGGCATGCTGTTCACCTTGGTCCAGGCCTACGAGTACAGCCACGCCGCCTTCGGCTTCAAAGGCTCGATCTACGGCGCCACCTTCTTCATGGCCACGGGCTTCCACGGCGCCCACGTCATCATCGGCACGATCTTCCTCGCCGTCTGCCTGTTCCGCGTCTACCTCGGCCACTTCACGCCGAAGCAGCACCTCGGTTTCGAGTTCGCCGCCTGGTACTGGCACTTCGTCGACGTCGTCTGGCTGTTCCTCTTCGCCTCGATCTACGTTTGGGGCTACGGGGGCCCCGTCGCGGGCGGCCATTGAGGGCCGGGCGAAGGCGAGGGGACCATCTCGGGGGTCGGTCCTGGGTAGTCGGTCGCGCGTCGTGAAAGGTGGGACGTTGGCGGGCCGCGGCGCGGCCGCGGACGCTTTGCCGCTGCCCGCGACTCTGGATTCCGTCGTTCCGCCTCCCAACTAACGACCAACGATCTCACGACCGACGCCTTTCCACTCGCCATTCACCTGACCACGCCCCTCCCCTCCCCGCTCACCGTCGCCCTCAAGGGCCGCTGCCCGCGCTGCGGGCGGGGGCGGCTGTTTGCCGGGTTCCTGGCGCTGGCGCCGCGCTGCGAGAGCTGCGGCCTCGACTATTCGTTCATCGACACGGCCGACGGGCCGGCCTTCTTCGTGATGTCGATCGTCGGCATCGTCGTCGTCGCCCTCGCGCTGTTCGTCGAGTTTCGCTACGAGCCGCCGATCTGGCTGCACATCGTCCTCTGGTTCTCGCTGACCGGGATCCTGAGCGTCGCCCTTGTGCGGCCGTTCAAGGGGCTGATGGTGGCCTTGCAGTACAGGAACCGGGCCGAGGAGGGCCGGCTCGAGCGGTGAGCCGCTGGCGCGCCCTGATTGCGCCGGGCCTTGCGACCCTCGTCGCTTTCGCGATCCTCATCGGCCTCGGTGCCTGGCAGCTCGAGCGCCTCGCCTTCAAGGAGGACCTGATCGCCCACATCGACGCGCGCGCCCACGGCGTGCCGGGCGAGATCGTTCCAGAGGCCCACTGGCCGGGATGGGACCCGGACGCGGACGAGTTCCGCCGCGTGCGGCTGACCGGGACCTTCGAGCATGACGCCGAAGCGCTGGTGCAGGGCCTTTTCGCCGGCGAGGACGGCGGCCCGCCGATCCTCGGCTTCTTCCTTTTCACCCCGCTCAGGTTTGCGGATGGCGCCCGCGTGCTCGTCAACCGCGGCTTCGTCCCGGCGGAATTGCGCGAGCCCGCCGCGCGGCCGCAGAGCCGCCCGGCGGGGGAGGCGACGCTCACCGGTCTCGTCCGGGCCGCGGAGCCTCGAAACCTGTTTACGCCCGCCGACGTGCCGGCGGAGCGCCGCTTCTTCGTCAAGGACCCGGCGGCGATCGCCGCGGCCGAAAGGCTCGACCGCACCGCGCCCTTCTATGTCGAGGCGGACGCGACGCCGAACCCCGGCGACTGGCCCCGCGGCGGCCAGACGCGCCTCGACATCCCGAACAACCACCTGCAATACGCTTTGACCTGGTTCGGCCTCGCGCTGACCCTCGTCTGCGTGTTCGGGGCGTTCGCCCGAAAGCGCCTGCGCCCCGACACGCGACCTCATGCCGAGAGCCTGGCTCGCCATTCGAAACAACCCCACCCCCCCTCATCCTGAGGAGGCTCGGACCGGCAGGTCCGAGCCGTCGCGAAGGATGCTCCAGGGGGCTCGCAAACGCCTTCGCGCGAGGTCGGGCGTCGGGCGGTTCCCGCGTTCCCTGGATCATCCTTCGAGACGGCCGCTGCGCGGCCTCCTCAAGATGAGGCTTCGAGATGGCCGCTGCGCGGCCTCCTCAGGATGAGGCTTCGAGACACCCTGGACCCGGCGGTCCAGGGTTGCTCAGGAGGAGGTCGCAAAGGTGAAGACGGGTTGTGGGCCAGACACTTAGGATGAGGGGGCTGGGGTTGTTGTCGATTTGCAGGCGAGACCCTAAGGTCCGCGCTCTTTCAGGACCCTGACCATGCTCCACGTCTCGACCCGCGGCGAAGCCGCCGCGATCGGCTTTTGCGATGCGCTCCTCGCCGGCCTCGCCCGCGACGGCGGCCTCTACGTGCCCGAGGCCTGGCCGACCCTCCCGCAGGAAGCGATCGCGGGCTTCGCCGGGCGCCCCTACGCGGAGGTTGCAAAGGCGGTTCTCGCGCCCCTCGTCGGCGGCGAGATCGCGACGGCGGATCTCGGGCGCATGGTCGACGATGCCTACGCCTCTTTCCGCCATCCGGCGGTGTGCCCGCTGACGCAGCTTCACGACAACCTGTTCGTCCTCGAGCTCTTCCATGGCCCGACCCTCGCCTTCAAGGATGTGGCGATGCAGCTCCTCGGGCGGCTGATGGACCACGTGCTCTCGGCCCGCGGCGCGCGCGCGACGATCGTCGGCGCGACCTCCGGCGACACCGGCAGCGCCGCCGTCGAGGCCTTCCGCGGGCTCGATCAGGTCGACATCTTCATCCTGTATCCGCACGGCCGCGTCTCCGACGTGCAGCGCCGGCAGATGACCACCGTCGACGCGCCGAACGTCCATGCCATCGCCGTCGAGGGAACGTTCGACGATTGCCAGAACGCGCTGAAGGCGATGTTCAACGATGCGCGCTTTCGCGACGAAATGCAGCTCTCCGGCGTCAACTCGATCAACTGGGCGCGGATCGCGGCGCAGATCGTCTACTACTTCACCGCCGCTGTCGCCCTCGGCTCGCCGCACCGGCCTGTCTCCTTCTCAGTGCCGACCGGCAATTTCGGCGACGTCTTCGCCGGCTATGCGGCAAAGCGCATGGGGCTGCCGATCGAGCGTCTCCTGATCGGCACCAACGCCAACGACATCCTCGTCCGCGCGCTGCACGGCGGCCGCTACGAGATCCGCGGCGTCGAGCCGACCGCCTCACCCTCGATGGACATTCAGATCTCGTCGAACTTCGAACGCCTGCTCTTCGAGGCGCACGGGCGCGACGCGGCGGCCGTGCGCCGGCTGATGGCGAGCCTTGCCCAGTCGCGGTGCGTTTGCGATCGACGCCGAGCCGCTGCGGCGCATCCGCGACGAGTTCTCGGCGGCGGCGGTCGACGAAGTGACCGTCGCGGCCGAGATGAAGTCCGTGCACGACCTTGCGACCGGCTACCTCCTCGATCCGCACAGCGCCGTCGGCACGCACGGCGGCGCGCGCCATGCTCGCCGAGCGGCCGGAGGTTCCGGTCGTGTCGCTCGCGACTGCGCATCCGGCGAAGTTCCCGGATGCGGTCGAGCGCGCCACCGGCGTGCGCCCGGCCCTGCCGCCGCATCTTTCGGACCTCATGAGCCGGCCGAGCGCTTCACGGTGCTGCCGAACGAGCAGGCGGCGATCGAACGCTTCGTGCGCGAGCGTGCCCGCGTCGTGCGGGGCGTCGCGGCATGAACCGTCATTTCATCCGCGAGCCGGCGATCGACATCTCCCGCCTCGGCAACGGCTTCACTGTCGCCACGGAGCGGATGCCGGAGATCGCCACCGCGACGCTCGGCGTCTGGGTCGGCGCCGGCTCCCGTCACGAGGGCGAGGCCGAGCACGGCCTGTCGCACCTCATCGAGCACATGGCCTTCAAGGGCACCGCCCGGCGCTCGGCGCGGGCGATCGCCGAGGACATCGAGAATGTCGGCGGCGAGATCAACGCCGCGACGAGCGTCGAATTCACGAGCTACACGGCTCGCGTGCTCGGCGAGAACGTCGGCACCGCCCTCGACGTGATCGGCGACATCCTGACGAACTCGGTCTTCGAGGAGGCGGAGCTCGCCCGCGAAAAGGGCGTCATCCTGCAGGAGATCGCCGCCGTCGAGGACACGCCGGACGACCTCGTCTACGACGCCTTCATGGAGACGGCCTTCGCGGCCCAGCCGATCGGCCGCCCGATCCTCGGCACCCCCGAGACGATCCAGGCCTTCGACGCCGGCGCGATCCGCGCCTTCCTCGCCCGCGAATACGCGCCGGGCCGCATGGTCCTCGCGGCCGCGGGCGATGTCGAACACGCCGAGGTTGTGGAGGCCGCGGAGCGCTTCTTCGGCGCGGCCGCGCCGGTTCCCGTGCCCGCCTCCCCGGCCGGGCGGTATACCGGCGGCGAGCGGCGGATGCCGCGCCGGCTCGAACAGGCGAACCTCGTCATCGGCCTGCCGGGCCTGTCCTTCAAGGACCCGGCCTATTTCCCGACCCACCTCTTCGCCCACGCGCTCGGAGGCGGCCTGACCTCCCGGCTCTGGCACGAGGTGCGCGAGAGCCGCGGCCTCGCCTATTCCATCGAGGCCTTCCACTGGCCGTTTTCCGATTGCGGCCTGTTCGGCATCGGCGCCGGCACATCCGGCGCGGATGTCGGCGACTTCGTCGCGGTCACCGCGGAAACCGCGCGCCGGGCGGTGCTCGACCTCGAGGAGGCGGAACTCGCCCGCGCCCGGGCCCAGATGAAGGTCGGGCTCCTCGCCGCCCTCGAGACGCCCGGCGGGCGCATCGACCGCATCGCCCGCCAGCTCCTGGCCTGGGGCCGCCTGATCCCGAGCGAAGAGATCGTCGGCAAGATCGACGCGGTGACGATCGAGGAGGCGCGAGCGGCCGGGCGGGCTCTCCTCGCCGGCGCGCCCACGGTCGCGGCGATCGGCCCGCTCAAGGGCCTGCCCGCGATCGCCCGCATCGCCGAGCGCTTGCGGGGCTGAGCGGCCCCGGGCCGCTCCACATTCCCGCCGTAAACCACGACCACGACGGGCCCTCCCCTCTCGCCTTGCCCTAAGGCGCACCGGCCGTTACGAAAGTTCCCGACGTCGGACCGGACGAAAGACACCAGCGTTGCGGATCGTCTCTTTCGCCATAGCCCTCCTCTTGACGGCGCTGGCTGTTCTCGCCCTGCCCTCAGGCGCCGGCGCCGTGGAGGCGGTCCGGCTCAACATCAATGCCCCCGCCATCGACCTGACCCCGATGGTCGAGCGCTACCGCTCGAACGGCGACGAAATCCGCATCCTCACGGCTCCCGGCCGCGACGGCATCGTCCGCGGCATCGCGGTGAAGGCCCGCGAGGCCGGCACGCGGCCGGACTGGATCGTCTTCGCGCTCACGAACGATTCCGACGAGCAGGTCGACCGCCTCCTCGTCGCGCCGCATTTCCGGCTAACCGCCTCGGGCGTCATCTGGCCCGATCTCGGCTCGTCGCGCATCGCCGCCATTACCGCGAGCGAGGGCATCCGGCCCGAGCGCGAGGACAGTCCCGACGCCGACGCCTTCCTCATCACCCTCGACCCGGGCACGACCGTCACGTTCGTCGCCGAGCTGAAATCGTCGAACCTGCCGCAGGTCTATCTGTGGGAGGCCGATGCCTACAAGGAACGGGTCAACGGCCTCACGCTCTACAAGGGCATCATCATCGGCATCGCCGGCCTCCTGGCGCTGTTCTTGACCATCGTCTTCGTCGTCAAGGGCGCGCTGATCTTCCCCGCCGCGGCGGCGCTCGCCTGGTCGGTGCTGGCTTATTCCTGCATCGATTTCGGCTTCTTCCAGCGCGTCTTCCCAATCAGCGAGACGGCCGAGCGCATCTACCGGGCCGGTGCCGAGGCGGTGCTCGCGGCGACGCTCCTCGTCTTCCTGTTCGCCTACCTCAACCTCAACCGCTGGCATGTGCGCTACAGCCACGTGGCTGCGTTCTGGCTCGTCTTCCTGGGCGCCCTCGTCGGCCTCGCCGTGGTCGACCCGCCAATCGCTTCCGGGGTCGCGCGGATGTCGATCGCCGCGGTCGCGGCGATCGGCTTCGTGCTCGTGCTGCATCTTGCGACGCACGGCTACGACCGCGCCGTGATGCTGGTGCCGACCTGGCTCCTCCTCATCGCCTGGGTGACCGCCGCGGGCTTCACCGTCGGCGGGCAATTGTCGAGCGACCTCGTGCCGCCGGCGCTGATCGGCGGCCTCGTCCTCATCGTCATGCTGATCGGCTTCACGGTGATGCAGCACGCCTTTTCGGGCGGCACCTTCGCGCAGGGCCTGATGAGCGATTCCGAGCGCCGCGCTCTCGCTCTGTCCGGCGCCGGCGACGTCGTCTTCGACTGGGACGTGGTCTCGGACAAGATCTACGTCAGCCCGGAACTCGAAAGTCTGCTCGGCCTCAAGCGCGGCTCCCTCGAAGGCCCGGCTTCCGCCTGGCTCGATCTGATCCATCCCTTCGACCGGGACCGCTACCGCGCCTCCCTCGATGCTGTCATCGAGCAGCGGCGCGGACGGCTGTCGCAGGAGTTCCGCCTGCGTTCGGCGTCGGGACCGCATCTCTGGTTTAGGCTCAAGGCGCGCCCGGTGATCGGCTCCGACGGCGAGGTCATCCGCATCGTCGGCACCCTCGCCGATGTCACCGACGTGAAGACCGCGGAGGAGCGGCTTTTGCACGACGCGGTGCACGACAACCTGACCGGCCTGCCGAACCGCCAGCTCTTCTACGACCGGCTCGAAGCGGCGCAGACCTTCGCGAGCCAGGACGAGCAGATCCGCCCGACGGTGATCGTGCTCGATCTCGACAAGTTCAAGCAGGTCAACGAGACCGTCGGCCATTCGGCGGGCGACTCGATCCTGCTCACTCTCTCGCGCCGGCTCGGGCGTCTCCTGAAACGGCAGGACACTCTTGCGCGGATCGCCGGCGACCAGTTCGCGGTGATCCTCCTTTCCGAGCGCGAGCCGGACCGGATCATCGCCTTCGCCGACATGATGCGGCGGGCCGTCGCGACTCCGATCACCTATGCCGAGCGCGAGATTTTTCTGACCGGCTCGATCGGGCTCGCCTTGCATGACCCGCAGGTCGCCGCGCGGCGCGAGGAGGGCGTGAAGAACGCCGAGATCGCCATGGCGCACGCCAAGCGCCAGGGCGGCGACCGCATCGAGGTCTTTAGGCCGACCATGCGCTCCGACAGGAGCGACCGGCTGACCCTCGAAAGCGATCTGCGCCGGGCGCTGGAGCGGGGCGAGATCAAGGTCCTGTTCAAGCCGATCGTGCGCCTCGAAGACCGCACCATCGCCGGATTCGAGTCGATGTTGCGCTGGGACCACCCGCGCCTCGGCCGCGTCGGGCCGGAGGATTTTTTGCCGCTTGCGGAGGAGACCGGCCTCATCGTCGCACTCAGCGTCTTCCTGCTCGAGCGCACGGCGCGGGAGCTCGCGGCCTGGCAGAACGCCCTCGAGGTCGAGCCGCCGATCTTTGCATCGGTGAACATGTCGAGCCGCCTTCTCCTGCGGCACGATCTCCTCAACGAGGTGAAGACGGTCATCAGCCGCACCGGCGTCCTGCCGGGCTCGCTCAAGCTCGAAATGACCGAGAGCCTCGTGATGGAGAACCCGGAATATTCGGCGCAGATGCTGAACCGCCTGCGCGATCTCGGCGCCGGCCTCTGCCTCGACGATTTCGGCACCGGCTATTCGGCGCTCTCCTACCTGCTGCGGTTCCCGTTCGACACGATCAAGATCGACCAGTCCTTCGTGCGCCAGATGGCAAACGGCAAGCCGATCATCCTGCGCTCGATCACCAAGATGGCGCACGAACTCGGCATGGAGGTGGTCGCGGAGGGCGCCGAGAGCGAGTCCGAGGCGATCGAACTGTTTCAGCTCGACTGCGAATACGCGCAGGGCCCGGTCTTCGGCGACCCGATGTCGATGCTGCAGGCGCGCCAACTGGTCGGCGCGGCGCCGGAAGCGGCGTAGGCGCCGGTACGTCCCTCAGGCGTGCCCCGCCTCGGTCGAGAGCATACCCGGATCGATGCCGATCTTGCGCAGCGCGGCCTCGTAGCGGCCGTCGACGGCGCCGGAAAAGATCAGTTCGGAATCGGCCGGGCAGTTGAGCCAGCCGTTGGCCTGGATCTCGCTTTCGAGCTGGCCCGCGCCCCAGCCGGCATAGCCGAGCGCCAGGACGGCGTTTTGCGGCCCCTCGCCGCGGGCGATCGCGCGCAGAATGTCGATCGTCGCGGTCAGGCAGACGCTGTCGTCGATCGGCAAGGTCGACTGGTCGATGTAGAAATCCGGCGAGTGCAGCACGAAGCCGCGGCTCGTTTCGACCGGGCCGCCCATCAGGACCTGCATCTGGCCGACCTTGCGCGGCAACCGAATGCGCTCCGATTCGGGCACGATGTCGAGCTGCACGAGGAGATCCGGCAGGTTGAGGTCCGAGGCCGGGCGGTTGAGGACGATGCCCATGGCGCCCTCGGCGGAATGGGCGCAGATGTAGATCACCGAGCGCGCAAAGCGGTCGTCGGCCATCCCGGGCATCGCGACCAGGAACTGGCCGTCCAGATAGCCGCTCTCCATCTCCTCGTCCGGGCCGCGTTTCAGGCGCATGGCTCCATGCTACGCTCATGGGGCTCAAAGTCCATCGGCGGCCCCCGGCGGCGCTCACGGGAACGTGGCTCGCCAAGCCCGTTTTCGTCCCTATCCAGGCAAGCCTCTCGGGGAGGCCGAAGGTCCATGCTCATGCTGTCGCGAAGGCTGGCGCTCGCCCTGTTGCTTGCCGCGCCGTTGCCGCTGCGGGCGCAGACGCCCCCGGCATGGGTCCCCGGCCTGCACTTCCGGGCGCGCCTGATCGCCGCGGGGCCGGAGGGCGGGGGCCGGCTCGCGGGCATCGAGATCGCCCTCGACCGGGGCTACAAGACCTATTGGCGAAGCCCCGGCGAGGCCGGCCTGCCGCCGCGATTCGACTGGAGCGCCTCGACGAACGCCGCAGCGATCGACGTCCTCTGGCCGGCGCCGCGCCGGCACCAGGATGCCGGCGGCGTCGCCAATGTCTACGACGATCGGGTCGTCCTGCCCGTGCGCGTGCGGCCAGCCGATCCGAAGAAGCCCGTCGTCCTGCACCTCGCCCTCGATTTCGGCATCTGCAAGGAGATCTGCATCCCGGCGCGGGCGGACCTTTCCGTGGAACTGCCCCCGGCCGGTTCGCCCGTCGACGCCAGGGACTTCGACCACGTCAAGGTCCTCGGCCTCGACCGCGTCCCCGCCCCGTCCTCGATCGGCGCGCCGGGCGCCCTCGCGATCGCCGCCGTCGCCGACGCGCCGCAGGGGGGCAAGCCCGCCTTCCGGGTGAGCGTGCGCGGCCCGGCGGACGCGGCCCTCTTCGCGGAGGGCCCGGAGGATTGGTATGTCTCGACGACGCCGCCCGACGGCCGCGGCGAGTTTACCGTCGTCATCGAGGAGAAGCCCCGCGAGGCGAAGGGGCCGGCGGTGCTGCGCCTGACCCTCGCCTCGAGCGCCGGCGCCATCGAGGCGGACCTTCATCTCGACGAGGCCCTTCGGCCGCGCTAGTGGAGGGCGTGCTTCGTGAGATCGTGAGATCGTGCTTCGTGAGATCGTGCTTCGTGAGATCGTGAAGAACGACCGACGATCTCACGACGCACGACTTCTCGACTTCACGACGCACGACCCCACTCCCTACCCCCGGAGCCCCCGATGCCCATCCAGGTTGGCGACCGCCTGCCCCAGGCCACTTTCCGCACGATGACGGCCGACGGTCCGGCCCCAAAGACGACCGACGACGTGTTCAAGGGCCGCAAGGTCGTCCTGATCGCCGTCCCCGGCGCCTTCACGCCGACCTGCCATCGCAACCACCTGCCCGGCTACGTCGAGAAGGCTGAGGCCATCCGCGCGAAGGGCATCGACGCCATCGCCGTGACGGCGGTGAACGACGTCTTCGTGATGTCGGCCTGGTCGAAGGCCTCGAATGCCGACGGCACGGTCGAGTTCCTCGCCGACGGCAACGGCGATTTCGCCAAGGCCCTCGGCCTGACCATGGACGGCTCCGGCTTCGGCCTCGGCACCCGCTCGCAGCGCTATTCCATGGTCGTCGACGACGGCGTCGTCACCGCCCTCAACGTCGAGGACACGCCCTCGAAGGCCGACGTATCGGGCGCGGAGAACCTGCTGAAGGCCCTGTGAGCGTCGAGAACGAAAGGGCGCGGCTTCGCCTCTCCCAGCTTGCGGGGAGAGGGCTGCCGGAGGCAGCAAGCCTGCGCAGCAGGCGAGGGTGAGGGGGCGGTGCCGGAACAGGCGCTGCGGCGCGGCAAGGCGCCTCTTCCGGCACCGTCCCCTCACCCCCGCTACGCTTCGCTCCGCTTGTTCGGCCGAAGGCCGAACCCTCTCCCCGCAAGCGGGAGAGGCGAAGCCGCGCCTTTCGCCAAGATGTTTGCATCCGCTAGCCCCCTGGGAGAGGGGAGAGGCGCTCTTCAATCGCGCATATCCGGTCTGGAACCACGGCCCGCCATCCGTCAGAGTGCGGCGTCGTTTTTTGAGGGAGTTTTCGCATGTCCGCTTCCGCGGCCCCCGCGCCGAACGCCGTCGCCATCCACGGCCCCGCGGTCGAACGGCGCGACGAGATCCTGAGCCCCGCCGCCCTCGCCTTCCTCGCCGACCTGCACGAGCGCTTCGACGGCACGCGCCGCGCGCTCCTCGCCAAGCGCGCCGAGCGGCAGAAGCGCTTCGATGCGGGCGAACTGCCCGACTTCCTGCCCGAGACGAAAGCCGTTCGCGACGGCGCCTGGACGGTGGCGCCGATCCCGGCCGACCTCCTCGACCGGCGCGTCGAGATCACCGGGCCCGTCGACCGCAAGATGATCGTCAACGCCCTGAATTCCGGCGCGAAGATGTTCATGGCCGATTTCGAGGACGCCTCCTCGCCGACCTTCGTCAACATGATCGAAGGTCAGGCGAACCTGAAGGACCGCTGGGCGGGGACGATCGATTTCACGGACAAGGCGAGCGGCAAGGCCTATCGCGTCGGCGACAAACCCGCCGCGCTGCTCGTGCGCCCGCGCGGCTGGCACCTCGACGAGGACCACGTCACGGTCGGCGGCGCGCCGCTCTCGGGCTCCCTGTTCGATTTCGGCCTCTACGTCTTCCACAACGCGAAAGCGATCATGGCCAAGGGCGCGACGCCCGCCTTCTACCTGCCGAAGCTCGAAAGCCATCGCGAGGCGCGGCTCTGGAACGAGGTCTTCTCCCACGCCGAGGAGCGTCTCGGCGTGCCGCCGGGGACGTTCAAGGCGACGATCCTGATCGAGACGCTGCCCGCCGCCTTCGAGCTCGACGAAATTCTCTACGAGATGCGCGACCACATCGTCGGCCTCAATTGTGGCCGCTGGGATTACATCTTCTCCTTCATCAAGAGGCTGGGAAAGAACAAGCGCTTCCTGACGCCGGACCGCTCCGCCATGGCGATGGGCAAGGCTTTCCTCGGCGCCTATTCGCTCCTCGTCATCAAGACCTGCCATCGCCGCGGCGCCTTCGCCATGGGCGGCATGGCGGCGCAGATCCCGGTGAAGAACGACAAGGCCGCGAACGAGGCCGCCTTCGCCAAGGTCCGCGCCGACAAGGAGCGCGAGGCCGGCGACGGCCATGACGGCACCTGGGTCGCCCATCCCGATCTCGTGCCCGTCGCGATGGAGGTCTTCGACCGGCTGATGCCGGGCAAGAACCAGCTCGACCGGCTGCGCGCCGAGGTCGCCGTCTCGCGCGACCAGCTCCTCGACGTGCACCAGGGCAGCCGTACGGAAGCGGGGCTGCGCGAGAACATCCGCGTCGGCGTTCAGTACATCGAGGCCTGGCTGCGCGGCCGCGGCGCGGTGCCGCTCTACAACCTGATGGAGGATGCGGCGACGGCGGAGATCTCGCGCGCCCAGATCTGGCAATGGCTCTTCCATCGGGCCGCCCTCGACGACGGCCGCGCCGTGACGCCGGAGCTCTTCAACGAAGTGCTCGACGACGAGATGAAGCGCGTGCGCGCGGCGATCGGACCCGAGATCTACGACAAGGGCCGCTTTCCGGAAGCGATCGACCTTTTCGCGAAGATGTCGCTCGCGAAGGAGTTCGAGGAATTCCTGACGCTTCCCGCCTACAAGCTGCTGCACTGACGGACGGCCGCGTCACCTCACGACGCGGTCGAGGCGGTTGTCGACGAAGAAGTAGAGCTCGCGACCGCCGGGCTCGGCGTAGAGCACCTGCACCTCGCGCTGACCCTTGCCGCTTTCGCCGACGAGAACGTCGGTCGGCGGCTTGCCCTTGAGGCGCACGAGATCGCACTCGCCGATGCCGGGCGCGATCGCCGTGGCAAGGCCCGGCGGCGTCCCGGTGCAGCGGCCGTCCGCGCCGAGCACGGGACCGGCGAGCACGGGGCCGCCCGGCGCGGGAGCCGGCGCGGCGGCGACAGGCGCGGACGGCGGCGCCGTCTGCGTGCAGGCGGCCGCGAGCGCGACGAAGGCGGCGGTCGCCGCGCGGGCGAGGTGCGTCAATTCCCGGTCTCCCGTCGCCCGCGCCTTCAACGCCTCTTCGAACAGCCGCTGCGCGTCGGCGCGGAAGGCGCGGCGCGAGGCGTCGCGCGTGTAGAACATGTGGCCGCCGCCGTAAACCGAAAGGCTCGCCCGGTCGCTGCCGGCGGAGCGGGAGCTGGTTCAGGAGGAGCCGGGTCGCGTAGTAGGGCGTGACGAGATCGGTGATAGCCGTGCGCGACGAGGACGCGCAGCTTCGGATCGAGGGCGAGGGACTTGCGCAGCTCGCTGAGCGATTCCGGCTGGCCCCGCCCGCGGCCCCAGCGCCAGGCGTTGTTGACGGCGCCGTTGCTGAGGTTGTAGCGGCCCTCGACCTTCCAGTTCAGGGTCTCGCCGAGATGCTTCAGGACGGCGCTCGTGAGCGGCGCCGTCATGGCGCCGAGCACCGGATCCTCGAAGCGCGCGTAGTAGGCGTTCGGCTGCGGGTCGAGGGCGGCGGTGCCGGTATCGTAGGCGGACACCACGACGCCCGCTCCGCGCCGGAACTCGCGCTGGAAGACGCTCGAATCGATGCGTCCCGACAGGCGCTGCACGAGACCGCGATCGAGCCCGGTCAGATCGGCGACGCGGGTGCTGACCCGCTCGATGGCCGCCGCATCGCCCGGCCCCTTCATGAGGTCGACGAGGTATTCGCCCGAGGCATAGGACTCGACGTCGCGGAGCGAGGCGCGAGTCAGCGGGCCCTTCTCTTCGAGTCGCGCGGCGGCAAGCGAGGGCAACCGCGTCGCATAGACCCAGGGCGCGTGCGGGCCTTGGCTGAACCAGCCGAAATCGAGCACCGGCGAGACGAGGATGAGGCCGCTCAGGCCGATGCCCTGGTCGCTCTGGAGCTTGTCCGCGACGAGCGGCCCGCGGAAGCCGCCATAGCTCTCGCCGACGAAGAACTTCGGCGAATCGAGGCGATTCTTCTCCTTCAGCCAGCGGGTGACGAAGGCGGCGATGCCGTCGATGTCGCCCTCGACCGAATAAAGGCGCTCCCGCGCCTGATCGCCGCCGAGGACGCGGCTGTAGCCGGTGCCCGGCGGATCGATGAAGACGAGGTCCGTGAAATCGAGCCAGGTCTCGGCGTTCGGAACGAGCGCCGTCGGCGCCGAGGGGCTGATGCTCGCCCCGTCGAGGGGCAGCCGCCAGGGCCCGAGGGCGAGGAGGTGCAGATAGGCCGAGGCCGAGCCCGGGCCGCCGTTGATGGCGAAGGTGACGGGCCGCGGACCCGAGGGACGATCGAGGGTGTAGGAGACATAGGCGTATTCGGCCTGCGGCGCGCCCTGCGGGTCGGTGAGCGTCAGAGCCCCGGCGGTGGCGGTGAAGGCGAGGGAGCGGCCCGGCAGATCGAGGGTATGCGTCGTGACGGAGGGCGACGGCAGGCGGTTCGCGTCCGGCGCCTCCCGGCGCTGGCCCGCCGCGGCATCGGAGCGCGGCCCGGCCTGCTCGCGGCTCGGCTGGTTCTGCCCCTGCTGGGCGTGAAGGGGCGCCGCGAGGGCGCAAAGAAGGGCGGCGAGGAGGCCGAAACGGGCGGCGCGGAGCATGGATGGTCCTGTGCTGGCATCGCCGGGCGGAGGTCCCGGCATCTGCGGCCACCTTAGCCCGCCGCCGTCCCTTGCCACAGGCGCTCACCGGAACGTGTCAGCCCTTGCGCTGCCACCGCCCGTCCTCGTCCTGCTGCCAATAGGTCGCCTCGTAGCCGGCGGCCTTGACCGCCCGCCATCGGTCCCGGGCGGCGGCGACGGCCTCCTCGTCGTTGCCGTCGAACAGGACCATCAGGCGCTCGTAGCCGGCGGCATCGGCGGGCAGGTCCGCGCCTTCGACGAGGAAGCGGATCCGGGCGCCGTTGGCGATTGCTCGGCGCCGAGCGTCAAAAGGACAGGCTGGTCCGCGGCGTTCGCCTCCCGGTCGCTGCCATGCGGCAGGAAGCTGTCGTCGCGAAAGGTCCAGAGATGGTCGTCGAGGGCCGAGAGCCGTTCCTCGCTCGTCGCCTGCACGATCGCCGCGCCAGCCGCGCGCCAGCGATTTCTCGAGAAGTGTCGGCAGCACGGCCTCGAGGGGCTGCCGCTGGAGGTGGTAGAAGAGGACCTCCGTCACCGGGCTCCGCTCAGCGCTCGTAGTGATCCCGCACCAGGCGGTCGAGGAGGCGCACGCCCCAGCCCGAGCCCCAGCTCCGGTTGATCTCGCTCGCCGGCGAGCCCATGCCGGTGCCGGCGATGTCGAGATGCGCCCAGGGCACGTCGTTGACGAAGCGCTGCAGGAAGGCGGCCGCCGTGATCGAGCCGCCGTGGCGGCCGCCGGTGTTCTTCATGTCGGCGAAACTGGATTCGATCATCTTGTCGTAGTCGCGGCCCGAGCGGCATCCGCCAGACCTTCTCGCCGGTGGCGCGGCCGGCCGCCGCGAGGCGTTCGGACAATTCGTCGTCGTTCGAGAACAGCCCGGCATATTCCTGCGCCAGGGCGACGAGGATCGCGCCCGTCAGCGTCGCGAGATCGATCATGAATTTCGGCTTGAAGCGGTCCTGCACGTACCAGAGCACGTCCGCGAGGACGAGCCGGCCCTCCGCGTCGGTGTTGATGATCTCGATGGTCTGGCCGGACATCGTCGTGACGATGTCGCCGGGGCGCTGCGCGTTGCCGTCCGGCATGTTCTCGACGAGGCCGATCGCGCCGATCGACGTTGGCCTTGGCCTTGCGGCTCGCCAGCGCGTGCATCAGGCCGACGACGCAGGCGGCGCCCGCCATGTCGCCCTTCATGTCCTCCATGCCGCCGCCGGGCTTGATCGAGATGCCGCCGGAATCGAACACCACGCCCTTGCCGATGAAGGCGACGGGCTTGTCCGCCGGGCCGGCCGCCGTTCCAGCGCATGATCACGACGCGGCTCTCCCGCTCGCGAGCCCTGCCCGACGCCGAGCAGCGCGCGCATGCCGAGCGTGCGCATCGCCTGCTCGTCGAGGACCTCGACCTCGACGCCGAGCTTCGCGACAGGCCCTCGACGCGCTTGGCGAACTCGACCGGGCCGAGCACGTTCGGCGGCTCGTTGACGAGGTCGCGGGCGAGGATCACGCCGGCGGCGAGCCCGTCGCGGGCTTGTCGGCGCGGCGGCGCGGCGGCCGGATCGGCGACGCCGAAGACGAGCTGCTTGCCGGCCTCATCGCTTCGTCGTCGTCCTTCTTGCGGTCTTGTAGCGGTCGAAGCTGTAGCCGCGCAGGCGCGCCCCGAGCGCGAGATCGGCCGCGGCCTCCGGCCGCTGCTCGACGCCCGGCAGATCGGCGAGGACCGTCGCCGTGCCTTGCCGGCGATGCTGGCCGGCGACGAAGCCGCCGAGCTGGACGAGATCGACCTTGCCCGGTCCTCTCGCCGCCGATGCCGACGACGATCAGGCGGTCGACCGCCGGCGCCGCCGGCGCGGCGAGCGTCATCGCGGACTGCGCCTTGCCCTTGAAGCGCTCGGTCGGCGCCGCGCGCGCGATGAGCTCGACCGCCTTCGCGCCGATCTGCTCGCGCGACCGCCGGGGTCGGCTTCAGGTCGTCGCCGACGAACACGACGAGGTCGCCGCCCGAGAGCGGCCCGGGCGCCTGGAAGTCGACCTTGAGGCGGTCGGCCATGGATTCCTCTCGATGGCATGGGGATGGCCGGGCGAAGGCCGGCTGCGACTTTGCGCTGACATACACGCAAACCGGGACCGCGGACGCAAGAGCGGGTGCCTTGCACAGGTGCGCCGCAAAGACGCCCCCAGCGGCAGGCGCTTATCGGGTTCGCTTGCCTGTCTCCGCCCCTTCGCGGTACCCCACGAGTCGCCACGGACCGGCGCCTAGCGCGCCGAATGAGACCTCGCTCGAACGCTATATCTTCAAGATCGCGTTCAACGCCTTCCTGGCGTGCCTCGTCGCGCTCACCGGCGTGATCTGGATCACGCAGGCGCTGCGAGGAGCTCGACCTGCTGACGGGCAAGGGCCAGACCATCCTCATCTTCTTCACTCGTCACCGGCCTGTCGCTGCCGGCCCTCGTCACGGTCATCTCGCCGGTCGCCCTGTTCATCGCGACGCTCTACACGCTGAACCGGCTCAACGGCGATTCCGAGCTCATCGTCATGAGCGCCGCCGGCGTGCCGCCGCGACGCAGCTCGTGCGGCCGTTCCTGGCGCTCGCGCTCGTTCGTCTGCGTCATCGTCGGCTATCATGACGATCTACCTCATGCCGGCGAGCTTCCAGGAACTGCGCGACCTCGTCACGAAGATCCGCGCCGACTTCGTCGCCAACATGGTCAAGGAGGGCCAGTTCACGACCCTCGACAACGGCATCACCTTCCACTACCGCGAGAACGCCGGCGACGCGCTGCTCGGCATCTTCATGCAGGACCGGCGCGACAAGGACAAGACGATCGTCTACCTCGCCGAGCGCGGGCAGACCATCGAGGCCGAACGGGCAAGCCTACCTCGTGCTCGAGAAGGGCAGCGTCCACCGCCAGCAGCCGAACAGCCGCGATACCTCCATCGTCGCCTTCGAGCGCTACGCGGTCGACCTCTCCGCCTTCAACCAGGAGGGCGGCGACCTCATCTACAAGCCGCGGGAGCGCAGCACGACGCAGCTCCTCTTCCCCGACGAGAACGAGGTCTACTACCAGATCCAGGCAGGGCCGCTTCCGGGCCGAGCTGCACGACCGCCTCGTCGGCCTGGCTCTATCCGCTCGCCATGATGATGATCGCCTTCGCGGCCCTGGGCGACGCGCAGACGACCCGCCAGGGCCGCGGCATCGCGATCGCGGTCGCCGTCGTCGCCGTCGTGGCCCTGCGGATCGCCGGCTTCGCCGCCTCGAGCGCGGCGGTGCGGACGCCGCTGGGCGTCCTCGGCATCTATGGCGCGCCGCTCGCGGCGATCGCCGATCGCCGCGCTCCTCATCTTCCAGGGCTCGATCCTGCGCGCGCTGGGCGCGCGTCGGCACCGTCCGTCGGGCGCGTCGCGCTGCCGCGCCTGCCCGGCCTGTCGGAAGGCCTGAGCGATGCTGATCGGCGCGACCCTCGGTCGCTATTTCTCGCTGCGCTTCCTGCGCACCATCCTCGTCGTCTTCGGCACCGTCTTCGCGCTCGTCTACACGCTCGATTTCGTCGAGCTGATGCGCCGCGCCGGCGACGCCGAGGGCGCCTCGGCGGCCGCTGATGGCGCGCCTCGCCCTGTTCCGGACGCCGGCCGTCGCCGAGCAGGTCCTGCCCTTCGCGATCCTGTTCGGCAGCATGGCGGCCCTGCTCCAGCTCAGCCGCAAGCTCGAACTCGTCGTCGCGCGCGCGGCCGGCATCTCGGCCTGGCAGTTCCTGCAGCCGGGCATCCTCGTCGCCGTGCTGATCGGCGTCGTCTCCGTCGCCGTCTACAACCCCCTCTCGGCGCAGCTGAAGCAGCAGGCGTCGGCGGTCGAGGCGCGCATCTTCGGCAACGCGCACGCGGCCCGGCGGGCAAGGAGATCTGGATCCGCCAGAAGAGCCTCGACGGGCAGGCGATCATCCGCGCCGAGGCGGCGATCCGCGGACCGGCGCACCATCACCGGGGTCGACGGTCTTCACCTTCGACCGACGCGGCCGCTTCATCGCAGCGGATCGAGGCCCAGGAGGCGACCCTGCACGACGGCTTCTGGGAGCTGAAGGACGCCCGCGTCCTGACCGCCGACGAGCAGCCGCAATCCTTTGACACCTATCAGCATCGCCTCGAATCTCGACCCCTCCCAGGTCAGGCAGAGCTTCATTCCGCCGAATTCCGTGCCGTTCTGGGACCTCAACGAGACCATCGCCCGGACCGAGCGCGCCGGCCTCGATCGCCACGCGCTACCGGCTGCAGTTCGACGTGCTCCTGGCGCGGCCTCTCCTGTTCGTCGCGATGGTCTTCGTGGCCGCTTCCGTTTCGTTAAGATTCTTCCGATTTGGTGGAGTCGCCGAACATGGTTCTCGGTGGCGTGGCCGCCGGGCTTCGTGCTTTATGTCGCCACTGAACTCATGGAGGACCTCGGCGCGTCCGGGCTGATCGGCTCGGCGGTTGCGGCATGGTTCCCAGCCGTCGTAGGGAGTTTGCTCGGAATGCTCGCCCTGCTGTACCAGGAGGACGGGTGATGGTCACGAAGGCCGGGTCCCGGCAGGGAGTGGGTATGGGGTCGGGTCAAGGCAACGATCGCAGCGAGTGCGGTCGCGGCGGCGCTTCTATGCGCCGTCGGCCCTTCGGTTGCCCTGTCGCAGGCCACCGCTCAGCGACGACGCTCGCCGCGCAAGACCCAGGCCGGCGACGGGCCAGGACCGGCTCCTCGTCGACGCGAAGGAAATCGTCTACGACAACGACAAGAACACCGTGTCGGCCTCCGGCGACGTCGCAGCTCAACTACCAGGGCCGGACCCTCCAGGCCGACCGGGTCACCTACGACCGCAACACCGGCCGGGTCTTCGCCGAGGGCAATGCTCGCCTGACCGAAGCGGACGGACCGGTCATCACCGGCGACCGGTTCGAGCTCACCGACGACTTCAAGAGCGGCTTCATCGACTCGCTGCGGGTCGTGCAGACAGACGACCGACCAGCGCGGCCCGGTGACGACCCGCTTCTCGGCGCCGCGGGCCGAGCGCGCCGAGGGCGAGACGACGGTCTTCGAGCGCGGCACCTACACGGCCTGCGAGCCCTGCAAGGAGCACCCGGAGCGCCCGCCGCTCTGGCAGGTGAAGGCGGCCGCGCATCATCCACAACAACAGCGAGCGGACGATCTACTACGAGAACGCCACGCTCGAGCTCGCCGGCATCCCGGTCGCCTACATGCCGTATTTCTGGTCGCCCGACCCGACGGTGAAGCGCAAGACCGGGCTTCCTGGCGCCGCACTACATCATGTCGAACACCCTCGGCACCGGCGTCTCGATGCCGTTCTTCTGGGCGATCGCGCCCGAACTACGACCTCACGGTCACGCCGACCTACTTCTACCCGCCAGGGCCTGCTCGGGCGAGGTCGAGTGGCGCCACCGTCTCGTCGACCGGCGCCTACAACATCCGGGCGGCCGGCATCTTTCAGCAGGACCCGAGCGCCTTCCTCGCGAGCCCCTTCGGCCCCGGCGACCGCGATTTCCGCGGCTCGCTCGAAAGCAGCGGCCTGTTCAACATCAACGAGCAGTGGCAGTGGGGCTGGGACGTCGCCCTCGTGTCCGACAAGTGGTTCCTGACGAACTACCGGATCCGCAGCGAGAGCCTGAGCTCGATCTATCTTCGGGAGGCGATCTCGACCCTCTACCTCCAGGGCCAGGGCGACCGCTCCTTGTTCGACGTGCGCGGCTACTATTTCCAGGGCCTGTCGACCTACGACTGGCAGAAGCAGCAGCCGGTCGTCGCGCCGGTGCTCGACTACAACAAGCGCATCAACGGACCGGCGTCATCGGCGGCGAGGTCGGCATCGACGTCAACGTGACGAGCCTGACCCGCGAGGCGGCGCAGTACCAGCAGATCCCGAGGCAGACGACCTATCTGTTCGGCCTCTACGAGACCTGCGCCGTCTTCGAGAAGCGGGCAGTGCCTCGTGCGCGGCATGAGCGGGGCACGACTCCCGGGCCTCCGTCAACCTGTCCTGGCGGCGGCAGTTCATCGACGACGTCGGGCAGGTCTGGACGCCCTTCGCCTATGCCCGGGCCGACGCGTTCTTCGTCCCGCCCGACCTCGACGGCTTCCAGAACGCCGTTCATCGCGAACTTCCTCCGCGAGGACGACAATTCCGCGCTGCGGATGATGCCGGCCATCGGCCTCGAGTACCGCTATCCCGCTGGTCGCGAGCCTCGGCAGCTCCGGCACGCAGGTCCTCGAGCCGATCGCCCAGATCGTCGCGCGGCCGAACGAGACGCAATCGGCCGGCTGCCGAACGAGGACGCGCAGAGCCTCGTCTTCGACGACACGTCGCTCTTCGACTGGAACAAGTTCTCCGGCTACGATCGCGTCGAGGGCGGCGTGCGCGCGAATATCGGCGCGCAGTACACCCTCACCGGCGCGAACGGCTTCTACGCCAACGCGCTCGTCGGTCAGTCGTTCCAGCTCGCCGGGCGCAACTCGTTCGAGAAGGGCGATCTCGTCAATGTCGGCCGCGACTCCGGTCTCGAATCGAGCCGCTCCGACTATGTCGGACGCCTCCAGGTCGCGCCGAACAGGAGTTTTTCGTTCGTCACCCGGGGCCGCTTCGACCAGGACGATCTCGGCCTGCGCCGGATCGAGGTCGGGGCGAGCGCGAACTTCAATCCGTTGCTGCCGCTGACGACCGTCCGTGACCTACGCGCGCTACGGCGCCCAGCCCGAGACTCGGCTACGACCGCCGCCGCGAGGGCGTCATCGGCTCCGCCTCGTGGAACCTGACGCCGAACTGGTTCGTGAACGGCGCCGTCCTCCTCGATCTCGATCGCTACCTGCAGGCAAAAGACCAGTTCATCGCCAACTATCTCATCGACCCGAATACGGCGGTCTACGATCGCCGGCCGCTTGCGACCCTGTCCTCGCTCTCCCTCGGCTTCGGCTATATCGACGAGTGCACGACCTTCACGGTCAACTACGTGATGGCGCCACGGGACGTCGCGGTGACCTCGGGCGAGAAGGACCGCAGCCACACGCTCCTCGTCCGGCTGGAGCTGCGCACCCTCGGCGAGGCGAACCTGCGCCAGAACGTCGGCGGCGTCGACACGAGCCAAGAGGGCGTGACGCAGTAGTGCCGCGGGCCGGCGCCCTGCCCCTCGTCCTCACCCAAGGCGATCCGGCGGGCATCGGTCCGGAACTCGCGCTGTCGGCCTGGCGGATGCGCCGCGAACGCGCCGTGCCCCCCTTTGCGATCCTCGCCGATCCCGACCGCCTCGGCGCGCTCGCGCGAGCGCTCGGATGGGACGTCCCGATCCGCGCCGCCGATATTGCAGCGACGCCCGACATCTTCGCGGAAGCGATGCCGGTCCTGCCTCTGGTCGCAAGGGCGGCGCCGGTCCCGGGCCGCGCCGATCCGGCGAACGCGCCCGCGATCCTCGAGGCGATCGAGCGTGCGGTCGCCCTCGTCGCCCGCGGCGAGGCGGCGGCGCTCGTCACGAACCCGATCGCCAAGCACGTGCTCTACGCGGCCGGCTTCCGCCATCCCGGCCACACCGAGTATCTCGCCGCCCTCGCCGCGCGGCCGGGCGAGCCCGCGCCGCATCCGGTCATGATGCTCTGGAGCGAGGCGATGGCGGTCGTGCCGGTGACGGTGCATCTGCCCCTTGCCGAGGTGGCGGCAGCCCTCACCACCGATCTCATCGTGCGGACCGCGCGCATCGTGGCGCACGATCTCAAGACGCGGTTCGAAATCGCCGCGCCGCGGCTGGCGCTCGCGGGGTTGAACCCGCATGCGGGCGAAGGCGGCGCGCTCGGGCGCGAGGACGATGCGATCATCGCACCCGCGGTCGCCGCGTTGCGTGCCGACGGGCTCGCCGTCGCGGGTCCGCTGCCCGCGGACACGATGTTCCACGCGCGGGCGCGGAAAAGCTACGACGCGGCGCTCGCCATGTATCACGATCAGGCGCTGATCCCGATCAAGACGATCGCCTTCGACGAGGCGGTCAACGTCACGCTCGGCCTGCCCTTCGTGCGCACGTCGCCCGATCACGGCACGGCCTTCGACATTGCCGGCCGTGGCGTCGCGAAGCCCGACAGCCTGATCGCCGCGCTGAAGCTCGCGGCGCGGCTTTCCGCGCGATGAGCGCGATCGACGACCTGCCACCCCTGCGCGAGGTCGTGCGCGCGCACGGCCTGCAGCCGAAGAAATCCCTCGGCCAGAATTTCCTGTTCGACCTCAACCTGACGAGCCGCATCGCCCGCGCCGCCGGCTCCCTCGCCGGGCGTCGCGGTCGTCGAGGTCGGGCCTGGTCCCGGCGGTCTCACCCGCGCGCTTCTTGCGGCCGGCGCCGCGCGCGTCGTCGCGGTCGAGCGCGACGCGCGCTGCCTGCCGGCCCTCAGCGAGATCGCCGCGCGCTATCCGGGGCGGCTCGAGATCGTCGAGGCCGATGCGCTCGCCTTCGATCCGCGTCCGCTCCTGGCCGGCGCGCCGGCGCGGGTCGTCGCGAACCTGCCCTACAATGTCGGCACGCCGCTGCTTGCGAACCTGGCTCGGCGCCGCCGGCATGGCCGCCCTGGTGGCTGTCGCTGACCTTGATGTTCCAGCGTGAGGTCGCGGTGCGCATCGTCGCCGACGAGCGTGCGCCGAAGGATTACGGCCGCCTCGGCGTGCTCTGCGGCTGGCGGACGCGGGCGCGCATCCTGTTCGACGTGCCGCCCTCGGCCTTCGTGCCGCCGCCGAAGGTGACGTCGAGCGTCGTCGAATTGCTGCCGCGTCCCGCGCCCCCGCCCTGCCGCGTCGACGCTCTCGAAGCGATCGCCCGCGCCGCCTTCGGCCAGCGCCGCAAGATGCTGCGCCAGAGCCTCAGGAGCCTTGCCTCCGACCCCGCCCCTCTCCTCGCCGCCGCCGGCCTCGACGGCACCCTGCGCGCGGAAGACGTGCCGGTCGAAGGCTACGTCGCGCTGGCGAACGCGTGGGACCGCGCGCACCGCGACGCTCCGCCATCGGCGGAAGGCGCCGTCCCATAGCCGCGCTGTACGCTCGGCCGTTCGCCCTCACCCCCGGCGACTGCGGCTCCAAGCAGTCAAGAGGAGCGCAATTCGCCTCTCCCCGCTCGCGGGGAGAGGGCTGCCGAAGGCAGCAAGCCTGCGCAGCAGGCGAGGGTGAGGGGGCGCCGACGAAGAAGGCGCTGCGGCGCGCAAGGGCGCCTCTTCCGCAGACGCCCCCTCACCCCCGCTTCGCTTCGCTCCGCTCGTTTCGGCAAAGCCGAAACCCTCTCCCCGCAAGCGGGGAGAGGCGGGATCGCGCAATTCGCCGGGATCGTGTGCATCCGCCAGCCCGCCCGGAGGAGGGAGAAGGCGCGCTACACCTTCGCGGCCAGGAGCCCGTCGACGAAGGCGTCCATCTCGACCTGGCGCTCGCGCTTCAGGCGCTCCGCGGCAAGGATCGCCTTGAGGTCGCCGAAGGTACGGTCGAGGTCGTCGTTGATAAGCACGTAGTCGTAGGCCTGCCATTGCGCGATCTCCTCGCGCGCGTTGCGCAGGCGCCGCTCGATCACTTCGGGCGTGTCCTCCGCGCGGCGCTCGAGGCGTGCCTTCAATTCCGCCATCGATGGCGGCAGGATGAAGACGCTGACGACGTCGGGGCGCATCTTCTCGACGATCTGCTTCGTGCCCTGCCAGTCGATGTCGAACATCATGTCCTCGCCGCGGGCGAGGGCCTGTTCGACGGGCTTCAGCGGCGTGCCGTAATGGTTCGCGTGCACGTGCGCGAATTCGAGAAGCTCGCCGCGGTCGCGCATCGCCTCGAAATCCTTGACGCTGTCGAGGAAGATGTAGTGCACGCCATTGATCTCGGAGGGACGCTTGACGCGTGTCGTCACCGAGATCGAGAGGCGGATGCCGCGGTCCTCGCGCACGAGGTTGCGCGTCAGCGTCGACTTGCCGGCGCCGGACGGTGACGAGAGGATCAACAGAAGCCCGCGCCGCTTCGAGATACGTCACGGCCCGCTACTCCACGTTCTGCACCTGCTCGCGGAACTGCTCGACGACCGCCTTGAGGTCGAGCCCGATCCGCGAGAGCGAGACGTCGTTCGCCTTGGCGCAGAGCGTGTTCGCCTCGCGACCGAATTCCTGCGCCAGAAAATCGAGGCGGCGGCCGACGCCGCCGCCGGCGGCCAGCAGCTCGCGCGCGCCGTTGACGTGGGCGCTAAGGCGATCGAGTTCCTCGCGGATGTCCGCGCGCGCGGCGATCAGCACCGCCTCCTGGTGCAGCCGGGCCGGATCGAGCGCCGCCCTGCCGTCGACGAGTTCGGCGATCATCGCTTCAAGCCGCGCGCGCACCGCTTCGGGCTTTCTCGCAGGCGAAGCGTCGGCTTCGCCGACGAGGCGCTCGATCGTGTCGATCTGGCCGCGCAGCACTGCCGCGAGGGCCTGGCCTTCGCCGAGCCGCGCCGCCTTCACCGCCTCGATGAGGCGCGCGATCCCGGCGCGCAGATCGCCGGCGAGAGCGGCGTCGTGATCGGGATCGGCGACCTCGTCCTCGATTTCGACGACGCCGCGCACCGCGAGCAGGCCGTCGACGGTCGCGGGCTTCACCGCCGCCGGCAGGTCGACGCTGCCGATGGCCGCCGCGAGCGATTGCAGGAGATCGCGGTTGATGCGCACCTTCGGCGTCGTCGCGATGCGGGTGACGGACAGACCGAGCTGGCCCTGGCCGCGGTTCAGCGCCTTCAGGATCAGGCCCCGCGCCTCCTCGCCGATGCCGTCGAAGCCGGCCGGCACCCGCACCCGCAGGTCAAGGCCGCGGCCGTTGACGGTCTTGATCTCCCACGCCCATTGGTAGGGGCCCGTGGTCCCGGCCTCGCGGGCAAAGCCCGTCATGCTCGCGATCGACATTGCGGAAGCGCCCACCCCTCGAGAGGGCGGGACCATAGAACATTTTTCGATGGGGGGAATGGGGCTCCCGAGCGGAGACGAAGGGGAGCGCTTCGCCTCTCCCCGCCTGCGGGGAGAGGGCCGCCGAAGGCGGCAAGCCTGCGCAGCAGGCGAGGGTGAGGGGGCGGTGCAGGATCGGGTGCTCTGCGTCGGGCCGAGCGCCTCTTTCTGCGTCGCCCCCTCACCCCCGCTTCGCTCCGCTCCGCTTGTTTCGGCCGATGGCCGAAACCCTCTCCCCGCAAGCGGGGAGAGGCGGGAAGCGCTCTTCAATTCGCCCGAAACGCGGCTCCCGCGATGTGAGAATCTCGTAGCCCACAGACGGGGAGACGCGGTGCGTTCAGGGCCGCTTCAGCGGCGGGACCGTTTTCGGGCTGTTGAGGTCGTAGGTCTTGTTGAGGAGCGGGTCGCGGGCTGTGCCCTCGCTCGCGTCGACCGCACGGCGGCCGGGCGGCGGGCGGATGCCCGGCTTGGCTCCGCCCGCGGCGGGGACGTCGCCGTTCGTAAAGGCGGCGGTGCCGGTCGGCAGGTTCGGCCCCAAAGGCTCGCTGCGGGAATCCGGCTCGATCCGATCGACGTTCGTCTGCGGGTCGGGCGTCGCGCGGGCGCGCTCGATCTGGCGCCAGCGGGTGACGTTGCGCAGGTGCTGGTCGTAGGTTTCGGCAAAGACGTGGCCGCCGGAGCCGTCGGCGACGAAGTAGATGTCCTTCGTGCGCGACGGGTTAGCCGCCGCTTCGAGCGCGGCGCGGCCGGGATTGGCGATCGGCCCCGGCGGCATGCCCTCGATGACATAGGTGTTGTAGGCGGTCGGCTTGTCGATCTCGGCCTTCTGGATGCCGCGGCCGAGGGTACCCTTGCCGCCGACAAGGCCGTAGACGATGGTCGGATCGCTCTGCAGCTTCATGCGCTTGCCGAGGCGGTTGATGAAGACGCCGGCGACCCGCGTGCGCTCGTCGGCGCGCCCGGTCTCCTTCTCGACGATCGAGGCCATGATCACGAGTTCGTCCGGCGAGCGGAACGGCAACTCCGACGAGCGCCGCTGCCAGATCTGGTTCAGCGCCTGCTTCTGCGCCGCCTGCATCGCATTGACGATCTGCTGGCGGGTCATGCCGCGCTCGAACTTGTAGGTGTCCGGCATCAGCGAGCCTTCGCGCGGCATGTCGGCGAGGGTGCCGACGAGGACGTCGTTGTCGTTGAGCCGGCCGACGATCTGCTCGCTCGTCAGGCCCTCCGGAATGGTGATCGCGTGCAGGATCGGCTTGCCGGCGGCAAGGGTGTCGATGGCCTCGTCGACGCTGACGCCGGCCTTGAACAGGAACTCGCCCGCCTTGAGCTGCCCGCGCGAGCGGTTGAGGAGCGCATAGGCCTCGAACAGGCCCGGGCGCTCGATGACGCCCTCGCGCTTCAGAAGCTCGGCGATCTCGCTCGTGCCGATGTTCTTGGGGATCAGCACGACCTTGTCGGCCTGGAGGGGACCTTTTTCCGTCACCTCCCGCTGCAGGGCCGTGAAGGCGAAGATGCCGACGCCCGCGCCGATGACGAGGAAGGTCAGGAAGGCGCTGAACAGGCCAAGGAAGCCGCCGCGCCGGCGGCGGATGCGCCCGGGGGGCGGCGGCAGCGCCATGGTCGGCTTGATCGCGTCGCTCGGCGAGCGCAGCCCGTAACGCGGCTGCGCGTCGGAACCCTGGGCCTCACCGGCCGGCTGTGATGGTTGCTTCTTCCTGAAGAACATAAAGATCCGTCATGCGGCGAAGCGGCCATCGCCCCGTCCGGCTACCGTAATCGGGATTGTGGCGAAAAGCCGTGTCGCGGCAACGGTTTTCACGCCGCCCGTCGGAAAATGAGCGAGGCGTTGGTGCCGCCGAAGCCGAAGGAATTCGACAGTGCGACCTCGACCTCCCGCTTCTGCGCGCGATGGGCAACGAGGTCGATCGGGGTCTCGACGGAGGGGTTGTCGAGGTTGAGCGTCGGCGGGATGACGCCGTCCCGCATCGCAAGAAGGCAGAAGATCGCCTCGACGGCCCCGGCCGCGCCGAGGAGGTGGCCGATGGCCGATTTCGTCGAGGACATGGCGAGCGTCGCCGCCGCGTTGCCGACAATCCGCTCGACCGCCTTGAGCTCGATCTCGTCGCCGAGAGGCGTCGAGGTGCCGTGGGCGTTGATGTAGTCGATGTCGGAGGGCGAGATGCCGGCGCGCTTGATCGCCGCCGCCATGCAGCGATAGGCGCCGTCCCCGTCCTCGGCCGGCGACGTGATGTGATAGGCGTCGCCGGAGAGGCCGTAGCCGATCACTTCGGCGTAGATCTTGGCCCCGCGGGCCCTCGCATGCTCGTACTCTTCGAGCACGACGACGCCGGCCCCCTCGCCCATGACGAAGCCGTCCCGGTCCTTGTCGTAGGGCCGCGAGGCGCGGGTCGGATCGTCGTTGAAGTTCGTCGAAAGGGCCCGGCAAGCGGCGAAGCCCGCGATCGAGAGGCGGTTGATCGGCGATTCCGTGCCGCCCGCCACCATCACCTCCGCATCGCCGAGGCCGATCAGGCGGGCCGCGTCGCCGATCGCATGCGAACCCGTCGAGCAGGCCGTGACCACGGCGTTGTTGGGGCCCTTGAGGCCGTGCGCGATCGAGACGTAGCCGCCGGCGAGGTTGATCAGCCGGCCGGGAATGAAGAACGGCGAGATGCGCCGCGGACCGCGCTCGATCAGGACCGCGGACGCCTCGTAGATGCCGCCGATGCCGCCGATGCCGGAGCCGATCAGGACGCCGGAGGCGCACTGGTCGTCGTAGGTCGAGGGATGCCAGCCGGCATCGTCGAGAGCCTGGGTCGCCGCCGCCATGGCGAAGACGATGAATGGATCGACCTTGCGCTGCTCCTTCGGCTCCATCCACTGGTCCGCATCGAAGGTGCCGTCGGAGCCGTCGCCGCGCGGGATCTGGCAGGCGATCTTGCAGGCGAGGTCCGAGACCTCGAAAGCGGTGACCCGGCTCGCCCCGCTGCGGCCGTCGACGAGCCGGGTCCAGGTCGGCTCGACCCCGCAACCCAGCGGCGTCACCATGCCGAGGCCCGTGACGACGACTCGTCGCATCCGCGTTCAGCCCTTCCGAACGGAAAACGGCCGGCGGCGCACCGCGAGGCCGTCGCGGCCGCCGTCAGGCGGAGGCCTTCTCGAGGAACTTGATCGCGTCGCCGACTGTGACGATCGTCTCGGCCGCATCGTCCGGGATCTCGACGTTGAACTCCTCCTCGAAGGCCATGACGAGCTCGACCGTGTCGAGGCTGTCGGCGCCGAGGTCGTCGATGAAGTTCGCGTTGTCGGTGACCTTGTCGGCTTCGACGCCGAGGTGTTCGACAACGATCTTCTTCACGCGATCAGCGATGTCACTCATCGTTTCTTCCTCACTCGTCGGTGGCGCCCGACCCTGGAAAAGGGGCGGTTTGGATGGAAAGGCTCGGATCGGCCGGAAGGGCCGTTGGCGCTGGTGAGCTGCCTCGCGCGTGCAAACCCGCAAAACGCGCCCCGGTCAACCCCCGCAGGACCAATCGGCCTGATGCTTAACACAAGCCTCGTCGCTCTGGCGAGGGGCCGGCCGGACCCCGCAACGGAACGCCGGTCCATAACAAGTCCCTCTAGAACATTGCCATTCCGCCATTCACGTGAAGCGTATGGCCGGTCACGTAGGCGGCCTCCGCCGAGGCGAGATAGACGATCGCGGCGGCGACTTCGCCGCCGGTCCCGAGGCGACCCATCGGAACGGTCGCAAGGATCGCCTCGCGCTGCTTGTCGTTCAGGGCCGCGGTCATCGGAGACTCGATGAAGCCCGGCGCGACGCAATTGACGGTGATGCCGCGGCTCGCGACCTCGGCGGCGAGCGCCTTCGTCAGGCCGACGAGCCCGGCCTTCGAGGCGGCGTAGTTGCCCTGCCCCGGATTGCCGGTCGAGCCGACGACGGAACCGATGTTGACGATGCGCCCGAAGCGGCGGCGCATCATGCCTTTCACGGCGGCGCGCGAGAGACGGAAGGCCGCGGTCAGGTTGACCGCGAGGACCGTCTCCCATTCCTCGTCCTTCATGCGCAGGAAAAGGTTGTCCCGCGTCACGCCGGCATTGTTGACGAGGATGTCGAGGCCGCCGAGCGCCGTCTCCGCCGCCGGCACCAGGGCCTCGACGGAGGCCGCGTCGGCGAGATTCGCCTCGATCGGATGCGCCCGCTCGCCCAGATCCGAGGCGATCTCCTCGAGAACCGTGCGGCGGGTGCCCGAGATCGCAACGGTGGCGCCCTGGGCGTGCAGGGCGCGGGCAATGGCGCCGCCGATGCCGCCGGTGGCGCCGGTGACGAGGGCCTTCTTTCCGGAAAGGTCGAACATGGCGCTGATCCTCAGGGCGCGGCCTTGAAGGCGGCGACGTCGTCCGGGGTGCCGACGGCGCTCGCGGCGGCGCCGGCGGCGATGCGCTTGACGAGGCCGGTCAGGACCTTGCCGGCGCCGACCTCGACGAAGCGATCGACGCCCTCGCCGGCCATGAAGGCGACGCTCTCGCGCCAGCGCACGGTGGCCGTGACCTGGCGCACGAGGGCGTCGCGGATGCGCTCCGGCGCCGTCACCGGCCGCGCCTCGACGTTGGCGATCACCGGCACCGCGGGCGCCCGGATCGCGACGCCGGCGAGGGCCTCGCGCATCGCCTCGGCGGCGGGCCGCATGAGGCGGCAATGGAAGGGCGCGGAGACCGGCAGCATGAGGGCGCGCTTCGCGCCCTTCGCGAGGGCGATCGGCACCGCCCGCTCGACCGCCGCCTTGGCGCCGGAGACCACGGCCTGGCCGCCGCCGTTGTCGTTGGCGACGTCGCAGACCTCGCCCTGCCCCGCCTCGGCTGCGACGGCGAGGGCGGCCTCGAGGTCGAGGCCGAGGAGGGCCGCCATCGCCCCCTCCCCGACCGGCACCGCGCCTTGCATGGCGTTGCCGCGCAGGCGCAGGAGCCGGGCCGTGTCGGCGAGGGAAAGGCTGCCGGCCGCGGCGTGCGCGGAATATTCGCCGAGGGAATGGCCGGCGACGAAGGCGGCGTCCCGCTGCAGGTCGAGCCCCGCCTCGGCCTCGAGCACGCGGATCGCGGCGAGGCTCACGGCCATCAGGGCCGGCTGGGCGTTGGCGGTTAGGGTCAATTCGTCCGCCGGTCCCTCGAACGCGATCGCCGAGAGCTTCTGCGCCGAGGGCGTCATCGACCTCCTCGAACACGGCCCGGGCCTGCGGAAACGCCTCGGCGAGGGCCTTGCCCATACCGACGCTCTGGCTGCCCTGCCCCGGAAACACGAACGCGCGCGTCATGAGATGTCCGACCGACCCTCGCGAAAAGCCGGGGGCCACTCGCATCGGGCGGCGGGGAAGTCAAGGTGGGCCGCGGCGCCGGGCGCCGGGCGCCGGCCCCGGCGTGACGGTCAGATCACGAAGAAATCCGCCGTGGTCAGCTTCAGGTTCTTCGTCAGCGTCGCGATGACCACGGCGGCCTTACCGCCCTCGCCGTCGGCGTCATAGGACAGCCGGCCGGTCTTCTTGTCGTAGAGCACGTGGTCGTCGGCATCGGCCGCCTTGGGGCCGAGGTGGAAGAAGTCCGCCTTCAGCTTGACGGGCTTTGCCGGCGTGCCGGCCTTGCCGAGGGCCTTGAAGATCGCGTTGTCGAGATAGATCGAATCGTCGACGACCCGGAAATCCTTGATCGTGTCGACGTTCGTTGCCGACAGCTTGGTGTCGAACACGAAAGCGTCCCGGCCCGTGCCGCCGGTGAGCGTGTCCTTGCCGAGGCCGCCGGCCAGCCGGTCGTTGCCGGCCCCGCCCCCCAGGGTGTCCGCCTTCGCGCCGCCGACGAGGCTGTCGTCGCCCGCCGTGCCGAGGCTGAACTCCGGATTGACGTCGCTCACCGCGATGGTGAAGACGCGGTCCAGCTTGCGCCCGGAGGCGTCGGTCGCCTGCACCGTCACGGTATGCTTGCGCGCCTGCTCGAAATCGAGGGCGACGCCGTTCGCGACGACGAGCGTGTCGCCGGCGAGGGCGAAGCGCCCGCCGGCATCGTCGAGGAGCTTGTAGGTCACCGCGCCGCCGTCGATGTCGGCGACCGCAAGGCTGCCCACCACCGCTCCCGAGGCCGAAAGCTCCGCGACGGCGGCGCCCGACAGCGTCATACCCGTCGGCGCGTCGTCGATCGGCAGCACGGCGAGGCTCGCTGCCGTCGGCGGCCCGCCGAGACCCGGCACATCTGCCGAGAACGAGGCCTGGGCCGTGAAGCCGGCAGGACCGGAATAATTCGCGTCCGGCTTGAAATAGACCACCGTCAGGAAGCCCGCGGAGGGATGGAAGGTGAATTCCGGAATCTCCTGCGTCAGGCCGGCATCGGCGTAGAGCTTGCCGTGCGAGAGTCCGGCGATGCGGTAGTGGGTGACCGCGTCTCCGTCGGCCGGATTGCGCACGATGACGAAGCTCGACACGCCGTCCTCGAAGGTCGTCATCGCGGCGATGAACGGCGAGTCCGCAGTCGGAGTGACCGTGATCTCGGCTGTCGCGACGCCGCCGCCGAGCCCGCTGTCGTCGCCCCACAGGGCAGCCTCGGCGAGAAAGCCGGCGGCGCCGAAGAAGTCGGCGGTGGGCTTGAAGTAGAGCGTCGTCCCGGCACCCTGCGAGGCAACGAAGGCGCCGTCGGCCACCTGCTGCTTCCCCTCTGCATCGAGGAAAAGCGTCCCGCCGACGATGCTGCCGATCTTGTAATACGCGACCTCGTCGCCGTCTTCACCGTTGCGGGCGATGACCACCGCCGTCGGCTCCGCATCCTCGAGGACGGTGATCGGCGCGATCGTCGGCTTTGCGGGATCGCGCTGATAGGTCTTGTTCGCGCCATCGACGATGGTCTCGAAACCCTTGGCGAAGATTGCCCCGAGCTGCGCCGCGCTGAGGCTCATCTCCGTCACCTTCGCCGTATCGTGGAGGCCGCTGGCACCGACCGTCGCCAGGACCGCGGCGTCGCCCTTCGCCGTCGTGCTCGCCGCGTCATCGAGGATGATCGACTCGAGGCCGTCCAGCGTGACGCCGGTGAAGTCGAACTCGCCGCCCCCGATGAGGTGCAGCGTGTCGGGCCCGTCGCTGCCGTGGATCGCGAGGCCGTTCGTCAGGTGGTCCGCAGTGACGGAAATAATCTCCCCGTCGAACGGGCCGGAGGGCCTGGTATAGCTCACCCCGGCCACGAGAATCGTCTCGAAACCGATTCCATAGAGTTCGGCGCGCTGATCGGCGGAGATGGAGTCCCCGGAGACCACCGCCGTGTCGTTCGAACCGAAGCCGGCATTGACCTTCAAAAGGATGTCGTAGGCACCCGCCACCTCGGCGCCATCGGAGTTGCCGAGGACGATGGACTCGACGTTCTGCAGGGTGGGAAGGTCGAAAGTACCGCCACCGACGAGGTGCAGCGTGTCGTCGTCGCCCCCGAGATCGATGAGTTCGACGTCGGCAAGCGTCGCGGTGGAGACGTAGAGCGCGTTTTTGCCGTCGCTGCCGAGGATCTTCTCGACGTTCGACAGCGTCAGGTCGGAAAGGCCGAAATTTCCTTCGACGAGAGTCAGCGTGTCGTAGCCGCCCTGGCCGTCGATGGCCTTGACGTCCTCGATCGTCTCATTGGTGACGAGGAGCGTATCCGGATCGTCGCCCCCGCTGATCTTCTCGACCTTCGAGAGCGCCACGCCGGTGAAGTCGAAGGTGCCGCCGCCGACGAGGGCGAGCTCGTCGTCCCCCTTGCCGCCGTCGATGGTATCGCCGGCCGTCAGCATGTTGGCCTTGGCGGCGAGCGTGTCGGCATCGTCGCCGCCCGTCGCGGTGTCGGCGAGCTTCGTCAGCACGCCGAAGACGCGCTGGTGAATGTCGCCAGCCCAGTCCCAGGCGATGACCCAGCCGCCGCCGGCAAGAGCCGTCACGCTGGGGGAGTGACTTCCCGATTGGTTGGAAACGAGGTCCGTGTCGATCACGACGCTCCCGTCCGCCGCGTAGACGCTCTGATAGATACGGTCCGACCCGTTATGGTTCGACTCCCAGGTGACGACCCAGCCGCCGTCGGAAAGGGCCGTGACCTCCGAATTCTGTTGGGTCAGGTCGACGGGGCCGACGGCCACATTTTCGATGGGGCAGCCGCAGGAATCGAGCAGGATGCTTCCATCCGGCTTGAAGACGGTCTGGCGAACGTCGCTGTTTGTCGTCAACGGCCCATTGCCGTGCCAGGTAACGACCCAGCCGCCGCCGGCAAGAACCGTCACACTTATGTTTAGAAAGCTGGCCTCCGGGGTAAGAGCGGCATTGTTTGCCAAGCTGCTCGGATTCCCGTCTTTGTCGTAAATCGTCTGGTAAATCTCTGCTGGTTGATGCCTCGTTCGACCGCCAGACGACGATCCAGCCCTCGCCAAACGTCGCCACGGCCGGGTTGCGTTGGTCAGATAGGATACCATCGGAGACGACGGCCTTCTCCGCGATGACGCCGCCCCCAGCCGACTTCTCCTTCAGGCTCCCGTTCGACGCGTAGACGCTCTGATACACGCCGAAGGTACCGGTAGAACCTCCATACTCCCAGGCGACGACCCAGCCGCCGTCCACGGCGGCCACGGCGGGAAACATCGCGCCCTTGGTGCCTTCCGAGCCGAGAGGGGGGGTGACGTTGGCCTGATCGGCCACGGCGACGACCCATCCGCCGCCGGAAAGAGCCGTCACGGTCGGAAGCGATTGATCGTTCGCCGCGGCGGAGACGACGGCTTCCTTGGCCACAAAGCCGCCCCCGAGCTTCTGCATCAGGCTGCCGTCTGCCGCATAGACGCTCTGGTAAATATCGGGCGTCCCAGACTGGCTCGACGTCCAGGCGACGACCCAGCCGCCGCCGTCCAGGCCCGTCACGGTCGGATACGCTTGATAGCCCGCGGCGGCGGAGACGACAGCTTGATCGACCACGACGCTCCCGTCTGCCGCATAGACGCTCTGGTAGACGTGATAGCTCCCCGACTGGTCCGAGGCCCAGGTGACGACCCAGCCGCCGCCGGAAAGAGCCGTCACGGTCGGGTCCGCCGCGGCGGCGGAGACGACAGCTTGATCGACCACGACGCTCCCGTCTGCCGCATAGACGCTCTGGTAGACGTGATAGCTCCCCGACTGGTTCGAGGCCCAGGTGACGACCCAGCCGCCGCCGTCCAGGCCCGTCACGGTCGGATGCCCTTGATGGCCCGCGGCGGCGGAGACGACAGCTTGATCGACCACGACGCTCCCGTCTGCCGCATAGACGCTCTGGTAGATGTCATAGGTCCCCGACTGGAACGACTGCCAGGTGACGACCCAGCCGCCGCCGGAAAGAGCCGTCACGGTCGGGTTCACTTGAAGGCTCGGGGCAGCGGAGACGACGGCCTGATCGGCTACGGCGCCGCCCCCCGCCTTTTGCATCAGGCTGCCGTCCGCCGCGTAGACGCTCTGGTAGATGTCGTTGGTCCCCGACTGGTTCGACTGCCAGGTGACGACCCAGCCGCCGCCGGTCAAATCCGTCACGGTCGGATACGCTTGATCGCCCGTCGTTGCGGAGACGACGGAGGCGTTGGTCTGCGCGCAGTGAAGGCCATGGCGGTTTCTCCCGGACGGCGGCGTGCAGGCGTGACGTCGCGCTCTCGGATTGTTACATAATTCGGATTCGCGCCGGGTTACAATCTTCCCTAACGAGACCGGGAGAGGCCGTCCCGTTCGTGCGGTCGCGGGTCGGGCGGCCTCTCCGGAAGGTGAGCCGCGGCTCCCTCGCCGGCCCGCAGCCGCGCCCCCTCCCGGCGTTTCCCCTTGTCTTTTCGGCCCTTGCCGGGTAAGGAGCCGGCAACCCCGCCACTGCCTACTACCCGCAAAGGAGCCGCCGATGGCTCGCGTGACCGTCGAGGACTGCATCGACAAGGTCGACAACCGGTTCGAGCTCGTCCTGCTCGCCGGCCACCGGGCCCGCCTGATCTCGGCCGGCTCGCCCCTGACGATCGACCGCGATCGGGACAAGAATCCCGTCGTCGCCCTGCGCGAGATCGCCGACGAGACGATCGCTCCGGACGACCTCAAGGAGCAGCTCATCCATTCGCTGCAGAAATACGTCGAGGTCGACGAGCCCGAGGCCGAGGCCGTGCCACTCCTCGGCAACACCGCCGCGGCGCCGGCGCCCTCGAGCGACAACGATGCCGACGTGCAGTTCGACCGCATGAGCGAGGACGACCTCCTGCGCGGCCTCGAAGGCCTCGTGCCGCCCTCGAACACGGACGACGACGACCGCGAATAGGCGTCTCTTTCGCCTCTCCCCGCTTGCGCGGATTCGCCTCTCCCCGCCTGCGGGGAGAGGGTTTCGGCTTTGCCGAAACGAGCGGAGCGAAGCGAAGCGGGGGTGAGGGGGCGTCTCCGGAAGAGGCGCCCTGCCGCGCCGCGGCGCCTCCTTCGTCACCGCCCCCTCACCCTCGCCTGCTGCGCAGGCTTGCTGCCTTCGGCGGCCCTCTCCCCGCAAGCGGGGAGAGGCGAAACCGCGCCCTTCGCGGAGATGTGGGCATCTGCTAGCCCCGGCGCTGGTCCCGCCCTGCCCTGCCTGCGGCGACGTTCAGCTTGCGATCAGGCTCGCCGACACAATATCCTTTAAACTTCAGCCGATTACACTCGGCTGGGAGGATGTGGCCGGGGATGATGCGCCAGTACGAGCTGGTCGAGCGGGTCAAGCGCTACAACCCCTCGGCGGACGAGGGGCTGCTCAACCGCGCCTATATCTACGCGATGATGGCCCACGGCAGCCAGAAACGGGCCTCGGGCGATCTCTTCTTCGGCCATCCCCTCGAAGTCGCGGCGATCCTCACCGACCTCAAGCTCGACGAGGCGACGATCGCCGCCGCCGTCCTGCACGACACCATCGAGGACACCGAGGCGACGCTTGAGGAGATCAACAAGACTTTCGGGCCGCAGATCGGCGCCCTCGTCGACGGGCTGACCAAGATCAAGCGCCTCGACCTCGTCTCGAAGCGCGCGGCGCAGGGCGAGAACTTCCGCAAGCTCCTCCTCGCCATCGCCGACGACGTGCGCGTGCTTTTGGTCAAGCTCGCCGACCGGCTGCACAACATGCGCACGCTGCAGTTCATGCCGCCGGACAAGCGCCGCCGCATCGCCGAGGAGACCCTCGAGATCTACGCGCCGCTGGCCGGCCGCATGGGCATCCAGGAGATGCGCGAGGAGCTCGAGGACCTCGCCTTCCAGAACCTCAACCCGGACGCCTTCGAGACGATCAGCCGGCACCTGCGCGAGCTCACCGCGAAGAACGTCAAGCTCGTCGACGAGATCGAGCGCGCGCTGACCGAAAAGTTCGCCGCCAAGGGCCTCAAGGCGGAAGTCACCGGGCGGCAGAAGCGGCCCTATTCGATCTGGCGAAAGATGGAGCGCAAGAGCGTCTCCTTCGAGCAGCTCTCCGACATCTTCGGCTTCCGCGTCATCGTCGACACCCTCGACGATTGCTACCGCGCCCTCGGCGTCGTGCACACGACCTGGCCGATGGTGCCGGGGCGCTACAAGGACTACATCTCGACGCCGAAGCAGAACGACTACCGCTCGATCCACACGACGGTGATCGGCCCGCGCAGCCAGCGCGTCGAGTTGCAGATCCGCACCGCCAGCATGGACGAGATCGCCGAGTACGGCATCGCCGCGCATGCGCTCTACAAGGACGGCGTCGCCGACCAGTCGCGGCTCGCCGGCGAGAGCCGCGCCTATCAATGGCTGCGGCGCACCGTCGACCTTCTCGCCGAGGGCGACAATCCGGAAGAGTTCCTCGAACACACGAAGCTCGAACTCTTCCACGACCAGGTCTTCTGCTTCACGCCGAAGGGCCGGCTGATCGCGCTGCCGCGCGGCGCGACGCCGATCGACTTCGCCTATGCGGTGCACACCGATGTCGGCAATACGGCGGTCGGCTGCAAGATCAACGGCCGCATGGCGCCGCTGCTCACCGAGTTGCAGAACGGCGACGAGGTCGAGATCGTGCGCGCCGACGGTCAGACGCCGCCGGCGGCGTGGGAGTCGCTCGTCGTCACCGGCAAGGCCCGCGCCTCGATCCGCCGGGCGACGCGCGCCGCAGTCCGGCGACAATATACGGGCCTCGGCCGCCAGATCCTCGAGCGCGCCTTCGAGCGCGCCGCCAAGGCCTTTTCGGACGAGAAGCTGAAGGCCGCCCTGCCCCGCCTCGCGCGGCTCTCGATCGAGGACGTGCTCGCCGCCGTCGGCCGCGGCGAGATGTTTTCCGGCGACGTCGTCCGCGCCGTCTACCCGGACTTCAAGGACGAGCGCCGCGCGCTCTCGGGCGATGCGAAGGCGGCGGGCCTCGTCGCGATGCCGGCGGAGCGCGGCAAGGGCAAGCCGAACGGCGCGGCGCCCGGCGGCGTTCCGATCCGCGGCGTGAATTCGGACGTCGCGGTGCGCTTCGCGCCGAACGGGGGCGCCGTGCCGGGAGACCGCATCGTCGGCATCCTGACGCCCGGCGAGGGCGTCACGATCTACCCGATCCAGTCGCCCGCCCTCGCCGCCTTCGACAACGAGCCCGACCGCTGGATCGACGTGCGCTGGGACGTCGACCCGAGCGATCCGCAGCGCTTCCCCGCCCGCATCGCCCTGCAATCGATCAACGAGCCCGGCACGCTGGCGCAGATCGCCCAGGTCATCGCCGACCACGACGGCAACATCGACAACGTCTCGATGAAGCGGCGCACGCAGGACTTCACGGATCTCACGATCGACCTCTCGGTGTGGGACTTGAAGCACCTCAACGCGATCGTCACCGAACTGCGCACGAAACCCGTGGTGAGTCGCGTCGATCGCGTGACGGGCTAGTGGCTTCGGTTCGCTTCGCGCGCGCCGTGCTTCGCCTCTCCCGAAAATAGCGCGATCTCGCCTCTCCCCGCTTGCGGGGAGAGGGTTTCGGCTTTGCCGAAACAAGCGGAGCGAAGCGAAGCGGGGGTGAGGGGGCGGTGACGGAAGAGGCGCCCTTCAGCGACGCAGCGCCTTCTTCGTCGCCGCCCCCTCACCCTCGCCTGCTGCGCAGGCTTGCCGCCTTCGCAAGCCGGGTGTTCCCGGCTTGCGCACCAAAGAACGGACCTCGGGTAGACCCGAGGTCCGGCGGCCCTCTCCCCGCAAGCGGGGAGAGGCGAATCCTCAGCGGTCGAAGTGCCAGTTGAGGCCGAGCTTCACGGTGTGAAAGCGCAGTTCCTCGCGGGTGAAGACGCTCTGCTGGATGTTGGCCGGATCGTAGAGGTAATAGCCGTGCTGGCGCGTGCGTGAGCCGAGATCCGTGTAGGCGTATTCGACCTTCGCGGTGACGTTCTTCGACAGGAAGCCCTCGATGCCGGCGCCGATCGTCCAGCCGACCTCGACCGCATCGTCCTTCGAGCTCGTCGCGACGATGGTCGGCGGCGGCGCGATGAGCGCGTTGAAGGTGAGCCGGCGCTCGACATCGGCGAAGGCGACACCGCCGGTCGCGTAGAAGAGCCAGTTGCCGGCGGCGATGCCGGCCCGCGCACGGACCGTCGCCATCCAGTCAATCTCGGTGCGGAAATTGCCGATGAAGCCATCGTCCGGATCGGTGATCGCGCCGAGGCCGGCGCCGACGAGCGTCGCTGCGGGAAGCCGGTAGGAGCGGGAGAGCGAGCCGCCGACGAGGCTGACATCCGCCTCGAGACCAAGGACGAAGGCGTCGCGCTGCCAGTCGTAGCCGCCCTGCACGCCGCCGAACAATGCGCTGAGATTGCCGTCCGGCCCCGGAAGGATCGCCGTGACGCCCTCCGGCCGGCAGGTGCAATCCGCCTGGAAGCCCACCGTCGTCTCCGGCTCGCCCCAGAGCAGGCCGAGATGGGCGCCCACGTGCCAGCCTTCCCAAAGAGGCCCGGCAACGGGCGGCGGCGCCACGACGACCCGGTCGCGCCGGGGCAGATCGGCGGCCTGAACCATGCCGGCGACCGCAAGCAGCAGCGGCAGAATCAGAACGTACCTTTTCGACGACATCAGGCGACCTCGACCGCTCGTTCAGCCTCGGGCCGAGTGCGGCCCTCCCGCCGTCATGGAAAGCCGCCCCGCGCGCGAAACTCAAACAAAATATCGTTTAGGCCATCGGAAACCATACCCAAGTCGTAATATTGCAACAGCGCAACGGTATCCGCGCGCCGGGACACGGCCCGGGGCATTGGGTCGGCCCGTCAAGACGGAAATCGAACGGAATACCGTATCCGTCGCTTGCAATCTCTCCTACGTCATAATATTGCAAAAATATAGCCGACAGCCCGAGTCCCAAACGGGCTCGATGCAGGAGGCGCTCGCGGCCGATGCAGGACCGCCGCTCCGGCGGCGTCGTGCGGGGCCGAACGCGCGGGCGCGCGATCGGTCACGGTCGGTCCGCTTCGATCCACCGACGGTGCGCGTGCCAGCGGGGCCCGCGCCCGAACCAGCCAAGCGAGGATGCCCGCCATGCCCAGCTATATCACGCCATTCCTGAACTGCGCCGCGCATCCGCCGAAGGTCGGCGGTACGTTCTCGCGATCGGTGACGGAGCTCCCCGATGCCAGCAACCAGGATATCGCGCTGAAGGGCTTCTTTCGCGTGACGGATGCCGACGACGGCAAGATCTCGATCAAGGTCTCGGCAAAGCCGACGATGAAATTCAGCGGCGGCGCGCTCCCCGACGAGATCACCAAGGCCTACGGCGCGGCGCCGAGCGACCTCAATCTTTCCGCGCTCACGGCCTCCGGCGCCCTCAAGCTGTCGAAGGCGACGCTGAAGGCTGCCGGCACGATCGGCTGGACCTTCGACCCGAAGGCGCTGAGCCTCGACTTCCTGCGCGCCGGCGAAACGCTGACCCTCACCTACAAGCTCGTGGTCAGCGACGGTGCGGCGAACGTCAAGAAGGACATCGTCATTAAGATCCTGGGCACGAACGACGTCGCCCAGATCGACGTCACACCGGGCCCGCCGCTGCACAAGGTGTCCTTCTCCTCGCCGGGGGGCGTGAGCGACAGTACCGCGAGGGCGCTGGTGCAGGACCTCGACCATGGCGAAGGCACGTTCCGCGCGCTCGATCCGGCGGCCCTGACGACGCCCTACGGGAAAATGGATTTCAGCGCCGTGCCGGACAATCCGGCCGTCTCCCAAGGGACGGTGGGGACGCTGCACTACAAGGTCGATCCGGGGTCGCTCGCGATAGAGATGCTGGGCTCCTCGGATGTCGCCCACTCCTCGCTCTTCCTCACCTCCTTCGACGGCACGGCGACGAAGGGGGTCGTGTTCGACATCTTCGGGATCTGAGGCGCTCTTTCGCGCAGCGGACGGGGGCCGGTTTCCCGGAATCGGGACCGGCTTGTTCCGTCCCCGCGGATTTCTAGGTGAACGGGACCTCAGGCCGCGACGGCATCAGCCGGAGGATCGCCAGCGCCGCCGTAAAGGCCCGCCCGAATCCGTGACGGTTTGCCCGTTCACGACTGGTTCAAGGCCCCTTGCCGAATGTCGGATCGGCGTGCATTCCGCGCCCGGACCCGCGAGGCTCGCGGAAACCGGCGAGGATGGCGATGACCCCGAACGAAGCTCTCGACGAATTCCGCGAGGCCGGCGCCCTGCTCGAGGGCCATTTCGTGCTCTCGTCGGGGCTGCACAGCTCGATCTTCCTGCAGAAGATGTTCGTCTTCATGGACCCGGTCCGCACCGAGCGCCTCTGCCGGGCCCTGGCGGAAAAGATCGCGCAGGCGTTCGGCAGCGTCGACTTCGTCGTCTCGCCCGCGGTCGGCGGCATCGTGCCGGGCTACGAGACGGCGCGACAGCTCGGCGCCAAGGCGGTCTTCGTCGAGCGCGAGGCGGGCGCCTTCGCGCTTCGCCGCGGCTTCGCCATTCCGGATGGGGCCCGGGTGGTGATGGTCGAGGACATCGTCACGACAGGCCTGTCGTCGCGGGAGTGTCTCGCGGCGATCCGCACCCATCCGGGCCGGATCCTCGGCGCCGCCTGCCTCATCGACCGCTCGGGCGGACGGGCCGACCTCGGCGTGCCGCTCGTCTCCCTCCTCACCCTCGATATCCCCAACTATCCGCCCGACGGACTGCCACCGGAGCTTGCAGCCCTGCCGGCAGTGAAACCTGGAAGCCGCGATCTCGCGGGCAAGACTTCCCAAAGGTCGTAGTTCTTTGGGATGAGACCGAAGGAACGGACGGAAACTTGACACGTTCCCGGCGCGCCGCTTTAGTCCGGAGCTTGTCAATTACTATCGATCTACATCGCGCGGCTAGGACCAACGTCTAAGGACAACTCGCGGAACGGTGATCGCCTCAAGCTTTCACCCGGCCTATTTAAGCTGACACTTTCTTCGAGACCGATTGGCGAAGATCCCCGATTGAGCGAACGAAACAAGAGCATGACGATGATCGGCGAACACCGGATAGCCCTCTTCATTGACGGCGCCAACCTCTATGCGACGACGAAGACCCTCGGCTTCGACATCGACTACAAGAAGCTCCTGAAGGAGTTCCAGAGCCGCGGTCACCTCGTCCGCGCCTTTTATTACACCGCCCTTGTGGAGGATCAGGAATATTCCTCGATCCGGCCGCTGATCGACTGGCTCGACTACAACGGCTACCGGGTCGTGACGAAGCCGACGAAGGAATTCGTCGATTCTACTGGCCGCCGCAAGGTCAAGGGCAATATGGACATTGAGCTCGCGATCGACGCGCTCGAGCTCGCCCCGCATATCGACCACATGGTGCTGTTCTCCGGCGACGGCGATTTCCGCTCCCTCGTCGAGGCGATGCAGCGGCGCGGCGTCCGCGTCTCCGTGGTTTCGACCATCTCGACGCAGCCGCCGATGGTCGCCGACGAACTGCGCCGCCAGGCCGACGAGTTCCTGGACCTCGCCCATCTCATCCCGAAGATCGGCCGCGACCCGGCCGAACGGCCAATGCGCGCCGTCGGCGAGAACGGCGAGCGCCACGAACGTCCCCGCTTCCAGTCGCACCCGGGCCTCGAGCGCCGCTATGGCATCCGCCAAGCCCCGGCGCCGGACGACGATCCGGTCGACTAGGGCAGGCTGCCGTCGACGGAATAGGCGCTGTTCGTCTCTCCCCCCGCTTGCGGGGAGAGGCGAACAGCGCGCCTGTCGTCAGCGATCCTCCATGACCGCCGTGCAGGCGTCGGACGCGAATTGGCGGCGCCACATCACGTAGAGCACCGCCGCCGTCGCGACGATGAAGGCATAAGGGCCGACGAACCAGCCGAGATAGGCGAGAGCGAAGAAGAACGCCCGCTGGCCGCGATTGAAGTGCCGCCCGGCGACGGTGTTCATCGAGGCCGCCCGCCGCGCCGCGCGCAGGACCTCGACCGTGTTCTCCGCTCGCGCCACCGGCGTGGCGCCAATCAGGATCGCGGCGTAGTTGAACAGGCGGTAGGCCCAGGCGAACTTGAAGAAGGCGTAGACGAAGATCAGCGCCAGCCCCAGCACCTTAAGCTCCCAGGCGAGGCGCGTCGTGCCGGCGCCGATCGGCCCCTCGGCGAAGAGAGGGAGCACCTGGTCGGTCGAGCGGAACAGCGCCAGCGCGCCGCCGAGCGCGATGAGCGAGGTCGAGGCGAAGAAGGCAGTGCCGTTTTGCAGCGAGGCCATGATCGTCGTGTCGACGATGCGGTTCTCGCGCACCGCCATCTGCTCCATCCAGCGGTGGCGATACTGGTTCATGACGAGGTTCAGGCTGCGCCCGCCTGCGCGGGTGCGCTCGACGGCGAGCCAATAGATGAACCAGGCCGCGGCGAAGAAGGCGAGCGCCCCGTAATCGGCGAGCGAGAACGCCTGCACGTTGACCTCCGGTTGACCAGGCCGGCCGCCGCGCTCAGGCTCGGCGGCCACCGGATCGGACAAGACATGCCCCAGAACATCACCCGCGGCTACAAGGCGCTCCTGGAGGAGGCCAACGCCAGGGTCGAGACCGTGCCGCCCGAGGAGGCGATCGCCCTGCTCGGGCACGACGACACCGTTTTCGTCGACCTGCGCGATCCGCGCGAACTCGAACGCGAAGGCCGCCTCCCCGGCGCCGTGCACTGCCCTCGCGGGATGCTGGAATTCTGGATCGACCCCGAGAGCCCGTACCACAAGCCGGTTTTCGCGGAAGACAAGCGCTTCGTCTTCTTCTGCGCCGGCGGCTGGCGCTCGGCTCTCGCGGCGGCCGCCGCCAAGGACATGGGCCTCGCCCCCGTCGCCCATCTCGGCGGCGGCTTCGGCGCCTGGAAAAAGGCCGGCGGGCCCGTGGAGGGCATCGGCTAGGCCGCCGCCGCGCCGACCGGCATCCGCCGTCGGACCAAAGAACCGTCGGCCCTTGTGAACCGCATCACCGTTCCGCACGGGAAGGAGTGCCATTTTCGCCGCGAAGCATTCGTCCCGAGGATTGCGCGTTTGAGGTTTTGCGGCCCCCGCCGAAAGCCTTCCGTCCTCGATGCTGCCCGAGCGAGGTGAGCACATGGACCTGCGGTTCGTCGCGACTTTCGGAGCCACCGTCGGCGGCATCGCCGTCGCGGTCGTGTCGGTGGCGGGACTCATCGGAGCCGTCGTGCCGGGCGATACCCGCCGGGCGCCGACGGCGCCGCCGCAGCTCTTCGTCAACTCCACCCTCGACAGCGTCGTGCGCCTGCCGGCGCCTCTTCTCGCCGAAGCGGCGCCCGCCGCCGAGCCGGTCGAGGAGCCGCTCGCCATCGCCGCAGCGCCGCCCCGCCCGGAAATCGCGCCGCGGAGCCCCGACGACCTCGTCCTCAACCGGCTCGGGCCGAAGCCGGAAAATCCGCTGTCGGCACGGCCGGCGAAGGTCAACCTCGCGGCCCTGCCGGATGCGGGCAAGGCGGCCGGGCCCGTGCGGCCCGAGGCCAGTACGGTCGCGCCGGCCCCGATTCCGCAGCGCGCGCAGCCGGACAAGCGCCTCGAGGGCGTGCTGACGGGCGCCGAGATCCGGCGGATCAAGGTAGCGCTGCGGCTCACCCCGGAGCAGGAACGCTACTGGCCGCCGGTCGAGGCGCTGCTGCAGGAGATCTCGACGCAGCAGATGAGCCTCGTGCAGGCCGGGCGGCAGCCGAACGAAGCCTTCGGCATCGGCATGAAGCTGCGCGCCTATTCGGCGACGAAGCCGCTCATCGCCGTATTGCAGGAAGACCAGAAGGCGGAGGTCCGCCGCCGCGCCCGCGCCATGGGCTTCGACGCGGTCGCCTCGGCGATCTGAGTGTCCGGCCCAAGTCCCGTTCCGCCCCGCGACCTCATCCTGAGGAGCCCTGGACCGTCAGGTCGAGGGCGTCCCCGAAGGGGCCTTCAGGAAACGCTCGAACCTCCCGACGCCGGCCGCCGCGCGAAGGCGTTTCCGAGCTTCCTGGAGCATCCTTCGAGACGGGTCGGACCTTGAGGTCCGACCCTCCTCAGGATGAGGGTTTTTGATCTTTCGATTGACAAGTCAAACACTTGGGATGACGTCGCGCGGGGTCGGGGCGCCTCCGATTCGGCCGCGGCGGCCTCGTGCTTGCTACCCCAGCTCCTCGATCTGCCGGATCGTGGCCTCGGCGACGGCGAGCCCATCGCGTCGCGCCGTCTCCCGCAGGGCGAGGCGGCGGGAGCCCGGCAGGCGGGCGCCGGGCTGCGCCTCGACGGCGGCGGCGAGCCGCGCGCAATGGGCGAGCGTTCCCTCCCCTCCGAGCGCGTCCGGATCGAAGGCGAGGATCAGTTGCCCGGTGCCGGGCGGTCCGCCTTCGGCATCGAGAAAGGAGGTCGCGTCGGCCGCGAAGTTCGCGCCCGTGAGCCCCGCCGCCAGAAGCTCGACCATCAGCGCCAAGGCCGTCCCCTTCGCATCGCCGAGGGGCAGCATCGTGCCTTGCAGGGCGGCGTCGGCATCGGTCGTCGGCCGGCCATCCCGATCGAGCGCCCAGCCTTCCGGAATGGGCTCGCCCCTTTGCTTCGCGGCCAAAATGTTGCCGCGCGCCACCTTCGAGAGCGAAAGGTCGACGACGATCGGCGCCCGGCCCGGCAGCGGGCAGGCGAAGGCGATCGGGTTGGTGCCGAAGACGCCGACCGAGCCGCCATGCGGCGCGATCGCGGACGGGCGAGTTCGCGAAGAGCATCGCGACGAGTCCGCTCTCGGCGAGCCGCTCGGCCGGATGGCCGGCCGCGCCGGCGTGATGCGAGCGCCGGATCGGCGCCGCCGCGACGCCTTGCTCGCGGGCGACGGCGGGCAATTCGCGCACCGCGAGATCGAGCGCCGGAAAGGCGAAGCCGTCCGCGGCGTCGACGGCGACGATGCCGGGCCGCCGGCGCCGGCTCGACGGCCGCGCGAAACCGTCGACCTTGCCGACCTTCGCCTGTGCCGCGTAGGTCGGCACCCGTGAGAGGCCGTGGCCCTTGAGCCCGTCGGCCTCGGCCGCGACGAGCGCCGCAGCGACGATGCGGGCGTTGTCGGCGCTCGTTCGGCAGCGCACGAGGGCCGCCGCGACGAGGTCTTCCGCGGCGGCGAGCGAGAGCACGGGCATGTCAGGCTCCGGAGAGATGCTTTCGGACCGCCTCGACCGTGACCCGGGAGACGCGGATGTTCGATTCCTCCGTCACGCCGGCGATGTGCGGCGTCAGCACGAGGTTCGGGCAGTCGGCGAAGACGGCGCCGCGGCCAGCGTCGAGGGGCTCTTCATCGAAGACGTCGAGGGCAGCGCCCCCGAGGCGGTTCTGCTTCAGCGCCGCCGCCAGCGCAGCCTCGTCGACGACGCCGCCGCGGGCCGCGTTGATGAGGATCGCATCGGGGCGCATGCGCGCGATCGCCTCGGCGCCGATGAGGCCGCGCGTTTCGGGCGTCAGCGGCACGTGCAGCGAGACGACGTCGGACGCGACGAGGAGATCGTCAAGCGAGACCCGCGCGACCGCATCCCAGGCGGGATCGTCCGGCGGCACGAAGGGATCGTGCGCGACGACGCTCATGCCGAGGGCCGCGGCGCGCGCGGCCGTCTCCCGCGCGATGGCGCCGAAGCCGACGAGGCCGAGCCGCTTGCCGGAGATCTCGCGGCCCATCAGGCGGCCGCGCGGCCAGGCGCCGGCGATCATCTGCGGCGTCGCCGCGTAGGCGCCGCGCAACAGAAGCATCGCCGCGCCGATGACGTATTCCGCCACCGAGACGTCGTTGGCGCCGCTCGCCGGACAGACGGCGATGCCGCGTGTCCTGCACGCCTCGACGTCGATGTTGTCGAGCCCGACCCCGAGCCGGCCGACGACCTTCAGCGGAGCGGCGGCTTCGAGCAGCGCGCCGCGCACCTGCGTGCGGTTGCGGACGATGAGGCCGCGCGCGCCGGCGAGCGCCTTCGCAAGATCGCCCGGACGCTCGACGAGGGTCGCGTCGTAGAGCACGTCGAAGCCGGAGAGGCCCTCGCGGATCGCGGCGTCGTCCATGAACTCGCAGATTACGATATCGGGCATCGGCGGCGGCCTTGCGGAAGAGGCGCGAGATGCGCGGCGAAGGGCGCCCTTCGCCTCTCCCCGCTTGCGGGGAGAGGGCTGCCGAAGGCAGCAAGCCTGCGAAAGCAGGCGAGGGTGAGGGGGCGCGACGAGGGAGTCGCGGCGGCTTCGGCCGGACGCCTCTTTCCGCGCCGCCCCCTCACCCCCGCTGCGCTTCGCTCCGCTCGTTCGGCCGGAGGCCGAACCCTCTCCCCGCAAGCGGGGAGAGGCGAATCCGCGCGTCTCCAGGCGATGTGCGACGGATCGCGATGCCGGACCTGCGCGAGAAAAAATCTCACGACAAAACCAAAAGGCCGCCGGTGATGACGGCGAGGATGACGAGGGTGGTGCCGAAAAAGACCGCGATGTGGCGCCAGCCGATGCGCAGGAGGGAAGCGAGCGAGGTGCCGAGGCCGAGCGCCGCGATGGCGACGAGAAGGCCCCAGGTCGAGGCCTGGATCATGGCGGTCTTGACCGGGCCGTAGACTGGCGCGAGGGCAGGCACGAGCGACAACAGGCTGTTGACGACGCAGAGCGCGACGAAGGCGAGGGCGAAGACCGGCACCGGCACCTTCGCCGAGCCGTGCTCGGCGCCCTCGCGGGTGAACCACCAGCCGATCGTGACGACCGCCGGCAGCAGAAGGAAGACGCGGAAGAGCTTCACGATCACCGCGACGTTGCCGGCGGGCTCGGAGACGGCGTAGCCGGCGCCGACGACCTGGGCCATGTCGTGGATCGTGGCGCCGAGCATGATGCCGGTGCGGTGCGGATCGAGGCCGATGAGGATGCAGAGCGAGGGATAGAGCACCATGACGAGGGTCGAGACCGCGTTCGCGGCGACGACCGTGAAGGCGACGTCGGCGCCCTTCTGCGCATAGTTCGGCACGACCGTCGCGGTGGCGAGGGTGGCGGAGGCGCCGCAGACCGCGGTTGCCGCCCCCGCGAGCACGCCGTAGCCGTCGCCGACCTGAAAGAAGCGCGCAAGCCACAGGCCGGACGCGACCGTCAGCGCCATCGCGGCGACGACGAGAAGCGCGGTCGACAGCCCGAGCCCGACGATGTCGCTGAAGGCAATGCGGATGCCGAGAAGGCCGATGGCGAAGCGCAGACAGCGTCTTCACGCACCAGGTCAGCCCCGGCGCGAAGACGGGCTTCGAGGCGAAGCCGTGCAGCACGATGCCGAGGATGAGCGCGATCACGATCGCCGGCAGCCGGTAGGCCGAACCCGTCGCCGCGGCGATGCCGTTCGCCACCAAGGGCTCGGCGAAGAACGAGGCGAGCGCGACCGCGATCGCAAGCGCAATTCCGGGCCCGAGGCGCCGAACCTTGAGATTCGTGCGCTCGGCAGGCGTCAGCGTCTCGGCGGCGGTCGAGGTCATGAAGCGGTCAGGCGCTGCGGTAGAGCTTCGTCATCACGAACTCGCGGTGGCCGAGGGCCTCCGCCGCGGTGAGCCGGCCGTTCGCGGTGCGCACGACCATCTCGATCAGCGCATCGCCCGCCTCCGGGATCGTCATGTCCCGGCGCAGGATGCCCGACACGTCGACGTCGACATGCTCCGACATCGTGCGCACCGTGCGCGGATTGCCGGTGATCTTGATGACCGGGACGATCGGGTTGCCGATGACGTTGCCCTGCCCGGTCGGGAAGGTGTGCACGACGTAGCCCGCCGCCGCCATCAGGGTCACGCACTCGGCGGCGGCCGAGGAGGTGTCCATGAAGTAGAGGCCCGGCCCCTTCGCCGGCGCCTCGGCCGGCACGAGCGCGTCGATGTAGCGGCACTCGCGGCCGATCTTCTCGAGATTGCCGAGCGCCTTCTCCTCGATCGTCGTCAGGCCGCCGGCGATGTTGCCCTTGGTCGGCTGCGAATCGGAGAGGTCGTCCGTCTTGTGCGCCTCGATGACGTCGTCCTGATAGGCCTTCCAGATGTGGTACCATTTCTCGCCGATCTCGGGCGAAGCCGCCCGGGCGCGGCAAAGATGCTCTGCGCCGGTGATCTCGGAGGTCTCGCCGAAGCAGCCGTAGATGCCCTCCGGGATGAGCTTGTCATACATGTTGCCGACGGTCGGGCAGGAGGAGAGCCCGGTCGTGGTGTCGGACTCGCCGCATTTCGTCGACACCCAGAGGTCGGCGATGCCGCATTCCTCGCGCACCTGCTCGGACGCCCATTGCACATAGTCCTTGGCGACGCGCGAAGCCTTGGCGATGGTCATGATGTCGCCGGTGCCCTCGATGCCGAAGCCGGTCACCGGCTTGCCGGTCCTGGCGATGCCGTCGACGACGCGCTGCGTCCAGCTGTCCTCGATGCCGATGACGATCACTGCGGCGACGTTGGGGTTCGCGCCCGTGCCGATGAGGGTGCGGAAATGCAGGTCGAGATCCTCGCCGAACTGCAAACGTCCGTAAGCGTGCGGCAGGGCGAGCGTGCCCTTGATGTTGTTCGCCACCGCCTCGCAGGCGGCGTTCGAGAGATCGTCGAGGGGGAGGAGGACGACGTGGTTGCGCACGCCGACGCGGCCGTTCTCGCGGCGGTAGCCGAAGAAGCGAAGATTCGAATGTCCGTTGCCCTGCGCCATCGCTGTCACCACCGCTTGGTCTTGACGTTGTGAACGTGGACGTGCTCGCCCTTGCCGATATCGGCGACTGCCTTGCCGATGTCCTGCCCGTATTTCCAGACGGTGTCGCCGGTCTTGATGTCGACGAGGGCGATCTTGTGGCCGATCGGGACGTCCATCTTGGCGGTCAGCCGGAAGGCCGAATTGTCGTGCGTGACGACGCAGAGCATATCGGTGCCGGCCTTGAGGTCCTCGACGACGACGACGCCGACGGTGTCTTTCGCCTCGTGGACCAAAAGTTGCGGGGCCCCCATGTTTCCTCCTCGAGGCTTGCATGAGCCTTGAATGATGGCCGAAGATGCAGTCTTCTATAAGACAGAAGATTGCAGGGTCAATCGGGAAGTCCCCGACCGGACAGGAGCGTAGCAGAGGCGTGGCGCAGGAGGCTCTCGGATTTCGTCCCCTCTACCGGCAGGTGCGGGACGTGCTCGTGAAGCGGATCGCCGACGGCGTCTGGCAGGCCGGCCAGATGCTGCCGAGCGAGCCCGACATCGCGGCCGATCTCGGCGTCAGCCCGGGCACCGTGCGCAAGGCGCTCGACGAGATGACGGCCGAGAACCTCGTCGTCCGCCGCCAGGGCCGCGGCACCTACGTCGCCCGCCACGACGATGCGCGCATCCTGTTCCAGTTCTTCAAGATCGTGCCCGATTCGGGCGAGCGCGAGTTTCCCGACAGCCGGTCCCTCGCCGTGCATCTCGGCGCGGACGCCGAGGCGGCCGCGATGCTCGCCCTCGACCCGGCGGCGCCGGTCCTGCGGCTCGACCGGGTCCGGCTCCTCGGCGGCCGGGTCTGCGTATTGGAGCGCATCTGCCTGCCCGGCACGCTCTTCCCCGGGCTCGAAGGGCGCGAAATTCCGAGCAACCTCTACGAACTCTATTCGACGGCGTTCGGGGTCACCATCGGCCGGGCGGCCGAAAAGCTGAAGGCCGTTCCCGCCTCCGCCGAGGTCGCCGGCCATCTCGGCGTTCCGGAAGGCGAGCCGCTGCTCCGGGTCGACCGCCTTGCCTACGCCCTCGACGGGCGCCTCGCCGAATGGCGGGTCTCGCTCTGCCGCACCGACGGGCTGCACTACCGGTCCGACTTGCGCTGAGCGCCCTCGCCAAGAAGCGGGCCCCTTCACCTCTCCCCGCTTGCGGGGAGAGGGTTTCGATCGTGAGATCGAAACAAGCGGAGCGAAGCGAAGCGGGGGCGAGGGGGCGCCTCCGCAAGGGGTGCCCGGCCGAAGCCGCAGCGCCTTCTCGTCACCGCCCCCTCACCCTCGCCTGCTGCGCAGGCTTGCTGCCTTCGGCAGCCCTCTCCCCGCAAGCGGGGAGAGGCGAATGGAGGCACTTTCACCCGAACTTCAGGCCGTCGATCGCGACCGCGCGCTTTTCCTTCACGGACAACTCCGCCGCGAGGCCGATCGCGACGGCTCTCAGCCCGTCGTCCATCGTCACCTCGACCGGGGCGCCGTCGAGGACCGCGGCGCGGAATTTTTGGTGCTGGTAGAAGGTCGAGCCGTGATGCTCGCCGGCCTTCAGGATCGCCTCGTCGACCGGCACCTTGCGGCGCACCGGACCTCGCGGCTCTCGCGGCGAAATTTCGATATCGGCGTGGCGCTCGGCGTGGCCGGGCCAGAACCGGGCCGGGCCGGGGACGAAGCACTCGACGCGGGCGCGCTCGCCCGTCGCGGCGACGATCTCCTGCCAGTAGGAGCCCTCCGCGAACATGCACAGATCGAGCATGGCGCGGGCCCCGGAGCGGAAATCGACGATGACGTAGGCGTTGTCGAGGATGTCGGGCACGGCGCCGTCGTAGCGCTCGTCCTTGTGGTTCACGTCGGCGCCGCCCGATGCGTAGACGCGCACCGGCTCGTCGGCGACGACGAGGCGCATGAGATCGAAGAAGTGGCAGCATTTCTCGACGAGGGTGCCGCCGGTGCGCCGCGCGAAGCGGTTCCAGTCGCCGACCTTGTTCAGGAACGGGAAGCGGTGCTCGCGGATCGCCAGCATGCGCAGCCGCCCGATCGACCCGGAGCGGACCTCGTGCAGGAGTTCCTGCAGCGGCGGCATGTAGCGGTACTCCATCGCCACCCAGACCGGCGCGCGGTGCGCCTTCGCCTTCGCGGCGAGGGTCGCGATGTCGGCGGCCGAGGTGCAGACAGGCTTCTCGACGAGCACGGCGAGGGCTTTCGGGGCCGAGAAGACGTCGTCGAGAATTGCCTTGTGCGTGTCGTTCGGGCTCGCGATCACGAGCGCGTCGACGAGACCGCTCGCGAGCAATGCGCGATGGTCGGAAAACACGGCCACCCCCTCCCCGATCGCCCGCGCGCTCTCCGTCCGCGAGCCGGCATCGGGATCGGACAGGGCGGTGATGCGCGAGCCCGGCACGAGGGCGAGGTTGCGCACGTGCTCGCGTCCCATCATGCCGGCCCCGATGAGGCCGTAGCGCAGCGATTCGGTCATCGGCATCGTCCCTTTCGTGCAATCCGGATCGCTGCGGTCACGCGTCTTTCCGAGGGGCGAAGTGCAGCGCGCTATGAAACATGGGCGATGTCGATCACCTCGATCCCCATCGCCTCGCCGAGAGCCACAAGCGGCGCGCGCACGTCGCCGTAGACGATGGCGACGTGGTGCTCGAGGGCGTGCTCCATCATCGCCGCCGTGACCTCGGCCGCGGGGCGGTCGAAGCGAACCACGCAGGAAGTGCCCGAAAAGCTTATCGGCGCCGCGAGCATCTCGCCGCCGGCGATGACGAGGCTCTCCCCGTTGCGCGCCTGGCTGAAGCGCGCGACGGTGACGCGGCCGGGCTTCAGGGCGAATTCCTGCAACAGCGGCATGCGGCGGTTCGAATGGATCTGCGCGATCGGCGGCGTCGCCGGATCGGCCATCGACAGCGGCGCGAGCCGCAATGCCACAGAACCCCCGTGTCGGTGGCCGCATCCATGTCGACGATGTCGACGAGCAAGGAGGGCTCGTCGGCGATCTCCTGCAACGCCAGCGACGTCAGCGCGCCGTACACGTCGGCCTCGCAGGCGCAGGGAACCATCGCCTGGTTCATCAGCCCCATCGGACCGCAGGCGGCGCAGCCGTACTCGGTGAACATTTCCGGCCAGCAGCGCACGGCCATCGCGGACAGGCGCTCGTCCTGCGCGAGCCCGTCGAGGGCGTGGAAGATCGACAGGCTCTTCTCGAGCTGCGGCTGGTCGACCTCGGCAAGGCCTGCGATACGCGCGCCGACCGTGCGCTTCGTGGCCGCCACCTCCCGGCGGGCCCGCGCGCGCCTGCTCGAAGAGCGACGGCAGCGCAACGCGCTCGACCTCGATGCCGGCGAGCCGCTTCAGCGCGCCCGCATCGTAGCGGCAGGTGTCGAAGCCGACCGGATGCTCGCCGATAAGCCCGATGCGCCGGCCTTGCAGCCGCGCCAGCACCGCGGCGGCGCGGCGGCGGTCCTCTGCCCCGGCCGCCGGCCCCCCGCCGACGGCGGGAGCCGGGCGCGCGGCGCCCCCGACAAGCGCGCCGAGGCTGTCGCGGATGCCCGGCGCATCGGGCGCCGAGTAGAGCCAGGCGAAGCGCTTGCCGGCCCGGCCGAACGCGTGTGTGGCGAGATTGAGGCCGCAGAAGGCAGTTGAGCCGCAGCCGGCCGCCGGTGCGCGGCTCCGGAAAGGCCCAGATGCGCGAGCGGCGCCGCACGCGGTCTCGGCGATCTTCACCGTCATGCGAGGCGTCGGTGAAGGTGACCTGCAGGACGAGGAGCGAAATCGAGCGCCTCGCCGGCGAGGGCCGCCATCGCCGCCTCCGCCGCAGCGGCGTCGAACAGCAGCGCGCGCGGCCCGACGATCGGCGATGCCCGGCGGCGTCGAGCGTCGCGAAGGCGGCGTCGCGCGTCTCTCCTCCGCGTAGGGCACGTCGAAGGTCGGCCGCGCCAGCGGCAGGATGCCGATGCGCATCGTCACGTCAGTCCTCCGAAGCCGTGTAGTGATGCCGAACCCTCCGTCGCGCCGGAACGCCGACCGCGCCGCCAAGCGCGAATGCGCAAACCAGGCGTCGCGGCTCGCATCGGTGAGCGCGTTGAGCTTCGTCATGTAGGGCACGGCTCGTCGCCGCGCAGGCCGGCGCGGATCGCGTCCGAAGTCCGGGAAACGCCTTGAAGGGCTCCGCCCAGATCGCGCGGCCGGCGAGATAGCCGGAGGCGCCGGCGCGATAGGCGCAGGTGAGGACGTGCTTGAACTCCGCCATTCCGGCCCCGGCCGACAGCATCACCCAGGGCCGGCCGCAAGGCGCCCCATCTCGTCGAAAAGCGGCCTGCACGCCGGCCGGGAGGCTTCCCCAGGCACCTCGCGGGCCGGCACCGGGCTCTCGAGCTTGAAGAGGTCGACGCCGAACTTGGCGTCCGCGAAGACGCGCACGCTCTCGAGCACGAGGTCGGCCTTCTTGTCCGCCATCTCGATGTACTGCGTCGTCTGGTTCGCCTCGCCCGGCAGCGGATAGACGAGCAGCTCGAACACGAACGGGATGTCGTAGCGCGCGCAGGCCTCGCCGATGCGGATCGTGAAGTCCTGCTGCGCGCGACAGACGCTCCATGCCGCATCCGGACGATACCAGGCCAGCACCTTCACCGCATCGCCGCCGACCCGCTTGATCTTCTCGACGGACCAGTCGTCGATCTCGGCGGAGAGCCGCCCGCCGTCGGTCTCGCGGAAGAGCGAAGTCCTCGAGCGTGACGATGAGGCCCTTCGTGGGCGAGAGCACGGTCATGCCGCCGGGCAGGGCGAAATGCGGGTCGAGCAGCATGGCGGAGCGAATCGTCCTGCAGTTCCTCGACCAGCATCAGCTTGAAGCCGGTCACGTCCTCGTACGGCGCCTCCGCGTGCCGCGCTTCTCGCTGATCGGGTTCTTGATCGGTGGCCGCTGGTCCACCGCCGTCATCTTGAAGCGTCCGTGGGCATCGGCCATGCGGCGCATGCCCCAGAGCTTGCCGGGCGAGAATTGCATCACGCGTCTCCCTTGATATGCTCTCTTTTTCAGAAAGGCCTCGACCTCGGCGCGGCCGGGACATGCCGGCGCGGCCGCCGAATCGGGTGCACTTGATCGCCGCCGCGGCCGATGCGAAGCGCATCGCCTCGGCCTCCCCCTTGCCCTCGGCGAGGGCCAGCGCGAGGGCGCCGTGGAAGATGTCGCCGGCGGCGAGCGTGTCGACGGCCGTGACCGTGAAGGCAGGGTCGATGCGCGATGCCTTTCCGGCTTCGATCAAGAAAGACGCCGCGATCGCCGTGGGTGACCGCGAGCCAGGGACCGCCGGGCGCCGCGAGTCGGCGCAGGCCCTCGCGGGATCGGCGCAGCCGGTCATCTCCCGAACAGCGCCTGCTCGGCGAAGGCGACGTGGGTCGCGGCCGCTAAGACATCGCGGCGCCGGCTTGCGGTCGGCGTCGAGCACGGCGGGCAGGCCGGCGGCCCGGGCGAGGCGGAAGACGTGCGACGGCTCCGCTCCCCAACGGGTGTCGCCAGCACGGCGCCGGCGCCTTCGGGCAGGCTCGCCGGCAGCCAGGAAGGGTCTGCCGGCACCGCCGGGTCGGAATAGTTGATGACCATCCGCTCGCCGTTGCCGTCGACGAGCACGGCGGAGATCGACGAACGCAGGCCCGGGAAAGCACCGGCTCGGGGCGCAATCGACACCGTCGCGCTCGAGGTCGGCGACGATTCTCGGCTCCGGTCATGTCGTCGCCAAGGCGGGTCGCGAGCGACGCCCGGCCGCCGAGCCGGGCGACGGCGACAGCGGCGTTCGCGGCGATGCCGCCGCCGGTCACCGCGAAATCCTTCGCGCGCTGCTTTTCCGGCCGTGACGGAAATTGCTCCACCGCGAAGACATGGTCGAGGGTCGCGATTCCGACGCAAAGAATGGTGGGCATGGGGACCGTCCGATGTTCGGGGCCGATAAACGGGTCTTGCCACCCGGCCTCGACGGCGACGGACCCTAGCAGGTCTTGTGTCTTTTACAAGACTTGGGTTATCAAGGCCGGACGGGCCCGTCGGCGGGCGGTCCCCGCTGTTGCGTCCAAGACCAAAAGCGCCGTTCATGGCGCTCAGACGGGAGGGAGCGGGATGGCGGGCATCGCGATCCGGCGGTGCGGAAGTCTTCGGCCGGACCCCGTGATCCACGGGATCGACCTCGACTTCAAGGACGGCGAGTTCGTCGTTCTCGTCGGTCCCTCGGGCTGCGGCAAGTCGACTTTCCTGCGCATGATCGCCGGCCTCGAATGCGATCACCGACGGCGAGATCGCGATCGGCGACACGATCGTCAACGACCTGCCGCCGCGGTCCCGCGATGTCGCCATGGTCTTCCAGGACTACGCGCTTTATCCGCACAAGAGCGTCTACGACAACATGGCCTTCTCGCTGCGCATGCGCGGTTCGCCGAAGGCGGAGATCGAGACGCGGGTGAAGGAGGCGGCGGACATCCTGCAGATCGCGCCACCTCCTCGAGCGCAAGCCGGGGCAGCTCTCCGGCGGCCAGCGCCAGCGCGTCGCGATGGGCCGCGCCATCGTGCGCCGCCCGAAGGTGTTCCTGTTCGACGAGCCGCTCTCGAACCTCGACGCGCAGCTGCGCGGCGAGATGCGGGTCGAGATCAAGAAGCTGCACCAGCGCTTTTCGCACCACCATCGTCTATGTCACGCACGACCAGGTCGAGGCGATGACGCTTGCCGACCGCATCGCGGTCCTGCGGGCCGGGCGGCTCGAGCAGTTCGCGACGCCGCACGAGATCTACAACCGCCCCGCCTCGCGCTTCGTCGCCGGCTTCATGGGCTCGCCGCCGATGAGCGTCGTGCCGGCGACGGTGACCGCGGGCGGTGCGCGCATCGATCTCTCCGACGGCACTTCGCTGCCGGTGCCGGAGATGCATCGAACCATCGCGCGATCGGTTCTCGGGCGCCCGGTCGAACTCGGGCTCAGGCCCGAACACGTGCGGCCGGGGGAGGCGCGCGAGCCCGGCGACGTCGCCGTCGACGCGAAGATCGAGGTCGTCGAACCGCTTGGCTCCGAGACCCTGACCTGGCTCGCCGTCGGCGGCAGGAGCATGACCGGGCGCTTTCCGCCCGACGGGCCGGCGCGGCCCGGCGAGCGCGTGCGAGTCACGCTGTCGCTGTCGCGGATGCACCTCTTCGACAAGGATACGGGGGCTGCGATCGCCCACTGAAAGCAACTCTGGCCGCGAAGGCCGGGGGAAACGAAAAGGGAGACGAGAGGAATGAAACGCACCAACCTGCTACGCGGCCTCGGCCGCCGCCCTCGCGCTGCTCGGCACGTCCGGAGCCGCCTTGGCGCAGACGACCCTGCGCATCTTCACCGGCGGCCAGCAGCGGCCCGACGTGATGCGCCAGATCGTCGACGAGTACACGAAGCGCAACCCGACCGTGAAGGTCGAGGTCGAGGTCGGCGGCGCCACCTCCGAGCAGCAGCAGCAATATCTCAACACCGTGCTCGCCTCGAAGGATTCCTCCCTCGACGTGGTGCTGATCGACGTCATCCGCCCGGCGCAATGGGCGGCGGCGCAATGGGCCGAGCCGCTCGATTCCTATCTCGGCGCCGACAAGGACGCCCTGATGGCGAAATACCTGCCGGCCTACCGCGAGGCGAACACGTCAACGGCAAGGTCATCTCGCTGCCCTACTTCGCCGACGCGCAGTTCCTCTACTACCGCAAGGATCTTCTGGAGAAGAACGGCGTCGCGCCGCCGAAGACCTGGGCCGAGGTCAGGCCGCGGCGCAGAAGGTCGGGCAGGCGAGGGCAACGCGAACCTGCGCGGCTTCGAGACCGCCGGCGCGCCGATCGAGGGCACCGTCTGCACCTTCCTCGTGCCGGTTTGGGGCGCCGGCGGCACGCTCACCGACATGCCGGCAAGCTCGCGCTCAACGCGGACGCGGCGAAGAAGTCCTTCGAACTCTGGGGCGACTTCAAGCAGGCGAACGTCCTGCCGCCGAACATCGCCGAGATTCCGACCGACCGCATCCGCCAGGATTTCCAGGCCGGGAATCTCACCTTCGCGATGAACTGGGGCTACGTCTGGCAGCGCACGCAGGGCGACGCCGACAGCCAGATCAAGGGCAAGATCGGCGTCGTGCCGCTGCCGGGATTTACCGCCGACAAGGCGGCGACCTGCATCGGCGGCTGGCAGCTCGCGGTGACGGCGTTCTCGAAGAACAAGGCCGAAGCGGTGAAGCTCGTGCGCTACCTCTCGAGCCCGGAGGTCTCGAAGATGCAGGCGATCCTCGCCTCGCATCTGCCGGTCTTCCCGGAGGTCTACACCGATCCCGACGTGCTCAAGGCCAACCCGTGGTTCAAGGACGCGCTGCCGGTCGTGCAGACCGCCCGTGCCCGACCGGTGACGCCGCGCTACAACGAGGTGTCGGAGATCATCCGCACCAACATGAACGCCTTCCTCGCGGGGACGAAGACGCAGGACGCCGCCCTCTCCGACATGCAGAACCGTTTGGGGAACGTGCTGAAGTGAGACGGTCGCGCCCTCGCCTCTCCCCGCTTGCGGGGAGAGGGTTTCGGCCTTCGGCCGAAACCAGCGGAGCGAAGCGGAGCGGGGATGAGGGGGCGGTGCGGAACGAGGCGCCTCCTTCGTCACGGCCCCCTCACCCTCGCCTGCTTCGCAGGCTCGCCGCCTGCGCAAGCCGGGTGTTCCCGGCTTGCGCACCAAGAAACGGACCTCGGGTAGACCCGAGGTCCGGCGGCCCTCTCCCGGCAAGCGGGGAGAGGCGATGGGCGCCCTTCGCTGCGCCCGGAACGCCGCGATGAGCACGCGCGCCCCTCTCGCCCCTCGAGCGCGCCGAGCGGCGGCTCGGCTTCGCGCTGCTCGCGCCCGCCTTCATCCTGCTTTCCGCGGTCGTCGTCTATCCGATCGGCGATCTCATCGTCACGAGCTTCCAGTTCAACCAGCTGACGCAGCCCTGGATGGGCACGCCCTTCGTCGGTTTCGAGAATTATGCCCGCGCCCTCGGCGACGAGCGCTTTCTCGAAGCGACGCTGCACACCTTCTTCTTCATCCTCGTCACCGTGCCCGGCGCGGTGATCGTCGGCCTTGGCCTGGCGCTGCTCGCGAACCAGCCGTTCCGAATCAAGTGGCCGGTGCGGCTCGGGCTTCTGCTGCCGTGGGCGCTGCCCCTCGTCTTCTCGGGCCTCATCTTCCGCTGGTTCTTCGAATACAGCCAGGGTCTCGTCAACAACACGCTGATCGCGATGGGCCTCGCCGCCAGGTCCTGGCTGACCGATCCCGACTCTCGCCTTCACCGCCATCTGCCTCGCCATCGTCTGGAAGACGTCGAGCTTCGTCGCCCTGGTGCTGCTCGCGGGCCTGCAAACGATCCCGCGCTCGCTCTACGAGGCGGCGGAGATCGACGGCGCCTCGAAGCTGCAGCAGTTCGTCGAGATCACCCTGCCGATGCTGCGTCCGGCGATCGTCGTGGCGCTGATCTTCCGCACCATTACCGCGATCCAGACCTTCGACATTCCCTTCGCGATGACGAATGGCGGCCCCGGCAACGCCACCGAGACCCTCGCCATGTACATCCACAAGACGACGATCGACTTCCTCGATCTCGGCTACGGCTCGGCCCTCGCGGTGCTGATGTTCATCGTCTCCGCCGCCGCGACCGCGGGCTATCTGCGCTACACCCGCCGCGATCCCGGCCAGAGGGGGCACTGACATGACGCAGTTGCCGAAGCCCCGCACGATGGTCTGGTTCGCGGCCCTCGTCATCGCACTCAATGGCTTCTTCCCGGCGCTCTGGATCCTTTTCACCTCGTTCAAGACCGAGAGCGAGCTGATGCGGCTGCCGATCACCATCCTTCCCGCCGCGCCGACGCTCGCGAACTACGTGCGCGTCTTCGTCGACCAGCCGATCCTGACCTTCCTTTTCAACTCCTTCATGGTGGCGACACTCTCGACGTTGTTGTGCGTCACCGTCTCCGCCTGCGCCGCCTATGCCCTCGTGCGCCTGCGCCTGCCGGCGCCGAACCTCATCCTCTCGGTCATGCTCGCCGTTGCGATGTTCCCGCTGATCTCGCTGATGGTGCCGCTGTTCCAGACCATGCGGGCGCTCAACCTCCTCAACACCTGGCCGGCCCTGATCCTGCCCTATTCCGTGCTTTCGATTCCGGTCTGCACCCTCGTCCTGATCTCGTTCTTCCAGGACATCCCGCGCGACCTCGAGAACGCCGCGATGATCGACGGCTGCACCCGGCTCGGCGCCCTGCGCAATGTCGTCATCCCCTTGACCGCGCCCGGCGTCTTCACCGCCGGCATCCTCGCCTTCGTCAACGCCTGGGACGAGTTCCTGCTCGCGCTGACCCTGAGCCCGCGCGTCGCGAGCCGCACGCTGCCTGTCGGCATCACCCTCTATCAGGGCGAGTTCTCGTTTCCCTGGCCGATCATCTCGGCGGCGCTGATCGTCGCCATCGCGCCGATCTCGGTCCTCATCGCCGTCTTCCAGGACCGGGTCGTCGGCGGCCTGACGCAGGGCGGGGTAAAGGGGTAGCGAGGGGACGTAGGACGCGGGACGTGGGAGACTGGCGATCTTCCCGCCGATCGCCTACTTCTCGCGACACCCCACGTCCCACGTCCCACGTCCCACGTCCACGTCCCACGTCCCACGTCCCACGTCCCACCCCCCACCCCCCATGACCCTCGAAGACTTCATCATCGACCGCGGCTTCAACGGCACCTCCATCGCCGAGCTTCTCGACGGCGTCGCGACGCGGCTCGTCGCGGAAGGCCTGCCGATCCTGCGCGCCTATCTCGCCTTTCCGACCGTCAATCCGATCACCCGCGTCTTCAGCCACATCTGGACGCGCGGCCGCGGCACCTGTGTCGAGAGCCTCGGCCACGACCGCGGCGAGGCGCCCTTCGAGAGCAGTCCCTTCTACGCCATGCTCGGCCGCGGCGTGCTCGCCGCGCGCTGGCGCCTCGACGATCCGAGGACCGAATCGTTTTCCGTGTTCGACGATCTGCGCGCCCTCGGCGGGCGCGACTACGTCGCGCGCCTGATCCCGTTCAACAATCCAGACGCGCCGGCGATGCGCGGCCTCGCCGCGTCCTTCTGCGCCGACGCGTCCGGCGGCTTCACGAAGGAGCACGTCGCGCGCATCGACGCCATCATGCCGCTGATGGGCCTTTCGGGCTACCGCATCGGCCTCTTCGGCATCGCCGTGAACATGCTCGACACCTATGTCGGCATGTCCGCCGGGCGGCGCGTGCTCAACGGCGAGATCGTGCGCGGCACCGGCACGACGCTCACCGCCGCGCTGATGATCGCGGACCTGCGCGGCTTCACCGCGCTCGCCGACGTCGCCGGCACCGGCCTCATCGGCCGCCTCGACGAGCATCTCTCCGCGATGGCCGAGCCTGTGCTCGCGCGCAGCGGCGAGGTGCTGAAGTTTTTGGGCGACGGCCTGCTCGCGGTCTTCCCGATCGATGAGGACCGCTCCCGCGAGCGCGCCTGCGCCGAAGCGCTCGCGGCGGCGCGGGACGCGCTGTCGCGCAACGCCGCCGTCAACGCGCGCCAGGCGGACGGCGTGCCCCTCGCCCTCGACGTCGCCCTGCATTGCGGCGAGGTCTTCTACGGCAACATCGGCGCGCCGCAGCGCCTCGACTTCACGGTGATCGGCCCGGCGGTGAACGAGACGAGCCGCATGGAGGCCCTGTGCGGCTCGCTCGGCTGCCACCTCGTGATGTCGGCGAGCGTCGCCGAGGCCTGCGGAGCGCCGACACGAAGCCTCGGCCGCCACGCGTTGCGCGGCCTCTCCGAAACACGGGAAATCTTTACGGTTGCGGAGTGAGGCGGTGGTGGCCGCTGGGGGGATCGAACCCCCATGGGCGAAGCCCGAGGCATTTTAAGTGCCTTGTGTCTGCCAGTTCCACCAAGCGGCCCGCCGCGTCCGTTAACGGCCAGGCAAACGGAGCGCAAGCCGGCCCCGGGACCTAACTCGTCGATCGCAGCAACCCCAAACCCCTCATCCTGAGGAGCCCGCGAAGCGGGCGTCTCGAAGGATTATCCAGGAGACTCGGAAACGCCTTCGCGCGGCATCGGTGTCGCGTTCCCTGGAGCATCCTTCGAGACACCCTGGACCTGACGGTCCAGGGTTCCTCAGGATGAGGCCGCGCAGGGGAAGCGGGATGACGGGCCAGCGCTCAAGCCGGCGGCCCATAGAGCCAGGCGTAGCGCCGCGCCATGCCGTCCGGGCCGAGGCGGCGGATGAGCAGGTTGCGGCCGGCGGCCATCAGGCCGCGGGCATGAAAGACTTCGCCGTTGCGGCGGGCTTCGCGCTGCACGCGTATGACCCGGGGCAGGCGCTCGGCCTCGAAGCGCTGCAGCGCCTGCGCGACCCCCGGCTGGGAAAGGGCGGCGGCGAGGCGCGCGGCGTCCTCGATCGCCAGTGCGGCGCCCTGCGCGAGGAAGGGCAGGATCGGGTGGCCGGCATCGCCGACGAGGACGATCCGCCCCTTCGCGAGCTTCGTCGCCGGCCGGTCGAACAGGGACCAGAGCAGCCAGCGGTCCGGCAGCGCGACGAGGGCGCGCAGATCCGGCGCCGCGTCCTCGAAGCGGGCGCGCAGGACGGTCGCGTCGCCCGGCGCCGCCCAGCCGTCGACAGGTTCGTCCCGCCGCTCGATGGCGACGAGATTGACGAGCCGGCCGCCGGCGATCGGGTAGTGCACGAGGTGATGGCCGCGCCCGAGCCACAGGCCGGTCTCGTTGCCGGAGAGCGCCCGCGGCACCCGGCTGCGGTCGACGGAGGCGCGCCAGGCGACGAAGCCGCGATAGGCCGCCGGGCCTGCGGCGCCGACCGCCTCCCGCACCGTCGACCAGATGCCGTCCGCGCCGACGATGGCGTCGAAGCTGCGGCTCTCGCTCTGGCCGCTGGCGGAGACGAGGGAAAGCGTCGCCGCCTCGGCGCCCGAGCCGATGGTCGCGGCGGCCCGGCCCATCAGCAGCCTGACGTTCGGATGCGAGCGCACGGCGTCGAGGAGAACGGCGACGAGATCGGCCCTGTGCACGACCCAGGACGGCGCCCCGAAGCGCTCGCGGGCCTTCCGTCCGAGCGCGATCGCGCCGATCGTGCGGCCCGTCTCGACGGCCCGGATCGCGACCCGGTCGGGCTCCGTGGCGACGCGGCGCAGCGCCGGCCCGAGATCGAGGTCGAGGAGGATGCGGCTCGCGTTCGGAGAGAGCTGGAGGCCGGCGCCGACCTCGGTAAAGCCGGTGCGCCGCTCGACGATCGTGACCTGGTGCCCGCGCCGGACGAGGGCGAGCGCCGCCGACAGTCCGGCGATGCCGGCGCCGACGATCCCGATCGAGAGGCGGATCACATCAGCGCGGCGCGGCGACGGGGGCGGGGTCGGCCGCCAGGAGGCATTCCGGCGGACGCGCCTCGCCGGCCTTCAGGGCCGGATCGTAGCGGAACAGGGTCGAGCAATAAGGGCAGACGATCTCGTCGTCGAAGCCCATATCCAGGAAGACGTGCGGATGGTCGAGGGGCGGCAGGGCCCCGATGCACATGAACTCCCGCGCGCCGACGAAGATCGCCGCCGCGCCCGGCTCATTATGGAAATGGGGTTTGCCGAGATCGGCCATGCTGTCGTTGCCCTTCGGGAGCCGTAAAGCCGGCCGGCACCATAGGGAGGGCACCGCCGAAAGCCCAGTCCATTCTGCGGCGGGACCCAGCGCGCCAGCAAGACGGCAGCCATGCCGCCCCGGTATTGCCTCGCCGCCGATCCCTGTCTATGCCTCCGGCGAGGCCCGCGGCTGAGCCATGCAATTCTTCGACTCGAGCGGTGTGCGCATCGCCTTCATCGATGTCATGCCCGAGACGGGAGACGCGGAGCCGATCCTGCTCATCCACGGCTTCGCTTCGAACCACGCCGTCAACTGGGTCAACACCCTCTGGACGAAGACGCTGACCCGCGCCGGACGTCGGGTGATCGCCCTCGACAACAGAGGTCATGGCCGGAGCGAAAAGCTGTACCGGCCGGAGGATTACGATTCCGCGACCATGGCCGCGGATTGCCTGCGGCTCCTCGACCGTCTCGGCATCGCGCAAGCGGACGTGATGGGATACTCCATGGGCGCGCGCATCGCCGCTCATCTCGCGCTCGCCGACCCGGCGCGGGTGCGCTCGCTCCTCCTCGGCGGCCTCGGCGTCAAGCTCGTCGACGGCGTCGGCCTGCCCCCCGCGATCGCCGACGCCATGGAGGCGAAGTCGCTCGAGGACCTGACCGACCCGATGCAGCGCATGTTCCGCGCCTTCGCCGAGCAGACGAAGAGCGACCTCAGGGCGCTTGCCGCCTGCATCCGCGGTTCGCGCCAGACGCTGAGCGCGGCGCAGGTCGCCGCGATTGCGGCGCCGACCCTCGTCGCCGTCGGCACCGCCGACACGGTCGCCGGCTCGGCACAGGCGCTTGTGGACCTGATGCCGAACGCGACGGCCCTCGACATTCCGGGCCGGGACCACAACCTCGCCGTCGGCGACCGGATCCACAAGCAAGGCGTCCTCGCCTTCCTCGCCGAGCGTCCGTGACAGCGTCATGAGCCGAACGTTTCAGGGCGCGCAAGGCAACCGGCTCGTCGCCACGGAGATGGGGCCGGCCGGGCCTCCCGTCCTGCTCCTGCACGGCGGCGGCCAGACCCGGCACGCCTGGGCGCGGACCGCGCGGCACCTCGCCGAGGCCGGATGGCACGCCGTTGCCCTCGACCAGCGCGGACACGGCGACAGCGCCTGGGTCGAAGACGCCGCCTATGCCTTCCCCGACTTTTCCGCCGACGCCGCCGCGGTCGCGGACCGGATCGCCGCGGAGCGCGGCCGCAAGCCGGTGGCGATCGGCGCCTCCCTCGGCGGCATCGCCTCGCTTTTGTCCTTCGAGACCGGCACGGCCCCGTTCGCGGGCCTGATCCTCGTCGACATCGTCCCGGCCATGTGTGCCCGCGGCGTCGACCACGTCCAGGACTTCATGCGGGCGCGGGCCCATGACGGTTTCGCGACCGTCGAGGAAGCTGCGGACGCGGTCGCCGCCTACCTGCCGCATCGGCCGCGCCCGACCTCCCTCGACGGCCTTAAGAAGAACCTCCGCCACCACCCCGACGGCCGCTGGCGCTGGCACTGGGACCCGCGCCTCATCGACGGTCCCCGTGACGTGAACAGCGATCGGGCCGCGGTCAGGCGTCGCTTGAACGTCGCGACGCAAAGGATTGATGTGCCCACGCTTCTGGTTCGCGGCGCCCTGAGCGAGCTGGTCACGCCCGAGGCGGCGCGGCAGTTTGTTGCGACGACTCCCGGCGCCGAGTGGATCGACGTCGCAGAGGCCCGTCACATGGTCGCCGGAGACAGCAACGACGTGTTCGCGGCGTCCATTCGGCGCTTCCTCGGGGACCGGTTCACGAACTGATGCTCGCCCGAACGCGGGCATTTTCGCCCCCGCAACTTGACGCTGCGGGAATGTGAGCCACCATGGCTTCATGACAAGGCTCGACAGCGCGATCCGGCGCCTCCAGGCGCAGCGCGCCCTCCTCGATTGGGCGAGCCGGGACATCGGCGATCGCCCGGGCCTTGTCCTCGAGCTCGGCCTCGGCAACGGGCGCACCTTCGATCACCTCCGCAGCAGGCTCCCGAACCGCGAGATCTTCGCCTTCGAACGCTGCCTCGCCGTGCATCCCGACTGCCTGCCGCCGGCCGGCCATCTCGTCGCCGGCGACATTCTCGACACGCTGCCGCCCTTCCTCGACGAGCACGGCCCGCGCTGCGCAGCCCTCATCCATGCCGATATCGGCTCGGGGGACGACGCCGAGAACGGGCGCCTCGCGCGCAAGCTCTCGCCTCTCCTCGCGCCGCTGCTGGCGCCGGGTGCGCTCTTTCTGGCCGACCGGGCTTTCGATCTTCCCGAGTGCGACGACATCTCCGGCGAGACGGGTGTCGAGATCGGCCGCTATTTCGTGTATCGACAGCGGCCTGTCCCGGCGGCGGCGCGCGGCAAGGCCGATCTTTCCGTGAAAGCCTAGGGAAAAGGCGCCCGAGGGCTTATCTTCGAGCGAGCAGGATCAGGGGATTGATGCGATGAACCAGGCCCTCCCGATCAAGACCGCCATCGCCGGCATCGTCGACCCGATCTGGGACCGGCTCCGCCGCGAGGCCGAGGCGATGGCGCGCAACGAGCCCGCGCTCGCCGGCGTCGCGCTGAGCAGCATCCTCAACCAGCCCTCCCTCGAAGCCGCGGTGATCCATCGCATCGCCTGGCGGCTCGGGCATCCGGCGCTCGCCGCCGACCTCCTCGAACAGGTCTATCGCGAGGCGATCGAAGCCGATCCCTCGATCGGCGAGGCTTTCCGCGCCGACATCATGGCGGTGGCCGACCGCGACCCGGCCTCGACGCGCTTCATCGAGCCGGTGCTCTACTTCAAGGGCTTCCACGCCATTCAGACGCACCGCCTCGCGCACCGGCTCTGGCACCACAACCGACAGGACCTCGCGCTCTACCTTCAGAGCCGCTCCTCCGAGGTGTTCCAGACCGACATCCATCCGAACGCCAAGGTCGGCCGGGGCATCTTCCTCGACCATGCGACCGGCCTCGTCGTCGGCGCGACGGCGGTGATCGAGGACAACGTCTCGATGCTGCAGGACGTGACCCTCGGCGGCACCGGCAAGGAGCGGGGCGACCGGCACCCGAAGATCCGGCGTGGGGTGCTGATCGGCTCGGGCGCCAAGATCCTCGGCAATATCGAGGTCGGCGAGTGCGCCCGGGTCGCCGCGGGCTCCGTCGTGCTCCAGTCCGTGCCGCGCAACAGCACCGTTGCCGGCGTTCCGGCCAAGGTCGTCGGCACGGCCGGCTGCGCCGAGCCGGCGCGGTCGATGGACCAGTTCATCTCCTGCGGCGACGGCATCTGAGCCGTCCGGCCACGCTTCGCGCGCCCTTGCTCCCACCGGCCCGGCGTGGCAAGGGCACCCTGTCCGAACATGGAGGGGATCGCGTGAACAAGTCCGAGCTGGCGAAGGTCGAGCGTTACCTGCGCCAGACCTTTGCAAATCACTCGCTTCGCGTGGTCGCGCGTCCGAAGAAGGACGATTCGGCCGAGGTCTATGTCGGCGAGGAGTTTCTGGGCGTGCTCTTCCTCGACGACGAGGACGGCGACCGCTCCTACAATTTCACGATGGCGATCCTCGACACCGATCTCGAGGATTGATCGTTTCGGCCGCGGCCGGCCCGCGTATCAGCGGTTCGCGGTGGTGGTCGGCGACGAGCGGCCGCCGAGGGACACCCAGGCCGTCGCCTCCTGGCTTTCCCGCTTCACGAAGGTGTAGCCGGTCTGATCCCAGGGCAGGACCGCAGAGGTCTTGTTGTCGAGGATGTAGTCGCCGCGATCGGTGCGAATCATCAGGACCGCATGGCCCTCGCCGATCTCGTCGATGACGACCGTCATGCGCATGGCGCGGCGGGACAGGCCCTTGCCGGCGAGGGTGCGGCGCTTCAGGAGCTGGTAGTCCTCGCAATCGCCGTAGCCGTCGTCCGGGAACTCCCAGCGGTCGACGACGCCCCAATGCTCCTTGTCGGTGAGCGGCTTGATCTTCCCGTTGACGCGCCGGTTGACGGAGACGATGGCGGTCCAGACCGCCGGCGTCAGCGTCACGAAGGCGGGTTCGCTCGGGTCGATCGCGCATTCCGCCGGAAGCTGCTCGCAGAACTTGACCCAGGCGCCGATCGGCCGCGCGGGGCCGCTCTTGTCGATGGGCGCAACGGTGGACGGCAGGGAAGCGAGCGTCTGCGCCTGGCTCGTGGCGCCACCGACGACGAGGGGGATGCCGATCAGCACGGCCCTGAAAACCTTGGTCGCGGCTGCGGAAAACTCAGCCCCGATGAGTCTGCAAACCGCTCCGCCGAATTGGTACCCCATGCCCCCACCAAGCCGCTTAACGTTCTTTTAACCAAAGCTGACAGGTCGGCCGGTCGGGCTCAAGCTCAAAGTAAAGGATAGGTTAACGCTCAGCCTGCTTCTTTCGGCCGATGGTGCATTCACGCCGCACTCGTCTGCGCGTGCCGGCGGATTCACGCACCGCGGCAAGGGTGTCCGGCGCGCGGCGAGGAGCGCGCGTTTTCGCCTCGTCCGCGACCGGGGAGAGGCGGGAGAACGCCGCCGGGTCGAAGCGCGCTCCCAGTGGATTCGCGGACCGCGATCTGCGAAGGGAGAGTCGGTGCGCGGAACGGGGGGAACGATGTCGGCGAAGAGGTTCGGGACCTTCGAGGGGCGCGAGGTCGTCGAGGTGGCGATCCGCTCCGCGGCGGGGGCGGAGGCGAAGATCCTCACCTACGGCGCCGTCGTGCGCGATCTCGTCGTGCCGTCCGGGGCGGGGCGGCAGCGGGTCGTCACCGGGCTCGACAGCGTCGACGACTATGTCGAGCACTCGCCGCACATGGGCGCGATCGCCGGCCGCTACGCGAACCGCATCCGCGCCGGCCATTTCGAGCTCGACGGCGAAAGCTATCAGCTCCCGCTCAACCAGGCCGGCCGGCACTCCCTGCACGGCGGCGGCGACGGTCTCGGCCGCTCGCTCTGGCAGCTTGCCGCTTCGGGCGAGGATTTCGTCGCCCTGACGCATGTCTCGCCTGCCGGGGATGCGGGCTATCCGGGCACCCTCGCGACCCTCTGCACCTATCGCCTCGTCGGCACGACCCTGCGCATCGAGCTGTCGGCCACGACCGACAAGGCGACGCCGGTCAATCTCTGCCACCATTCCTATTTCAACCTCGACGGCGGCGCCTCGATCCTCGACCACACCCTCGAGGTCGCCGGCGACTTCTACACGCCGACGGACGACGACCTCATCCCGACCGGCGAGATCCGCCTGGTCGCAGGGACGCCCTACGACTTCCGCTCCGCGCGTCCGATCCGCCGGGAGCGAAGCGACGGCGGCGGGCTCTTCCACTACGACGTGAACTTCATGCTTCGGCGCGATCGCCTGCAACCCTCCGGGATCGCCGCCCTTCCCCTCGCCCATGCCGGCACGGTGCGCTCTCCGGCGAACGGCCTTTCCCTCGCGGTCTGGACGACGGAGCCGGGATTGCAGGTCTATGACGGGGCCAAGGTCGACGTGCCGGTGCCCGGCCTCGATGGCGCCCGATACGGCAGCCACGCCGGCCTCTGCCTCGAGCCGCAACACGTGCCGGACAGCCCCAACAACCCGCAATTCCCGAACACCGTCCTGCGGCCCGGAGAGGTCTACCGGCAGGTCACGGAATACCGCTTCGAATAGGGCGCTGCGACCGCCCTACCCTCGCGCGCCGAGCTCCCGGCCGCGCTCCACCAGCCACACGACCCGGTAGGAGATCTCGAGCGCCGACGCCGAGGTGTCGTCGGCCCGCAGCGCGAGGAGGTAGTCGCGCAGGAGAGCAGCGCTGAAATAGAAGCGGCCGAACTCGGTGTCCTTCAGGTGCGCGCTGCGTTCGACGGCCTCGGCGAGCTTGCCGAGGTAGCGGTCCTGGTCGGCGGCGGGACGCGCAAGGAATTCGGAAGGGCCGCCGAACTCTTCCCGGAACCAGGCCCAGAGCCGGGAGAGCTGCCGCGCCGCCTCGTCCCGGCGCTCCTCGCCCAACGCATCGAAGGCGGCGAGCAGGCGCTCGGCCGGATTCTCGACGCGCCCGCGACCGGCAGGCCGGAGCTTGCGGAAGAGGAAACGCACGGGGGAGCCGGTCTCCGGGATGTAAAATTTGAGCATTTTTTAACATGAGGCCGGCGGTGATTCGAAGGCCGTCGCGCCGGCATCCCGCGCCCTTTTGGCGAGAGGATTTCAGCCGGCCCGCCGCGCCGCGCGCCCCTTGAGGTCGCGGGCGATCACCGCCGCCGCATTGTGCCCGGGCGCGCCTGTGACGCCGCCACCCGGATGAGCGCCCGAACCGCAGAGATAGAGGCCGGCGATCGGCGAGCGATAGTCCGCGTAGCCGAGCATCGGCCGGGCGGAGAAGAGCTGGTCGAGGGAAAGCGCGCCGTGAAAGATGTCGCCGCCCGTGAGACCGAAGATGCGCTCGAGATCGAGCGGGCTCAGGACCTGCCGCGCGATGACGCTCTTCGCAAACCCGGGCGCATGGCGGTCGACGGTGGCGATCATCAGGTCGGCCACTTCCTCGCGCCGGTCGTCCCAGCTTTGGCCGTCGGGGAGTTCCGGCGCGACGTGCTGGCAGAACAGGCTCGCGACATGGCGGCCGGCGGGGGCGAGGCTGTCGTCGAGGGTCGAGGGGATGAGCATTTCGACGATCGGCTCGCGGCTCCAGCCCTGCGCCCGCGCGTCGAGATAGGCTCGCTCCATGTAGGCGAGGCTCGGGCCGATGACGATGCCGGCGGTGTGGTGATCGGCAAGCTCCCGCCCCGGCAAAACGGAAAAGCTCGGCAGCTCCGACAGGGCGACATTCATCCGGAAGGTGCCGGAGCCGCAGCGCCAGCGCCGCATCCGGGCGAGGAAATCCGCCGGCAGCGCGCCGTCCGGCACGAGCCGCGTGTAGAGGAGCTTCGGATTGACGTTCGCGGCGACGGCGCGGGCGCGGATCGCGCGCCCATCCGCAAGCGAGACGCCGGCCGCGCGGCCCTTCTCGACGAGGATTTCGGCGACCGGCGCCTCCGTCTCGATCTCGGCGCCCGCCTCGGTGGCGGCGCGGGCCATCGCCTGCGTGATCGCGCCCATGCCGCCGAGGGCGTGGCCCCACAGGCCGCGCTTGCCGTTCACCTCGCCGAAGGCATGGTGCAGGAGCACGTAGGCGGTGCCGGGGGTGTAGGGGCCCGCATAGGTGCCGACGACGGCATCGAAGCCGAACAGGGCCTTGACGAGATCGGTCTCGAAGAAGCCGTCGAGATAGTCGCCGGCGGATTTCGTGAACAGGTCGAGAAGCGCGCGGCGGCCGGCCTGCGGCAGGCGGGAAAGGTCGCGGCCGAGGGCGGCGGCGCGGGCGAACTCGCCGAGGCTGCGCAGCGACCAGCCTTCGAGAAGGTTCGGCGGCTGCCGCAGCACGAGTCCGCGCAGGACGTCGGCGACCGCGTCGATCTCGGCCGAATAGGCGTCGTAGCGCTCGGCGTCCCGGGCGCTGAACCGGGCGATCTCCCGCTTCGTCCGGCCGGGGCCGGTCAGCAGGTGGTCGCCGTCGAGCGTCGGGAGAAAATTCATGGCCCGGCGCTCGACGATGGTGAGGCCGTGGCGGTGAAGGTCGAGATCGCGGATGATCTTCGGGTTGAGCAGGCTCACCGTGTAGGAGGCGACGGAATTGCGGAAGCCCGGATGAAACTCCTCCGTCACCGCCGCCCCGCCGACGATGCCCCGGCGCTCGACGACCTTCACACGAAGCCCCGCCCGCCCGAGATAGGCGGCGCAGGTCAGGCCGTTATGGCCGCCGCCGACGATCAGGACGTCATAGGGCTCCGAGGACGGCATCCGGGTGGCTCTCGCGGCGGGCGTTCGGGGACATAGGTAACACGGCGGCTCCGACACGAGGGTCCGGGGCGCGATCGCGCCATTATGCCCTCAGCGCCGAACGCTTGCTCAGGAGGGTCGCCGCGGTCACGCCGAGGGCGACGATGCCGATCAGGATCGCCGAGGCCGCATTCACCTCCGGCGACAGGCCGAGCCGGACCTGGCTGTAGATGCGGATCGGCAGGGTCGTCGCGCCGGGTCCCGTGTTGAAGCTCGCGATGACGAGATCGTCGAGGGACAGGGTGAAGGCGAGGAGGAAGCCCGCCGCGATCGAGGGCAGGATGTTCGGCAGCGTCACCGAGAAGAAGGTGCGCAGGGGCGGCGCGCCGAGGTCCATCGCCGCCTCTTCGAGGGAACGGTCGAACGTCAGGAGCCGCGCCTGCACGACGACGGTGACGAAGCACATGGTCAGGGTCGTGTGCGCGAGCGTCACCGTCCAGAAGCCGCGGTCGAGGTCGATCGCGACGAAGAAGAGCAGCAGCGACAGGCCGGTGATCACCTCGGGCATCACCATCGGCGCATAGACCATGCCGGTGAAGAGCGTGCGCCCGAGGAAGCGGCCGTAGCGCGTCAGCGCGACCGCGGCGAGGGTGCCGAGGATCGTCGCGAGGCTCGCCGAAACGAGGCCGATGCGCAGCGTGATGAAGGCCGCGTCGATCAAGGGCTCGTTGCGGAAGAGCGCGCCGTACCAGCGCGTCGAGAAGCCGCCCCAGACGGTGACGAGGCGGGAATCGTTGAACGAATAGACGACGAGCAAGAGGATCGGCAGGTAGAGGAAGGCGAAGCCGAGGGCGAGCGAGGTCGCGTTGAAGACGGAGAAGCGGCGGATCACGATTTCGCCTCGAGCCGCCGCGCCTCGACGTCGCGGTAGATGACGATCGGCACGACGAGGATGACGAGGAGCACGATCGCGACGGCGGAGGCGAGCGGCCAGTCGCGGTTGGAGAAGAACTCGCTCCAGAGCTGGCGCCCGATCATCAAGGTCTCCGAGCCGCCGAGGAGATCCGGGATGACGAACTCGCCGACCGCCGGGATGAAGCACAACAGCGCGCCGGCGACGATGCCGGGCAGGCTGAGGGGCACCGTGACGCTCCAGAAGGCGCGCCAGGGCGGCGAGCCGAGGTCGAGCGCCGCCTCGATCAGCGAGGGATCGATCTTTTCGAGCGAGGCATAGAGCGGCAGCACCATGAACGGCAGATAGGCGTAGACGATGCCGATATAGACGGCGGTCTCGGTGTTGAGGATTTCGACGGGCTCGGAGACGAGGTTCAGCCCCATCAGGACCTGGTTGAGGAAGCCCTCGGGCTTCAGGATCGCGATCCAGGCGTAGATGCGGATGAGGAAGCTCGTCCAGAACGGCAGGATGATGAGGGCGACGAGAAGCGGCCGCGTGGACGGCTGCGCCCGCGCCATCGCGTAGGCGATCGGATAGCCGACGGCGAGCAGAAGAAGCGTCGACAAGGCCGCGATGCGCAGCGACGAGAGCGTCGCGTCGATGTAGAGGCTGTCGCCGGCGATGAGCGCGAAGTTCTCGAAGTCGAGGCCGGCGAAGAAGCCGGAGAGATCGTCGAAGCTGAAGACGGGCGCGTAAGGCGGCTGCGCGACGACGGCGTCGGACAGGCTGATCTTGAACACGATCAGGAACGGCAGGGCGAAAAACAGGCCGAGCCAAAGGAACGGCAGCGCCGGCACCAGAGCCGGCAGCAGCCGCCCGGGGCCGCGGGACGGCTTCATTGCGAGAGGATCACCGCGGCGTCGGGCGCAAAGCTCAGCGCCACGCGCTCGTCCCAGCCGATCGGCTCCTCGACGAAGCGGCGCGTGTTGGCGCGGGAGACGCGCACGATGGTGCCGCAGTCGAGCTTGACCTTGTAGATCGTCCAATCGCCGAGATAGCCGATGTCCCAGACCTCGCCGGCGAGCGCGTTCGCGCCGTTGCTCCTGCCCTCGCGGGCGAGCGACATCTTTTCCGGCCGGATCGCGACGGCGACGGCCTGGCCGCTGCCGAGCGCTTCGTCGGGATCGTCGACCGTGAGCGGCTCGCCCGCGGACGGCGTCGCGATGCGCCACAGCCCCGCCTCCTGGCCGACGACGCGGCCTTCGAGGATGTTCACGTCGCCGACGAACTCGGCGATGAAGCGCGTCTTCGGCTGCTCGTAGATCTCGCCCGGCGTCGCCACCTGCACGATGCGGCCGTGGTTCATCACGGCGATGCGGTCGGCCATGGTCATCGCCTCCTCCTGGTCGTGCGTGACGACGAGGAAGGTCATGCCGAGGTCGTGCTGGATGTCCATGAGCTCGAACTGCGTCTCCTCGCGCAGCTTCTTGTCGAGGGCGGCGAGGGGCTCGTCGAGGAGCAGCACCTTCGGCCGCTTGGCGAGGGCCCGCGCGAGCGCCACCCGCTGGCGCTGGCCGCCGGAGAGCTGGTCGGGAGAGCGCTTCGCCAGCGGCTCGAGCTGCACGAGGCGGAGCATCTCCTGCACGCGGGCCTCGATCTCACCCTTCGGCAGCCTGTCCTGCTTGAGGCCGAAGGCGATGTTCTTCGCGACGCTCATGTGCGGGAAGAGCGCATAGCTCTGGAACATCATGTTGACCGGCCGCCGGTAGGGCGGGACGCCGGCCAGATCCTGCCCGGCGAGGCTGACGCGGCCGCTCGTCGGTTCCTGGAAGCCGGCGAGCATGCGCATCAACGTGGTCTTGCCGCAGCCGGAGGGGCCGAGGAGGCAGAAGAACTCCTTCGGGAAGATGTCGAGGGAAAGGTCCTCGACCGCGACCGCCTCGCCGAAGCGCTTCGTCACGTGCTCGAAGCGGATGAGCGGCACCGCGGCCGGATCGGCCCAGGGCGCGAAGGAGCGGCGCACGGCGCCGACGGAATGGCGGCTCTGAGGGGATGGCACGTCGACGGGGCCGCTCCTGGGACGGGAGGCGATCATGCAGTCATAACAACAGCACGGCGGTGTCTACAACAGGCGAAGGGCGCCCTTGAGGCGACGGGCGCCCTTGCCTCTCCCCGCTTGCGGGGAGAGGGCTGCCGAAGGCAGCAAGCCTGCGCAGCAGGCGAGGGTGAGGGGGCGGTGCAGGAAAGGGCGGCGGCTAGGGCGGAGCGCCTCTTCCGGCATCGCCCCCTCACCCCCGCTTCGCTTCGCTCCGCTCGTTCGGCCGAAGGCCGAACCCTCTCCCCGCAAGCGGGGCGAGGCGAAGCGGGCCTAGTGCCCTCCCCCGCCTCCCACGGCCTTCGGCTTGCGCACGAGGGGCACTGCGATCGCGAGCGCGAGGAAGAGCAGCGTCAGGATCGCGAAAACGTCGGCGAAGGACATCACCAGCGCCTCCTTGCGGACCATGTTCGACATGACCTTCAGCGCCGCGCCTTGAGCGTCCGAGCCGAGGCTCGAGAGGTTTGCCGCCATGTTCGCAAGCCGTTCGACGGCGACGCTGCGGCCCCAGCCGACGCTCTCTCGCAGGCGCTGGAGGTGCAGGTCCATGCGGTCGTTGAGGACCGTGTTGATGACCGCGAGCCCGACCGCGCCGCCGAGATTGCGCGTCAGGTTGTAGAGGCCCGAGGCGTTCTTCAGGCGGTCGGGCGGCAGCGTGCCGAGGGCGATGTTGTTGACCGGGACCATGCACATCATCAAGGAGACGCCGCGCAGCACCTGCGGCACGAAGAGGTCCCAGAAGTCCCAGTCCTTGGTGATCCAGGTGATCCAGTAGGTGCCGACGGCGAAACCGATGAAGCCGCCGACCATCATCACCCGCGGGTCGAGCTTCGTCATCAGGCGTCCGGCGAAAGGCGCCGTCAGGAACATGAAGATGCCGGTGACGAACATCGTCTCGCCGATCTGCAGGGCGGAATAGCCGCGCACGCGGGCGAGGTAGAGCGGGTAGAGATAGGTCAGCCCGTAAAGGCCGATGCCGAGGACGAAGCTGAAGACGCAGCCGGCGGCGAAATTGCGGTCCTTGAAGGCGCGCAGGTCGACGATCGGCTCCTTCGCCGTGAGCACGCGCCAGAAGAAGGCGACCGCGCCGACGGCGCAGGCGACGGCGAGGGCGAACACAACCTCGTCCTGGAACCAGTCGTTGTTCGGGCCCTCCTCGAGCACGTATTCGAGGCCGCCGAGGAAGACAGCCATGAAGGCGAGGCCCGACCAGTCGAAGGTCTTGAAGAGGGAGAAGTTCGGCTCGTCGAAATCGATCAGGAGATACGTCGAGATCGTGACGACGATGCCCGGCACGATGTTGACGAGGAAGAGCCAGTGCCAGGAGAAGGCTTCGGTCAGGTAGCCGCCGACGGTCGGGCCGATGGTCGGCGCGAGCGTCGCGACGAGGCCGATCACCGGCGAGACGATCGAGCGCTTCTGCGGCGGGAAGATCGTGAAGGCGGCGGCGAAGACGGTCGGGATCATGCCGCCGCCGATGAAGCCCTGCAGCGCCCGCCAGACGATCATCTCGTTGATCGTGGAGGCGGTGGCGCACATCAGGCTCATCAGGGTGAAGCCCGCCGCCGAGATCACGAACATCCAGCGCGTCGAGAGCACGCGCGAGAGCGTGCCCGAGAGCGGGATCATGATCACCTCGGCGATGAGGTAGCTCGTCTGCACCCAGGAGATCTCGTCGGCCGAGGCGGACAGGCCGGCCTGGATCTCGGCGAGGGAGGCGGAGACGATCTGGATGTCCAGGATCGCCATGAACATCCCGAACACCATGCAGACGAAGGCCAGCATGCGGCGCCGGTCGATCGACGGCGCCGCGAGTGGCGCTGCGCCTGCGGGCGCGAGGGTTGCGGAGGCGGCCACGGCGGGAGTCTCTTCTAGCGCGCGACGGCGCCGACCTGCATCGTCGCGGGCGGCGGCGCCGCGCCGCGGTCGCGCCGGTCGACGCTGACGACGACCGAGAGGCCCGGCCGCAAGAGGCTTTCGCGCGCGACGTCGGGGGCGACGGTCACGCGGACCGGCACGCGCTGCACGATCTTGGTGAAGTTGCCGGTCGCGTTCTCGGGCGGCAGCAGGCTGAAGACGGAGCCCGAGGCCGGCGCGACGCTCTCGACGGTGCCGGTGACGTCGCGATCGGGGAAGGCGTCGACGGCGATGTGCACCTTCTGGCCCGGCGTCAGCGCGGCAAGCTGCGTCTCCTTGAAGTTCGCGTCGACATGGATTGCGCTCAGCGGCACGAGCGCGGCAAGGCGCGCGCCAGGCTGCACGAATGTGCCCACCTCGACCGCCTTGTTGCCGATGACGCCGTCGAGCGGCGCCCGGATCTCCGTGAAGGAGAGATCGCGGGCGGCCTTGTCGACGGCGGTCTTCAGTTCCGCCGCGACGCGCTGCGCTTCGAGACGCTGGGCGCCGAGGACCTCGACATTGGATTGGGCGGCCGAAAGCGCCGCCTCGGCGCTCTTGACGGCGGCGACGGACTTGTCGCGGTCGGCCTTGGCCTGGTCGAGGCGGGACTTGGAGGCGAAGTCCGACCGCGCCAGCTCAAGCTGGCGGCCATAGTCGGCGTCGGCGCGGGCGGAATCGGCGCGGGCCGAATCGATCTGCGCCGCCGCCTGCGCCACGGAGGCGCGGGCCGCGTCGGTCTGCTTCTCGATGCGGGCGATGGTGCTGTCCTGCGTCGCGAGCTTGTCCTTCGCCGCTTGCAGCGCGAGGCGGTAGTCGCCGTCGTCGATGCGGGCGATGAGGTCGCCGGCCTTGACGCTCTGATTCGCGGCGACGGCGACGGTGTCGACGTAACCGGAGATCTTGGCGGCGAGAATCGTCATGTCCGCCTGCACGTAGGCGTCGTCGGTCGAGACCATGAAGCGGCCGTTCGTCCACCAGCCATAGCCCTCGTAGGCGCCGAAGCCGAGGCCGGCGGCAAGGACGACGCCGCCGATGACCTTCTTGATCGGACGCCCCTTCTTGGTGACGACCGGCGCGGCCGGCGGCATCGGAGCCTTGGCGTCGGGCGCCTTCGCCTCGGCGGGTTTGGTTTCCACGGGCGGACCACGGAGGTCGACGGGGGTGCTCTCCTCCGCCCCGATCGGCCGCGCCGCCGCGGCCGGGCGCGGAGCGAATCCCGTTCCGCCCTCGGCTTCACCCCCGCCGCGTCCGTACCCGTCGCGATATGCCATCTTGAAACCCTCTCGGCCCTCAACCACTTTATGACCGAACGGTTCGGTCAATCCTTGCGACGAAGCCACTCGGGACGCCATGGCCTAAACTGCCTGTTGGATTGGGGTGACGGTCGGTATATGATCTGACTGAACGGTTCGGTCAACGGCAAAAAGGTGCTCTGGCGCACATGGACGACACGTTGGAACGGGTGAAGCGCGAAGCCGAGGCGGCCGATGCGCAGGCCGGCGAGAGCGGCAAGCGGCGGCAAATCCTCGATGGCGCCCGGCGGGTCTTTCTGGCCGAGGGATTCGACGGCGCCAGCATGGGCGAGATCGCCCGCGCGGCCGGCGTCTCGAAGGGTACCCTCTACGTCTATTTCGACAGCAAGGAGAAGCTCTTCGAGGCGCTGACGGTCGAGGAGAAGAAGGGCCTCGCGGAGGTGTTGTTCAGCCTCGACGGCGACGATCCGGACGTCCGCGCCGTCCTGACCCGCCTCGGCCACACCTTTCTCGCCCACCTCTGCAACCGCGAGCACGTTTCCTCGGTGCGGATGGTCATCGGCGCCTCGGAAAAGTTTCCGCGTTTCGGCCAGATGTTCTTCGAGGCCGGCCCCTGCCAGGGCGGTGCGCGGCTCGCCGCCTATTTCGACCGCCAGGTCGCGGCCGGCCGCCTCGCCATCGAGGACACGGCCCTCGCCGCGCAGCATTTCCTCGACCTCTGTCAGTCCGGCACCCTCCGCCGCCTCCTCTTCGCCGTGGGCGAGCCGCCGACCGGGGCGGAGATCGCCTATTTCGTCGACCGGGCGATGAGGGTGTTCTTCGCGGCCTACGGGCCGAAGGGGTGACGGCGCGATCCGCGATCTACGGCCAGGATCGCGGTAGCTAGCGCTGCCCAGAAATCGATGTAATGTCCGTCGGCTTATCGTGTTTTGGAACCGGATTCCCGAATGACGGACTTCTCGCAAGCGCCGATCGAAGGAATGGAGACCTGCCCGGAGATATTCATCGACGGTTACCAGGGCGTCTCCGCCGGGCATGGCATCGTCAAGTTGAACTTCTTTTCCGAGATGCTCGATCCGAATCTTGGCACGATACGACGGGTTCCGGCCTGCCGGCTGACGTTGTCGATCGTTAATCTGGTCAGCATTCACACCGCTCTCGGCGAGCTCCTTTCGAGCTTCGATCGAGATGGGCTCATCGTGCGTGCGGAGACCGCCAAGGCAGGAAAATGACCCTTCAATCGTTGCAGTCCAGCCGACCTGTTCCTATGAATCCCTACCGGACGCGGAATTCCGTCCGTGTGGGGAGGCTCGTGATTCGGAATGAGGACGACATCTGGACCGCCTCTTCCGAAGACATCAAGGGGCTCAATATCGAGGCCGACACGCGGGAGGAGGCAATTTCGGAAGCGCTGTCGTGGGCAAGAGAGCTTGCCGTCCGAAACGGCTTCGTGACCGATGCCGCGCGCCTGCTCTGCGTAATCGAATCCGATGGCGCCCGCATCACTGACCACAGGGCAGTTGGATCGTTTGCTGAAAGAACATGGCTGTCATAGAGCCGGTCAGCGCGCCAAACACGAGCTGTGGTACAGTCCGATAACGGAACAATACTTTCTTATACCGAGAACTCTCAAGAAAGAGGGAACTCTTCGCGGCATTCTCAAGGACGCCGGCATTCCACACCCGTCGACGCCCGCCAAGAAGAAAAGCTGAACGCTTTCCCGCCCGCGCGGAACGGTCGCTATCTCTGCTTCGCGACCAAAAGCTTCGCCGGCCGTCTTTCGCGGGCGGTGTTGAAGAGCGAGAAGGTGCGGTTGACGTAGTTCGTCACGGCCGAGGCGCCGGCGATGTATTCGCGAAGCTGCGGCGTGACCTCGGCCTCGATCAGGCGGACCGGGCGGCTCGGGTCCTCCGTCTCGAAGCGGCAATAGAACCAGGGCTCGCCGCGGCGGAGCGTCAACTCCTTCTCCGGCTCGTACCATTCGAAGGCCCACATCATCGGCCGCGGCCAAATATGGATCGGCAGCCGGCCGCCGATCAGCACGCCGGGCAGAGCGGGCGAGCGGTAATGGGCGAAGGGCGGCATCTGCGTCATGTAGACCGTCTCGTCCGAAAGGAAGAGGTACGGCGTCATGAACTGCACGATCGGCCGCTTCGGGTGCCGCCATTCCTTCTGCGCGATCAGGGCGACCATCTGGTTCAGGGTGCGCGAACGAATCGCCGACTGGTCGCCTGCGGCGTTGACGAGGGCCGGCTGCTTCTTGTCGTCGATGACGAACTTCAAGGTGACGTCGATCGGGCACGGCACCTCGAAGATCCGGTTCTCGTGGTCGAGCACGGCCGGGCAGTAATTGACCGCCTTTGCGTGCTTGCTGCCCGCCTCGCTCGCAACGAGCTTGCGCGGCGCGTCCCAGATGAAGCCCGCCTTGTCGGTGTCGAGCGCCCAGCCGACCTCGACGGTGCGGGCGCGGGCGGGTTTCGTCTTGGCCTTCAGGAAATCGAGAAGCGGCATGTTATAGCAATCCGCCGGTTCTCCCGGCCCTGTCAACCCTCCAAGGGCTGCGCCGCGGGTGCCGGCGCTCAGGCATCCTCCCGCATCGCCTCCGCAACGCGGGTCTGGAGGATGTCGGGCCGCTTCAGGACGAGGGCGCCGCGGGTGCGCTCGATCAGGCCCTCCTGGGTCATCATCGAGAACTCGCGGGTGACCTGCTCGCGGCGGCAGCCGATCCGGTTCGCCAGGATGTGATGGAAGGGCGGCGGCGTCACCACCCGCTCGCCGCCGTTGCCGCCGGTATGCCGCGGCACCGAGAGGCGCAGGAGTTCGGAATAGAGCCGATGGCGCAGATCGAGGACGGTCTGCTCGACGAGGCGGGCGTTGAGGTCGCGGACGCGCGCCGAGAGCAGGCGCAAAAGCCGGTCGTTCGCCTCCGGGAAGGTCTGGATGACCTCGTGGAAGACGTTCGCGGGCATGACGCAGACCTCGCCGCGGGTCAGCCCGGTGACGTTGGCGGAGCGGGCGATGCCGTCGAGGGCCGCGAGTTCGCCGAACAATTCGCCGGCCCGCATCTCGTCGAGGATGACCTCCTTGCCGGCCGCCGTGCGCATCAGGACGCGGACGTCCCCGGAGAGCAGGAAATAGACGTCCGTGGAGAGGTCGTCGAAGTCGACCAGAATCTCTTCGGGATCGAAGCGGCGCCAGTTGCAGCGCGCCTCGAACGGCGCGAGGTCGAGCTTCAAGTCCTTGAACAGCGAGATGCTGGCGAGGCGTCCCATGGCGCCCTCCTCCGGAACGGGACCCGCAGGCTCCCGGTGAGAAGCCCCGAGGTCGTCCACTCATGCAAAGAAAAGGCCGCCTTGTCCACGCGGCTTTTCAGGGACATGGCCGCACAGCGTTGCACAGGCGCGCCGGGGGCGGACGAGGACGGAGGCGACGTCCGGAGGGCTTATCCCGTTTCGTCCCCGCTTGCAGACGTCAGGAAACCGGGGCCGCCATAGGTTCACATGTTGCATTTCGTACCATCTTGTCGCGCCCCCTCCCCGCCTTGCCACGCCCTGCGCTTGGCGGCACAAGGCGGCATGCTCCACGTCTCGGACCTCACTTATCGCATCGGCGAGCGCGTGCTCATCGACAAGGCGTCGTTCGCCTTGCCGGCGGGCTCGCGGGTCGGGCTCGTCGGGCGGAACGGCACCGGCAAGACGACCCTCTTCCGCATCCTCGCCGGCGAATTGTCGCCCGAGAGCGGCGGCTTCGGCCTGCCGCGGCAGGCGCGCATCGGCACCGTCGCGCAGGAGGCGCCGGCCGGGCCGCAGAGCCTCGTCGAGATCGTGCTTTCGGCGGACACGGAGCGCACGGCGCTTCTCGCCGACGCCGAGACGGCGGACGGCTTCCGCCGCGCCGAGATCGAGACTCGCCTCACCGATATCGGCGCGCACGCGGCGCCGGCGCGGGCCGCCGCGATCCTGCACGGGCTCGGCTTCGACGCCGAGGCGCAGGCCCGGCCCTGCGCCTCCTTCTCCGGCGGCTGGCGCATGCGCGTCGCCCTTGCGGCGGTCCTGTTCACCGAGCCGGACCTTTTGCTCCTCGACGAACCGACGAACTATCTCGATCTCGAAGGCACCCTCTGGCTCTACGACTATCTCGCGCGCTATCCGCACACCGTGCTGATCGTCAGCCACGATCGCGAGCTGCTCGACACCTGCGTCGATCACATCCTGCATCTGAGCCAGGCCAAGCTGACGCTTTATCGTGGCGGCTACACCTCGTTCGCGCGGCAATACGCGGCGAAGAAGGAGCTTTCGCAGAAGGCGCAGGTGAAGCAGGAGGCGGAGCGCAAGCACCTGCAGGCCTTCGTCGACCGCTTCCGCGCCAAGGCCTCGAAGGCGCGCCAGGCGCAGTCGCGCATCAAGCGCCTCGCGAAGCTCGAACCGGTCGCCACCTTCGTCGAGGAGGAGACGGTGCCGTTCGACCTGCCGAGCCCGAAGCGGCCGCTGGCGCCGCCGCTCATCGCCCTCGAACGCGCGGCCGCGGGCTACGGCGAACGCGCCGTCCTCGATCGGCTCGACCTGACGATCCTGCCGGACGACCGCATCGCGCTTCTCGGCGCCAACGGCAACGGCAAGTCGACCTTCTGCAAGCTCATCGGCGGCCGCCTTGCGCCGCTGAGGGGCGAGATGCGCGCGTCGGGGAAGCTCGACGTCGCCTACTTCGCGCAGCACCAGCTCGACGAATTGAACCCGCGCGCCTCGGCCTACGATCACGTCGCGGCGCGAATGCCCGGCGCGCCGGTGGCGAAGATCCGCGGCCGCGCCGCGCGCTTCGGCTTTCCCGGCGCGAAGGCGGAGACGCCGGTCGAGGCGCTCTCCGGCGGCGAGAAGGCGCGGCTCCTGATGGGGCTTGCGGCGTTCGAGGGACCGCACCTGCTTATCCTCGACGAGCCGACGAACCATCTCGACATCGACAGCCGCACCGCGCTGATGGAGGCGATCAACGATTACGACGGCGCCGTGATCCTCGTCAGCCACGACCGCTTCCTGATCGAGGCCTGCGCGGAGCGGCTCTGGCTCGTCGGCGACGGCGCGGTGAAGACCTTCGACGGCGATCTCGACGACTATCGCGACCTCGTCCTGTCCCGCGAGCGCGGCGACACGCGCCGGGCCGCAAGGCCCCAGGCGCCCTCGCGCGCGAACGAGCGCCGCGCCGCCGCCGAGCGCCGCGTCGCGCTGGCGCCTCTGCGGCGCAAGATCGAGACCATCGAGGCGCGCATGGCGAGGCTCGGCGAAGCCGTCGCCAAGATCGATGCGGCGCTTGCCGACGGCAGCGCGTTTCAGAAGGACCCGGCCCGCGCGAGCGATCTTGCGAAGAAGCGCGGCGAAGCGGCGTCCGCGCTGGCGGCGCTCGAAGAGGAATGGCTGGCGCTCTCGGGCGAGATCGAGGCGGCGGGGCCGTAGGGCGCAAGCGTTTCGCTCGTTGCGACTCGCGGACGCGCGATTTGCGAAATGCTCCCTATTCCCCTGCGAGCCGCCGGCGATGCGCGACGAGATCGACGCCGCCGGGGTAGCGGATGTTGGAAATCCACCACGACGTGCCGATGAAGCCGGTCGGAACGAGGTCGAGCTCGAGGTGCCGAGGCGCGCCGTCGACGAGCATGGTCACCCGCACCGTCGCCGCGCTCGCGCTTTCCCCGAGGATCGCGATGTCGACGATGTCCACCCGGTGGCGCGGCCGCACGCCGTAGCCGAAGAGCGGATGCAGGATCGGCCCGTCCGCGGCGATCGCCGGAACCTGCCCGGCGCGGCGCCAGAGCGCGCGAAGCTCGGGCGAGAACGGGGCCGATGAACTCGCTCTCCGGCCGGCGCGTCCGGGCCGCGCGTCCGACGCGTTCCGCTTCGTAGATCCGCCGCACCTGCAGATCCGGCGTCAGCGGCGGCGGGATCGCCGGCGCAGGTCCCGAGGCGATCGTCGGGGCTCCGAGAAGGACCCCGCCGAGGCGGCGGCGGCTCGTGCCCGTCGTCATGATGTCTCCCCGCCCTCTCACCGCGGCCGCAGCAGCACGCCGCGGCCGTTCAGGCCGCCGCTGAAGGCGCTGCACCGCACTCAGATCACGAAGAAATCCGCATAGGTCATCTTCAGTCCCTTCGCCAGCGTCGCGAAGCGGATCTGCGCCGCGCCCCCGGTGCCGTCGGCGTCGTAGAAGAGCGCGCCCGTCGCCTTGTCGTAGACGATGCGGTCCTCCGCGCCATCCCCCGCGGGCTGCGCGAGATGCAGTCGGCGGCAGAGAACCGCTTAGCGGACAATACCAGGACGTTATTTCGTTGCCAATGGCCCGAGGGTGTCTTTCCGCACGCTCTGCGCTTGCACGGCGTATCGGACCCCTCCCCTTCCCCTCCCCCGCCCCACCCCCCACATCTTCCGGCGGGTCACGATCCAGAGGAGGGTCCCGTGAACGCCGAAGAACGCCAGGTCATCGACGACATCTTTCGCCGGCTCGAGGAGGTCGCGAACCAGTCGCGCGATCCTGAGGCCGAGCGGTACATTGCGGAGAAGGTGCGCCGGCAGCCCTACGCGCCCTATGCGCTGGCGCAGGCGGCCTACGTGCAGGAGCAGGCGGTCGCCAATCTCTCCGCCGAAATCGAGCAGCTCCGCGCCGAGGCGGAGGAGAGAAGCCGGCAGCCGCAGCAGGGCGGGTTCCTCTCCGGCCTGTTCGGCGGCGGGCGCCCGGCCGAGCCGGCGCGCGGCGCCGTTCCGCCGACGGGCTCGCCCTGGGCGCAGCCGCAGCCGGGCGGCTACGGCCAGCCGCAGGGCTACCCGCAGGCGGGCGGACCCATGCAGGGCGGACCCATGCAGGGCGGACCCATGCAGGCTGGACCCTGGGGCGGCGGGATGCAGCAACCCCGCGGCGGCGGCTTCCTCTCGGGCGCCCTGACGACCGCGGCGGGCGTCGCCGGCGGCGTGATGGTCGCAAACGCCCTCTCGCACGCCTTCGGCGGCGGCCAGGGCGGGGGCGGGCTCTCCGACAAGGCCGCCTCCCTGGCGAGCCCGGTCGGCAAGGACGATACGAGCGGCGAGGCCGGCAAGGATCAGGCTGGCGCCGATCCCGCCGGCGGCTATTCCGACGTCACCGACGGCATCTTCCACGACGCCTCGGGCAGCGATCCGCAGGACGACGGCGGCTTCGACGACGATTTCGGCGGCGACGCCGGGGACGGCGGGGATTGGGTGTGAGGGGGGACGTGAATTGTGCTTCGTGAGTAGTCAGTCGTGCTTCGTGCTTCGTAAGTCAGTCGTGCTTCGTGCTTCGTGCTTCGTAAGTAGTCGGTCGTGAGTTGTACTTAGTGGGCCTAAGCAAGGACCCACGATCTCACGATCTCACGATCCCACGACCTCACGACCCACGACTCACGACCCACGACCTCACGCCCCTCAGATCACCACCACCTTCGTGCCGACGCGCACCCGCCGGTAGAGGTCGACGACGTCCTGATTCATCATCCGGATGCAGCCGGAGGAGACGTTGTGGCCGATCGTGTGCGGCTCGTTGGTGCCGTGGATGCGGTAGAGCGACGAGCCGAGATAGAGGGCACGGGCGCCGAGCGGGTTGTCCGGGCCGCCCTCCATGTAGCGCGGCAGGTCCGGCCGGCGGCGCAGCATGTCGGCGGGCGGGCGCCATTCGGGCCATTCGCGCTTCATTGAAACCGTCTTGAGCCCCGACCAGGTGAAGCCCGGGCGGCCGACGCCGATGCCGTAGCGGATCGCGATGCCGCCCGGCTCGACGAGGTAGAGATACTTGTGCGGCGTGTCGATGACGATGGTGCCCGGCGCGTGGCGGCCCGAATAGGGCACGACCGCGCGCATGAAGGCCGGGTCGACCGCCATGCCGAGCGCCTCCGTCTCGGGCTCGAAGGCGTAGGACGGCGGCAGGCCGGCGGCCGTGCCGTAAACCGGGCGCAGGGCCGGCTCCTCCCAGAACGAGCCGGCCGGCAGGCGGCCATAGGGCCGGGCGTAGGCATAGGGATCGCGCCCCGCCGGCAGCGGCTCGAGGCCGCCGTCGAAATACTCCTCATCCGCATAGGGATCGGGCGGCGCGACGGGCCGCCATTTCCGCGGCGCCGCCGCGGCGGGAAGCGCGAGGGCGGCGGCAAGGGGCAGGACGAGAAGGAGCGGCAGCGTCTTGGCAGGCATGCGGACCACCGGTTCGACGTGAGCGGACGGACGACGATGCGAAGCATTGTAGGAGAAAATGTGAACGGCGTCGAAGCACTCCGCCAGCAACGGCGGCGCAATGGGCGGAGGCTTCCGTTTCGTCCCTGTAACAATCGCCGCCGGCGCGCAACGCAGCAGACATGAAATATCCGTTACGACGAAAACCGCCCGTAACGGAACATCCCTAAACCGCTAAGCGAGGCCGCAAGAGCGCGGCCCGGGAGAAGGTCATGCTCGGATTCGTCAAGATGTGTGGCGTCAGCGCGGCGCTGTCGTTCACGCTGGTGACCGGATACGGCCACCTGACGGATGCGGGCGCGCCGATCGGCTCCACGAAACTCTATCACCAGCGCCTGTCCGACGCGCCCACGGCTCCACTGGCCGCGGCCGACGGCGTGACCCTGCCGGTTTCGGCCGCAAGCCTCAAGGGCGACCGGCTCGCCACCTCCAAGCCCGCGGGATGCGCCTCGCCCTGCACTTTCGCAGCCGGCGACGGAAACTCGCGCGGTCATGTGCGTTACGTCACCGTCGAATCCCGTGAAGGGGTCAATGTGTCGGTCCTGCAGCGTCTCCCGCAGACCTCTGTCGCCTCCCGTTAGAAGGTCCCTGCCGCTCTAGAGCTTTGGTCCGTGCCATGCCCCACCTCACGTCGGATGCGTTGCGTCAGGATCCCGAAGGCCTTGCCTTTCTCCGCACCGTGCTTGCGAAGCCGGAGCCCGTCGCCTGCGCCGCGCTCGTCGCGGTCGAGGAACCGGCCCCGTCCCGCGAAACGGTGATCGTCGATACGATGCCGGCGCCCACCGCCGGCCCGCTTCCTGCCGTCAGGGCCGCCGCAGACGCAGCCTGAGAAAAACTTCGCACCCGTCACCGAGTGAAAGCACCCTTATGTTCAAAAGTTCGCATGTCCGCCGGGCGGCGCCCGCAGCGCCGCTCGCGATTCTGATTCTGGCCGCAAGCCTCGTCGCCGCGACTGCCGCGACGAACCCGGTCGGGCGCGGCGCCGGCGCCGGTGCGAAGAACCATGCCACCCAGACCGCCCAGAACACGGCGCCTGCGCCTGCTGTCGCCGCTTCCGTTACGGACGCGGCGCCTGCCTGCCTCACCGCCCGCCGCAAGCTCTGGATCGAGGGCGACGGGTGGGTCATCCGGCGCGTCCCGCTCTGCGCCGGAGGCGGCCTCGGCCGGGAGTAGGCCTTAGGCGGTCGCGAGTCTTCGCGCCTCCCGCGCCCTACGGACCGACGTCGATCCTCTCGAAAATCTGCCTCGCCAGCGGGTCCATCACGAAGCCCGTGACCTCCTTGCGCGTCGCCATGGCGACGACGGAGTGGGCGAGGGGCACCCAGGGCGCCTCGCGCTTGGCGATCACCTGCGCCTCGCGGTAGAGGCGCGTCCGCTCGGCCTGGTCGGCGCTCTGCTTCGCGCTCACGACGAGGGCGTCGTAGTCGCGATCGCACCAGCGCGCGATGTTGTTGCCGCCGACCCGGGCCGAGGTGCAGCCGAGCAGAATGTCGAGGAAGTTGTCGGGGTCGGCGTTGTCGCCGGTCCAGCCGTAGAGCGCCATCGCCGGCTCGCCCGCCTGGAGCCGCGTGCGGTACTGGCTCCACTCGTCCGTGACGAGTTCAGGCGGATGCCGACGCGGCCGAGATCGGCCTGGATCATCTCCGCGACGCGCTTGCCGTTCGGGTTGTAGGGACGGCTCACCGGCATGTACCAGAGATCCGTCTCGAAGCCTTCCGGGTAGCCGGCTTCGGCAAGGAGGCGCTGCGCGCCGGCGCGGTCGAAGGCGTAGTCCTTGACGTCCGGATTGTAGGACCAGAGCGTCGGCGGAATCGGATTCTTCGCGACGACGCCAGCGCCCTGATAGACCGCATCGACGATAGACTGCCTTGTCGATCGCCATGTTGATGGCGCGGCGCACGCGCACGTCGTCGAAGGGCTTGCGCAAGGTGTTGAGCGCGAGATAGCCGACGTTGAGGCTCTCCTGCTTGTAAAGCTTGAGCGCGGGATCGCTCGCGATTCGCGCGCTGGTCGGCCGGGTTCGGAAAGGCCATGACCTGGCATTCGCCCGATTTCAGCTTCGTCAGCCGCACCGCCGGATTCGGCGTGATCGAGAAGACGAGCGTGTCGATCGTTCGCGGGCTTGCCCCAGATAGTTCGCAAAGGCGCGATAGCGCACGGCGACGTCGCGCTGATAGCCGACGAAGGCGAAAGGCCCGGTGCCGATCGGATCGGTGTCGAGCTTTTCCGGGGTGCCGGCGCGCAGCATCCTGTCCGCGTATTCCGCCGACAGAATCGCGTTGAACGGCATCGCCATGTTCGACAGGAACACCGCGTCCGGCCGCGACAGGCGGATGCGCACCGTGTGGTCGTCGATGCGGTCGATCCCGGCGAGGAGATCGGGCATGCCGAGATCCTCGAAGTAGTCGTAACGCCCGCCGGAGACGTCGTGATAGGGATGGTCCTTCTTCCATTGCCGCTCGAGGGAAAAGACGACGTCGTCGGCGTTCATCGGCGCGCGTCGGCGTGAAGATGTCGCTCGACTGGAAGCGCACGTTGCGGCGCAGATAAAAGGTGTAGGCGCGGCCGTCCTCGGAGATCTCCCAGGCTTCCGCGAGGGAGGGCGCGATCGTCGTCGTGCCCGGCTCGAACTCGACGAGCTTGTTGAAGATCGGGCGGATCGCGTTCATGCCCGTCGTCGTCGTCACGATCTGCGGATTGAGCGCCTCCGGATTGCCCTCCGAGCAGAACACCAGCGTCTTCGCCGCGGCCGGCACGGTCATGAATCCGAGAGCCAGCGCGAGCGCCGGCGCGCGAGCCGTGTCATGGTCTTCTCCTCAGGCGAACGCCGGCTCTGATGGCCGTTCGGTCACCTTGATCGGAATGAGAATGCCGAAGCGCGTTCCCGCGCCCGGCCGGCTCTCGACATCGATCGTGCCTTGCAGGCGCGCGGTGACGAGGTTGTAGACGATGTGCAGGCCGAGCCCGGTGCCGCCGCGGTCGCGGCCGGTGGTGAAGAACGGATCGAAGATCTTCGGCAGGTTTTCCGCCGAGATGCCCTTGCCGTCGTCGGCAAAGACGATGCGCACCAGACCGCCCGGACGCACCGCGACGGCGACCGAGAGGCGCCCCGCGCGGCCTTCGGGGAAAGCGTGCACGAGGGCGTTCATGACGAGGTTCGTCAGGACCTGTCCGAGGCTGCCGGGATAGCTGTCGAGAGAGAGGTCCGGCGGGCAGCTGACCGAGACGGTCGTGCCGCTGCGGCGAAGCAGCGGGCCGAGGCTCGTCAGGAGTTCGTCGAGCCAGGCCTTCAACTCGAAGCGCCGGCGCTCGCCGCTCGCCTGATCCGCGGCGACCTGCTTGAAGCTGTAGACGAGATCGATGGCGCGGCTGAGATTGCCGAGGACGAGCTTCGAGCCTTCGTCGAGGCGGGCCATGGCCGAGGAGAAGCCCGAGCGGGAGAGCTTGCCCGCGGTGACCGATTCCTCGAGCTGGCGCACCTCGCGGTCGAGCGCTGTCGAGGTCGTCAGCGCGACGCCGAGCGGGGTGTTGATCTCGTGCGCGACGCCGGCGACGAGCTGGCCGAGGGAGGCGAGCTTTTCGGCCTGGATCAGGCTCGCCTGCGTCTCGCGCAGTTCCGTAAGCGCGGCGTCGGCGCGGTCCTTCGCCTGCCGGAGCGCCTCCTCGCGACGGCCGATCTCGCGCACGAAGAAATTCGCAGCCTTGGCCATCGAGCCGAGCTCGTCCTCGCGCACGGCCTCGGCGATGGTGCCGGATTTCGGATCGGCCGCGAGGTCGATCATGCGGTCCTGGAGGCGCTTCAAGGGCTCGGTAATCGAGCGCGCGACGACGAAGGCCGTGGCGGAGCCGAGCAGAAGGCCGACAGCGGCGCCGATGACGAGGAGCGTGCGCACGATCTTCGACATGATGTCGGCGTCGCTCGTGAAGAGATCGTTGAGGCTGCGGGCGCTCTCCGTCATGCCCGCCGCCATGGTGTCCATGTCGGTCAGGATGGCGTTCTGCGCGCGCAGGCCGTTGCCGGTCGTCGAGAGACCTTCTCGCCAGCCCTTGATGCCGTCGACCATTTCGAGCTGGATCAGAGGCGAGATCGGCAGGGCCGCGACGGATTCGGCGAGGCTCTCGGTCTGCTTCAGGATCTCGTCGGTCGCGCCGGCGTCGCGCGCGCCGAAGGCGTCGCGGGCGCGGGCTTCGAGCTTCAGGTTCGTCACCGCGATGTTCTGCGTCGCCTGCTCGGTCTCGGCGGCGTTGACCGAATAGGTGAGGAGCTGCGCGACTTCCTCATGGATCGCCCGCTGCTCGGTCGAGATCACGGTGATCAGGCGGTCGACCCAGTCGGTGATCTTCGGCCGCAGCGGACCGTCGCTGTCCTCGCCCTCCGCCTGGACGGCCGGGCCGGCGCCGGTGGCGCCGTCGAAGCGGCGCATGAAGCCCTGGAGCTGGGCCGCTTCCTCGCCGCGCCCGTCCTCGCGCAGAAGCTGGGCGAGGTCGCGGGCGGAGTTGCGCAGGCGCACCGCGCCGAACGAGCGCTCGAGATCGCTCTGCGTCGCCGGCCGGTCGCGATTCTGCGCCAGCGCCTCCTGCAGGGCGACGGCGGCGAGCGCGGCGCGCATCTCCTGGGCGCGGTCGACGATGTCGCGGGCGAAGCGCAGGCGGCGGTCGCTCTCGGTCAGCGAGGCGACGATATCGGCATTCGAGGCACGCTGGCGGGCGCGGGCGCGCTCGGTGAGTTCGCTCAGCTTGGCCGCGCGGGCGCCCATCTCGGCGATGAGGCGGTCGTTGCGGATGGTGATCTGCATGAGATCCCACATCCGGTCCCGGTAGTGGTTCAGGGCCTGCGCGGTCTCCTCCGCGAGCGCCCTGTGCCCCGGGTTGCGGGCGAGCTTCGTCAGGGTCTCGAGGCGGTTGAGGCCGCGCACGGACGCTTCCGTGAGCCGCGAGGCCTCAAGCGCCCGCGCCTGAGGCCTGGCGCGCAGGTATTCGTTGCGCGCGGTCGTGACCTCCTGGAGATCGGCATAGACCGCGCCGGCCATGACGGCGCCGTTCTTCGCCCGCTCGGCGGCGTCGAGCAGGAGCCACGCCGAGACCGCGATCGCGGCGGCGACCGCGATCGGAATCAGCCCGACGAGAGCGACCTTGCTTCTGATGCGCATCAGCGTGCCGCGCCGCCTCCACCCCGCTGGCCCGAGGGCAGCCCGAAACCGCCGCAAGCGGCCCGCCCAGAGGTCTAAGGACGGCGGGCTCGCGTCCGTCGACGCAGGCTCCAGATCGAGATAACGCGAACTTGGCTGGTCCAAGTCAATCACCGCGACCGGTAGAGGGCGTGGATCGTGCGCGAGATCTCGTCGAGGCGGCAGGGCGAGAGTTCGCTTGCGGCGACGCGCCGGACGGCCTCGACGACCTCCAGCGGCGAGGGCGTGCGCGAGCGGATCTCCTCGAGGAACGAGGCGATTTCGCTCCTGCCGACCGCTTCGTTCCGGGAGGCCTGCGGCCGGTTCTTGCTGCGGCAGTCGAAGCCTTCATCCATCACGACACCTCACGCACGTCCGCCTTTTGGGTAGTGCGCCCGCTTTTCAGCAGGATTTCGTGAGCCGCCTTCGCAGGGCGGGCGCGGCCCAGAACGGGCCGGTTTTGTTGCGAGCCCGAAATATTCGAGGACAACCTGCGGCAACGCTGCGGCGCTAAACCCCGCACATCAAAGCCGAAAGGATTTTCCGTCATGTCTGCGGGTGCGTCGTTCCTGTTCGGGATCGTCTGTCCGCTGACCCTGGCCGTGTGGTTCCTGATCGCTTCCTGAAAAACTTTTTCATGCCCCCCGGAGATCGTCATGTCCGCGACCGCCGCCCATACTCCGACGACCATTAGCCTGTTCGCCCGCCCCGCCTTGGGGTTCGCCGGCTCGACCCTTCTCGCGGTCGCCCTGATGCTGCTCGTCAGCATGATCGCGTAGCGCCCTCGCAGGCGGCGTCCACCTTCCGACCGTCCTGCGCTTCATGGCCCGGCGAAAGCCGGGCCCTTTTCTTTGCTCGCCGCCACCTGGCGCTTGTGGAGGCAATTGCAGCGGCTTGCGGCGAAGCTCACACGCACTGCGTCACGGCGGTGCAAAGCTGGGGATGGCCGGCGCGCGACGCTTCCGCAAATTCGTCGGAAACGTTAACCCTGGTTTAACTATAAGGTTGCCAAATGGCGGGGTAGATCCACGCGCCCGGACGAGGCGCTCGATCGACGGGGCTGATCTATGCGACACATCCATCTGGCGGATGGTCTCCGCCTGCGCTTCCCCGGCCGCCCGGAAGAGTTCGATCAGGGGGTCGAGATCGGGATGCTGGCGGTGCTGATGGATCAAGGAGAGCGTGAGTTTTCACGCTCGATCTCGACGCCGAACGTCGAGCAGGCGCGGGCGCTCGCAAAGCAGCTCGGCTACACGGTGCTCGCCGCGGGCGCCGACCCGGAATGGACCGAACTCGTCTTCCGCTTCGGGCCGGCCCGGCCGAAGCTCAAGCTGGTGCACTCGGCGGGCTGAGCGCGCGGTTCACTTCGCGCCGTCGGCGCGCCCTGCAAAACCCCACGCGGCCTGCATGATCGCGGCGGCGAGCGCCGTCTTGAGGATCGTCGCGGCGACGAACGGGGCGACGCCGACCGCCCAGGCCTTCTCGAAGGGCATCAGAGTGGACAGCCAAGCGACGCCGCAGGCGAAGATGACCGCGTGTCCGATGCACATGGTCGCTAGGACGCGCGGGAGCGGACGGTCGAAGCCGCGCTCGGCGAGATAGCCGGTGACGATGGCGCCGCCGAGGAAGCCGACGAGAAAGCCGCCGGTCGGCCCGGCCATGTAGAGCGGGCCCGCAGCCGGGCCGGCGAAGACCGGCAGGCCGAGCAGGCCCTCGATCAGATACAGCGCCACCGTCGCGCCGCCGAGGCGCCAGCCGTAGGCCGCGCCGATGACGAGGACGACGAGGGTCTGCATGGTCATCGGCACCGGATAGAACGGCACCTGCAGCTTCGCCGACAGCGCCAGCAGGGCCGAGCCGACGACCATCAGCACGGCGGCGCGGAACGCCGTGCGCGCGGGCCAGACCTGGCTCATCAGGGTCGCAGGAGCGGCGAGCGGCGCGGCGCCGATGGACATGGGCATCTCCGTTGCAGGATCCGCCGGTTCCGGGCGGTGCCTTCGTGCTCTATAGGACGCGGGCCGGCGTCTCAAGGGGAGCCCGCGAGCAGCCGGCGGAGGAGTGCATGGCCGACGATATCGCCTTCGACACAGCCTTCCCGGTCGCGCCCGAAACGACGGCGCGGCTGTCGCCGCTGGTGCGGAGGGTGGTGGCCGACAATCCGGGGCCGTTCACCTTCCGCGGCACCTGCTCCTACATCGTCGGCGAGGGCTCCGTCGCGATCATCGATCCCGGCCCGGACCTGCCGGGGCACATCGACGCCCTCCTTGCGGCGGTGCGCGGGGAAAGCGTCAGCCACATCCTCGTCTCGCACACCCATCGCGACCACTCCCCGGCCGCGAAGGCGCTGAAACATGCGACCGGCGCGCCAATTCTCGGTTGCGGGCCGCACCGGCGGGCGCGCGAACTCGCCGTCGGCGAGGCGAACGTCCTCGAAGCGAGCGCCGATCTCGACTACGCGCCCGACCGCGAGCTTCTCGACGGCGAGGCGGTCGAGGGTGCAGGCTTCCGCCTCGTCGCGGTGGCGACGCCCGGGCACATGGCGAACCATCTCGCCTTCGCCCTGCCGGAGGAGCGCACGCTGTTTTCGGCCGATCACGTCATGGCCTGGTCGACGACGGTGATCGCGCCGCCGGACGGTTCGATGACCGCGTTCATGGCCTCCCTCGAGAAGCTGAAGGGCCGCGACGAGACGATCTACTGGCCGGGCCATGGCGGCCCCGTCAGGGAGCCGCAGCGCTTCGTGCGCGCGCTGATCCACCATCGCCGCCAGCGCGAGACCTCGATCCTCGCCCGCCTCGCCGCCGGCGACCGCACGATTCCGGCGATCGTCGCGGCGATCTATCAGGGCCTGAACCCGGCCTTGCGGGGCGCCGCCGGGCTCTCGGTCTTCGCGCATCTCGAAGACCTCGTCGCCCGCGGCATCGCGGCGACGGACGGCGCGCCGACGCTCTTCGGCGAATATCGCCTCAGAAATTGATGCGTCGAAGGAACAGCACCAACCTCGCGTGAATCGAGCCGACGAGAAGCGCGGGTCCGCCTTTTCCCGCAAGCGGCGAGAGGCGGGAGGCGCCCTCAGCGGCGGGCCTGGAGATGCTGCTCGAGCATGGCGAGGGCGTTCTTGCGATCGCTGTCGCTCGCCGCGCCGAAGGCCTTGGCGTACAGGTCCTCGATCCAGGCGTCCTTGACGGGATCGGCGGCCTCGCGGGCAAGGGTCAGCCACATCAAGCCCCGGGCGCGCTGGCGCGGCACCCCCTGCCCGGTCATGAGGAGATGGCCGAGCACCGCCTGCGCCGGATGGTGGCCCTTCTCCGCGGCGAGATTGAACCAGCGCGCCGCCTGCCGCGCATCCTGCTCGACGCCGCTGCCGTCGAGATAGAGCCGGGCGAGGTTGTACTGCGCGTTGGGGTCGCTGAAATAGGTCGCGGCGTACTGGAACATCTCGCGCGCGCGGCTCGGGTTCGGCGTCACGTAGGTGCCGGCAATGCCGTCGAGAAAATAGGTGCCGAGCGCGACGAAGGCGCTCGAGACGACGCCGGCATTGGGCGAATCCGGGCTTTCGTCCGCGTTGAGGTCGGCGAGCTTCGAGAAATACTCAAAGGCCTTGAGGTCGTCGTGCTGGACGCCGTCGCCGTCCGCGTACATGCGCCCGAGCTTCCACAGCGCCAGCGTATGACCCGCGCTCGCGGCGTATTCGAGGGCCTGCGCGGCCCCGCGCTTGTCGCCCGCATTATACTCGCGCATGCCGTCGCGGACCGCATCCTTCGGCGAGGGATACTTCGTCATCGGCGCGAGCGGCGGCGGCCGCGGGGCGGCGTCGAGGGCGAAAGCCGCGCCCGACGCGAGGAGCGACAGGGTGGCGGCGGCGGCGAGGCGTGGGGCCCACATGGACGTCTTGTTCCGTCGGGCTGTCGCGGCACCCTTCCCTGGGCTGGCCGCCAGCGCGTTCGCCGTTACGGAACCTGACGAGAATGGCAATTCGCGGGCGCCTTGCGCCCCCGCGCGGCCGCAATGCCCCGCTCCCTGACGGCCCGGCCGCTTCACCTGGTGAAATACGCGCGCATCCATCGTCTCGGCACCCACGGTCCGCACTGCGACCCGTATGCAGGAACAACTTCCGTGATCTGCCAGCGCAGCACGTGCCGCGCAACGGGCCATGCGGAGAGTCAATCGGCAGGTCGACGGTCGCCGGAAATTCGGCGCAGCCCCCAAACATCAAGTTTTGCAGTGTCTTACAGCGAACGGATAAGTGCTCTCGTTTTATGGCGGGAAGGCGGCGGAGCCGTGCACGAGGCGTGGCAGATTGCGAAACGTTCCAGTGTGTGGTGTTCGTGCAACTGTGTGGAGGATCGGCAACAGAGGCGGTTCCCCGGCCGGTTACGGGTCCTCACCGGCTCTCCCTCGCCGCGAGCCAGGACACCGCGAGGTAGAGCACGATTGCGCAGAGCACAAAGGCGGTCGTCGCCGTGCCGCCGGAGACGATGCGGGGAAAGAAGAAGGCCAGGACGACGTGGCTCATGACGGCGAGGAGCCAGAGCACGCCGCCCCAGGTGCTCGCCATCCACAGGCCGACCGCGGCGACGAAGTCGATCACGGCGAAATAGATGATCGTCGCCTGGATGCCCATCGAGCGCCCCTCGAAGCCCGCGGTCGGCCAGACGCCGAGGATCGCAGCCCAGGAGGTGAGGCCCTTGACGATCCAGAGCAGGGCTAAAAGCCGCATGAAGACCGTGAGCACCAGGGTCCAGCGCAAGCCCGCGGTCTCGGGCCGCTCCTCGATGCGGTCGGCGACGATCTGTTTCGAAAGATCGAGGGGCTGGCGAGCGGCGCGCGCCATCACGAGACCGGCGGCGCGGCGGCGCCGGGGCGCTCGGACGAAAGTTCGGGTTCACTCATCGCAGGGCTCCTCGCCGACGGGCTTAGACGGCCGCTCGGGGCGCGGTCAACGCCGCGCGCGCCGGCGGCGGATCGCGCCGCCTCTTTTTGAGAGGGCTGGCGCCGTGCTACCTCTAGACCCATGGCCCGCGTATCCCCCTTCCCCCGTCCCGCTCCCGCCGACGCGGAGCCGCTCTCGCTGACGCAGCGCCCGCGTCGCAACCGCAAGGCGGATTGGACGCGCCGGCTCGTGCGGGAAAACCGGCTCTCGACCGACGACCTCATCTGGCCGCTCTTCCTGATGGACGGCGCCAGCGGCCGGCAGCCGATCGGTTCGATGCCCGGAGTCGAGCGCCTCTGCGTCGCGGAGGCGGTGCGCGCCGCCGAGCGCGCGGCGGCCCTGACGATCCCGGCGATCGCGCTGTTTCCCTACACCGATCCGGCGCTCCGGGACGAGCGCGGCGCCGAGGCGCTGAACCCGAAAAACCTCGTCTGCGCCGCCTGCCGGGCGATCAAGGCAGCGGTGCCCGAGATCGGCATCGTCACCGACGTCGCCCTCGACCCTTACACAAGCCACGGGCACGACGGGCTTCTGTCCGGCGAGCGCATCCTCAACGACGAGACCGTGGCGGTGCTCGTGCGGCAGGCGGTTCTCCAGGCCGAGGCGGGCGCCGACGTCATCGCGCCCTCCGACATGATGGACGGCCGCGTCGGCGCGATCCGGACGGCCCTCGATGCGGCCGGCTTCGTCGACGTGCAGATCATGGCCTACGCGGCGAAGTACGCCTCCGCCTTCTACGGCCCTTTCCGGGATGCGGTCGGCACGGCGAAGACGCTCATCGGCGACAAGCGCACCTACCAGATGGACCCCGGCAATACCGACGAGGCCCTGCGCGAGGTCGCCCTCGACCTCGACGAGGGCGCCGACATGGTGATGGTGAAGCCCGGTCTGCCCTATCTCGACATCGTCCGGCGCGTGAAGGAGACGTTTTCGGTCCCGACCTTCGCCTATCAGGTCTCCGGCGAGTACGCGATGATCGAGGCCGCGGCGGCGAACGGCTGGCTCGACGGCGAACGCGTCATGATGGAGAGCCTCCTCGCCTTCAAGCGCGCCGGCGCCGACGGCATCCTGACCTATTTCGCGCCCCGCGCGGCGGAGAAGCTGAAGGCCGGGGCCTGAGGCCGCCTTGCGCCGGACGATCCGCGGGGCGCTGTCCGACCGTCGGGAAACGGAGCGAAGCGGAGCCATTTCCCGTTTCGCGCGCGCCCGGCCGCTCCTCGCGATCGGCCTCGTTCTCCTGCTTGAAGCCTGCACCTACACCGTCGACAGCGAGCAGTTGCGCATCTGCCGCTCGGTTCTGCCGGCACTGCACCCGGGCGGGCGGGTCGCGGTCCTGCGGGCGGAAAACGGGATCGAGCCCGACACGGTCCGAATCGAATACACCGTCGAGGCCGCCGACGGGACACAGGCCGAGCACTGGGCGGTTTGCCGCTTCCCGGCCGCGGGCCTTGCCGCCAACAAGGCCGACCTCCTCGGCGTGACGACGCCGGACGGGCCGCTGTCCGGCGCCAGCGTCTATCTTCTCAAGAAGTATTACCTCGACACGCCGGAGGGCGTCGCCGGCGATCCCGGCAGCAACGAGGAGGCCGCCGTCCCGGAGGTGCCGCGGCCGTTCGCCTACGCGCTGCAGCAGCTCCTCGTCAGCCTGCCGCGGACGGCGATCTACGGACTGCTCGCCGTCGCCTACGCCCTCGTCTTCGGCCTCGTCGGCCGCATCAACCTCGCCTTCGGCGAACTCGCCGCGATCGGCGCCGCCGCGACGATCGCCGGCGCCGCCCTCGTCAGCGTCGGCGGCGGCGTCACGACGCCGCTCGCGGGCCTGGGCGCCGGGCTCCTCGCGGCCCTGTTCGCCGGCGCGATCTACGGGGCCGTCGGCGGCCATTTCACGATCGCCAGGATCGCGACACGCAGCTCGCAGCCGAGCCTCATCGCCACTGTCGGCCTGTCGCTCGCGCTGATGGAGTATCTGCGCGTCGCGCAGAGCCCCGTGACGGTCTGGCTGCCGCCGATCGGCGCCGAGGCGGTGCCGATCGCGCGCGCGGGGACGTTTCTCGTCAGCCTGACGCCGATCTCGCTTGTCACCTCCGGCATCGGCGCCGTCGCCGCCGGCGGCCTCCTCTGGCTCATGGGCCGGACCGGCTACGGCCGGGCCTGGCGGGCCTATGCGGACGATGCCGTCGCCGCGGCCCTGTTCGGGGTCGATGGGCCGCGGCTCCTCGCCCGTACGCTCGCCCTTGCCGGCGCCATGGCCGGGCTCTCGGGCATGCTGATCGTTGCGCAATACGGCGGGCTCGGCTTTGCCGGCGGCTTCCAGTTCGGGCTCAAGGCGCTGATCGCCGCCGTCGTCGGCGGCATCGGCTCGATCCCGGGGGCCCTTCTCGGCGGTCTCGCGGTAGGCTTGTTCGAGACCGTCTGGTCGGCCTATCTGCCGATCGAGGCGCGGGACATGGCGCTCTACGCGGCGCTCGTTCTCGTCCTGATCGTCCGACCCGGCGGATTTCTCGGGATCAGGGACCCGACGCCGCGCGCGGTCTGAGAACGCGGCCTAACCGGAGGTTGGAATGGCCTATGCGATCGGGATCGAGGACGTTCGGCGGGCCGCGGAAGTCCTCCGCGGGCGCGTCCTGCGCACGCCGCTCGTGCCGGCGCCGCGCCTCTCCGACCTCACCGGTGCGTCGGTCTTCGTCAAGCACGAGAACATGCAGCCGACCGGCTCCTTCAAGGAGCGCGGGGCGCTGAACAAGCTCGAAAGCCTCGCCGCCGACGAGCGCCGACGCGGCGTCATCGCGATGTCGGCGGGCAACCACGCCCAGGCGGTCGCCTATCATGCGCGGCGCCTCGGCATCCCCGCGACCATCGTCATGCCCGAGGGCACGCCCCTCGTGAAGGCCGAGAACACCCGCGGCTACGGCGCCCGGGTGGTGCTGTTCGGCGAGACCCTCGTCGAGGCGGCGGAGAAGGCGTACGGGCTCGCGGCGGCCGAGGGCCTCGCGTTCGTCCACCCCTACGACGACCCGGCGGTGATGGCGGGCCAGGGCACCATCGCCCTCGAAATGCTGGCGGACGCGCCGGACCTCGACGCGATCGTCGTGCCGATCGGCGGCGGCGGGCTCATCGCCGGCATGGCCGTGGCGGCGAAGGCGCTGAAGCCTGAGATCGAGATCGTCGGCGTCGAGGCGGCGCTCTATCCCTCTTTCTGGAACGCCCTTTCCGGCGAGGAACGGCCGATCGGCGGGCCGACCCTGGCCGAGGGCATCGCGGTCAAGACCGTGGGCGCAAGGCCCCTGCCGATCGTGCGCGACCTCGTCGCAGAGATCGTCCTCGTCGAGGAGGCGGCCATCGAGGGCGCGGTCGCCGCCTACGCCGCCCTCCAGCGCACCATGGCCGAGGGTGCCGGTGCGGCGGGGCTCGCGGCCCTCCTCGCCCGGCCGGAGCGCTTTGCGGGCCGGCGCGTCGGCCTCGTGCTCTGCGGCGGCAACATCGACGCCCGCCTCCTCGCCTCCGTCATGGTGCGCGAACTCGAGCGCGACGACCGCATCGTCTGCTTCCGCATCACCTCGGCGGACCGGCCGGGCTTCCTCGGCCGACTCGCGAGCCGCCTCGGCGAGCTCGGCGCCAACATCCTCGAAGTCTCGCACGGCCGCCTGTTTCTCGACGTGCCGGCGAAGGGCGTCACCATCGACGTCACCGTCGAGACCCGCGACCGCGCCCACACGGCCGCGATCCTCGAAGCCCTCGCCCGCGAGGGCCTCGCTCCCCGGCGGATCGATTCCCGCGGCCTGTCCGAGACCGCGTATTGACGGCGGGGGAGGCGCTTTAAACTGGGCGGATCGTGCTTACATGAGCCGCGGCTTCTCCTGGAGGGACCCATGACTGGCGGCTACGGCACGGCTTACGGCGCGATCGGCTTCGACCCGCGGGCAACCGCGGGGACCCTGTCGCGGCGGTTCTGGGCCTATCTCATCGATGTCGTCGTGATCGCGATCCTGTCCGGCCTGCTCTACGTGCTCGTCGCCCTCATCGGCCTCGTCACGTTCGGGCTCGGCTGGCTCTTGTTCGCCCTGATCCCCTTCACCGCGATCATCTACAACGCGATCACGGTCAGCGGCTCCTCGCAGGGCACCGTCGGCATGCGGGCGATGGGCATGCGCGTGATCGACGCGACGACCGGCGGACCCGTCTCGATGCTCGCCGCGGCGGTGCACGCGCTCCTTTTCTACGTCTTCCTCGGGAGCTTCGGCGTGCTCTTCTGCGTCGACGTCCTGTTCGGCCTGATGCGGTTCGACCGGCGCATGGGACGTGACCTTATCACGAACGTCGTGTTCGTGCGCGATTGACAGGCCGCCCTGCACAAGGGTTGTTCTGGACGGCCGTTGCACCGATGTTAATCTGGAGGCGTCGATTTTGACGTCTTCGGTTGGTGCGAGGCCTTTTCCAGCGTGACGAGTCAGCCGCGCGACGCTCCGCAGTTCTACCTCACGTCCCCCTCCCTGTGCCCCTATCTGCCGGGCAAGGAGGAGCGGAAGGTGTTCACGCACATCGTCGGCAAGCGCGCCCGCGACCTGAACGAGATCCTGACCCAGGGCGGTTTTCGCCGCTCGCAGACCATCGCCTATCGGCCGGCCTGCGAGAATTGCCGCGCCTGCGTCTCGGTGCGCGTCGTCGTCGGCGAGTTCGAACCGTCCGGCAACCTGCGCCGGGTCGTCCGCCGCAACCGCGACCTCATCGGCGCGGCGATGCCGAACCGGCCCTCCTCGGAGCAGTATTCCCTCTTCCGGCGCTACCTCGACTCGCGCCACACGGACGGCGGCATGGCCGACATGACCGTGCTCGACTACTCGATGATGATCGAGGACAGCCACGTCGATACCCGCATCGTCGAGTACCGCCGCCGCGGCATCGATTCGGGCATCACGGGCCGCGGGGTCGGCGATCTCGCCGCCGTCTGCCTGACCGATGAGATGGCCGACGGCCTCTCCATGGTCTACTCGTTCTACGATCCCGAGATCGCCGACCGCTCCCTCGGCACCTACATGATCCTCGACCACATCGCCCGCGCGAAGCGCCTCGGCCTGCCCTATCTCTATCTCGGCTACTGGGTCGAGGGTTCGAAGAAGATGGACTACAAAGCCCGCTTCCGTCCCCAGGAGCGGTTGCTTCCGCAGGGTTGGGTCCGCTTCGAATAAACACGCTCCCCAATCGCCATGCTTTTGCGGCTCAGGCGTCCTCGCCTTGCGGACCCGCCGGCTTCATCCCCTTCTCCGAACGGCCTCAGCCCTGAATTGTATGCTGATCAGCATTTTCCTCGATTGTAAGTTGTCGGCGGCATCCGTAAGTGTCTAAGCGTAACAATAGGGAAAACGCAGATGTCAGGGCCAATCGGAGGGACGAAAATCCTCTTCTCAGATAACTTTTCGACTGACGGGAGGATCAGCGCCGCAAAATGGGACTTCAATGAATTTGACAAGGGAGGCTCCTTCTACGGCAACACCCAGCAACGCCAGGAGCTGCCGAGCGCCTCGGGCGGGATCCTCCACCTGCGGCTGGACACTTTCAACCCGACCGGAGATCCGAAAAAGCCGACCTTTCTCGGATCGGAGGCGATCACCAAGCACACTTTCGGTCTTGCCGACGGTGGGGTCGCCTTCGAGGCGAACGCCCGGTTCGTCCAGGATCAGCGCGGCATCATCGGCGGCTTTTTCACCTTCGCCGGTCCCGCCCGGTCTCATGACGAAATCGATTTCGAGGCTCTGTCCAACGACCTGACGAGGGTCCAGACGAACCTCTATCACAACGCCCCGCTCGGCGAGGGCGACCCGAAGTCCTTCCCGGTCTCGAATTCGCTCCTGCAATTCCACAACTACCGAATCGAGTGGATGCCGGACCTCGTGCGCTGGCTGGTCGACGGAAAGGAGGTGCGCCGGGAGACGGAGCACGTCCCCGACAAGCCGATGGCGATGCATTTGAACATCTGGGGACCGCCCTCGAACTGGAAGACGGGCGACCCGAGCCTCAAGGCGGTGGGCATCGCAAGCCAGAACAAGACCTACTACTTCGACGTGAATTCGGTGAAGGTCGAACAGCTCGCGAGCAAGCATGGCGATGACGATGCCAATAGGCTTGGTGGCACCGCGAAGAACGACTGGCTCGACGGCGGGCGCGGCAACGACAATCTCGTCGGCGGCGCCGGCGACGATACCCTCATCGGCGGGGGCGGGAACGACAAGCTGCTCGGCGGTTCTGGCGCCGACACCCTGATTGCAGGCTCCGGTAACGACAATCTGCAAGGCGGGAGCGGCGCGGACCTGCTGAGGGGCAACGCCGGGAACGACACGCTGCGCGGCATGGGCGGAGCGGACAGGCTCCAGGGCGGGACGGGCAGCGACAAGTTCGTGTTCGCCGCGGTGTCCGAGTCGCGGGCGGGCCCGGGGCACGACACCATTCTCGATTTCAACCCCGCCTTCGGAGACAAGATCGATCTGAGCCGGATCGACGCGAACAGCCGGTTCGCCGGCGACCAGGCCTTCGCATTCATCGGCTCGAACCCGTTCACCGGCAACGAAATCGACGCGAACCACCGGGGCGAGCTGCGCTACGAAGCCGTCGCCGGCGGGCTTCTGGTGAGCGGGGACGTCAACGGCGATCTCATTGCGGATTTCGAGATCGTCGTCAAAGGGCTTGGCGCGCTGCTGCGCTCGGACTTCTCCCTCTAGAACGGCATGGGGATCGTTGCGCCGTCATTCCGGGGCCCTGAGCTAGAGCAGCATCCGTTCACGCTGAATCAAGCTCAAGCACTGTCATTCCGGGGCCGCGAAGCGGAGCCCGGAACCCATGAACACCGCCGTCTCGGCACCGTCGCGCGCCGCCTGCATCGTCGCGTTTATGGATCCCGGGCTCTGCTTCGCAGCCCCGGGATGACAGAGCCGGGGCTCGGTCATCTTGAACGGATTTTGCTCTAGACCCCGGATCCATGGCCCGCGTTGCCGCGAGAACGGGCGCCCCACGGCCGCCCGTTCTTCCGCTTTGTCGGCGCCGACGAATCCCGGGCTCCGCTTCGCGGCCCGCAGATGACGGGGCGGCGACGGCCCGTCGCGGACGGGCTCCGTTCTAGGGCTGCGCCAGACTGAGCGACTCTAACGAGGTCACCGCCGAGCACGTGGCGCCCGGCCCGCCACAGGCCTCCGTTACGCGCATGCTGCGGCCCGCATCGCCGACGAGGATAAACGTGACCGGCGGATAGCGCGAATTCGTGGGGGCCGACCCCTCGAGTTTCATTCTCCCGCCGACCTCTCGGAGCGAGAGCCGTTCTGTCGCGAAACCGAGACCGAGCAAATCCGGTGCGACGATGGTGGCTTCACCCGATCCGCCATTCATGGTGATTTCGGCGAGATGGGCGCCGCCGGTCGGCGTCGTCCACTGCACCATGATCCTCCCCCGAAGCCCCACCGCATCGGGCAGCCGCAGTGAACGAGGGAGAGCAACCTGCGGCGTCTTGGGCACGATTTGCCAAGGCCTCAGATTCGAATCGGCCAATCGCGGAGCGGGGTCCGCCGGCGGCGCTTTGGGCGCGACTTGCCAAGGCCTCAGATTCGAATCGGCCAATCGCGGAGCCGGGTCCGCCGGCGGCGTTTTGGGCGCGACTTGCCAAGGCCTCGCATTCGAATCGGCCAATCGCGGAGCCGGGTCCGCCGGCGGCGTTTTGGGCGCGACTTGCCAAGGCCTCAGATTCGAATCGGCCGGTCGCGGAGCGGGGTCCGCCGGCGCCGCCGCCGACGGAGGTGACGCAACCGCGGTAAAGGATGCTGCCGCCGCGCGCGCTCGCGCCAACGATCCGGCCGACGAAGCGGTCTTGACCGGACGCACGCGCTCCGAAAATTCTGTGACGCCTTCCCAAAAGTCCCAAAGGTTGTTCGCGAAGCCGATCGTCGTGGCGACAATGCCAACACCTCCGACCATGTAAGTGAAGAGGTTGCGCTTCCTGGGAGCGGCCGGAACGATCGGCTCCTGCCCTCGCGCCGCCAGCGGCACCTTCCAGACGAGATAGAGATAAACGAGAAGTCCGACGATGTAGATCGCCGCTATTAGGAACACTATTCTCAGGAATACAACATTGACGCCGTACCGCGCCGATAAGCCGGCACAAACGCCGCCGACGAGGCCGAAAGGACTGCGGGTCAGTGTCCGGTCTTCGACATTGACGATTTGCTGAATGGCTACCGCCATGACACCGCTCCATTTCGCGTGGCTCGGTGAAATTTTCTCACAATTTGTCGCGCGCGGCGTGGTCCGCAGTCAACGCTCATCGTCGCTATACGTGAGAACTGCGTCTCATTTCTGTGACGTTTGTTCCGTTGGCCGGGCTCGGAAGGCGGCCGCTTGCCTCACCGCTTAAGACAGCTCCCATTCGCCGGAAGGATTGTGCCGTTCGTGCCGTTGCGGCGCTCGACCTCTCGGGATGAAGGCCGAATGCCCCCGATTCATGGCGATCGGATTGCGCTCTCAGCCCGCAGGGCGAGGGTCGCCGCGGCCAGCCGCCGGGCCTCGCAAGCCCCGTCTGGCGGGGCGGCCGAGCAGTCCGTTCCGGGCGCAATGGGATAGATGTCCGCAAGGGCCGCGCGGATTTCGGCTTCGCCGATCTCGGCCGGATGGCGGCGATCGAAGCGCTTCAAGAGGCGCTCGCCGAGGTCGGAGGCCGGAGCAAACGCGTAGCGCTGGCGCGGCGAGGGCACCGGCGGCGGCGCCGCGCGGTCTTCCTCGTAGCGGCGGGAGAATCCCTGCCAGCGAAGTGCGTAGACGTAGAGCGCTCCGGAATTCGTCTGCCGCGCGATCTGCGCCAGGAGGTCGGCGTGATTGGGCACGTACTCCTCCGGCAGCGGCCACCACCCCGCATCGCGCAGGCCCGCCTCGAACACGAGGACCTCATCGCCGCCCTCGCGCCGCCGCGACACGAGCGTCAGCGGGAACGATTCCACGATGCCCGGGCGCATGCCCGGGACGGCAAGCAACGGCACACCTGCGCAGCAGGCCGCGCGAACGGCGATGGTGAGCGGCTCGTCGACGAGGCCGGCGCTGAACTCACGTCCCATCGGCAAGACGAGACGAACCGCGAGATCGCCCTTCAATCGGATGCCGCCGACCGTCCGGTCTCGCTCGAAATCGCCGCGATACGCATTTGCGGATGGCTCGCGACCGTCCGATGCGAAATCGATCGACGAGGTTTTGCCGTCCATGGTGAGAGTGAGCGAGCGCAGCACCGCGTCGCTTTTTGGAATCGTCAGGCTGAACGCGGAATAGGCCGGGCGCAGATCGTAGCGGTTCCAGTAGCCGGTATCGATTGCCGGCAGGGCCCGCTCGAAGGAACGCAGGCCGCGGGCCGCGAGGTTGCCGAACCCATCGTCGGGAAACTCCGCCGCCATGAGGCCGAGGACGTAGATCGCGTAGAGATGCGCATTGACGATGTGCGGATTGTGCCTGTCCGGGAGCGGCACTTCCTGGAACCAGGTAAAGTCCGGATCCTCCGAGCGCAGACCGCCCGCCGAGACCGGCAGGTCGAAGGCGCGGGCGGCCTGGCGCGCGAGTTCGCCGAAGCGGGCGTCGCCCTTCGCGCAGCGCAGGAGCAAAAGCCGCTCGATCACGGCGGCCTGGCTGAAAGCCGACGCGAAGGGCGCATCGAGCACGCTGTCGTTGACGTGGGTGTCGTAGTCGTAGTGCCAGGTCACGGCGCCGTCCTTGAGCGGAACGACATGGGCGAGGAGCCAATCCCGGTTCGCCCGCATGGCCGGCGTTTCCGTGTAGCTGCGGCAGGCCTCGGCGACGTCGAAAAGCCGCGGGCCGTAGGCCGCAAAGGCGACCGAAGACACGTTGCGGTATCGGCCGTGCAGCCCCTCGCGATAGGGCACGCCTTCGGCGTCGAGCTTTGGAACGCCATTCCAGTAGTCGGTCTTGGCCGGAAACTCGATCTTCCCCGAACGGCTCTGGGCCGCGAGGCAATAATGCACCGCGCCCTGAAAGCAGCTCTGCGCCGCTCCCCCGAATGGAAGGGCGGATGCGAGGCGCCGTCCGATACGGCCGGGATCGAACTGCCATGCCGCGGCGAGGGCGGCGACGGCAAGCGCTGCGCCGCCGGCGAGCCATCGCAGCCTGCGCCTGGTCATCCCTGGTCCACCATCGCGCCCGCCCGTCCCGCGCGTGAGGCCGCTCAGCCGAACCTGTTCGACTTCGGAAAGCCCTTCGGCGGCAGCCGGCCCGCTTCGGCGCGGCTGCCGATCCAGTCGCGCAGATCGTCCTTGGCCACGGTCCAGGTGCGGCCGGCGGTGTCTCTCCAGGTCAGTCCCTCCTTGAGCGAAAAGACCTTGGCGTCGGAGATGCCGCCGTCGCGATAGCGCTGCAGGCGCACGCCTTTGCCGCGACTCATCTCCGGCACCTGCGCGATCGGGAAGACCAGCAGCTTCCGGTTCTGGCCGATGACGGCGACGTGGTTGCCGTCCGCCTCGGCGCAGATGGCGGCGGTCGCCGGCGCGTCGAGGGTCAGGACGCCCTTGCCCTTGCGCGTGTTCGCGACCGTGTCGTCGAGGGGCGCGACGAAGCCGCGCCCATCGGAGGAGACGATGAGGACCTTCGCGCCGGCGCGATACGGGAAGGCGGCGATGAAGTCCGCGCCCTCCTCGAGATCGACCATGAGGCGGATCGGATCGCCGAAGCCGCGCCCGCCCGGGAGCTTCGCCGCGTCGAGGGTGAAGAAGCGGCCGTTCGTGGCGACGACGACGATCTTCGACGTCGTCTCCGCGAAAAACGAGACTTTCAGCCGGTCGTCGCCCTTGAAGGTCACGCCGGAGAGGTCCGCGACGTGCCCCTTCATGGCGCGGATCCAGCCCTTCTCGGAGACGATGACGGTGACCGGCTCGCGCTCGACCATCGCCTCGGAGAAATCGATGTCGGACGTGTCGGGCGCCTCGGCGAAGCCGGTGCGCCGGCGGCCGAGGGGCGTGTCGGTGGAGAACAGCTTGCGCGCCTCGCGGATCTCCCAGGCGATCGTCTTCCACTGCACCTTCTCGGAGACGAGCAGGTCCTCGATCGCCGCCTTCTCCTTCTTCAATTCGGTCTGCTCGCGCTTCAGCTCCATCTCTTCGAGCCGCCGCAGCGAGCGCAGGCGCGTGTCGAGGATGGCATTCGCCTGAAGCTCGCTGAGCTTGAAGAAGCGCATCAGCTCCTGCTTCGGCTCGTCCTCCTGGCGGATGATCTTGATGACGCGATCGAGGTCCAGATAGACGATCAGCAATCCGCCGAGGATTTCGAGGCGCTTCTCGATCGCTGCGAGGCGGTGGCGCGTGCGGCGAAGAAGCACCTCGCGGCGATGATCGAGCCATTCGCGCAGGCATTCGGCGAGGCCAAGCACCTTCGGCACCTTGCCGCCGGCGAGCACGTTCACGTTCATCGGAATCCGACTCTCGAGCTCGGTCAGCTTGAAGAGCGATTCCATCAGGATCACCGGATCGACGCTGCGCGAGCGCGGCTCAAGGACGATGCGCACGTCTTCCGCGGATTCGTCGCGGATATCGGCGAGCAGCGGCAGCTTCTTTTCCTGCAAAAGCTCGGCCGTCTTCTCGATCAGCCGCGACTTCGGCACGCCGTAGGGGATCTCGGTGACGACGATGATCCACTGGCCGCGGCCGGCCTCCTCCTTCGCCCAGCGCGAGCGCACGCGGAAGGAGCCGCGCCCGGTGCGGTAGGCCTCGGCGATCGCCACCTGCGGATCGACGATGATGCCGCCGGTCGGCAGGTCCGGCCCCGGCACGAAGGTGAGAAGCTGCTCCGAGGTGGCCTTGGGATGGCTGATCAGGTAGAGGGCCGCGTCGCAGAGCTCGGACGCGTTGTGCGGCGGGATCGAGGTGGCCATGCCGACCGCGATTCCCTGGGCGCCGTTGGCGAGCAGGTTCGGGAAGGCGGCCGGCAGAACGACCGGCTCCTCGTCCTCGCCGTTGAAGGTGCCGCGGAAATCGACCGCATCCTCGTCGATGCCGTCGAGGATGAGCCGCGCCACCTCCGTCAGCCGCGCCTCCGTGTACCGGTAGGCCGCGGCGTTGTCGCCGTCGATGTTGCCGAAGTTGCCCTGTCCGTCGACGAGCGGGTAGCGCTGCGCGAAATCCTGCGCGAGCCGCACGAGGGCGTCGTAGATGGCGACGTCGCCGTGCGGGTGGAACTTGCCGATGACCTCGCCGACGACGAGGGCGCATTTCTTGAAGGCGGCGCCGGGATCGAGCCGCAGACGGCGCATGGCATAGAGGATGCGCCGATGAACGGGCTTCAGGCCGTCGCGGGCGTCCGGCAGCGCCCGGTGCATGATCGTCGAGAGGGCATAGGCGAGGTAGCGCTCCTCCAGCGCCTCCTTGAGGGGGATCGTCTCAACGTCTCCGCCGCCGGCGGCGGGCGGGTTGACCGGCTTGCCCATGCGATTTCGGTCCTCGAGGCGGGCGCCGCCCGCGAATTGGTTGGCTTTGCGAGGGAGGAACGTATCAGAAACGCGCCGGCAGGTCCGCCGCCGTGGCCGCCGCGGCGAGGCGCCGGCGCTCCTCGGGAAGGTCCTCCCCGCGCGGCTCGAAGACGTGCCGGCGCAGGAAGAATTCGGTCAGGGCGAAGCCCGCGGCGACGTCGGCCGGGGCCGGGTCGCTCTCGCCCGTCAGGAACCCGGGGAGCGCGAGGAGCCGGTCCCGGTAGGCCGCCCCCGCCGCCGCGCTGACGGCGCCGCCGCTCCGCGGCGAGACATAGACGAGGTCCTCGCGGCTCCCGGTCGCGGCGCAGCGCGTCAGGTCGAGGCCGAAGCCAAGCTCGGCGAGGAGCGCCAGTTCGAAGCGCACGAAGAGGGCCGGGGCGATGTCGCGATCGTCGAGATGATCGACGAGCACCGTCAGCGATTCGTAGAGCCTCGGATGCGGGTCGCGCTCCGGCAGGACGCGCAGGAGCGCGGCGAGGGCCGCAAGGCCATAAAGCGCCAGCGGCGCGGCCAGAAAGCGGGCCGCGCGCAGGGTCCCGGCCTCAAGGGTGAAGGTGCCGAGATGCTCGTCGAGGCGGGCGCGCCAGGTCGCCTGCACGGTGTTTCCCGGCTGCAGGACCGGTTGCATCGCCCTCGAGCGGCCGCCGTGGGCGAGCCCGAGATGGCGGCCGTGCGCGGGCGTCATCACTTCGAGGATGAGCGCCGATTCGCCGTGCCTGCGGGCGCCGAGGACGATGGCTTCATCCGTCCATTGCATGACAGGGATGTAGTCTCTTCCGCCGCCCTGCGCACCCGGTCTCCGTCGTGCGGTGGACAAAGGTCTTGCCCCGAAAGAAGGGCTCGTGTGCGGGCGAGCACTGTATCAAGCTCACACCTCGGCGATACTGAATCGTCCCGGTCCGGACTGCGGTACGGGGACAGTGGGAGAAGCGGCCGGCCGGCATCCTTCTTGCAGGGCATCCCTTGCAGAACATGGCGCGGACAAAGGCCGCTCAAGGGGGCAGAGAATGACGGGTCGGCTGAGCTTGGCCGTCTGTGCCGCGCTGGCGCTCACCGCGCCGGCCTTCGCCTCGCCGGCGCTCGTCGCCGGCAAGAGCGCGCCGCCCCTGCCCGCCTGGACGGCCTATTGTGCGAAGAACCCGGCCGAATGCCGGATCGACCGCCGGGAGCCGGAGACCGTCGCGGCGACGCCCGAGCTGATCGACCTCATCGAAGCCGTCAACGCCTACGTCAACCGCACCGTCGTCCCGATCGCCGACCTCGCCCATCGCGGCGTCGTCGACGTCTGGGAGCTGCCGAGCGACGGCAAGGGCGATTGCGAGGATTTCCAGCTTCTGAAGCGCAAGTTTCTCATCGGGGCCGGCCTGCCGCGCCGGGCCCTGCCGATGACCGTCGTCCTCGACGAGATCGGCGACGGCCACGCGGTGCTGACGGTCCGCACCGACCGCGGCGACCTCATCCTCGACAACAAGACCTACGCCGTGAAGCGCTGGGACGAGACCGGCTACTCCTTCGTCAAGCGCGAAGCCGAAACCGCGACCGGCTGGGCCTTCGTGGAAGATCCGCCGGCGAAGGTGGCGGCGGCGGGACAGTAGGGGGCGATTTCGCCTCTCCCCGCGTGTGGCGTTTCGCGTCGCGCCCGCCATTTGCGCGACATGAGGCGGAGTCCGCCAATTGCCTCTCCCCGCTTGCGGGGAGAGGGCCGCCGAAGGCGGCAAGCCTGCGCAGCAGGCGCGGGTGAGGGGGCGCCTCCGGAAAAGTCGCGGCAGCAGCGGGGACCGGTCGCCTCTTTCTGCACCGCCCCCTCACCCCCGCTTCGCTTCGCTCCGCTTGTTTCGATCTGCCGATCGAAACCCTCTCCCCGCAAGCGGGGAGAGGCGAAGGGCGTCGCGTTCCGTTCGCCATTCGCCGTTGGCGAGGCGCGAGTCCGCCCTACCCCTTCGGAAAATCGAGCCCCATCTCGCGGTAGCGCTCGGGATCGTCGGCCCAGTTCTCGCGCACCTTCACGTACAGGAAGAGGTGCACCGGCGCCTCGATGATTTCGGCGATCTCCTTGCGGGACATCTGGCCGATCGTCTTGATCGCGCGGCCGCCCTCGCCGAGGACGATCTTCCGCTGGCTCTCGCGTTCGACGAAGATCGTCTGCTCGATGCGCACCGAGCCGTCCGGGCGCGCGATCCACTGGTCGGTCTCGACCGTCGAGCGGTAGGGCAGTTCCTCGTGCAGGCGCTCGTAGATCTTTTCGCGCGTGATCTCGGCGGCGAGCATGCGCAGGGGCGCGTCGGAGATCTGGTCCTCCGGGTAGAGCCACGGCCCCGCGGGCATCATCGCGGCGAGGGTGCGGCGCAGGGTCTTCACGCCGTCGCCCTTCAGCGCCGAGACCATGAAGGTGTGCGCGAAGGGCGTGCCCTCGTTGAGGCCGGCGGCGAGCGCGAGCAGCATCGAGCGCTCGATGAGGTCGATCTTGTTGAGGATCAGCACCTTCGGCTGGCGCAGCTCGGCGAGTTTTTGCAGGATCGCCTCGGCCTCCTCGTCGACGCCCCTGCGCGCGTCGATGAGCACGGCGACGACGTCGGCATCGCCGGCGCCGCCCCAGGCGGACCCGACCATGGCGCGGTCGAGGCGCCGCTTCGGCGCGAAGATGCCGGGCGTGTCGACGAAGACGATCTGCGCCGCCCCTTCGATGGCGATGCCGCGCACCAGGGCCCGCGTCGTCTGCACCTTGCGCGAGACGATCGAGACCTTGGCGCCGACGAGGGCGTTGAGGAGGGTCGACTTGCCGGCATTCGGCGCGCCGATGAGGGCGACGAAGCCCGCCCGCGTCGCCTCCGCGTCAGGCGCCGACATGCTCGTTCTCCGTCCAGACGCCTTCCCGCAGGAGCACATGGCGGGCGGCGTCCTGTTCCGCGATGCGCTTCGACTGGCCGATGCCGAGCCCGCTCTCGAGGCCCTCGACCGCGACGACGATCCGGAACTGGGGCGCATGGTCCGGGCCGATCTGCTCGACGACCGAATAGCGCGGCGCCGGGAGGCCGCGGCCCTGCGCCCATTCCTGCAGGGCGCTCTTCGGATCGCGCAAGGCGCGGCGCGCCGAGAGGCTGTCCGCGAAGGCCCGCGCGACGAGGGCCTTCGCGACCATGAACCCGCCGTCGAGGAAGACGGCGCCGATAACCGCTTCGGCGGCATCGGCGAGGATCGTCTGGTTGCGCCGCCCGCCCGACTGCATCTCGCCGGTGCCGAGCCTCAGATGCGGCCCGACGATCCCAGGCCTCGGCGACGTCGGCGCAGGTCTCCTTGCGCACGAGCTCGGACAGCCGGCGCGACAGCTCGCCCTCGGGCGCGTCGGGAAAGGCGGCAAAGAGGAGATCGGCGACGGCGAGGCCGAGGACGCGGTCGCCGAGGAACTCGAGGCGCTGATAGCTCTGCGCCGGCCCGGCCTGCGCCGCGCTGACATGGGTCAGCGCGCTGCTCGAGGAGGCCGAGGTCCGTGAAGAAGTAGCCGAGCGTCGCCTGGAGGGCGTCGAGGCTCGCCTTGCGCCGCGTCACGGCCCTACCGGATCGGCTGGAACAGGCGGCCCCAGCGGATCGAGGCGGGCCATTCCCACACCTTCCAGAGGGAGGCGTTCTCGTCGATCGAGAAGAAGATGATCTCGGCGCGCCCGACGAAGTTCTCGAAAGGCACCTGCCCGACATTCGACTCGTCGCGGCTGTCCGTCGAGTTGTCGCGGTTGTCGCCCATCATGAAGAAATGCCCGGGCGGCACGATGTAGACGTTGGTGTTGTCCCAGTAGCCGCGGTCGCCCTCGCGCTCGATGATGAAATGGGAGACGCCGTTCGGCAGCGTCTCGCGATAGCGCGGCACCTTGACGATGCGGCCGCGCTCGTCGGTCGTCTCGTAATCCTCGACGCGCTCGCGCTTCACCGGCGTGCCGTTGATCTGGAGGATGCCGGCGATGACCTGGATCTTGTCGCCCGGAAGGCCGATGACGCGCTTGATGTAGTCGGTCGCGTTGTCCTTCGGCAGCTTGAAGACGGCGATGTCGCCGCGCTTCGGCTCGGCGGCCCAGATGCGGCCGTTGAACAAGGGCGGGCTGAACGGGATCGAGTGCTTCGAATAGCCGTAGGAATATTTCGACACGAACAGGTAGTCGCCGATGAGCAGCGTCGGCACGAGGGACCCGGACGGGATGTTGAACGGCTGAAACAGCAGCGTGCGCACGACAAGGGCGATGAGCAGCGCCTGGAAGACGACCTTGACGGTCTCCCAAAGGCCCCCTTCTTCTTTTTTCACGGTCTCGTTCGCGCGTACCTGATCCATTAGGCTTCGTTCCATGGGCCCCTGTCCTGCCGGCACGGGGTCTAGCCCAAGCCCGGCCGGGGGGCAACGCCGCACTGTCTCACGTTCTCTGGCGCGCCTCGATGACGACGAAGGCCTGCGCGAGGGGCGGATCGTCGGTGAGCGAGACGTGGAGCACGGCCTCGTGACCGGCCGGGGTCATCTCGGCGAGCCGCGCCAGGGCGCCCCCGGTGAGCCGCAGGGTCGGCCGCCCCGAGGGCAGGTTCACCACCTCCATGTCGCGCCAGAAGACGCCCGCGCGCAGACCCGTGCCGAGCGCCTTGGCGCAGGCCTCCTTGGCCGCGAAGCGCCGCGCGTAGGAGGCCGCCCGGGCCGCCCGGCGGTCGCTGCGGGCGCGCTCCCCCAGCGTGAAGATGCGATGCGTGAAGCGGTCGCCGAAGCGGTCGAGCGAGCGCTCGATCCGGCGGATGTCGCAGAGGTCCGAGCCGATGCCGAGGATCATCGCCGCTCAGGCCGCCCCGGCCCGGCCGGCGTCCATCGCCGTCCGCATGGTCCTGACCGCCTCGTCGAGGCCGACGAAGAGCGCCTCGGCCATGATGAAATGGCCGATGTTGAGCTCGACGATCTCCGGGATCGCCGCAATCGTCCGGGCGGTGTCGAAGTCGAGCCCGTGCCCGGCGTGGACCTCGAGGCCGAGGCTCTGCCCGAGCGCGGCGGCGGCCCTGAGCCGGGCGAATTCCGCCTCGGCGCGCTCGCCGTCGTCGGCGGCGACGGCCTCGCACCAGGTCCCGGTGTGGAGCTCGACGACCGGAGCGCCGAGGCCGTGCGAGGCGCGCACGACCTCCGGGTCCGGCTCGACGAAGAGCGAGATGCGGATGCCCTCCTCCTTCAGCGCCTCGATCGCCGGGCGCAGGTGCCCCGCACCGCCGCGGACGTCGAGGCCGCCCTCCGTGGTCCGCTCGGTGCGCTTCTCGGGCACGAGGCAGGCGGCGTGCGGTCGGATGCGGGCCGCGATGGCGACCATGTCCGGGGTCGCGGCCATTTCGAAGTTGAGGGGCACGAAGAGCTGGCGTTTCAGCCGCTCGACGTCCTCGTCGCGAATGTGCCGACGGTCCTCGCGAAGATGCGCGGTGATGCCGTCGGCCCCCGCCAGCACCGCGGAATGGGCGGCCCGGACCGGGTCCGGAAGCCAGCCGCCGCGGGCGTTCCGGAGGGTCGCGACGTGGTCGACGTTGACGCCGAGGCGGATGGGGGGTGCGGGCATCGGGTTCGGGAATCGGATAAGGCCGGTCCTTCTTACATGGCGATGCATTCGAGACGAGCCAGATGCGACGAAGCGACATCCGCAAAGGCGCGGCTGCGCCTCTCCCGCTTGCAGGGCCAGCGGATTCACACATCTCGTCCCGGCCTGGGCAGTGTTTGAACCCGTAAGAATGCGCGCCTTCCCTCCCGGGGAGGGAATGCGGTTCGTTCGTCATCGGCAGAGCGCGTCGGGGCCGTCGGCCGAGATGTGTGCATGCGCCAGGCTTGCGGGGAGAGGCGACGATCGGCACTGTCCGGCCTTGCCTTTCCCGCCTTCACCCGTTATGTGCGCGCCTTGCGTTCGCTCCGGCCGGGGGCTGAACGGGCGGTGCGGCTTGCCGCACAGGGCATCCTTCCAAGGAGCCCGTCGTCCGGTGTCTCCGCCTTCGATCAACCGCTCGGGCCTCACGGCTCGAAGGGCTTGGCGCCGATCGGACGCTTGAAACCGGCTCGAGAACGCTGTCCGCAGCGCTCCCATAGCTTGAAGCAACGAATGAGAAAGGCCCACCATGCCTCTCTACGAGCACGTTTTCATGGCTCGCCAGGACGTGACGCCGCAACAGGTCGAGGCGATGATCGACCAGTATCGCGGGGTCATCGAGAGCAATAGCGGCAAGGTCGAAAAGACCGAAATGTGGGGCGTCAAGTCCCTCGCCTTCCGCATCAAGAAGAACCGCAAGGCGCATTTCACCCTGTTCAACCTCGACGCTCCGCCGGCGGCGGTCGCCGAGATGGAGCGGCAAATGCGCATCAACGAGGACATCCTCCGCTTTCTGACGATCCGCGTCGACGCCCTCGAGGCGGAGCCCTCGGCGATGATGCAGAAGCGCGATCGCGACGAGCGCAAGGACCGCGAGCGCCGCGAGCGCGACGGCGGCTTCGACGGCGAAGGGAGCTAGAGCATGGCATTCGGTGCTGGTGGCGGCGGCGGAGGCCGTCGTCCGTTCTTCCGTCGGCGCAAGACCTGCCCGTTCTCGGGCGCGAACGCGCCAAAAATCGACTTCAAGGACACGAAGCTCCTGTCCCGCTACATTTCTGAGCGCGGCAAGATCGTGCCCTCCCGCATCACCGCGGTGTCGGCGAAGAAGCAGCGCGAGCTCGCCCAGGCGATCAAGCGCGCCCGCTTCCTCGGCCTCCTGCCCTACGTGATCCGGTAAGCAGCAAGCCTTCGCCCGGCGGTGAAACTCCGCCGGGTCCGCTGGAGCGATGCCGCTCCTAACCCTGCCGCGAGCAGCGGGACAGCGAGAGCGATGGGGACCATCTTCATCATCGGCGTCGGGGCGGGCCTCGTCTCGGCGCTCCTGTTCGGAGTGGTGATCACCGGATCGCCGCTGGCGATGCTTTTGTCCGTCGTCGCGCCGCTGCCGATCTTCATCGCGGCGCTCGGCTGGAACCAGGTCACGGGCCTCATCGCCGCGGTTTCGGGCGGGCTTGCCCTCGCCGCGGCGCTCAACCTTACCGCCGGGGTCGCCTTCACGGTCGGCTGGGCGCTCCCGGCCTGGTGGCTCGCCTATCTCGCCCTTCTCGGCCGCCCGGCGGCCGGCGGCGAGCGGACCGAATGGTACCCGCTCGGGCGCCTTCTCGTCTGGATCGCGCTCACGGCCGCCCTCATCACCTACGTCGGCGTCCTCGCCATCGGCCGGCTCAGCTACGAGACCTTCACCGAAACGCTCCGCCACGTCTTCGACGGGGTCTTGCAAGGCCAGGGCACGTCGGAAGGAACCGAGGCGAGCCTGACGCTTCGCATTCTCATCGAGGCGCTGCCGCTGTTCTTCGCCCTGAACTTCGTGATGATCCTGACCCTCAACCTCTGGCTCGCGGGCAAGGCCGTGCGCCTTTCGGACCGCCTTCCGCGGCCCTGGCCGGACATCCCGGCGACGGCGATGTCGCCCCGCGCCCTTGCCGCGCTCGCCTTCTTCCTCGGCGCTTTCCTTCGCGCCCGGGCTCCTCGGCGCCGCCGGGATGGTCCTTGCGGGCGCCTTTTTCGCCGCCTTCGTGCTGCAGGGCCTCGCCTTCGTGCACGACACGACGCGCCAGCGGCCGAGCCGCCGCTTCATGCTCGGCGGCCTCTATCTGATCACGTTCTTCCTCAGCCAGATCGCGATGCCGCTGCTCGCGATCCTCGGCTGTGCCGACGCGGCGTTCGCGCTGCGCGCCCGCTTCAAGCCCGGCGCCGCCGGGCCGCCCTCCCCCTGATCCCGAACCTCGAAGGAGAAGACCATGCAAGTGATCCTGCTCGAACGCGTCGCCAAGCTCGGCCAGATGGGCGAAACCGTGAGGGTGCGCGACGGCTTCGCCCGCAATTTCCTCCTGCCCCGCGGCAAGGCCTTGAGGGCGACGAAAGCCAACACGGAGCGCTTCGAGGCGCAGCGCGCCCAGCTCGAAGCCCGCAACCTCGAGCGCCGCTCCGAGGCCCAGTCCGTCGCCGAAAAGCTCGACGGCCAGAGCTTCATCGTGATCCGCCAGGCCGGCGAGACGGGCGTCCTCTACGGCTCGGTGTCGACGCGCGACCTCGCGGAGCTGATCACCAAGAACGGTTTCTCGGTCGATCGCGACCAGATCATCCTCAACATGCCGATCAAGACGATCGGCCTGCACAAGGTGCCGGTGGTGCTGCATCCGGAGGTCGACACCTCGGTCGTCATCAACGTCGCCCGCAGCCCCGAGGAGGCCGAGCGCCTCGCCCGCGGCGAGGAGGTGACGGCCCGCGAGGAGACGAGCCTCGACGATCTCGGCCTCGAAGTCGGCGCCGCCCTCGCCGATGCCGCCGGCCCGGCCGACGAGGCCTAGCAGGAGGGGATCTACCTCTCCCTGCATGCACGGCCGCCCCATACCCACGGCGTTGGGCGCGGTCCTTGCGTGAAGAAAGACGCGCATTCCCTCCCACAGGGAGGGAATGCGCCAGTCCTTGCAGAGGCCTTCGTCCTGTTCGCCTTCTTGCAGACTTCGCGGCCAACCTCGCCTAGCATCGGAAAAACAACAGCAAAACGCACCCGGCTACTCTTGGGGAGGCCGCCTTGGAGCTCGGGTTCCAGAATCATTTTTTCTATGAGTTCGTCACCCTTCTTGCCGTGCTCGACCCGACTGCAGCCGTCCCGGTCTTCCTGGCGGCAACCGCAGGACTTTCCCGTCGCCAATCCCTGCAAGTTGCGGCCTATGCGGTCGTGACAGCGTTTCTCGTCCTGTTCTTCTTCATCTGTGTTGGCCAGTTTCTCCTGGAGGCGCTGGAGATTCCCATGGCCTCGTTTCAACTCGCCGGATCGATCGTCCTTCTGCTGTTCGGGCTGAAACTCGTGCTGGGTCAAGTCACCGAAGAAGCTGCGGCCGTGCCGTCGGACGCCACGTTGGCGCAACGGGCGGTCTATCCGCTCGCCATCCCGACCGTCGCGGGCGCCGGTGCCATGCTGACCGTGGTCTTGCTGACCGACAACTACGTGCGATCGCTCGCCGAGCAGGCCAGCACGACCGTGCGCGTGGCGCTCGTTCTGGTCGTCGTCTTCGGTGTTCTCGCCCTTTCCAAGGTGCTCTACGGCCTGTTCGGCCGCGCCGGGCTCGAACTCATGAGTCGCGTATCTGGATTGATCCTGGCCAGCATCGCCGTGAACAGCATCGTTATCGCGATCAAGCTGAGCTTCCGAATCTCCTGAGACCCTCCGTCGGGACGTGAAAGACGCCGCTCGGGCGTTCCCCACCTCCGCAAGCGGCGAGAGACGGAAGGCGGCACTTTCCGCCCCCTCGGAGGCGCGTTGCGACGGCGGTATTGCTATAGTTGTTCACTTTTTGTTCTATAATGGTGGGTGTGATTCGCACTGGCGGGCGCCCTTGGTGCGGCGCCCGCCGGGGCGCCTTTCTTCGCTGCCTGTCAAGAAGGATCGACGGCGCCTCGAATATCGCTGTGTACGGCTGTGGGGAGCGGCGACAGCGGGGTGCTGGGGCGGAATGCTTCCGCTCGCGCGTCTTACGAGTTCGTGCGCCTGGCCGCTCGGCCGGGCGAGGCCCTGTCCGGAGTGCCGCATGGCCACCGCCAACGCCCTGATCGCCCGCATCGATGCCGCCGAGCCGCGCTACCGCGTCGCGCCGAGCAACATTGAAGCCGAGCAGGCGCTGCTCGGCGCGATCCTCGTCAACAACGAGGCCTATTACCGCGTCTCGGACTTTCTCGAGGCGAGCCATTTCCACGAGGACCTGCACAAGCGCGTCTACGAGGTCGCGACGACCCTCATCAAGGCCGGCAAGGTCGCGACGCCGATCACCCTCAAGACCTTTCTCGGCGACCAGGACCTCGGCGGCCTCACCGTCTCGCAATACCTCGCCCGCCTCGCCGCCGAGGCGACGACCGTCATCAACGCGGAGGATTACGGCCGCACGGTCTACGACCTGTCGATCCGGCGCAGCCTGATCGGGGTCGGTGAAGACCTCGTCAATGTCGCCTACGACGCCCCGGTCGAGTCCTCGCCCCGCGACCAGATCGAGGAGGCGGAACGGCGCCTCTACGAGCTTGCCGAGAGGGGCCGCTACGACGGCGGCTTCCAGCGCTTCTCGGAGGCGCTGACGCAGGCGATCGACATGGCCGCCGCCGCCTTCAAGCGGGAAGGCAAGCTGTCCGGCATCGCCACCGGCCTCAACGACCTCGACCGCGGCCTCGGCGGCCTGCAGCCCTCCGACCTCGTCATCCTCGCGGGCCGGCCGGCCATGGGAAAAACCTCGCTCGCGACCAACATCGCCTTCAACATCGCCAAGACCTATGCCGGCGAACGGCTGCCGGACGGCAGCGTCCGGACCGTGGACGGCGGCATCGTCGGCTTCTTCTCCCTCGAAATGTCGGCCGAGCAGCTGGCGACGCGCATCATCGCCGAGCAGTCGGGCGTGCCCTCCTTCAAGATCCGGCGCGGCGACATGCGCGAGGACGACTTCTACAAGATCACCGAGGCCGCGCGGGTGATGCAGACGATACCGTTCTACATCGACCAGACCGGCGGCCTGTCGATCGCGCAGCTCGCCGCCCGGGCCCGGCGCCTGAAGCGCCAGCGCGGCCTCGACCTTCTCGTCATCGACTACCTGCAACTCCTCTCCGCCTCGGCGAGGAAGGGTCGAGAACCGCGTCCAGGAGCTGACCGAGATCACCACCGGCCTCAAGGCCCTGGCGAAGGAGCTTCACGTGCCGATCCTGGCCCTGTCGCAGCTCTCGCGACAGGTCGAGTCCCGCGACGACAAGCGGCCGCAGCTCTCGGACCTGCGCGAATCCGGCTCGATCGAGCAGGACGCGGACGTCGTGATGTTCGTCTATCGCGACGAGTATTATCTGAAGAACAAGGAGCCGAAGCCCGGCACCGAAGAGTACTTCAAGTGGCAGCAGGAGATGGACCAGGTGCACGGCAAGGCCGAGATCATCATCGGCAAGCAGCGCCATGGGCCGACGGGGACGGTGCAGCTCGCCTTCCAGGCGGAGGTGACCCGCTTCTCCAACCTCGCGGACGAGGACAAGCTGCCGGAGCGAGTCGGCGGGTGAGTGAATTCTCGTTTTCTCCGAACGGAGAGGCCGTGCCCGCGGCCGAGGCGGGGGGCCTCCTGACGATCGACCTCTCCGCGCTCGTCGCCAACTGGCGCACCTTGCGCGACACGGCGGCCGGCGCCGAATGCGCGGCGGTGATCAAGGCGAACGCCTATGGCCTCGGCATCGAGCACGTGGCTTCACCTTTGTCGTCAGCTGGTTGCCGGACGTTCTTCGTTGCGCATCTGAGCGAGGCGCTGCGCGTTCGCGAGGTCTGCGGCGGAGCTGTCGTGTACGTGCTCAACGGCTTTCTGTCAGGCACGGGCCCGACCTATGTCGGCCTGTCCCTGCGGCCGGTGCTCGGCTCGTTTCCGGAACTCGAAGAGTGGGCGGCCTTCTGCCGCGGCGAGGGCTTGCGCCTTCCGGCGGCGCTCCACGTCGATACGGGCATGAACCGGCTCGGCTTCTCGGTCGCGGACGCGGCCGCGCTGGCGGTGGACGCGCGCCGGAACGATTTCGAGCCGGCGCTCCTGATGAGCCATTTCGCCAGCTCCGAGGATGTCGACGACCCGCTCAACCGGCGCCAGATCGAGGCCTTCGCGGAGGTTCGGAAGGCCCTTCCGGGCATCCCGGCTTCTCTTTCAAATTCCTCGGGAATCTTTTTGGCGCAGCGACCTCACTACGACCTCGTGCGGCCGGGCTACGCGCTCTACGGCGGCAACCCGACGCCGGGACGCGACAACCCCATGCGGCCGGTGGTGCGGCTCCAGGCGCGCGTCTTGCAGGTCCGCGCCCTGCCCGCGGGCGAGACTGCCGGCTACAACGGAACCTGGACGGCTTCGTCTCCGCGCCGCGTCGCCGTTCTCTCGACCGGCTACGCCGACGGCTACCCCCGCGCCGCGAGCCGCACCGATGCCAAGGACGCCATTGGGGCGCCGGCGGGCGCCGCGCTGGTCGCCGGCCGCCTCTGCCCCTTCGTCGGCCGCGTTTCCATGGACCTCATCCTTGCCGACGTCACGGAGGTGCCGGAGACGGAGGTCGGGCGCGGCACCCTCGCGACGCTTATCGGGGACGCGTTGACCGTCGACGAGGTCGGTCGCCGCGCCGGCACCATCGGCTACGACGTCCTGACGGGGCTCGGCGAGCGCTACGCACGGACCTACCGGGACGGTTGACTGAAGCCATGAAAGGCGCACTGATAATAGTTGATAAGACCGGAACCCCAGCGATGCCGTCGAGCTACGCCATCGGCCCTCATTTCGAGGCCTTCATCCAATCCCTCATCGCCTCGGGGCGCTTCGCCAACGCGAGCGAAGTCGTCCGCGCAGGTCTGCGGCTCCTGGAGGAAAGCGAAGAGGAGCGTCTGCGCCGCTACGACGCCGTCATGGACAAGATCGAGGAGGGAATCCGGGCAGCGGATTCGGGCCGCTCGCGGCCGATTGAGGACGTCTTTGCGGAACTCAAGGAGACGATCGCCCGGGACATGCGCCGCGATGCGGCTGAATGAGCGTCCGGATTTCCGAGCCGGCGCGGACGGACCTCGGCGACATCTACGGCTACCTCCGCGACCTGAATCCCGCGGCGGCCGTGCAGGTCGTGGAGCGTCTCGTCGCCCGTTGCGAATCGATCGAGCGCTTTCCCGATCGCGGCACAGCCTTGCGGACCCGCTCGGGACGGGAGGTCCGGCGGCTCGTGGAGGCGCCTTTCGTCATCGTCTATGGACAATCCGGCTCCGACCTCGTGGTGTTCCGAATCCTTCACGGCGCCCGTGACGTCGGCGTGCTTCTCAATCTCATCCGCGACGGCGACTGAGCCATGGCCAAGAACAACACCGCCTTCGTCTGCCAGAGCTGCGGCGCCGTCTATAACCGCTGGAAGGGCCGTTGCGAGGCCTGCAGCGGCTGGAACACCATCGTCGAGGAGACCGGCGCCGGCGGCGCCCTCGCCGGGCCCGTGGCGACGCGGCCGGTCCGGGCCAAGGGGCGCGTCTTTCCCCTCGAGGGCCTCTCGGGCGAGGCCCGCGAGGCGCCGCGGACGGCCTGCGGCATCGCCGAGCTCGACCGGGTCGCCGGCGGCGGCTTCGTGCGCGGCTCGGCGATCCTGATCGGCGGCGATCCCGGCATCGGCAAGTCGACGCTCTTGATGCAGGCCTGCGCCGCGATGGCCCTGCGGGGCGAGCGCGTCGTCTACATCTCGGGCGAAGAGGCGGTGGCGCAGGTGCGCCTGCGCGCCGAGCGCCTCGGGCTGTCGGCGGCGCAGGTCGAACTTGCCGCCGAGACCAACGTCGAGGACATCGTCGCCACCCTGGCGCAGGGGCGGCCGCCCGCGCTCGCCGTCATCGATTCGATCCAGACCATGTGGACCGAGACCGTCGAATCGGCCCCCGGCACGGTGACGCAGGTGCGCGGCAGCGCCCAGGCCCTGATCCGCTTCGCCAAGACGACGGGAACGGCGGTGATCCTCGTCGGCCACGTCACCAAGGACGGCCAGATCGCCGGACCGCGGGTGGTCGAGCACATGGTCGATTCCGTCGTCTCCTTCGAGGGCGACACGGGCCACCATTTCCGCATTCTGCGGGCCGTGAAGAACCGCTTCGGCCCGACCGACGAGATCGGCGTCTTCGAGATGTCGGACCGCGGCCTTCAGGAGGTCGCGAACCCTTCCGCCCTCTTCCTCGCCGGGCGCGATCTCGCGACCGCCGGCACGGCGGTCTTCGCCGGGATGGAAGGCACGAGGCCGCTCCTCGTCGAGATCCAGGCCCTCGTGGCGCCGACCTCCCTCGGCACGCCGCGCCGCGCCGTCGTCGGCTGGGACCCGAGCCGGCTGTCGATGGTCCTCGCCGTGCTCGAAGCCCACGGCGGCCTGCGCCTCGGCATGCACGACGTCTACCTCAATGTCGCCGGCGGCCTGCGCATCTCCGAACCGGCGGCGGACCTCGCCGCGGCGGCGGCCCTGATCTCCTCCCTCTCGGGCGCGCCGCTGCCGCCGGATTCCGTCTATTTCGGCGAGATCGGCCTTTCCGGAGCAATCAGGCCCGTGGCGCAGGCGCCCGCCCGGCTGAAGGAGGCGGCGAAGCTCGGCTTTGCCCGGGCGTTTGCCCCCGCTCTCCGGCAGGAGACCGGCGAGCGGCCGCCGCTTGCCGCAACAGCCGTCGCCCATATCGCCGATCTCGTCGCGGGCATCGCGGCCGAACGGCCGCGGGCCCGGCCGGCGTTGCAGCGCCGGGAAGGGTGACGCCGCGAACTCGAAGCGCTATACAGCCGCCGCTTCGATGTTTCAGTGGGCCCCGTCTCCATGCCTTTTTCGGTTCTCGATCTCGTCGTCATCGGCGTCATCGTCATCTCGGCCCTGCTCGCGGCGGTCCGCGGCTTCACCCGCGAAACCCTCTCGATCACCGCCTGGGCGGTGGCGATCGCCGCGGCCTGGTACCTGCATCCGCTCCTGCTGCCGACCGCAAAGCAGTACATCAACAGCAACACGGTCGCCCTCGTCGCGACCATCGGCGGCATCTTCATCCTCACCCTGATCGTCGTTTCGATCATTACGGTGAAGGTCTCGGACCTCATCCTCGATTCGCGCATCGGAGCCCTCGACCGGACGATGGGCTTCCTGTTCGGCGCCGCCCGCGGCTTCCTCATCTGCGTCATCGGCTGGGTGATGCTGAGCTGGCTCCTCCAGGGCAAGAATCCCGCCTGGGCCGAAACCGCCCGCACCCGCCCGGCCCTTGAGAGCTCCGGCGAGAGCCTGCGCAACTCGATCGTCACGGTCTTCCCGGACGCCGAGAAGCTGATCCAGTCCTTCCGCAACCGCGGCCCCGCGCCCGGCGAGGCCGCCGGAGCCCGCCGAACCCGATCCCCAGCGGCCGGCCCCGCCGCCGCCGCCCCGCCGCGGCTGAAGCCTCGCAATTCCTTGATGACAACCCGCCGATGGGCCATTGGCGGGGAGCGCTCCCGCGCTTAAATAAGGCCGGCGCGGGATCGGCGCCGGCACCCCACTAGGAAGCATCATGTCTGCATGGTCCAAGACCTCGCAGGTCGAGCCCCGTTCCGCGGACCTCGACTGCGACGGGGACACCTTGCACGAGGAATGCGGCGTCTTCGGCATCTTCGGCCATCCCGATGCCGCCGCCATCGCGGCCCTCGGCCTGCACGCCCTCCAGCATCGCGGCCAGGAAGCGGCCGGCATCGTCTCCTACGACGGCCATGTCTTCCACCTCGAACGCAAGCTCGGCCTCGTCGGCGATTCGTTCTCCGACCGCTCGACCATCGAGCGGCTCGAAGGCCTCGCGGCGATCGGGCATGTCCGCTACTCGACGACCGGCGGCACCATCCTGCGCAACGTGCAGCCGCTCTTTGCCGAACTCGACGGCGGCGGCTTCGCGGTCGCCCATAACGGCAACCTGACGAACGGGCTGACGCTCCGCCGCAACCTCATCCGCGACGGCGCCATCTACCAGTCGACGAGCGACACCGAGGTCGATCGTCCATCTCGTCGCGCGCTCGCGCAAGAAGGCGATCGTCGACCGCTTCGTCGAGGCGATCCGTCAGATCGAGGGCGCCTACGCCCTCGTCGCCCTGACCAACAAGAAGCTCATCGGCGCCCGCGACCCCCTCGGCATCCGCCCGCTCGTCGTCGGCGAGCTCGACGGCCGCTACATCCTCACCTCCGAGACCTGCGCCCTCGACATCATCGGCGCCCGCTTCATCCGCGACGTCGAGAACGGCGAGGTCGTCGTCATCTCCGAGAACGGGCTCGAGTCGTTCCGCTTCGCGCCGGAGCAGCCGGCCCGGCCGTGCATCTTCGAGTACATCTACTTCTCGCGGCCCGATTCGGTCGTGAACGGCCGCTCGATCTACGACGTGCGCAAGGCCATGGGCCGCGAGCTCGCCCGCGAGGCGCCCGCCGCCGCCGACGTCATCGTGCCGGTGCCGGATTCCGGCGTGCCGGCGGCGCTCGGGTTTCGCGCAGAGCGCCGGCATTCCCTACGAGCTCGGCATCATCCGCAACCATTACGTCGGCCGCACCTTCATCCAGCCGACCCAATCGGTGCGCGAGCTCGGCGTGCGCCTGAAGCATTCGGCGAACCGGGCCGCGATCAAGGGCAAGTCGATCGTCCTCGTCGACGACAGCCTGGTGCGCGGCACGACGTCGGTGAAGATCGTGCGCATGATACGCGAGGCCGGCGCCCGCGAGGTGCATTTCAGGATCGCCTCGCCGCCGATCACGCATCCCGACTTCTACGGCATCGACACGCCGGAGCGCGAAAAGCTTCTCGCCGCGACGCACGATCTCGAAAGCATGCGCCGGTACATCGGGGCCGACAGCCTCGCCTTCCTCTCCATCGAGGGCCTCTACCGCGCCATGGGCGAGGAGGGGCGCAACCCGCTGCGGCCGCAATTCACCGACCATTGCTTCACCGGCGACTACCCGACGCCCCTGACCGACCTGTCCGTCGCGACGCCGCGCCGGATGGCGATGCTCGCCGAAGCCGACTGAGCGCCATGGACAAGCCCCTCGCGAACCGCGTCGCGGTCGTCACCGGCGCGTCCCGCGGCATCGGCCGCGCGGCGGCGCTCGCGCTTGCGGAAGCCGGCGCCCACATCGTTGCCCTCGCGCGCACCCAGGGCGCCCTCGAAGAGCTCGACGACGAGGTCCGCGCCGCCGGTTCGAGCGCCACCCTCGTTCCCGTCGACATGCGCGACTACGACGCCCTCGACCGGCTCGGCGCCGCGATCCACGAGCGCTGGGGCAGGCTCGACATCCTCGTCGGCAACGCCGGCATCCTCGGCGAGATCGCGCCGATCGCGCACATCGACCAGCCGGTCTGGGACGCGGTGATGGCGATCAACGTCACCGCCAACTACCGGCTCCTGCGCTCCCTCGACGTGCTCCTGCGCGCCTCCGATGCGGGCCGGGCGATCTTCATCTCCTCCGGCGCCGCCCATATGGCGCGGGCCTATTGGGGCGTCTACTCGATCTCGAAGGCGGCCCTCGAAGTCCTCGCCCGCACCTATGCGGCGGAGACGGCGACGACGAACGTCAAGACGATGCTCGTCAGTCCCGGCCCCCTGCGTACGGCGATGCGGCAGAAGGCCATGCCGGGCGAGGACCCGCTGACCCTGAAGACGCCGGAAGACCTCGCCCCGCACATCGTCGCCCTCGCCTCCCCGTCCTGGACCGAGAGCGGCAAGATCTTCGATTTCCGGTCCGGCCAGGTGACGGCGCCGCAAATGCCGGCGTGAGACGGCCGCGGCGCGCCGGTGCGCGCCCGTAAAGGCGCGGTCGGTCCTACTCGTCGACGGCGTCCGCCGAGAACCAGAGGTCGTCGTAGATCGCCGTCGCGCTGCCGTCGGGCACGCGCTGCGTCGTGAGCCAGACCGAGCGGGTGGATTCGAGACCGCGGGACGTGATGGTGCCGGCGCGGCCCCTGCCCTGCCCGGCGCAGACGATGAAGCCGACGCTCATGATCGCCCGCGCCGAAAACCCGCGCCCGGCCCGCCGCACCAGCATCGCCGGCCCCCACCTGACCGTCGGCTGCCACGGGAAGATCAGCCGGCCGCCGGGCCTCAGCGCCGCGAGCCATTCCGGATCGGGCGCGAAGACGCCGGCATTGACGTAGACGACGTCGGCCGGCGCGAGCGGCCGGCCGAAGGCGGACTCCGCGCGCACCGCGACGCCGCCGACCGCGGCGAGGTTCTTGCGCGCGGCCGCGGCGAGATCCGGGTCGATCTCGAAGGCCTCGACGGTGCCGCCGGGCGTAACGAGCGAGGCGAGGATCGCCGTGTAATAGCCGGTGCCGGCACCGACATGGACGATTCCCTCGCCGGGTTTCGGCGCGACCGCCTGCATCCAGGCCGCGTGCAGGGCCGGCTCGCCGTTGTTGATCCCCTGCCGCCGGTCGAGGGCGACGAGGACGTCCTGGTAGATGTCCTCAAGGTCGCTCGTTTCCTCCGCCACGCCGCCGGCGATCACCGTCCACGGCGGCGGCGGCAGAAAATCCTCCCGCGGCACGGACGCGAAGGCGTTTTCGATGCGCGGGTCCTCGGCATGGGCGAGCCGCGCGATCGCCTCGGCGTAGCGGCGGCGAAGGGCCTCGGGATTCTGCGGAAGGGTCTTCGTCATCGCGGCTCCGCTTCCGCCAACGGCGCGCGTCGCGCCGGGTTCCGCCTCACATCCGGAACACCCCGAAGGCCGTTTTCGGCACCGGGGCGTTGAGGGTGGCGGAGAAGGCGAGGCCGAGGACGCGGCGGGTTTCGGAGGGCAGGATGATGCCGTCGTCCCACAGGCGCGCGGTGGCGTGGTAGGGCGAGCCCTCCGCCTCGTACTTGGCGCGGATCGGCGCCTTGAACGCCTCCTCCTCGGCGCCGCTCCAGGCGCCGCCCTCGGCCTCGATATTGTCGCGCCGAACCGTGGCGAGCACGCTCGCCGCCTGCTCGCCGCCCATCACCGAAATCCGCGAGTTCGGCCAGGTGAAGAGGAAGCGGGGCGAATAGGCGCGCCCGCACATGCCGTAGTTGCCGGCGCCGAAGGAGCCGCCGACGAGGAGCGTGATCTTCGGCACCTGCGCGCAGGCGACCGCGGCGACGAGCTTCGCCCCGTCCTTGGCGATGCCGCCGGCCTCGTACTGGCGGCCGACCATGAAGCCCGAGATGTTCTGCAAGAAGAGCAGCGGGATGCGGCGCTGGCAGCACAGTTCGATGAAATGCGCGCCCTTCAGCGCGCTCTCGGAGAACAGGATGCCGTTGTTGCCGACGATGCCGACCGGCATGCCGTAGAGCCGGGCGAAGCCGGTGACGAGGGTCGTGCCGTACAGGCGCTTGAACTCGTCGAATGTTGAGCCGTCGACAAGCCGCGCGATGACCTCGCGGATGTCGTATTGCTTGCGCAGGTCCGTCGGCACGATGGCGTCGAGTTCGGCGGCATCGTAGCGCGGTTCGACCGCCTCGACGAGGTCGAGGTCGATCTCCTTGCGGGTGTTGAGGGTGCCGACGATGCGGCGGGCGATGGCCAGCGCGTGCACGTCGTCGGTCGCGTAATGGTCGGCGACGCCGGAGAGGCGCGCGTGCACGTCGGCGCCGCCGAGATCCTCCGCCGAGACCTCCTCCCCGGTCGCCGCCTTCACGAGCGGCGGGCCGCCGAGGAAGATGGTGCCTTGCCGGCGCACGATGATGGTCTCGTCGGACATCGCCGGCACGTAGGCGCCGCCGGCGGTGCAGGAGCCCATGACGCAGGCGATCTGCGGGATGCCGAGGGCGGACAGCGTCGCCTGATTGTAGAAGATGCGCCCGAAATGCTCGCGGTCGGGAAAGACCTCGGTCTGATGGGGCAGGTTGGCGCCCCCGGAATCGACGAGGTAGAGGCAGGGCAGCCGGTTCTCCCGCGCCACTTCCTGCGCGCGCAGGTGCTTCTTCACCGTGAGCGGATAGTAGGTGCCGCCCTTGATCGTCGAATCGTTGCAGACGACCATCACCTCGCGGCCCATCACCCGGCCGATGCCCGTGATCAGCCCTGCCGCGTGGATCGCGTCGCCGTAGAGACCGTGCGCGGCGAGCGGAGCGAGTTCGAGGAACGGCGCGCCGGGATCGAGGAGGCGGGTGACGCGCTCCCGCGGCAGGAGTTTTCCGCGGGCGAGGTGCCGGTCGCGGGCCCGCTTCGGGCCGCCCTCGGCGATCGCAGCGCGGGTCGCCGCCAATTCCTCCGTCAGCGCGGCCCAGGCGGCGCGGTTGGCCTTCGCCGCGTCGGCGGCAAGATCGACGGAGGTGGCGATGACGGGCACGTTCGCGGTCCCAGCCCCTTTCGGCATCGACCTCGGCTTTAGCGCGCGGCGGAGGCCGCGGCAACGCAGCCGTTCGCGGAACGGGCGCCGCTCCCCCTCTCGCCTACGCCTCTCCCCGCAAGCGCGGAGAGGCGGGAAGCGCCCTTTGGATCGCCTGTGCACAACCTGTGGAAAGCGCCGCAGCCTCTCCACAGCCCGTCCACAGGATCAGCCGGCCTTGTCCCCGGACTTCGGCTCGAAGCCCATGGCGACGCCGTTCATGCAGTAGCGCAGGCCGGTCGGCTGCGGGCCGTCCTCGAAGACGTGGCCGAGGTGGCTGCCGCATCGCGAGCAATGCACTTCGGTCCGGGTCATGAACAGGCTGCTGTCGTCGGAAGTCGCGACCTTGCCGTCGAGCGGCTCAAAGAAGCTCGGCCAGCCGGTGCCGGAATTGAACTTCGCGTCGGAGAGGAAGAGCGGCTGGCCGCAGGCGGCGCAGACGAAGGTGCCGGCGCGCTTCTCCCGGTCGAGGGGGCTCGTGCCGGCGCGCTCCGTGCCGTGGCCGCGCAGGACCTTGTACTGCTCCGGGGTCAGGCGCTGCCGCCATTCCTCGTCGGTGTGCTCGACCTCGAAATGCTCGGTCGGCTTCGCCTTCGTGCTGAACAGGCCCATCGTCTTGCTCCCGTGAGGATCGCCGGCCCCGGCCGCCGGCATGGCGGGAATATAGGAACGCCGGGCGCCGCGGTCAGCCCTCGCCGACGAGGACCCGGGCCGGTTCGCCGGCGCGGGCGAGGATCGCGACGGTCCGGGCGGCCGCCGCCTCGGCGAAGGCCGCGGCGCCGGCGACCACGGGGCAGGAAATTCCGTAAAGCCGCCGCGCCACGATCGCGCCGACGGCGACGATCGGATCGGGCTCGGCGAGGAGGATGCCCGCCGGGCCGGTGCCGCGGCGCAGGGCCTCGGCGAGGACGGCGCTCGCGGAGCTCGAACCGCGCCCGCTCGGCATGACCAGGATCGTGCCCGTCACCGAGGCGCCGAGGGCGGGATGGAAGCGGTCGATGATCGTGCCGGTGGCCGGATCGAGGCCGCCCCAAAAACTCAGGCCGACCGCGAGCGCGAGGACCGGGCCTCGGCCCTCGCCGGCGACGAGAGTCGCCGCCTCTAGCTCCGCCACGACGGGCGCCGCACGACGCGGCCCTCCGCGGCGGAGAGGAGGCAGCTTTCGAGATCGCCGAAGGCGACGTCGACGCCGAGATTGCCGGGCGCGTAGTGCGCCCATTTCCCGGAATTCGTCATGACGATGCCGTCGAGCCGCTCGAGCACCGCGGTCACGTAGGTGCAGGTGTCCGTCAGGATCGTGATCCCGGCCCGCGCGAGGCGCTCGGCAAGCCCGTCGCGGGCGAGGCCCGCGAGCACGTCGCGGCCGGTGCTGACGTAGAAGGCGATTCCCGGAGCGAGGCGAAATCCCGGCAGCAGGGCGATGAGGGACTCGAATTCGGAGCGGGAAAAGTGCGGCGTGCCGAGGCTGATCGCGGTGAGAGGCGCGCCCGTCGTGACGGTCGAAAGCTCTGCGAGGGCGGCATCGAGATCGGCGTCCGTCACCGCGATCGACAGCGTCGGCGGCAAGCCGCCGAGGGCATCGCGCAGGGTCGGCGCTTCCGGCGTGACGCCGACGGCGTGAAACAGCGCGACGGAGCCCTTCGATGCGGCGACCGCGCCGAGCGCCTTGAGCTGGTCCTCCGAGGATGGCTGCGGCAGGCCGACGACGACCGGAATCCGGGTACCGGCGCGCGCGCCGATCAGCGCGCCGACCGCGACGGCGAGCGCGTCGTTCGGTGCGGCGCGCCGGGCCGCTTCGGGGAGGTCGAAGACGATTTCGCCGCGACGGTTCCCGTCAAGATGGAGCCCGAAGGCGGGGGCGCGGCCGGTGATGGCGCAGCAGAGGTCGATGAAGTCGCCGTAGCGGTTCGTGCGGGCGCCGATGACGGAATTCGCGAAGACGATGGCGTTCGATTCGCCCCAGGCGATCTGCTCGCCGAAATGCGGGCGCGCCGGGGTCTGGTAGGGCGCGCAGGTAAAGCTCGGCGCGCAGCCGAGGGCAAGGTGCGCCTCCATCAGGCGGCGGCCGGCGGAGCGCTCGGGCTCCTTCGTGCGCACAAGCTCCGGATGGATGAGATCCATGGAACCGACGTTCAGGGTCGTCGGCACAAGCACCTGTCCGCCGCCGGCGACGAGGCGCTCGACGAAATCGAGGCTGACGGCGCCGTGGTAGAGGCCGCCGTCGACATGGGCGCGGGAAATGTCGAGGAGGTCGGTCGCGCCGACGGCCGCCGCGAAGGGCGTCAGAACCTCCATCGCGAAGGCCGGCGCCGGGCCTTCCTCCCCGGCGAGCATGGCGCGGTCGCGCGCGTTGAGCCGCAGCGCCTCGGGGCTCGCCGTCATGCCGCCCCTGCGGGCCTGTGGCGCGCGCGGATGAACGCGACGAGGGCGTCGCGGACGTGCTCGATATGCGCCTTCAGCAGGGCCGCGGCTCGCCGGACGTCGCCGGCTTCGCAGAGCGCGACGAGATCGGCGTGCTCGCGCTCGGCCCGGGCGCGCCCGTCCGTCTGCGAGAGCTGGAGGCGCGTGTGGCGGTCGCAGTCGCGCAGCAGGTTCGCGACGAGGGCGAGGGAACGGGGCCGCCCGGCATGGGCGTAGAGGCGCAGGTGAAAGGCGGTGTTGAGCTCGCCCCAGCGCGCGGCGTTTCCGGCGCGCAGCTCGGCGCTGTATTCGTCGAGGATGGCGCGGAGCGCGTCGAAATCCTCGCGCCCGAGCCGCGGCACCGAGCGCCGCAGGAGCCGCGGTTCGAGGAGCGCGCGCAATTCGAAGATGTCCTCGATCTCCTCGATCGAGAGCTCGGAGACGATGGCGCCGCGATGCGGCAGGATGCGCACCAGCCCCTCCGCCTCGAGCTGCAACAGCGCTTCGCGGACCGGGATTCGGCTGATGCGGAATTCTTCGGCGAGGGCGTCCTGGCGCAGGGGCCGCCCGCCCGGATAGGAACCGTCGAGGATACGGCGGCGCAATTCGTCCGCCGCCGCGGCGGCGATCGTGCGATGGCCGAGGCCCTTTCGCACGGCGGGGGCGTCGCCCTCGGCCGGCGCCGTCATGCGTCCAGTGCGACCCCTGCCCTCGTCCATTGCCACAGGTCCCCCTTGACTTCCAGATTTTATACAATCTACAAAGCCAGCCGGCAAGCGACAGGAGGACGGCATGGCCCGAAAGATCGGCTGGGAAGGTGTATTTCCGGCGGTGACGACGCAGTTCCGCAGCGATTTCAGCCTCGACATCGAGGCGACGCGGCGGGTCATCGACGGCCTTGTCCGCGACGGCGTCTCGGGCCTCATCGTCTGCGGCACGGTCGGCGAGAACACCTCGCTCACGCGCGCTGAGAAGATCGCCGTCATGGAGGCGGCGAAGGACGTCGCGCGCGGCCGCGTGCCGGTCCTTGCCGGCGTCGCCGAATTCACGACGCCGTTCGCCTGCGAGGTGGCGCGGGAAGCGGCGCGGGTCGGCATCGACGGCATCATGGTCATGCCGGCCCTCGTCTATTCCTCGAAGCCACACGAGACGGCCGCGCATTTCCGCGGCGTCGCGAAGGCGACCGATCTGCCGATCATGGTCTACAACAACCCGCCGATCTACAAGAACGACGTCACGCCCGACATCCTCGCCTCCCTCGCCGATTGCGAGACGGTCGTCTGCTTCAAGGAATCGAGCGGCGACACGCGCCGCTTCATCGATCTGCGCAACATGGTCGGCGACCGCTTCGTGCTCTTCGCCGGCCTCGACGACGTCGTGCTGGAGAGCGTCATGGTCGGCGCCGCCGGCTGGGTGTCGGGAATGTCGAACGCCTTTCCGCGCGAAGGCGAGACGCTGTTCCGCCTCGCCAAGCGCCGGACGCTACGAGGAGGCGATGCCCCTCTACGAATGGTTCATGCCGCTGCTCCATCTCGACGCGCGCCCGGACCTCGTGCAGTGCATCAAGCTCTGCGAGAAGATCGTCGGCCGCGGTTCGGATCTCACGCGCCCGCCGCGCCTCGCGCTGAGTGCCGTGGAACAGGCGGAAGTCCGCGCCCTCATGGAGAAGGCGCTGGCGACCCGGCCCGCGCTGCCCGAGGTCGGCCTGCGCACGGCTGCGTGAGCGTGTGGGCCGTGCGTTCGTCTTGCCGCGCGGTCTGCGTTTCGCGCGAGGCGAAGGGCGGGCGACAAGTAAAACCCTGAGGCGGCGATGGCGCGGCTGAGCTTTTTCTGCATCGACGGGCATACCTGCGGCAATCCCGTGCGCGTCGTCACCGGCGGCTCGATCCCGCAGCTTCGAGGCGCGACCATGTTCGAGCGCCGCCAGCACTTTCTGGCGGAGTTCGACTTCATCCGCACCGGGTTGATGTTCGAGCCGCGCGGGCACGACATGATGTCGGGCGCGATCCTCTACCCGCCGACGCGGGCCGGATTGCGACGTCGGCATCCTCTTCATCGAGACCTCCGGCTGCCTGCCGATGTGCGGCCACGGCACCATCGGCACGGTCACGATCGCGCTGGAGAACGGGCTGATCCAGCCGCGCCAACCGGGCGTGCTGCGTCTCGACACGCCGGCGGGCCTCGTCGAAGCGCGCTACGAGCAGAACGGCCCGCATGTCGAGAGCGTGCGCATCACCAACGTGCCCTCGTTCCTCTACGGCGAGGATTACGAGGTCGAGGTCGAGGGCCTCGGCGAGGTCCGCGTCGACGTCGCCTATGGCGGCAACTTCTATGCGATCGTCGACAAACAGCCGGGCTTTTCCGACGTCGCCGACGTCAACCCGTCCGATCTCCTGCGCTGGAGTCCGAAGCTGCGCGCCGCGTTCAACGCGCGCTACGAGATCGCGCATCCTGAAAACCCGGCCATCGACCGGCTGACGCACGTGCTCTGGACCGGCAAGGCGCAGACGCCGCAGGGCACCGCGCGCAACGCCGTGTTCTACGGCGACAAGGCGATCGACCGTTCGCCCTGCGGCACCGGCACCTCCGCCCGCATGGCGCATCTTGTCGCCCGCGGCGCGCTGAAGGAGGGCGAGGATTTCGTGCACGAGAGCATCATCGGCTCGACATTCGTCGGCCGCATCGAGGGCCGCACCAAGGTCGGCAACCACGATGCCATCATGCCCTCGATCGAGGGCTGGGCGCGGGTGACGGGATTCAACACCATCGTCATCGACGACCGCGATCCCTTCGCGCACGGCTTTTCCGGTCGTGGACCGCTGAGGCCGGATGACGATCGCCATCCTCGGCGGCGGCATCGTCGGCCTTTCGAGCGCGCACGCGCTCCTCGACCGCGGCCGCGCCGTCACCATCGTCGATCCCGTCGGCCTTCAAGGCCGCGCCTGCGACGGAAATGCGGGCTGGATCGCGCACAACGACATCCTGCCGCTGGCTGCGCCGAAGATGTGGCGCAACCTGCCGCGCTGGCTCGCCGACCCGCTCGGGCCGCTGACGATCCGGCCGTCCTATCTGCCGCGCCTCTTGCCGTGGCTCTCGCGCTTCCTCGCGGCGTCGCGCCCGGCGCAGGTCGAGCGCAGCCTCGTCGCGTTGCGCGCGATCCATGCCGCCGCCCTCCCCGCCTGGCGGCGGCGGCTCGACGCGCTCGGGCTCGAGCATCATCTGCGCGAGCGCGGCTCCCTCTCCGTGTTCCGCAGCGCGGCGGACTTCAAGGCCGCCCTGCCGGCGCTCGAACGCCAGCGCGGATTCGGCATTCCACTGGAGATTCTCGGCCGCGCCGACCTTTCCGCCCTCGAGCCGGCGCTGGGACCGGCCGCCGCCATCGCGGCGCACTATCCGGACGGATGCCACGTCTCCGACCCGGCTCTCCTCGTCGCGGACCTCGCGCGCCTCGCCCGCGAGCGCGGCGCCGCATTCGTCGATGCGCGCGCGACCGCGCTCGACGTCGGCGGCGAGCGGCTGCGCATCCTTCTCGCGGACGGCGAACCGCTCGCCGCCGACGCGGTCGTGGTCGCGGCCGGCGCCTGGTCGCAGCCGCTCGCGGCCGCTCTCGGCGACCGCGTGCCCCTCGACACCGAGCGCGGCTACAACGCCACCTTTCCGCCCGGCACCCTCGGCCTGACGCGCCCGATCGCCTTCGAGGGCGAGGGCTTCGTGACGACGCCCCTCGACACCGGTGACCGCATCGGCGGCGCCGTCGAGTTCGCGGGCCTCGCCGCGGCGCCGAACCACGCCCGCAGCGCGGCGATGGTCGAGCGCCTGCGCCGCTTCCTGCCGCATCTGCCGGCGGCCCTGCCGGAGCCGCGGCGCTGGATGGGCTTTCGCCCGTCGCTGCCGGATTCGCTCCCGGTCATCGGGCCGAGCCGGCGCACGGAGCGGGTGATTCTACGCCTTCGGGCACGGCCATTACGGGTTGACGGAAGCCGCGGCCACCGCCGAGATCGTCGCCGCGCTCCTCGCCGGAGAGGCGCCGCCCGTCGATCCCGCGCCCTACCGCGCCGACCGCTTCTCCTGAAGGTCGCCGTAGCGCGCCGGCAGCGCGAAGCCGTGGCCGAGCGGGTCGTCCGGCTCGACCGTGAAGCGCGCCGTGCCGGTGAAGAAGGAGGTCCCCGCCACCTCGACGCGCACCGCGCCCGCGATGCCGCCGCCGGCGGGGCCGATGACGCGCCCGATGAAGGGAAGCCCGGTCGGCCCGAAGAAGCGGCGCTCGGCGCCCTCTCCGATCAGCCCGCGCGCATGATCGCGGGCGAGCCGCGCGGTGACGCCGCTGCCGGTCGGCGAGCGGTCGATCTGGCGATCGGCAAAGACGCAGAGGTTGTGCGTCGGCGCGGCGCCGACGGCATCGTCCGTCAGGATCGTCCCGTAGAGAAAGCCGAGATCGGGCTCCTCGGGATGCACGATCGTTTCGCGAGCGCGCAGCGCCGCGGTGACCGCGGCGGCGAGATCGGCGAGATCGGCGATGGGCGTCTCGAAGAAGTCGCGGCCGAGGCGGGAGGACGGGACGAGCGCGTAGAAGGCGCCGCCATAGGCGATGTCGAGCGACACCTCGCCGAGCCCCGGCACGGCCACGGCGAGGTCGCGTCGGGCGAGGAAGGCCGGCACGCTCGCAAACGCGATCGACACGACGCGCCCGCCCGCGACGCGGCAGGTCAGATCGACCACGCCGCAGGGCAGCTCGACGGCAAGGCGGGTCACGGGCTCCTGGGCGGGAACGCGGCCGCTCTCGACGAGGAAGCGGCCGAGCGCGATCGTGGCGTGGCCGCACATCGTCGAGTAGCCTTCGCCGTGAGTAAAGAGCGCGCCCGCCGCGCAGCCCGGCTGCGACGGCTCGACCAGAATCACGCCGTACATTCCGGCATGACCGCGCGGCTCGAGCATGAGGGCGCGGCGCAGGGGGTCGTGCCGCTCCCGCGCCTCGCGCCTCTTGTCGAGGATCGTCGCGCCGGCGAGCCTCGGATAGCCGGCGACGACGATGCGCACCGGCTCGCCGGCCGTGTGCATGTCGACGACGTCGAGAACGGTATCGGGCATGGCGCTCGCTCCCTGCGGAGCCAGCATAGGCGCAGCTCTCGCTGAAAGGCGTGGATCTTCCGCAAGCGGAAGAGGCGAAGAGGCCCCCCTGTTCGCGGCCGGCCGCTATCGTATAGTCGCGCCCGACAAAAAAGGCGGGAGGACCGGATGAAGACCGACAATTCCGGCAAGCTGCGTGCCGACCGGGTCTGGCTCTCGGCGGAGGAGTGCCACCTCGAGGATTTCATCCCCCTCGTCGAGCGGACGACGGACCCGGCCGACTACCCCTTCGCCAGCGCCGTGGCGAAGAACGTCCTCGTCTACGACAGCGACGCCGTGCGGCAGACCGCGGCGGCGCCGGAGAGCCGCAAGGCCCTCCTCGCCGAGTGGGCCGAGGCGATGACCGACGGGCCGGGTATCGTCGTCTTCCGCAAGGCCTTTCCGGACACCGGCATCCTCGACCGCGCCTCTGCCCTGTTCCGGACCATGATCGAGGAGGAGAAGGCCGGAAATCTCGGCGGCGGCGACCATTTCGCGAAACCCGGCGCCAACGACCGCATCTGGAACGCCCTCGAAAAGCTTTGCCTGCGCGATCCGGAGATTTTCGCCGCCTATTACGCGAACGACATCATCGCCCTCGTCAGCGAGGCCTGGCTTGGGCCGGGCTACCAGATCACCTCGCAGCTCAACGTCGTCAATCCGGGCGGCGCGGCGCAATCGGCGCATCGCGACTACCATCTCGGCTTCCAGACGACGGCGATCGGGGCGCGCTATCCGGCCCACGTGCACCGGCTCTCGCCGGTGCTGACGCTGCAGGGCGCGGTCGCCCATGTCGACATGCCCGTCGAGACCGGGCCGACCCTCTACCTGCCCTATTCGCAGACCTACCTGCCGGGCTACCTCGCCACCGGCAAGCCCGCGTTCAAGGATTACTTCGACCGCCGCCACGTCCAGCTTCCCCTCGCCAAGGGCGATGCGGCCTTCTTCAACCCCGCCGTCTTCCACGGCGCCGGCCACAACCGCAGCGCCGACGTCAAGCGGATGGCGAACCTGCTTCAGGTCTCGTCCGCCTATGGCCGCGCCATGGAGAGCGTCGACCGCGCCCGGATGTGCGCCGCGCTCTATCCGGCGCTGCGGATCGCGAGCGCCGACGGCCGCCTCGACCGCGGCGCCATCGACAACGCCATCGCCGCCTGCGCGGAGGGCTACTCGTTTCCGACCAATCTCGACCGCGATCCGCCGATCGGCGGGCTGGCGCCGCAGACGCAGGCGGCCTTGATGCGGCAAGCCCTCGACGAGGGCTGGGAGCCGGAGGCGTTGGTCGAAGCGCTCGAGGCGCAGGCGGCGCGCCGCCTCACCTGACGCCGGGCGGCAACCGTTCATCGCAACAGGAGGCGGGACGAACCCGCCGGGCCAGGGGGAGTGACATGAGTCGTCTGAACGACAGGATCGCCATCGTCACCGGCGGCACGCAGGGCCTCGGCGCCGCCGTCGCGCGGCTTTTTGCGGCCCGCGGCGCCGCGGGCGTCGTCATCTGCGGGCGCACGCGCAAGAAGGGCGAGGCGGTGGCGCGGGAAATCGCCGACGCGCACGGCACGAAGACGGTTTTCGTCGAGGCGGACCTTGCCTCCGTGGAGGCCTGCCGCGCCGTCGTCGCCAAGGCCGACGAGAGCTTCGGGCGCGTCGACATCCTCGTCAACGCCGCCGCGATCACCGATCGCGGCACCATCCTCGACACGCCGCCGGAATCTGTTCGACCGCATGTTCGCGATCAACGTGCGGGCGCCGTTCTTCCTGATGCAGGACACGATCGCGATCATGCGCCGCGAGCGCATCGCCGGTTCGATCGTCAATATCGGCTCGATGTCGGCGAAAGCCGGCCAGCCCTTCCTCTCCGCCTATTGCACCTCGAAGGGCGCGCTCGCGACGCTCACCGAGAACACCGCCTACGCGGTGCTGCGCAACCGCATCCGCGTCAACGGCCTCAACATCGGCTGGATGGCCTCCGACGGCGAGGACCGCATCCAGCGCGAATTCCACCACGCCCCCGACGACTGGCTCGAAACCGCGGCGGCGCGGCAGCCCTTCGGCCGCCTCGTCGACCCGAACGAGGTCGCCCGCGCGGTTGCCTTCCTCGCCTCCGAGGAGTCGGGACTGATGACCGGCTCGGTGATCAATTTCGACCAGTCGATCTGGGGCGCCTACGATTCCTCGCCGCATCCGGTGGCGGCGTTGTAGGGGCGATCGCCTCTCCCCGCTTGCGCGGATTCGCCTCTCCCCGCTTGCGGGGAGAGGGTTCGGCCTTCGGCCGAACGAGCGGAGCGAAGCGAAGCGGGGGTGAGGGGCGGTGCCGGAAGAGGCGCCTTCCCTCGCCGCAGCGCCTCCTTCGGCGACGCGCCCTCACCCTCGCCTGCTGCGCAGGCTTGCCGCCTTCGGCGGCCCTCTCCCCGCAAGCGGGGAGAGGTGAATTGCGCTCCTTTTTTTTCGCTTGGAGCCGCGGTCGAAAAGTGTGGAGAGGCGGGGCGACCCCTCGTCACGCCTCACTTCTTCATCTGGCCGCGCAGCGTCTCCTTCACGGCGGCGTCGAACGAGTTCCGCCGGCTTCGACGCCGCGCCCTGCTTCGCGACATAGGCGTCGCGCTGCTTGACGAGGGTATCCATGCGGGCGGCGAGTTCGGTGCGGCGCTTGCTGCGCTCCTCGATCGCCGCGGCGCGGCCCTCGGGGGGAAGGCGGCGCAGCTCGGCCGGCAGCTCCGCCTCCTTCACGCCGGACAGCTCCTTGCGGCCGTTGGCGATGTCGGCGACGAGATCGCCCTCGCCGGTGACGGCGTCCTTGCCCTTGCCGGCGCGGTTGACGTATTTCGCCATTTCCGAACTCACCGGCGCCGGCGCGCCGCCGCTCACCTCGGCCTTCATGCGAATTCCGCCCTGCTGCTCCGGCGATCCGTAAGGCACGATCGTGCGGTTGATCTCGATCTGCAATTCGATGATCTCGCGGTCGTAGGGCGTCTCGATCAGCACGACCTTGCCGCCGTCCTGCGGAATCGGCAGGTAGCGGCCGTGACCGAGCTGCGCGATCGAGCGCCAGACGCGCTCCGTGTCGCGCGCCCCGCCCGCCTGCACGGCGTTGACGATGATGCCGCTCTTGCGCGCGATCTCGAGGCTCTCCTGGTACTTGCGGTCCTGCTCGTAATCCATGTGCGGCGGCGCGTCGCCGACGAGGAAGACGATGCGGTCGACGAAGGGCCGGTTATCCCAGTTCGTCTTGGCGACGGCGAGGTAGAGGGCCTCGTTGACCGATTCGGGCCAATCGCCGCCGCCCCTCGCCTGGAGCGAGAGAAGATCCGCGTAGAGGCCCTGGATGTCCTTCGTCAGGGGGAAGGTCTTGGTGACGTATTCGTCGCCGATGTCGCGATAGGCGACGAGGCCCATCTGGACCTCGGCATCCGGGTTCTCGTCGAGGATCGTCGTCGCGATCGACCAGATCTTGCGCTTCGCGCCCTCGATCAGCCGGGCCATCGAACCCGTCGTGTCGAGGACGAAGACGATCTGGACAGGCTTCTGGTTGCCCGTCGGAGCGGGGGTCGCCTCGGCGCCGGCGGCGCCGAGGGCGGTCAGAAGCGCGGCGAGACAGACGCCGGCGGCGGCTTTCATGAGGGAGGACATGGGGAACTCCGGGGTCTTGTGGACAAACGTTAAGCTTGACCCTGAGGAGCCCGTTTTTGGGGCGTTATTGTGTCACTGTGTGGGCGCCGGGTGTCCCTAGCGCTTGCGCTTGTCGTAGGGATTGGCGCCTGTCCGGAGCGACAGGCGGATCGGGACGCCGGGCAGGTCGAAGGCATCGCGCAGGCTGTTGACGAGATAGCGCGAATAGCTCTTCGGCAGCGCGTCGAGCTGGTTGCCGAAGACGGCGAAGTGCGGCGGCCGCGCCTTCACCTGGGTCATGTAGCGAATCTTGATGCGCCGCCCCGAGACCGCCGGCGGCGGATTGGCGGCGACGGCCTCGCCGAGCCATTCGTTGAGCCGGGCCGTGGCGACGCGGCGATTCCAGGTCCGGTCGGCCTCGACGACGGCCTTCATCAGGGGCTCGATGCCGGCGCCGGAGAGACCGGAGAGCGGCACCACGGGCGCGCCCCTGACCTGCGGCAGAAGGCGCGCGGCCGTCTCCTTCAAGTCCTTGAGAAGTCCCGACTTGTCGGCGACGAGGTCCCATTTGTTGAGGCCGATGACGAGGGCGCGGCCTTCCTGCTCGATGAGATCGACGATCGTCAGATCCTGCTTCTCGAAGGGGATGGTCGCGTCGAGGAGCACGACGACCACCTCCGCGAAGCGCACGGCGCGCAGCGCGTCGGCGACCGAGAGTTTTTCGAGCTTGTCCTCGATGCGGGCGCGCTTGCGCAGGCCCGCCGTGTCGAAGAGCCGGATTTTCCGGCCGCGCCAGTCCCAGTCGATCGAGATCGAGTCGCGGGTGATGCCGGCCTCGGGGCCGGTCAGCAGGCGCTCCTCGCCGAGCATGCGGTTGACGAGGGTCGACTTGCCGGCGTTGGGCCGCCCGACGATCGCGACCTTGAGGGGCCTTGCCGGATCGTCCGCCTCGTCTTCGCCTTCATCGGCGGCGTCCTCGCCGGGCTCCGGCATGAAGGGCATCAACGCCTCGAAGAGGTCCGCCAATCCCTCCCCATGCTCCGCCGAAAGCGGCACCGGCTCGCCGAGGCCGATGGAGAAGGCGTCGTAGGCGCCCGCCATGCCGGCCCCGCCCTCGGCCTTGTTGGCGATCAGGATCACCGGCTTGCCGGAGCGGCGGACGAGTTCGGCGAAGGGACGGTCGGCCGGCAGGATTCCGGCCCGGGCGTCGATGAGGAAAAGGATGACGTCGGCATCGGCGATCGCCGCCTCCGTCTGCTGGCGCATGCGGCCGAGGAGCGAGGCTTCGCCCGCCTCCTCGAGGCCGGCCGTGTCGACGACCCGGAAAAGGAGGTCGCCGAGCCGCGCCTCGCCTTCGCGCCGGTCCCGGGTTACGCCCGGGCGGTCGTCGACGAGGGCGAGCTTTTTCCCGACGAGCCGGTTGAACAGGGTCGACTTGCCGACGTTCGGCCGGCCGACGATGGCGACGAGGGGCATCATGCCCGCTTCCCTTCCCCTGCGCCGGCGCGGGCGGCTACTGCGTCACCTGCGCCGGACCGCCGGCGACGAGAGCCGAATAGTTCTCCAGGCGCTGGCGGAGGGAGGCCGGCGTCTCGCGGTCGCCGGCGATCTGGTCGAACCAGCGGCCGGCATAATCCATGTCGCCGGCTTTCAGCCCGGAGAGGCCGAGCATCTCCCGCGCCGTGTGGCGCCAGGGCTGGCCCGGAGCGGCGAGCGGCTCCAGGGCCTGGCGGACGGGCGCCTGGTCGGCGCCATCCATGCGCAACATCGCCGCGCGTAGCTTGGCGAGGTCGCGCCAGAGCGGGTCGATCGTCGTATCGGCGGCGAGCGCGTCGTAGGCCTTCCCGCCCTCCTCCGCGCTGCCCTTGCCGAGCTCGGCGGCCAGGCGAAAGCGGGTCAAGAGCGCGTAGCCGCCCGGCGCCTCCTTCGAGAGGGCCGCAAGGATCTTCTCCGAATCCTCCTCCTTGCCTTCGGCCGACAGCTGCACCGCGTCCTGATACTGGGTCGCCGCCGCCTGGGCGGCCTGGTCCTGCCGGTGCTCGTAGAAGCGCCAGCCGCCGACCGCGGCGACGACAAGGATCGCGCCCCCGACGATGAGCCCGCTATAGGCCTTCCAGATCTGGGCGATCCGGTCGCGGCGATACTCCTCGTCGACCTCGCGGAAAAACTCTTCGTCCTGGGCCATCGCTCCTGCGGCTCCGGCCGCCTCCAAAGGGAAGGCGGTCGCCTAGCACAGGGCGGCGGGCAAGGCGAGAGGCGGGCTGCAGCGGAGGCTCAGGCCCGCGGCGGCAGGACCGGGACGCCGATCAGGGCCTGATGCAGAAAGACCACGAAGAGGAGGTAGACAACCGTGCCGACGGCGATCGCGATGGCGTCGTTGCGCAGGCTCGGGACGGCGGCCGGGCCGCCGTGGGAGAGGACCTCGTCGCGGCGCTTCACGCCAATGCGGGCGGCTACGGCCCAGGCGAGAAAGGAGCCGAACAGGAGCATCGAGCCGAGATCGCCGTTGGCGAGAAGATGCGCGAAGGCCCAGATCTTCACGGCTGCCAGCATCGGGTGCTTCAGCGTCGCCTTGATGCGGCCGGGCAGATAGGCCGCCGGGAAGATGACGAACGCCACCCAGACGAGGAGCAGGGCGAGGTGACGCAGGAAGGCGGGCGGATCCCAGACGGGGATGTATCCGGCCGCCCGGTAACGGCCGTAGCCGACAGCGATGAGGACGATCCCGGCGAGCGAGAGGAGCGAGAACAGGATCTTGTAGCCGCCTTCCCCGAGGCGCGCCCGCAACGCCGCCCGCGGCCCCCGCGCCATGACGAAGGCGTGGGTGCCGAGAAAGACGACGAGTCCGAGAATCAGGAGGCTCATGGCGCGGCGTCGAGCTTAGCGCAGGTGCGCGCCCAGTCACTGCGGCATCAGCTTCAGGTACGGCTTCGCCTCCTCAAGGGCGCGGGCGAAGGAGGGGCGCTCCTTGAGGCGCTGCAGATAGGCCGCCGTCGCCGGGTGCGTGTCGCCGAAGGGGGCGACCATGTCGGCATAGGCGAGCGCCGGCGCGGCGGCGCAATCGGCCATGGTGAAGGCGTCGCCGGCGGCGAAGGGCTGCACCTCGACGGCCCGCTCGATCACGCTCAGCGCCCGCCCGATGAGCGCCCGCGCCTCGCCGACGCCGAACGGGTCCTTCCTGTCCTCCGGACGCATGCGGTCGCCGACGATCTTCTGCATCGGCACGTTCACGTAGAGGTCGAAGACACGGTCCCAGTGCCGGGCCCGGAGCGCCGCATCGGGATCGTCCGGGATCAGCTTCGTGCCGCCGGGGCGCAGGCGATCGACGTATTCGATGATGACGCTCGATTCCGGCACGGTCAGGTCCCGCTCCTCGTCGCGCAGGACCGGGAACTTGCCAACGGGCCAGAGCGCATAGAACGCGGCGCGGGGAGCCTCGGCCATGAGGTCGACGAGGTGGGGCGTAAAGGCGGTGCCCTTCTCGTAGAGCGCGACGACGACCTTCTGGCAGAAGGAGGAGAGTGGGTGGAAATGAAGCACCAGGGCCATGGGCGAACCTCCGCTTTGTTGGCGATTTCATTGCGCAACTGGTTGCAAATTAGCGACACTAATGCGATGGTGCAACCGGATTTTCGGGACGGTTTTTTCGGGACGGTTTCATGAGCGACGCCCAGCGGTCGGGCTGCCCGATCAACCTCACCCTCGAAGTCCTCGGCGACCGCTGGAGCCTCCTCGTCATTCGCGACATCATGTTCGGCAACCGCCGCCATTTCCGCGAACTGCTCAAGGGCTCGGAGGAGGGCATCGCCTCGAACATCCTCGCCGACCGCCTGCACCGTCTCGTCGACGAGGGGCTTCTGTCCCGCGCCGGCGATCCGAGCCACCGGCAGAAGGCCGTCTACAGCCTGACCGAGCGGGCGATCGAGCTCGTGCCGGTCCTCGCCCAGATGGGCGCCTGGGGCCGCCGGCACCTGCCGGTCAGCGAGGAACTCAGCATTCGCGCCGAACTCCTGGAAGAGGGCGGCCCGCGCCTGTGGGAGGCCTTCATGGACGACCTGCGCGAGGCCCATCTCGGGCCTGCGGCGCGCCGCCGCCCGCGCCCACGCGGCCCCTCGGTCGGCGAGAGGCTGCGCGCGGCCTACGAGGAAGTCGTCGCGCGAAGGGCCGCGTCCGTTCGCGGCGGTACGCCCCGTTCCGCGACCTCATCCTGAGAGCGTGCGAATCGTTCAGATAAGAGGCCCGGGTCCGCCTCTCCCCGCTTGCGGGGCTAGCGGATTCACACTGCGCGGCTGCAGCTCCAAGCGCTCAAAAAAGAGCGCTTCTCGCCTCTCCCCGCTTGCGGGGAGAGGGCCGCCGGACCTCGGGTCTACCCGAGGTCCGTTCTTTGGTGCGCAAGCCGGGAACACCCGGCTTGCGAAGGCGGCAAGCCTGCGCAGCAGGCGAGGGTGAGGGGGCGGCGACAAGGAGGCGCTGCGTCGGGGAAGGCGCTTTCTTCTGCACCGCCCCCTCACCCCCGCTCCGCTTCGCTCCGCTCGTTCGGCCGAGGGCCGAACCCACTCCCCGCAAGCGGGGACAGGCGAATTCGCGCCTTTCGCCCGACGAGATTCACACGCTCGGAGGAACCCTGGACCGTCAGGTCCAGGGTGTCTCGAAGAATGCTCCAGGAGGCGCGGGAATGCGTGTGAATCATTCCGGTGCATGCCCGAGGACTTGTTCGCGCGCGGACAGGGGCGCTAAGTCGATCGCCTCGGCGACCTTTCGGAGGGCAATGCGATGAAGCCGTTCACGGTGGAGTGGAACGCGGCGACGGTCGCGGCCTTGCGCGAAGAGGTGCGCAACTATCGCCGTCCGGATCTTCCGGCCGGCTGGGACTACGGCTGCGATCCGCACTTTCTGAAGCGAGTTCTGCGCCTACTGGACCGACGCCTACGACGCCGATGCGGCGGCGGCGGACCTCAACCGCTATCCGCAGGTTCTGGCGCGGATCGGGGACCTCGACATCCATGCGGTCCACGTCGTCGGCGAAGCCGAAGGACGGCGGCCGCTCCTGCTCGTCCACGGCTGGCCGGGCTCCGTCTACGAGTTCTGGCAGGCGATCGGTCCCCTCGCCTTCCCGAGCCGCCACGGCGGGCGCAAGGAGGATGCGTTCGACCTTGTCATCCCCTCGCTCCCCGGCTTCGGCTTTTCCGGCAAGCCCGCCTCGCCCATCGGCGCGCGCACCACGGCGCGGCTGTTCGACACGCTGATGCGCGAGCATCTCGGCTATGCGCGCTACAGCGCGCAAGGCGGCGACTGGGGCGCGGGCGTCTGCGCCTGGCTCGCCCTCGATCACACCGCGTCGATGCGCGCGATCCATCTCAACTACCTCCTCGTGCAACCGCGCGGAGCGCCGGAGACGGAGGAAGAGAAAGCCTGGCAGAAGGACCGCGACGCGACGCAGGCAAGGCTCGGCGCCTACGCCATGCTGCAAGGCACGAAGCCGCATTCCCTCGCCTACGCGACGGCCCACAACCCGGTCGCCCAAGCGGCCTGGATCCTCGAGCGGTTCTACGACTGGTCCGATCGGCGCGAGCGCCCGTTCGAGGCGATTTTCTCGAAGGATCGGCTCCTCACCAACATCATGATCTACGTCATGAACGAGGCTTTCACGAGCGCCACCTATTACTACGCCGCCGCGGCCATCGAGGGCATCCGCCTGATGCCGGAGGGACGCAAGGTCGAGGTCCCGACCGCCTATGCGGCCTATCCCGATCCGCGCTCGCCGGTCCCGCCGCGAAGCTGGGTCGAGCGCGGCTACGCGCTGACGCGCTGGATCGACCAGCCGCGCGGCGGACACTTCGCGGCGATGGAGGTACCGGACGTGTTTGTCGCCGACCTGCGCGAATGGGGCCGCGGGATCGGGTGAAGCTCGGCTCTCACTCCGGCCCATGCGGCGGGGGCAGGTCGAGCGCGCGGCGCAGCCGCCCCTCTCCGCGCCGGTAGAGCGGCGAATAGGCCGCCGGCGCGAGAGTGTCGGCATTCAGCCTGAAGCCCGGGATCGCCTTGTTGAACGGGACGGCGCCGCAAGGGCCTTTGCGGCCGAGCCGATCACCGCGACCGCCTCGACCTCCTCGAACGTCATCCAGGCGTTGGTCACCACGTCCGCCGCCATCCGGAACTCGCGCTGGCGCGCCAGCAAGCGGCGGTCCTGCGCCTCGATCTCGGCCCGCCGCATCGCCTTACCCGAGAAGCTTCATAAAGTTGCGCTTGCGCTTGAAGCGCTCCCGGAGCGCCCGGACATAGGCCGCCTGCTCCGTCTCGCTCTGCAACGCCGCCAAGCGCGCGACGAGTTTGGCCGCCTGGGCGTACAATTCGCCGGAGCCGAAATTGGCGAGGTCGTCGACGCGCTCGGCATAGACCGCGACGGCTTCGCCCGGCCGGGTCGCCTCGCTTGCCCGGGCGAGGGTTTCCTTCACCCGCATCGACGCGCCGTGCCGGCGTACGACTTCCCAGGCCTCGTCATGCGCCGCCTCGCGCGTCAGGACCTCGACGAGAAGGCCGGCCGGCCGATCCCGCGACGGGCCCTTGGCGCTGTCGAGCCGTTCGCGCAGCAGCGCCTGCATCCTTTCCCGCGCCGCCTCGCCGCCGAGCTTGCATAGGCGGTCGTAGATTTCGAGCGTCGGCTCCTGCTCGAAGAGATTCTGCAACTGCGCCTCCGCTTCCGCCTTGCCGCCGGCTTCCGCGAGGCGCTCGGCGACGAAGAGGACGAGGGCCTTGTCGGCCCTTCCGTCCTCGAACTGCCAGAGGCCCTCCTGCGCCCAGCGGAGCGCGTCCTCGCCGCGGCCATGCGCCAGACAAAACCGGGCGAGGTCGAGGTAGCTGCCGGGCGTCGGCAAATTCTTCACGCGGAGCGCGATGCGCGCTTCGAGGTCGCCGTCGCGCTCGGCGAAGTTGTCGAGGATGGCCATGAGCCGCTGGCGCTCACCGTCGAGCTCGGTCCAGGATTGATTCCGGCGGCGCGGCGGCAGCTTTTCCCAGGCGGCGACCGCGAGGCGGCGGTATTCGGCAAGGCCCTTCTCGCCGAGGGCGTCGTCATAGAGATGCGCGGCGCGGTAGAAGGTGTCGGCGTCGGTGTTCATCTCGCGTGCGAAGAGGTCGCGGGCGAGCGCGACCGGATCGGGCCGGACCTCGCGGGCGGCGGCGCGGTGGATGTCCCGCGCCCGCTCGAGGAGCCCCGTGCAAAAGCCGTCGGAATCGTCGATTTTTTCGAGCGCCGTGTGGAGCCGCTCGATCGCCCGCATCGCGAGTTCGAGCGCGAGGGCATGGCGCCGGGCCAAGGCGAGATCGGCGACAGCGCTGAGGACGGTGGCGATTTCGTCCGCCCAGGCGTCCGCCTCGTCGTGGTCGAGGGAGCGGCCAACGCGCGTCGCGCGGTCGATCGCCTTGCGCAGGTGCGCCGCGGCGGTGGCGTCGTCGGCGCCGGCGAGCGCGGCGTTGGTATCGAGCTTGCGGAACAGGACTGCATCGCGCTCGGCGAGGCCGACGACCATCTCGACGAGGGCGTCGACGCCCTTCCCTTTCAGGTGATCGCGGATGCGCCTCAGCGCCCCGCCGGCCTCGGCTTCGGGGTCGCCGCTCAGCGCATTGGCCGCCAAGGCCGCCGCGACCATGTGCTTGCAGAAGCCCCACTGTCCGAAGGCGATGCAGGTGCATTCGCCCCCGAGCGTCCGGCCGCCGCCGGCGACCTCGGTGCGATAGTCCTCCGTTCCCGAAACCTGCGCCAGCACGCGCCCCTGCTCAATGGCGAGAATCTGCACCTCGCCGTCCCGGAAATAGGCCTCGCCGCGCGCAAACGTCTTCTCGCCCCAGGCCTTCCGAAGAGCGTCGACGTCGAAGCGGAGTGGCTTGTCGGCCTTCATGCGGAGGGCTGCGGCAACGGCGCGGCCTCGAATCGCAAGCGCCGGTGCGGAACTCGCCGAATCCTTCGGCGCGGGAGGCGAAATTCATCCGGCGCGCGAAGGCGGTGTCAACCCCCTTCGATGCCAGCGGCGCGCTTCGACCAGAAGTAAAAACAAAGCGGCTGGCCGGTGCCGATCTTAACCGGCGGTTAACCATGACGTGGCGACATCGTGGCCGACCTCCTGGAACCGTGCCCGTGACCATTGCCGTCCGCCCCCGCCAGTCGATCCGTTTCCGCGGCCGCTCCTTCATGGCCCTGGTGCTCGCGCCGACGGCGCCGCTCGAGGATTGGCTCGCCGAGATCGATGCCGCCGCCGCGCGCTCGCCCGGCTTCTTCTCGTCGCGCGCGATCATCATCGACATTTCGCAGCTTTCGATCGCCAAGGCGGAGCTCGCCGGGCTGATCGCGGCCCTCGACGCGCGCGGCATCCGCATCATGGCGATCGAGGGCGCCGGCGCGACGCCGCTCGGTCTCGGCTTCCCGCCGCCGGTGAGCGGCGGCCGCCCGGCTGGCGCCGTCGAGATGACCGAGGCGGTCCGCCCCGCGCCCGCGCCGCAGGCCGCGCCGCCTTCGGGCGCGACGTTGATGGTCGAGGAATCGGTGCGGTCGGGGACGTCGATCATCCATCTCGACGGGGACGTGACGATCGTCGGTTCCGTCGCCTCCGGCGCGGAGGTCGTCTCGGGCGGGTCGATTCACGTCTACGGCACCCTGCGCGGCCGGGCCATCGCCGGGACGACCGGCAACGCCGGCGCCAAGATCTTCTGCCGTCGGCTCGAGGCCGAGCTTCTCGCCGTCGACGGCCTCTACAAGACCGCCGACGATCTCGGGCCCGACCATCGCGGCCAGGCCGTGCAGGTCTCGCTCAGCGGCGACACCCTTCTCGTGAAACCCCTGGACTGATCCAACAGAAAGAGAGGACGGTATGGCCAAGGTCTTGGTCGTCACATCGGGCAAGGGCGGCGTCGGCAAGACGACCACCACGGCCGCCCTCGGCGCGGCCCTCGCGCAGGCCGGAGACAAGGTTTGCGTGGTCGATTTCGACGTCGGTCTGCGCAACCTCGACCTCGTCATGGGCGCCGAGCGCCGCGTCGTGTTCGACTTCATCAATGTCGTGCAGGGCGACGCGAAGGTGGCGCAGGCGCTGATCCGGGACAAGCGCCTCGACAACCTCTCGCTCCTTCCCGCCTCGCAGACGCGGGACAAGGACGCGCTCACCGAAGCCGGCGTCGAGCGCGTGCTGGGCGAGTTGAAAGAGAAATTCGACTGGATCGTCTGCGACAGCCCGGCCGGCATCGAGCGCGGCGCAACGCTCGCGATGCGCCATGCCGACATCGCCGTCGTGGTGACGAATCCGGAAGTCTCGTCGGTGCGCGATTCCGACCGCATCATCGGCCTCCTCGATTCGAAGACGCAGAAGGCGGAGAAGGGCGAGCGCGTCGAGAAGCACCTCCTCCTCACCCGCTACGATCCGATGCGCGCCGAGCGCGGCGAGATGCTGAAGGTCGACGACGTGCTCGAGATTCTCTCGATCCCGCTGCTCGGCATCATCCCGGAGAGCGAGGAGGTGCTGAAGGCCTCCAATCTCGGCGCGCCGGTGACCCTCAACAATCCGATGAGCGCGCCGGCGCGGGCCTATCGCGACGCCGTCCGGCGCCTGCGCGGCGAGAGCGTCGACATGGCGGTCCCGAGCGACCGCCGCGGCCTCTTCGGCAGGCTGTTCAGCCGGAGGGCGGCATGAACCTGCTCAATTTCTTCCAGCGCCGCAACACCGCTCCGGTCGCCCGCGAGCGCCTGCAGATTCTGCTCGCCCACGAGCGCGGCCTCGTCGGCGGCGAGCCGGACCTCGTCGCCCTTTTGCGCGAAGAAATCCTCGCCGCGGTCGCAAAGCACGTCCCCGTCGAGCGCGAGAAGGTGCAGGTGCGCATGGAGCGCGGGCTTTCGGTCTCGACTCTCGAGATCGAGGTCGAGGTCCCGGCCGCCCCGCTCGCCAAGAGCGCGTGAAGGGGAACGGCCCGCCTCTCCCCGCTTGCGGGGAGAGGGCTGCCGAAGGCAGCAAGCCTGCGAAGCAGGCGAGGGTGAGGGGGCGGTGCTGGAGAAGGCGCGGCGTTTGGGACAGGCGCCTCTTCCGGAAGCGCCCCCTCACCCCCGCTTCGCTTCGCTCCGCTTGTTCGGCCGCAGGCCGAACCCTCTCCCCGCGAGCGGGGAGAGGCGAACCGCGCCCTTACCAGACGAGCCGGTCGAGCACGTAATCCGGCCTTGCGTGCCGGATGAACTCCGCTTCGAGCGCTTCGTCGTCCACGCCCTCCGCGATGCCGGTGCGCACGAAGGCCGCGGCGATCCCCGCCGCCTTCGCGCCGGCGATGTCGTGCTCGAGGAAATCGCCGATTGCGACGGGGTTCCTCGCATCGGGATAGCGCTCGCGCACGTCGCGATAGATCTCCGGATGCGGCTTGCCGACGAACACGACCTCGCCGCCGAGCCCGCGATAGGCCTCGGCGATGCGGCCGGGCGCGAAGGCGAGGCCGCTTTCGGTCAGCATCGTCATGTCGGGGTTGACGCAGAGCGCCGGCACGCCGCGCGCCGCCGCGGGAGCGAGCAGGGCGCGATAGACGTCGAGGCCGACGCGCGGAGCTTCGGAGCCGGCGATGAGCACTGCCTCCGCCTCCTCGGCGCGGGCGACGACGGCGATGCCGAGCCCGTCGACGATCGAGGTGTCGCCGTCGCGGGAGATGAGGAGACAGGTGCGCGGCGTGCGCTTGAACAGGCGGCCCGAGCGCAGAAGGTCGTAGGCGACCTCGCCGGAGGACAGGAACAGATCGAAGCTCGCCGGATCGAAGCCGAGGCGCGCGAGCCGCGCCACGTTCGGCGCCGAGCGCTTGCCGGAATTCGACAGGATCACGACCCGGCATCCGGCCTCGCGCAGGCGCAACAGCGCCTCCGGGGCGCCGGGATACGGCCGCACGCCGTCGTGCAGCGTGCCGTACTGGTCGATGAGCGCCATGTCGTGCAGCGCTGCAAGGTCGCGCAGCCGCAGGGACATCAGGCGGTCCGGACCGCGAGGCGGGCGAGGCGCGCCGCTCCAACCGCCGCCTCCTGCGAGGGTGCGCGCAGCACCGTCGTGCCGAGCAGGCGCTCGCGGATGCGCTGCCAGGGCGCGTTGCGGGCCCCTCCCCCGACGGTCAGGACCCGCAGCGGCGCCGGGCCGCCGAGTTCTTCGAGCCGGCGGTAGCCCAACGCCTCGATCCGCGCGATGCCTTCGAGCATGCCCTGGAAGAACGCAGCGTCGTCATCGGGCCGCGGCGAAAGGCGCGGTTCGAGGGCCGGATCGGCGATCGGGAAGCGCTCGCCGGGGCGCAGCAGCGGATAATAGTCGAGGCCCGAATCGCGCTCCGGATCGACGAGCGGCTCGAGCGCGCGCATGCGCTCGGCATCGAAGAACGCGGCGAGCACGGCGCCGCCGGTATTCGAGGCGCCGCCGGCGAGCCAGCGCTCGCCGAGGCGGTGCGAATAGATCCCCGCCTTCGGATCGAAGAGCGGCCGCGCCGCGAGGATCTTCAGGGTCAGCGTCGTGCCAAGCGCGGTCACCGCATCGCCGACCGCATCCGCGCCGGTGGCGAGGAACGAGGCGCAGCCGTCGGTCGTGCCGGCGGCGACGACGATTCCGGCCGGAAGGTCCCAGATTTTGCGCAGGTCGTCGCGAAGCTCGCCGATGGCGGTGCCGGGCTCGACGACAGCGGGCAGCAGCCCCCGGTCGAGGCCGAGGCCGTCGATAAAGTCCGGCCAGCGCCGGGCGAGCGGATCGTAGCCGGTCTTCAGGGCATTGTTTTCGTCGCTGACGTCGAAGCGCCCGGAGAGGCGGCCGGCGATCCAGTCGGCCTGATGCAGGAGCCGATGCGGCCGCGTCGCCCGCGCAAGGGCCATCGCCTTGGCGAGGCCGGACGCGGCGCCGTGGGCGCCGCTCGTTGGCGGCGCGACCTCGGCAATGCGCGCGGCCTCGGCCTTGGCGCCCTGGTCGTTGTACATGCGCGCCGGCGCGAGCGGCATTCCCGCGTCGTCGATCGCGAGGACCGTGCCCGAGGTGCCGTCGACGGCGAGCGCGCGGATCGCGGCGCGGTCGACGCGGGCGAACAGGGCGCCGAGAACCTGCCGAGCCGCTTCCCACCAGAGCGCGGGGTCCTGCTCCGTGCGCCCGTCCCGCGCCAATGGCGGCGGCAGGGCCGCCAATTCCGTCGCGACCGGCTCGCCGTCCTCGCCGCAGGCGACCGCGCGCACGCCGGAGGTGCCGATATCGAGCCCGACGACGAGGGTCACGGGAAAGCTCGGCGAAAACTGAGATTCATATCGCCCCTCGCCAACGCTGCGGCGGCCGGAATTTGGCCCCTATCCTTATCTCCAACGACCTCAGATCCGCCTCTCCCCGCTTGCGGGGAGAGGGTTTCGATCTTTGGATCGAAACAAGCGGAGCGAAGCGAAGCGAGGGTGAGGGGGCATTCCCGCAGGAGGCGCCCTTCGCCGACGCTGCGCCGTCGCCGCCGCCCCCTCACCCTCGCCTGCTTCGCAGGCTTGCTGCCTTCGGCAGCCCTCTCCCCGCAAGCGGGGAGAGGCGAGCCAGCGCCTCTCATCGGAAGGATTCACAAGCTCTCAGGATGAGGGGGTGGGGTTATTCCGGCAATGCGGTCTCAGTCGTCGTTCTCGGCCGTGAGCTGTTCCGGGCGCATGCCCTCGTCGCGGGGGCCGGGGCCGTTGAGGCCGGCGGCCTTGCGCAGGGCGGCGTTGATGCGCTCCTGCCAGCCCGGCCCGTCCTCCTGGTAGACCGCGAGCACGTCACGGTCGAGCTTGAGCGAGACCGTTTCCTTGCCCTGCGGCAGAATCGCGGGCTTCGGCGGGGCCTCCAGGGGCTTCGTCGTCGCCTTGCGGAACGCGGCTTCGGCCGCCTTGATCGGATCGGGCCGGCGGATCCGATCGGAGGGTCCCGGCATCTGTCTCTCCCGTTCGAGAATTGTCGCGACGACAATGCCTCTATAGCACGGCCCGGTTCCGGCATGGCGCCGCGCGGCCGGATGCTTAAGGTCATCCTTTCGGGCATCCGCCGCATGGCCGAGGGCGGTTCCCTTGCGGCCGATTTCCCGCTAACCGTCGGGCCCGCGCCCGCCCGCATTCCCTTTCGCGACAGGTCCCGCCATGCCCGGCTTCCGCCCGACCATGCTGATGATCCTCGACGGCTGGGGCTTTCGCGAGGAGCGCGCCGACAACGCCGTCAGGCTCGCGCGGACGCCCTCCTTCGACCGCTACTGGGCGCAGGGACGGCACGCCTTCCTGAAGACTTCGGGCCTCGACGTCGGACTGCCGGACGGACAGATGGGCAATTCCGAGGTCGGCCATCTCAATCTCGGCGCCGGCCGCGTCGTCATGCAGGACCTGCCGCGGATCAACCGGGCGATGCAGGACGGCAGCCTGCGCGAGGCCGTGCTCGCGAGCGGCCTCGTCGCGGCTCTCAGGGCCAGCGGCGGCACCTGCCACCTCCTCGGCCTGATCTCGCCGGGCGGCGTCCACTCGCACCAGGACCACGCCGTCGCCCTGGCGCGCATCCTTGCGGCGGAGAAAATCCCGGCCGTGCTGCACGTCCTCACGGACGGGCGCGACACGCCTCCGCAATCCGGGGCGGAGTTCGTCCGCGCCGTCGAGGCCGAATTGCCGGAAGGCGTCCGGATCGCCACCGTCACCGGTCGCTATTTCGCGATGGACCGCGACCGGCGCTGGGAGCGCGTCGCAAAGGCCTACGACGCCATCGTGCGCGGGGTCGGCCCGCGCTTTCCGGACGCGCAGGCGGCGATCGCCGCGGCCTATGCGGACGGCACGACGGACGAGTTCCTCCCCGCCTCCGTCATCGGCAAGTATTCCGGCATGATGGACGGCGACGGCCTCCTGAGCTTCAACTTCCGCTCCGACCGGGTACGGCAAATCCTCGACGCGATCCTGGACGACGGTTTTTCCGGCTTCGAGCGTGGCGCCTCGCCGCGCCTTGCCGCCGCCGTCGGCATGACCTCCTACAGCGCCGAGCTCGACACGCGGCTGAAGACGCTGTTTGCGCCGCAGAGCCTGAAGGACGGTCTCGGCGAAACCGTCGCCGGCCGCGGCCTCAAGCAGGTGCGGCTGGCCGAAACCGAGAAATATCCGCACGTGACCTATTTCTTCAACGGCGGCGAGGAGACGCCCTATGCGGGCGAGGAGCGCATCCTGGTGCCGTCGCCGAAGGTCGCGACCTACGACCTCAAGCCCGAGATGTCGGCGCCGGAACTCACCGACCGCGCCGTCGAGGCGATCCGCTCGGGCCGGTACGATCTCCTGATCCTCAACTTCGCCAATCCCGACATGGTCGGGCATACGGGCGTGCTCGAGGCGGCGATTGCCGCGGTCGAAACGGTCGATGCCGGACTCGGCCGCATCGCCGCCGCGATCGAGGACGCGGGCGGCGCCCTCCTCGTCACCGCCGACCACGGCAATTGCGAATTGATGCGCGACCCGGTCACCGGCGGCCCGCACACCGCGCATACGACGAACCCGGTGCCCCTGTTCCTGATCGGCGGCGGCGACGCGACGCTTGCGGACGGCCGCCTCGCCGACATCGCGCCGACGCTCCTCGCCCTGATGGACCTGCCGCAGCCCGCCGCGATGACCGGGCATTCGCTGCTGCGCGAGGGGTAAAGCTGGTTGCGCATCGGGCAGGCGAAGGGCGCCATCGCCTCTCCCCGCTTGCGGGGAGAGGGTTCGGCCTTCGGCCGAACCAGCGGAGCGAAGCGAAGCGGGGGTGAGGGGACGTCTCCGGAAGAGCCGCCTTCCTTCACCGCCGCGCCTTCTTCGTCGCCGCCCCCTCACCCTCGCCTGCTTCGCAGGCTTGCTGCCTTCGGCAGCCCTCTCCCCGCAAGCGGGGAGAGGTGAGAAGCGCTTTTCAATTCGCTCGAAACGCAACTCCCACGCAATGTGAATCCGATAGGCTTGCGAGGAGAGGCGATTCTGCGCCTTAGGCCGCGGCGTCGGCGAGGGCGACGTCGGAAGTGCTCGCCTCGACGAGCGGCAGGTGGACGAGGACGATGGTGCCGACGCCCTCCTGGCTGCGGATGCTGAGCGAACCGCCGTGCAGCTCGGCGATCGAGCGTGCAATGGCGAGGCCCAGTCCCGAGCCCTTGTAGCTCTTCGAGAACTCGGTCTCGACCTGCTCGAAGGCGCGGCCGAGCTTGTGCAGGGCGTGCGCGGGGATGCCGATGCCGTTGTCCTCGACGTAGATGTTGATCGCGTTCGCGGCCGGGCGCGTGCGCACGGTGATGCAGCCGCCGTTCGCGGTGAACTTCGTCGCGTTCTGCAGGAGGTTGACGAGGATCTGGTGGATGCCGCGCTCGTCCGCCGGCACCGCCACGTCCTCCGGCGAAACGTCGACGGTGACGGTGAGGTTCTTGCCGCGCACCTGCTCGCTGACGAGGCGCAAGGCGCGCTCGATCGCCTCGTTCACCCGGACCTGCCGCTTCACCAGGGTGAGCCGGCCCGCCTCGATGCGCGACATGTCGAGGATGTCGTTGATGACGGACAAAAGGTACTGCCCGCTCGAGCGGATGTCGCGGCAATATTCGCCATACTTCTCCGAGCCGAGGGTGCCGAAGATGCCGCTCTCCATCACCTCGGCGAAGCCGATGATGGCGTTCAGCGGCGTGCGCAGCTCGTGGCTCATGTTGGCGAGAAACTCGGACTTCGCCCGGTTGGCGCTCTCGGCCTGCGCCTTCTGGTCGAGATAGCGCTCGGCGAGATCGGCGAGCTGCTGCGTCTGCGCCTCGAGCTTCTGGCGCGACTGCTTCAAATCCATCACCGTCGCGATGAGCTGCTTCTCGGATTCGACGAGGCGCTGCTCGTGGCGCTTCAGGGCGGTGATGTCGGTGCCGACGGAGACGTAGCCGCCGTCCTTGGTGCGGCGCTCGTTGATCTGCAGCCAGCGGCCGTCGTTGAGCCGCGCCTCGAAGGTGCGCGAGCCGGCATCGTTGCGGTCGGCGCGCATGAACTGGTGCTGCACTTCCGGCGGGCGTCCGACCGCCATCACTTCCGAATAGCTCTTGCCGGTCGCGACCGCTTCCGACGGCAGGTCGTGGAGGTGCTGGAACTTCGAATTGCAGAGCACCAGTCGATTGCCGGCATCCCAGAGTACGAAAGCCTCCGAGATCGCCTCGACGGCGTCGCGCAGGCGGGCGTCGGCGCGCTGCGTGCGCTCCTCGAGGCCGCGCTGCTCGGTGACGTCGACGCAGATGCCGACGAGGTGGCGGGTCGTGTCGTCCGGATCGCTCATCAGCTCGGCGCGGGCGCGCAGCCAGACCCACTCGCCGGACGAAGCGCGGATGCGGAAGGCGTGATCGACGAGGGAGGTTTCGGCGGCGGCGAGCTGGTTCGCGAGGGTGAAGAGGTCCGGATCCTCCGGATGCACCATCGCGTTGACCTCGCCGAAGGAGATGAACTCGTCCCGGCGCTCGTAGCCGAGGAGCTCGTACATCGAATCGGACCAGTAGATGCGCCCGCGCGCGATGTCCCAGTCCCACAGTCCGCAGCGGCCGCGGTTGAGCGCCGAATCGATGCGGTCGCGGACCTTCTCGCAAACCTCGTCCGCGGCGCGGGCGCGGTTCGACTGCATGACGTAGGCAAGGCCGATGCCGACGAGCACGATGGTGACGGCGGCAAGCAGGCTCGCCTGCCCGACGGCGCGCGCCTGCCAGGCGGCGAGGACGCGATGAACCGGCTGCACGACCGCGATTTGCCCTTGCGTGTCGGGCAGCGAGCGCACCGTCGCGATGCCGTCGACGCCCTGTGCGAGGCGGATCGTCATGACGCCGGCACGGTCGGCAAAGAGCGCGAGCGGCTCGGCCTCGCCGAGGACGTCGGCAAGCGTCGCGGGCACGACGCTGAGCGCGGGGAAGGTCGCCTGCACATGCCCGTGCCGATCGGCAAGGAGCAGCGTGCGGCCGCGGGCAAGCGCGCCGGCCGGAAGAACGCGGGCGAGATCCGCGAGCGCCGTTGCCGCGGCCGCGCGGTCGGGACCGACGGGCTTTCGTCCGAACGACAGCGCGGACAGCGTGGCAATGACGTCGATGTCGTTGACGGCGTCGAGAACCGTCTCCTCGCGGCCGTCCCGCGCCTGGATCCAGGCGCTCGCGGCGAGAGTGGCGAGGAAGAGGATGAGGAGGGCCGGCACGGCGCGCCTGAGCCAGGGCTCGAAGCGCTCGAGCTGTCGCCAGGCGGGGCTTGCGATTGCTCGCGTCACCCCGAGAATCGTACCCGCGCGCGCGGGTACGCATGCGGTATCCGCCGCCGCCATGCGGAAACCCCTTCCGGAACCCGTAATCGTCCTGTTCGGAGGACGTGCCGCATCGCTCCGAATCGGTCCCAGTAGAATCACGGCTTGGTGATTTGTCCAGAGAGCAACACACCCTAGGCAACTGCCCGCCTTCGATTTTTTTCACCTTTCCCCAAGGGAAATTGCCGAGCGATTGCAGAGTGTTAGAGCATCGAACTTACGTTAGGGAACGTTGAACGATGTCGGCTAGATCGCGGGAAAGACTGGGCTTTTCGGCGATGCGGCCCAGCTCCCGCTCGGCGCACTCCCGTCGCTCGCGGTCCATCGTCCGCCAGGAGCCGAACGCGGTCGCAAGGCGGGACGACAATTGCGGATTCGCGGCGTCGATTCCGATGACCACATCCGCGAGGAAAGCGTAGCCGGCGCCGTCCCGGCGATGGAACTGGGTCTGGTTCATCATCGCGAAGGCGCCGACGAGCGCCCGCACCCGGTTCGGATTGCCGAGCGAGAAGGCGGGATGGTTCATCAGCTCCTTGACCCGCGGCAGCGTGTCGGCCTCGGGGATCGTCGCCTGCAGGGTGAACCACTTGTCGAGGACGAGGGGTTCTTGCGCATAGCGCTCCGCGAACGCGGTGAGCGCCGCTTCTCGGGCCTTTCCCGGCAGCGTCGTCAGCACGGCGAGAGCGCCGAGGCGTTCCGTCATGTTCGTCGCTCCCTCGAACTGCGCGAGCGCGAGGCGCTCGCCTTCGGCGGGATCGGCCGCGGCGACGAGGTCGAGGGCGACGTTGCGCAGGGCGCGCATGCCGGCGCTCGCCGCGTCCGGGCTGTAGCTGCCGGCCTCCGTCCCGAGGTCGTCGTGCAGTTCCCCAAGCTGGCGCAGGCCGCCCGCGCCGATCCGGCTGCGCAGAACGAGACGGGCCTCGCGCACCCGGTCCGGGTCGACCTCGCGGCCGATCTCCTGAGCGACATCGGACTCGCTCGGGAGCGTCGCGACGAGGGCGGCGAAGGCCGGATCCTCCGGCCCTCCTTCATCAGGAAGGACAGGAGCGCCGCCGCGAGAGCGTCCATTTCGTCCGGGTCGACATTCGCGCCGGTGGCGAGGCCGACGAGGAGGCGCAGGCCCACCGTCTGCGCCGCCTGCCAGCGGTTGAACGGATCGGTGTCGTACCGCAGCAGCGCGAGGAGATCGCCGTTGCCGAGATCGAGCGACAGCTTCACCGGCGCCGAGAAGCCGCGCAGGAGCGAAGGCACCGGGCGGCTTCTCAACGTTCGAGAAGACGAGGCTGTCCGCCTCCCGGTCGAAGAGGAAGACGCCGTCCTGCGACAAGCGCGCCGTTCCTGGCCTCGGCGAGGCTGCCGTCGCCGGCAACGAGGCCGAGCGCGATCGGGATTGCCATCGGCTGCTTCGTCGGCTGGCCCGGCGTCGGCTCGGTCTTCTGCGCCAGATCGAGGCGGTAGGTGCGCGACGCCGCGTCGTAGCGGCCGGCGGCCGTGACCCGCGGCGTTCCGGCCTGCGCATACCATTGCGCAAAATGCGACAGGTCGCGCCCGCTCGCCTCCGCGAAGGCGGAGAGAAAATCCTCGACCGTCGCGGCGCTGCCGTCGCAGCGCTCGAAATAGAGATCCATGCCGCGCCGAAACGCCTCTTCGCCGACGACGATCTTCAGCATCCGCACGATCTCGGCGCCCTTCTCGTAGACGGTGGCGGTGTAGAAGTTGTTGATCTCGCGATATTGCGTCGGCCGGACCGGATGCGCGAGCGGGCTCGCATCCTCGGAGAACTGGCGCGACCGGAGCGTCTTCACCTCGGCGATGCGGTGCACCGGCCGCGAGCGCTCGTCGGAGGAGAATTCCTGGTCGCGGAAGACGGTGAGGCCTTCCTTCAGGCAAAGCTGGAACCAGTCGCGGCAAGTGATCCGGTTGCCGGTCCAGTTGTGAAAATACTCGTGCGCGATGATCGCCTCGATGTTGGCGTAGTCGCGCGTCGGTCGCGATCTCGGGCGAGGCGAGGACGTATTTGTCGTTGAAGATGTTGAGGCCCTTGTTCTCCATCGCGCCCATGTTGAAGTCGGATACGGCGACGATGTTGAAGACGTCGAGATCGTACTCGCGGCCGAAGACGCGCTCGTCCCAGTGCATCGCGCGCTTCAGCGCATCGAGGGCGTAGGCGGCGCGGTCCTCCTTGCCTGGCTCGACATAGACGGCGAGATCGACCGCCCGGCCGCCGCTCGTCGTGTAGCGCTCGCCGACCTTGCCGAGCTTTCCACCGACGAGGGCGAAGAGGTAGCAGGGCTTCGGATGCGGATCGTGCCAGACCGCGAAGTGGCGGCTCGTGTCGGGGACGGCGCCGCTCTCGATTGGATTGCCGTTGCCGAGCAGGACCGGCGCCTCCTCCCGCTCCGCCTCGATCCGCGTCGTGAAGACGGAAAGCACGTCCGGCCGGTCGAGGAAATAGGTGATCCGGCGAAAGCCCTCCGCCTCGCACTGCGTGCAATAGTTGCCGCCGGAGCGGTAGAGGCCCATGAGCTTGGTGTTGGCGGTCGGGTCGATTTCGGTCTCGATCGTCAAAAGGAAAGGGCGCCTCGGCGGCGCGGCGATCGTCAGCCCCTGCGGCGACACCTGCGCGGCGCCCTCCGGCAGCGGCTCGCCGTCGAGGAGCAGGGCCTTCGGGACGAGTTCGTCGCCGTCGAGGACGAGGGGCGCGCCAGACTGCCCGTCCGGGTTCGGCCGCAGCGACAGCGAGGCGCGGACCCGGGTCGCGGTCGGATGAAGCGAGACGTCGAGGGCGACGGTGTCGATGAGCCAGTCGCTCGGCCGGTAATCCGTGAGGCGGACGACGGGGACGGTCTCGGTGCGGGGCATGAGCTCTCCCAGGTTCGTGCCTGTTTAGGCCGACCGTCAGGCGCGGCGCAACGCCAGCTGCCGTCAGAAGGTGCCTGCGGACCTTGACGAAAGTACGGGATTTCCGTATTTGGACTGTAAGGGTCGTTCGTCGGCGAGGCGTCCTATTCACACCGTCGTTGAGACCCCTGCCTACCTGGTCGCGGCCGGTTTTCCTGATCACAGTGTTCAGCAAGCGGGAACGAAGCGACCTGACCGGGCGGGAGCGCGAAGGCCTGAGGCCGCTAGCGAGATTGCTGGCGGAGACTTATCGCCGGCCGACGGACGCCCGGAGGATGCCGTGACGAGGAACGCCTTCGACAAGATCAAAGCAGGCCTGGAGGACGCCATCGCCATCGCCCGCGGCGAGGCCGATCCGTCAACCTATCGCGTCCACCTGCCGCCGGAAGTCGACGTGCGCGGATTGCGCCGCCGGCTCGGCCTGACGCAGCGCGATTTTGCCGCGCGGTTCGGCTTCAGTCTGGCGCGGGTGCGCGACTGGGAGCAGGGACGCTCGCGGCCGGACGGGGCGCTGCGCGCCTACCTCCTCGTCATCGAGCGCGAGCCGAAGGCGGTCGCCCGGGCCCTCAAGGCCGCCTAGGCCCTCGCCTCCTCCCTCCGCAAAGGCTCGGCGTGGCCGATGACGCGCAGGACCTCCGGATGGTCGGCGCGGAAGCGGTGCTCGAGCTCGTCGACGCAGGCGTGCACCGTCTGAACCGCGAGGGCGGGGTCGAAGCGGCAATGGTAATTGACGACGAGGCCGTCGCCGGTGCGGCGGACGCGGACGGAGTGCACGTCGCAGACGTGAGGGATCGCGGCGGCATGGTCGCGCAGCGCCTGGGCGAGACTTTCGGTGACCGGCGCCGCCTCGTCAGTGCCGCGGAGCGCGTCGACGCGCAGGGGCTCGATATGGGTGTCGACCTCGACGTCGGGGCCGAACTCGTCGCGGATCGCGGCCTCGAGCTTGCTGGCCCGGCTGTGGGCGGCGCCGAGGGTCATGCGCCTGTCGACCTCGAGGTCGAGGCTGACGCTGAGCCGGCCGGCGACGTCCTGCACGGTGACGTGGTGAACCGGCACGCGGCGCTTCGCGGCAATGAGAAGGACACGCTCCAGGATCGTCTCGTCGTCGAGCTGCGTCGGCTCCGTCAGGACCGTGATCTCAGCCTGCGGAATCGCGGCTCGGACCTCCGCCGCAATGCGGCTGCGGATGTCGGTCGACCTTCTCGAGGGGCAGCGTGCGCGGCACCCGCACCGAGATCTCCCCGAACAGCTCGCCGCCGGCCGGCCGCACCCGGACCCGCTCGACCGAGACGACCCCCGGAACGGCCTCGGCCCTGCTGCGGATCTGGTCGGCGAGGCCCTTCGGGGCGGCATCGAGAAGCGTGTTGATCGTGCGCTGCGCGAGCCTGAAGCCGGCAAAGGCGATGAACAGCGAGACGCCGATGGCGACGAGGGAATCGGCCTGGCGATAGCCGAGCGCCGCCGCCCCGAAGGCGGCGAGGACGAGGGCCGAGTTGACGAGGTCGGAGGAGAAATGCAGCGCGTCGGCTTCGAGCGCCTCGCTGCGGGTCTCCCGCGCCACCTTGCGCAGGGCGTGCCAGCGCCAGGCGTCGACGCCGATCGCCGCGACCAGAACGCCGGCTGCGGCAAAGCTCGGCACGACGCTCGTCTCGCCGGAGGCGAGCCGCCGCGCACCCTCGTAGGCGACGGCGCCGGAGAGGAGGAAAAGGAAGGCGGTCTCGATCAGGGCCGCGAGCGATTCGACCTTGCCGTGCCCGTACTGGTGCTCGTCGTCGGCCGGCTTGTGCGCCGCACGTACGGCAAGCCAGGTGATCGTCGTCGAGGCAACGTCGAGGAGCGAATGCGCCGCATCCGAGATCAGGGCAAGCGACCCCGTCGCAAGCCCGGCGGCACCCTTGGCGAGGGTGATCCCGGCGCTCGCGACGATCGACCAGAGCGCCGCCCGCTGCTTGCGCTGGGCGTTGCTGATCAGCATCGGTTCGGCGGTCTCCTTCATGGCCATCCGGTCCTAACGCATGCCGGCTGCCATGGCACGAGGGGTCCGGGCAGCGCGCCGTGCCCCGACGCACGAAATCTGCCAATCGCCCTTGACCGCCGCCGTCGATCGGCCATGAGGGACGCATCGCAGCGGGAGTGAGCCAGATGGAATACCTACACACCATGGTCCGGGTGGCCGACCTCGACAAATCCCTCGACTTCTACTGCAACAAGCTCGGGCTGCGGGAAGTGCGCCGGACCGAGAACGAAAAGGGGCGCTACACCCTCGTCTTCCTCGCCGCGCCCGGCGACGTCGAAAAGGCCCGCGACTCGAAGGCGCCCGCTCGTCGAGCTGACCTACAACTGGGACGAGCACGCCTATCAGGGCGGGCGCAACTTCGGCCACCTCGCCTACCGGGTCGACGACATCTACGAGACCTGCCAGCGGCTGATGGATGCCGGCGTCACCATCAACCGGCCGCCGCGGGACGGCTACATGGCCTTCGTGCGCTCGCCGGACGGCATCTCGATCGAGCTTCTGCAGCGCGGGCGAGGCGAAGGCTCCGGCCGAGCCCTGGGCGTCGATGCCGAACACCGGCGTCTGGTAGGCCCCTACCGGACGATCCCGGCAAGGAAGCGGACACAGACGATCAGCAGGAAGACGCCGAAGGCGACCTCGAGGCGGCGCTTGGAGAGGCGGTGGGCGAGGCTCGCGCCGATCGGCGCCGTCACGATGCTCGTCGGGACGAAGGCGATCAGGCCGACGATGGATACAAATCCCAGCGCCAGGGGCGGCTGCAAGGCGGCGACGTCGGGATATTGCGCCGCCTTCGGCCAGCCGGCGAGAGACGTAGCCGATCGCGCCCGGGATCGAGATCAGGACGCCGAGGCCCGAGGAGGTCGCGACCGCCTGATGGATCGGGCGGCCGTAGAAGGTCATGAACAGGTTCGAGAGCTGGCCGCCGCCGATCCCCATCAGCGCCGAGAGGACGCCGATGAGCCAGCCGTAGATGGTCATCACCGGCCCGGACGGCATCTCCGTGCCGAGCCGCCAGGACTCGCGGCCGAACAGGAGCCTGACCGCCGAGATCCCGGCGACCGGACGAAAACCGTCTTGAAGAGATCGGCCGGCGCGATAGCGGGCGACGAACGAGCCGATGGCGACGCCGAAGACCACGGGCAGCGCCCAGGCCTTGAGGATCGACATGTCGACGGCGCCGCGCGCCCGGTGCGCGTTGAAGGAGCGGATCGAGGTCGGGATGATGACCGCGAGCGAGGTGCCCGACGCAGAGCGGCATCCGCACCTCGTCCGGCACGCCGACGACGCGGAAGAGCTCGTAGAGGACGGGCACGATCGACGGCGCCGCCGCCGACCCCGAAGAGGCCGGCGAGCATCCCGGTCGCGGCCCCCGCGGCGAGAAGCGCGGCGACGAGCCAGGCAAGTTCCGTCGGAGGGATGCCGAACATCGAAGGGTGAGGCCTTACGGGGAAAGCGAGGCCGGCGGCAAGGGAGCGCGCCCGTGCCCGCCGGGGTCATGCGGCGAATAGCAGCCCCGTTCGCCGCCCGGAACGCGGCGAAACGCATGGCCATGCGGCGAATGAGGGCTATATTCGCCGCAGGATTTGCGGAGATGACGACGCGCTACATCCACCAGCACGGCCGGGCCATCGACGGCGCCGAGACCGTGCTCGCATAGGTGTTGGCCAAGGCGCGCTTCTGGGAAAGGCATGCCGCGGACGGCCTCAACGAGCGCCAGCGCGACATGCTGGGCCGCCTCCTCGACGGCTTCGAGGGAAAGCTGACCTTCTCGAAATGGGCGGCACTGGAGAAATGCTCCCAGGACACGGCCCTGCGCGACATCGGCGATCTCGTCGAGCGCGGCATCCTCGCCAGGGATCCGGGCGGCGGCCGGAGCACGAGCTACGCGCTCGCGGAGCCAGACGCCTGATCCTTCCAGCCGCCGCCTTTCAGGCAGCCCTGTCCAGCGCACCGCCGCGGGCGACGAGCGCCGCCGCCGCGCGCAGCACCTCGAGGCCGGCGCCGGGCTTCACCGCCTCGGTCGCGAGGTGGCGCCGGAAGGCCCGCGCGCCCGGCCGCCCGGCGAAGAGGCCGAGCATGTGCCGGGTCAGGCTCGACAGCCGCGTTCCGCCGGCGAGCCGATCTGCGACATAGGGTTCAAACGCCTCGACGACCGCGAAGGCATCCGCGCAGGGCGGCGCCTCCCCGAAAAACTCCGGATCGACCCGCAGGAGCAGCTCGGGCTCCTGGTAGGCGGCCCGGCCGAGCATGACGCCGTCGACATGGGCAAGATGCGCGCGGGCCGCGGCGAGCGTCCGGATGCCGCCGTTGACCGCGACCGGAAGCTCGGGCCGGGCCCGCTTCAGCCGGTAGACGCGCTCGTAATCGAGGGGCGGGATGTCCCGGTTGTCCTTCGGCGACAGCCCGGCGAGCCAGGCTTTTCGCGCATGCACGGCGAGGGCGTCGGCGCCCGCCGCGACAACCGCATCGGCCAATGCGTCGAGGGCCGCTTCCGGATCCTGCTCGTCAACGCCGAGGCGGCATTTCACGGTCACCGGCACGTGCACGGCCGCCTTCATCGCCGCAACGCCCTCCCCGACGAGCGCCGGCTCGCGCATCAGGCAGGCCCCGAAGCGCCCGTCCTGGACCCGGTCCGACGGGCAGCCGACGTTGAGGTTGATCTCGTCGTAGCCGAGATCGGCGCAGATCCGCGCCGCCTCGGCAAGCTCCCGCGGCGCCGAGCCGCCGAGCTGCACCGCGACCGGATGCTCGATCGGGCTGAAGCCGAGGATGCGCCCGCGGTCGCCGTGGATGACGGCGCCGGTCGTGACCATCTCGGTATAGAGCCGCGCCCGCCGCGTCATGAGCCGGTGCAGGACCCGGCAATGCCGGTCCGTCCAGTCCATCATCGGGGCGACGGAGAAAGTCCATTTATTATCAATCACTTAGGGCCTACGCCGGTGTAGCCATTTCCAGAGATTTCGGCACGACATATAGCAAGTTCAAGCACTTAGCGAGAATCTCCGATAGGAAATCGCTGCGCCTTCGAGCGCCCGCCGCCGGGCGCTCCCGGTTCCGCTCGCCCTCCGTCAGGCCGCGGTGGCGCCGCCGCGGCAGCGTGGTATCTATCGGCGATAAAGCGGCTTCGCGGGGAGAGCGCAGATGAAGGGTGAGGGAACCGTCCGGGTCGGCGTCGGCGGCTGGACCTACGAACCCTGGCGCGGGCCGTTCTATCCGAAGGGTCTCGCCCAGAAGCGCGAGCTCGAATATGCAAGCGGAAAGCTGACTTCGATCGAGATCAACGGCACCTATTACGGCTCCCAGAAGCCGGAGAGCTTCGCGAAGTGGCGCGAGGAGACGCCGGAAGGCTTCGTCTTCGCCGTCAAGGGCCCGCGCTTCGCCACGAACCGCCGGGAACTCGCCGAATCCGGCTCCTCGATCGAGCGCTTCTTTGCCAGCGGCGTTCTCGAACTGAAGGAGAAGCTCGGGCCGGTGAACTGGCAGTTCCTGCCGACGAAGCGGTTCGTTTCCGAGGATTTCGAGAGCTTCCTGAAGCTCCTGCCGAAGACCGTCGAAGGCCGCACGATCCAGCACGCGGTCGAGGTGCGGCACGAGAGTTTCCAGTCGAAGGATTTCGTGGCGCTCGCCGGCGAGCACGGCGTCGCGATCGTGCTGGCGGGGGATTCGGAGTTTCCGCAGATCGCGGACGTCACGGCGCCCTTCGCCTATGTCCGCATCATGGGGACGAGCGACAAGCAGGCGAGCGGCTATGCCAAGGCGCATCTCGACGCCTGGGCCGCGCACGCGAAGAGCCTCGCCACCGGGACCGTGCCCGAAGGGCTTTCGACCTTCGGGCCGAAGGCGAAGAAAGGCGCCCGCGACGTGTTCGTATATGTCATCAGCGGCTTCAAGGAGCGCAATCCGGCCGCCGCCATGGCGATCATCGATCGTCTCTGAGGGGGATTTATGCCGCTGACCAACGCCCTCGCGCAGGAGATCGCGCGCGTCTACGGGACGCCTGCCGTCGCCATCGATCTCGAGCGGGTCGAGGCCAACATCGCCCGCGTGCAGGCGGCGTGCGAGGCGGCGGGCCTTGCCAACCGGCCGCACATCAAGACCCACAAGAGCCCCCTCCTCGCCCGCATGCAGCGCGATGCCGGCGCCCGCGGCATCGCCTGCCAGAAGCTCGGCGAGGCGGAGGTGATGGCGGCGGCGGGCCTCGACGATATCCTCATCGCCTACAACCTCCTCGGCGAGGAGAAGCTCGGCCGCCTGGCGGCGCTGATGCGGCGCGCGCAGGTCACCGTCGCCGCCGACAGCCCCGTGACGGTGGCCGGCCTGCCGCGGGCGGCCGCAGCGGCCGGGCGCGATCTCGATGTCGTCGTCGAATGCGACACCGGCATGCGGCGCGCCGGCGTCGAAACTCCGACCGAAGCAATCGCCCTCGCCCTCGACATTTCTTCGCGGCCCGGCCTGCGCTTTGCGGGCCTCCTCCTCTACTCGCCGGTCGACCGGACTGCCGAGACTCGCGCTTTCCTCGACGAGGCGCTCGCGGGCCTGCGCGAATCCGGCCTCGAGCCGCGCATCGTCTCGACCGGCGGCACGCCGTTCCTGTCGCAGCTCGGCGCCATCGCGGCGGCGACGGAGCACCGCGCCGGCACCTACGTCTTCAACGACCGCATGATGCTGCGCGCCGGCGCCGCCGCCCTCGACGACGTTGCGCTCTTCGTCGTTTCGACGGTGGCGAGCCGCGGCGCGCCGGAGCGCGGCGTCCTCGACGCCGGCTCGAAGACGCTGACCTACGACACCGGCGGCCTCGACGGTTTCGGTCTCATTCTCGAGCACCCGGAGGCGCGCATCGCCCGCTTCTCCGAGGAGCACGGCATGCTCGACCTCTCGGCCTGCAACGACCGCCCCAAGGTCGGGGACGTCGTCCGAATTGTCCCGAACCACGTCTGTCCGGTCGTGAACCTCGCCGACCGCCTCATCGCCATCCGCGGCGATGCGATCGTCGGCGAGGTCGAGGTCGAAGCGCGGGGAAAGAACGGCTAAGGCCCCCGCCTGCCCCGCCAGCCGGCATATGCGAACGTCTCGCTCGCTGGCGCCGTCAGCCTTCAGGAGTTCGGCCTGACACGACGACATGCCCGAGCGCAGAGAGGCGCTCGACCGCTGGGGCCGGGCCGGAAATCCCCGTTCGGGCCGATGGCCTGGCGAGAGGAGAACCATGGCATTCGCGATCAAAGCGGAGGTTCGCGACCAACGGGCGAAGACGCTCGCGTTCACCGCGCACAAGACGATGTACGGCGGCAAGCACATCGCCGAAGGCGACCTGGTGTTCGTGTTCGCGAGCGAGAACGAGGGCGGGCAAGGCCTCGTCGCGCAGGCCGTCGTCACCTCCGCGGAAGCGACCCCGAAGGAACGCGGCATCGCCCGGCAAACGCCCCGCGTGAGCGTCACCGTCAGATGCACTGCGCTCGCGCAACGGCCCCTTGGACGCAGCGAGCTCAAGCGCTTCACGGACTGGGACGACGGCCGGCCCGAGACCGAGCTCAATTTCAAATTCTATCGTCAGGCAACGAACAAGATCGTCGGCATCTCGGATGAAACGGCGGCATTCCTGCGCGGATTCTTCTAGAGCAAAAGCCGTTCAAGATGACCCATCCCGGCTCTGTCATCCCGGGGCTGCGAAGCAGAGCCCCCTCCCCCCTTGCCTAGCGTATGCACACATCTCAGCGAAGGGCCCCCTTCGCCTCTCCCCGCTTGCGGGGAGAGGGTTCGGCCCTCGGCCGAACGAGCGGAGCGAAGCGAAGCGGGGGTGAGGGGGCGGCGCAGGATTAGGCGCCCTTCCAAATCACAGCGCCATATTCTGCACCGCCCCCTCACCCTCGCCTGCTTCGCAGGCTTGCCGCCTTCGGCGGCCCTCTCCCCGCAAGCGGGGAGAGGCGAGAAGCGCTCCTTTTGAAAGCCTGAGGCTGCGGTCGCGAAGTGTGAGTCTACTGGACGAGGTGTTGAAGGTGCATTTCGCCCGTTCGGAGGGTCGGGGCGGGAGCGGATCGGGGTGAAGGATGCGGCCTCGAACCGAGGCGACGCCTCATGGATCCCCTGCCGCCTGAACGGCGCGGCTGTAGCCGAGAGAGCAAAGAGGACCGCCCTGAAAGGCGAGTGCCACCGAATCGCCCTGCTCGGCAACGAGGGAGGCCGCGAAGCGCTCCGCGTCGTCCTGCGGTTCGAAGCCGATCCGCGCGGCGTCGTCGTTTGTCCACCAGCGGTGGGTGTTTCGCGAAATGCCCCACACGACGGCATAGCCGGGCCGCGGCGCCGTCACCGCGGCGCTGACGAGGTGGATCAGATCGGGGTAGGACAGCCAGGTCGCACGGTGACGGGCGTCCTGGGGCTCGGGAAGGCAGGAACCGATGCGCAGATGCACGCTCTCGACGCCGTGCTTGTCGTAGAAGAGTCGCCCGAGCATCTCGGCGTATAGCTTGGAGAGCCCGTAGTAGCCGTCGGGACGGTAGGGGTCGGCGATGGTGAGCATCTGCGTGCGCGGGTGAAAGCCGATGACGTGGTTCGAACTCGCGAAAACCACGCGCGCGCGCCGGCGCCGGGCGAGTTCGAACACATGCGTCGTCGCGAGGACGTTGCCGTCGAGAACGAGCTTCGGCTCGCGCTCGCTGTTGATGGCGCCGAAATGGACGATCGCGGTGACGTCGGCCGGGCAGGTCTCGTTCAGGGCCGACGGGTCCGTCAGGTCGGCGGCGACGAAATCCGCCCCGCTGGGCAGCATGTCCGGAAAAGGAACGATGTCGCTCAAAACCGGCCGGTGACCGGCCGCCGCGAGCGCGGGAGCGAGCACGCGCCCCAGGGTGCCCGAAGCACCCGTGAGAAAAACGCGCGAGGCGCCGCTCATCGAAGCACCTACAAGCCGACCATGCGGGAGACGGGGGTACCGGCGACCTGCGCCTCGGCGATGAGCAGGTGACCGTCGTGTTCGCCGCCCGCCGGAAGCCCCTCGGACAGCGACGTCAGCGCAAGCAGGCGCAGGTCCGGCCCGCAGAAGCACGGCATCGTCGGGGCGCGGACCGGCACCGGGTATCGCGCGGCCAGCGTCCCGTCGGGTGCGAAATGATTGAGGACGCCTGCAAAGACGCCGGCGCTCCAGTATCCGCCCGCGGCGTCGCAAGCGGCACCGTCGGGGCGGCCCGAAACGTCGTCGAGGTCCGCGAAGCGGCGCCGCTCGCCGAGCCTGCCCGTTGCCGGATCGAAGTCGAGGGCGTCGATGAAGGACCCGCGGGAGTCGCTGTGGTAGAGCCGGCGCCCATCCGGCGACCAGGCCAGACCATTCGAAACCCTGAAGCCCGACGCCAACCGCTCGACGACGCCGTGGGCCGACACGCGGTAGAGGGCGCCCACGGGCTCCTTCTCGGGCCGGTCGTCCATGCTGCCGACGTAAAAGCAGCCATCCGGCCCGACCTTGCCGTCGTTGAGGCGGTTGGATTCCGGTTCCGGTACGCTCGCAAGGGGCGCGAGCGATCCGGTATCGGGATCGAAGACCGCAAGGTCGCGGCCGAGCGCCACGATGAGGCGTCCGCTTTCCGTGAGACCGATCGAACCCGCAGGACGGTCGAAGCGCCACGTGGCCTGGACGGCGCCGTCGAGCGTGACGAGGTGGATCGCGGGCGCAAGGATGTCGCAGACGAAGAGAGCGCCCCTGCGATCGTCCCAGACCGGGCTCTCGCCGACGCGGCTGCCCAGCGGCGCCAGAACCCGGAACTCCATCACCACACGCCCTGGCCGCTGCGCTGGATGATGGCTTCCGGGTGGCCGAGCACGAAAGGCGTCAGCTCGAGGCCGAGGCCGGATCCCCCGAAGGGGTGGATGAATCCGTCGGCGATGACCGGCATCACCGTGACGAGGTCGCGATACCACGAGCTGTAGTAGGCCCGGACGGATTCCTGGAAGATCGCATTCGGCAGGTTGAGCGCGAGGTGGATCGAGGCGGCGAAAACCACCGGCCCCGTGCAGTCGTGCGGCGCCACCGGCCGCTGGAACGCCTCCGCCATGGTGGCGATCTTCTTCGCCTCGGAGAGACCGCCGCACCAGGAGACGTCGAGCATCACGTAGTCGACCGCGCCCTTGCGCAGGAAGTCGAGGAACTGGGAGCGGGTCGCGGCCGTCTCGCTGGCACAGACCGGCAGCCCCGACCGGGCCGCGAAGATTGCGAGGGCGTCGACATCCTTCATCTTGATCGGATCCTCGGCCCAGAACGGCCGGAACTCCCGCAACGCGCGGGCGATCGCGAGGGCGGACGGCAGGTCCCACATCGAGTGCATCTCGACCATCACCTCCATTCGGTCGCCCACGGCGTCGCGGATCTGCCGGAATGGGAGGAGCGCCTTGTCGAGATCGGAGCGGTGAATGAAGGTGCCGCCGCTCGCCACCGCGTACGGATCGAACGGCCAGATCTTCATGGCTGTGATGCCTTCCTCGAGCAGGCTCTGCGCCAGCGCGCCGGCGTCCCGGTTGAAGGCGATCTGATCCTCGTAGCGCCCCTCCGTCGCGACCTCGTGCGCGCCAATCGCCCGCTGCTGGCCGCTCTTGTTGTAGGTGTAGCCGGCGCAGGTGTTGTAGGTGCGGATCCGTTGCCGCGAGAGGCCGCCGAGAAGCTGGTGCACGGGCCGATCGACGGCCTTGCCGGCGAGGTCCCAGAGCGCGATGTCGACGGCGGAGGCGGCGCGCATCTCCACCCCCGAGGAGCGGAAGCCGACATAGGTCTCCGTCAGCAGCTTCGAGATTGCGTCCGTTTCGGACGGATCCCGGCCGACGAGGAGCGGCGCCACCTCCGTGTGCAGGTGTCGCGCAACGGCGTCGGCGCCGCGAAAGGTCTCGCCCAGTCCGACCAGCCCCTCGTCGGTATGGACGCGCAGCCACAGGATGTTGCCGAATTGCGGCAGCTGCACCGTCTCGAGGCCCGTGATCTTCATCGCGCGGTTTTCCCGGGGAAACGGCGCGCCCCGAGAGGGCGCGCCGGGCGAACGGACGGCGGTCAGCCCTTCTTCGATCCGATCTCTTCGTCCCAGCGCCGGAACGCCTGCACGAGCTGTTCGGGCTCGAGGGGCAACTCCTTGGGGTTGTCCGCAATCAGGCGCTCGTATTCGGGTCGGCCAAACTCCTTGATCGCATCCTGGCTCGCCTGGGGCGCCATGGACAAGGGCACGTCCTTCACGGCAGGGCCCGGGTAGAAGTAGCCCTCGTCGTAGGCGTAGGCCTGGCTCTCGGGCTTCAGCATGTGACCGATGAGGTCGACGATGACGGCGACGCGCTCGGCCGGAACGCCCTTCGGGATGCTGAGGTAATGGGCGTCGACGACCCAGTGGAAGCCCTTCAGCGTCCCGACCTTGGCGTCTTTCGGCACGATGCCGAGCACGCGCGGATTGATGTCCCAGCCGGTCGTCGTGAGGAGCATGTCGCGCGTGCCCTCGCCGAACTCCTTCATCGTCGCCCCGGTGCCGGCGGGATAGTACTCGATCGTCTTGTCGAGTTCCTTGAGATAGGCCCACGTCTTGTCCCAGCCCTTCATCGGGTCCTTGGGATTTCCGTCGCCGAGCAGGTAGGGCAGGCCCATCAGAAAGGTGCGGCCGGGACCCGAGTTGGCGGGACGCGCGTAGATGAGCTTCTTCGGGTTCTGCTTGGCCCAGGCGAGAAGCTCGTCGGCGGTCGTCGGCGGTGTCGGAACCCGGCTCGGCGCGTACTCGATGAGGGGGCCGGAAGGATAGTAGGTGATGACGACGCCGCGGCCCTTGGCGAGCTCCTGCATGCGCCAGGCCGGGTCGAGGTAGATCGCCTTGAGGTCGGGCAGCGCCTTCGCGGACTGGCCCACCACGTCGAGGTAGATGTCGTCGGCGAGCCCCGCGGAAAGCGCGTCGGGCCCGATGATGACGAGATCGATGTCGACCCGGTTGGCTGCCTGCTGTGCGCGGATCTTGCCCGGCACTTCGGGAGACGGCGCCTTGGTGAAGGCCATTCGGGCGACAAGATCCGGATGGGCCTTGCGGTAATTGTCGAAGGCGGGTTGAGTCAGGGCGAGGTTGCCGGCCGCGTCGACGATGCTGAGCGTGAGCGGCGTCTGGGGCTTGGCCGCCTGCGCGCGGGCCGCGCCCGGCAGCCCGGCAAGGCCGGCCGCTCCGAGGGCGCCTCCGATGACTGCCCGCCGCGAGATATGTTCGACCATGTTTCCTCTCCCTTGCTGATCTCGTCGGGACTTGCCCGGGCTTGCCGGGCCGACGTCGTTCTTGAACCTCTGCCGCAGGAGCGCCCGCGGGCCCGTCGAGCGACTACTCCGCCGCCTTCGCGGTGGCTGCGCTCAGGTTGGCCAGGATCCGTGCGAGCGCCTCGCGATCGGAGTCCGCGAGGCGCGGCAGGCCCGGCAGGCGCACGGGTCCGACGGCCCAGCCCTCGAGCATCAGGGCTTCCTTCACCACGGTGACGTTGGCGCCATTGTTGTGTTTTGTGCGCATCGCCTCGAAGGGCGCGATCGTCGCGATGAGCGACCGCGCTTCATCGAACCGGCCCGCCTCGAGCGCGCGCCAGATCGCAAGCGAATGCGCGGGCGCGACGTTGACGAGGCCCGACGTGAAGCCCCTGGCGCCGGCGGCGTAGAAGGCCGGCGCCCAGCCTTCCGCCAGGCCGCAGACCCAGACCGCGCCGCCGTCGCCGCTGGCGCGCGCGCACTCCGCGAGATGCATGAGGTTCGGCGTGGCGTATTTGATGCCCGCCACGTTCGGGTGACGCGCGATCCGCACGACCTCGTTTGCGGGGATCGCGTCCGAGCGGAGATAGACAACGATCGGGACAGGCGCCTCCTCCGCGACGGCGAGGAAGTAGTCCGCCTGCGCGGCCGGGGCGGCGAAGGGGTCGAGCGGGTGGTGAACCATCAGGGCGTCGGCCCCGGATCCGACGGCGAGGCGCGCGGTGGCGAGCGCTTCCTTGAGCGAGCGCCCGACGGCGGCCGTCCGCACGGTCTTGTCTCCGAGGGCCGAGAAGGCGACGGCCTGAAGGCGCACGACTTCGTCGAACGTCAGGCTGGAAAACTCGGCGGTATTGCCTCCCGAGACCACGTTCTGCACGCCGGCATCGCCCATGCGCTTGACGAGCCTCGCGAGCAGGCCCTCGTCCAGTTCGCCGTCCGCGCGGTAGGGCGTGACGTGGATGCCGGATATGCCCGTCAGAGCCGTCCGGACGCGCTCGATGCTCATGCCGCGACCTCCCGCGTCTCGAGACCGAAGACGGCCTCGACGTGCCGTTTCCCCGAGCGAACGACGTGATCGCGCATGAGCCGCTCCGCCGCGTCCTCGTCGCGGGCGCAGACGGCCTCCTGGATCGCGCGGTGTTCCCCGAGGGCGCGGGTTCGCTCGTCTTTTTCACCGAGGAGAGCGACGCGGGCGGCGTGGTCGTACACCTCCTGACGGGCCTGGAGCCGGCGCAGGTAGTCGCAGCCCGAAGCATCGTGGATCCGGTCGTGAAAGGCCTCGTTGAGTGCGACCAGCCGGTCGACATCGCCCGATTGTGTCGCCGTCCGCATCTCTTTCACATGCCCGCGCAGGGCCACGCAGTCCGCCTCGGACGCCTCGCGGGCCGCGAGGCGGGCGATCATGCTCTCGAGAGCGGCGCGCGCCAAAAACATCTCCTGGGCCTGACGGCGCCCGAAGGTCACGAACACGCCGCGCCGGGGCTCCGCGCGCACGAGGCCTTCCGCCTCCAGCTGCCGCAACGCCTCCTTCAGCGGCGTCGTGCTGACGCCGAGCTCGCGCGCGAGATCGCGCTCACTGAGCCGCTCGCCTTGACCGAAGCGGGCTGCAAAGATCGCCTTGCGCAGTTCGCCATGCACGTGATCGCGCAGATTGGCGAGCAGCACCGGGTTCAGAGGGCTCAATTTTCCGTTGCCCATGGCAGGGATTTCCTCGGACCGACCGCGGGAGACCGCCCCGGCGGTCGATGCGCAGGATCACGATACCGGCTGAAATCTGATATTTCAAGTACCAGAGTTTGCGCCGGCCGACAGCCGGGGACATCGAAAAGCGCGTGGCTCGCGGCGTTGCCCGAAGCGGTGCCGGACCTGCGCCGACAGGCCCGGCGACGGCGTGTTCAGCTCTCGGCCAAGGCCGCCGCCGCAGTGTCTTCGTCGCTGATCAACACGGTCGCGAGGCGCGCGGACAGGGCGGCCGCGATCGCCGCGATCTTGTGGGCGCCGCCGGCGACGAGAACGACGGTCGGGATCCGGCGCAGATCGTCGATCGGAAGCGCGATCGCCCGGCGGTTCAACGGGTGATCGATCGGTTTGCCCATCCTGTCGAAGAACTGGCCCATGACGTCGCCCACCGCACCCCGGGCGCGCAGCTCCTCGGTGGTCACGTCGCGGGGCAGGCCGTAGCGCACGAGCAGGGACCGCGACGTGAGATCCCCGATGCTCAAGAGAGCGATGTCGTTCGCGACGATGCGCTCGAGCGCCTCGCGAAACACGTCCTGGTCGAGGATCGTGTCGCGCGATTGCGGACTTCCGGCGTAAATTGGCGCCGCCAGATACTGGCATTGCGCTCCGAGCTGTTTCGCGAGCGCGCTCGCGATCTCGAACGTGTTCAGCTCGAGGCCGTGCGTCAGTCCGCCCATCATCGATGTGACCAGCAGGCCCGGGTATCGGGCGGCGCGCACATGGCAGACGGTTTCCCTCAACGTCGCGCCCCAGCCCATGCCCAGCCCGGCGACCGTGTGCGTCTCGAGGTGGCGCGAAAGAAATTCTCCCGCCGCCCGGCCCAGCACTGCGGGGACGAGCGCTTGATCCGCGGGCGTCGGCACGATCACCGCCGCCTGCAGCGAGAAGTGCCGGGCAAGGCGCTGCTCCAGCGCAACGCAGGTCTGAAGCGGGGAGTTCAGCGTGATCCCGACCAGTCCGCTCGTTCGGGCTTCCGACACCAGCCGGTTGACACGCAGCCGCGTGATGCCCAGCCGCTCGGCGATCTCGCCTTGCGTCAGCCCCTCCATGAAATAGAGCCAGGCCACGCGGACGCAAAGCTGTTCCGCCGACTGGCTCATGCCGGATTCCGCGGGTCCGGCCGTCATGCCTGCGGCAGCCCCACGGATTCGGCGCCGAATCCGAGGCGGCGCAGAAGGCTCTCGGAATCGGGCGCGATCCCGTCGGCCCCCGCCTCCTGCAACCGCTCGGCATGGCCCGGCATGCAATGGGAGCCGCCGCAGAAGCCGATGACCGACATGCCCGCAGCGCGCGCGGCGCGGACACCGTTGACGCTGTCCTCGACCACGCGACAATCCCGCGGCGCAAATCCCATGCTGCTCGCCGCATGGAGAAAGAGGTCCGGGGCAGGCTTGCCGCGGGCCACCATGCTTGAACTGTAGATGTGCGGCACGAACGCCTCTGAGAGCCCCGCCACGTCGAGCGCGAGGCGGATCCTCTCCAGCCCGGAACTCGAGGCGACGCAGCGCGCAAAGCCGGCTGCGCGGGAGGCGGCGACGACGCGGGCGATGCCGTTCACCGCCTTCAGTTCCCGGCGGAAGAGGGCGAACAGCTCCTGCGCGCATCTCATTTCGTGATCGGCAGGGAGCGGGGCGCCGAGATCGATCTCGAGCGCGGCGCGCATGTCGCGGGCGGAGGCGCCGAGGAACCGGCGCGCCACTTCCTCGGGGCCGATCGAGAGCCCATACGCCCCGAGCGCCCGGCTCTGCACGCCGCAAGCCAGAATCTCGCTGTCGACCAGCACGCCGTCGCAATCGAAAATCAACAGCTTGCCGTGACCCGACGGGCCCATTTCGAACCGTCCTCTTCGAGACCCGCGCGCACCGGAAGCGCGCCGTTCCCGACCCCCTGCGAACCCGCGATTCTCTGCGCCGAAGAGCCGGCGGCCCTTGCCAGCCGGCCGATACGAATGTAAATCGCTTGTTACATTGATATCAATCGCACCCCGGCATGTCACGAGCCTTGTATCTGCAGCGCAGTCGCAACGCCCGCGTCGGGTCATCCAGTCTGCGCGAAGGCAGTCGACGGCGGGCGCGTTGGGCTCGTCACCCTTCGGCTTCCGCCCGCCGAAGCCTGCCGGCGGGGGCCCCTCCCGATCGAGTTCTCGCGGAGCCTCGAGCGTGCCCACGCCGGCGCAATCGCGCTGATTGCCGCGCGCCAGGGCGATGTCCGGCCGCCCGACGCACGGCGATCAAGGCGCTGGGGAGGAGCCTCGTGCTTCCCCGGCCGGAAGGGAGGCCCGGGGCGCCAACAAAGGAATGTCATGGATCGAGCCGATAAGGCAGGGATCGAGGGAGGGAGAAGACGATGAAGAAGGCGAAGGCTTACTGGGCGGTTCTGACCCTTATGGCGGCATCGGCGCTGCCGGCGCTGGCCGCGACGACGGTCGAGTTCTGGCACGCGATGAGCGGCGAACTTGCCGAGCGCGTCAACGAGCTCGTCGACAAGTTCAACAAGTCCCAGAGCGACTACGCGGTCCGCGCCGTCGGCAAGGGCAGCTACGACGAAGTCGTCAACAGCATGATCGCCGCCTATAGTGCCAAGCAGCAGCCCGCGATGGTGCAGGTCAACGAGCGCGGCTTCCTTACCATGCTGACTTCGGACGCCACCTTGCCGACCGCGGAGTTGATGAGCAAGGCGGGTTACAAGGTCGACTGGGCGGACTTCATCGCGCCGATCCGGACCTACTACACCAAGGACGGCCAGATGATGACGATGCCGTTCAACGCGTCGACGCCGATCCTCTTCTACAACAAGGATCACTTCAAAGCGGCGGGCTTCGACGGGCCGGCCGATACCTGGCAGGAACTCGAGGCGCAGCTCTACGCCATCAAGAGCAAGGGCATCGCGAAGTGCGGCATGGTCTATCCCGCCGACTGGGAGTGGAGCTTCCTCGAAAACTACAGCGCCATCGAGGACCAGCCCTACGCCACGAAGCGCAACGGCTTCGACGGCTTCGACGCCTCCTACGTCTTCAACAAGAGCCGCCTGCCGGGCCACATCCAGCGCGTCAAGAAGTGGCTCGACGACGGCGTTCTCGAACTTGCCGGACAAGGCATCAATCCGGGCACGCTGTTCATCGGCGGACAATGCTCGACCGTCATCAACTCCACCGCCGCGCATGCCGCCGTCGAGGCCGGCTCGAAGTTCAACTGGAGTGCCACGTTGCTGCCGCACGAGCAGGGCACGCAACCCAAGAACAGCGTCATCGGCGGCGCCGCCATCTGGACGCTCAAGGGCCACAAGGACGAGGACTACAAGGCCGTCGCCGCCTTCTTCGACTACCTCGCGAAGACCGACACGCAGGTCTGGTGGCACAAGGCCACGGGCTACGTGCCGGTGACCGGCGCCGCCTACGCGAAGGCGAAGGCGGACGGCTACTACAAGGAGCGTCCGACCCGCGAGATCGCCGTCATCCAGTTGATGCGCGGCGAACCGACCGACAACTCGCGCGGCTTCCGGCTCGGCAACAGCGCGCAGGCGAACATCGCGATCAAGGACGAGATCATGGCCGGCCTCCTCGGCCAGAAGCCGATTCCGCAGGCGATGGACGGCGCGGTCGAGCGCGGCAATCAGGTCCTGCGCCAGTTCGAGAAGGTCAATGCCGGCCGCAATTGAGGCCGCGCCGGTTGCCGACAACCCCCGCCGCGCCGCGTCGATCCTGACGCGGCGCGGCGCCGGCGCCGAGGAGACGGGGCTGAAGCGCTCGCGCTTCGAGCAGCGGGGTCTCGCGTACCTTCTTCTCGCGCCGCAGCTCTTCATCCTCCTCCTGTTCTTTTTCATCCCGGCGTGCCGGACGCTGATCCAGGCCTTCCAGCTCGCCGATCCGTTCGGCGGCAGGACGCAGTGGGTCGGCCTCGACAACCTCCGCGACCTGATGGCGAGCGCGCCCTACTGGGCCGCCGTCCGCGCCACGGTCGTCTTCACCCTCGCGCTGAGCGCCGTCACTCTCGGGGTCGCCCTCGCCTTCGCCTTCGCCGCGCACCACGTCCTGCGCGGCCGGGCGGCCTACAAGGCGCTGATCCTCATCCCGTACGCGATCGCCCCGGCCATCTCCGGCATCGTCTGGGCCTTCCTCTTCAACCCCAAGGTCGGCCCCGTCGCCGAACTGCTGCACGCCGTGGGCATTTCCTGGGATCCCTGCGCTATTCGGGGCACGCCATGACCCTCGTCGTCCTGGCGAGCGCCTGGAAGCAGGTTTCCTATAACTTCCTCTTCCTCTTCGCCGCGCTCCTCGCGGTACCGCGCTCGATCCTCGAGGCGGCAGCGGTCGACGGCGCCGGCCCGATCCGCCGCTTCGTTTCGATCATGCTGCCCATCCTCACTCCGACGGTGTTCTTTCTCGTCGTCGTCAATTTCGTCTACGGGCTGTTCGAAACCTTTCCGGTGATCGATGCAACGACCCGCGGCGGGCCGGCTGGCGCCACCACCACCCTCGTCTACAAGGTCTATCTCGACGGCTTCGTGTCGCTCGATCTCGGATCTTCGGCCGCTCAGTCGCTGATCCTGATGGCCCTCGCTCTCACGCTCACCTACGTTCAATTCCGCGTCATCGAACGGCGCGTCAGCTACGCCCTGTGACGCATGGTCGAAAAAACGCCCTTCCTCGACGCCCTGTGCCACCTTCTGCTGATCGCCGGAGGGGCCATCGTCTGCCTGCCGATCTACTTCGTCTTCGTCACCGGCTCGCTGTCCCAGCAGCAGGTGCTCGAACTTCCGTTGACGTGGCTGCCGGCCGGCGACTTCGTCGCCAACTTCCAGACCGCGTTGCAGAAGGCGAATTTCGGCCGGCTCTTCCTGAACTCCCTCGTCGTGTCGGTCGGCATCGTCGTCGGCAAGGTGGCTGTGTCCCTGCTCGCGGCGTTCGCCGTCACGTACTTCCGGTTTCCATTTCGGCGCGCGGCCTTCTGGCTCATCTTCGTCTCGCTGATGCTGCCGATCGAGGTGCGCGTCGTGCCGACCTACGAGTCGGCGGCGAATGCCGCACTGCCGTGGAACGCCCTCGTCGATTGGCTGAACCTCGATGCCTTTGCGAGCCGTCTCGCGGGCGAGCCCGTCAAGCTCTCGGCCGAATGGTCGCTGGTCAATTCCTATCCGGGTCTGATCTTCCCGCTGATCGCTTCGGCCACCGCGACCTTCCTCTTCCGCCAGTTCTTCCTCACCATACCCGAGGAGCTCGGAGACGCCGCGCGGGTCGACGGCGCGCGGCCGATGCAGTTCTTCCGGATGATCCTCCTGCCGCTGTCGCGCACGAACATCATTGCGATGGCGATCATCCTGTTCCTCTGGTCGTGGAATCAGTATCTCTGGCCGCTCTTGATGACCACGGACAAGTCGATGGCGACGGCGGTGATCGGCCTGCGCGAGTTGCTGCCGCCGCCGGACGCCCTCCCGACCTGGCATATTCTGATGAGCGCGACGCTGGTGACGATGCTGCCGCCCGTGCTCGTCGTGCTCTTGGCGCAGCGCTGGATCACGACCGGCCTCATCGACAGCGGCAAATAGTATCCGGGAGCGACACCATGCGGATCATCGGCCATCGCGGCGCGCGCAATCTGTGGCCCGAGAACAGCCTCGGCGGCTTCTCGCGCACGATCGCCCTCGGGGTCGATGCGGTCGAACTCGACCTGCATCTGAGCAGCGACGGCGAGGTGGTCGTCATCCACGATCCGCTGCTCGAACGGACGACAAGCGGCAGCGGGCCGGTGTCGGACCACACCGTCGAGGCCCTGCAACGCCTGCGCCTGCGCAACTCCATCGCCGAGACGATCCCGACGCTGGCGCAGACCCTCGCTCTCTTCGCGCCGACCGGGCTCAGCCTCGAGCTCGAGATGAAGATCGACGCCCGCGGTCTGCCGTATCCCGGCCTCGTCGAGAAGACCGTAGCCCTCGTCGAGGCGCGCGGCATGGCCGGGCGGATCCGGCTCACCTGCTTTGTGCCGGAGGTTCTCGAACACATGCGCGCGGCGGCGCCCGGCTATCCGCGCCTCGCCTCCCTCGACCGGCGCTCGGCCGAGATGTTCGGCGGCGTCGAGCGGGCGATCCGGCGCTTCCTCGATCTCGACTGCACCATTGCCGTCGAGCGCACCTTGCTCGAACTCGAGTTCGAGCGCTGCCGTTCGCTGACGCCGGACGGAAAGCTCGGCGTCTGGGTCCCGAATACGCCCGCGGAGCTCGGCTTCTGGCTGCGCCAGCCGGTCGACCAGCTCACCTCGGATCGGCCGGACATCGCGCTCGCCCTTCGCGCGCTCGCCGGGGACGCGGTGCCGCCAGGCGAATGGTGAGGAACGCCGCTGAGCGTCGATTGCCCAGGCGCCGACGGACCCGGCCTCGAAAGCCGCACGGGCATCGCCGGCCCCGATCGACGACCGCTTACGAAAAAACGACCGGCGCGGGCCGCCCCGTCCGGTCGCGAAGTCGCCAGGTCCGGGAGGAGCGAGGCGCGGACACGAAGGTCTGCGCCCCGCCTTCGATGAGCGATCAGGCGCTCGCCTGATAGGCCGCCGTCTCGAAGTCGTAGAAGGCCTGCAGGGTCTTGCGGTCGACGAACGGGCAGGATCTGGGCCATGAACACGCCGCCGATTCCCTTGGACGGATCGATCCAGAAGAAGGTGTTGAAGAGGCCAGCCCAGGCAAGGCTGCCGGCGGAGCGGCCGGTCGGGGCCTGCTTGCTCGTTGATCATGAAGGTGAGGCCCCAGCTCTTCGGGAGACCCGGGAAGAACTCCGCATCCTCCGAGCGCGCCGGATTCGTGGTCTTGAGCATGACGACGCGGGTATCGCCCATCGCGTTCTTGCCCATCAGCGCGACAGTCTCGGGCTTGAGCACCTGATTGCCGGTGCCCCTGCCGTTGTTCAGGATCATGCGCACGAACTGCAGGTAGTCGCGGCGCCGTCGAGTAAAGTCCGCCGCCGCCGAGTTCGCGCACCGGCTGGGGCTGGCCGTTCCACTCCACCTCGGCGAGCTTGCCGTCCGGGACCGCGCTGATGCACGGGCACCCGCCGCGCCTCCATGTCGGGCGTCAGCGTGTAGCCCGTGCTCGTCATGTCGAGCGGGCTGAAGATGTTCTCCTGCATGTAGGTGCCGAGGCTCTTGGCGCTGATCTGCGCCACGAGACGGCCGATCCAGTCGATCGAGATGCCGTATTCCCACCGTTCGCCGGGATCGAAGCATCGAGCGGCGGGTACAAGGCCTCTTCTTTGCCGGAGGCGAGGAGCGGGAAGTTCCTCACCTTCACGAAGCGGTCGAAGTCCGCGTCCCAGGTGTTGTAGACGAGGCCCGAGGTGTGGGTCATGAGGTGGCGCAGGGTGATCGGGCGCTTCGCGGCACGCAGCTTCGGCTTGCCGTTGTCGTCGAAGCCGTCGAGAACCTGGAAGTCGGCGGCGCGCGGGATGTAGGTCGAGATCGGCACGTCGAGCGCGAGCTTGCCCTGCTCGACGAGCTGCATCGCCGCGGTGCCGGTGATCGCCTTCGTCATCGAGGCGATGTTGAACACCGAGTCCGTCGTCATCGGCGACGCCCTTGCCGAGCGTGCGCTCGCCGAAGGCGGCGAGATAGGTGGTCTGCCGTTCCTGTCGGTAACGGCCGCGACGACGCCCGGGAAATCGCCGCGCTGGACGGGCCGGCTTCAGCGCCGCGTCGATCGCGTCCTTCTGCGCTCCGCCCGTGGCGGCCTGGCCGAAGGCCTGCCGCGCGATCGTCGTGCTGGCGAGAAGTGAAAGGCCCGTCGATTTCAGGAAAACTCTACGATCCATGCTCATCTGGACGACTCCCTCAGAAGACAACCGCGTGTCTCTCGTTGGTTGGACGATCTCGACGATCGCTGGATGGGAATCGGAGCCGGCGGCCGCCCGCTCACTCAACCTGCCCGCGGCGCCGGGGCGCCGCATCCGTTCGCAATCCTGTCGTCAAGATCAATGTTTTGGTCTTCGGCCTTCAGCAGCAATCGGGCGGCATTGAAAATCGCCGGCGAACCGGCGACGCCAACCGAATCTGCTGCCGTTTTCCTCACAATGCGCTGCAGCCGGTCGGCGAACACACAACCGTTCGGCGCGGTGGCGGCGGAAGCCGTCGCAGTCGCGACCCGCCGCGCGGCGGCGGCAACGGACGGGCTGGGAGGGCGACCAGCCGTTGCACGGGACTGCAACGCAGAGTGTTGCGCCGCCATCGTCCGGCGTCAATTGAAACGTCACAAATTTGGCTGTGCGTTTCCTGCATGGCGGATTGGCGAAGGGTGCAATGGCCATCCCCGGCGCGTAGATTGCCACCTTTAATCGTGCCTGGCCTCGTTGCGTCACCAGTTCAGGTACTTGGCGAGGCCGGCGCCGGGTGCGAGCAGGACGAAGGCCCAGACGAAGGCGGAGGCGAAGTTCGCGGCCTGGAAGAGCACCTGCGGCATCTGGAAGATCCCGGCGATCAGGGGAACCACCGCCCGAGCCGGCCCGAAGAAGCGTCCGATGAAGATCGCCCAGGCGCCGAAACGCAGGAAGAAGCGCTCCCCGAAGACGATCATCTCCGGATGCCGAGAGAGGGGCCAGACCCGGAACGCCGCGAACTTGAAGCGCCAGCCGATCCAGTAGGAGAGCGCATCGCCGAGGGCGGCACCGAGCGCGGCACCGAGCCAGATCGTCCTGAAGTCGAGGCCGGCCGTCACGATCACCGGGCCGAGCGCCACGAGGATGACGATCGCCGGCGCCAGGAGCGACAGGAAGGCGATCGATTCGGCGAAAGCCAGCGCCCCGACGACGAACGGCGCCCACGCCTGGTGCTCGCGGATGAAATCGATGACGGCGACTTTAATCGCTTCGAGGTCCATGTCGCCGTTCCTGCCAAGCCCACCTTCGCACGTCTCCCAAGGGGCCGCGCTCTCCCCTCCTGGTTCGGGGCGGGGCCATGCACGCATCGCGGCGAAAGGCGCGGCGTCGCCGCTCCTCGCTTGCGCATGCACTCTTGCTCGGTGGCCCGGACCCGCGATCTCGACCGATGGGCCATGCTCCGTTCCTGAAGAATGACGCGCCTTCCCTCCCCTTAGGGCTAGCGGATTCACACTTCGTGACCGCGGCTCCACGCGGTCAAAAAGGAGCGCAATTCACCTCTCCCCGCTTGCGGGGAGAGGGCTGCCGAAGGCAGCAAGCCTGCGCAGCAGGCGAGGGTGAGGGGGCGTCTCCGGAAGAGGCGCAGCGTCGCCGAAGGGCGCCTCTTTCTGCACCGCCCCCTCACCCCCGCTTCGCTTCGCTGTCCGCTCGTTCGGCCGAAGGCCGAACCCTCTCCCCGCAAGCGGGGAGAGGCGAATCCGTCGGGCGGCCGGATCAAAGACCCTGCCGCGCGACGGGCCTATGGACCGGACCAAAGCCTATTACAACGCCGGGCCGCCGAGGTTCTTCTTCAGGAAGGCGAGCGTCCGCGACCAGGCGAGATCCGCCGCCGCCTTGTCGTAGCGGGCCGCATTGGTGTCGTTGTTGAAAGCGTGGTTGGCGCCGTCGTAGACGTAGATCGCATACGACTTGCCGGCCGCCTTGAGCGCCGCCTCGTAGGCGGGAATGCCGGCGTTGATGCGCTCGTCGAGCCCGCCGTAGTGCAGCAGCAGGCCAGCCTCGATCTTCGGCACGTCCTCCGCCTTCGGCTGGGCGCCGTAATAGGCGACGCCGGCACTGAGGTCCGGATCGTTAACGGCCAGCGCGTTCACCGCGCCGCCGCCCCAGCAGAAGCCGATCGCGCCGACCTTGCCGTTGCCGCCCGGGTTCTGCTTCAGGTAGGCGATCGCCGCGCGCCCGGCCGCGACGATGTCGGCCGGCTTCGACGTTCGCGAACATGTCGCGCGCCTTGTCCTCATCGGCGGGGGTGCCCCCCTGGGGCGACAGGACGTCGAGCCCGAGGGCCAGAAAGCCTTCCGTCGCAAGGCGCCGCGTGACGTCCTTAATGTGCGGATTGAGGCCGCGATTCTCGTGGATCACGATGACGGCCGGGCGCTTCGCGCCATCCTTCGGCCGCACCAGATAGCCCGAGAGGCCGGCGACGCCGGGAATGCTCACGGTCTCGGCGACGATGCGCGGGTCGCTCTCCGGCACGGTCTGGGCGAGGGCATAGTTGTTCTGCAGGACAGGCAGCAGAGCGGACGCCGCCGCAGCCCCGCCGGCCAGCGTCGCGAGCCGGTCGAGGAAGGCGCGGCGGTTCATGCCGCCGTGGGTAAATCTGTCGTAGAGATCGATGATGCGTTGATCCATGGCGTCCCCTCCATAGGCGATCGTTGGCGCGCCGGAGGCTAACGCGACGAAACGGTCGCGGGAAGCATGTGAGCCGCCGCGCATCGTTGCCGTCCCCGCAGGGAGCGCGCCTTCCGTCACCGTCTTGTGAACGGACCCAGCCAGGGCACAAAGCATCGTCCGGCTCGCCGGCGCGGTCCCTTGAAGCCGGACGACTCGCCTCAAGATCAGTCCCGTCTCGTGGCCTTCTGCGGCGACAGCCCGTCGGGCGAATTCTCGAAGCCGGTCGACGGGGGCAGTTCCGCCGCGGCCCTGTGACCCGACATTTCGGCGCCCGCGTCCGGGTCGAGGCGAGCGAAGAAAAAGCCAGCGAGCGCCGCGAGGAAAGCGACGACGAAGAACGCCGGCGCGAAATCGGAGGCATCGAGATTCGGCGTGCCCTTCCAGGCGGCCGCCGTCTCGAGGGCGAGTGCGCCGAGGGCGACCCCGGTCGAGAGCGAGAGCTGCTGCGAGACGCTGGACAGGCTCGTGGCATAGCTCATGTCGCGGTTCGTGACGTCGGCATAGGTGATGGCGTTGAGGCTCGTGAACTGCATCGAGCGGAAGCAGCCGCCGACGAAGAGGACCAGCATGATCAGCCAATGCGGCGTCGACGGCTCGAAGAACCCGTTCGCCGCGAGGAAGGCGCCGCCGATGAAGGCGTTCCAGGTCAGGAGACGGCGAAAGCCGATCCGCTCCAGCACGCGCTTGGCGATGGTTTTCGTGAAGATCGCGCCAATCGCCGCAATGAAGGTCAGCGAGCCGGATTGCAAAGGGTTCAGGCCGAAGCCGATCTGAAGCATCAGCGGCAGCAGGAACGGAATCGCGCCGATGCCGGTGCGGAACAGGAAGCCGCCGACGACGGCGATGCGGAAGGTCGGGATCTTCAGGAGATCGAGCTTGATCACCGGCGCCGGCGTCCGCCGCGCGTGGAGGACATAGAGGTAGACGAGGACCCCGCCGACGACGACGCCCCCGATCGAGGCCTCGATCGGGACGAGATGCTTGCCGCCGGTGGCGAGGCCCAGCATCAGCAGGGCGAGGCCGAGTCCCGAGAGCAGGAAGCCGGCGACATCGAGGCGCGGGACGTTCTCCTCCTTGATGTTCGGGATGAAGATCGTCGCGAGGACGAGTCCGAGAATCCCAATCGGGATGTTGATGAAGAAGATCCAGCGCCAGTTGAAATAGGTCGTGATGAAGCCGCCGAGAGGCGGCCCGATCACCGGGCCGACGAGGGCCGGGATGGTCAGCGTCGCCAGCGCCTGCAGCACCTCGGCCTTCGGAATGCTGCGCAACAGGACGAGGCGGCCGACCGGCACCATCATGGCCCCGCCCATGCCCTGAAAGAAGCGGGCCGCGACGAAGCCGAGGAGCGTACTCGACCAGGCACAGGCCAGCGAGCCCGCCATGAAGACCACGATGGCGAGGCGGAAGACCGTCCGCGCCCCGAAACGATCGGCGAGCCAGCCCGAGGCCGGGATGAAGATGGCGAGGCTGACGAGATAGGAGGTGAGCGCGAGCTTCAGCGCGATCGGGTCTTCGCCGAGGTCCTGGGCGATCATCGGCAGGGACGTCGCGATCACCGTCGAATCGGTGTTCTCCATGAAGAGAGCCGTCGCGACGATGAGGGGGATCAGGACCCGGGCACGCATGAACCGGACCTAACGCGGCCGGTCCGTCCTGCCTAGGTGCGCGCGGTCATGGCCGGGCCGAGAATCCGCAATCCTCTCCGCGATGTGAGATGGCGGTCCTTCCCCGCAGCGCGTTCGCCTCTCTCCACGAGCGGGGGAGGCGATGGGCGCCCCGCTTCACTCCCACCCGAGCCGGCGGCGGATCGTCCGAAACATCTCCGGGCGGGAGGCCCGGGCGAGGTGCGCGAAATCCGGCTCCGGGCATTCCTGCCCGAAGGTGGTCGCGAACGGGACGGCCGCGCCTTCGCGGACGTAGCGGCGGTAGAGCTCCGGTCCACGCTCGCCGCTGTTCGGCGTCTGCTGCATCCAGCGATCGCCCCAGCACAGGGCCGCCGCGAAAGCCTGTGAGCGCGGCGGCACGAGGTCGGCGGCGCGGTTTGCAAGGTCGGCGGCGAGGTAGCGGTAATGCCAGCGCAGGCTCGGGCGTAGGCCGCTCGCCGCGACCCGCGCCGTCTCGTCCGGCCGCACGAACTCGCCCTCGACGCTGTCCCGCCCGAGCCCGGTCTCGGAATTGCCGGCCCAGGCGGCGTAGTCCGGCGGGCCCTCGGTGCCCATGATCTCGAGGCCGTGGCGCCGTGCCAGTACGGCCGCTGCGAAGGTGGCCCGGGCCCGGCTCGCGCGCGACCAGCGGGTCTCCGCCCGGTCGAGGGCGTCGGCAAAGGCTTTGGCCTGTTCCCGAGTTCGCGTCGTCCTTGAAGAACGGCAACGCCTCCCGGTACCGCCCCTCCCGCATCAGGCGCCGGGCGAGGAGATCCCGGAGACTCGCGAGCGTCTCCGGCGTCGTCGCGACGGGACCGCCGCGGACGATGTCGGGGGCGAGCATCTGCTTCAATTCGTCGACGGTCAGGACCCGCTCGGCGACATAGGCCGCATCGCCCCAAAAGGGATGCGGGCCCGCGACGAGGAAGCGAAGAGCCTCCCGGTATTCGCCGCGGGCCAGGGACAGGACCCCGCGCTCGCCTGAAAGCAGCTGGCCGGCCGCCTCGTCCAAAACCCTAGGACTCGCGGGGAAGGCCTTGGCGGCAGCCGCATAAGCCGCCGCGGCGGCGTCGAGGTCGCCACGCCGGACCGCGAACTTGGCGCGGACCCAGTGCGAGAGGGCCGTGTCCTCGAGGTTCGCTGCCCGCCCGGCGAGGTCGAGGCGCCCCGTCCGATAGGCGAGCGCCGCGATCCGGTCGGCGCCGCGGACGTCCTTCAGGCCCGCGCGCTCGATCGCCTCGACGAGCCGGATCAGCGCCGCGTTCGGGGTGACGCGCCTGTCGCTGCCGGCATCGAGGCGGGGTCCGCCGTCGTAGCCGACGGCATCGGTCGGCGGCTCGTCGCCGACGAGGGCGAGAACGTATGCGACGAGGAGATTGCGGGTCACGGGATCGGCGATGACGGCGTCGATGCGCGTGCGGTCCTTGAGGAGTTCCTCGGCGACGATCCGCAGCGAGAGAAGGCCGCGCTGCGAGCCGGCCGCCGCCTGCAGCGCATAGAGCGCCACGGCCCGGGACATCGCGGCGCCGTAGGCGGCGCTCGCATCGGCCGGCACCTCCGCCTCGTCGGTCGCGATCGCGCGGGCCTCGCGCAGGTGCATGCGCGCCTCCTCGCCGTAGCTCGCGAGCGCGAGGCCGAGCGGATCCGGCGCGCCGGCCGCGGCGATGGCGCGCGTCCGCGCGAAGGCCCCGGCGGTCGCGGCCGCGTCGTCGCCGAGCAAGGCGATACGGCCGACCATGTAGGCGGCCCAGACCGCCCGCTCCCGCGCTTCGGCTGCCGGCAGGGCAAGCACCGCCTCGAAGCGCTCCCGGGCCGCGGCGGAGTCGTCCGCCCGATAGTCCACCGCACCCGCGGTGTAGAGGCGCACCGCTTCCGGTGCGCCGGCGCCGTTCTCGTAGGCGGCGTCGCCGCTCGGCTGCCGACGCATGGCCTTGACGGTCGCCACGACGGCGGAAGACGCGCCTTCCGCCTCGGCGCGGGCGAGTTGGTCGGCAAAGGCCGGCTCGGCGCTGCGGACCTGCGCCTCCTCGACGCGGAGAATGCCGGCGGGAGGCGCGACGAGGCGCGCCGCCTCGAAGTCGAAGCCGTTCGCCGGTGTCGCCCGCAGGGTGCCCGGCCGATCGTCGAGAAGCTGCCACGGGAACTCCGGCCCGCAGGCGATGGCGATCGAGGCGAGGCAGGCCGCAAGGCCGCCGATGAGCACGCTACGACGGATCATGCTTGTCCTCATTCGCGCCGCAGCGCATCCAGCCGACGATCGCCTGCGCGCCGGCCTTGAGAATGCGCGGCTCCTGGCGGCGCAGAACCGGCCCGCTGCGGGAAGACCAATATTCGTAGCCGTTAAGGCCCTCGACATGGCAGCCGGCCGGAACGCCCAGCCGCTCCGGCAGCGGCGCATCGACGGCGCCGCGGTTGGCGAGGACGACGTCCGCGGCGCCGGCGCCGGAATCCCGCCGCCACTCGACCGAGAGCGTCGGCGTCAATTCGCGGCCCCGCACGACGGCGCGCAGGGTCGAGAGGCTCCAGGCGCGCCGGTCCTCGTCCGTCGGCAGCCGGAACCAGACGAAGCCCGCAAGCCGGGGCGGCGGGTCGCGCTCGACGGCGGCGATGAAGCGCGCCGCGTCCGCCGGGCTCGCGATCAGCTCCTCGCGGTCGCCGCCGCCGGCAAGCAGCGGCCGCTCACCTTCGACCGAGGCGAGGCTTCCGGTCTCCCCGTAGCCGACGCGCACGCCGTAGGCCGGGAGCGCCACCCGGAACGGCTTCTTCGTCCGCCGGCCGAAGGCGCGCACCCATTCCTCCGCCCGCGCCGGATCGAACAGCCCGCGCTGGGGCGCCTCGACGGCGTGGACCTGCAGCACCGCGCCGTCGGCCGCGGCGAGCGCCCGGTCGAGGAGCGGCGAGGAGAGCCAGGCCGGCAGCGCCGTGATCGACAGAGCGAGGCCCGGCGTTGAAGGGCGCAGACGCTCGAGGAAGTCGGCATAGGCGGCGAGGCGACCGGTGGCGCAGTCGTGATCGATCTCGAGCCCGGCGAGCGCGACCCGTTTGTCGGCGAGCCCGGCAAGGAGGGCCGCGATGTCGGCCCGCAGCGCGTCGGAATCGAGGCGGGCGAGCTGGCCTTCGATCCGCACCACCGCCGTGACCGGCCGCCCGCTCGCGGCAAGCGCCGCCCAGTCGACCGCAACCGGGACGAGCCGGCCGCGCCCGTCGCTCTGCGCCGCGAGCACCCGCCAGCCCTCGACGAGCTCGGCCGATTGCGCCACCGCCTGGCGCAAGGCCGGCGTCCACAGCCGTTGCCAGACATAGGCCTGATGGGGCAGGTCCGCCCCACCGGAACTCGAGCGCGCCAGTCCCGCCGCCGCGAGGACCACCATCGCCATGCGGACGAGGTGCCCGTTCCTCATGACCGGCGGAGAAAGCGCGCAACCATGTATCGTAAGATGCCATAGGGGAGAGCCGCGCGCCAGGGTGCAAGCGTCACCCATGTCCTCGAACGCTCGCGTGCCGGGTCGCTACGCCCCCGACCTAGTATTCCCACTCGGCGCCGACGCCCACGGAGGTGCGGCCGTCGGCGCCGATCTCCCCCTGGACGCGCAGGCGGCGGGTCACGTCGATGTTCACCGTGGCCGCGGAATCCTCCGTCTTCGCACCGGCGCGGACGCCGACGCTGATGCGGTCGTTGATGTAGCGTGAGGCGCCGACCGCAACACCGCCACCGCTGCCGCTCGTCAGATCGAGGCTGTCGAGGCCGAGGGAGCGGCGGGCGCGGTCGAACACGTCCGGCCCGGCGGCGCCGCCGGCAAGCTGCGAGACGGCCTGCGCCAGTTGCAGCGCCTGGAACCCCGAGAGATTGCCGGAGGCCTTCTGGAAGAGCAGGCGCGACAGCACCTCGTCCTGCGGCAGCGTCGGCTCGGAGCTGAGATCGAAGGTCGGTTGGTTCGCAGGACCCGACACCGCGATTTTGGCGGTGACGTCGCCCGCGCTCGTCTCGGCGACGAGGTCGAGGTCCGGCGTCAGGTCTCCGGCGAAGGTCAGGCGGCCGCGGGTGAAATCGATGCGCTGCCCGATCAGCGTGATGCGGCCGCGGCGCAGATCGAAGGCGCCGATGGCGACCGGATCCCGCGACGAGCCGGTAAGGCGCAGATCGCCGCCGAGCTCCGCATCGACGCCGCGGCCGCGCACGAAGATGTGGTTCGGCGCGCTGATCGTCAGGTCGAGCGCGGCGTTGAACGGGGGCCCGGCCCGCGCCGCGCTCCGCTGCGCCTTCGCGTCGAGCGCGAGCTGGGCGCGAATGGCCGGCGGCGGATCGATGTGGCGCATGTTCGGCAGCGGCTTGATGTTGACGGGAAGCTGATCCGGGATCGACACGTCGAGGCTGACGAGGTCGACGCGGCCCGCGACGCGCGGCGTCTGCGTCAGCGGGCCGGTAAGATCGAGGTTGAGATTGGCGACGGCCGTCATGAGGTCGCTCGCGACGAGCTCGGCCCGCGAGGCCTCGATCCGGAGCTGCCCCGGAAAGCCCCGGTCCGGCGCGACTTCGATGCGGCCGCGCACGCCGATCGTGCCGCCGTTGCGCGTGCCGGCTGAGAGCTGGTCGATCGTCACCGTGTCGCCGCGCCCGCTGAGCCGGCCGCGGATGTTCGTGACACGGATGCCGTTCAGCGGATCGGTGAAGCTGCCGTCCGACAGGGTCGCGCCGCCCTCGACCCGCGGCTCCTGCAGACTTCCCGTCACGCTGCCGTCGATGGCGATGCGACCGGTCACCCGCTGGCCGGCGACGGACAGGGCGTCGTTCGCGATCGCCGCGTCGGCGCGGCCCGTGACTTTGAGCGAGAGCGCGCCGCCCGCGCTGACGGGCACGCGGCCGGTCGCCTTGAGCTGCACCGCGCTGCCGGCCTTCACGTCGGCGTCGATCTCGGCCGAGCCGCCGGCGAGGGTGCCGCTCGCATTCGCGTCGATCGCCGGCAATCCGGCGGAGCGCGCCGCCGGCAGCGCCACCCGCGCGGCGGCGATGCGGAAACGGCCGCGCGGATCGGCGGCCGTGCCCTTGAGATCCGCCTCGCCTTCGAGCGTGCCGGAAAGGCCGAGGCCCGGCCGAAAGATTTCCGCCGCCGACAGCGGCAGCGCGCGCACGCCGATTTGCAGATCGAGGGTCGATCCGGCGCGGCCCGAAACGGCGATGCGGCCACCCTCGACGGCGACGACGAGGTCCGCGATCGCCGCCGAGCCGCCGCTCACGCTGATCGACGCCGGCTGCGCCAGGGCGACGCGGCGGCCGCCGCGCTGCGCCGTGAACGAGGAGAGCTCGATGCGCGTCGCATTGTCCTGCGGCAGCACCCGTGCGGCGCCGTCGAGAGCGAAGCCGAGAGCGCGCGCGGTGAGCGCGATGTCGCTCGCCGCCGGGGTGCCCACGGCGACGAGGCGCACGCTTTCGAAGCTCTGGCCGAAAGCGACGATGCGCTCCGCGGAGACATGGCCGTCGAGCGAGACGCGGCCGTAGAGGTCGGCGCCGGTAACGTTTGCGTCGAGATCGCTCAAGGCGATGTCGGCAATGCGAAGGCTCCGCCCGCGCGCGACGAGCGAGGCGCCCTGCTTGCCATCCGCCCGCGTCAGCGCGAGAGTCGAGGTTGAGGTTGCCGGCAAGGCGCCTCAGGACGAGCGGCGAGAGATCGTCGAGATCGGGCGCCACGATCTTCAGAGAGCCCTCGGCAAGCCCGGAATCGGCGAGGGATGCGCGGCCGCCGATCTGCGCCTGACCGAGCTTCAGGTCGAGGGGATCGACGATCCAGTCCGTTCCCGCGCGGCGCAGGCGCGCGCGTCCCGAGAGGGTCTCGTTGCCGACCATTCCGGCGAGCGTCAGCCCGGCATCGGGCGCGCCGGTGAGATCGCGCGCGCTGATCTCGGCGCGCAATTCGCGCACGGGACGCCCGAGGAGCCGTGTGCCCTCGCCCGTCGTCAGGGTGGCGGAAAGATCGGGCCGCGCGAGCGAGCCCGTGAGCCGCGCCATCGCGTCGGCGCGACCGGCGAGGCGGTCGTCGACCTGAGCGAGATCGGTCAGCGCGAGATTGGCCTTCGAGATCGGCCGCGCCCTCCGTCGCACGGCCGTCCAGGATGAGGGCGAGGCGCGCTCCGTCCGCGCGCAGTTCCGTGAAGGCGAAGCCGTCCTTCAGGCGCTCGACGCGGCCCTTCAGCGCGAGCCGGCCGCCGAGCAGGCGATCGGCGACGGCCTGCCCGACGCGAAGCGCCTCCGCCTTCGCGTCGAGATCGGCCGCGACACGCTCGCCGAAGCGGCCCGTCAGGCGCGCGTCGAGGGTCGCGCGGCCGGCGAGCGGCCTTCCGGCGAGGCCGGAGAAGGCCGCGAGGTCTCCTACCTTGGCGGCGAGCGCGCCGTCGATGTCGGCCGCGCCGATGGCGCCGCTGTAGCTCGCCTCAGCGGTCGGGAGCGCGACGCGCAAAAACTCCGCGTTCCCCTCCCCGTCCGTGCCCCAGACGCCCTTCACCGAAAGATCGGCCCGCGGGCCGATGGCCCGGGCGAGCGCGGCATCGCTCGGCGCGATGCCGTCGGCCTTCGCGTCGGCGCTGACGGCGAAACGCCGCGGCGCCCTTGGGTCGGTCGGCGGAGGGAGCGGATCGACGAGCAGGGTCGCCTCGAGGCGCGCAAGCTTGCCCTGCGGCGCGGCGACGCCGGCGGCATTGAGCTTTCCGGTCACCCGCGGCGCGGCCAGCGGTCCCTTCGCGGCGCCGTCGAAGACGAGAGTCGCGATCTCGACGGTACCGGCGCGCGTGACGCTGCCCGTCGGTCGGCACGGCGCGCGCAGTCGCCGTCACGTCGAGCATCTGGTCCTGGGACAGCGCGCCCTTCACGGTGAGCGCCGCTGTCGCGGAGGCGAGCTCGAGCCCCTGCAGCTCGACCGCGCCGGCATCGCGCAAGGCGACGTTGCCGCTGAGCTTCGTCGTGCCGGCGAAGACCGGCCCGACGACGGCGGGCAGCAGGCCTTCGATGCGCGAAGCGAGGTCGAGGGTGAGGCGCCGGTCCGGTCCCTCGCGCACGAGGCGCGCGCCGCCGTTGGCGCCGACATCCGGCCCCGCCTCGAAGGCGAGGGTCGCGCGCCAATCGTCGAGGACGCCCTGACCGGCGAGGTCGAGCCGGACCGGCGGCAGCCCGGGCAATCGGGCGAAGCGGGCGACGAGGCCGCCGGCCGGCTCGTCGAACGTCGAACCTGCAGGTCGAGCCGTTCGCCCTGCGGCACGAAGGCGAGCTTGGCCGAAAAGCGTCCGGCGGCGTCGAGGCGGCGCGCCTCGAGCGTGAGGTCGAGTCCTTCCGACGGAGGCGCCGAGCTTCGTCGAGCCGCTTGCCGAGAGCCGCGCTGCCGCGCCGACCACCGGCTCGCCGAGCGCCAGTTCCGCGAGCGAGAACGCCTTGACCTCGACCTTCACCGGCAGTTCCGGCAGGAGCGGCTCGTTCGATGCCGGCGCGGCTTCCTCGCCGGGCACCGGGCGGCGCAGGACCTCGAGGCGTGCCGATTTCGAGCCGATCGACTTCGAGGCGGCGCGAGAACAGAGCGCGGCCCGCCGCCAGATCAGCCGCGCCCGGTCGAGCCGCAGCCAGACGCCGTCGCGGTCGGCTGATGGCGACGTTGCGGATCGTCGCGTCCGAGGACAGCGCGCCGTCGACGGCGCCGATGGAGACGCGCGTCGACGAGGTCGACAGCGCCCGCGAGATGAGGTCGCCGAGCACCGTCGTCTCGCTCTGGCGCGCGCACCGGAAGGTCGAGGCCGAAGAAGGCGAGCGCGAGCGCGGCGAGGCCGAGAGCGGCAAGGAGCGATGAGGCGCGATAGCCGGCGCATCAGAAGGCCTGCCCGAGGCTGATGTAGAGCGCGACCGGCCGGTCGCCCTTCTGGCGGTCGAGCGGGCGCCGCGACGTCGACGCGGATCGGCCCGATCGCCGGTGTAGTAGCGCAGGCCGAGGCCGGCCGCGAAGCGGATCGCGCTCGTCGAAATCGGGCAGGCTCGATTCGAACGCCGTGCCGGCGTCGACGAAGGGCACGATGCCGATCGTGTCCGTCACCTTGATGCGGGCCTCGAGCGAGGCTTCGAAGCAGGCTGCGGCCGCCGATCGGCTCGCCGAAGAGGCCGCGCGGCGAGAGCGACTGATACTTGTAGCCGCGCACCGAGCCGCCGCCGCCCGCATAGAAGCGGCGGTTCGACGGGAATCTCGTCGAGGTCGGCGCCGCTGATCGAGCCGAGCGCGACGCGGCCGGCGATGACGTAGCGTGCCTCCTCGTCGAAGGCGTAGTAGGTGCTGCCCTGGCGCCTTCGCAACGAAGATCGCCGGGGTCGGATCCGAGGAATCTCGGATAGGGCGCGAGCGAGGCCGTGAGCCGCACGCCGCGGGTCGGATCGAGCAGGTTGTCGGTGGAATCGTAGGTGACCGAAAGCGGCAGCCCGACGAGGGTGTAGTCGACGTTCGCCAGATGGTGTCGCTCGACTGGCCGCGCTCGGCCTCGATGCCGCCCTGCATCGAGAACGTGTCGGTGAAGCGGTAGCCGCAGCGCGCCGGTCGCCGTTGACGAAGCGCGGCGCGTGTAGCTAGTCCGTCACCTCGCGCGCGACGATGCCGTCGACGAGAAGGTCGTTGCGGGTGCCGCAGAGCGCCGGCTTGAGGAAGCTCGCCGAGAAACGGCCGCCGAGGTCGCTCCAGTCGCAATCGTCGCGCTTCTTGCCCGTGACGCGGATCGAACGAAAAATGTCGTCGCGGGTCGGCGTAGTAGAGGTCGGCGTCGATGCGCAGGCGCTCGGCGCCGCCGAAGAGGTTGCGGTTGGCCCAATAGGCGCGCAAGCCCGGGCCGTCGACGGTGGAATAGCGCGGCCGAGAAGCCGACGAGGCGCGGCGGCCGCTCGGTGACGTCGACGAAGACCGGCAGGTGTCCGGAGGCATCGAGCGCCTCCGCTTCGCGCACGCGCACCGAGCCGAGGGCCTCGATGCGGCTGACGGACTTGCGGATGTCGGTCGAGCGCCTTCGGCGAATAAGGGTCGCCCGGCTGCGGCATAGATGAAGGAGCGCACCACCGCCGGGTCGCACGTTCTCGGTGCCGCGCACGACGATGTCGCCGAGATCGGCCTTCGGGCCAGGATCGACGGTGAAGGAAACGTCGAGGGTGTTGCTGCGGTGATCGACGACCGGATCGCGGCGCACGACCTTCGCGAAGGGATGGCCGCCATTGCGGAAGCGGTCGACGATGCGCGCCTCCGCCGCGAGGACGGTCGCCGAAGCGGCATCGCTCCCCTCGTCCCTGGCGAGAAGGCGCGGCGGCAGTTCCTGCGGATCGAAGGGCCGGCCGGTGCGGGCGTCGCGCACGGTGACGGTGCGCACCTTGAACAGCGGCCCCGGCTCGACGACGACGCGGATCGGCACCGGCTCGCGGCCGCGATAGCTCTCGGCCCGGCGGGCGAGATCCGGCGGCGGTGTGCGTCCGGTCTCGGCGCCGGCGCGGCCGATCAGGATGGAAACCCGGCCATCGTAGTAGCCTGCGCCCCAGACGACGTCGGTGAGGCGGGGCAGGTCGATCTCGACTCGGCGCAGGAGGCTGTCCCCGTCCGGCGGCGGCTCCTGGCGCAGGCGGTAGAGGGTCGACGTGCTCTGGAGCGCCTGCTTCAGGTCGCGGTCCTCCGCCCCCTCGAACGTGACCGTATACGGCAGCGCGTCCCGGCTCGGAGCCGGCGGTGTCTCGCGCGCTCCGAACAGGCCGAAGAAATCGAATGCCGCCGCGGGCGCGGAAGCGTGAATCGTCGCGGCCACCGAGATGAGCAGAAGGAGCGGTCGTCCTCGTCGCGCGGCGGCCGGCTGCAATCCCATCCTACAAACGCTGACACCCTGAAATCATCACGCAGCGGAAGGGAGTTTTAAGGCAGCTTTGCGACCGCGGCGACCGATTCGGCCGGCGATCGTTAACGGTTCGTGACTGCGGCGGATGGGTCACACCCGGCGGGTTCGCCTCTCCCCGCTCGCCGCGAGAGGCGAGCGAAGCCTACTCCGCGGCGACGATCGCCGCCGGCGGGGCGCTGCGGCGGAGCTTGGCGAGGGTCCAGTCGAGGAGGCTGCGCATCTCGGCGGCGGCCTTGCCGCCGGGGGCCCATTCGGTGACGCCGAGGCCCGCGGCAAGGGCGTCCATGTGGTCGGAACGGAAGGCCAAGGTGGCGTCGCAGACGCCGGAAATGAGCTGCAACGCGCGGAAGGCGTTCGAGGTCCGGCTGGTGCGGCCGCCGACCGGGCACTGGTTGAGGACGAAGGCGAAGGGCTTGTCCTTGTCGTGGAGGAACCGCAGGGTCGGCTTCGTCGCCTCGATGTCGGCGACGCTCGGCCGCACCGGGATCAGGCAAAGCTGCGCCAGCTGCATCGCCGCCGAGGCGGCGGTGCCGTCGGAGCCCGGCGTGTCGATGATGGCGAGGTCGACGCCGTCCTGGGCGAGCCGGTAAAGGCGCGAATCGAGGTAGCTCCAGGGGATCGTTTCGACGACCGGCGTGACGGCTTGGCGCCGCCGTCCCCACTCGGTCGCGGTGGCCTGCGGGTCGATGTCGAGGAGGGCCGCCTTGAGGTTCCGCTCTGCGGCCGCGACGGCAAGCGACACGGCGAGCGAGCTTTTGCCCGTACCGCCCTTCTGGGTCACGAACGCCAGCACCTCCATCGGCCACCTCGCACCGGTTCGTCGGCCTGAGGCTAGTCCGGATTGTTGCACCGCGAGAAGAGGCGCGGCGCGTTTTCTTGTGCGGCGTCTTGGCGGGGCCGAGCTTATGGCGGCCGGGATTGGCCTGCCGCCTTCGATGACGAACCCGACGTTCGGTGACGATTTCCTCTACCGGGTGCGCGCCCAACAGCCCCAAGTCCGGAGGCTCAATACGTCGCGCGTCCGCCCGAAACGTCGAACACCGCGCCCGTCGAGAAGCTGTTCTCCTCTGACAAGAGCCAGGCGACGAGGGAGGCGATCTCCTCGACCTCGACGAAGCGGCCCCGCGGGATCTTCGTCAGCATGAAGGCGATGAACTCCTCGCTCATCTGGTCGAAGATGCGGGTGCGGGCGGCGGCGGGGGTCACGCAGTTGACGGCGATGTCGAGACCCGCGAGTTCCTTGCCGAGGGACTTCGTGAAGGCGATCACCGCTGCCTTCGAGGCCGAATAGGCCGAGGCGTTGGGGTTGCCTTCCTTGCCGGCGATCGAGGCGATGTTGACGATGCGGCCGTAGCCAGAAGCCCGCATCTGCGGGACCACGGCGCGGCAGCAATGGAAGACGCCGTCGACGTTGATGCGCATGATCTGGGCCCAGGCGTCGAGGGGATACTCCCAGGCCGGCGCGTTCGGGCCGGCGATGCCCGCCGAGCAGACGAGGGCGTGGACGCCCCCCTCCCCCGCCGCCGCCCGCGCCGCGGCCTCGACGGAACCCCAATCGGTCACGTCGACCTTTCGCGCGACGGTGCCGGGCACGCCCTCCGGCTCAAGGTCCCAGACCTCAACCGTCGCGCCGCCCGCCATGAGGCGCTCGACGATCGCGCGTCCGATGCCGTTGGCGCCGCCGGTGACGACGGCGCGGCGGCCGGAAAAATCGTAACGGTTCATGGTTCCTCGCCCGCTCCCGCCGACCATGGCCCGATTCACGCCGCGGCGTAAACCGTCACGGCCGCACGACGGCGCGCGGCATCGGATGGATCTCGTAGGTCAGGCCGCCCTTCTCGACCGCCGGATCGCCCTCGGCGACGGCCTCGGCCCGGGCGGCGTCCTCGACGTCGAGGACGGCGAGGCCCCAGGCGCCCTTCGGATCGGCGACGGCGCCGAACACGACCGCTTCGCGGCGGGCGCTGAGGCCGAGCCAATAGGCGACGTGCTCGGCCATGAACGCCCGCTCAGCCTCCGTCATATCCTCGGCGAAGCTCGGCCGGGGCGGGATCAGCTTGAAGAAGAAAGTGGCCATCGCGCTCCGTTCCGGCCCGGCTCCTCGGGCCCGCAAGGTGCCTTCGCTCCCACCGCCTGTCCACGGATTTGCGCAGGCGTACAGGCAGAACGCGGCTGTGGCGTCCGTGATCCGGCGCAAGTGGACGCTCCCCCAAATCCCGTTAGACTGCCGGCCGAACGCCGCGCCGAGAGCGGCCGCCTGCCAGGGGAGAGTTCCATGTCCGTCCGTTTCACCCGCCGCGACATCGCGCGGCTTGGCCTCGGCTTGTGCGCCGTGCCGTTCGCGGCGCGCGGCGCCTTGGCGCAGGGTCCGGCCTTCTTCCGCATCGGCACGGGCGGCACCGCCGGCACCTACTACCCGATCGGCGGCCTGATCTCCAACGCCGTCTCGAACCCGCCGCAACTCGTGCTCACGGCGCAATCCTCGAACGGCTCCGTCGCCAACGTCAACTCGATCGCCTCCGGGGCCCTCGAATCGGGCTTCAGCCAGGCTGACGTGAACTACTGGGCCTATACCGGCACCGGCCTGTTCGAGGGCAAGGGCAAGGTCGAAGACCTGCGCCTGCTCGCCAATCTCTATCCGGAGAGCATCCACCTCGTCGCGGCGAAGGCGGCGAACGTCAAGTCCGTCGCCGACCTCAAGGGCAAACGCATCTCCCTCGACGAGCCGGGCTCCGGCACCCTCGTCGACGCCCGCATCATCCTGGCCGGCTACGGCCTCAAGGAAAGCGACGTCAAGGCGGACTTCCTGAAGCCGAACCAGGCGGCCGAGAAGATGCGCGACGGCGGCATGGACGCCTTCTTCTTCGTCGGCGGCTATCCGACGAGCGCCATCACCGAGCTCGCGGCGACCGGCGGCGGCATCGACCTCATCCCGATCGACGGCGCCGCGGCGGAGGCGATCCGCAAGCAGTACACCTTCTTCTCGGCCGACGAGATTCCGGCAAACACCTATAAGAACGTCGGCGCCGCGAAGACCCTCGCCGTCGGCGCGCAATGGGTGACCTCGGCGAAGGTGCCGGACGCCGTCGTCTACGAGGTCACGAAAGGTCTTTGGAGCGACAAGGCCCGGGCCGCCCTCGACGCCGGCCACGCCAAGGGCAAGTTCATCCGCAAGGAAACGGCCCTAGAAGGCGCCGGCATCCCGGTCCATCCCGGCGCCGCGAGGTTCTACAAGGAGGCCGGCCTTCTGAAGGCGTAAGGCGCACGCGCGTTCCCTGCGCCTCCGGCGGCCACGCCCCGGGAGGCGTTTCGATACGCGAAGACGGGTTTCCTCATGGCGTCCGCCGATCTCAGCACGATTCCCGATCCGCAGAGCCTCGAGGAGAAGTTCGATCCCGAGATGCGCTTCCGGCCGCTGCTTCCGGCGACCGGATGGATCGTCTCGGGCCTGCTCTTCGCGCTCTCGATGTTCCACTACTACACCGCCGGCTTCGGGCTGTTGCGGGAGACGACCCATCGCGGCGTGCACATGGCCTTCGTGCTCGGCCTCATCTTCCTCGTCTTCACGGCCTCGAAGCGCCACCAGGACGAGTTGCTGCCGTCGACCTGGTTCCGGCCGGGCGGCATCGCCCTCGGCGACTGGGTTTGCGCCGTCGCCGTCGCGGTGGCGAGCCTCTACGTGCCGTGGATCTTCAGCGAACTCGCGTTCAGGGTCGGCAATCCCATGCCGATCGATGTCGCGATGGGCACGATCCTCATCGTCCTGTTGCTCGAGGCGACGCGACGCGCCGTCGGCTGGCCGCTGCCGGCGATCGCCATCGCGCTGATGCTTTATGCCCATTTCGGCCCGACCATGCCGGGCATCCTGAAGCACCCGGGGGCGACCTGGTCGAATATCGTCAATCACCTCTACCTCACGAGCCAGGGCATTTACGGCATCGCGCTCGGCGTCGTCGCCACCTACGTCTTCCACTACGTGCTGTTCGGCGTGCTCGCGACCCGGGTCGGCCTCGGCAAGCTCTTCATCGATCTCGCCTCGTGGGTCGCCGGCCGCTATTCCGGCGGGCCCGCGAAGGTGTCGATCTTCGGCTCGGCACTCTTCGGCATGATCTCGGGCTCCTCGATCGCCAACACGGTGACCGTCGGCTCGCTCACCATCCCGGCGATGATCCGCCTCGGCTATCAGCGTCATTTCGCGGCGGCGGTGGAATCGGCCGCATCGACCGGCGGCCAGATCACGCCGCCGATCATGGGCGCCGCGGCCTTCCTGATGGTCGAGTTCCTCAACGTCCCCTATCGGACCGTGATCCTTGCCGCGATCGTGCCGGCGGCGATGCACTTCTTCGGCGTCTTCATGCAGGTGCATTTCGAGGCGAAGCGCTCCGGCCTGCGGGGCCTGAGACCCGACGAACTGCCGAACCCGGTCGCGGTCATCCGCGACGGCTGGCAGACGGTGATGCCGCTCGCGGCCTTGTTGATCGTCCTCTTCTCTGGCTTTACGCCCTATCTGGCCGCGTTCTGGGGCATCACCGGCTGCATCGTCGTCGGCGCCATCCGCTCGCCTGCGGCGACGCTCGTCTTTCTCGCGGCAATCGTCGGCGCCGACGCCACGGGCGTGCTGACGCAGCTCGCGTTCGTGCTGCCGGTCTTCGCAGCGATCGCCGCCTTGATGGTGCGCGCCTGGCTTTCGGGTGATGCCGGCAAGGCGAGGATCGTCGACATCGTCGATGCCTTCGTCGTCGGCGCGAAATATGCGATCGGCGTCGGCGCCGCGGCAGCGACGGTCGGGATCATCGTCGGCGTCGTCACGCTCACCGGCGTCGGCTTCAAGATCTCCTTCATCGTCACCTCGTTCGCCACGGACATCGCGCAACACCTCGCGGCCTTCGTCCCGGATTGGCTCGCGACCGGCAAAGGCATGACCCTCTTCTTCACCCTCGTGATGACCGCGATCGTCTGCCTTCTCCTCGGCTGCGGCGTGCCGACGACGGCGACCTACATCATCATGGTGACCGTCGCCGCTCCGGCCCTCGGCGTGCTCGGCGTCGCGCCGATCGTCGCGCATTTCTTCGTCTTCTATTACGGCGTCCTCGCCGACATCACGCCGCCCGTCGCCCTCGCCGCCTATGCCGGCGCGAGCATGGCGGGGGCCGATCCGTTCAGGACCGGCAACACCGCGTTTCGGCTCGGTCTCGGCAAGGCGCTGGTGCCGTTCGTGTTCGTCTACGGGCCGGCGCTCCTCATCGTGACGCCGGAATTCAACTGGCCCGACTTCCTCGTGACCCTCGGCGGGTGCATGGCCGGCATCGTGCTGCTCTCGGCCGCCTTCACCGGCTATGCCCTGGCGCCCCTGCACGGCTGGGAACGCTGGCTCGCGGGCCTCGCGGCCCTGCCGACCATAGCGCCCGGCCTCGCCTCGACGCTCCTCGGCCTGCTCGCGGCGACGCCGGTGATCCTCGGGCAGATCCTGCGCGCGCAGCGCCTGCCGAAATCGGCCGCGGCTTGAGGGCGCAGGCCCGCATCGCCGCCGCGGGGATTGCCGCGGCGCAAGCGGGGGGCTAAGCATGGGGCGACGGTGCCTCTGAAGACGAGGTGAAAAGGGAACGCGGTGGAAAGCCGCGGCTGCCCCCGCAACTGTAAGCGGTTGAGCCCGCGCCGGAAGCCACTGGACGACAGGTCCGGGAAGGCGGAGCGGGACGCGGCCGTGAGCCAGGAGACCTGCCGTCGCGACTGCCTCTTTCTCGGGCCTTTCGGGCGGGGTGTCCTGAAGGCTGAAACGGCGCCCCCCGGGAGCCGCTCCGTCCGCGAAGAGCTCAGACAGGGTCGATCCGCGGCCCGCGACGGAGAGCCGAATGCTGGGGCAGGTCAGGCCCGAGACGAACCATCCCGCCGGCGCCGATTTGTGCCTCTATGTCTGCATCACCTGCCGCGCCTCCGGCGCGCCGGACGATGAGATTTCGCCCGGGCCTTCGCCTCTACCGCGCCCTGTCCGCGGCCCTTGCCCGAGCGGGCGAGGCGGCGCCGCCGGTGCGGATCGAGAGCGTCGAATGCCTCTCCGTCTGCAAGCGCCCCTGCACGGTCGCGCTGACCTCGCCCGCCCGCTGGACCTATGTCTACGGCGATCTCGATCCCGAAGCCTCGATCGGCGCGATCCTCGACGGCCTTCGCCGCTACGCCGCGACGCTGGACGGAATCGTGCCCTGGCGCGAGCGGCCCGAGATTTTTCGAAAGGGCGTCGTCGCCCGCATTCCGCCCTCACCTCTCATCGCAAGCGAGCGCCCATGAGCCATGTCGCCAAGATTCCCTGCACGATCGTCACCGGCTTCCTCGGCGCCGGCAAGACGACGCTGGTCCGCCACCTCCTCGAGAACGCCGGCGGGCGGCGTCTCGCCGTCCTCGTCAACGAGTTCGGCGAACTCGGCTTCGACGGTTCGCTCCTCGAAGGCTGCGGCATCGCGGGCTGCGCCAAAGAGGACATCGTCGAACTGCCGAACGGCTGCATCTGCTGCACCGTTGCGGACGATTTCGTGCCGGCGCTCAACACGCTCCTCGACCGCGACAGCCCGCCGGAGCACATTCTGATCGAGACCTCGGGCCTCGCCTTGCCGAAGCCCCTCGTCACGGCCTTCAACTGGCCGGCGATCCGCTCCCGCGTCACCGTCGACGGCGTCATCGCCATCGTCGACGGCCCGGCCGTCGCCGCCGGCGCCTTCGCCGACGATCCCGAGGCGCTGCAGGAACGGCGCGCCGGCGACCCGTCGGTCGCAGCACGACAATCCGCTCGAAGAGGTCTTCGAGGACCAGCTCCTGTGCGCCGACATGATCCTGCTCAACAAGGTCGACCTGATGCGCGACGGCGAGCGCGCCCGCGTGCAGGAGCGAGATCGCGGACCACCTGCCGCGCGCCGTGAAGATCGTCGAGACCGAGCACGGGCGGCATCGACCCGCGCCTCCTGCTCGGGCTCGACGCCGCGGCGGAGGCGGATCTCGCCGCGCGCCCCTCGCATCACGACGCCGAGGCGGAGCACGACCACGACGATTTCGAGACCATCGTCGTGCCCGTGTCGCAGCTGCCGTCCGCGCCCGAGACTCTCGCCGCGCGCGTCGAGCGGGCCGCCGAGAGCGCCGGCGTCCTGCGCATCAAGGGCTTCGCGGCCGGTCGACGGGCGGCCGCTGCGCCTCGTCGTCCAGGGCGTCGGCCGGCGCGTCGCGCATCATTACGACCGCCCCTGGCGGGCAAGCGAGGCGCGCGACGGCCGCCTCGTCGTCATCGGCCTCAAGGGCTTCGACCGCGCCGCGGTCGAGGCCGCCCTGGCGGGCTGAGACGCATGCATCTCCCGGTCACGACGGTCTCGCTCGACGAGGGCGAGCGCGCCGATCGACCTCGGCCAGGCGCCGGCGGACGTCGTGCTCGCTGCTCGTTCACCGACAGCGACCTGATGGCGCTCGCCGCTCGCGCAGGGCCGCCGCGGCGCCGAGACTGCCGTCGCTGCGCCTCGCCTCGCTGCAGCAGCTGCGCCATCCCCTGTCCGTCGATCTCTACGTCGAGAAGACGGCGCCCGCGCCGCGCGCTTCGTGCTCGTGCGCTGCCTCGGCGGCCTCGACTACTGGCGCTACGGCCTCGAGCGCCTCGCGGCGGCCTGCGCGGAAAGCCGGCGTCGCGCCTCGCGGTCCTGCCGGGCGACGACCGGCCCGACCCGCGCCTTTGCGCCTTCTCCACCGGATCGCCGGATTTGCTGCGATACGCTCGACGCCTATTTCCGGGCCGGCGGCGTCGAGAATCTGCGCGGCCTCCTGCGGCTTCTTGCCCGCAGCATCGGCCGCGACGTCGACGTCCCGTCGCCTCGCGCCGCTGCCGCGCGCCTTCGCGTGGGCTGCGGAGCGCGGCCCGCTCACGCGCGACGAAGCGCTGCCGGGCGCTCGCGCCGGATCGGCCGCCGTTCTCCTCATCGTCTACCGCTCGGCCGTGTCTCGCCGGAGACACGGCCGCCTCGCGGCCTTCGCCGGCGCGCTGGCGAGCGCGGCGGCCTGCGGTCCTGACCATCGCGGTCGCCGAGCCTGAAGGACGAGGCCGCGATCGACCTCCTGCGCGGGCCATCGCGCGCGCCCGCCCGCTGCGATCGTCACCGACGACGGCCTTCTCGGCCCGCGACGACGGACGGCTTCGTCCTCGACGAGGCCGATTGTCCGGTCCTCCAGGCCGTCAGCCGCCGGCGCGACGCGCGAGGCCTGGCGTGCGTCTCGGCGCGGGGCCTGTCGCGCCGCCGACCTCTCGATGCAGGTCGTGCTTCCGGAATTCGACGGCCGCCTCGCGCGTCGGCCCATCGCCTTCAAGGAGGAGCCGAGCGCCGGACGCCGCGCTCGGCTTCACGGGCCGGCGCCAGTCGGCCCGACGCGGCCGGCATCGCCGCGCGCCGCCGATCAGGTCCTGCGCCTGGATCGCTCTGCGCGGCAAGGCCGCGGCGGCAGCGGCGGCTCGCGCTCGTGCTCTCCGATTATCCCGCCCGCGGCGGCCGTGCCGGCTTCGCCGTCGGCCTCGACACGCCGGCGAGCGTCGCGCGGCATCCTCGATTGCCTCGCGGGCCGAGCAGGCTACGATGCGCCGCGCACGTTCGACGGATGCCGCACTGATGCCGGCGCTGACACGCGGAGCAGCGCGACCTTCGCGGTGCCGCTCGCGGCTCTACGCAGCGCTGGCTCGCCGACGCTGCCGGCGGCCTGCGCGCGACAGCTCGACGCGGCCTGGGGCGCCCGCGAGGCCGACCCTGCCCTGCGCGCGGGTGCCTTCCGGTTCCGGCCGTGCGCTGCCGGCAACATCCTCGTCGCCCTGCAGCCCGACCGCGGCCGCGGCGCGCGACCGCAAGGCGCGCTATCACGATCCCGACGCGCCGCCGAGCCACGCCTACCTCGCCTTCTACCTCGGCCTGCGCGACGAGCGAGGCCGTCGACGCGCTGATCCATCTCGGCACGCACGGCACGACCGAGTGGCTGCCCGGCAAGGCCGTGGCGCTCTCGGAAGATGCTGGCCCGCGTCTCGCCGTCGGGCGCGCTGCCGGTGATCTATCCCTTCATCGTCGACGACCCCGGCGAGGCGGCGCCGGCGAAGCGCCGGCTCGCGGCCGATCGACCCTCGGCCACCTGACGCCGGCGGTCGTCGAAAGCGGCCTGACGGACGAGCAAGCGCTCGCTGCGCGAACTCGTCGAGGAATATTCGCTCGGCCGCGCGTGCTCGATCCGCGCCGCGCCGATCTCGTCGCCGGCGAGATCCGCGAGCGCGCCGCGGCGAACGGCCTCGCCGCGCTCTGCGGCGTCGATTCCGACACGCCGATGGACGCGGCGCTGACGGCCCTCGACGCCCATCTCTGCGACCTCGGCGAGGTGCAGCGTGCGCGACGGCCTGCACGTCTTCGGCGAGGCGCCGCGCCGGCTACGCAGGTCCTGCGCGCAGGGCGAGCGCGAGGGCCTGCTCCGCGCTCTCGACGGCCGCTTCGTGCGCGCCCGGGCCCGGCGGGCTCGCCGTCGCGCGGGCGCCGCGACGTGATGCCGACCGGCCGCAATCTCTCGACGATCGATCCGCGCGCCATCCCGACCCGCGCCGCTGCGGCTCTCGGCGAGCGCGCGGCGCGGCGAGGTGGTGCGCCGCCACCTGCAGGACGAGGGCGACTATCCGCGCCGCATCGTCATGGACCTCTGGGCCTCGCCGACCCTGCGCTCCGGCGGCGAGGACATCGCGCAGGCCCTCGCCCTGATGGGCGTGCGGCCGACGCTGGGATCATCGCCACGACGCGGCGTGACCGGCTTCGAGATCGTGCCGCAGCCGCTCCTCGACCGGCCGCGCATCGACGTGACGGTCCGCGTCTCCGGCGCCTTCCGCGACACCTTCCCGGACCAGATCGTGCTCCTCGACCGCGCCGCCCGCGCGGTCGCCGCTCCTCGACGAGGACGACGCGTGGAACGCGCTCGCCGCAGCCCGCCGCCGCGGCGAAGCGGCGCGCGGGTCTTCGGCGCGGCGCCCGGCGCGCTACGGCGCCGGCGTCGCGACCCTCGCCCTCGACGGCGCGTGGGCGGCCCGCGACGATCTCGGCCGCAGCCTATCTCGCTGCGACCTCGCACGCCTTCGGCGGCGCGGACGAACGGCGCCGCCCGACGGCTCGTTCGCCGAGCGCGTGCGCGACGCCGACGCCTTCGTGCATGCCAGCGACGTCGCCGAGCGCGACATCCTCGACGGCGATTCGGCCGGCGACGCGATCGGCGGCTTCGCGGCGGCCGCAGAAGCTCGGCGCGACGCCTGCCCTCTACAGCCTCGACACCAGCCGGCCCGAGGACGCCGAAGGCGCGGACGCTGCGCGAGGACATCGCCCGCCTCGTCGCACGGCCGCCTCGTCGCATCCGCGCTGGATCGAAGCGCAGCTCCGCCACGGCTGGCGCGGCGCGGCAGAACTTGCGCAGGCGGTCGACGCGCTCTTCGTCTTCGCCGCGACGACGGACGCGGTGTCCGACGCCGCGCTCGATGCGGTCTACGCCGCCTACGTCGCGGACGAAGCGACCTTCGAGCGCATCCGCGCCGCCAATCCGGCCGCCGCGCGGGCGATCGTCGAGCGCCTCGCCGAAGCGCGCCGGCGCGGGCTCTGGCACAGCCGCCGCAACTCGGTCGAGGCGGGGGCGGCTCTCGCGCGGGAGAATGCGACGTGAGCGCTGCGGCCCCCCTGCGCCGCGGCTGGTGTCCCGGCCTCGCGCGCCCGATGCGCACCGGCGACGGCCTCCTCGCGCGCCTGCATCCGATCGGCGGCATGCTGACCGCCGAGCACGCGCGCGCCGTCGCCGCGGCCGCGCGGCTATTCGGCAACGGCCTTGTCGACATCACCTCCCGCGGCAACCTCCAGATCCGCGGCCTGAGCGAGGCGACGCACCCGCTCCTCGTCGACACCCTCCTCGAAGCCGGCATCGTCGAACCCGCACGCGCCGAGCCGCCCTATCGCGTCACGATCGGCTCGCCCCTCGCGGGCCTCGACCCGAGCGACCTCGTCGACGCGTGCGCGCTCGCCCTGGCGATCGAACGCGCGGCGGAAGGCTGCGCGGACCTGCCGGCGAAATTCGCCATCGCCGTCGACGGCGGAGGCGCCTTTTCCCTCGACGCCGTTCCCGCCGATCTGCGCCTCATCGCGACCGCGACGCCGGCCGGCATCGTCGTCGCGCTCGCGCTCGCGGCCCCTGCCCACTCCCCTCATCCTGAGGGGGGCGCGCGGCGGCCGTCTCGAAGGATGATCCAGGAGGCTCCTGAACCGCCTTCGCCCTACACCCGGCGTCGAGAGGGTCCTGCGTTCCCTGGAGCATCCTTCGAGACGCCTCGGGCCTGCGGCCCGAGGCTCCTCAGGACGAGGGGGGAGGATGGGTGGGACAGGGATGTCGTCGGCGCCTTGCGCCCCGACGATGTCGTCGCTGCGATCCGCACGATCTTCGAACGCCTGCCGCGCCTGTCACGCAGCGCCCGCATCCGCGATCTTCCGGCGCACGAGCGTGCCGCGCTTCTTGCCGGCATCGCGCTCGAGCCGGCGCCCGAGCGCCCACATCGTCCGTCGGCTCGGCGCACCGGCCTCCTACCGATCGCAGAGGGGCGCGTCGCTGCGCTCGTCGCCGCGCCGTCCGGAAGCCTCGCCGCGCAGCAGCTCGATGACGCCGCGGCCTGGAGCGAGCACTACGGCGCAGGCGACATCCGCCTCGCGGCCGGCCGCGGGCTCTGCCTGCCCGGCCTCAGCGCCGAGGACGCGCCGCGCGTGCTGGCGCTTGCGGAGGAGGCCGGCTTCGTCGTTCGCGACGACGACCCGCGCCTTGCCGTGGTCGCCTGCGCCGGCGCGCCCGCCTGCGCAAGCGGCGCGCGCGAAACCCGCGCCGATGCCGCGCGCATCGCCGCCGCCGCACCGGGTCTGGCGCGGGCGGGGCTCACAGTCCACCTCTCCGGCTGCGAGAAGGGCTGCGCCCATCCCGCGCCGGCCGATCTCACCCTCGTCGGCTCGCCGCGCGGCTACGGCCTCGTGATCGGAGGCCGCGCCGGAGACGCGCCTCTGGCGCACCTGCCGCTGGAGACCATTGCGAACGAACTCGGCCGCCTCCGCTCGCGCGCCGATCTCGCTTCGCTCGTCGGGGAGGATCGCTCATGAGCGTCCGCTACGACTACCTCCATGACGGTGCCGAGATCTATCGCCGCTCCTTCGCGATCATCCGCGCGGAGGCCGACCTGCGGCGCTTTTCCGGCCCGGCCGAGCGGGTCGTCGTGCGCATGATCCACGCCTGCGGCATGACCGACCTTCCCGCGGACGTCGAAATGTCCGAGGACTTCGCGGACGTCGCGGCGGAAGCCCTCGTTGCCGGCGCCGCCGATCCTGTGCGATTCGAAGATGGTCGCGAACGGCATCACGCGCGCCCGCCTGCCCGCCGGCAACGCGGTCGTCTGCACCCTTGCCGATTCGCGGGTGCCGGGGCTCGCCCGCGACCTCGGCACGACGCGAACCGCCGCCGCGATGGAACTGTGGCGCGACGACCTCGCCGGCGCCGTGGTCGTCATCGGCAACGCCCCAACGGCCCTGTTCCACCTGCTCGAAATGCTCCGCGACGGCGCGCCGCGCCCGGCCGCGGTGATCGGCATCCCGGTCGGCTTTGTCGGCGCCGTCGAATCGAAACGGGCGCTGGCGCGGAACGGCGCGGCGCCGTTCCTCGTCGTGCACGGGCGCCGCGGCGGCAGCGCGATGGCGGCCGCGGCCGTCAACGCCCTCGCGAGCGCGGAGGAATAGATGGCCGCAGGCGATATCGGCGATGCGCGTCTTTTCGGCGTCGGCCTCGGCCCCGGCGATCCGGATCTACATGACGCTGCGCGCCCTGAAGGTTCTGCGCCACGCCGACCGGCTCGTCCATTTCGCGAAGAAGGGGCGGCGCGGCAACGCCCGCGCCATCGCCGACAGCGTCGTCCCCGCCGATCCGGCGCGGGAGATCGCCCTCGTCTACCCGGTGACGACCGAGATCGCCGCGGACGACCCCGCTTATGCCGCCGCCATCGCCCCGTTCTACGAGGAGGCCGCTGCGACCCTCGCGGCGGTTCTGGACGATGGCCGCACCGTCGCCGTGCTCTGCGAGGGCGATCCCTTCTTCTACGGCTCCTTCATGCATCTGTGGCGGCGGCTGGCGCCGTGCTATCCGACCGAGGTGGTGCCGGGCATCACCGGCATGTCGGGCTGCTGGACGCGCGCCGGGGAACCGATCACCTGGGGCGACGACGTGCTGACGATCTGCCCGGCGACGCTGCACGAGGCGAGCCTTGCCGATCGCCTGCGCGGCACCGACGCCGCCGTGATCATGAAGCTCGGGCGGCACCTGCCGAAGGTACGCGCGGTGCTCGAAGAGGCCGGGCTCCTCGAGCGGGCGATCTACGTCGAGCGCGGCACCATGCCGGAGGAGCGCATCTGCCCGCTCGCCGAGAAGCGCGACGACGAGGCGCCCTATTTCTCGATGATCCTCCTGCCCGGTCTCGGGAGGCGCCTGTGAGGGGCGGCGCGCTGACCGTCGTCGGACTTGGACCCGGCGACGACCGCTGGCTCACGCCGGCAGCGTCGCAGGCGCTCGCGAGCGCGACCGATCTCGTCGGCTACAAGCCCTATCTCGACCGCGTTCCGGTGCGCGCAGGCCAGACACGCCACGCCTCCGACAACCGTGTCGAACTCGAGCGCGCGCGGCTCGCTCTCGGGCTCGCGGCCGAGGGCGCGCGCCGTGGCCGTCGTCTCGGGCGGCGATCCCGGCGTCTTCGCCATGGCCGCGGCCGTGTTCGAGGCGATGGATGGCGGCGATCCGGCCTGGCGCGCGCTTCCCGTCGCCGTCGAGCCGGGCATCACCGCGATGCTCGCCGCCGCGGCGCGCGCGGGAGCGCCGCTCGGCGGCGATTTCTGCGCCATCTCGCTCTCCGACAATCTCAAGCCCTGGGAGGTCGTCGAGGCGCGGCTCGCGGCGGCGCTCGGTGCGGATTTCGTGATCGCGCTCTACAACCCGACTTCGTCCGCGCGGCCCTGGCAGCTCGGCGCCGCGCTGCGGCTTGCGGCCGGGCGGCGCGCACCGGAGACGCCGGTGATCTTCGCGCGCGCCGTCGGCCGCGCGGACGAGGCGGTCGACATCCTCACCCTCGGCGAGGCGGAACACCGCGCGGCCGACATGGCGACCCTCGTCATCATCGGCGCCTCGACGACGCGGCTCGTGCCGCGGGGCGGTGGCGCGCCGCCCTTCGTCTACACGCCGCGCTCCTACGGAGCCCGGGCATGACGAGAGAGCCAGGCGAACGCCGCATCGGCATCCTCGACCGCTTCGACGGCGGGCTTTTCGGGCCGCGCGACGACGACGACCGGCAGGCCGAGCGCGCGCGCCGCCGCGATCTTGCCGTAGGTCGCGGCGCCGCCGGAATTCTTCGTCACGAGCACGTCGATGGCATGGGTGCGCAGCAGCGCGCGCTCGCCCCCTTCGTCGAACGGGCCGCGGGCGCGGAGCGCGGTCAGGGACGGCACCGGCAAGGCATCGCCGATCGGCTCGATCGTGCGCACGAGATAATGATGCTGCGGCGCCGCCGCGAAAGCCGCAAGCTCGAGGCGCCCGACCGTGAGGAAGACACGGCGCGGCGTGCCGCCGAGCGCCCCCACGGCGTCCCGCATCGAAGCGACATCGGTCCAGCGGTCGCCGGCGCTCGGGCGCCAGGGTGGCCGGCGGATCGCGAGCAGCGCAACCCCGGCGACGCGGCAGGCCTGGGCCGCGTTGCGCGAGATCGCATCGGCGAATGGATGCGTCGCGTCGACGACGGCGCCGACATGCTCGTCCGCGAGATAGCGCACGAGGCCGTCGGCGCCGCCGAAGCCGCCGATCCGCGTCGGCACCGGAGCTGGCTTCGGTGCGCCGGTGCGGCCGGCGAGCGACAGCACCGCCTCGATCGCCGGCTCGCGCGCGAGCCGCTCGGCGAGGCTCGCGGCCTCCGACGTGCCGCCTAGGATGAGAACGCGCATGACCGCCTTGTCCTCCACCGACGCCATCCTGTCGAGTTCCGCCGCAAGGCCGGCGCCGTGGCTGACGATCGTCGGCATCGGCGAGGACGGCCGCGCCGGTCTGTCGGCGGCGGCGCAGGCGGCCCTCGACGCCGCGGAGATCGTCTTCGGCGGCGAGCGGCATCTCGCCCTCGCGGCGCCTCTGTCGGCGGAGGCAGTGCCGTGGCCGAAGCCGTTCTCCGCCGCCTACGCGGAAGTCCTTGCCCGCCGCGGCCGGCGCGTTTGCGTGCTCGCAAGCGGCGATCCGTTCACCTACGGCGTCGGTGCGGAACTCGCGCGAATGCTTGCGGCGGAAGAGATGACATGCCTGCCGCAGGCCTCTGCCTTCAGCCTCGCGGCGGCGCGGCTCGGCTGGTCGGTTCCCGACTGCGCCTGCATCAGCCTGCACGGCCGAGCCCTCGAGCGGATCGTGCCGCATCTGCAACCGGGCGCGCGCATACTGGCTCTGTCCTGGGACGGCGCGACCCCGGCCCGCCTCGCGGCGCTGCTTGCGGAGCGGGGTTTCGGCCCGTCCGAACTCACGGTGCTCGAAGCGATGGGCGGTCCGCGCGAGCGCGTGCGGCGGAGGCGGGCCGATGCGTTCGATCTTGCGCCGATCGAGCCGCTGAACCTCGTCGCAATCGCCGTCATCCCGGGCGCAAATGCGAAGGTGGTAACCCTCGCTCCGGGCCTCGACGACGGCTTTTTCGAGAGCGACGGCCAGCTCACGAAGGCGGAGATCCGCGCGCTCACGCTCTCCGCCCTGGCGCCGCGGGCGGGCGAAAGGCTGTGGGACATCGGCGCCGGCTCCGGCTCGGTCGGCATCGAGTGGATGCTGGCGTGCGAGGCGAATCGCGCCGTCGCCGTCGAAGAGCGCGCCGAGCGCGCGGCGCGCATCCGGCGCAACGCTGCGGCGCTCGGCGTGCCGGATCTCGACGTCGTCGAAGGCCCCGCGCCGGAAGCGCTCGCCGGCCTGCCGATCCCGGACGCCGTCTTCATCGGCGGCGGCATGACCGATGCCGGCGTCTTCGAGGCCGCCTGGAGCACGCTCCGGCCCGGCGGCCGCCTCGTCGCGAACGCGGTGACGCTCGAGACGGAGCAGGCCCTCGCGGAAGGATTTCGGCGGCACGGCGGGACGATGCGGCGGATCGCGCTCGCCCGCCTCGAGGCGGTCGGCGGGCTCAACGGCTGGCGGCCCGCAATGCCGGTCACGCAATGGCGGGTGGTGAAACCATGATCGTCGCCGGCATCGGCTTTCGCAGCGGCGTCGGCGCGGACGAGATCGTCGCGCTCGTCCTGCGCGCGCTCGATGCCGCCACCCTCGACCGCGCCGCGCTCGCTGGCCTCGCGACGGCCGACGACAAGGCCGGCGAGGACGGCTTTCGCGCCGCTGCCGAACAGCTCGCCGTGGGGATGCTCGCAGTGCCGCGCGAGGCCCTGATCGGCGCGGCGCCGCAATGCCGGACAGCGTCGGCCCGTTCGCTCAGGCTGTTCGGCGTAGGCTCGCTCGCCGAAGCCGCGGCAATCGCCGGCGCCGGCCTGCCGGCCCGCCTCGTCCTGCCGCGCATCGCCTCCGCGAGAGCCACCTGCGCGCTTGCCGAAAGGGGCGCATCGTGACGGTGCACTTCATCGGCGCCGGTCCGGGCGCGGCGGACCTCATCACCGTGCGCGGCCGGCGCCTGATCGAAACCTGCCCGGTCTGCCTCTTTGCCGGCTCGCTCGTGCCCGACGAGATGCTGTCCTGGTGCGCGCCGGGCACGCGCATCGTCGACACCGCGCCGCTCGATCTCGACGCGATCGTCGCGGAATTCCGCAAGGCACATGAGAAGGGCCTCGACGTCGCCCGCCTGCAATCCGGCGACCTCTCGATCTTCAGCGCCGTCGGCGAACAGCTGCGCCGGCTCGACGCGCTTGCGATCCCCTATACGCTGACGCCGGGCGTGCCCGCCTTCGCCGCCGCCGCCGCGAGCCTTCGGCGCGAGCTGACGCTGCCCGAGGTGGCGCAATCGGTCGTGCTCACCCGCACCTCTGGCCGCGCCTCGGCGATGCCGCCAAAGGAAACGCTCGCCGCCTTCGGTGCGACGGGCGCGACGCTTGCGATCCATCTCTCGATCCACGCGATCGACAAGGTCGTGGCAGAGCTCGTCCCGTCGTATGGCGTCGATTGCCCCGCCGCCGTGGTGTTCCGCGCGTCGTGCCCGGACGAGCGCATCCTCGCCGCGACGCTCGGCAGCATCGCCGCGCGCGTGAAAGCCGAAGCGATCGAGCGCACGGCCCTGATCCTCGTCGGCGAAGCGCTCGGCGCTGAGGCGTTTCGCGACAGCGCGCTCTATTCGGCAGGCTACGACCGCCGGTTTCGGGGGCAGCGGTGAGGTCGCTTTTGCAACGCGGTCGGTGCTACGCCTGCGCGCCCGCCTCTCCCCGCTTGCGGGGAGAGGGCCGCCGAAGGCGGCAAGCCTGCGCAGCAGGCGAAGGTGAGGGGGCGGTCACGAACGAGGCGCAGCGTCGGGGAAAGGCGCCTCTTTCTGCACCGCCCCCTCACCCCCGCTTCGCTTCGCTCCGCTTGTTTCGATCTGCCGATCGAAACCCTCTTCCTGCATGCGGGGAGAGGCGAATCGCACGCTTCGCCGCGACGGTTTCGCGGATCGAACCCCTACGCCACCGCCCGGAACGGCGCGCGTCCGACGAGCGCCCCGGCCCGGTCGAAGACAGCGATCTCCAGCTCCGCTTCGGCGCCGCCGAGGGCCCTCGCGGCGGTGCGCCAAGCGTGCTCCGCGACGAGGGCGGCGAGCGGCAGCGAAAGCCGCGCCGCAAAGTCGAGCACCTCGCTGGCGGTGTTCGCGGCGTGCGCCGCGCGCATCGCCGCGGCGTCGCCGCCGGCCTCGAAGACCCGCTCCGCGAGCCAGACGCGGTCGACCTCGCCGGCGCGGGAATGCAGGTCGAGCAGGCCCTGGCCGAGCTTCGTCATCTTGGCGAAGCCGCCGGCGATGGTGACCCGCCCGATGGGATGGCGCTTGAGGTATTTCAGCATCCCGCCGGCGAAATCGCCCATCTCGATCAGCCCATGCTCGGGCAATCCGTACAGGCGCTGCACGGCGGCCTCCGAGGTCGAGCCCGTGGCGCCGGCGACATGCGCCAGACCCGCGGCGCGGGCGACGTCGATGCCGCGGTGTATCGAATGAATCCAGGCGGCGCAGGAATAGGGCACGACGATGCCGGTCGTGCCGAGAATCGACAGGCCGCCGACGATTCCGAGCCGGCCGTTGAGGGTCTTCTTCGCAAGTTCCTCCCCGTTCGGGATCGCGATCTCAAGGGTAACGTCGCGCGGGCCGGAGACGAGCGCCGCGGCTTCCTCGATCGCCTGCCGGATCATCGCCCGCGGCACGGGATTGATGGCGGGCTCGCCGACAGGCACCGGCAGGCCGCCGCGGGTCACCGTGCCGACGCCCGGACCGGCGCGAAAGACGATGCCGGCGCCGGGCGCCGCGGCGCGGACATGCGCGACGACGAGGGCGCCGTGCGTCACGTCCGGATCGTCGCCCGCATCCTTGACGACGCCGGCCAAGGCGCCGTCCCCTTCGCGTGCCTCGCAGGCGAGCGCGAAGGCCGGGCGCCCGCCGCCGGGCAGCGTCACCTCCACCGGATCCGGAAACGCCCCCGTCGTCCAGCCGAGATAGGCAGCCTTCGCCGCCGCCGCCGCGCAGGTGCCCGTCGTCCAGCCGCGCCGGAGGGGGCCTTCCGGTCGAACATCGTCCATGCCGCCCCTTATAGTCGGGCGCGTCGCTCCCGTCAGGCGTTCCGCGAGCCATGAATCTCCGCGACCTCTCCCCCACCTTCCGGCCCGGGACCGTCTGGCTCGTCGGCGCTGGCCCCGGCGACCCGGGACTTCTCACCCTGCACGCCCTCAACGGGCTCGAGAGCGCCGACGTCGTCGTCTACGACGCCCTTGTCGACGCGCGCGTCGTCGCCCTGGCGCGGCCGGGCGCCGCCCTGCATTTCGCCGGCAAGCGCGGCGGCAAGCCGTCCGCGACGCAGCGCGACATCACCGAGCGCCTGATCGCCGACGCGCGCCGGGGCTTGCGGGTCCTGCGCCTCAAGGGCGGCGATCCCTTCGTGTTCGGGCGCGGCGGCGAGGAGGCGCAGGCCCTCGCCGAGGCCGGCATCCCGTTCCGGATCGTGCCGGGCGTTTCGAGCGGGCTCGCCGCGCTCGCGATCCACGGCGTGCCGGCGACGACGCGCACGACGAACCACGCCGTCGTCCTCGCCACCGGCCATCGGGCGGAGGACGCGGCGGCGGACTGGGCGGCGCTCGGCCGTGCCGGCCTGCCGATCATCCTCTACATGGCGGTGGCGAACCTGCCGACGATCGTCGCCGAGCTGCTGCGCGGCGGCCTCCCGCCCGATACGCCGACCCTCACGGTGCACGCGGCGACGACCGCCGCGGAGGAGGTCGTCGAGGCGGCCCTCGCCGAATTGCCGCGTCTTGCGGCGCACGGCCGCATCGCCTCCCCGGCGGTGATCGCCATCGGCGCCATCGCGACATTGCGCGACGGCCTGCGCGAGCGCCTGCTTGCGCTGAGACCCGAGGCCGCCGCGTGAAGGCGCTCGCGCCGGGGCTTCTCGTCGCCGCGCCGCGCTCGGGCGCCGGCAAGACCACCGTCGCCCTCGGCCTGCAGCGGGCGCTGAGGCGCCGCGGCCTCAAGGTCCGCGGCGTCAAGTGCGGACCCGACTACATCGACCCGGCCTTCCACGCGGCGGCGACCGGCGCGCCGAGCGTCAATCTCGATTCCTTCGCCATGGACGATGCCGCCCTCGGCGCCCTCGCCGCGGGGGCCGCCGCCGAGGCCGACATCGTCGTCGCCGAGGGCTCGATGGGGCTCTTCGACGGCGTGCGCGGACCGAGCGGCCGCACCGGCGCGAGCGCCGACATCGCCGCCCGCTGCGGTTGGCCGGTCGTTCTCGTGCTCGACGTCTCCGGCCAGGCGCAATCGGCGGCGGCCGTGGCCCTCGGCTGCGCCCGCTACGACCCGCGCATTGCGATCGCCGGGATCGTCCTCAACCAGGTCGCGAGCGAGCGCCACCGCCGCCTCGTCGAGGAAGGGCTCGCCCGCGTCGGACTGCCCGTCGTCGGCGCGCTGATGCGCGATCCGCTGATTGCGCTGCCGGAGCGCCATCTCGGTCTCGTCCAGGCGGGCGAGACCCCCGAACTCGAAGCGCGCCTCGAAGCGCTCGCCGATCTCATCGAGCGTTCGGTCGCCATCGACCGGCTCGTCGCCCTTGCCGCGACATCCCTCCGCGATGCGCCGGAGCCCGCGCCGGCGCTGCCGCCGCCGGGCCGGCGCATCGCGCTCGCCCGCGACGCTGCGTTCTCCTTCGTCTATCCGCACATGCTCGCCGGCTGGCGCAAGGCCGGCGCCACGATCGCGCCCTTCTCGCCCCTCGCCGACGAAGCACCGCCGGAGGATTGCGATTCCTGCTGGCTGCCGGGGGGCTATCCGGAGCTGCACGCGGCGCGCCTCGCCGCCGCGGCACGCTTTCTCGACGGCCTGCGCACCTTCGCGCACGGGCGGCCGGTGCACGGCGAATGCGGCGGCTACATGGTGCTCGGCCGCACCCTCGCAGATGCCGAAGGCCGCGCGCACGCGATGGCGGGATTGCTGCCCGTCGCGACAAGCTTTGCCAAGCGCAAGCTGCATCTCGGCTATCGCGTCGCGCACCTTTTGACGGATTGCCCCCTCGGGCCGGCGGGAGCCCGCCTCGTCGGGCACGAGTTTCACTATGCCTCGACGGTGGCGGAAGAACCGCCGAACCTCGCGGCCGTGACCGACGCCGCCGGCGCCGATCTCGGCCCGGCGGGGCATCGCAGCGGGCTTGTCACCGGCACGTTCTTTCATGTGCTGGCGCAAAGGACGGAACCATGACGACGAGCGACGACGAGGGCGAGCGCCATCGCGCCAAGATGGCCAAGCGCAAGGCGGTGCAGGACCGCGAGGTCGCCTCGAAGACGATCGAGAAAGGCCTTCTCATCGTTCACACCGGGCCCGGCAAGGGCAAGTCGACGGCGGCGTTCGGCCTCGTCCTGCGCGCGCTCGGACGCGGCCTGCGGGTCGGCGTCGTGCAGTTCATCAAGGGCGCGTGGGAAACCGGCGAGCGCACGGCGCTTGCGCGGTTCTCCGATCAGCTCGCCTGGCATACGATGGGCGAAGGCTTCACCTGGGAGACGCAGGACAGGGCCCGCGACATCGCCGCCGCCGAGCGCGCCTGGCAGAAGGCGAAGGAGCTGATGGCGGACGAGCGCATCCGCCTCGTCGTTCTCGACGAGCTCAATATCGCGCTGCGCTACGACTACCTGCCCCTCGCCGAAGTGGTCGCGGCCTTGCGTGCGCGACGCCCCGACCTGCACGTCGTCGTCACCGGCCGCAACGCCAAGCCGGAACTGATCGAGGCCGCCGACCTCGTCACCGAAATGACGCTCGTGAAGCACCATTTTTCGGCGGGCGTGAAGGCGCAGGAGGGGGTGGAATTTTGAGGGGGCTCGGTGGAGTGATAAGCGAATGGCAAATGGGGAGCGGCGAATGGAAGGTCGCGGATCTTGTGCTCTCGTAATTCCCGTCTGAGAATTCCACACTGACGACGACCATTCGCCATTCGCCTCACGACACCAGCGGCCGATGCCGCTCGACGATCGCGGCGAGCGCGAGCCCGGGCGGCAAGGTGCCGAAGGCGTGGCCGTGGTCTCCGGCAAGGCGCGTCGCGCAGAACGCCTCCGCGACCGCGGCGTCGCCGTGGCGGATGAGAAGCGAGGCTTGCAGGGCGATCGCCATGCGCTCGACGATGCGGCGGGCGCGCAGCTCGGCGTCGGTCGGGTCCGCGAGTTCGGCTTTGAGCGTCTCGACGGAGGCATCGAACCGCGGCTCGGCGCCCGAGGCGAGCGCAAGCTCCGCGAGAAAGGCTTCGAGCGCCGCCGGGGTTTGCGCCATCGCGCGCAGCACGTCGAGGGCGTTGACGTTTCCCGAGCCTTCCCAGATCGAGTTGAGCGGCGTCTCGCGATACAGGCGCGGCAGTCCCGATTCCTCGACGAAGCCGTTGCCGCCGAGACATTCGAGCGCCTCGGCGACGGTCCAGACCGCGCTCTTGCAGACCCAGTATTTCGACACCGCCGTGGCGAGCCGCCGGAACAGGCCGCGCTCCGCGTCCGCAGCCTCGTCGTAGGCGCGCGCGAGGCGCATGGCGACGAGCGTCGCCGCCTCCGACTCGAGGCAGAGATCGGCAAGAACGTTCTGCATCAGCGGCTGCTCGACGAGCCGTCTGCCGAAAGCCGAGCGGTGCGCCGCGTGATGGGTCGCCTGCGCGACGGCGGCGCGCACGAGGCCCGCGGAACTGACGACGCAATCGAGGCGCGTGTGGTTTACCATCTCGATGATGGTCGGAACGCCGCGGCCCTCCTCGCCGACGAGAAAGGCGAAGGCATCGTCGAACGTCACCTCGCTCGATGCGTTCGAGCGGTTGCCGAGCTTGTCCTTCAGGCGGTCGATGTGAAAGCCGTTGCGGGTGCCGTCGGGCGTAAAGCGCGGCAGCAGGAAGCAGGAGAGTCCGCCCTCAGCCTGCGCGAGGACGAGGAAGGCGTCGCACATCGGCGCCGAGCAGAACCATTTGTGACCCGCGACCGCGTAGGCCTCGCCGGGGCCGCGGCGGCCGAGCGGGCGCGCGATCGTCGTGTTCGCACGCAGGTCGCTGCCGCCCTGGCGCTCGGTCATCGCCATGCCGCAGAGGGCGCCGCTTTTCTCGGCGGCAGGCATCGGGCGCGGGTCGTAGTCGAGGGAGGTGAAGCGCGCCAGCCATTCCGTAGCGATGTCGGGCTGACGGCGCAGGGCGGGCACGGCGGCGTAGGTCATCGAGATCGGGCAGCAATGCCCGGCCTCGACGGAGCTCGCCATCAGCATCAGTGCGGCACGGGCGACGTGCGCGCCGGGACGCGGCTCGCGCCAGGGCAGCGCATGGATGCCGCTGCGCACGGATAAGATCCATCAGCCAATGCCAAGCGGGATGGAACTCGACCTCGTCGACGCGATGGCCGTAGCGGTCATGTGTGCGCAGGATCGGCGGATGCTCGTTCGCGAGCCGCCCCCATTCGAGCGGCGCGCCGCCGGCGACCTTGCCGAACGCGGCGAGCCGATCCTCCGCGAACGCCCCGCCCTCGCGCCGCACCGCCTCGACGAGCGGCCGGTTCTCCGAATAGAGGTCGTAGCCGCAAAGCGGCGGCGGCTGGTTGAGGACGGCGCGGGCGGGATCGTCTCGCATCCGGAAGGTTTAGTCCAAAACCGGGCGCAACCCCACATGCACGCAAGTCGAGAGCAAGCAACCCCCGCCCCCTCCATCCTGAGGAGGGTTGGACCGCAGGTCCGATCCGTCTCGAAGGATGCTCCCGGGGGCTCGGAAACGCCTTCGCGCAACGTCGGGCGTCAGGAGGTTCCGGCGTTCCCTGGAGCCCGCTGCGCCGGAACGGCCGGGCGTCCGGCCCGAGGGAGCCGAGGGCGACCGCCCGGGCGCGCAAAAAGGCCCCGGAGCCCGCTCTCCGGGGCCTGTCTCGTTCGATCCGGTCAGCCGCGGGCGCGGGCGCGGATCATGAAGTTGTCGAAGGTGTATTCGGCCACCTGCCACCACAGATACTGCTCGCCGCGGAAGTTGCGGTAGGCCTCGTAAGTCTTCTTCCAATCGGGATTCTTGGCATTGAGCTCGTCGTAGAGCTCGTTCGCCGCCTTGAGGGAGGCTTCCATCATGTCCTGCGGGAACGGGCGGAGCTGCGCGCCGCCGCTGAGCAGGCGGCGCAGGGCCGCCGGGTTGCGGGCGTCGTATTTCGCCTGCATGTCGACATTGGCGTAGCCGGCCGCGGCGGCGGCCAGAGCCTTGTAGTTCTTCGGAAGCTCGTTCCACTTCGCCGTATTGGTGAAGAAGTGCAGTGCCGGGCCGCCCTCCCACCAGCCGGGATAGTAGTAGAACGGCGCGACCTTGTTGAAGCCGAGCTTCTCGTCGTCATAGGGGCCGACCCATTCGGCCGCGTCGATCGTGCCGCGCTCGAGGGCCGGATAGATGTCGCCGCCGGCGATCTGCTGCGGCACCGCGCCGAGCTTCTGGAGAACCTGTCCGGCGAGGCCGCCGATGCGCATCTTCAGGCCGGACATGTCGGCGACGCCCTTGACCTCCTTGCGGAACCAGCCGCCCATCTGGCAGCCGGTATTGCCGCCGGGCATCGCGTAGATGTTGTGCTTGGCGTAGAACTCGTTGAGGAGATCCTGTCCGCCGCCGTGATAGAGCCAGGCGTTCATCTGCCGGCTGTTGAGGCCGAAGGGGATCGCCGTGCCGAGGGCGAAGGTCGGGTCCTTGCCGACATAGTAATACGAGGCCGTGTGCGCCATCTCGACGGTGCCGTTGCCGACCGCGTCCGCCGCCTGGAAGGTGCCGACGATTTCGCCCGCGGCGAAGACCTGGACCTGGAACTTGCCGTCCGTCGCCTCGGACAGATATTTCGAGAAGACTTCCGCCGCGCCGTAGATGGTGTCGAGGGACTTCGGAAAGCCCGAGGTCAGGCGCCACCTCACTTCGGGCATCGATTGCGCGATTGCCGGCTTGGCGACGGCACCGGCCGCGAGCCCGATGCCCGCAGCCTGGATGAATTGACGGCGCTTCATTGCAGAACCTCCCCGAAAAGCTTCGTTGACTGCCCGTTTCGTTCCTGTGGGCAATAGCGTAGCGGACCATGACCATCGCCCTGGACGCAAGAGCAAACGCGGCCTTGTCGCGCCTCTCTTTTAGTCGAGTCCTTCACAAAGCCGCTTCCAGGCGCGAGAGTGGCCGCGCCGCCGAAGCATCGCACAAGAGGTCGGACGGGCTCTGGGAGGATTTGCTATCGCCGACATCGCCGAGATCGTCCGGCGGCTCGCCCTCGCCGTCGCCCTCGCCGGTGGACTCCTGCCGATCCCCGGGCCGGCGGCGTCGGCGGAGGAGCGAACCGTCCGCGTCGCCATCGAGGGCGCCTATCCGCCCTTCAACTACATCGAGGGCGGCGAATTCCAGGGCTTCGAGCCGGATCTGCTGAAGGCGCTGTGCGAGCGCATGAAGGTCCGCTGCGTCATGGTCCAGCGGCCGTGGGACGGGATCATTCGCGGCCTCCTCGCTGGGGACTACGACGCCATCATGTCGTCCCTCGAGATTACGGAGCGGCGGCAAAAGCGGATCGCCTTCTCGCGACGCTACTACGCCATCCCCGCCTCGTTCATCGCGCTCAAGGACAGCGACGTGCGCTCGATTACCCCCGCGGCGCTGAAGGGGAAGCGCATCGGCGCGACCGACCGCAGCGAACACGCCGCGCTGGTCGAGGACGTCTACAAGGGCTCGACCCTGTCGCTCTACGGCAAGCTCGCCGAGGCCGATCTCGACCTTGCCGTCGGCCGAATCGACCTCGTCCTCGGCGACAAGCTCGCCCTGTCGCGCTTCCTGGCAAGCCGGGAGGGGGCCTGCTGCCGCTTCGTCGGCGACGTTCCGGCAAACCCGGTTTATCACGGCTACGGCTTCGGAATCGGCCTGCGCAGCAACGATACGGCCCTGAAGGCCGCCTTCGATGACGCCATTGCCGCCGTCGAGGCCGACGGCACCTACGACCGCATCCGCGCCAAGTACGTGCCGTTCGAAATCCGCTGAAATCGGGCCGGCGGCGCCGGTTTGACGCTTTCGGCAACGCTCCGTAGAACCCGTCCGTCGAACCGCGAGGGGCATGAACGATGGCGAAGGTCGCTTTCCTAGGGCTTGGCGTGATGGGCTACCCGATGGCCCGCCATCTGAAGGCCAAGGGTCACGACGTGACCGTCTACAACCGCACCGCCGCGAAGGCCGAACAATGGGTCTCGGAACACGGCGGCCGCGCGGAAAGGACGCCGACGGCCGCGGCCGAGGGCCAGGAGTTCGTCTTCTCCTGCGTCGGCAACGACGACGACCTTCGCCAGGTGATGCTCGGCCCGGACGGCGCCTTCCATGGCCTTTCCCGCGGCGCCGTCGTCGTCGACAACACGACCGCCTCGGCCGAGATCGCGCGGGAACTTCACGCCGCCGCGACAGAGCGCGGTGCCGGCTTCATCGACGCTCCGGTCTCCGGAGGGCAGGCCGGCGCGGAGAACGGCGTTCTGACCGTGATGTGCGGCGGCGAGGCGGAGCCCTATGCCAAGGCCGAGCCGGTGATCATGAGCTTTGCCCGGGCCTGCCGCCTCCTCGGCGGTCCCGGCTCGGGGCAGCTCACCAAGATGATCAACCAGATCTGCATCGCCGGTCTCGTCGAGGGCCTCGCGGAGGGCATTCATTTCGGCAAGCGCGCGGGCCTCGATATCGAGGCGGTGCTCGACGTGATCTCGAAGGGCGCCGCCGGCTCCTGGCAGATGGAAAACCGCGGCAAGACCATGAACCAGGGCAAGTTCGATTTCGGCTTCGCCGTCGACTGGATGCGCAAGGACCTGGCGATTTGCCTCGCCGAAGCCCGCCGCAACGGCGCCACCCTCCCCGTCACCGCCCTCGTCGACCAGTTCTACAGCGATGTCCAGAAAATGGGCGGCAGGCGCTGGGACACGTCGAGCCTGCTCGCGCGGCTCGACCGTTAGGCGCGAGCGCGTCCGCTCGGTTCTCCTACCGCGGCGGGCACGGCTGCCCATTCGGCAGCACGCAGCCCTGCGGGCGGCCCTGGCCGCCCTGGGGCGCGCGCGCGGCCGGACCGCCGCCTCCGGGCGGAGCGCCGATCGCGCCGGGCGGCGGACGCTGGGCGCCCGGCGGCGGGCCGGTTCGCTCGACCGGGGGAGCAGGGCGCTGGAATGCGGCCGGCGGCGGCCCCGGCCGTTCGACCGGCGGCTGCGGACGCGGCGCCACCCCTGCGGGCGGCGGGCCGCCGATGCCCGGAGGAACCGGACGGGGTCCGGGCGGGACGGCCTGAGGAACGGGCGGTCGCGGCGGTACCGCCGCTGAGGGCGGCGGAGCGCCAGGACGAGGGCCCGCAGGTCGTTCGAAAGCTGGGCCGGTTCCGGGAGCGCCGCCCTCGGGACGAAGTTGCGGCGGCCGGCCGGCCGGCGGCCCGCCGGGCACGGTCGGCATCGGGCGAGCGTCGGCAGGGACCGCGCCGACCGGGGGCAACGGACGCGGGCCGGGCGAGAGACCGGGCGCAGGCCTGGCGTTCGGCGGAATCGCCCCGGGCGGCGGCGCGGCGGCGTTCGGAGGCACGCCCGGCGCAGAGGGAATCGGACGCGCGGCAGGCGGAATCGCCCCGGCCGGCGGCCCGCCTGGACCGGGAGCGATCCCTGTCATGGGCGGCGCGCCCTGTCCGGGAATCGGCAGGCGGTCCCTACCCGGAGGTCGTCCGCCTGGACCGGGAGCGCCGGCCGGCGGCTGGATCGACGGCGCCTGCGCCCCGGGCGGCGGAACGGGCGGCATGGGCTGCCCCGGCTGCACGGCGGCGGGACCGGGCCTGAACTGCGGGCCGGGCGCCGTGCCGGGGAGCGGAATCGGCCGCACCGGCAAGCGCGCACCGGGCGGCGGCGCGACTGGACGCAGGCCGGGCCGGCCGGGTCCGGCGCCCGGCTGGCGATTGAAGGCCGGCAGAGTCTGCACCGGGCCGGCGAGGCCGGGTTGGTTCGGCACCATCGCGCCGGGCCCGGCCGGGAAGCCGGGGCGCGGCCGGGCCTCGCCCTGCGGGAAGACCGGCGGACCGCCGCCGGGCCTCCGGAACGGCGGCGGCGCGACCGGGATGGCGACCACGCCCCGCGGGGTCACCGGCGCGATCGGCTGATAGAAGGCGGCCGGCGGCCGGGCGCGCATGGGCAGCGGAATCGGGATCGGGATCGGCAGGATGCCGGGCAGCGGCCGCGGCGGCGGCTCGCGAACGATCGTCACCACCGTCTCGTCGTCCTCGTCCCGGAGCGGCAAGAGGTAGACCGGCGGCGGAGGCGGCGGCGGCGCGTCGCGCAGGTAGACCGGGGCGTCGCCGAAATCGAACTCCTGAACCACAGGCAGCGGCGGCGGCAGGTCGTCATAGATGATTTCCGCGAAGGCCGGCGGCGGCTCGAGGGGAGCGGTCAGGCGGACGAGCCTTCGGCGCGCGTCGGCCGCGTGCGGGCCGCCCGGATAGCGCCTCAGATACGTCCAGTAGGCCTCGGGCGTGTCGCGGCTGTAGCTGCGGCGCCAGACGACGGCCTCGCGCCGCGCCGCGAGAAGCGCGACGACGCGGCGCGCGAGGGGATGGTCGGGATAGCGGCGCAGGAATTCCTGGTAGTCGGCGATGGTATCGCTCTCGACGGCGATGGCGTAGGCCTCCTCGGGCGGCACGGCATCGATGCGGCGCGCCGCGGCTCGCGGCGCCGGCGCGACGGAAGTGTCCGCCGGCTCGAAGAACGTGAAGTAGCGATCGCCGAGATTGGCCGAATCCCAGGGCGTCTGAAGGCCGCCCGTCGCCTCGTGCGTGCGCAGGCGGACGCGGGCGAACATCTCGGCGAGGGGCAGGCCGGGCTGCCGCATCATCTCGACGAGGGCGGCCGCATAGGCGCCGTAAGGGCCCGGACCATCGGGCGCGGCGATGTTCGGGGCCGAGGAGAAGGCGATCAGGAAGCCCTCCGGCGCCTCCATCAGGGCGAGGCCCGCAGCGAGCGGCGGCCCGCCGGGCGCCGCCGGATAGGGCCGCGCCATGTCGGCGATGACGACGCGAACGTTGCCGGGCGCGCCGGCAAGCGAGCGCACGAGATCGGACAGGCGAAATCCTTCGATCGGGATGTCGACGTCGCGGCCGATGCGGGCGTCGGCGGGAAGGAGATAGTTCTCGCCTTCGAGCTGGAGGCCATGGCCGGACAGATAGACCACCAGCGCCGCGTCGGGCTCGGCCGATTGCGCCCGGTCGAGAAAGTCGCGCACGACGCGGCGCAGATCGGCGCCGTTGAGGTCGCGGCCCTGGATCACCTCGAAGCCGGCGCCGGTGAGCGTCTGGGCGACGAGGCCGGCATCGTTCACGGCGGTCGGCAACGGCCCGGCCGCATACGCGCCCTGCCCGACGACGAGCGCGATGCGCTGCTCCGCGAAAGCCGCGCCGGCGGCACACCACAAGGCGCAGATGAGCGCGACACGTCCGAATATCCGCAAGCCAACATCCTCCCGCCGAATCGCTTACCGGATCCGGCACGCTTCGAGAGAATAGCCGCGCCGTTGAACCCGCTGTGAATGCATTGTGGAGGAAAGGCGGCCTTGGCGGCTCCGCTCTGCGTGACCTTATCCTGCGCGACCTCATTCGGAGAGCTTGTGAATCCTTCCGAGAAGAGGAGCGGATGCCCCTCCGCGCTTGCGGGGGGCGCGCCTTCCGGAGCCGCCCCCTCACCCCCGCTTCGCTTCGCTCGTTCGGCCGAAGGCCGAGCCCTCTCCCCGCAAGCGGGGAGAGGCGGACGCCCGCCTTTCGCTCGTGAAGACGGCTGGCGCCGTCAGGAAGGGCGCGGATTGGCCGCAAGCCAGGCAAGCACCTCGTCCGCGTTCCGGTCCGGCGGAAACACCGGGTAGAAGACGTGCGTCACGCGGCCGTCGTCGACGACCAGGGCGAAGCGCTTCAGAAGGGTCTCGCCCTCGACCGAAAAGGTCGGCAGGTCCGCGGCCTTGGCGAAGGCGAGGTCGGCGTCCGAGAGAATCGGGAACGGCAGCTGAAGCCGTTCCGCCGCCTCGCTCTGATAGGCGGCGTCCTGCGTCGACAGCCCGTAGACGGCCGCGACGCCCTGCGCCTTGAGGTCCGCAAAATGATCGCGGAAGCCGCAGCTCTGGGGCGTGCAGCCGCGGGCGCCGGGGATGAGGTCCCAGCCTTGCGCCGGGGCAAGGCCGGGCCGGCCCGTCTTCGGATAGCCGTAGACGACGACGCGCCCCGCCTGCCGTGCGAGGGAAACGCTGCCGCCCGTCGTCGCCGCCAGCGCCACGTCCGGGAGATTACAGCCAAAAAGATGCGCCATGCCGCCGTCGTCGACCGGGATCGGCAGGTCGGCGGGAAGAGCGTTCGGATCATGCTTCGGATCGTGCCGCATCAGCCTTTCTCCCGCATCACGCGCGCGCGCTCGCGGTCCCACGTGCGCTGCTTCTCGGTCTCGCGCTTGTCGTGCAGCTTCTTGCCGCGACCGAGGCCGAGCTCGACCTTCGCGCGGCCGCGATCGTTGAAATAGATCTTCAGCGGCACCACCGTAAAGCCTTCGCGCTGCGTCGCGCCGATGAGCTTGTCGATCTGCCGCTTGTGCAGGAGCAGCCGGCGCGGACGCTTGGTCTCGTGGTTGAAGCGGTTCGCCTGCAGGTACTCCGGAATGTAGGCGTTGAAGAGGAAGAACTCCTCGCCGGACGGGTCCCGCATAGGCTTCGCCGATCGTCGCCTTGCCGGTGCGCAGCGACTTCACCTCCGTGCCGGTGAGCGCGATGCCCGCCTCGTAGGTATCGTGGATCTCGTAGTTGAAGCGCGCCTTGCGATTGTCGGCGACGACGCGGGGGCCGGCCTTCTTGTCCTTCATCGCATCACGCGTTGATCAATCCGGCATGCACCATCGCCGCGCGCACGGCCGCCTTGTGTCGGCTCGGAGACCGGGATCATCGGCAGGCGCACCGTCTCGGCCATGCGGCCGAGGGCCGAGAGCGCGTACTTCGTCGGCGACGGGTTCGTCTCGATGAAGAGCGCCGTGTGCAGCGGCATCAGCCGATCCTGCACGCTCAAGGCCGCGGAATAGTCGCCCGCAAGGCAGGCCTCCTGCATGTCGGCGCAGAGCCGCGGCGCGACATTCGACGTCACCGAGATGCAGCCGTGTCCGCCATGCGCCATGAAGCCGAGCGCGGTCGCGTCCTCGCCGGAAAGCTGGATGAAGTCCGGCCCCATCGCCTGCCGCTGCAGGCTGACGCGGGCGACGTTGGCGGTGGCATCCTTGACGCCGGCGATGTTCTTCAGCTCGTAAAGCCGCGCCATGGTGTCGACGGACATGTCGATCACCGAGCGGCCGGGGATGTTGTAGATCAGGATCGGCAGGCCGACGGCGTCGTTGATCGCCTTGTAGTGCCGGTAGAGCCCCTCCTGGGTCGGCTTGTTGTAGTAGGGCGTCACGACGAGGAGCGCGTCGGCGCCGATCTTTTCCGCATGGCGCGAGAGCGCGACCGCCTCGGCGGTCGAGTTCGAGCCGGCGCCGGCGACGACGGGCACCCGCCCCTTCGCCTCCTCGACGCAGAGCCTGACGACGCGCTCGTGCTCTTCGTGGCTCAGCGTCGGGCTCTCGCCGGTCGTCCCGACGGGGACGAGGCCGTGCGTGCCGTTCTCGACCTGCCAGTTCACATGCCCGCGGAACGCCTCCTCGTCGACGCTGCCGTTCGAGAAGGGGGTGACGAGGGCCGTCAGCGAGCCTCCAAGGCGGGTCATGGGCGTTTCCTTATGGGAGCTTGGCCTTCAGCGGCGCTTCGCGTACTCTGCCCGACACATAAGGGCTGAAGCGCAAACGCGCAAACGGGACTGAGGAGAGGGACGGAACGGTTAAGGTTAGTGGTTTCTCAAGGCGTCGGCACGACAATCGGCGCCTGGGACCAGCGTGGGGGAGTTCCATGCCTCTCGAGACGCGCATTGCACCGGCGCTTGCCGCCCTGTTGACGGCGCTCGCCCTGCCCGCTGCCGCCGGGCTCGATACCAGCCCTCCCGATCGTCCGGCTGCCTCCCGGCAGGTTGCGCCGGGCGCCGCGAGGGTCGCGATGAGCGACCTCGAAGCCTTCGGCCTCCTCGTCGAGCCGCCACCCGCGCTGCAACCGCCGGGGGATATCGACTACCTGCCGAAGATTCTCCAGGCCTATCGCGCCGGCGACACGGTCGAGGGCGACATCCTGAAATCAAAACTGGCCAAGCCCGCCGCCCAGGGACTGGCGGAATGGTTCGTGCTGCGGGCCGGGATCGGCACCGGCATCGACCGCGTCCTCGCCTTCGGCCGCGACTATCCGGACTGGCCGGTGAGCAACGGGATGCGGCGGCGGGTCGAGGAGACGCTCCTTTCCACCCGCCGCCCGTCGACGAAGGTGCGCGCCTTCTTCGAGGGCCGGGCGCCGACGACAGGCGCGGGGCGGATCGCCCTCGCCCTGGCGCTGAAGAGCGACGGCCTCGATGGGGAGGCGGCCGAGTTCGTGCGCACCGCCTGGCGCGAGGACGGCTTCGGTTCCGAGCTCGAGAGCCGGATCCTCGACGAGTTTCCGAACGTCCTGACGCAAGCGGACCACCGCTACCGGATGGAACGGATGCTGTTCCGGGAGGCCTGGGGCGGCGCGCAAAGGGCGGCGGCCCGGGCGGGCGACGGCTATGCGGGCCTCGTCAAGGCGCGGATGGCAATCTACCAGGGGAAGAAGAAGGCGGAGGCCGCCTTCGCGGCGGTTCCGGCGACCCTGCGCGCCGATTCGTCCTACATCTTCTCGAAGGCCCTCTACCTGCGGCGGCAGAAGAAATACGTCGAGGCCGCGACGGTTATGACCGAGGCGCCGCGCGACCCTGAAATTCTCGCCGCCGGTGACGAGTGGTGGAACGAGCGCCGCCTGATCGCCCGCGAGCTCCTCGACATCGGCGACGCCAAGAACGCCTATCTCGCGGCGAGCCATCACGGCGCCAAGACGGTGCCGCAGCGCATCGAGGCCGAATTCCACGCCGGCTGGATCGCCCTGCGCTTTCTCAACGATCCGGCCGCAGCCGCGACGCACTTCGCAGACGCCTCGACGATCGCGGTGACGCCGATCTCCGTCGCCCGCGCCGCCTACTGGCAGGGCCGCGCGGCGGAAGCGGCCGGCCTCCAGGCCGACGCGAACACCTTCTATGCGCGCGCGGCGCAGCGCCCGACGACGTTCTACGGCCAGCTCGCGCGCGAAAAACTCAACCTGCCGCTCGAACTGCGCCGTCCGGACCTCCTCGACGAGGCCGGCCGCAAGAGCTTCGAGGCGCGGCTGCCGGTGCAGGCCGTGAAGCTCCTCGGCCAGATCGGCGAAGCGGATCTGGCGCTCGCCCTCTATGGCGACCTTGCGCAAAGCCTCATCGATCCGGCGCAGCTCGAGGCGCTCGCCGCGATCGCCGAGGAAGGCAAGGACCCGCGCTCCGTGCTCGTTGTCGGCAAGACGGCCCTGCAGCGCAACTTCCCGCTCGATCCCTATGCCTATCCGACGATCGGCATTCCGACCTTCAGCCCGGTCGGCGACCATGTCGATCCGGCGATGCTCTACGCGATCGCGCGGCAGGAGAGCGCCTTCAACGCGAAGGCCGTGTCGAGCGCCGGCGCCCGCGGCCTGATGCAGCTGATGCCGGCGACGGCGGCGCGCACGGCGAAGCGCTTCGGCATGGGCTTCGACGTCAAGCGCCTCGTCGACGACCCGGCCTACAACGCGAAGATCGGCTCGGCCCACCTCGGCGAGCTGATGGAGGACTGGAAGGGCTCGCACATCCTTGCCTTTGCCTCCTACAACGCCGGCGGCGGCAACGTGATGAAGTGGATCCGCTCCTACGGCGATCCGCGCAAGAGCCAGGTCGACTGGATCGATTGGGTCGAGCGCATCCCCTTCTCCGAGACGCGCAACTACGTGCAGCGCGTCATGGAGAACTTCACGGTCTACCGGACCCGCCTCGCGCCCCCCGCGACCGCGAACGCGCTGCCGAAAGAGGACGCGCCGTATTGACCTCGGCGCGCTGAACGCGGCAGGGGCGCAGCGCAGTTTTGCGAGGGACGATGAATTGGAGCGCGAGAGATGTCACCGTCTCGGCGGCGGATGGGCTGAAGCTCTACGTCTGTGAGCGCGGACCGCGGTCCGGCGACGCGCTGCCGGTCGTCTGTCTGCCGGGCATCGCCCGCACCAGCGAGGATTTCAGCGAACTCGCAGAAGCGCTCGCAGGGAGCGAAAGCCGGCCGCGACGGGTCCTCGCCCTCGACTATCGCGGTCGTGGGCGTTCGGAATGGGATACCGACTGGCGCCGCTACGACCTGCGCGTCGAACTCGACGACCTCCAGCAGGTACTCGCCGCGTGCGGCGTCGCGGAAGCCGTGTTCGTCGGCACCTCGCGAGGCGGAATCCTGGCGATGGCGCTTGGCGCGAGCCGGCCGGCGGCGATACGCGGCGCCGTCATCAACGACATCGGCCCGGTCATCGAGGCGCGCGGCCTGCAGCGCATCCGCGGCTACGTCGGCAAGCTGCCGCAGCCGCAAAGCATCGCCGAGGCGGTCGCGCTTCTGAAGGGCGTTTCCGGCACGCAATTCCCCGGTTTCAGCGAGGCCCAGTGGCGGACGATGGCGCGCACGACCTGGCGCGAGCACGACGGCAAGCTCCTCCTCGCCTACGACCCGAAGCTCATGGAGGCGGTGAAGGCGCTCGATTCCGAATCCGGCGTGCCGCCGATCTGGCATCTGTTCGAGGCGTTGAAGAGCGTTCCGGTGCTCGCGATCCGCGGCGAGCTTTCGGACATCCTGTCGGCCGAAACGCTCGCCGCGATGCAGGCGGCGCATCCGAAGCTCCAGACGGTGACCGTGCCCGGCCAGGGCCATGCGCCGCTGCTCGACGGCGACCTCGTTCGCCGCATCGAGGCCTTCGTCGCATCGGTCGAGGACGCGGCGCGTACGGCCTGACCGCCTCGCGCGCAAAAAAGGCCCCGGTGTTTCCACCGGGGCCTTTTCTTGAGGTCGGACGGCCGATCAGAAGTCGCGCTGGATGCGCAGACGGCCTTCCCAGATGTCCTCGCCGCTGGACGCCTTGAAGGCGTTCGGGAACGTGGTGCCGGCCAGGTTCGAGACCGGGACGAGCACGCGACCCTTCGGATCGACCTTGGTGTAGAGCGCCTCGACGCCGACCTGGAAGCCAGGGATCGGCAGCCAGAAGCTGTTCACGCCGATGCGATACTCCCTGAAGTCCACGAGACCGCCGAGCGTGCCGGTGGCGATGTTGAAGACCTGCGCAGCTCCCGGGGCATCGAAATCGGCATAGGAACCGAACACACTCGACTTGAAGAACGGCGTCCAGAAGTGGGTCACGCCGCCGGCCACCGACCAGGCCCTCACCGTCTTGAGATTGCCGCTGATGCCGTTCACGAAAGCGTCGGCGACAGAGACGTTGAGGACGTTCCCGACAGCAAACCCGGCGCCATAGTTCGGCGAGTCCTGGCCACCGTTGATGTAGGCGATCGCGCCGTCCGTGTAGGTAGCGTAGATCCAGGCGTTGTCGCCCGCTCCGAGCCACGGAATGTTCACGTAGGCGCTGAGGCCGACCGCGAAGCCGTAATCCGTGTCGGCGAAGGCCGGCAGCAACGGAGTGAGGGGGTTGAAGCCGACGTTGAACGCGACGTCGCGGATCTGGTGAACCGCGCCCGACAGCTGCACGCCGCCCCAAACGCCCGTGTAGCGGACGTTCGCGACGAGATCGGGCACGCGGTTGCCGCCGTACAGAAGCGGGATGCCGATGCCGCTGACGCCGTTCGCCAGCACCGAGCCGTTGAAGATCGTGCCCGGTGCCATTGATCACGGTGGCAAAGCCACCCCGGCCGTTCAGCTCGGTGTCGTCGCGCCGTGACAGCGCGTCTTCGACCGACAGGGTGGCCGAGAAGCCGTTGCCGAAGCCGTAGGTGTAGGCGAGGAGGTCGACGTCCGGAGCGTCGTCGAACCGCAGCGTGCCCATATGCGTCGTGGGCAGGTCGGGGTTCGAGAAGAAGGACGTCACGCGACCGGCGGTGAGGCCGCCGAACTGGATGAAGCCCTGCTGCAGCTTCGGGTTCGTCGTGATCGAGCCCGTTGCCGCCGAACTGGCGGCCGGAGTTCCGGTCGATCTCGTAGCGGATGTAGGTCCGCAGGAGACCGTACGGCGTTGCCGTGCGATGGTCGAAGTTGACGCGGCCGCGGACGCGGATGCCGATGGCGTCGTCGGCGCGGCTGAACGGCTCGAGATAGCCGTAGTCGACACGCAACCGGCCCGAGATGCGCAAGCAGCTGTCGGTGCCGGGTACGTAGAAGAAGCCCGCGCCGTAGGTGGAGCAGACACGGACATATTCAACAGGCGCTGCCTTCTTGACCGGAAGATCGGCAGCCTGTGCCCCAGCGACCGCCGCGAGACCCGCGGCCGATCCGAGGAGAAGGCTCTTCACGAGCTTCATTAATACCTCCAAAGTTTCGAGACCCTGGGGGCCGGGCTTATGTGCCTCAGCAGCTTCGATGAAGCCTTAGAACACGTCCCACTACCCCTTCGACCCGACCCCCTGCGCCCGGTTTCCGGATCGTCGAGGACCAAATCACGACCGGGATGCCCCCTGTCGTTGGGAGACCTTCATTCAACCGATGTGCCCAGGCAAGCGGTTATGCCGCCGATTTGGGCTGGGGAGGCAGATCGGAGTCACACTGTGGCCAAAACTCAACAGTTACTTGGGGCAGGCCGGGTTCCGGCCCTCTCCGAGGGCGCGGGGAGGCAGGTTCGACGTCCGTCCGCCCCTCCCCTGTCGACCGTTGCGCCGCCTGGGAACAAGGCTTGCGAATCGTCCGAGCGCCGATCGCGCAATCGATCCGACTTCCGGTTTCCGAGGAGGGATTTCGCTCGGCAGCGTCGATTCTTCGCCCAGGGTCACGCGGGTCCTTGGCCCGCCCCCTGGGCCGGCCGCCGGTCTAGACGCCGGGAATGTCGCGTTCGCCCGGCAAGGGCGCCGGCCGGGGCCGCTTTTGCCTTGCGTTCCTATTCCTTGTTCGCGCGTCCCGAACATGACTTGCCGTCGCGCGCGAGGCTTGCCGGGGCCTGCGACCGGGAACCATCATGGGCGATCTCGTAAGACGAGGTCCTTGAGAATGGTTGGAGGTGCGACCCCCTTGATTCTGGCTTTCGTCGCCCTTGTTTTTTCCTCAAGCGCTCAAGCCGGTGACGGGATGTTCGACGGCGCCCTGCTGCCGCGGTCCGACGGTTTCGCGACGGGGAGCGCGTCCCGCGCCGACAGTGGGACCGGCTGCGATACGGTCGCGGAGCCGGATCGCCCGAAGCGCCGTCGGACGTTGAATGCACGGCCGCGCGTCCGGGAGGCCCGCTCCTTGGCGCGAGCTCTGACGCCGAGGCTCGGACGCTCGTCGAAACGGCCGGCGTCGGCGACGAGTTCGGGAGCCGAATGGCGCCGACCGGTTTTATCATTAGACCGTTCCGCCCCGCGCGGGTTCTCGGGGTGCGGCGCGTAAGGGCTCGGCGCTGGGAGGAGGTCCGCGATGACGAACTTGCAACGACGCAGCATCCTGTTCGGGCTCTTCGGCGCCGCCGCCGCGGGCGTTGGCGCGGCCGTGCTGCCGACCGCGGCGTTGGCATTGCCGCTGGCGGGTGGCAAGCCGCTCACCCTCGGCGATGCGCCGCCCAGCCTGGAGGAGTTGGCTCAGGTCGTGGTCGTGCGCCCGAGGCCGCGGCATCGCCGCCGCTATCGCCGCCGCCATCGCCGTCGGGTCTGCTGGTGGCACCGGGGACGTCGGGTTTGCGGCTGGCGCTAGCCGAATCGGCGCCCTCGTCCCGGACCGAGCCGCGCAGCACCGGCCGCGGGCGTCACGGCTTCGAGGACGCCGGCGCCTGCCCCCTGCGCGGGGAATCGTGTCCTCGATCCGGCCGGAAAGATAAGGGAAGAACGGGTTCGCGGACACGCGCAGGAGTGCGTCGAGATTGACGACCAGCGCGCCGCGCTCTCCGCGGGCGGCGACCCCGCCGAGGTTGATGCCGAACTCCTCCGGGAAATCCGGTCTCAGGCCGTAGAGGGAATCGTTGATCGGGAACGGCAGCGCGACGTGCGAGAGCGAGAATACGTCGCTCGGATATTGCAGCGAGAGCTCCTCGACCCGTTCGGCCGTTTCTCCCGCTTCCGTGATCTGCGCCACCGCAGCGCCGCTCTCGTCGCTCGCATTCGTGATCAGTGTCGTCCTGAACCCGCGCGGCGCGGCAGGCAGGATCCGGCTGACGGAATCCGTCGAGGATCGCAGGAGCGGTCCGAGCTTTGCGTTGCGGTTGAGATCGAACAGGACGAGTTCGCTCCGGCCGGCGGGCAGTTGCGCATGCAGCGCGCTTACGACGGCCCGCGTCGAAACCGTGAAGTCGATCACTGACTGGAAAGTGAGGACCGGCGGGAATCCCGTCCAGGTGCCGTCACGGGCATGGGCGGCGAGGCGCTGTTGCAGGGCCCGCGTCAGGAGATGCGACTGGCGCGCCCCGTTGACGGGAAACGAGTTGTACTTGAACGGATTGAACTCCGGCAGCACGCCGAGCCACGCGGCCTTCGCGAAGGCCGGCAGGAAGGCCGGAATTCCGGCGATTCCGGCAAAGCGCGCGAACGGCGTGATTCCGACCATCGGCGAGATCAGGATGAGTTGATCCGGCCGTCCGAGCCGCGGGTCGTCGACGGCGTCGAGGGCATGCATCAGAGCGAGCGCGCCGCCGTTCGAGAATCCGATCACGTGCAGCGGCAGCGGCGCGGCGACGCGGCGGCGGGCTTCCCGAACGGCGAGCCGCGTCGCCGCGAGCCAGTCCTCCCACTCCACCTCCGTGAGGGCGCCGGGAACGGTCCCGTGCGCAGGAAGCCTGATCGCGATCGAGAGAAAGCCGCGGTCTCGATAGCTGCGGGCGACGTGGCGCAAGCTGTAGGGCGAATCCGTCAGCCCATGCAGAAAGACGGCGACGCCCCGGGGCGTCCCGTCCGGCTCGAGGACGTAGCTCCGATTCCAATCCTGTGCGAAGCGGCCCGGATAGACGGGACTGCCCGCGAAATAGCGATTGACGGGCACCCTCTCCTCGGGAGCGAGCTTTTGCGTCACCTCGGCGCGGACCTCCTCGAAAATCCGCGCTTCAGCCTGAAGATAGTCGGCGAACGTCGCCCGTTCGAGTTCAGCGACGGAAAGCTCGTGCGGCACAAAAGTGTGCCACACGTCGAGCGGATCGCCGCGCTGGGAATCCCACGCCCGGTATGCCACGAGCGTGAGAAGGCAGGCGACGACGACGGTCGTCCCGCGCTTCAGCCACCTTATGAGAAAGCCGCGCATCGAACCTCTCTCCGGGCCTCAGCCGCATCGGCCCTTGCCGCGCCGAAGCACACCTCGGTGCGACGGGACCGGCGAGAGACCGCCGCCAACCTGAGCCGGTCAGAAGGGCCAGACGATCGGCACGTAGAACACCGCGACGACGAAGAACCAGAGCAGCAGCGGCAGCCCCAGCTTCCAGTAATCGCCAAAGGCGTAGCCGCCCGGCCCCATCACCATCAGGTTGGTCGGTGTCGCGATCGGCGTGAGGAAGGCGCCTGCGGCGGCGACGGCCGTGCTGATCAGGACCGGACGCGGCGAAATCCCCATGCCCGCCGCGGCAGCGACGCCGATCGGAATGACGATCAGGGCTGTTGCCGTATTGCTGATCAATTGGCCCATAACCGCGGTCAGGACGAACAGTCCCGCGAGCAGTGCATAGGGACCCGCGCCGCCGACCATCTCGACGAGCGCCTGCGCTATGAGCTTGGCCGCTCCGGTCTCGATCATGGCTGTCGACAGGGGCATCAGCGCGCCGACGAGAATGACGGTCGTCCACCCGATCGCGCCGTAGGCCTGCTCGACGCTCATGATCCCGACGAGGATGATGGCACCTGCCGCGAGAAGGCCCGCTACCGCGGGCGGCACGAGACCGGTGGCGAGAAGCAACACCATGGCGATGAGGATCAGCACCGCTTGGCGCGCGCCCGGGCCCATCGGCAGCGCCTGGCGGCGAACCAGCTCCGGCGAGCTGACCACGAGGACGTCCGGATCGGCAAGGCGCACGTCGAGCGCTTTCCATGTGCCTTGGAGCAGCATGGTGTCGCCCGCCTGCAGCACGACGCCGCCGGCCTCGCTTCCGCCGACCGACGGATCGACATCGCCGCCGCCGCGCTGCACGGCGAGGATGATGAGGTCGCCGCTTTGGGTCACCATGCCGGGGAAGACGGTGCGCCCGACGAGACCCGATCGCGGCGGGATCACCACTTCGGCAAGGCCGGAGCGGCGGTTGAAGAGGACATCCTCGCCGCGCCCGGTGAACTCATCGTCGCGAAGCGCGAGATGCATCTTTACGGCGAGCGAGGCGGCCGCTTCGGCCTCTCCCTTGAGCAGGAGATAATCGCCCTCCGCCATCGCAGGCCGGCGCAGCGGCGATCCGGATTCGCCGTCGTGCACGGCGACGAGCTGGAGGCCGGAAAAATCGGAAGCGTCGAGGGCGGCCGCCGGCTTGCCGATGTAGGGCGACGTCCCTCGCACGCGCATCTGGTAGACGCCGCTCGTCAGGCCGTACTGCTCGACGAGGGTTTTCGCATGACGGCTGAAATCCGCCGGCATGGTCGCTCCGTTGCGATTGGGAAGCAGTCGCTCGCCGAAGAGCACGATGATCGCCATGCTGCCGGCGAGAAGCGGCACGCCCGCGAGGGCGAACTCGAAGAAGCCGAAGCCGCCGACCTGCGCGTCCATGGCCGCTTCCGACACGAGGACGTTGACCGGCGTGCCGGTGAGCGCGAGGAGCGAGCCCGCATGGCCCGCAAAGACGAGCGGCATCAGGAGCTGGGACGACTTCCGGTTCAGCCGCACGGCGATGACGACGACGACCGGCAGCAAGGCCGCCACCGCGCCGTTCACGCTGATCAGGGCGGTCAGGACCGCGACGAGGCTCATGGTCAGGACGAGGAGCCGCGTCCGGCTTTCTTCGCCCGCCCCCTTGATGAGGAGCTGCCCCGCCCAGGCGGTGACGCCCGTCATTTCGAGGCCAGCGGAGACGACGAAGAGCGAAGCGATGAAGATGACGGCCGGATCGCCGAAGCCGCCCAGGGCCTGATTCAGCGACAATACGCCAGTCGCCCACAGCGCCAGCGGCGTCAGCATGGCGACGATGACGACGGGCAGCTTGTTCCAGACGAAAAGAACGACCGCGCAGGCGATGATGGCGGCGGTAGCGGTGATCGGACTCACGCGACAGGCTCCTTACGGCGGACCGGGACCACCGGCTCTCCCGCTCAATCTTCGAGCGTGGCGAGGAGCAGCGCGATACGGCATCCTTCGAAGAATTCGGGCAGATTCACATATTCCTTGATCGTGTGAATTTCGGCCTGGCCGGCCCCGATTGTGACTGTCGGAATGCCATGCTTGTCAAGCCAGTTCGCATCGAGGCCCCCGTTCGAGAACACGTAGATCGGCTCGATGCCGAGCGCCTTCAGGGCGCGGGTCGCGCGGCTCACGACGGGAGCGCTCTTTTCGAGGGAGAACGGCGGATAGGCGGCGGTATGGCGGAACTCGACTTTCGCCGTTGCGCCCTCGTGATCCCGGACCTCGTCCTTCGCCTTCGCAAAGGCGGCCCGATAACCCTCGGCGATTTCGCTGGCGAAGGCGGACTTGGGACTGCGGGCCTCGCCTTTGACGAAGGCGTAGTCGGTGACGACGTTCGTGGCATCGCCGGCCGCGGTGGTTCCGTTCTTGCCGCCGAAGATGCCGACATTGCTCGTGCCGTTGCCGCTCTCCTTCACCACCTTCCCGAACCAGCCGCCCCGGCGCGCCTCCGCAAGGGCGAGGGCGCCGACGAGCGTCGCCGAGATCCCCCGCTCCGGCGCGACGCCGGCATGCGACGCTTTTCCGACGATCTCCGCTTCCCAGTTCTCCTGACCGACCGCGCCGATGATCAGCTCGGCGGGCTTCTGGCCGTCGACGTTGATGCACATCACCGCGCCGCCGAGATCCTTCGGATTGAGCTCGCGCGCTCCGTGCAGGCCGCTTTCCTCGCGCACCGTGAAGAGCAAGGTGATCGGCGGGTGCGGCAGCTTGTGCTTCAGGAGCGTCTCGGCAAGCGCGACGAGCATGGCGCATCCCGTGCGGTTGTCGCCGCCGAGGGCAGTCGTCCCGTCGGAGACGATCTTGTCGCCCTCGCGCCGCGCCTTGGCGCCGGCGCAGAGGGGAACCGTGTCGAGATGGGTCGAGAACAAAAGTCGCGGCCCCGGTCGTGTGCCCGGCAGGTCGACGATGAGATTTCCCGTCTCGGTGGGCAACGGGATGCGGTCCTTCGCATCGTCAAAGCGGATCGCCGAGGCCGGAACGCCCGCCGCCTTCAGGGCATCGCCGATCGCCGCCGCGATCTTCGCTTCCCGGCCGGTCACTCCTTCGACCGCGAGAAAATTCATCAGATGGCTTTCGGCGGCCTTGGCATCGAAGGGAATTTCGATCTTGTCCATCGTTTCCATCCACACGTTCGATTGCTGCATTCGGGCGAGGTGCCACGCGGCGGGACCGCGTTCACAGGCCCCAGGGAAGTCCCAGCATTTGCCAGATCGCGAACAGCGCCGTCCAGAGCACGAAGATCCAGACCACGTAGGGAAGCATCAGCGACACGACGGTGCCGACGCCGGCGCCCTTCTCGTACTTCTGAGCGAATCCGACCATCAGCGCGAAATATGCGTTGAGGGGCGTGATCGCATTCATCGGCGAGTCCGCGACGCGATAGGCGGCGAGGACAGCCTCGGGAACGACGCCGAGCTTCAGGAGCAGCGGCACGAAGACCGGGGCGAAGATCGCCCATTTCGCAATCGCGCCCGTGATCAGAAGGTCGATGATCGCCACCACGACGATGAAGCCGATCAGGAGGAGAAGCGGGCCGACATTCGCCGATTGCAGCGTGTCGGCCAGCCGCAAGGCCATCACCGTTCCCATGTTGGTGAACGTGAAATAGGCAACGAACTGGCTGAGCACGAAGAACAGAAAGATCGTGCCGCCGAGCCCGGAAACCGCCTTCTCCATCGCCTTGATGACCTCGGAAAGCGTCCGTAGCGTTCCCGCGCCGATCCCGTAAAGCCAACCCGTGGTGAGGAATCCGAGCACGATCACGGCGATGAGCCCGTTCATGAAGGGCGAGTTGCCAATGAGCTCGCCGGTCTGCGGATTGCGCAGCGGCGCGCCGGAAGGAATCGTCAAGAGCCCGAATACCACGACGAGGCCGATGAGGCCGTAGAGCGCGAACTTGAGTCCCCGCGACTCTGCGGCCGAAAGCTCGCCGCCCGTCTTCTCGGCCGCGGCGGTGCCAGCCGCCGGCTGATAGGGGCCGAGGCGAGGCGCCACGATGCGGTCGGTGATGAAGGCGATGAGCAGCACCAGGAAGATCACGGAGACGAAGGAGAAGAAGACGTTGGAAGCGAGCCCGATCGAAAGGTTCGGATTGACGAGATGGATGGCATCATTCGTGAATTCGACGAGCACCGCGTCGAGCGGCTTGATCAGCATGTTGACGGTGAAGGCGCCCGCGACCGCGGCGAAGCCGAGCGCGAGACCGGCAAGCGGATGCCGGCCGACGCTGGCGTAGGCCACCCCGGCAAGCGGCAGCAGGACGAGGTATCCCGCATCGGCGGCGATGCTCGACAGGATGCCCGCGAAAGCCAGGATGTAGGTCAGCGCCCAGCTCGGCGAGACGAGGACGAGCTTGCGGATGAGCGCGTTGACGAGACCGGATTCCTCGGCGACGCCGGCACCGATCATCGCCGCGATCATCAACCCGACGGCCGTGAAGTTCATGAAGTTCGGAACGAGCGAAGTATAAAGAAAGCGGATGCCGTCGGAATCCAGGAGGCTGCGCAGCGCGGTCGTCGTGGTCTCGATCTTCTGCGTATCGGGATCGATCCGCTGCAGCGTCACCGCGACGCCGAACAGGCTGAAGATATGCGACAGAACAATGACGATGGCGATCAGGATGAGGAAGATGACGACGGGATGGGGAACCATGTTCCCGACTCTTTCGATCCCGTCGAGGAATCGCTGCATGGCGGTCTTTGGCGCGGCCATCGTATTCCACCCCTGTCCGAGCGCGTGCGCGCGGGAGCCCGGCTTCGGCTCCGCGACCCGAACCGGCACCCCGCATCGTCGGACGCGAACCTACCGCAATCCCGGAACCGGTCATCGGCTCAGAATCCCAAACGTTACGCCACTTGTCCCAAACTGGACTTGGCCAAACCCGCGTTGCCCGGGCCGACGGGACGCCCGAGAGGACGGCGGGCGCGGCTTGTCCGGCCGCCGCGGGTTCAATAACGTGATGTCCCGTCCGGTCCGGTCCCGGCCGGATTTCGAGGAGGCGGGGATGGGAGGGCTTCGACACGGCCATGCGCCGCTTGCGCCGCTTTCCGTCGCCGGATCATGTTCGCTCGCGCTCGAAAAGACGTGATGGCGCGCCTCCGCCGGTGCCGGATAGCGGCGATCGTGGCGATCGTGGCGGTTGCCGGTTGCGCGACCCCGCCGACGGACCTTCTTTTGCCGGTCGGGTCGGCACCGGGTGCGGCGAGCGTCGACATGCTCGCGGCGACGACCCGCGCGCCATCGGAGGATGCCGGCGTCCTTTTCGGCGGCGACAGGGGGACGGGAGTCGCTTTCAGCAACATTGTCGTCTCGATCCCGCCGGACCGCGAGATCGGCACCGTGCAGTGGCCGCGCACGGCGCCCGGAAACGCCGAGACCGACTTCGTCGTCGATTCCGTGCGGCCCCTTGTGGAGAAGGACCTGCTTGGCTGGTTCAAGTCCGCGAGCGGCCGCAAGCGGCGGGTCTTCGTCTTCGTCCACGGCTTCAATACGCCGTTCGGGCGGGCGGTCTTCAGGTTCGCCCAGATCGCCCACGATGCCGACGCCGACGCCGCGCCGGTGCTGTTCTCCTGGCCGTCCCGGGGCCGCCTGCTGGACTACAAGCGCGATTTCGACAACGCCTCCTACTCGCGCTCGGACCTTGCCCGGCTGCTGCAGATCGCGTCGCGGAGCAATTCGGTGAGCGAGATCGTGATTCTCGCCCATTCGATGGGCGCCTGGCTCGCGGTGGAGGCATTGCGGCAGGTCGCCCTCGAGGACGGTGGCGTGCCGCGGCGGATCACGAACCTCATCCTCGCTTCGCCCGATCTCGATGTCGGCGTCTTCCGGCGCCAGATCGAGGACATGGGAATGCGGCGACCGCAGGTGACCCTGTTCGTCTCGCAGGCCGATCGCGCCTTGCAACTGTCCCGCATCGTCTCCCGGGGCGGCACGCGTCTCGGCGCGGTCGACGTTTCCCTCGACGAGTATCGGCGCCAGCTCGGCGATCTTTCAGGCCTCACGGTGCTCGATCTCACGGAATTGCGTTCGGGAGATCGGATCAATCACGACCTCTACGCCCAGAGCCCCGCGGTCGTGCGTCTGATCGGCGACCGCCTTATTCAAGGTCAGGTGATCACGGATCTCGACCTGTCGCCGTCGGTCGGCGCGGATGCCATTGGTTCGGCGGCAGGATTTCTCGTCGCCCTGCCGATCCTTGTGTTGGATGCCGCCGCGCCGCGCTAGCAGTCGCGACAAAGTTTCAGAAATCGATCCGAAATCGTGTAACGGCCGAGGCGGCTTGACAATTGCCAGAGCCCGTCTGTATGTCCCGCAAGGCCTGTGTACCGGCTTCACGTCCATGAAAGAACTTGTCAAGCGGACAGCTCTAGGAGTGTCCTGTGGCGACTGTCTCTTCTGTGGGGTCGGGTCCGCGCCAAGACATCTACCCCATGCAGCATTTCTCGTCCCGCCACCTGGCGGCGCGCGAGCAGTTCGGGGCGTGGCGCAGCCAGCTCTCCGACTACGTCGAACTCCTCCCGACCTCCGACGCTGACTCGGGCCTGCCGGGGGAGCTCTACACGTTCGATCTCGGCGGCGGCATTTCCTTCGTGCGGGCCGCGTTCACGGACGCTCCGGCGCGGGAGTGGCGGCACAAGCCGAAATCTTTCCTCGACCATTGGTGCGTGGTGCTGGCGCGGCGGGCGATCGACCGCCGGTCGGCACCGGTGAACGACGGGTCTCCCGGTGCCTTCGACTTGACATTCCGTTCTCTCGCCAAGCCCTATCAGGGACGCGGGCAGGATTGCGAAGTGCTGACGATTTACCTGCCACGGGACGAAGGCGCGGCCGACGCAAGGGACTTCGAGCGCGCGCACGATACGGCGATCAGTCCGGAAATGGGGGCGCTCCTCGCCGACTTCATGAGCGGTCTCGCGGTGCAGCTGCCGAAGCTCCCGGCGGGCGATAGGCAGCGGCTGGCGCCCGCGATCCGCGCGCTGATCACGGCCTGCGTGGCCCCGTCGACGGATCGTGCGCTCTCGGCCGAATCCTCGCTCAGTTCCCTCCTGATCGCCCGGGCACGAAAGGTCGTCGTCGCGAACATGGCGTCCCCGGACTTCTGCCCGGAGCAACTGTGCCGGCTGCTCGCGGTCTCGCGCTCGAAGCTCTATCGGCTGTTCGAGAGCACCGGCGGCATTGCCCGTTTCATCAACCGGCAGCGGCTTTGCGAAGCGCACCGGCGTCTCGCCGATCCGAACGAGCGGGCCTCCATCCACGTCATCGGAAGCGATGTCGGCTTCATCGATCACTCCACCTTCAGTCGTGCGTTCCGGAGAGAATTCGGCTACAGCCCGAGCGAGGCTCGCGAGAACGCCGTCGCCCAATCGCCTGACACGAACCAGTTCTCATGGTCTGAGGACGCGGACGCGGGTCGCGCGGCGCCGCGTTTCAGACTGGCGGCCGAGTAGGATCTGCGAAGGGAAGCGCCGACCGGGCCTGCAGAAACCAGATGATCGCCGCGAGGTCGCGCTTCTCCCTTCTCTACGCGACATTGTTCTTTGAGCTCGGCGTCAATCTGCCGTTCTTTCCCCTTTGGCTACGCGCTCAGGCCCTCGACCCGCGCGAGATCGGCTTCGTGCTGGCGTCCCCGTTTCTCGTCCGCATCGTCGCAAATCCGATCGTCGCCGCCTACGCCGACCGGTCCGGCCGCATGTCGGCGACGCTCGTCGCCTGTGCCGCTGCCGTTCCCCTTGGGACGGCGTTCCTTTTTTTCGCCAACGGCTTCTGGACGATCCTGCTCACCGTCACGGTCGTCGCTCTCGCGCAGGGGCCTCTCATTGCCGTATCCGACACTTTGACCTTGCAGGCCTTGAAGCAGGAGCCGGCTGCGGAGTTGCACTACGGACGCATGCGGCTGTGGGGCTCCGCGAGCTTCGCCTTGGCGAACGTCGCGGCGGGCTGGACGGTCGCCTGGCTCAACGCATCCTCGATCGTCGCCTTGCTCTGCGGCTCCGCACTCGCCGTCCTGTTCGCGGCCGTCGCCGTCGCGCGGGTTTCTGCCGCGGGCCCCGAAGCCCCCTCCCCGGCCCCGATGGCAGTCATCGAGAGCCCCCGGCTCATCGGCCTCGTCATCGTCGGGGCAGGGCTCGTCCAGGCGAGCCACGCCGCCGTCTACGCGTTCAGCACGCTGCATTGGGAGGAGCAGGGCCTCGCGAGCGGTACCATCGGCGGATTGTGGGCCTCCGGGGTCATATCCGAAATCGCCGTCTTCGGGCTTGCCGGCCACGTCGCCTTCGGGCTGCGCGGCGCGATCATCCTCGTCGCCGGCGGGGCCGCAGCGGCGACGGCCCGCTGGATCGGGATGGCCGCCGACCCGGCCATCGCCATCATCGCGGCGCTGCAGGTTCTGCACGGGTTGAGCTTCGGCGCGACGCATCTCGGCAGCGTCTTCCTGCTCACCCGGCTCGCACCAAGGTCGATGTACGCACAGGTGCAGGCATGGCTCGCGGCCGCATGGGCTGGCAGCATGGCCGCGCTTACGGCGCTCAGCGGATCCCTTTATGCCGCGTGGGGCCAGCACGTCTACTGGCTGATGGCCGCGACATCGGGGATCGGATTGCTGTCGCTCGCCGTGGTCGCCGCCGCACTCGCAGAGGCGCACGGGCGGGCGATCGCCCTCGACGAAAACGCGCCGGCGCCCTGAGCCGGCCCGGCGTCGTCGCGCCATCCGGGAGCGGCGCCTGCGCTGCGTGTTCGCTTGCGCAAGATTGGGATGCTCAGCGCAAATTTGAGATTCTGTGCTCATCCGCGGCCGCCTCCGTTCTTGATACGGTTGAGCATCGTCACGAGCGGCCCGACAACCGCCCGTGGCGTCCGCTTCGCAGAGGAAAACAGCGTGTCCTCGCATGGTTTCCGAACGTCGATCGCCCGCGTCCGGTAGCCGCCGGATGATCGATCCGATCGCAATCGTCCGGCTCGCAGGTGCCGCGGCAGCCGTTGCAGCGATGCTCGCCTGCGCAGCGTGCGGCGGCAGTTCGGACGCCGCGCCGCCGCCCGTGCGGCCGGTCAGGACCGTCACGATCGAGCGACCGGCCGCCGCGGCGGACGTCACCTTCACCGGACATGTCGAAGCGCAGGACCGCGCCACGCTCTCCTTCCGCGTCGGCGGCCGGCTTTCCGAGAGACTTGTCGGAGTCGGGGCGACGGTGAAGGACGGGCAGGTGCTGGCGCGCCTCGACCCGGAGAACGAGCTCAACGAACTGCGCAGCGCGCAGGCGGCGCTGACGGAGGCGGAGGGCGTTCTGCGCCAGGCCGAAAATCACTACCAAAGGCAGAGCCATCTCCTCCAGCGCGGAGTGACGACGCGCGCCGATTTCGAGGATTCCGAGCAGGCGCGGATTGCGGCGCGAGCTCAGGTCGAGGCCGCCGAGGCGCATGTGAACACCGCCGAAACCGTCGTCGGCTTCACCGTGCTCCGGGCCGATGCGCCGGGCCTCGTCACGGCAGTCGGAGCCGAACCCGGCGAAGTCGTCGCGGCCGGCCGGATGGTCGTCCAGCTTGTCCGGCGCGAGGGACGCGAGGCCGTCTTCGAGGTGCCGGCCGACTTCCTGCGCACGGCGCCGTCCGGCGCGAGTGTCGTCGTCGCCCTGTCGTCGGATCCGAACGTCACGGCGAAGGGCCGCGTGCGCGAGGTCTCGCCGCAGGCCGACCCGATCACCCGCACCTTTCGCGTCAGGGTCGGGCTCTCCGATCCGCCGGCCGCCATGAGGCTCGGCACGGCCGTCACCGGGCGCATTCCGGGCGAGCAGCTTTCCGCGTTGGCGGTTCCCGCGAGCGCCCTGGTGCAGCGCGACGATGGGACCGGAGTCTGGCTCGTCGATCCGGCAAGCCGCACCGTGTCGCTGCGCAAGCTCGACGTGATCAGCGTCGACCCCGCGACGGCCTTCGTCACCGCAGGTCTCGCGACCGGGGACATCGTCGTCACAGCCGGCGCAAACCTGCTTCGCGACGGGCCAGACCGTGCGCCTCGTCGGAACGGAGCAGAGATGACGGTTCAATCTCTCGGAATGGGCGCTCAAGAACCGCTCGGTGGTGGCGTACCTGATGATCGTCGCCGTCGCCGCCGGGGTGTTCTCCTTCCTCCGTCTTGGCCGAAACGAGGATCCCGCCTTCGTCATCAAGACGATGGTCGTCTCCGCGGCCTGGCCGGGCGCGACCATGGAAGAAACGCTGCAGCAGGTGACCGAGCGCCTCGAACGGCAACTCGAGGAGACGCCCGGGCTCGATTTCGTCCGCAGCTTCACGACGCCCGGCGATTACCACGATCTTCGTGAACCTCGAACAGTCGGTGCCGGGGCGCAAGGTGCAGGACACCTGGTATCGGGTCCGCAACCTCATCGCGGACATGCGCCACACCCTGCCCGCCGGGACGATCGGTCCGTTCTTCAACGATCGCTTCGGCGATACCTTCGGCATCATCTATGGCTTCACCTCCGACGGCTTCAGCAGGCGGGAGCTGCGCGACCACGTCGAAGCGATCCGCTCGCGTCTGCTTCTCGTTCCGGACGTGTCGAAGATCGAGGTGATCGGCGCGCAGGACGAGCGCATCTTCGTCGAGTTCTCGGTGCGGGAACTCGCCAATCTCGGCATCGACCGGCAGGCGCTCGTCGCGGCCTTGCAGAGCCAGAACCTGGTGCGCCCGGCCGGCGTGATCCAGACCCGCGACGAAAGGCTGAGCCTGCGCGTCTCCGGCGCCTTCAGCTCCGAGGCCGACCTTCTAAACGTGAACTTTCCGGTCGGCGACCGCATGGTGCGGCTCGCGGACATCGCCACCGTGCGGCGGGGCAGCGCCGATCCGCCGCAGCCGATGTTCCGCGTCAACGGACGAGGAAGCGATCGGCCTCGGCATCGCCATGCGCGAGGGCGGCGACATCCTCGCCCTCGGCGAGAACATCAGGAAGGTGATGGCGGCGATCAACGCCGACCTGCCGCTCGGCATCGAGGTTCACCTCGTCGCCGACCAGGCCGTCACGGTCGACCACGCGATCGCCGATTTCATGACCTCGCTGTGGCAATCCGTCGCCATCATCCTGGTCGTGAGCTTCATCAGCCTCGGCGTGCGGCCAGGCCTCGTCGTCGCGCTCTCGATTCCGCTGACGCTTGCGATCGTCTTCGCGGGAATGTCGGTCGCGGGCATCGACATGCAGCGGATCTCGCTCGGCGCCCTCATCATCGCGCTCGCGCTCCTCGTCGACGACGCGATGACGACGACGGATGCGATGGTGACCCGGCTCGCCGCCGGCGACGAAAAGATGAAGGCCGCGACCTACGCCTTCAGGCGCTACGCGATGGCGATGCTCGCCGGAACGCTCGTCACCATCGCCGGTTTCGTCCCGATCGGTTTCGCGGCGAGCTCGGCCGGAGAATACACCTTCTCGCTCTTCGCCGTCGTCACGATCGCCCTCGTTGTCTCGTGGTTCGTCGCGGTCGTGTTCGCGCCGGTGCTCGGCGTCGCGATGCTGACGGCGCCGAAACGCGGATCGGAGACCGAAGGACCCGGGCGAGTGGTGCTCGCTCTTCCGGCGCATTCTCTCCACGGCGTTGAGCGCGCGCTGGGTCACGATCGGCATCACGCTCGCCCTGTTCGCCGCCTCCGTGCTCGCGCTGCCGCTGGTGCCGCGCCAGTTCTTTCCGGCCTCGGACCGCCCCGAGCTGCTCGTCGACCTGACCTTGCCTCAGAACGCCTCGATCTACGCGAGCGAGAACGTCGCCGTCCGCTTCGACGCCGTTCTCAAGGGCGACCCGGACGTCGAGCGCTGGAGCACCTATGTCGGACGCGGCGCGATTCGCTTCTACCTGCCGCTGAACGCGCAGCTCCCGAACGACTTCTTCAGCCAGGCGGTGATCGTCGCGAAGGACGTCGCGGCCCGCGAGAGGCTGCAGGACGAAGCTCGAAGACGATTCTCGCCCGCGACTTCCCGAACCTCGTCGCCCGCGTCTATCCCCTCGAGCTCGGGCCGCCGGTCGGCTGGCCCGTGCAGTACCGCGTGAGCGGACCGGACCTCGCCGAAGTGCGCACGATCGCCATGAAGCTCGCGCAGGTCGTTGCCGCCGAACCCGAATGCCGAGCAGGTCAACTTCGACTGGATCGAGCCCTCGCGCGAACTCAGACTGCGCGTCGATCAGGACGAGGCGCGCCGTCTCGGCCTCAGCTCGCATGGCGCTGGCGAGCGTTCTCAATTCGGTCGTCTCCGGAACCGTCGTCACGCAGGTGCGCGACGACATCTACCTCGTCGATGTCGTCGCGAGGGCGCGCGCAGACGAGCGCGTCTCGCTGGAGACGCTGCGCACGATGCAGGTGCGCGCTGCCGGGCGGGCGAACGGTTCCGGTGTCGCAGTTCGTCACCTTCAGCTACGCCCAGGAGCCACCCCTGGTCTGGCGGCGCGACCGGGTGCCGAACCTCACCGTCGCGGCCGATGTCGCAACGGGCGTACTTCCGGAGACGGTCGTCTCCGAGCTCGCGCCCGCGATCGACGAGCTGCGCCGGACGCTGCCGCCCACCTATGCCATCGCCGTCCGGCGGGACGGTCGAGGAAAGCGCGACGTCGCAGGCCTCCGTCATCGCCGTCGTGCCGCTGATGCTGCTCATCATGATCACCGTCCTCATGGCGGAGCTGCGCAGCTTCAAGCGCCTCGCCGTCGTCCTCAGCATCGCGCCGCTCGGACTCATCGGCGTCGTCGGCGGCCCTGCTCGTGTCCGGTAAGCCGCTCGGCTTCGTGGCACTGCTCGGCATCCTCGCCCTGATCGGCATCATCACCAAGAACGCGGTCATCCTCGTCGGCCAGATCGAAGCGGAGCGCGACGGCCGGCAAGAGCGTCGTCGAGGCGGCGCTCGACGCCAGCACGAGCCGCTTCCGTCCGATCATGCTGACCGCGATCTCGACCGTGCTCGGCATGATCCCGATCGCCCCGACGGTGTTCTGGGGCCCGATGGCCTTCGCGATCATGGGCGGACTCCTCGTGGCGACGGTCCTGACCCTGATCCTGCTGCCGACGCTCTATGTCGCCGTCTTCGCGGGCTCGTCCGCCCCGGCGGCGCCGGCGAAGGCCGCCCGTTCCGCGCCCCTCGGAGCGCCCGCGCCATGACCGCCCGTGGACGCCCAGGCCTCGCGCCGGCGAGCGCCGCCCGGCTCGCTGCCGCCGTCATCGCGCTGCTGCTTCTGGCCGCCTGCGATCGGGGCTCCGACCAGGGCGCTGCGCCGCCGCGCCCGGTGCAGGTCGTCGCCGTCGAGGCGATGCGAGCTCGCGAACGACGTCCGGCTGTCCGGCGAGATCCAGGCCGAGAAGAGCGTCGCGCTGGCGTTTCGGATCGGCGGGCGTATCGCCGACCGGTCGGTCAATGTCGGGGACCGGGTTGCATCCGGCCAGGTCGTCGCGCGGCTCGAACCCGAGACGGAGCGAAACGCGGTTCGCGCCGCAAAGGCCTCCCTCGATGCCGCCCGGGCGAGATCTGACCACGGCACGCAACGCCTTCGATCGTCAGGAGCAGCTGATGGCGCAGGGCTTTACCACCCGGCCGCGCTTCGATCAGGCCCTGCAGGCGCAGGAGACGGCGCAAGCGCGGCTCGAAAGCGCAGAGGCGCAGCTTGAGCTGGCCCAGGATCGCCTTGGCTTCACCGAGCTCAGGTCCGATGTCGACGGCGTCGTGACTGCCCGCAACGCCGAGCCCGGCGAGGTCGTGCAGCCGGGCCGGCTCATCGTGCAGGTGGCCCGCGACGATGGCCGCGACGCCGTCTTCAACGTTCCCTCCCAGCTCCTCGAGACCCAGGCGGGCGGCGCCGCCATTCGCGTCGCCCTCGCCGAAGATCCCGCGGTCGTGGCTTACGGCACGGTGCGCGAAGTTTCGCCGAAAGCGGACCCCGTCACCCGCACCTTCGAGGTCCGGGTCGGCCTGAAGGATCCGCCGGACGCGATGCGGCTCGGCAGCACCGTGAAAGGCGTCCTGGAGGTCAGCTCTCCGGCGACCCTCGCGGCACCCGCGAGCGCCCTCACGCAGGCCGGATCCTCGGCAGCGGTCTGGGTCGTCGATCCGGCCACGTCGACGGTCTCCCTGCGCCCCGTGGACATCCTGCGCTTCGAGTCCGATCGCGTCGTCCTCTCGCAGGGATTGGAGCCGGGAGAGTTCGTCGTCACCGGCGGCATCCAGGCGCTTCATCCCGGACAGCGCGTGGACATGCTGCCCACGAAGCCCGACCGGCGGGCCGGCTGGAGCGTCTCCGGGAAGGATCGGGTTTGAGCTTGAGTGCGGGATTTTTCTGCGAACTCGGACGCGCGCGGATTTCGCGGCCGACTTCCGCGGGCCTGATGCCCGTTCATCGACGCCCGGCGCGCGCTCGGCGCCAGTCCTGGGGATGGCGATGGAGCTAGTCCTGGCGGTCGCAGAGGCGGAGAGGCTGCGCACGGAGCTTCTCGTTGTCGGCGTGTTTACCGATCTGCCGCTCCTTGGAACCGCCCGCGCCCTCGATCGTGCGGCGAAGGGAGGACTCAGCAGGATCGTCGAACGCGGCGAGTTGCGGGGTCGCGTCGGCGCGACGCTGCTGCTCCACCACCTCCCGGGCGCCGCCGCCGCGCGCGTTCTGGCCGTGAATCTCGGGCGCTCGAACGAGTTCACCGAGAAGGCTTTCTGGCAGGCCCTGGCGTCGACCGCCAATGTTCTCTCGGAGGGCGTCGGAAGGGAGGCCGTCGTGACGCTCGCGGAGCACGAGGTCTTGGGCCGTTCCCTCGATTGGCGGGTCCGTCATGCCGCCCGCATTCTGGCCGAGGGCAGCTACCGGTTCGATCTGCACGCCGCCGGCGGCCGCGCGGGTGAAAAGCGGCCGCACGGCGCGGGCAGCGTCATGCTCGTCGTCCCGCAGGCACTGACCTCGGAGTTGAACACGGCATTGCGGCAAGGCCTCGCAGTGGCGGAGGGGATCGCGCTCGCAAAGGACGTTGGCAACCTCCCGGGAAACATCTGCACGCCGATCTATCTCGCCCGAAAGGCCGAAGAGATGGGCGAGGAATACGGATTCGACGTGCAGGTGCTCGAACGGGACGAGATCGCGGATCTCGGCATGGGCGCGTTCCTCGCGGTCGGCGGCGCGACGGCGAACGGGAGCAGGCTGATCGTGACGCGCTATACGTCGCGCCGGTCCCGGGAGCGGCCGATCGTGCTGGTCGGACAAGGCGTGACCTTTCGCGCTGGCGGCCTGCCGTGGAGAACGAACGCGGAGCCGGAGGAGGCGCGGTTCGACGTCAGCGGCGCCGGATCCGTTCTCGGCGTCATGCGCACGGCCGCGAAGCTGCGGCTGAAATTGAATCTCGTCGGCATCCTCGCTGTAGCGGAAACCGCGACGGGAGATGGCGCGAGCCGGCCCGGCAACGTCGTCACCTCGATGTCGGGTCGGACGATCGAAATCCTCGACATCGGCGGAGAGGCGCGCTTGCTCCTCTGCGACGCGCTGACTTACGCGGAGCGCTTCGAGCCAGATTGCGTGATCGACGTCGGCACGTTCACCGGGTCCTGCGTCGTCGCCCTCGGCACGCACGCGAGTGGCCTCTTCGTCAACGACGACGAACTGGCGGCGGAGCTTGTGCGATGCGGTGGCGAATCCGGCGACCGGGTCTGGCGGCTGCCGCTCTGGGACGAGTATCTGCCGCCGCCGGGAAACCGGCTCGCCGACGTTGCCAACCCGACGGGATGCGTCGCCGGAGCGATCTCGGCAGCGTGCTTCCTCGGCCAGTTCACGAAGGCCTTTCCCTGGGCGCATCTCGACACCGCGGGAACGGCATCGGTCTCGGGCTTCTCGAAGGCTTCAACCGGCCGCCCCGTGCCCCTCTTGACGGAGTTTCTCCTTCGCCGCGCGGCACGGGCGGCGTGACGACCCTCCCCTCCCAACTTTTTTCCAGTCCAAGGAGCAAGCCATGAGCGATCTCGTCTTCATCGCCTTCCCGACCGAACAGAAGGCCGAGGAAGTGCGCACGAAAATCCTTTCCCTTCAAAAGGAATATCTGATCGAGCTCGGCGACGCCGTCGTCGTCGTCAAGGATCCGGGCGGTCACATCCGGCTCAACCAGCTGATGAACCTGACGGCGGCGGGCGCCGCGTCGGGAGCGCTCTGGGGAACCCTGATCGGCTTCATCTTCATGATGCCGCTGCTCGGCACGGCGCTCGGCGCCGCGTCGGGAGCGCTCGGCGGCAAGCTTAGCGACGTCGGCATCAACGACAAGTTCATGACGGAAGCCGCCGGCGCCCTGCAGGCGGGCACGGCCGGTCTTTTCCTGCTCATTCGCAAGATGACGACCGACAAGGTGCTTGCCGACCTCCGGGGCGTCGGCGGCGTCCTGATGCGGACGTCGTTCGACGAGACGAAGGAAGCGGCGCTTCGCGAGGCTCTCGCCGCAACCGAGACGGTGACGAAGCCCGCCGCGGCGGCCGGCGAGGCTCCTGCGTCCGCCTCGTGACAGGCGGCGCGAACCCGCCTGGCTCGGAGCGCACCTTCGCGCCCACGACGGGCAGCCGCCTGCGCGATTATCAACCGCTTCTGCCGGCCGAAAAATTCGTCGTGACCCATCTCCTGAGCGGCGAGTTCGACCGGCTGGGCGACGGGTCGCTGCCGGTCGCAGACGACGCAGAACGGGCTATCCGCGCAGTTTTTCTCCGCTTCCTGCTTCTCGGAGGCGACGAGGGCTGCCGGCCCCACGAGAAGGGCGTGAGATTGAGCGGCGCCTGGATCACGGGCGTCCTCGACCTCGAAGCGTGCCGCCTGTTCCGCGACATCGGGCTCAAGGATTGCCGTTTCGACGCGGCGCCGGTTCTGCGCTCGGCCATCATCGACAGGCTATTTCTCGACGGCTCGTCGCTCCCCGGCCTCCATGCCGAGAGGCTCGACGCACGCGGCGGACTCTATCTGCGCGGCGCGGCGATCGCAGGCGAAGTTCGGCTGTCGAGCGCCCGCCTCGGCGGCAACCTCGAATGCGACGCTGCGACCATCGAGTTGGCGAACGGTTTTGCCCTGAGCTGCGACGGCATCGAGGCACGGAGCGTGCTCGCGAGAGGCACGACCTTTCGTGGCGGAATCAACCTTTCCGGGGCGCGGCTCGGCGCCGATTTCGACGGCACGGGGGCGACCGTGCAGCGGACCGACGGCGTTGCCGTCGCCGCCGACGCCCTCGATGCGGGCGGCAGCGTGTTGCTGCGCGCGGCGAGGATCGAAGGCGAGGTGCGCCTGGTCGGCTCCCGAATCGGCGGCGATCTGGATTGCACCGGCGCCTCCCTCGTCAATCCCGGTCGGGACGCCCTCCAGGCGAGCCGCGCAACGATCGAGGGCGCCTTCTTTCTTCGCAAGGGAGCGGCCGTCGACGGCGCGCTCGCCCTCACGGGTACGTCCATCGACTCGATCCACGACGAGCCGGCCTGCTGGCCGAAGCCCGGCAATCTTCTCCTCAACCGCTGTCGCTACGGCGGATTCATGGACGGTCCGGCCGATGCGGAGACCCGCCTCGACTGGTTGTCCCGGCAGACGCCGGAGCGCTGGGGTGAGGATTTCTGGCCACAGCCCTACGAGCAGCTCGCCTCCGTCTTCCGCGAGATGGGACATGACGAGGATGCCCGCGCCGTGCTCATCGCCAAGGAACGTCTGCAGCGCCTCGCCCGCCGCAGGCGAGCGCGAAGCCGGGTCTGGCGTCTCATCCTTGCGGCAAAGGACGGCCTCCTCGGCGCTACTGTCGCCTATGGCCGCCAGCCGCTGCTCGCCTTCGTCTGGCTCATATTCTTTTGGTTGCTCGGCGTCCTGGTGTTTTGGAACGCCGAACGCGAAGGCGCCTTCAAGCCGAGAAGCCCGGTGATCCTGCGCTCCCCGGAATGGACGTTGTGCGGCCTCGGCCGTTCCGAGCAGCGCTTCCTCGCCTTGACCCAGCAAATGTCCTACGGACGCGCCGAGAAAAACGAGACCCAGCTCACCTGCTTCCGGAACCAGTGGGAGGCGGCGAGCTATCCCACCTTCAATGCCTGGATCTATTCCCTCGACACTCTCCTGCCCGTGCTCGACATGAATCAGAAGACCTACTGGCTTCCCGATCCGAACAAGGAGGGCGGGAATTCCGCCCTCGGCTACTTTTACTTCCAGTCGATCGTCGGCTGGGCGCTGAGCCTCCTGGCCGTCGCCGGATTCTCGGGACTCGTCAAATCGCGATGACCGCGACAGCGCATTCCGATCGAGATAGGATTTCGACGTGACCGCAAAAGCCGACCACAACAATGCCCGCGACGCCGCCGGTGGGCGTTCCCGCCTTTCGGTCGACCTCGCCCTCCAGGGCGGAGGTGCGCACGGCGCCTTCACCTGGGGCGTGCTCGACCGCGTTCTCGAAGAGGAATGGATCGAGATCGAGGCGATTTCGGGCACCTCGGCGGGCGCCATGAACGCCGCCGTCCTTGCCTCCGGCTATGTCGAGGGCGGCCGCGAGGGCGCGCGAACGGCCCTTGAGCGGTTCTGGCGTCGCGTCTCGGACGCGGCCCGCTTCAGCCCCTTTCAGCGCAGTCCGCTCGATGTCCTGCTCGGCCGCTGGACCCTCGACAATTCGCCGCTCTTCGTGGCCATGGACCTGATGTCGCGGGTCGTCTCGCCCTATAGCCTCAATCCGGCGGGCACAAACCCATTGGCCGACATCCTCGCCGAAGTCGATCGACTTCGGGCGCCTCGCTGCCGGACCGATCCGCCTCTTCCTGACGGCGACGAACGTCCGCACGGGCCGTGGACGTGTCTTCCGAAACCACGAGATCACGCCGGAGGTGCTGCTTGCATCCGCCTGCCTGCCGACGCTCTTCCAAGCCGTCGAGATCGACGGCGAAAGCTATTGGGACGGCGGCTACTCGGGCAATCCGACGATGACGCCGCTGATCCGCGAGAGCGATGCGGAGGATACGATCCTCGTTCAGATCAATCCGATCGAGAGGCCCGGCACGCCGCGCACGGCGCGCGACATCCTGAACCGGCTGAACGAGGTCTCGTTCAACGCGGTGCTGCTGAAGGAGCTGCGGATGATGGCGCTCTTGCGCCAGAAGGCAAACCCGGATCGCGGCGAGGGCGCGCGCTGGGCGGGGATGCGCATTCACAGGATCACGAGCGACGCAATGGCCGATCTCGGCTATTCCTCGAAGCTCAACGCAGAATGGGACTTTCTGTCGATGCTGCGTGAGGAGGGCCGGCGCGCTGCGGAAGACTTCTATCGCGCACATAGGGACGACCTCGGCAAGAGGTCTTCCCTCGACCTCGACGAGCTGCTCGACGGCGTATAGTGAAAGGTGCCGAGCCCGGCCCGGAGCGGCGTTGCATCCGCCGATGCGATTTGGAGTGCCAATGCAGGGTGATCGAGTCCAGCGCGCGGCGCTCGTGGTCATCGCGACGATCGCGACGATGGCCGGCGTTTCGTACGCGAGCTCGGTCTTCGCCCCGGTCGCCTTCGCGCTCTTCATCATCGCGCTCGCCTGGCCCTGGCAGAAGCGCCTGCGGCGAGTGCTTCCGGAACTCGTCGCCCTCGCCGTCACCGTCGCCGTCCTGCTCGTCCTGATGTCGGCCTTCGGCTCGCTGATCGCCTGGGCCTTCGGCCGTGTCGGCCGTTGGATCGTCGGCGACGCGGACCGCTTTCAGTCGCTCTACGGCCAGGCGACGGCGTGGCTCGAAGGCCACGGCGTCGTAGTCGCAGGGGTTTGGGCCGAGCACTTCAACGTCGGCTGGATGCTGCGCGCCCTTCAGGGCATCACCGGCCGCCTCAACAGCACGATGAGCTTCTGGCTGATCGTGCTCGTCTACGTCGTCCTCGGCCTGCTCGAGGTCGACGGCTTTTGGCGGCGGGCAAGCGGCATCGACAATCGCGAGTTCGGGCGGGTCCTGATCGCCGGAAGCGTCGCGACGGCGGCGAAGATCAGGCGCTACATGCTTGTGCGGACGCAGATGAGTCTCCTCACCGGCGTCCTCGTCTACGCATTCGCGAAACTCGTCGGCCTCGGCCTCGCCGCGGAGTGGGGCATCATCGCCTTCGCACTGAACTACATTCCCTTCATCGGCCCGTTCGTCGCAACGATGTTCCCCACCCTGTTCGCGATGGCGCAGTTCGAGACATGGCAATCGGTGATCGTCGTGTTCGCCTGTCTCAACATCATCCAGTTCGTGGTCGGCAGCTACATCGAGCCGCGCGTCTCGGGAAACGCTCTCTCGATCTCACCGCCCATCGTGCTGTTCGCGATCTTTTTCTGGGCCTCCCTATGGGGCCTCTTCGGGGCCTTCATCGGCGTGCCGATCACCCTCGCCGTGCTGACCTTTTGCGCCCAGCACCCCTCCAGCCGATGGATCGCCGAACTGCTCGGAACGTCGGCCGAACCCACGGGCGGGCTCAAGGATCGCTAGACGCAGCCGCTCCCGCGAGCTCGACCCGCTCAGGCTGCAGCAGCGCGAGCCCGCCTTCCGGAAAGGCCGCGAGGGTGTGGATGTAGAAGGCGGTCGGCTCGTCGTTCGTCGCCTCCATGACGGGCGACGGCGCCGAAACGATCTTCAGGCGGCCGCAGCGGCCGACCCAATCGACGTGGCGGTGGCCGTGCATCAGGACGATGCGCGACGCCACGGAATCGAGCTGGCGCACGAACCAGCTGCCATTGACGAGGGCCGTGCCGATGCGTTCGGAAAGGGCCTTCGCCGGCTTCGGATACTCGACGACATGATGGTGGAGCGCGACAAGCCAGCGGGCCTCGGGAAATCGGCGCAGCACGGCGGTCAGCGCGCGGACATCCTCCGCGGTCAGAAATCCCAGGGCGTTGGTGAACGAGAAGTTCGCCTCCGCATTCGAGTTGAGGACAACCACGCCGAGGCCCGCCTCGTCGTCGGGCGGAAGAACGAGCGGGAAGGCGTCCGCCCACAATTCGCCGAGGCCGCGGGAGAGGCGCAGGGTTCCCGAATCGGCAAAGGCTTCGATCGCCTTGCGATGCGGCACCAGGGCTTCGCGTCAGCGTCGGCCCCAGCCGAAGCGCCGCATGGTCGACGACGTGGACGCGATCGCCCTGGAGGGCGGCCATCGCCGACAGCGTCCGCATCTGGCGCAGGCGGCGGCCCGGACTCGTCGGCAGTTCGAGCCGGCCCGGATTGGCGCGATCGACGATGTTGACGTCGTGATTGCCCGGCAGGATGAGCGAGCGCTCGGCGAGAGCGGGGTGCCGGAGCAGGATATCGAGGAACTCCACCCATTCCGATGAACGACCCGCATCGGTCATGTCGCCGGTGAACAGCACGATGTCGACCGGGTCGGCCGCGTGCAGTGCCGCCAGCCGTTCGAGCGCTTGCGCCAGCCGCTCGTTGCCGCGGGGTCCCGCGCGTCCGCTCTCGATCCGGAAGCCGTACCGTTCGCCGACCGCGTGAACGTCCGAGAGGTGCGCGATCCGCCAGCGCCTGGCGGAGGCCGGCGCGTCGTCGAAGGACGCGAGATCGCCGGGCTGATGCATCGCGGCATCGGCAAATCCCCAGACAAGCGAGATCACCGCGAGGTAGACGCCGACGAGCACGACGGAATTGGCAAGGGCCGGACCGATCAGGTGAAGCGGCGCCGACAGATCGGCGATGCCGCCGCTCCAGCGCGTCGCCGGCCACAACAGGGCGACGATGCAAACCGCGACGGCGCAGACGACGAGGCCCGCGGCGGCCGCGGTCGCGGAGCGCATGCGCGCCCGCGCGCCCTCTTCCACGGCGCCGGCGAAGCGCCGCTCCGTGAGATGGCGCAAGCCTTCCCGGCAGAGGGCGTAGCCGGGCTGAACGACGAGCGCGTTCAGCGACCAGAAGCTCCGCTCCGCAGCGCGAAAGAGCGGCCGGACACCGTACCAGCCCGCGGCGGCGACGAGCCCGAGCGCGATCAGCGGCAGCACGCCGGCGAATGCCTCGAACTGGCGCGAGGCGGTCGCGATCCAGGCGGTGACGAGAAGCGGCGCGACGCCGAGCAGGATGCCGGGGAGGACGATCAGGACGAACCACGCCGCGACGAGCTTCGTCAGGCTGATCTCCGCAAGCAGACTTCCGGCGATCGCAGCGAGCGATCGCTTTTTGGTGCTGCTCGCGTCGTCCTCGGCGTCGCCGGACCGCGGGTCGATGAGGCTCGCCATTGCGCCTTCGCGTGCAGCGGGCGGAGTGCAGGAATCGGAGACCGCCGCCGCTCGGGAGAATGGGACGCTTGGCATAGAGATGGGACAGGAGGCCGATGGCCTGGCAAGACGCCGCCGCTATCCTCCCGAAATCTCGGAGCCGGCGAGCGTCGACACGCCGCTTCCAGCCTACGCCGCAAAGGATATCATGCGCGCCGCCATTCGCAAGCAGAGTGCAGGCCGCGAGGGGCTGACGCGCGCGGAACTCGGCGCTCGCTTCGGCGGCTTTCTCGTGCTGTGGATCGCGCTGATCGGCCCTTCCCTCTCCGACCTCGTTATAGGCGTCGCCGCGGCCGCTGCCGCGACCTTCGCGAGCCTCGCCCTTTGGCCGCCGATGGCGCGCGTGTCGGCCGGCGGAACCATCTCTTTCGTCCTGCGCTTTCTCTGGCTTTCGGTCGTCGCCGGCACCGATGTCGCGAGGCGGGCACTCGCGCGCGACCCGGGGCTGAAACCGGGATACGCGACCTGTCGGACGGCCCTGCCCGAGGGTCTCGCGCGCGACGCGCTCTGCGCCGCGATGAGCCTGCAGCCGGGCCGGTTGCCCGTCGAGACCGGGAGCGGCGGCGCGGTTCGCATCCATTGCCTCGACATCGAGCAGCCGACCGCGCTCGCGTTTTCGGCCGACGAGGCCGCATTCGCGGGCATCTGGCGCCGGGAGGCGGGCAGTGGCTGACGTCCTCGCCGGCGCTGCTCTTCTTGTCCTCGCGGTGACCCTCGCCGGTCTCTTCGCCGTGCTGAGAACCCGCTCCGACATCGACTGCATGATGGCGGTGCAGCTCGTCTGTACCGGCGGCGCCGCCGTCGCGCTCCTGCTCGGAGCCGCCGCGCGAGAGGACGCGGCGATGGACGCGGCGATCGTGCTCGCGCTCCTCTCGGCTTTCTCCTGCGGCGCCTTCACCCTCGGCGAGGGCACGGGCGGATCGATCGCCTCCGAGGCGGAGGAGGATACATGAGCCTCGTCGACGTCATCACGGTCCTCGCTGTCGGCGTCGGGGTCGTCTTTTTCTTCGCCGGTACGCTCGGGCTCATCCGGTTCCCCGACACGATGAGCCGCCTGCATGTCCTCAGCAAGGCCGACAATGTCGGACTCGGGCTGATCGTGCTCGGCCTGATGCCGCAGGCGGCGAGCCTCTCCGCCGCATTGAAGCTCGTCGTCGTCTGGCTCCTCGCGCAACTCTCGGCGGCGACGGCGAGTCAGCTGATCGCGCGGGCGGCGGTGCGCGGCGAGCGGCCGTCATGACGACGGCGCTCGACCTCCTCCTCGTCGCCGGCCTCATTCTTCTCGCGCTCCACATCGCGACCGTCCGGGACGAGCGCAACGCGATCGTCGCCTTCGTCTCGTTCGGCCTGCTCGTCGCCCTCGCCTGGCTGCGCCTCGCATCGGTCGATGTCGCGCTGACCGAGGCCGCCATCGGCGGCGGCGTCGTCGGCCTCCTTCTCTTGCGCGCGGAAGCGCAGTTGCGCACCTCGGCGAGGCCCTCGCGCCGGCAACGGCTCGGCGTCAGGGCGCTCGCGGTGGTACCCTGCGCGATGGTCGCGGCGGGGCTCGCCTTCGTGGTCGTTCACCCCCCCGTGCCCGCGCCGACTCTCGCACCCGCGGCCGCGGCGTCGCTCGCCTCGCTCGGTGTCGGCAATCCGGTCACCGCCGTCCTCCTCGCCTACCGCGCCCTCGACACGCTGCTCGAGAAGGTCGTCCTCGTCGTCGCGCTCCTCGCCGTGTGGTCGCTCGCGCGCGACGACGCCTGGAAGGCGGGCGCCGAGCTTGCGGCCGGCGCAGGTCCCCGATCCGCTCGCCTTCCTCGCGCGGGTGCTGCCGCCCTTCGGCGCTCGTGGTGGCGATCTACCTCGTCTGGGTCGGCGCCGACGCGCCGGGCGGCGCCTTTCAGGGCGGCACGGCGATGGCCGCCATGTGGGTTCTCGCCATGCTGGCCGGCCCGGCCCGGCCGCCCGACACGGGCAGCCTGAGACTGCGCGCCATGCTCGTTGGCGGCCCAGTCGTCTTCCTCGCCGTCGGCTTTGTCGGGCTCCGTCTTCGCGAATGCCTTTCTCGCCTATCCGGATTCGCATAGCCAAACCTTTGATCGTCGCGATCGAAGTGGCACTGACCCTCTCGATCGCCGCGATCCTCGGCATGATCGTCGCCGGAGCACCCGAAAGGGCTCCCCGATCGTGACGCCGGACCCGGTTCTGCCGTACGGCCTTTGCGGGGCCGCTCTCGCCGGCATCGGCCTGTTCGTCGTGATCGCGCATCGAAGCCTGCTGCGCCAGATCGTCGGCTTCAACATCCTCGGGGCCGGCATCTTCCTGGTTTACGGGACGGTTGCGCGGCGGGGCGCGGCCGCGGGCTTCGGCGGCGATCCGGTGCCGCAGGCGATGGTCATTACCGGCATCGTCGTCGCGTTCAGCGCCACCGCGCTCGCCGTCGCGCTGGCGCGCCGGCTGTTCGCGGCAACGGGGCAGACGACCCTCGACGCGGAGGAGAACGAGCCGTGACGCCGCAGGCTCTCTCTCCGGCGGACGGTTCCAGCGGCGGGTTTCTTCTCGTGCTCGCGGTCGTCGTGCCGGCGCTCGGATTCCTCGCGACCTTCGCGCTGCCGACCCGTTTCCTGTGGCGCCTCTCGCTCGCGACAATGTTTGCGGGACTCGCCGTCGCGGTTCTGATCGTCGTCTCGCTCGTCCGCACGGGCGACGCGGTGGCTTATTCCCTCGGCGGCTGGCAGCCTCCCCTCGGGCTCGCCCTGCGGGCCGACGGGCTCTCGGCGACGATGCTGGCGATGACGGCCTGCATCATCTGCGCCGCCGGCCTGTTCGCGCGCGGCCAGTTCAATCTTGGCCCCGGCCCGCGGAACGGCAGGCTTCCCGAGGCCTTCTGGCCGCTGCTGTTCGCGAACTGGAGCGCCCTCAACATCGTCTACGTTGGCGAAGACCTCTTCAATCTCTACGTCGCCCTCGAACTGCTGACAGTCGGAGCCGTTCCCCTCGTCTGCCTGCAGGGCCGCGCCGAGACGATCGAGGCGGCCTTGCGCTATCTCATGTTCGCCTTGCTCGGCTCATTGCTCTACCTGCTCGGGACGGCGCTCGTCTACGGCGCCTTCGGCACGCTCGACATCCGCACGCTGTCCCGGACGGCGAACCCTGGTCCGGCGCTCTCGGTGGCGCTCGCCCTGATGATCGCGGGCCTTGCCGCGAAGGCGGCGCTGTTTCCGCTCCATCTCTGGCTGCCGCGCGCCCATGCGGGTGCGCCGGCTGCGGCGAGCGCCATCCTTTCCGCGCTCGTCGTCAAGGCGCCGTTCTTCCTGATTTTGCGCCTCGTCTTCGATGTCGCGCCGCCATTGACGGGCGCCGTGGCGGGCCAAATCCTCGCCGCGCTCGGGGCCTTGGCCATCCTCTATTGCAGCGTCCTCGCCGTGCGACAGGCAAGGCTCAAGCTGATGATCGCCTATTCGACGGCGGCGCAGATCGGCTACCTGTTTCTCGTCTTCCCGCTTGCCGCGGGCAGCGAAGGCATGCCGCCGTGGACGACCGTCGCCTGGACGGGCGGCGCCTTGCAGCTCGTCTCCCACGCCTTCGCCAAGGCGGCGATGTTCCTCGCAGCCGGCGTCGTCGCCGACACCTTCGGCCACGACCGCCTCTCCGATCTCGGCGGCTTCGGCCGCGTCCTGCCGATCAGCGCGATGGCCTTCGCGCTTGCCGGCCTGTCCCTCGTCGGGCTTCCGCCGAGCGGCGGCTTCATCGCCAAATGCCTGCTGCTCACGGCGGCGGTCGTCACGGGACATCCATGGCTCGCCGCCGCCATCGTCGCCGGCAGCCTTCTCTCGGCCGCCTATCTCTTCCGCATCGTCGCACCTGCGCTCGCAACTCCCTTAGCGCCCCTCGCGCTCGTGAAACGGGTGCCCCGCTCGCTCGAAGCGGTCGCCCTCGTCCTGGCGCTCGTCGCCGTCGCTCTCGGCTTCGTGCCGCTCCAGCCCTTCGGCTTCCTCGGGATCGGCCGATCATGAGCGCAACGAACCTCTCCGGAACGCTTCTCGCCGCGACGGTGCTGGTGCCCCTCGTCATGGCCGCCGCTTGCCTGTCCCCGCCGATCCGCGCCCGCGCGCCGGCACTTCTCGCGTTCGCGCCGCTCCCGGCGCTCGCCGCGGCACTTCTCGTCCCCGGCGGAACGCTCGCCTTCTTCGCGCCGCCGTTCCGCTTGTCGCTGACCCTCGATCGTCCGGGAGCGCTCCTGCTCGGCGGCGCAGCGCTGCTGTGGAGCCTCGCCGGTGCCTACGCCTCGGCCGCAATGGCGAAGGACGGCCGAATACGGGAATTCTCCGTATGGTGGCTCCTGACGCAGGCTGGGACGTTCGGCGTTTTCGTCGTCGCGGACATCGCGAGCTTCTACCTGATGTTCACGCTCGCAAGTCTCGCCGCCTACGGGCTCATCGTCCACGACGAGACGCCCCGCGCCCGCCGGGCCGCGGCGGTCTATGTCGCGCTCGCCGTGCTCGGCGAGGCGTGCCTGCTCCTCGCCTTCGTCATGCTCGCGAACGACAGTCCGGCGGCCAATCCTTCGATTCGCGACGCGGTCGACGGACTGGCTTCGTCCCGGTTCTACGCGCCGATCGCGGCGCTCGTGCTGATCGGCTTCGCCCTGAAGATGGGTCTCGTTCCCCTGCACGTCTGGCTGCCGCTCGCGCATCCGGCGGCGCCCGCGGCCGCTTCGGCGGTGCTGAGCGGCATCCTCGTTGCTGTCGGCGTGATGGGCCTGATCCGCTTTCTGCCTTTCGACACGGAACTTCCCGGCGCGGGCCTCGCGCTCGCCGCGGCGGGACTGGTCACCGCGTTCTACGGCGTCGCGGTCGGCGTCGCGCAGGCGCGGCCGAAGGTTGTCCTCGCCTATTCGACGGTCAGCCAGATGGGCCTCGTTGCGGCGATCGTCGGGATGGGATTGCTGCAAGCGAACCCCGAAACGCCGACTCTGGCGGCCTACTACACGCTGCACCATGCGCTGGTGAAGGGCGGCCTGTTTCTGGCCGTCGGCCTTGCGGCCTCGACCGGCGCGGGGCGGCGGCGTCCGCTCCTCATCGTCACCGCTCTTCTCGCCCTGAGCCTGTGCGGTCTTCCCCTTACAAGCGGCGCCCTTGCGAAGCTCGCGGCGAAGCCGATGCTCGGCGACGGGCTAGCGGAAGTGGCCTTCACCATCGCGGCGGCCGGAAGCACGCTCCTGATGATCCACTTCATTGGCGTCCTTCGCCGCGACGTCGCACCCGTCGACGACGCGCGCCCGGGCGCGGCGACGCTCGTGCCGTGGCTCGCCCTTTCGGCGCTTTCGCTGCTCGGACCATGGTCGCTATACCCCGTCCTCACCGGCAGCGACCTCGCGAGCACGATGAGCCTCAAGGCCATCTGGGGGCTCGCCTGGCCCATCGCCGCCGGAGCGGTCGCCGCCCTTGCCCTGCATCGCATCCGCGGCCGCATTCCCCATGTCCCGGAGGGCGACGTTCTCGTTGTGGCGAACGCTGCGAGGCCGCTCCTTCGTCGCGTTGGCCGGCTCTTCGACGACGCCGAGCTACGGCTCAGCCGCTGGTCGGTCGCCGCCGCCCTGCTTGCCTTGGCCGTGGTGGCCCTCGGCGGAAGGATGCTCGGGGCGGCCTTCTGAACGCCCCGCCCGCTGCAGGTCAGGCGACCTTGCCGCTCAGCACGCCGCGGCGGATCTGGTCTTCCTCGATCGATTCGAACAGCGCCTTGAAGTTGCCCTCGCCGAATCCGTCGTCGCCCTTGCGCTGGATGAACTCGAAGAAGATCGGCCCGATCGCGGTCTTGCCAGAAGCGCTGCAGCAGCACCTTGGTGAAGCCGCCCTCGACGACGCCCTCGCCGTCGATGAGGATGCCGTTCCGGGCGAGCCGCTCGACCGGCTCGCCGTGCTTCGGCAGGCGCCTGTCGATTCTCGAGTAGTAGATCTCGTTCGGCGCCGGCATGAATTCCAGGCCCCCGCCCGATGAGCGTCTCGATGGTCTCGTAGAGATCGCGCGAGCCGAGCGCGACGTGCTGGATGCCCTCGCCCTTGTATTCCTGAAGGTACTCCTCGATCTGTCCCTGCGCGCCCGCATCCTCGTTGATCGGGATGCGGATCTTGCCGTCCGGGCTCGTCATGGCGCGCGAGTGCAGGCCCGCTCACCTTTCCCTCGATGTCGAAGTAGCGGATCTGCCGGAAGTTGAAGAGCTTCTCGTAGAATCCGGCCCATTCGTCGAGGCGGCCGCGATAGACGTTGTGGGTGAGATGGTCGACATAGTGCAGGCCGACGCCGGGCGGCTTCGGATCGTGATCGCCGAGCCATTCGAAGTCGATGTCGTAGATCGAACCCTTCGCGCCGTAGCGATCGACGAGATAGATCTGCAAGCCGCCGATGCCCTCGATCGCCGGGATCGCAAGTTCCATCGGCCCGACCTGCGTCTGCGCCGGCCTGGCGCCGAGGGACAAGGCGCGCTCATAGGCGTGCTTCGCGTCGACGACGCGGAAGGCCATCGCGGGCGCCGAGGGGCCGTGCGAGGCGGCGAACTTTGCGGCGAAGGAATCCGGCTCCGCGTTGAGGACGAAGTTGATGTCGCCCTGCCGGTAGAGCGTCACGTCCTTGCGAGCGGTGGCGCGCCACGGCGGAGAAGCCCATCAGCTTGAACAGCCGGTCGAGTTCCTCCGGATTCGGGATGGCAGTACTCGACGAACTCGAAGCCGTCGGTGCCCATCGGGTTCTCGTCGGAAATGGCGGGCGGCGGGGCGTCGTGCGGGAAGGGTCCCATGTGCATCCTCCGTGAGCGAATCGAGGTCAGGCGGCGTCCGGCTGGCGCTCGGGCGCCGCGGCCGCAAAGGCGTCGAGGGCGGCGCAGGCCGCATCGATGCCGCGATCTTTGGATAGGCGTCGAGCGGGACGTTGAAGCGCCGCGCGTTGTAGACCTGCGGCACGAGGTAAACGTCGGCGAGGTCGATCCGGTCCCCGAAGGCGAAGGGACCCGGCTCGATGAGCTGTTCGATGGCGGCGAAGCCCTCTTCGATCCAATGCCGATACCAGGCGTCGATCGCGGCCTGCTCCTGGCCGAAATTGCGTTTCAGGTAGCGCAGCGGGCCGACATTGTTGAGGGGATGGATGTCGCAGCCGATGATCGCGGCGACGGCCCTTACCTCGCGCCCTCTGCGACCGCGCCGATCGGCAGGAGCGGCGGTTCGGGAAAGACCTCGTCGAGATATTCGAGAATCGCCGGCGACTGGATGAGCACGCCGGCGCCGATGTCGAGGGCAGGCAGGCGCCGCTGCGGATTGACGGCGGCGATAAGCCTCGCTCGTTCTGCTCGCCCTTGAGGAGATTGACCGTCTCCTGCTCGAAGGGCACGCGCTTCAGGTTGAGCGCGATCCGCACCCGATAGGCGGCCGAGGAGCGGAAATAGGAATAGAGCTTCACGCGACTGCCTCCGCCGCCGGGGCGAGCCCGCGCGCCCGGTCTTCGAGCCGATCGACGAGCGCGAGGAACAGCCGCCGCTCCTCGGGCGAGAGCGCGCTCTTCAGCTCGTCCTCGAAGCGCAAGGCCTCGGGCGCGAGCGCCTCGTAGATGCCGGCGCCGGCCTCGGTAAGCTCGAGCAGCTCCTCGCGCCGGTCGTCCGGATTGGGCTTGCGCCGCACGAGGCCGCGCCCCTCGAGGAGCGCGACCGCCCGCGACACGGTCGACTTGTGCATGACCCCGTGCGCCGCGATGTCGCGCGCCGTGCGCACCCCGTACTGGCCGAGCGTCACGATCACCCGCCAGCCCGGGATCGTGAGTCCGAACCGGGTCGCATAGATCTGCGACAAAGCGTTCGAGGTCAGGCTGGCCAGCACGTTGAGCCGGTACGGCAGAAAATTTTCGAGCACGACCAGCGGCTTGGCCGCTGGAGATGGCGCCAGAGCGGCGGCGAGGATCGTCGTTGACATTCGTTGCTCCTGCAACCAATATGACAGAAATCGTTGCAATAGCAACTACCCGCCTCGGCCCTGCCCGGCGGGGCGGCGCCCGCAGCAGGGCGCGAGAGGAGATCGCCCATGAACGTCCAGACCGCGAGCGGCTTCAAGCCCGCTTCCGTCGAGCCTCGCGACGAGCGCGATCGTGCCGGGCTACATGTCGGGCTTCGGCAATTCCTTCGAGACGGAGGCGCTTCCGGGCGCGCTGCCGATCGGCCGCAACTCGCCGCAGAAGATCAATTACGGCCTTTATGCCGAACAGCTCTCGGGCTCGCCCTTCACCGCGCCGCAGGCGACGAACCAGCGCTCCTGGCTCTACCGCATCCGCCCGAGCGTAAAGCATTCCGGCCGCTATCGGCCGGCCTCGCCCGGGTTCGTGCGGACCGCCCCCGGGGCGCGCGACGAGAGCGACGCGGCCGCTCGGCCAATTGCGCTGGGACCCTATCCCCTTCGCCGACGAGCCGGCGACGTTCCTCACCGGCCTGCGCACGATCACCACCGCGGGCGACGCAGACACCCAGGCGGGGATGGCCGCCCATGTGGCCCTCGTCACCGCGCCGATGGTCGACGACTATTTCTTCGATGCGGACGGCGAGCTCCTGATCGTCGCGCAGGAGGGGCGGCTGCGCTTCCGGACCGAGTTCGGCGTCATCGAGATCGAGCCGGGCGAGATCGCCGTGATCCAGCGCGGCGTCATCTTCGCGGTCGACCCTGTCGGCGGGCCGGCGCGGGCCTACGTCTGCGAGAACTACGGCGGCGCCTTCACGCTGCCGGACCGCGGCCCGATCGGCGCCAACTGCCTCGCCAATCCGCGCGATTTCCTCACCCCCGTCGCCGCCTACGAGGACAAGGAGACGCCTTCGACGCTCACCGTGAAGTGGGGCGGCGCGTTCTTTACGACGCAGATCGGCCAGTCGCCCCTCGACGTCGTCGCCTGGCACGGCAACTATGCGCCCTACAAATACGACCTGCGGCACTTCTCGCCGGTCGGCGCGATCCTCTTCGACCATCCCGATCCGTCGATCTTCACCGTCCTGACCGCACCGTCGGAAACGCCGGGCACGGCGAACGTCGATTTCGTCATCTTTCCGGAGCGCTGGGGCGTCGCCGAAAACACCTTCCGGCCGCCCTGGTATCACCGCAACCTGATGAGCGAGTTCATGGGGCTCGTGTACGGCGTCTACGACGCCAAGCCCGAGGGCTTCGTGCCGGGCGGCATGAGCCTGCACAACCAGATGCTCCCGCACGGCCCCGACGCGACCGCCTTCGAGCACGCCTCGAACGTCGAACTGAAGCCCGTGAAGCTCTCCGGCACCCTCGCCTTCATGTTCGAGACCCGTTTCGCGCAGCGCATCACCGCCTACGCAGCCGCCCTGCCGCAATTGCAGGAAGATTACATCGACTGCTGGGAGGGATTGAAGAAGCACTTCGACCCCGACCGGCGTGAGCCGAAGTGAGCCGCCCTCGCCTCTTCCCCGCTTGCGGGGAGAGGCGAAAAGCGCCCCCTCAGCTCCTGCCGCGGGTGCGGACCATGAAGGTGTCGTAGGCGTATTCGTTAAGGCCCCACCAGGGCAGGACGTCGCCGCGATAGGCGGCCATCGAATCGTAGGCCTTCTTGAAGTCCGGGTTCTTCTCCGAGAGCTCGGCGTAGAGTTCGTTCGCGGCCTTGAGGGAGGCCTCCATCACCGGCGGCGTAAAGGTGCGAACCTCGACGCCGGCGCCGATCATCCGGCGCAGGGCGGGCGCATTGACGGTGTCGTATTTCGCCAGCATCCAGTTGTTCGCCGCCTCGCAGGCCTGGAACAGGATCGCCTGATAGCTCTTCGGCAACTCGTTCCACTTCTGCAGGTTGACGACGAGGTGCAGCATGGCGCCGCCCTCCCACCAGCCCGGCGCATAATAGTACTTGGCGACCTTGCCGAGGCCGAGCTTCTCGTCGTCGTAGGGGCCGACGAACTCGGCCGCATCGAGCGTGCCGCGCTCCAGCGCCGGGAAGACGTCGCCGCCGGCGATCTGCTGCGGCACGACGCCGAGCTTCGCAAGCACGAGGCCGCCGAGCCCGCCGATGCGGAACTTGAGGCCGTTGAGGTCGGAGGGCTCCTTGATCTCCTTGCGGAAGAAGCCGCCCATCTGGGTGCCGGAGTTTCCGCAGGCGAAGGAGACCGCATTGAACTTCAAGAGGGCCTCGTTGATGATCTCCTTGCCGCCGCTGAAATGCCACCAGGAGTGCTGCTGCCGGGCGTTGAGCCCGAAGGGCACGCCCGTGCCGAGGGCGAGGGTCGGGTCCTTGCCGAAATAGAAATAGGTCGGCGTATGCGCGCATTCGACGGCGCCGGTCTGGACCGCGTCGAGGGCCTGCAGGCCGCCGACGATCTCGCCGGCCGCGAAGGTCTGGATCTGGAACTTGTTGTCGGTCGCCTCGGCGAGGTATTTCGAGAGCGTCTGGGCGGTGCCGTAGATCGTGTCGAGGGACTTCGGGAAGCTCGAGGTCAGGCGCCAGCGGATTTCGGGGGCCGATTGCGCGATCGCCGGGGCGGCAAGGCCGGTCGCCGCCGCGGTAAGGCCCGCGCCCTGCAAAAAGCGTCTTCTCTTCAGGTTCGTCATCGTCATGATGGGGCGTTTCCTCCGCCGGGTGTTCGTCGGTCGCCCTTTCAAGCACGAAATCGAGGCAATTGGCTATGAAGCTTGCGTCGCTGAAACAGGGCCGGGACGGCCGGCTCGTCGTCGTTTCGCGGGACCTCACCCGGGCGACCGACGCCTTCTTCATCGTGCCGACGCTGCAGGCGGCGCTCGACGACTGGGAGCGCGTCGCGCCGCGGCTCGCCGATCTCGCCGAACAGCTCGAGCACGGCTCGGTACCCTCCTTCCGCTTCCACGAGCACGACTGCGCCGCGCCCCTGCCCCGGGCCTACCAATGGGCCGACGGCTCGGCCTACGTGAACCATGTCGAGCTCGTGCGCCGGGCCCGCGGCGTCGAGATGCCCGATGCGTTCTGGACCGACCCGCTGATGTATCAGGGCGGCTCCGATTCGTTCCTCGGGCCGCGCGACCCCATTGTCATGGCGGACGAAGGCTGGGGCATCGATTTCGAGGCCGAGATCGCCGTCGTCACCGGCGACGTGCCGATGGGCGCGGGCCGGGCCGAGGCGGCGCGCGGCGATCCGTCTCGTCGTCCTCGTCAACGACATTTCGCTACGGAATCTCATCCCGGCCGAACTCGCGAAGGGCTTCGGCTTCTTCCAGTCCAAGCCCTCCTCGGCCCTCTCGCCGGTCGCGGTGACGCCGGACGAACTCGGCCGAGGAATGGGACGGCGCGCAAGCTCTACCTGCCGCTGCTCTCGACCCTCAACGGCCAGCTCTTCGGGCGGCCGCATGCGGGCCGCGACATGACGTTCGACTTCCCGGCGCTGATCGCCCACGCGGCGAAGACGCGGCCGCTCGGCGCCGGCACGATCGTCGGTTCGGGCACGGTCTCGAACAAGGATGCGGACGGCGGTCCCGGCCGTCCCGTGTCCGAGGGCGGGCTCGGCTATTCCTGCATCGCCGAGCAGCGCACCGTCGAGACGATGCGGTCCGGCGCGGCGGCGACGCCGTTCCTGCGCTTCGGCGACGTCGTGCGGATCGAGATGAAGGACGGCCGCCGGACACTCGATCTTCGGCGCGATCGAGCAGGAGGTTTCGCGTCATGGCGCCTGAGCAACCGGCGACGTTTCTCCGCATTGATCACGTTCAGCTCGCGATTCCGTCCGGCGCCGAAGAGATCTGCCGCGCCTTCTATGTCGGCCTTCTCGGCATGAGCGAGCGCGAGAAGCCGCCGGCGCTCGCCGCGCGCGGCGGACTTTGGCTCCGGAGCGGCGAGGTTGAACTCCACCTCGGCGTCGAGGAGGACTTCCGGCCGGCGCGCAAGGCGCATCCGGCCCTCGCTGTCGCCGATCTCGACGGCCTCGCGCGCAGGCTGTCGGCCGCCGGCCACGCGCCGGTCTTCGACGACACGATCCCATCGCTGCGCCGCTTCTTCGCGCACGACCCGACCGGCAACCGCATCGAGTTCATGGAGACGGCGCGCGATGAGTGAGAAGGCCTTCGCCTCGACCGGCGACACCGCCGAGAAGACGGTCTCGTTTTCCGAGATCGGCCCGGATCTCTACGCCTTCACGGCGCAGGGCGATCCGAATTCCGGCATCGTCGTCGGCGACGACGGAGTGCATGGTGATCGACGCGCAGGCGACGCCCGCGATGGCGAAGAACGTGATCGATCGCGTCCGCGCCGTCACCGACAAGCCGATCCGCTACGTCGTGCTGACGCACTACCACGCCGTGCGCGTGCTCGGCGCGTCCGCCTACGGCGCGCAGGGCATCGTCGCCTCGCAGGCGACCTACGATCTCATCGCCGAGCGCGGACGACAGGATTGGGATTCGGAATTCGGCCGCTTCCCGCGCCTCTTCCGCGACGCGGAATCGATCCCGGGCCTGACCTGGCCCGATCTCACCTTCGAGAGCCAGATGTCGGTCTTCCTCGGCCGGCGTGAAGTGAGGCTGCTCTTCCTCGGCGCCGGCCACACGGCGGGCGACATCGTGGCCTGGGTTCCGGACGCCGAGACCTTGTTCTCGGGTGACCTCGTCGAGTATCGCTCCGCCTGCTATTGCGGCGACGCTCACCTGCGGGAATGGCCGCTCACCCTCGACGAGATCCGCGATCTTGCGCCGCGCGCGCTGGTGCCAGGCCGGGGCGATGCGCTGACCGATCCGGCAAAAGTGCGCGAGGCGCTTGCGATGACCCGCGACTTCGTGACGACGCTCTACAACGCGGCCGAACTCTCCGTCGCCCGCGGCCGCACCTTGAAGGAATGCTTCGCCGAAACCCGGGCCGCGATGGATCCGAAGTTCGCCTCCTTCGCGATCTACGAGCATTGCCTGCCCTTCAACGTCTCCCGCGCCTTCGACGAAGCCTCCGGCCTCGACCACCCGGCGATCTGGACGGCGGAGCGCGACCGCGAGATGTGGGCGGCGCTGCAGGGATAACAACCCTCTCCCCTTGAGGGCTAGAGGGTGGCGAGCGAAGCGAGCCGGGAGAGGCGCGGAACCGCCTATGCCAAAGCTATACGGTCTCCACCGAACGCCGCGCTTTCGCCAAGGAACAGCGCCGGGAGATGACCAGGGCCGAAGCGATGCTCTGGCAGGTGCTACGCGCCGGCCGGCTCGACGGCCACAAATTCAAGCGTCAGGTGCCGTTCGGACCCTACGTCGCCGATTTCTCCTTCGCGCGAGCGCCGCTGATCGTTGAGCCTCGACGGCGCGCCGCACGAGCTGGCCGAACCAACGCGCGCGTGACGAAGCTCGCGACGCGTGGTTTCAAGCGCGCGGCATAGCGACCTTGCGCATTCCGAACGATCTCGTCCTCGCTTCGATCGAGCTTGCGAACCGCGCATTCTCGACGTGCTCCGCGCCCCCTCTCCCGGCTCGCTCCGCTCGCCACCCTCTCCCTCGAGGGGAGAGCGTTGAGCGCCGATGTCCCGCAAGGCCCTCACCCAGTTCAGCTACCGCCGCTCGCCGGATCAGGATCGCGCTTCGCCGGCGCGGCACAAGGTCGTCGTCGTCGGCGCCGGGCCGGTCGGGCTGGCGGCGGCGATCGATCTTGCGCTGCGCGGCGTGACGGTGCTGCTCATCGACGATGCCGACCGGATCGGCGAAGGCTCGCGCGGCATCTGCTATGCGAAGCGCACTCTTGGAGATCCTCGCCCGGCTCGGCGTCGCGGAAAAATGCCTCGAAAAGGGCGTCACCTGGAAGGTCGGCAAGGTCTTTCAGGGCGACGCGCTTGCTCTATGCGTTCGACCTCCTGCCGGAGGACGGCCATCGCATGCCGGCCTTCATCAACCTGCAGCAATACTACCTCGAAAGCTTCCTTTGCGAGCGCGCGGCGGTCCTCGACAACCTCGAGATCCGCTGGCGCAACCGGGTCTCTGCGATCGCGCCGCGCAACGACGGCGTGACGCTGACGGTCGAGACGCCCGACGGTCCCTACGATCTTGACGCCGAATGGGTCATCGCCGCCGACGGCGCCCGCTCGACCCTGCGCGCGCTCATGGGCCTCGACCTTCGTCGGCGAGGCGTTCGAGGATCGCTTCCTCATCGCCGACGTGAAGATGCGCGGCGACATCCCGGCCGAGCGCCGGTTCTGGTTCGATCCGCCTTTCCATGACGGCCGCTCGGCGCTTCTGCACAAGCAACCAGACGACGTCTGGCGGATCGACCTTCAGCTTGGGCCGGAGGCCGACGCCGCGCTGGAGCAGCGCCCGAGCGCGTGCGGCCGCGCCTGCGGCAGATGCTGGGCCACGACGATTTCGCCTCGAATGGATGTCGGTCTACACCTTCCAGTGTCGGCGCCTCGAACGCTTCGTCCATGGGCGCGTCGTCTTCGCCGGCGACAGCGCGCATCAGGTCTCGCCCTTCGGCGCCCGCGGCGCCAATTCCGGCATCCAGGATGCCGAGAACCTCGCCTGGAAGCTCGCGCTCGTGATCAAGGGCGACGCGCCGCCGAGCCTCCTCGACAGCTACGATGTCGAGCGCGGCGCCGCGGCGGACGAGAACATCGGCCACTCGACCCGCTCGACCGATTTCATCGCGCCGCGCTCGCGCGCAGGAGCGGCGCTTCCGCGACGCCGCCCTGCGCGCTGGCGCGGCACACGCAGTTCGGCAAGCGCTTCGTCAATTCGGGCCGGCTCTCGACGGCTTCGCATCTACGAGACGCCCGCTCTCGACGCCGGACGCCGATGCCTGGGCCTCGCCCCTGCGCGCCGGGCGCCGCCCTGCCCGACGCGCCCTTGCGCGATCCGGCCGGGCGGCCGCTCTGGCTCCTCGACGCGCTCGGCGGCGAGGAGACGCTCGATCGCCGTCGCGGACGGGCGGCCGCCGCCCGCGCCGCCGCCGGGCGTCAGGCGCGTCAGATCGGCACCGACCTTCACGATGCGGACGAGCCTCTTCGCCCGCCGCTTCGACGCTTCCCCCGGCGCGGCCTATCCTGATCCGCCCGGACCAGCACCTCGCCGCCCGCTGGCGCCGCCCCGACCCGGCCGCCATCGCCGCCGCCTCCCGCCGCCTGCGCGGCTTTCCGGACGAAGGACCGCCATGACCGCTCTTCTCCACGACAGCCGCCTCGACGATCCCGACTCGCCTACCGTGCCCTGATCGAGGCGCATCGCGGCCTCTCCGACGAGGAGAGCGCCGCCCTCAACACCCGCCTCGTCCTGATCCTCGCCAACCCGGTCGGCGACCTCGACCTCCTCGCCAGGCGATCGCGCTGGCGAAACGCGCGATCCGGCGTCGCCCTGACGGCGAAGCCCGGTCGATGATCTGCCCAATGCTGTATTGCGGAGGCAAACGCCTTCTGACACGGTATCGCCAGACCCGGCCCCCAGGCCCAAAACACGATCGAACGCGATCCCGAGGAGGACCCCCATGACCCCGACCCGCCGCCGCTTCCTGGCGCTTGCCGGGGGCGCCGTCGCCGCCCCGGCGCTTCTGCGCGAAGGCTACGCGCAGGCGCCGCAGGTGACGCTGCGCATGCACCACTTCCTGCCGGCCGTCACCAACGGCCAGGCCAAGTTCCTGGCGCCCTGGGCGCAAGAAGGTGGGCGAGGAATTCGAACGGCCGCATCAAGATCGACATCTTCCCGTCGATGCAGCTCGGCGGCACGCCGCCGCAGCTCTTCGACCAGGCCCGCGACGGCGTCGTCGATCTCGTCTGGACGCTGCCCGGGCAACACGCCCGGCCGCTTCCCGATCAGCGAGACCTTCGAGCTGCCCTTCGTGCCGCACCGCAAGGCGCTCGTGAACTCCCTCGCCTTCCAGGAATTCGCCGACGCCGTACATGAAGGACGAGTTCAAGGAGGTCCATCCGATCTGCTTCTGGGCGCACGATCACGGCCTCGTCCACGCCAACAAGCCGGTGCAGCACGCTCGAGGACATGAAGGGCCTGAAGCTGCGCTTCCCGACGCGCCTGTGCGGGCGAGGCGCTGCGGCTCGATCGGCGTCAACGCCATCGGCATGCCGATCCCGCAGGTGCCGGAATCCCTCGCGCAGCGCGTCATCGACGGCACCGTGCGTGCCCTGGGAGGTCGTGCCCTCGATCAAGGTGCAGGAACTCGTCAAGAACCACACCGAGATTCCGGGCTCGCCGACGCTTCTACGTCGCGACCTTCGTGCTCGCCATGAACAAGCCGAAATACGAGAGCCTGCCGGCGGATCTCAAGGCGATCCTCGACAAGAATTCCGGTGCCGCGGCAGCGCCATGGCCGGCCGGGTCTGGGACGAGCAGGCGATCGTCGTCTCCGAGATGGTCGAAGGCCCGCGGCAACACCATCATCATGCTCACCGACGAGGAAGCGGCGCGCTGGCGCAAGACCACCGAGCCGGTGATCGAGAACTGGCTGAAGACGACGAAGGAGCGCGGCCTCGACGGCGGCAAGCTGCTCGACAGCGCCCGCGCCGCGATCAAGAAATACGAGAACGCAGCCTGAGCGCGCCGCAGGACGATCCTCGCCGAGGTCATCGCCGCGGCCGGAGCCCGAGATCGGCGTCGCGGCGCGCGATCGCGCGCCGGCTCGCGCTCGTCGGCGGCTTCGCACTCGTCGCCATCGGCCTCCTCGTCACGACGAGCGTTCTCCTGCGCTGGATCGGCGGCGAAGGCGTCAACGGCGATTTCGAGCTCGTGCAGATGGGGCTCGCGGTCGCCGTCTTCACCTTCCTGCCGCTCTGCGAGGCGCATCGCGGCAACGTCATGGTCGACACCTTCACGACCCGGCTGTCCGGCAAGCGGCGCAGGCCGCCCTCGATGCGCTCTGGGATCTCGTCTACGCCGCCTTTGCGGCCTTCATCGCCTGGCGTCTCGCCATCGGCGCAGCGGAAGCCTTCGCGAGCCGCACCACGTCGATGGTGCTCGGCCTGCCCGATCGACTATCGCCATCGCCGCCTGTGCCGCGATCGCCGCCTTCCTCGCTGATCGTTGCCGTTCTGACGGCCGCGCGCCGCTGGCGGACGCCCCCGGTGAGCGGCTCTCGAACTCGCGGTCCTTGGCTTTGCCGGCATGCTGGTGCTGATCGCGCTGCGCATGCCGATCGGCCTTGCGATGCTCGTCGCCGGGCAGCGCCGGCTACATCTCCATCGCCGGCTGGAGCGCCTTCCTCAACTACATGAAGTCGACGCCCTACTTCCTGTTCTCGAACTACACGCTCTCGGTCATCCCGCTTTTCATCCTGATGGGCGCCTTCGCCGAGCGCTCGGGCCTGTCGCAGGACCTCTTCCGCGCCGCGAGCGCCATCGTCGGCCATCGCCGCGGCGGCATGGCGATGGCGGTGATCGGCGCCTGCACGGCCTTCGGCGCGATCTGCGGCTCCTCCGTCGCGACGACGGCGACCTTCGGCCGGGCGGCGCTTGCCGGAACTCAGCCGCTACCGCTACGCGCCCGGCTTCGCCACCGGCACCATCGCCGTCGGCGGCACCCTCGGCATCCTGATCCCGCCCTCGGTCATTCTCGTCGTCTATGCCATTTCGACCGAGCAGAACATCGTCAAGCTCTTCCAGGCGGCGCTGATTCCCGGGCCTCCTCGCCGCGTTGTTCTACTGCCTCGCCATCGCCTGGACGGTGCGCCGCGGCCCGACCTCGCGCCGCCGCATCCGGAGGTGTCGATGGCGCGAGCGGTCGGCGGCTCCTGATCGGCGTCTGGCCGGCGCTGTCTCGTCGCCCTTCATCGTCGTCGGCGGCATCTATGGCGGCGTCTTCACGCCGACGGAGGGCGCGGCCGTCGGCGCCATCGCCATGCTGACGATCGGCGTCGCCCGCCGCTCGCTCTCCTGGCAGGGCTTCAAGACGAGCGCTGATCCAGACCGGCCGAGACCACGGCGCTGATCTTCATCATCCTGCTCGGCGCCGAGGTCTTCAACGCCTTCCTCGCCTTCTCGCAATTGCCGACGCAGGTCGCGGCGATGATCGCCGATGCCGGCATGCCGCCCTATGCGCGTGCTCGTCGCGCTGCTCGCCTTCTACATCCTGCTCGGCGCGGTGATGGACGAGCTGGCGATGATCCTCCTCACCCTGCCGGTGTTCTTCCCGATCGTGACGGCGCTCGATTTCGGCATGCCGGTCGACGACGTCGCGATCTGGTTCGGCATCCTCGTCCTGATCGTCGTCGGCATCGGGCTCACGGCGCCGCCGATCGGCCTCAACGTCTTCGTCATCAGCGCCATCGCCAAGGACGTGCCGATCGTGCGACACCTACAGGGGCGTTCTGCCGTTCCTCGCGACCGACATCGTGCGCCTGTCGCTCTGCGTGATCTTCCCGAGCCTCTGTCTCTATCTCGTCAGATTGCTCGCCTGATCGGCCTCCTCGCCGAGGACCTCGCGCACCCAGCGGAACGCCGCGTTTGCCGCCGGCACGCCGGCATAGATTGCGGTCTGGATGAGGAGCGAACGCAATTCGTCGAGGGTGACGCCGTTCTTCAGGGCCGGGCGGACATGGAGCTTGAACTCCTCCTCCCGGTGCAGAGCCACCATCATCGCAAGCACGATCATCGAGCGCGCCTTGAACGGCAGCGTCGGATCGCCCCAGATCTCGCCCCAGGCGTTGCGCGTGATGAAGTCCTGCCACGGCGCCGCGAAGGCGCCGGCCTTTTCGAGGGAGCGCTGCACGTGCTCGACGCCGAGCACGCTCTTGCGGTTCGCGAGCCCGGCCTCGAAGCTGACGCCACCCGGAGTGGCCGGCAGCTCGCCGCCGACGCGCTCGAGAAAGCCGATCAGGATCTCGTTCACCGCATCCGGCTGCTCGACGGCGAGAAGATGCGCCGCTTCGGGGATGACGGTCAGCTCGGCGCCGGGGATGCGCGCCTCGATCTCCTGTGCCATCTCGAGGGGCGTCGCCGGATCCTCCTCGCCCGCGACGATGAGGGTCGGCGTATGGATGCCGCCGATGACGCCGCGCAGGTCCATGTCGCGGATGGCAAGGCACGCGGCCGCATAGCCGCGCGGATCGATCGACACGAAGCGGTCGCGCACCGGCTTCACGTGCTCGGGGGCCAGCGCGATCGTGTCCTCGACGAACCAGCGCGCCATGACGTTGTCGACGATCGCCGCCATGCCTTCGGTTCGCACGAGGGTTGCGCGCTCGTTCCACAGCTCCGCCGGCGGCAGATGGGCGGAGGTCGCCATCAGCGTCAGGCTTGTCAGGCGCTGCGGATAGCGCGCCGCGAAGGCCTGCGCCGTCATGCCGCCGAGGGAGAGCCCGACGAGATGCACCTTGTCGATGCGAAGCGCGTCGAGAAGCGCGACGAGGTCCGCCGCGAGGTCGTCGATCGACAAGGGGCCGTCGACGACCGCGGAGCGGCCGTGGCCGCGGGTGTCGTAGCGCAGGCAGCGGTAGCGCGGCGCGAGGGCGCGCACCTGCGCGTCCCACATTTCGAGCGTCGTGCCGAGGGAGTTCGAGAAGGCGACGACGGGCGCCGCGTCCGGGCCGGTCAGGTCGTAGAACAACTTTGTGCCGTTGGCCTCGATCAGGGGCATGGCTCACCTCTCCGAGGCGAGACCATCGCGGACGCGGGCCGCCGCGGCAAGGGCGCGATCGATCCACGGGCCGGCGGCGGCGATCGCAGGCGCAAGGTCGAAGGCGGCCTCGACCGGCTCCGGCGCCATTCGGCGCAGGACATCCTGCAAGGGCTCCCCGGTCTGGCGCACCGCTTCGGCGGCACGCTCGACGAGCCGGTGCGCCTCCTCGCGGCCGAGGCGGGCGCCGAGCCGGGCCGCGGCGGCATCGGCGAAAAGCAGGCCCTTTGTCGCGTCGAGGTTCTGCCGCATGCGCTCGGGATGGACGACGAGCCCTTCGGCGAGAAGCCGCGCCTCGCGCAGGGCGCCTGAGGCGAGGCCGAAGAGCGCCGGCAGCGCGTGCCATTCGCCGTGCCAGAGCCCCGCCGGCCGCTCGTGGGCGACGGCCATCGCGGACAAAAGCGTCGTCGACGAAGCCGGGCGCGGCGGCGTGGGCGGCAAGGACGATCGTCGCGGCGACCGGGTTCTCTTGTGCGGCATGGCCGAGGAGCCGCCGCGGCCAGGGATGTTCGGCTCGGCGACCTCCCCGACCTCCGTCGTCGCAAGATGCGCGACGTCCGTCGCCATCTTGGCGAGCGCGCCGATCAGGCGGGCGAGAAAAAAGCCCGCCGCCGCCATCCGGCCGCGGGAGGCGTGCCAGGCGAGGGCCGGCGCGCCGAGGCCGAGGTCCTCCGCGAAGGCGGCGAGAACGGCGGGACCGTGCGAGCCGAGGCCGGCGAGCGTCCCGACCGGGCCGCCGAGAGAGGCGACGAGCACCCGCTCGCGCAGCGGCCCGAGTTCCGCCGCCGCCTCGGCGATGCCGGAGAGCCAGACGGCCGCCTTGAACCCGAAGGTCACCGGCGCCGCGTGCTGGCCGTAGGTGCGCCCGGCACAGGGGGTCGAGCGGTACCCCTCGGCGAGGGCCGCGAGCCCGTCGAGGATCGCGGCAAGTTCGGCGGCGATGAGGGCGAAGCCCTCGCGCATCTGCAGAACGAGAGCGGTATCCACGACGTCCTGCGTCGTCGCACCCTTGTGGAAGGCGCGCTCGAGATCGGGCGGAAGACGCTTCTGCACCGCCTTGACGAAGGCGATCGTCGGCACGCCGGCGATCGCCGTTTCGCGGCCGATCGCATCCGCGTCGAGGCTGTCGGGATCGATCCCCGCAAGGACGGCCGCAAGTCCCTCCGGCGCGAGCCCGAACCGGGCCTCGGCGCGGGCGAGAGCCGTCTCCATCCGCAGCATCGCCGCGAGCCGGGCCCGATCGGAAAAAACGGCCCGCATCGCGTCGCTCGCGAAGAGAGGCCCGGTCAGGCCGGAATCGAGGGCGGAGAAGGTCATGAAGCGGTTATGGCGCGGAGCGCCCGCCGGCGGAAGGTCCGGCCTCTCGGAACCGCTCCGGGGAGGCGCGCCCTCCGCCTCTCCCCGCTTGCGCCTGCGGGGAAAGGGCTGCCGGAGGCGCGGCCCGCGAGGGTGAGGGTGCTGTCGAAGAGAACGCTTTCGTCGCGATTGATGGCGCTAGGCCGGCATGGCTAACTAACAGATTCTGCTAGTAGATTTTGGCTTGACGCGTGCCGGGCATGCTCGCGCTTGGCTCTCCGCCGCTACCTCGTCGACGTCGACCTCGTCAGGGCTGTCGCGGACCGGGTGACCGTCGTCAGAATGGCCCGGCAGCGCCGGACCTGCTTCTCACTGAATTCCCGTCCGCGACGGCCGCTTCAAGGCGCCGCCGATCCCCGTCCGAACTTGTGATGGAAATTCCTGTTCGCATGCGCCAAGCTGCCACGCATGCCCTCCTGGGAATCCTCGAGCGCCCCCATCCGTTTCGGTCGATCCACTAGCAGTGTGAGGCGACGGACGAAGCCATGAACCGCCTGCCCTGTCGCAACGCCGCTGTGAGCGTTCTCGCCGTCCTTTCCGGGCTTTTGGCTCAACCCTCGAGCGCGACCGAGGGAGGAGCGAGCCTCTATATCCCGGGCCTTCGCGGCCCGCTCGCCGGCTTCGTGCCCCCGCCGGGCTTCTATTTCCAGAATGACTTCTACGCCTATTACGGCGAACTCGGCGGAGGGACCTCGACCCAGATCGGCGGCGCGGTGGTGGCCCGGATCAAAGTACAGGCGCAGATCGACTTTGCGACGCCGACCTGGGTCACGCCCGTCGAGATCCTTGGCGGCAACTTGGCTTTTGCCGTGACCATCCCGTTTGGAGTCCGCGAGCGCGGGAGCACTCATCGAGGCGCCGCGCTTCGGGCGAACGTTCGGCTTCAAGCTGCGCGACGCGGACCTCAACTTCGGCGACCCCGTCGTCTCGAGCTTCATCGGCTGGCACTCCGGCAAATTCCATTGGTCCACCGGCATCGCCGTGAACATTCCCGGCGGCGCCTACGCGGAGGGGCAGCTCTCGAACGTCGCCCTCAACCGGCCGATCGGCGATATCTTCGGTGCTTTCACCTATCTCGATCCGGAGACGGGCCTCGATATCTCGGGCGCCACTGGCTTCGAGATCAACGGTACGAACGAGGCCACTGATTACAGGAGCGGCAACGCCCTCCATGCCGATCTCGCGATCAGCAAATTCCTAACGAAGGAATTCTCGGTCGGCGCTCTCGCCGGCTACTACCAGCAGGTCACCGGCGATGGCGGCGAAGGCAACGGGATCGGTCCTTTCAAGGGCCGCGTCCTCGCGATCGGAGCAACGGCCGCATACACCTTCAACGTCGGTCACACGCCGATTACCGCCAAGGTCAAGGTCCTGCGAGAGACGGACGTGGAGAACCGCACGCGGGGTACGATCGGCCTGTTCACCCTCGCCTTCCCGATCGGGGGACAAGCGCAGCCCGCGGCCGAGTGACGACAGGCAGCCGACTGGCTTAAGTCATGATCAGGCGACGCCGTCGGCAAGCGCCGATTCGCGAAAACAATCTCAGGAGGAAAGCGTGAACTCTTCGACACCGAGTTGGAAAGGAACCGCAGCCGGGTGCTGGCAGACTCTGCTCGGAGCCACCGCCCTGACCGTCTGCGCGGGTTTGGCCGGCGTCGTCTTCGCCGGCGGCGCTCCGGCGCAGGCTCAAGAAGCAACCAAACCCAACATCCTGGTCATCTTCGGCGACGATGTCGGGCAGACGAACATCAGCGCCTTCTCGCACGGAGTTGTCGGATACAGGACACCGAACATCGACCGGATCGCCAGAGAGGGCACAATGTTCACGGACTACTATGCCGAGAACAGCTGCACGGCGGGTCGCTCCTCGTTTATCACCGGCCAGACACCAAAGCGAACCGGCTTGTCCAAGGTCGGCATCCCCGGCGCCACCGTCGGTCTTCAGGACCGGGACATCACGATCGCGCAAGCCTTGAAGCCGCTTGGTTACGCGACCGGCCAGTTCGGCAAAAACCACCTCGGAGACCGGGACGAGTTCCTGCCGACGAGGCATGGCTTCGACGAGTTCTTCGGGAATCTCTATCACCTTAACGCCGAGGAGGAGCCCGAGCGGCCCTATTGGCCGAAGAACGACGAGGCCTATGTTCGAGCGAACTCGCCGCGGGGCGTGCTGCACACCTATGTCGACGGCAAGATCGACGATACCGGACCCCTGAACCGCAAGCGGATGGAGACGATCGACGACGAGACGACGGCGGCGGCGATCGACTTCATGGGCCGGCAGGTCAAGGCGAACAAGCCGTTCTTCACCTGGATGAACACGACCCGAATGCACGTCTTCACCCATGTGCGCGAGTCCATGAAAGGACAGAGCGGCATGCCGGGCAACGAATACGCCGATGGCATGATCGAGCACGACGGCGACGTCGGAAAGCTCCTGAAGGCCCTCGACGACCTCGGCATCACCAACAACACCATCGTCGTCTACTCGACCGACAACGGACCAAACCAGTTCTCCTGGCCGGATGCGGCGACGACGCCATTCCGCAGCGAAAAGGATTCGAATTGGGAGGGCGCTTTCCGCGTGCCGGCGATGATCCGCTGGCCGGGCAAGATCAAGGCGGGAGAGATCTCGAACGAGATGTTTTCCGGGCTCGACTGGTTCCCGACGCTGCTTGCTGCAGCCGGAGATGCGACGATCAAGGATCGCCTCTTGAAGGGAACGAGCATCGGCGCTGGCGGGAAGACCTACAAGGTGCATCTCGACGGCTACAACCAGCTTCCCTACCTTCTCGGACAGAAGCCGAAGGGCGAACGCACGGACTTCGCCTACTTCAACGACGATGGCGTGATGGTGGCTTTCCGGCACGGCGACTGGAAGGCCGTGTTCTGCGAAATGAAGTCTCCGGGCGGTTTCGCGGTCTGGTACGAGCCGTTCACCTGCCTGCGCATTCCAAAGCTCTACAATCTTCGTATGGATCCCTATGAGCGGGCGGACATCGTCTCCGATCAGTATGACGACTGGCGCGTTCAGAACGCCTACCTGATGGGCTGGATGACGTTCCACGCCGCCCAGCTCCTCGAGACGTTTGTCGAGTTCCCGCCGAGCCAGGAGCCGGCGAGCTTCACGATCGACCAGATCGCAAAAGACGTCGAGGCAAGGATCAAGGCTAATGCCGCCAAGGCCGCGCCGCAGCCTAGATGAGGCGATCGCTTCCTCAGCCATGCGGCTGGCGCGCGGACCCGCAGGTCTTCGGGCGCCCGCCGCCGGGTTGCGTACTTCACTTCAGTCGGACTTTCGGAATGAGATCGCGCCGATCGCTTGACGACCTGGTCCTGAGGACCGGGCGTCGCCGTCATGTCGGTCGCGACAAGGCTCGCCTTCGCTGGCGGCGGCGCCGCCGGGGTCGACCGGCCCGCATCGCGCTAATAGCCGCCGCCGGAGCCGCCTCCGCCGGAGCCGTCGCCGCCGCCTTGGCCGCCGATGACGCCGGCAGCGCCGCGAGCGGCGCCCACGCCCGTGCCGACGGCAGCGCCTCCGCCGCTGGGCCCACGCTGGAAGACGGTTCCGGCACCGCTCCGTGCGCCGGGATTGCCCCGGCAGCACGCCGGCTGGCCGGTTCTCGAGCTGCAAAGACGATAACCCGCCGGGCACGACCACGGCTGGGCGAAGGCGAGCTGCGCAGCCGTCAAGAGGCAGGCAGCTGCGCAGAGCGCGCAAAGGAACAGCTTTCTCATGCTGTCTCTCCCTGAACACACATGAGGCGAGAGCTGTTGTAGCGCACCGGCCGCGGGATTCCGAGAGGAATGGCCGCTTCGCCCGCTCCTCAGTTGCGCAGAGACGATCGCGCGCCGGCGCTCGGATCTCGGCGTCCGTCCGAGAGGCCCTTACCGCCCGCTCCATTGCGGCGTAAGCTGTCGCCGAAATTCCTGTGCTTGCGGTTGCAGGTCCCGCGTTCCCGACCCCGGCCGAACGGGACGCGGCGCCTCGACCGGGCCTTGAAGGCCACCGGCACGATCCGGATGCGAATGGTGCGTCGGTTGCGTCGCCCGAAGTCAGCACTTACGGAGGAGTTCATGCCCATCTTCATCTCGCAGGGCCGCTACTCGCAATCCGCCATGCAAGGCATGGTGAAGGCGCCAGAGGACAGGACCGGGCCGGTGACCAAGCTGATCGAGGCCGCCGGCGGCAAGCTCCTGTCGTATTACGTGACCTTCGGCGAATACGACTGGCTCTTGATCGTCGAAGCGCCGGACGCACGAACCGTCTCCTCGGTCGTTATCGCGGCGGCGGCAGGCGGCGGCGTCACCGATGTCAGGACGACCCTTGCTCTGACCGCATCGGAGGCCATGGAAGCGTTTCGGTCGGCGGGTGGCCTGTCGAAGAACTTCAGATCGGCGGGGCAGTCCGGCTGAGACCGGATCGCGGGACGGAACTGCGCCCGCCGCGCTCGCCCGGGAGGCAGGCGATGGCCTATGTCATGCTTCATTTCGACCGGCCCACCGACACGAAGGGCTGGAGCGAGTACAACCGGCACGTCAGGGAGTGGATTGCCCAGCTGCTGCAAATCTCCGGGGCCGTTTCGTTCGTCGCCTATCGCACCGCCGATGAGAGCAGCCCGAACACGACAGCGATCCTCGAATTGCGCAGCTTGGACGACGCGCGCAAAGCGCTTGCATCCGACGAGATGAAGCTGGTCGTGCAGGGCTTGCGCTCGGTCGGCGCGATCGCGAAGGTCGCCCTCGCTGAACGCTCGCCGTTCACTCCCGAGCCGATCCTGGCCTGAAGACCGCCGGCGCGCCCGGTGATAGGGTGCACGGGCGCGGGCGGGCATCGGCGCGAACGGCGCGAAATGAGGTTCGGACATGGACGCTCCGCTCCCGGATTTTGTCCGGGCCTGCAGCCTCGCCGAGCTTGCGGCCACGGGACGCTTCGTTCTGCGCGGCCGGCACGCGCCGGTCCTTCTGATCCACGAGGCCGGGCGGGTCTTCGCCCTCGACAACCGCTGCCCGCACATGGGCTTCCCGCTCGACCGGGGCACCGTGCAGGATGGCATCCTGAGCTGCCATTGGCATCACGCGCGATTTGAGCTGGCGAGCGGCTGCACGTTCGACCTTTGGGCCGACGACGTCCCGACCTGTGCGGTCGAAATCCGCGCCGGCGAGGTCTGGGTGAAGCCGACATTCGGCCGCTCGGACCCCGGGCGGCACTGGCGCCGGCGGCTCGCCGATGGCCTCGGCCACAACCTGGGACTCGTGACAGCGAAGGCGGTGCAGGGGCAACTCGCGAGCGGCGTTCCGGGCGCCGAGATCGTGCGCCAGGCGGCGCTGTTCGGCGTGCGACATCGAGACGGCTGGAGCGCGGGCCTGACCATTCTCACCGCCCTCGGAAACCTGTTGCCGGCATTGCCGGCGGAGGAGACCTATCTCGCGCTGTTCCACGGCGCGCGCCGCGTCGCGGCGGATTGCGAGGGGCAGCCGCCGCGGCGCGACCGCGAGCCCCTGGCGAGCCGCCCGGAGCCTGCGGTTCTCAAGCGCTGGTTTCGGCACTGGTGCGGCGTGCGGCATCGCGATGCGGCGGAACGGACGCTCCTGACGGCGATCGCGGCGGACGGATCCGCCGCCGCTCTCGCCGATCTTTTGCTCTCGTCGGCGACGGACCGCCCCTATGCCGACGGCGGCCACGCGCTGGACTTCGTCAACAAGGCGTTCGAATGTCTCGATCTCATCGGATGGGAGCACGCGCCCGCGGTGCTGCCGAGCGTCGTCGGCCAGATGGCCGCGTCGCGCGGTGCCGAAGAATCGACCTCGTGGCGTCATCCCGTAGACCTCGTCGCGCTGTGCGCGAAGGCGGAGAAGGGACTGCGTGAAACCCTCGATGCAGCCTGCGCAGGGAAGAACTGGAAAGGGCACGCGGCGCTCGCCTGGTCGCTGCTCGCGGATGACCCGGTCGTCCTGATCGACGCCCTCCTCGCCGCGGCTCGCGCGGGAGCGGCACCGGTCGATCTTGCCCGCGCCGTCGCCTACGCGGCGGCATTGCGCGTCGCCCGCTTCGGGACGGCGAACGAGCACGCCGACTGGGAGAGCGCTCATCACGTCTTTACGTACGCCAACGCGAATCACCAACTCCTGAAACGCATCGGAACGGGTGCAACGCCGGCGCATGGCGGACCGGATGTCAGCGGCATCCTGCACGGAGCCATGGCCATCTACCTGACGCGCTACCTGAATGTACCGGCCGCCGCGCTGCCGGGAGAGCCGGGCGCCTCGCTCGGCGATCTTCCCGAGGCGGAAGAGGCGATCGGAAAGGCGCTGCTCGACGCATTCGATCGGCAACGACAGGTCGACGCCGCGGGTCGTCTGGTGGCGCGGCACCTCACGCTCGGCTACGCCGCGGACGCGATCGTCGCGACCCTGGCGCGTGCGCTCCTCAGGGAGGACGCAGGCTTTCACGCCTACCAGATGCTGGAAGCCGGGGTTCGGCAGTTTCGCGAGTGGGACGACCCGGCCGCGGTCCGGCACATCCTTGTCGCCGTAGCCCGGTATCTGGCCGCCCATGCGCCGACCGAACGTGCCGTATTCCAGACGGCCGACGTCGCGCGGCGCCTCCTGCGCGGTGGTGAACTGCACGAGCACGCAGCGGCGTGAGAGCCGGGGAATCGCGCCGCTGCCGCCCGTAACGAAACGGCTAGCGGCCGCCGATGCGCGCAGAAGCGGGATGGCCCGGCATCTTCACGCGCTTGCCGGTGTCGACCACGTCGGTTCCCTCGACTTTGAGGATCGAGATGTCCCGGTCGAAGTAGTTGCCGACATAGAGATAGCGCCCGTCGGGCGTAAAGGCGACCGGTTCCGGAAGGCCGCCGACAGGGATGTCCTTGATGCGTGTCAGCGTCTTGCCGTCGACCTTCAGGACACTCAGGGAGCCTGTCGGGCTGTAGAAATAGGCCTTCTTGCTGGCGTTGCCGCCGCGCAGGATGGCGGCGACGGCGAGATCGCCGCGCGGGGAGATCGCAAACCCCTCGGGACCGTCGCCCACGACGACCCGGTCGACCGCACGGGGCGGTGTCGCCTCGAGATCGACCACGGTAACGGTGTCGACGCTGCCGTCGGAGGCACCGGCGGCGCCGTTGTCGGCCGTGATCGCGATCGTGCCGGAGGGGGCGACGGAGACGTTGTAGGGCCAAAGGCCGGTCGGAATGTCGAGCTTGCCGTAAACGAGCTTGTCGCCGGCAACGTCGATGACGGCCAGCTTGTGGCTCGCGAACTTCACCGCAACCGCGCGCTTGCCGTCGGGCGTGAATGCGACGTGCGCGACCTGGTCGGCGGGCAGCCCGATCGAGGCGGTGTCGAGCACGGCGACCTTGCCGTCCTTGATTGACAGGAGCGTCACCGTTCCGTCGGCGCGGTTCGCGACCGCTGCCCGGTCCCCGGCCGCGCTGATGTCGATGCCGGAGGGCTGCTTGCCGACGGCGATCGTATCCGTGAGAGCTGGCGGATTGGCCTTGAGATCGACCACGTAGACCTTGTTGTCGGGAACCTGCTTCAGGGCGTCGCCATCCTTCACGACCTCGACGGAGTTTGCGACGAGCGCCAGCGCCCCGTCGGGCGCGACGGCGACATTCACGGGCGGGCCGATGACGGAGTTCTGGAGCTGCAACGTCGCGACCGTTCGCGGGTTCTCCGGCTCGGCGAGGTCGAGAACGACGACGGTGTCCCGGCCGGCGGGCGACAGCGTCAGCTTGCCCTCGTCGTCCCACATGGCCTTCTCGTCGTTGCCGACGACCATGAACGGCGCGGCGGAAACCGGGGTCGACAAGCCGATGACGAGAGTTGCGGCAACGGCGCCCTTCATTTCATCCTCCCTTTTCAGCCTGCGCCCGGTTCGGCCGGGCTTTCCGTAGCGTGCGGGAGACTAGCACGGCGCGGCCGCGGACTACAGGCGGAGGTTGCGCCGATCGCCGGCGGGCGCGCTCCCGGGCTGGCGCCCTCCCCTCCCCGCGGCCCTTCGCCCGCGGTTGCTTTCCGCTCCCGCTTGGTCTTACCATCAGGCCAGAAGGGCGACCTCGATGAAGTTCGCTGCCAACCTCGCTCCGGTTGTTCGTCGTCGACTTCACGAGGAGGTCGGAGATCAACTTTTGAAGGCGATCCTCGCGGGAGACTTCCCAGTCGGATCGCGGTTGCCCTCGGAGCGCGAGCTGTCGGCGATCTTCGGCGTGACGCGGCCCGTGGTCCGCGAGGCGCTGCAATCCCTCGAACGTCTCGGCACTCTGCAGATCAGTCAGGGCGAGCGGGCCGAGGTGATCCGGCTGACTCCGGATTCCATCATCGAAAAGTTCACCGAGAGCGTGCGCACCCTGATCGCCACCGACGGCGACGCGCTGGAGCATCTCAAGGAGGCGCGGCTCGCCTTCGAGTGCGGCATCGCGCGCATCGCGGCGGAGCGGGCGACCGCGGACGGCCTGGCGCGCCTGCGGCTGGTGCTGGAGGACGGCAGGGCAGCGATCGCTCGCCGGCCGGACTTCGTCGCTCTCGACGGCGAATTCCACGCCACCATCGCCGAACTCACCGGCAACCCGCTCTTCCCGGCCGTAAGCCGGGGCATCTTCAACTGGCTTTCCGTGTACCATCGGGCCAGCGTCCACATGCCCGGCCGGGAATTCCTGACCCTTCAGGAGCACGAGGCGCTCCTCGCCCGGCTCGAAAGGCGCGACGGCGACGGCGCCGAGGCCGCCATGCGCCACCATCTGACGCGCGCCAACGACCTCTACAGGCGCATGCCCGACGCGGCTGGAGAAACGATCGACGACGAATAAGGGCCGCCCGACGGCCGGCGAGGGAGGATTGCAATGGCGACGACCTTGAAGGCGCTCTGTCGCAGCCGCGGCCGCAAGTACGGCCACTTCGTCGTCGAGTTCGCAACGCCCGGCATCGGCCATATCCTGAAGGGCGCCGGATGCGATTTCGTCCTCTTCGACACCGAGCATTCCGGTTTCGGTTTCGAGACCATCAAGAGCGCGGTGCGCTATTTCGAGGCGGCGCAACTCCCGGCGATCGTGCGGGTGCCCTCCAAGGCCTACGATCAGATCGCGCGCGCCGCCGACATGGGCGCCGAGGCCGTGATGGTCCCGATGGTCGACACCGCCGAGGAGGCGGCGGAGCTCGCATCCTCGCTCAAGTACACGCCGCTGGGCCGGCGCGGCGTCGCCCTCGGGATCGCGCACGACAACTATCGCGCGGGACCGGTGACCGAGAAGCTCGCCGGCGTCAACGAGCGCACCTGCCTCTTCGTCCAGATCGAGACCGCGTCCGGCGTGGAGCACGTCGAGAAAATCGCCGCGGTGCCGGGGGTGGACTGCCTCTGGGTCGGCCATTTCGACCTCAGCGCCTCGCTCGGAATCCCGGGACAGTTCGAGCACCCCGAGTTCCTGTCGGCGATAGACCGCGTCGCTGCCGCCTGCGCGGAGCACGGCAAGGCCTGCGGCCGCCTCGTCCCGGACGCCGCCACCGGAATCGCGTACTCGGCGCGCGGGTACGATTTCCTGTGCTGGTCCGGCGACGTCTGGGCGCTTCAGGCGGCGGTCCGCGCCGGCATCGACGCGATGCGCGAGGGCATCGCGGCCGCCGCCGCCGGGCAGCCGCTGGCGCGGCGGGCCTGACCGTGACGTTTCGAGTCGCCTTGAGCGGGGACTTCCGGCGTCCGGACGGATCGCCGGCCTACCCGATGTTCGACCTCGCTCCGCTCCGCCAGGAGCCTGATCTCGAATTCGGGTACGTCGACCCCGTCGAGGGCGTGATGCGCGCCGCCGATCTCGACGGTTTCGACGCCCTCATCCTGCTGACGCCCCGCTTCGACGAGCGCAGCATTCCGGACGGCGGCCGCATGCGCCTCGTCGCGCGGTTTGGCGTCGGCTACGACAACGTCGCGGTCGAGGCCTGCACCGAGGCGGGCATCGCCCTCGTCATCACGCCGGACGGCGTGCGCCGCCCGATGGCGGTGACCGTGCTCACGCTTCGTGCTCGCGCTCGCCTCCAAGGTGATGACGAAGGACCGCTTGACCCGGCTGGGACCGGACGGCTGGGCGCAGCGAAGCGCCCATATGGGGCTGGGCCTCACCGGCCGCACCCTGGGCCAGCTCGGTATCGGCAACATCGGCGCCGAGGTATTCCGCGTCGCCGCGCCCCTCGGGATGCGCCTGATCGCGCATGACCCCTATGCCGACCCCGCCCTTGCTCGGGCGCTCGGCGCCGAGCTCGTCGACATCGACACGGCTCTTTCGCGAATCGGACTTCGTGTCGGTGGCGGTGCCTCTCGGAGAGGCGACGCGCGGCCTCGTCGGCGCGAGGCTGATCGGCCTGATGAAGCCGACCGCCTATCTGATCAACACCGCGCGCGGTCCGATCGTCGATCAGGCGGCGCTCTACGCGGCCCTTGCCGGCGGCCGCATCGCCGGCGCCGGCCTCGACGTCTTCGAAGTCGAGCCGGTGCCGCCGGACGAGCCGCTTCTCGCGCTCGACAACGTCATTCTCGGCCCGCATGCGCTGGGCTGGACCGACGAGCTTTTCGCCGGCAACGGCGCCGCCGACGTGCGCGCGGTGCTGGCCCTGAAGCGGGGCGAGGAGCCCGCCGGAATCGTCAACCGGCAGGTGCTCGGCGGGAAGGAATGGCGCAAGGCGCTGGGGGTACGGGCCGCATGACGGCCTCGGCAAGAACTGGGGGGTAACGCGTTCGACCGCGACAACGAACCGGCACGAACGAAGCCGGCAGACAGCCAGTCGAAGGGAGGAAAGCACATGAAGATCACAAGGCGTCTTTTGCTGCAGACATCCAGCGCCGCCGCGGCTCTCGGCATTGCCCGGCCGGCCCTCGCCCAATCCGCCGCCGATCGCGCGGTCCAGGAGGCGAAGAAGTACTCCGGCGCGACCGTCACCATCGTCTGGGAGGCGGGCCTCCAGGCCCTCGACCCACTGAATTTCTCCGGCCCGAAATGGGAGCAGCTGACCGGCATCAAGGTGAAGGTCGTCGAGGTTCAGACGGCCGAGATGTTCACCAAGATCATGCAGGAGTTCCGGGCCAAGACCGGCGCCTACGACGCTCTCAACGTCATCCCCGCCTGGATGCCGGACCTCGCGAACGCCGGCGCCCTCGAAGTGCTCGACCCCTACGTCGACAAGTACGGCTACCGGAGCGAGCTGCAATCGATCGCGCCGACCTATCGCGACAACCAGATGATGGTCGGCGACAAGATCTACGGCTTCCCGGACGATGGCGACGTCTTCGTGCTCTATTACCGGAAGGATATTTTCGGCGATCCCGCGAACCAGCAGGCGTTCAAGGCGAAGTTCGGCTACGATCTCGCGCCGCCCAAGACCTGGAAGCAGTTCGCCGAGATCGGCCAGTTCCTGACCGACAAGTACGCGCCGAAGATGTACGGCGCCGCCTTCTTCCGGCAGGCGCCCTACGCAATGTTCATGTTCGAGGAGCGCTTTAGGAACGAGGGTGGGCGCTTCTTCGACGCCGACACCATGAAGGCGGCGATCAACTCGGATGTCGGCGTCAAGGTCTTCACCGAGATGCGGGCCGACAACAAGTTCATGCCGCCCGGCGTCGAGCAGTTCGGTTTCGTCGAGAACCTGGCGGCCTTCCTCGCCGGGCAGACCGCGATGACGATCTCGTGGCCACCCTACGGCCGTTGGGCCGCGGGCTACGGCACGGACGAAAAGGCCCTCGACTGGGTGCCCAAATCCACCGTCGCCGGCAAGGTCGGCTATGCGTTGCCCCCGGGCGGCCATCCCGAACTCGCGGCCGGTTTCTGCCTCTCCATCGCCTCGACGAGCAAGCAGAAGGATGCCGCCTACCTGTTCATCCAATGGCTCAACAGCGACGAGATCTCGATGCAGCGCGTTCAGCTTCCCTACGCGCTGCGCGATCCCTTCCGGGTCTCGCACTTCAGCGATCCCGTGTATCAGCAGCGCTGGCCGGAGGCGAAGGAGTACCTTGCGACCCTGAAGGCGGCCTCGGAGACGGGCCTGCTCGACCTCTCGGTGCTTCAGACCGACCGCTACGAGGAAGCGCTGAGGCAGGCGATCTCGAAGCTGTGGGCCGGCGGCGATCCGAAGCAGATCCTCGACGAAGCCGCGAAGCAGTGGGACCAGACGACCGAGCGCATCGGCGTCGACCGGCAAAAGGCGGTCTACAAGGCCTGGGCGGCGAAGTCCGGCGCCTATCCGGCGAAGAGCTAGCGCCATCGAAGGCGGGGGCGTGCCGCCTTCGCGGCTCGCCCCCGCCCCTTACACCTCGGCCCGCAGCCCATGCGTCCCACGATGCCGGAGCCCTTCCGCATCCGAGCCAGCGACCGCCGGTTCGGCCTGATGCTGGTCGCGCCTTCGGTTCTGGTGCTCTTGCTGATCGGCCTGTTTCCGCTCGTCTACACCCTCGTGGTCAGCTTCCAGCAGATCACGATGACGGACGTCGACACCTCGTTCGCGCGGTCTCGTGAACTATCGGCAGCTTTTTCAGGACGCGCGCCTGTGGGAGGCGCTCCTCCACACGGCGATCGTCTTCATCGTCGCCCTGCCGCTCGAGCTCGCCCTCGGGCTGATGATGGCGCAGCTCTTTCTCGACGAGTTGCCGGGCCGCCAGATCTTCATCGCGCTGCTCGTGCTGCCGACCGTCATCGCGCCGCTCATCGCCGGCGCCGTCTGGCGTCTCCTCCTCGACAACCGCTACGGCCCGGTGAACCAGATCCTCGGCTGGTTCTGGGGCGAGCCGCTGACACTGCTCTGGACGGTCAATCCGCGCCTCGTCTATCCGGCAATCCTCCTCGCCGAGGTCTGGCAGTGGACCCCGTTCATGTTCCTCGTGCTGCTGGCGGCGTTGTCCAATGTCGACCGCTCCCTGATGGAGGCGGCGGAGATCGACGGGGCGCGGTTCTGGCTCACCTTCCGCAAGATCACGCTGCCCGCGATCTGGCCGGTGATGGCGATCGCTCTCCTGATCCGCAGCCTCGACCTCGTTCGCATCTTCGACGTCATCTGGGCCCTGACGGAGGGCGGCCCGGGCACGATGACGGAGACGATCTCGATCTATACCTACGTGCAGGGCTTCAAGCAGTTCGAAACCAGCTACGCGGCGGCGATCGCGTTCCTGATCATCGGCATTCTCACGGTGGCGGTGACCGCGGCCGTCAAGCGGATGAGGCTCGCGCGATGATCGGCGCCCACGATCCCGCGGCGCCCGCGGCCGAATCGCGGAAGCGGCGCCGGCAGCCGCTGATCCGGCGCCGCACCCGCGTCCGCGCCGTGCGGGTCCTCGTCGCCTGCTGCCTGGTCGTCGTGTTCCTGTTCCCGGTGTACTGGCTCGTCATCATGGCATTCAAGACGGCGAACGAGATCTTCGCCTATCCGCCGGTGTGGTGGCCGGGCCGGCTGAACCTCAACAACTTCGCCGTGCTGTTCCGCGACGGCGATTGGGAGACCGTCCGCAACAGTCTCGTCCTGGCTTCCGTCTCGACCGCGATCGCGATGACCCTTGGCACGCTTTCCGCCTACGCGATCACCCGCTTCCGCACCGGCGGCGAGGACCTCGCCGTCTGGATCATCTCCCAGCGCATGCTGCCGCCGGTGGCGATCGTCTTCCCGGTCTTCCTCCTCTACGTCGCCCTCGGCCTCGTCGACACCTTCACCGGCATGATTGCTCTCTATGTGGCCTTCAGCCTGCCCTACGTGATCTGGATGATGCGCGGCTACATCCAGGAGATCCCGATCGAGCTCGAGGAGAGCGCCGAGGTCGACGGCTGGAGCCGCTGGCAGATCCTGTGGCGGGTGGTGTTTCCGATGGCACGCACGGGCCTCTTCGCCACGGCCGTGTTCACCTTCGTCTTCGTCTGGAACGACTTCCTGTTCGCCCTCGTGCTGACCCGGACGGAGGTCGTTACGTACACCGTCCAGGTGACGCACTATTTCGGTGGCCAGTCGAATTTCTGGGCGAAGATCGCGGCGATGTCCGTGCTCGGAACGCTGCCCGTCTTCTTCGCCGTCGCGTCCCTTCAGCGCTATTTCGTGCGCGGCATCTCGATGGGCGCGGTGAAAGGTTAGATCGAGGGGAGCGCATGGCCGATCTCACGATCCAGGGGCTGCACAAGAGCTACGGCGCGACGCCGGCGGTGAGCGGCATCGACCTCTCCGTGCCGGCAGGAGAGTTCGCGGTCCTCGTCGGGCCGTCCGGATGCGGCAAGAGCACGCTCCTGCGGACCATCGCCGGCCTGGAGGAGGCGGACGCGGGCACGATCGAGATCGGCGGCCGCGACGTCACCGAACTGCGCCCGAAGGACCGCGACATCGCGATGGTCTTTCAGAACTACGCGCTTTATCCCTACCTGACGGTCTCCGAGAACATCGGCTTCGGTCTTCGCGCCCGCAAGACTCCGGAGCCCGAGCTGCGCCGCAAGGTGGCGCAAGCCGCCGGGATGCTCGGCCTCGAACCCCTGCTCGGGCGCTACCCGCGCCAGCTTTCGGGCGGCCAGAGACAGCGCGTCGCCATCGGGCGCGCGGTCGTGCGCGACGCTCGCCTGTTCCTGTTCGACGAGCCGCTCTCCAACCTCGACGCGCAGCTCCGCGACGAGATGCGCAGCGAGCTCAAGCGCCTCCACCGCGAGCTCGGCAAGACCTTCATGTACGTGACCCACGACCAGATCGAGGCGATGACGCTCGCCGACCGCATCGTGGTGCTCAAGGACGGCCGCATCGAGCAGCAGGGCTCGCCGCTCGACCTTTTCGAGCGGCCGCAGACCCGCTTTGTCGCCGGCTTCATCGGCTCTCCGCAGATGAACTTCATCGACGCGGTACTGGCGCGCGGCGCGCTCACCTTTGCGGACGGCCGCCGCCTGACGCTGCCGAACGGCTGTCCGCGGCCGGACGTCGACAAGACGGTCGTGCTCGGCATCCGGCCGACGCATATCGGCCTTTCCGCCGACGCGGCGCCGAAGCCGGGGATCGTGCGCGAAAGCATCGTCGTCGATCTCGTGCAGCCGACCGGGGCGCGCAGCTTCGTCTCCTTCCGTCTCGGCGGCTCGACCGTCACGGCGGAGGTCGAGGCGCACGCGGCCGCGCGTCCGGGCGAGACGATGCATGTGGACATCGACTTGAACCGCGCCGTCCTGATCGACCCTGAAACGAACCGGGTGATGTCATGACCTCGAACGCCGCCGAAACGTCAGCCCGCGCCGGCTCCGGCCTCAAGCCGCCCTCGCGCGCGATCCGCCTGTTCGGAACCGAGGAACCGGTCGCGGATCCAGTCATGCTGAAAGCCGGGCCGCTCTCTGCGGAACTCGAGAACGGCAATCTGCGCTATATCCGCTTTCACGGCCGCGAGATGCTGCGTGCCGTGTCCTTTATCGTGCGCGACAGGAACTGGGGCACCTACCGTCCGCGCATCGAGGACCTTCGCGTCGAGCAGGCGGAGGACGCCTTCCGCGTTTCCTACCGGGCCTCCACCGGGGACGAGCGCCAGAGCCTGATCTATCGCGCGACGATCCGCGGCCGCTCGGACGGCTCGCTCACCTTCGAGGCGGACGGGGAGGCGGCGACCGACTTCCTCACGAACCGCGCCGGTTTCGTCGTGCTGCACCCGATCGAGGGCGTCGCCGGCGAACCTTGCACCGTGGAGCGCGTCGACGGGCGCACGGTCGAGACGAGCTTCCCGGATCTCATCGATCCGGTGCAGCCGATGATGGACCTGCGGGCGCTGACGCACGCCTTCGCGCCGGGATTCGCCGTCACCTGCCGCATGGAGGGCGACACCTTCGAGATGGAGGATCAGCGCAACTGGACAGACGCCTCCTACAAGACCTACGTCCGCCCCCTCGCCCTGCCGTGGCCCTACACGCTCGCTGCCGGCGAACGCCTTCGGCAGCGCGTCGCGCTCAGCGTTGCGCAGGACGCCGGCGCCGTGCTCTCCCCCCGCGAGGGCTCCGTCGCTCTGACTCTGGCGCCGCTCGGCGGCTTTGCGCCGCCGCTCGGCATCGGCCTCGATCCGCAGCACGCGGCCGCGGTGCTGGGCGCCGCCGCGACCTTGCGCGAGCTCCACCCGCATCACGTCGTCTGTGCGCACGATACCGGTCGCGGGCACGACCGCGCATCCCTGGAGCGAGCCGTGGCGGCGGGACGCGCGCTCGGCGGCGAATTGTGGCTCGAGGCGGTGATCCGCGAGGTCGACGGTCATGAGGCGGAGATCGCGGCGCTCGGCCGCCTCGCCGCCTCGCTCGGGTCTCCGTTCACGACGGTTCTCCTGTCTCCCGCCCCCGACCTGAAATGCACCCTTCCCGGCAGCGTCTGGCCGCCCTGTCCGCCGCTCGAAAGCCTTTACACGGTCGCTCGTGCCGCCTTCCCCGGAGCGCGAATCGGCGGCGGCATGTTCTCGTACTTCACCGAGCTGAACCGGAAGCGCCCGCCGACGGACCTGCTCGACGTCGTGAGCTTCACCACCTCGGCGCTGGTCCATGCCGGCGACGACCGCTCGGCGACGGAGAAGTCTCGAGGCGCTGCCCGCGATCGCGCGGAGCGTGCGGAGCTTTGCCGGCGACAAGCCCTTCCACGTCGGCCCGAGCGCCATCGGCATGCGCGACAATCCGTACGGCGAAGCGCCAATGGAGAATCCGGCGAACATCCGTCAGGCCATGAATCGCGTCGATCCGCGCCAGCGCGGCCTTTACGGGGCAGCCTGGGCGCTCGGCTACTACGCGCATTTTTCGCGCGGCGGCGCCGCGGCCGTTACGCTCGGCGGGGCGGTCGGGGAGTTCGGTCTCGCCTATGCGCCGATGCCGTTCGCGCAGCCTTGGTTCGACGACGCGGGCAGCGGTGTGTTCCCGGCCTTTCACGTCGTGCGCGGACTCTGCGCTCTCGCCGGCAGGACGATGCTCGCGGTCGGCTCCTCGGTCCCCCGCGACGTGCAGGCGGTGGGAGTTGAAACGCCTCAAGGGCGCGAACTCTGGATTGCCAATCTCACGGGAGAGGACCGCGACGTCGCGTTGTGGGGCGAGGCGCGCGGCGAAATGGCGATCCTCGACGAGGATGCCTTCGTCGAGGCCGCGGGCAACGTCGCCGCGATGGACGCCTTGGTGGCACCCTTCGCGGGCGAGCGTCTGAAACTTCGAGCCTACGCCGTCGCGCGGCTGCGCGTGTGACGGGATCGTGCGGCTCGCCGGGCCGCCAGCGCGCCGTTCAGCGCGCGGATGCCTCGAACGGACGCAGATCGAGGCCGTAGCGCGCGGCCGCCGCGCAGATGTGGCGCTTCATGCCTTCGCTCGCGCCGACGGCGTCGCGGCGCTCGAAGAGGCCGAGCAGTTCCTCGTGTTCGAGGACCGTGTTCTCGAGGCCCGACGGATCCTGCATCGGCAGCTTCTGGCTTTCGACCATCATCTCGCGCACCGATCGGTACATCGCGGCGAGGATCGGGTTGCCGCAGACCGCGATGATCAAATCGTGGAAGGCGCTGTCCGCGAGGGCCATGGCGTCGACGTCGCGGCGCAAGAAGGCCTCCCGGAGGGCGGCGACGCTGCCCTTGAGCGAGGTGAGCCCGTCCGCGTCGAGCCGCGTCGCGGCGATGCCGGCGGCGAAGCCCTCGACGCAATGGCGGACCTCGTAGGCGTCCCGCGGCGTGCCGCGGTCGGCGAACCGCCACGCGGCGGGGCCGGCCGGTCCCGCCGCGACGAAGACGCCGCGTCCCGGCTGAACGCTGACGAGCCCGAGGGTCTCAAGCGCCGTCAGGGCCTCGCGCAGGGACGCCCGGCTGATCTTCAGCCGCTCGGACAGTTCGCGCTGGGAGGGCAGCCGGTCGCCCGGCCGCAGGCGGCGCTCCTCGATCATCCGGCGCAGTTGCTCCGCCGCGCCCCGCGGCACCGGGACCTTGTCGGGGAAGGCGGCGTCCGGAGGGGTCGGTCGCAAATCCATGCGGGGGCTGCCTCGCGTTCGGTCACAAGCCGCTTGACGGCCATCGGGCCGCGGCGCACCTTGCGAACTGGTCAGACCAGTCAGACCAATTATCCGCAAGCGCCGCCTCCGGTAAAGGGCGGTCGATTGCGGCGAAGGGAACGAAGCGGCGGCCGCCCCCTCTGCGCCGGCACGCCCGAAACGGGAGTCGAACGATGATGCTGAGCATGAAGAGGATCGCCGCGCGAGCGGCCGTTGTCGCGCTCGCCGCCCTCGCCGGGGCGGGCCTCGCCTCGGCGCAGACCTCCTGAAGGTCGGCGCCAATATCGGCAACGTGCCGTGGGAGTTCCAGGACGAGAAGCGGCGAATTCGTCGGCTTCGAGATCGATCTCATCGAACGAGATCGGCAAGCGCCTCGGACAGAAGGTCGAGATCGTCAACATCCCCTTCCAGGGCCTGTTCGCGGCCGTCCAGTCGGGCCAGATCGACGCCGCCGTGTCCTCGATCACCATCACCAAGAAGCGCCTCGAGAGCGTCTCCTTCGCGCAGCCCTACTACGACAGCGACCAGTCGCTGACCGTGACGAAGGCGACCGGCATCAAGAACGTCGAGCCGGCCTGGACGGCAAGACCGGTCGGCGTCGACACCGGCTCGACCGGCGACATGTGGGCGACCGCAGAACAAGGCCAAGTACAAGATCGGCGAAATCCGCCGCTACGAGGGCCTGAACCCGGCCATGCTCGATCTCGCGGCCGGCCGCATCGACGGCTACATCTCCGACATTCCGGCGCTGCTCTACTACGTCAAGGACAAGCCGCAATTCGCCGTCGTCGAGCGCATCAAGACGACCGAGCAGTACTCGGTGATGTTCGCGAAGAACGCGCCGCATCGCCGGCCAAGGTCAACGACGCGATCACCGCCATGAAGAAGGACGGCTCGCTCGCGACGCTCCACAAGAAGTGGTTCGGCACCGATCCCGACGCCGGCATGACGACCGCGACAGTCGCTCGAAATGCCCAAGCTCTGATCGCGATGGCTTGCGCCATGCCCGGATCCGGTCATCGGACGCAGTCGTTCGCCTGGCCCCGAGGCGCTTGCCGCTTCGCGGGCCGTTTCATCGGCGACGTCGGACCGCTCCGCGACCAGGACAGCCTGACGTGCCATGAACATCTTCGACACCTTCCTGAACGGCACGCGTCTTCGTCGAGACGCTGCCGCTCCTCCTCAGCGGTCTCTCGACCACGATCCTGCTCGGCCTCATCAGCATCGCGCTCGGCTTCGTGCTGCGGGCTCGTGCTGGCGCTGGCGCGGCTCTATGCGCCGCACGCCGCTGGCGCCGGCTGGCCATCGCCTATATCGACGTCTTCCGCGCCATTCCGCATCCTCGTCCTGCTCGATCGTCGTCTACTACGCGCTGCCCTTCGTCGGGCTCCGGCTGTCGCCTTCGCGCGCGGCGACGACGGCGATCTCCCTGGTGGCGGCGCCTATTCAGCGCCGAGATCTTCCGCGCCGGCATCGAGGCGGTGCCGCGCGGCCAGTTCGAGGCGGCGCGGGCCCTCGGCCTCGGCCGCTGCGCTGGTGATGTACCGACGTCGTGCTGCCGCAGGCGATCCGCATCGTCGTGCCGCCGATCACGTCGAACGCGATCAACGTCCTCAAGGACACCGCGCTCGCGTCGGTCGTCGCGATGCCGGACCTCCTGAAGCAGGCGACGCAGGCCCAGGCCCTCGCCGCCAATCCGACGCCGCTGATCGCCGCCGCCGGCATCTACCTCATCATGCTCCTGCCGCTCGTCCGCCTCGTCGGCCTCTGGAGAAGCCGCTGGGCGGTGCGCGGCGATGAGCGCTGCACCGAGCGATCTCGTCCGATGCACCCGTCCTGCGCCCGCAGGCGCTGACCGCCGCCGGGTTCGCCGCCGTTCGGCGACGTGCTGGCGCCCGAGGGCGAGCGGGCGACGCCCGTCAACGACGGCCGCGGCGTGCGCTACGACGGGCTTGCCCGGAGCTGGTCGCACGACACGGCGGCCGACGTTGCCGAGTTCTCGCGCTCTACCGCGTGCAGCGCCTCGACGCTGCCCGTTCCGGTCCGACCTGTTCGAGCGCCATCCGCATTCCGAGCAGGTGTTCCTGCCGATGACTCGCGACGACTTCTTGTCGTCGTCGCGCCCGACCGCGGTGGCGAGCCCGACATCGGCGCCGCGCGCGGCCTTCCTCGCCGCCGCGGCACGGGCATCCACTACCGCCCGGGCGTCTGGCACGTTCCGCATGGTGGCCCTCGGGCGCGCGGCGACCTTCGCCATGCTGATGTGGGAAGCGCGGACACCGCCGATTGCGAAGTCGAGTCACCGCCCAGCTGGCCGTGCCCATCACCATCGCCGCCTGACGAACCAGAACAGTAGCCTTCCGGGACAACGCCGATGACCGCCCCTCGATCTCGCCTTCGTCCGCTCGCAGTTCCCGGCCCTCGCCGACGACTTCGCCTATCTTCGACAATGCCGGCGGGGCGCAGGTCCTGCAGCGCGTCGCCGAGCGCATCTCCGACTACCTCCTCACGACGAGCGTGCAGACCGGCGCGAGCTACGCCTCTGTCGCAGCGCGCCACGCGCGCGCCTTGCGGAGGCGCGGGCGGCGATGGCCCGGCTCGTGAATGCCGCGCCGCCCGGAGGAGATCGTGCTCGGCCCCTCGACGACCGTACTGATGCGCATCTCTGCGCCGCGCGATGGCGAGCCAGCTTCGCGCCCGGCGACGAGGTGGTCGTCACCGATCTTCGACCACGAATCGAATATCGGCCCCTGGCTGGCGCTGAAGGAGCGCGGCGTCGTGTTCAAGACCTGGTCGCATCGATCGCGAGACCTTCGAGATCGACCTCGCCGAACTCGACGGCTCATGACGCCGAGCGACGAAGCTCGTCTGCGTCACGCACGCCTCGAACATTCTCGGCGCGATCATGCCGATCCGCGAGATCGCGCGGCATCGTTCATGCGGCCGGCGCGCAGCTCTGCGTCGACGGCGTCGCCTATGCGCCGCATCGGGCGGTCGACGTCGCGGCGCTCGGCGCCGACTATTACGTCTTCAGCTTCTACAAGACCTACGGCCCGCATTTCGCGATGCATGGCGGGGCGCTACGACAATCTGCTCGAGCTCGACGGCCTGTATCACTACTTCTACGGCCGCGACCACGTGCCCGATGAAGCTCGAGCCCGGCAACACGCAACTACGAACTCGCCTGGGGCTGCGCCGGCATCGTCGACTACCTCGACGCGCTCGGCGGCGGCACCGGCGACCGCGCCGCCATCGAGCGCGCCTTCGACGCCATCGCCGCGCACGAGGAGGCGATCGGCGAGCGGCTGCTCTCCTATCTGCGCGATCGCAACGACGTGCGTATCGTCGGCCCGCGCAGTCGGCGACCGCGCGATCCGTGTCCCGACCATCTCGTTCAAGGTCGAGGGCCGCGATTCCGCCGCGATCGTTCGCCGCGGTCGACGACGACCGGATCGGCATCCGCTACGGCGACTTCCATTCGCGCCGGCTGATCGAGCACCTCGGCCTCGCCGCGGGCAACGGCGTCGTGCGCGTCTCGATGGTCCACTACAACACCCTCGAGGAGGTCGACCGCCTGATCGCAAGCCTCGACCGGGCGCTCTCGTGAGTCGTCTCGCCCGATAAGCCAAACTCTGAGGAAGCGGCACATGGCTGAATTCGACATGGCTGAATTCGACCTGGCCATCCGCGGCGGCACCGTCGTCACCGCGGCCGACAGCGTCCGCGCCGACATCGGCATCCGGGCGGGCGCATCGTCGCCGCTCGCCGAGAGCGATGACGGGTGCCGCGCGCGAGATCGACGCCTCGGGCCTGCTCGTCCTGCCCGGCGGCATCGACAGCCATGTCCACATCGCCCAGCCCTCCGGTCCGGGCATCGTCATGGCCGACGATTTCGACCTCGGCGACCGCGGCCGCCGCGGCCGGCGGCAACACGCTCGTGATGCCGTTCGCGCTGCAGCCGCGCGGCGCCGTCGCCTGCGCGCCTGCGTCGAGGAATACCGCGCCCTCGCCGAAGGCCAGTGCCACATCGACTACGGCCTTCCACCTCATCGTCTCCGATCCCTCGCCCGAGCGTGCTCGGGCCAGGAGCTGCCGGCGCTCGTGCGCGACGGCTACACGTCGTTCAAGGTCTTCATGACCTATGACGATCTCGTGCTGAACGACCGCCAGCTCCTCGAGGTGTTCGACGTGCGCGCGGCGGGAGCGCGCGCTCGTCATGGTCCATTGCGAGGGCTACGACGCCATCCGCTTCATGACCGAGCGCCTGGAGCGCGCCGGCAAGACGGCGCCCTACTATCACGCCGTCTCGCGGCCGCAGATCGTCGAGCGCGAGGCGACGCATCGCGCGATCTCGCACGCCGAGCTCGTCGACGTGCCGATCGTCGATCGTGCACGTCTCCGGCCGCGAGGCGATGGAGCAGATCCGCTGGGCGCAGCAGCGCGGCCTCAAGGTCTATGGCCGAGACCTGCCCGCAATACATCACGCTGACCGCCGACGACCTCAAGGGCCTCGGCATGGACGACGACGCGGCGGCAAATACGTCTGCTCGCCGCCGCCGCGCGACCGCGGACAGCCAGGACGGCGATCTGGGAGGGCCTCCAGACCGGGCGTGTTCCAGACCTTCTCGTCGGACCATTGCCCGTTCCGCTACGACGATCCGCAGGGCAAGCTCAAGGCGCCGAAGGGCCGCACCTCGTTCCGCTGGGTGCCGAACGGCATTCCCGGCATCGAGACGCGGCTGCCGATCCTGTTCTCCGAGGGCGTCGTCGAAGGGCCGCATCTCGCTGCAGCGAGTTCGTCGAACTCACCTCGACCAACCACGCCAAGATCTACGGCCTCTACCCGCAGAAGGGCTCGATCGGCGTCGGCTTCGACGCCGACATCATCCTGTGGGACCCGAACCGGCGCGAGACATCGCGCAGGCGATCCTGCATCACGGCGCCGACTACACGCCGTGGGAGGGCTTTCGAGTCACCGGCTGGCCGGTGATGACGATTGCCCGCGGAAAGGTCGTCGCGGAAGACGGCAAGGTCGTCGGCGCGCCCGGCGGCGGGCGCGTGCTGCAGCGGCAGACTCTCGCCCTACGCGGCGTGATCGGCAACGGTCGCGCGCCGTCGCCTCGCGCGACCGCGGATCGAAACGAGCGCGCATTTCGGAGACGGATCGCCATGCCGACCGACGGGATCGAAGCCATCCGCGCCCTTCTCTCGGAGAAGCCGAGGCCCATCGGCTGGGCCGAGCGGCGCAGGCGCCTCGACGAGGTCGGTTCGATCTGGCCGGTCGCCGAAGACATCGGGCTTAATCCTGTCGATCTCGGCGGCGTGCCGGGCGAGTGGTCCCTCGCGCCCGGAAGCGATGCGTCCCGCGTCCTGATCTTCTTTCACGGCGGCGGCTTCTGCTCCGGTTCGATCCGCAGCCATCGCCGGATGGTCACCGAGGCCGGGCGCGCCGGCGGGCTGCGGACGCTCGCGGTCGGGTACCGGCTGGCGCCGGAGCACCCGTTTCCGGCGGCATACGACGACGCCTGGACGGCCTGGCGCTTCGTGCGCGCTCAAGGCGTGCCGGCGCGGCACATCGCGATCGGCGGCGACAGCGCCGGCGGCGGCCTCACCGTCGCCCTGATCGGCCGGCTCCTCGCCGCCGGGGAGGAGCCGCCGGGCTGCGCCTGGCTCGTCTCGCCCTGGACCGACCTGACGATGTCGGGGGGCACGATGACGACGAAGGCCGACACCGATCCGCTCATCCACGCGGGCTATCTCGACGAACTCGCCGCCGCCTACGTCCCGCCCGGAACGGATCGCAAGGACCCGCGCGTCAGCGTGCTCGAAGCCGTCCTCGCGGGGCTGCCGCCCGTTCTCGTGCAGGTCGGCTCGGCGGAGACGCTGCTCGACGACGCGACGCGCCTTGTGGAAAAGGCCGGCGCGAGCGACGTCCCGGTCACCCTCGAAATCTGGCCGCACATGATCCACGCCTGGCACCTTTGGAACGCAAATCTCGCGGAAGGGCGTCTCGCGCTCGCGAGCGCGGGAGAGTTTTTGCGGCGCCATCTCTGAGGTCGCGTGCGCTCAGAAGATGCCCATCCCGAGACCGGCCGCGAGCGCCGCGCCGAGAACCTCGCAGCGGGAGAGGTCGTCGCTCGCAATCGTCTTCGGAGCCAGGATCGCCTCCGGCGTCTGGGCGTGGGTGCAGACGATGAGCGGCTCCGCCACCGCCCGCAGCCGCCAGCCGGCGGCGATCCGGGCAATCTGCCGCGCCGCGTTCTCGCCGTCGCTGCCGGCGCAGATCGCGACGGCGTAGGCGCGGCCTTCGATCCGCCCCAGCACCGGATAGTACGCGCGATCGAAGAAGTCCTTCATCATCCCGGACATCGCCGCAAGGTTCTCGGGCGTCGCGAAGATGTACCCATCGGCGGCAAGGACATCCTCGGGCCCGGCCTCCTGAGCCGTCAGCATGCGCACGCGAACCTCGGACTGCATCCCGGCGCCCCGCGCCGCCGCCTCTGCCATCTGCCGGGTGCCGCCGGTGAGGGAATGATAGACGATCAGGAGCGACGTCATCGCGGCCTCGACGGCCGCCCGGTCGCGGCGCCGCCGCGATCGCCGGCGAAGCGGACGGGACCGCCGAACCGGCACAGATCGAGCGGTATCATCGGGTGGGCCAGGGCGGACAGGGTCGGGCGGGGCGACGATGCAGGCGCGCAGGCCGGTGTCTGCGAGGTCCTTGCGCGCTGGCTCGGACGGCGCTCACGCCTCACCGGAAAGCGATCACGCTTCCCCTGCGGTGTCGTTCGCGTCGAGGGTGGAAAGGACGCGGTCGCATTCGCGCAGGTCATCGAGGGCGGCGCGCAGGGTCTCGGTCATCTCGGGCGTGAGCGCGGCGGCCGGCGCGGGCGATGCGGCCGCGTCCGCCGCTGCCTCCTCCGGCTCGGGCGGCGGCGCCGCAACCGTTTCGTCGCCGCGGCCGACGCCCTGCACGAAGCGCAGGCCCTCGGCCTTGAGGATGCGCTGCACGCCCTTGATCGTGTAGCCCTCTCCGTAAAGGAGCTGGCGGATGCCCTTGAGAAGATCGACGTCGTCGGGGCGGTAATAGCGCCGCCCGCCGCCGCGCTTCAGCGGCCTGATCTGGCTGAAGCGCGTTTCCCAGAAGCGCAGCACGTGCTGCGGCAGCGAAAGGTCCTCGGCGACTTCCGAGATCGTCCTGAAAGCGTCGGGGCTCTTGTCCATCGTGCGCGTCCGTCAAGGACGAGGGATCACTCGTCGTTTGCGGCTTCGCCGCCGTTGATACGCGCTTTCAGAACATTCGACGGCTTGAAGACCATCACCCGCCGCGGATCGATCGGGACCTCGATGCCCGTCTTCGGATTGCGGCCGATGCGCTGGCCTTTGTCGCGCACGACGAAGGAACCGAACGAGGAGAGCTTCACGGTCTCGCCGCCCGCGAGGCAATCGCAGATTTCCCCGAGCACGCTTTCGACGAGGGCGGCGGATTCCGTCCGCGACAGGCCGACCTTCTGGTAGACGGCTTCGCTCAAATCCGCGCGCGTGACTGTCTTTCCTGCCATCAACGCCCCCCGGCGTCAGACCTGCCGACGAAATGGAACTTCGGACGCTAGGCAGACACGCTTGCATGGTCAATGGTCAAAAACGGCGGGGGTGAGGCGGCCTGCCGCGGTAGCCTCGCGCGCGCCGCGATGGCGCGCAGGTGTGGCTACAGGGCGACTACGCTCTACCAGCGGATGAGGGCCGAGCCCCATGTGAAACCGCCGCCGATCGCCTCGATCATGACGAGATCGCCCGTCTTGATGCGGCCGTCCTTGACGGCGACGTCGAGGGCGAGGGGGATCGAGGCCGCCGACGTGTTGCCGTGCCGGTCGACCGTAATCACCACCTTTTCAGGCGCGATTCCGAGCTTGTCGGCGCTCGCCGTGATGATGCGGCGGTTCGCCTGATGCGGCACGAACCAGTCGAGATCGGCGGCGCTCGTGTGCGTTGCAGCGAAAGCGTCCTGGACCACGTCTGCGACCATGCCGACCGCGAAGCGGAAGACCTCGCGGCCCTCCATCTTGAGAACGCCCGTCGTGCGTGTCGTGCCCGGGCCGCCGTCGACGTAAAGCTTGTCGCGGTAACGCCCGTCCGAGCGCAGGTGCGAGGTCAGGATGCCGCGATCCGCGCTGCCGCCCTCGCCCTCCCCGGCCTCGAGCACGACAGCGCCGGCGCCGTCGCCGAAGAGCACGCAGGTGGTGCGGTCCTCCCAGTCGAGGATGCGCGAGAAGGTCTCGGCGCCGATGACCAGCGCGCGCTTGTGCGCGCGCGCCTTGAGGAAATTGTCGGCCGTCGCGACGGCGTAGACGAAGCCGCTGCACACGGCCTGAAGGTCGAAAGCGGCGCCATGATGGATGCCGAGCCCATCCTGCACGATCGTCGCCGTCGAAGGAAATGTATAATCCGGTGTCGAAGTTGCGACGACGATGAGGTCAATATCGGCGGCCGAAAGCCCGGCGTCGTCAAGGGCGCGTCGGGCCGCCGCGATCGCCAGCGTCGACGTCGTCTCGTTCTCCGCCGCAATGTGGCGCGCCTCGATGCCGGTGCGCTGCACGATCCACTCGTGCGAAGTCTCGACCGTCTGCGACAGCTCGGCGTTGGTGACCCGCCGCTCGGGCAGGGAGGAGCCGATGCCGCGCACGATGGAACGGATGATGGTCACGGCTTCTCCCTCACGCCGGCTCGTCTTCGGACGGCGTGTGTTCGAGCATCTCGCGGATCGTGTTCATGAGTTCGAAGCGCGCCATGTCGTAGGCGACGTCGATGGCGCTTGCAAAGCCCGTCGCGTCGGTGCCGCCGTGGCTCTTCACGACCACCCCCTCGAGCCCGAGGAAGACGCCGCCATTGACCTTGCGCGGATCCATCTTGTCGCGCAGCGCCTCGAAGGCCTGGCGCGCAAAAAAGTAGCCGATCTTCGCCATCAGCGTGCGGCTCATCGCGGCGCGCAGGTACTCGCCGATCTGCTTCGCCGTGCCCTCCGCGGTCTTCAGCGCGATGTTGCCGGTGAAGCCCTCCGTGACGACGACGTCGACGGTCCCCTTGCCGAGATCGTCGCCCTCGACGAAGCCGCGATAGTCGAGATGGGGCGGCGCGCTTTCGCGCAGGATGCGGCTCGCCTCCTTCACCGCCTCGATGCCCTTGATCTCCTCGGTGCCGACGTTGAGGATGCCGACGCTCGGGCGGTCGAGATCGAAGACGATGCGCGCCATCGCGGCGCCCATGATGGCGAGGTCGACGTAGTGCTCCGCGTCGCCGCCGATCGTCGCGCCGACGTCGAGCACGATGCTCTCGCCGCGCAGGGTGGGCCACATCGCGGCGATGGCCGGACGCTCGATATGCGCCATCGTCTTGAGGCAGATCTTCGCCGTCGCCATGAGCGCGCCGGTGTTGCCGGCGGAGACGCAGGCGTCGGCCTCGCCGTCGCGCACCGCCTGCACGGCGCGCCACATCGAAGACTTGCCGCGCCCGGTGCGGATCGCGACGCTAGGCTTGTCGTCCATCGCCACGGCGACATCGGTGTGGCGGATCTCGGTCGCGGCGCGCAGCTTCGGCGCGTTGACGAGGAGCGGCTCGATCGCGCTCGCGCGGCCGAACATCAAGAAGCGCAGCTCCGGGTGCCGCTCGAGCGCCATCGCCGCGCCCGGCACGACGACCGGCGGTCCGACATCGCCGCCCATCGCATCTAGCGAGAGTCGGACTGGCTTCGACATGGGCGGAGGAAACTTTCGACAGGTCCTTGAACAGGCGGCGGAAAATACAAGGTTACCCGCGGGGGGCAACTGAAATCGTCCCCCTCCCCTCAGCCGTCGCGCTTCAGGCTGCCGAGGGCGGCGAAGGGCGAATTGGGCTTTTCGCCGGCCGCGTCGGGGGCGAAGTCGACGCCGGGCTTGTGCGGATACGGATCGAGGCCGAGGGCCAGAAACTCGGCGGTGATGGCGCCAAGGTCGATATGCCCGTTCACGATTTCGTCCGGCGGGTCGTAATCGGCAAGCCCGGTCGGCGGCTCAGCGGGGTGGCCGGAACTCTCCGCGAAATCGACCTCCACCTCCTCGACGAGGTCGGAATCGAACGGATCGAGGCTGACGACGCAGACCTGGGTGATCGCGGCGCGCACGGTGCCGGCGACGTGGACGCCCTTCGCCGCGCTCTTGAGCCTGTATTCGCCGACGAGGGCGCGGATCGTCGGCAGCTTGAAGTCGCGCGCCAGCGCGCTGCGCTCCTCCTCGTTCGCCTCGACCCGCACGGCGAGCCCGTGCGGTGGCAGGTTCGAGACGTCGACGAGCCGCGACAGCGGGCCGACGGTGTCCGGCATGATCTCGCCTCTCATGGCGCGTCCCCTGCGGCGAAGCGGTCGGGCGGCGGAAAGGCGGGCCCGTCCCGGAACAGATCCTCGAGGCTCTGGGCCGCAGCGGCGCGGTCCGCCTCCTCGACATAACGCGCGAGTGCGAAAGCCGGCGCCTCCCGGCCAAGCGCGTTGCGGGCGAGGCTTGCGGCGAGCGCCGCCCGGTCGCCCGCCGCGAGGGCGCGGTCGTAGGCCTCGGCGCGGCCATAGAAGGCTGCGGCGAGGCTCGTCATCCGCTTCGGGACCGCGACGTCGCCGACTCCCATCTCGCGGAGCGTGCCGTCGAGGTCGCCGAAGAAGGCGTCGGTGAGATCGCGCGCAACGTCGTCGGCCGGGGGCGGCAGCCGGCGCAGGGCCCGCAGGACGAGCACGACGTGCAGCAACAAGGCCTCGAAGCGGCCTTCGAGGGTGTCCGGCAGGCCGAGGGCGAGATAGAGCCCCGGCGCCCGCGCGGCGGCGGTGGCGCGGGCGTAAAGGGCGCTGACCGCCTCGGCGCTACTGTCCTTACGGAAGAAACGGAGGATCAAGTCGGCCTCCGCCGCTAACTTGTCAAAGCCATGGCCTCGGGGTACGCCATCCCGCGACTGCGGCGCAAGCTTGCCTCGCGCCGCGCCCTCGGAAGATGGTGACGATGCGTTCTCTCAAGCCTGTCCTCGTGCGTCTCGCGGCAGCCGCCCTCCTCGCCTCGACGCTTGCCGCTTGCCTCGGCAGCGAGGAGTTCCAGCGCGGCTATCTCGTCGACGAAAAGGCCGTTGCCCAGGTCCAGCCCGGCATGAATGCCGAAAAGGTCCTGCAGACCTTGGGCACGCCCTCGACGGTGTCGACAGTCGGCAACAAGAGCTGGTACTACATCAGCCAAGTTTCGCGCCGGAACATGCAGTTTCTCGGCGAGACGGTGATCGACCAGCGGGTGACCGCGGTCTATTTCGACCCGAAGCTGCGTGTCGAGCGCGTCGCCCTCTACGGCATTCAGGACGGCAAGGTCTTCGACTTCGTCACCCGCACCACCCCGACCGGCGGCGAGGACCTCAACTTCGTCGGCCAGCTCTTCAAGGGCACCACCAAGTTCAACCCGTTCGGGGTGTAGGGGGCGCCCCCCGCTGCTATCCAGCCGGCTGGCGAATCTCGGCGATTCGCCTCTCCCCGCTTGCGGGGAGAGGGCCGCCGAAGGCGGCAAGCCTGCGCAGCAGGCGAGGGTGAGGGGCGTCTTCGAAAGGGGCGCGGCGGCTTGGGCCGGGCGCCTTATCCTGCGCCGCCCCCTCACCCCCGCTTCGCTCCGCTCCGCTCGTTCGGCCGAAGGCCGCACCCTCTCCCCGCAAGCGGGGAGAGGCGATCCGCGCCTTTCCCGAAATGCACCTAAAGGAGCGCGCCCGTTTCGACGAACTCCCGCAGCGCTTGCGGATAGAGTCTGTGCTCCGCTTCGCCGACGCGGGCGGCGAGGGATTCCGGGGTGTCGCCGGGGAGGACGGGGACCTCGGCCTGAGCGACGATCGGACCGGCATCGAGTTCCGGCACGACGACGTGGACGGTGCAGCCATGGACGCGGACGCCCTCTGCGAGGGCGCGGGCGTGGGTATGCGTGCCGCGGAAGGCGGGCAACAGCGACGGGTGGATGTTGAGCATCCGGCCTTGCCAGCGCCCGACGAACCAGGGCGTCAGCACGCGCATGAAGCCGGCAAGGCACACGAGCTCGATGTTTCGCGCGGCAAGCGCCGTGTCGAGCGCGCGCTCGAAACTCTCCCGGTCGGGAAAGGCCTTGTGGTCGAGGGCGATCGCCTCGATTCCCGCAGTGCGGGCAAGGCCGAGGCCCGGCGCCGCGGGGCGGTTCGAGACGACGAGGGCGATCGTCGCCGGATAGTCGGGCGCAAGCGCCGCCGCGATCAGGGCCGCCATGTTCGAGCCGCGCCCCGAGATCATGATGGCGACCCGCCGCCGCGCCGTCACAGGGAGAGAGCGCCCACGGTCTCGACGCCCGTCCCGGCGACGGCCTCGCCGATGCGGACGGGATGCTCCCCGGCCCGGGACAGCGCCGCCTCGACCGCCTCGGCCTCGGCCCGGGCGACGGCGACGACCATGCCGATACCGCAATTGAAGATGCGCAGCATCTCGGCCTCGGCGACGCCGCCCGTCCGGGCGAGCCAGCCGAAGACCGGCGGCACGGGAACCGCGGCAAGATCGAGCCGGGCGCCGATTCCCTCCGGCAGGACCCGCGGCAGATTGTCGGGAAAGCCGCCGCCGGTGATGTGGGCGAGGGCCTTGATGCCGCCCGCCGCGCGGAGGGTCTCGAGGACCGGCTTCACGTAGATCCGGGTCGGCGTCAGGAAGGCGGCGCCGAGGCTCTCCCCGGCCGCGAAGGGCGCGGGCGAGGTCCAGGACAGGCCCGCCGCCTCGACGATCCGGCGCACGAGGGAAAAGCCGTTGGCATGTACGCCGGAGGATTGCAGGCCGATCAGCACGTCGCCCGGCTGGACCGGCTTCGGCAGGAGCGTGCCGCGCTCGGCGGCGCCGACGGCAAAGCCTGCGAGGTCGTAGTCGCCGGCGACGTAGAGGCCCGGCATCTCCGCCGTCTCGCCGCCGATGAGGGCGCAGCCGGCGAGCCGGCAGCCTTCGGCAATGCCCTTGACGATGGCGACGCCGACTTCCGGACTGAGCTTGCCGGTGGCGAAATAGTCGAGGAAGAACAGGGGCTCGGCCCCCTGGACGACGATGTCGTTGACGCACATCGCGACAAGATCGATGCCGATCGTGTCGTGAAGGCCGGTCTCGATCGCGATCTTGAGCTTCGTGCCGACGCCGTCATTCGCGGCGACGAGGATCGGATCGGAAAAGCCGGCCGCTCTGAGATCGAAGAGGCCGCCGAAGCCGCCGATCTCAGCATCGGCGCCGGGCCGCCGCGTCGCCCGCACGAGCGGCCGGATCGCCTCGACCATGGCATTACCGGCATCGATGTCGACGCCGGCCTCGGCATAGGTCAGCCCGTTGCGCTCGCGTTCCATCCGCGCTCCATCCCGCAATCTGAGCCGGTTAAGGGGAGAGCGCGGCGGTGGCAAGGGCGGATGCGAAACGGGCGCGATTCGCCTCTCCCCCCTTGCGGGGAGACGGCGCCCCTCGCAATGGCGCCGGCCGGTCCCTACACTCCCCGGCGGATGACCATACCGAACCTCATCTCCATCCTCCGGCTGATCCTCGTGCCGGCGGTCATTGTCGCGATCATCCAGGGGCGCTGGGAGACGGCGTTCGGGCTCTTTCTCGTCGCCGGAATCTCGGACGGCATCGACGGCTTCATCGCCCGGCGCTTCGACATGCGCAGCGAGTTCGGCGCCTACATCGATCCCCTCGCCGACAAGGCGCTGCTCGTCTCGATCTACGTCACCCTCGCCGTCGTCGGCGTTCTGCCGGGCTGGCTCGCCATCGTCGTCGTCTCCCGGGACGTGATGATCGTCGCCGCGATCATGCTCTCCTGGGTGATGGCGCGGCCGGTGGCGATCAAGCCCCTTGCGGTGTCGAAGATCAACACCTTCGCGCAGATCGGATTTGCCGCCCTCGTCCTCGCCGCGAAGGCCTTCGGCATCGATTTCGAGCCGTTCGGCGGCATCGCCATGCTGATCGTCGCCGCCTTGACCGTCGCCTCCGCCGGCGCCTATCTCGCCGGATGGCTCCGGCACATGGCCGGATGAGGGGCGGGTGCGGCTTGCATGAGCGTGCAGCGGCAGGTCGGATTCTGGCTCGCGACGCTCGCCGTCGCGGTCCTCTTCCTGTTCGTCCTGCGCGACATCCTGCTGCCGTTCGTCGCCGGATTCGCCGTCGCCTACCTCCTCGACCCCCTCGCCGACCGGCTGCAGCGGATCGGCCTTTCCCGCCTCGCCGCGACGCTTCTCATCCTCGTGCTCTTCGTCGTGTCCTTCATCCTCGGCCTGGTGCTGCTGCTGCCCTTCGTCGTGCACCAGCTCGCGGCCTTCGTCGACAAGTTGCCCGAGACCGTGACCCGGCTGCAGAAGCTCCTCGCCGAGCAGGGCGGCCCGATCGTCGAGCGGCTGGGCGGGGCGGACGCGCTTTCCGACATGCAGCGTTCCATCGGCAACCTCGTCGGCCAGGCGGCGACCTGGTTCGGCGCCTTCCTCACCGGCCTGTGGTCGGGCGGACAGGCGATCCTGAGTGTCCTCGCCCTCCTCGTCGTGACGCCGGTCGTCGCCTTCTATCTCCTCGTCGACTGGGACCACATGGTCGCCACGGTCGACGGCTGGGTTCCGGTGCGTCAGCGCGAGAACATCCGCGCGCTCGCCCGGGACATCGACGCGGCGATCGCCGGCTTCGTGCGCGGGCAGACCACGGTCTGCCTCGCCCTCGGCACCTTCTACGCCATCGGGCTCACCCTGATCGGCCTGAACTTCGGCGCCCTCATCGGCATCGCCGCGGGGTTGTTGAGCTTCATCCCCTATGTCGGATCGCTGACCGGGCTCATCCTCTCCGTCGGCGTCGCCATGGTGCAGTTCTGGCCGGACTACAAATGGGTCCTCGCCACCCTCGGCGTCTTCGTCTTCGGCCAGTTCGTCGAGGGCAACATCCTCTCGCCGAAGCTCGTCGGCGCCTCGGTCGGACTGCATCCGGTCTGGTTGATGTTCGCCCTCCTCGCCTTCGGCACCCTGTTCGGCTTCGTCGGCCTGCTCCTCGCCGTGCCCCTCGCGGCGGCGGTCGGCGTCGTCGCCCGGCACGGGCTGAGGCGCTATCTCGAAAGCCCGCTCTATCGGGGCGCGCGGACCCTCTTGCCGCCGGGCGCCGACGAAGATGCCTGAACCGCCGAGGCAGCTCACCCTCGACCTTCCCCTGGCGCCCCGATTCGGCCGTGAGGACTTTCTCGTCAGCCCCTCGAACGAGCGCGCCTACGGCCTCGTCGAGCGCTGGCCGGACTGGCCGGACACGATCCTCCTCCTCCTCGGCGCGGCCGGCAGCGGCAAGAGCCACCTCGCCGCCATCTGGGCGGCCTGCGCCCGCGCCTGGACCGTCGACGCCTTCGAGGTGGCGCACGACAAGGTGCCGCACCTCGTCTCGAACGGCGCCCTCGTCGTTGAGGACCTCGACCGGTCGGAGCGCGACGAGGCGGCCCTGTTCCACCTCCTCAATCTGGCCCGCGAACGGCGCGCCTTCGTGCTCCTGACCGCCGCCGGACCGCCCGAAGGCTGGGGCCTTGCCGTCCCGGACCTCCTCTCCCGCCTGCGGCTCGCGCCGGCCGTCGCCCTCGACAGCCCGGACGACGCGCTCCTGCGGGCGGTCCTGGTCAAGCTCTTCGTCGACCGCCAGCTGGTGGTCGACACGACCGTGGTCGATTACATTGCGCTGCGGATCGAACGCTCCCTCGCCCGCGCCGAGACGATCGTCGCGGCTCTCGACCGGGAGGCCCTGAGCCGGGGCCGGCGGGTTTCCCGCGCCATCGCGGCCGAGGTGCTGGGCGCTGTCGACGAAACGGATGAGGCCTGAGTGAAACCGCTCGAACCCGACCGTCGTGAAACCGTCACCAAATCCGCTGCACCTCGGGCGCAGCGGAAGGGGAGAACGGAGACGGACATGCGCTCGCCGATGGAGGAAGCGGAACTCGAGGTCAGGGCCAAGGTCGCCGAAGCCGATCCCGAGACCATCGACGAATCGCCGGCCCCGAAGCCGCCGCCGGACATCGAGCTCGACGGCGCGGCCCTGCGCCGGTTCCCGCAGCGCTTCGTCAATCGCGAGCTGTCATGGCTGCAGTTCAACCGTCGCGTCCTGGAGGAGGCGGCAAACCGCAACCATCCGCTCCTCGAACAGCTGCGCTTTCTGTCGATCTCGGCGAACAACCTCGACGAGTTCTTCATGGTCCGCGTCGCCGGCCTGCGTGGCCAGGTCCGCTCCGGGGTCGCGACGCCCTCGCAGGACGGGCTGACGCCGCAGGAGCAGCTGACGAGGATCGCCGCCGAGGTCTCGGTCCTCGCTGCCGACCAGCAGCGGCGCTGGCGCGGCCTCAAGGACGACCTCCTGCACGAGGGCATCGTCCTCGTCGACAGCGCCGACCTGACGAAGCCCGAGGCGACCTGGCTCGAGGACTATTTCCTGCACCACGTCTTCCCCGTGCTGACGCCGCTCGCGATCGACCCGGCGCATCCCTTCCCGTTCATCCCCAACCTCGGCTCGACGATCGCGCTGAAGCTCGCCCGCAAGGGCGACGCGAAGGTCCTCAACGCGCTGATCCGCCTGCCGCCCAAGGTCGAGCGCTTCATCCGCCTGCCCGATTTCGCTGAGACCGGCGCGACCCGCTTCATCGCCCTCGAACAGGTCATCGTCCGCTACACGAGCCGGCTCTTTCCCGGCTACGCGGTGCAGGGCCAGGGCGGCTTCAGGGTCGTCCGCGACAGCGACATCGAGATCGAGGAAGAGGCGGAGGATCTCGTCCGCCTGTTCGAGACGGCGCTGAAGCAGCGCCGGCGCGGCAGCGTCATCCGCCTCGAGGTCGAGCCGGCGATGCCCGAGGATCTGCGCACCTTCGTCGCCGAGGAACTCGAAATCGAGCCGGACGGGGACCAGCTCTTCGTCGTCGAGGGCATGCTGGCGCTCACCGAATTGTCCCAGATCGTCGCCCTCGACCGGCCGGACCTCAAGTTCAAGCCCTACAATCCGCGCTTTCCCGAGCGCATCCGCGAGCAGGGCGGCGATTGCTTCGCGGCGATCCGGCAGAAGGACATCGTCGTCCACCACCCCTACGAATCCTTCGACGCGGTGGTGCAGTTCCTGTCGCAGGCGGCGCGGGACCCGAACGTCGTCGCGATCAAGCAGACGCTCTACCGCACCTCGTCGCAATCGCCCATCGTCGCGGCCCTCGCGGAAGCGGCGGAGGCCGGCAAGTCCGTCACCGCCCTCGTCGAACTGAAGGCGCGCTTCGACGAGGAGGCGAACATCCGCTGGGCGCGGGACCTCGAGCGGGCGGGCGCGCAGGTCGTGTTCGGCTTCATCGAACTGAAGACGCACGCCAAGCTCTCCCTCGTCGTGCGCCGGGAGAGCGGCCAGCTCATCACCTATTGCCATGCCGGCACCGGCAACTACCACCCCGTGACGGCGCGCATCTACACGGATCTCTCGTTCTTCACTGCGGACCCGGTGATCGGCCGCGACGTGTCGCGCATCTTCAACTTCGTCACCGGCTACGCCGAGCCCGCCGAGCTCGAGCGGATGGCGGTCTCGCCGGTGACCCTGAAGAAGCGCATTCTGCAGCACATCGGCGAAGAGATCGCGCACGCGAAGGCCGGCCGCCCGGCGGCGATCTGGCTGAAATGCAACGCCCTCGTCGATCCGGTGATCATCGACGCGCTCTACGACGCCAGTGCCGCCGGCGTGCAGGTCGACATCATCGCCCGTGGCATCTGCTGCCTGCGCCCGGGAATTGCGGGTCTTTCGGCGAACATCCGCGTGAAATCGATCGTCGGGCGCTTCCTCGAGCACACGCGCATCTTCGCCTTCGGCAACGGCCAGGGCCTGCCGAGCGCGAACGCGCACGTCTACATCTCGTCGGCGGACCTGATGCCGCGAAACCTCGACCGCCGGGTCGAGGCCCTGCTGCCGATCCTCAATCCAACTGTGCATCAGCAGGTTCTCGACCAGATCATGCTCGCGAATCTGCTCGACAACGAGCAAAGCTGGATCGTGCTGCCCTCGGGCGCGAGCCGGCGCGTCGTGCCGGGACCAGGCGAGGAACCGTTCAATGCGCACAAATATTTCATGACCAACCCCAGTCTGTCCGGCCGTGGAAAATCGCTCAAGACGTCCCGCCCCAAATCTCTCGCGAAACGTGGACACCGTTGACGTCCCCGCGGTGCGCTGGGAGGCGCAGGGGCGGCTCGACGTCGGGCGGCCGGTCGCGATCATCGATATCGGCTCGAATTCCGTGCGCCTCGTCGCCTACGAGGGCCTCGTGCGCGCGCCGACACCGATCTACAACGAGAAGGTCCTGTGCGGCCTCGGCCGCCATGTTGCAACGACCGGGCGCCTCGATGACGACGCCGTCCGGCGCGCCCTGAAGGCGCTGGCCCGCTTCCGCGTCCTCGCCGAGACGATGAGCGTCTCGCACATCTTCGTCCTCGCCACCGCCGCCGCCCGTGACGCCGCGAACGGGCCGGCTTTCCTCGCCGCCGCCGCGGAGGCCTGCGGCTGCGAGGTCCAGCTCATCTCCGGCGCGAAGGAGGCAGAACTCTCGGCGCTCGGCGTGATCTCGGGCTTCAGCCGTCCGGACGGCCTTGTCGGCGACATGGGCGGCGGCTCCCTCGAACTCGTCGACGTCCGCGACGGCGCGGTCGAGGACGGCGTCACTCTGCCCCTCGGCGGGCTGGCGCTGCTCGATCTCAGCGGCTCCTCGCCGAAGAAGGCTCAGAAAATCGTCCGCGAGGCCCTGGAGCGGACGCCGCGACAGATCGAGCGCCTGCGTGGGCGCACCTTCTACGCCGTTGGCGGCACCTGGCGCGCCCTCGCCCGGCTGCATCAGGCGGCGCGGGACTATCCGCTCCACGTCATGCACGGCTACACCTTCGCGCCCGAGGACGGGCTCGACTTCCTCCAGCTCGTCGAGCGCACGGACGCGAAGGCCCTGAAGGACATTGAATCCGTCTCCGAGGCGCGCCTGCCGCTCCTCGCCTACGGCGCGATCGTGCTCGGCGAGATCATCCGCCTCGGTCGGCCACGCCAGGTCGCGATTTCCGCCCTCGGCGTGCGCGAAGGCCTCCTCTACGGCCACCTCGACCCGACGCTGCGGGCGCTCGATCCGCTGATCGCGGCGGCGAGCGATCTCAACCTCTTGCGCTCGCGTTCGCCGCGGCACGGCGAGGAGCTCTGGGACTGGACCGACCGCTTCGTCGCGAGCGTCGGCCTGCCGGAAACCGCGGACGAGACCCGCTACCGCCACGCCGCCTGCCTCCTCGCCGACATCGGATGGCGGGCGCATCCCGACTACCGGGGCGAGCAGAGCCTCAACATCATCGCGCACGCGGCCTTTGTCGGCATCGACCATCCCGGCCGCGCCTTCCTGGCGCTCTCGATCTTCTTCCGCCACGAGGGCATCAACCCGGACAAGGCGAGTCCGCGGCTCAAGGCCATCGCCGGCCCGCGCCTGTTCGAGCGGGCACGGCTCCTCGGCGCGCTGATGCGGGTCGCCTATCCGGTCTCCGTCGCCATGGCCGGCGTGCTGCCGGAAACGCCCCTCCTCGCCCGCGGCCCGGTCGTGACCCTGACCCTGCCGAAGCAGCGCGCCGCCCTCGCCAACGAGCGCCTGCTCGGCCGCATGCGCGCGCTCGGCCGCCTGACGGGCCTCGAGCCGCGGATCGAGGTGACGAATTAGGCGCGGCAGCTTCGCCTCCCCCCTTGCGGGGAGAGGGGTTCGGCCTTCGGCCGAACGAGCGGAGCGAAGCGAGGGTGAGGGGGCGGCGCCGAAGGAGGAGCCTTCCCGCGCCGCTGCGCCCTCTTCGTCACCGCCCCCTCACCCTCCCCGCGCCTGCTGCGCAGGTTTGCCGCCTTCGGCGGCCCTCTCCCCCGCAAGCGGTTGCCGGAGAGGCAAGGGCGCGCCCTTCGTCTCGCCCAAAGGGCGGGCCTTGCGATGGGCGATTTTGCAGGGCAACGGACTATTCTGTCACAAAGGGAAGCGATGATCCGGTCCGGTCCGATTCTTCTCCTCCTGGTGCCGGCAGCGGCGCTCGCCGCGCCACTGCCCTTCGAGGGTCGTTGGACCGACGACCTGAAGCTCTGCTCCGTCACCGAAGGCGACGATGCTCCCTTCGTGCTCTCGCGCGAGTCGATCGACACGCCCGCCTCGAGGTGCGACATCCGCCGCCTGTCGCAGCACGGCATGCGCTACCGCCTCGAGGTGCAATGCTCGGAGGAGGGAGACCAAGGGCGCACGCGCAAGACCGTCGCCCTGACGGTGCGCGGCAACCGGCTCACCATGCGCTCCGACACCACCTGGGAGCTCCGGCGCTGTCCGTGAGCGGTCAGCGGTAAAGCGGGCTATCCCCCTCGCCCGCCATCTCCACGCTCACGCCTCCCCCGGCACCTCCCGCACGACGACCCGGCCGCCATTCATCGCGAGGCCGAGGCGGCCGGCCTTGAGCGCCAAGGCCTTCTCGCCGAAGAGGGTGCGGCGCCAGCCGTGCAGGGAGGGGACGTCGGCGCCATCGTCATCGGCGATCGCTTCGAGCTCCTCGATCGTGGCGATGATCTTCGGGGCGACGCCCTCCCCTTCGGCAACGGCCTTCAGGAGGACCTTCAGGAGTTCGACCGTGGCGCTTGCGGCGCCGCTGCGGCGGATGCGTTCAGGCATCGGCACGCTTTTCGGGTCTTTCGCAGCGCCGCGGGCGACGGCTTCGAGGATGTCGGCGGCGGCGCGCGAGCGCTCGAAGCCGTTCGGGACCGAGCGCAGGCGGCCGAGCGCCTCGACGCTGCGCGGGGCCGCCGTTGCGATGTCGACGAGGGCGTCGTCCTTGAGAACCCGACCGCGGGGCACGTCGCGGCCCTGCGCTTCGCGCTCGCGCCAGGCGGCGACCTCCATCAGGACCGCGACCTCCCGCGCCTTGCGCAGACGCCCGACGAGGCGCCGCCAGGCGTTTTCCGGATCGGCCCTGTAGGTCTCCGGCGAGGTCAGCACGGCCATCTCCTCCTCGAGCCAGGCCCGGCGACCGCTCGCCTCCAGGATCGCGGTAAGCGCGCCGTAAACAGCGACGAGGTGGGTGACGTCGGAGAGCGCGTAGACGAGCTGCGCCTCGGTGAGCGGCCGGCGCGACCAATCGGTAAAGCGGGAGGACTTGTCGATGCGCGCCTTGGCGAGGTCGTTTACGAGTTGCTCGTAGGAGACCGAATCGCCGTAGCCGCAGACCATCGCCGCAACCTGGGTGTCGAACAGCGGCGCCGGCACGAAGCCGCCGAGATTCCAGACGATTTCGAGATCCTGCCGGGCCGAGTGGAAGACCTTGACCACCCGGTCGTCGGCCATCAGGGCAAGGAACGGCGCCAGGTCCATCCCCGGCGCCAGCGGATCGACGAGGACCGCCTCCTCCGGAGAGGCCATCTGCACGAGGCAGAGCTTCGGATAGTAGGTGGTCTCGCGCAAAAACTCGGTGTCGACGGTGACGAAGGGATGCCGGGCGAGGCGCAGGCAGGCTTCCGCCAGGGCGGCGGTGGTCGCGATGAGATCCATGGCCGGCCTATAGCCGTTTTGCCGAGCCCGCGCACCCGCCAATGGTCGCCGACGGCCCGCGCGGCGCCGCCCCTCGCGCGTCTACCTATAAGGGGGACCCGCCACGCCCTCCTTCACACTTAAGGGTTAGCGGCGGCCGAATTGCCAGGGCGCAGGAAATCCAACATACCTTGCGGCATTCCGGCATTTCAACCACCAGATTTTGACGCGAGAGCCTAAAATGAGCCATGTCGACGTCCGCTTTTACTTGACGATCTTCATGCGCCGTCTTCCCCTTTTCGTGATCACGGCGACGCTCGTCACGATTCTCGGATACGAGGCTGCGCAGGTGCTGCCGCCGGTCTACCGGGCCGAGGCCCAGTTCCTGGTCGAGCCGCCGCAGATCCCGGCCGAGCTCGCCCGCTCCACGGCGCCCCTCGACATGAGCGACCAGCTCCGCCTGATCGAGCTCCAGATGATGTCGCGGGCGACCCTTCTCGCCCTGGCGCAGCGCCTCAAGCTCTACGCCCACCAGCCGAATCTCTCGGACGAGGACATCGCCGACGACATCCGGTCGCGCACGGCGATCGAGCGCATCCGGTTCGACCCGAATAGGACGGCTGACCGCGCCGCCGCCCTCTCCGTTTCGTTCCGCGCGCGGAACCCCGAGGTCGCGGCGGCGGTCGCCAACGAATTCGTGAAGCTGATGATCGAGCGCAACGCCCGGCTGCGCACGGACCAGGCGGTCGACACGCTCAAGTTCTTCCAGCTCGAGGTTACGAAGCTGAGCTACAAGCTCAGCGAGCTCGAAGGGCAGATCCTGAAGTTCAAGAACGCCAACAAGGACAGCCTGCCGGATAGCCTGCCCTTCCGGCGCAACCAGCAGGTCGCCCTTCAGGAGAGGCTCGTGCAGCTCGACCGGGAGGAGTCCTCCCTGCGCGAGCGCCGCGCCCGCCTCGTCCAGGCGATCGAGGGCACTGGCCGTCTTTCCGATGCCGGCCTGTCGAGCCCGGAGGAGCAGACCCTGGCGCAAATGCGCCGCACCCTCGTCGAGCAGCAGACCATCTTCTCGTCGGCAAGCCCCTCCATCGTCGCCCTCAATGCTCAGATCGCCGCCCTCGAGGCGAGGATCAAGGCGAGCCGTTCGGCCAGCCGCGACACCGAAACCGGTAAGAAGCCGCCCTCGGAGCTCGACTTCCAGCTCGCCGACATCGACGGCCGCCTTGCGACTCTGGCTCAGGACAGGGCAACGATCGTCAAGGACCTCGCCGGCCTCTCCACGACGATCGCTGCGACGCCGGAAGTCGAGCTGACCCTCGCCTCCCTCGAGCGCGACTACCAGAATGTCCAGGGCCAGTTCAACATCGCCAACGCAAAGCTCGCCGAGGCCTCGATCGGCCAGCAGCTCGAGCAGCGCTCGAAGGGCCAGCGGCTGACGATCCTCGAAGCCGCAACACCGCCCGACCGGCCGATCGGCCCGAAGCGCCGCGCCATCATGCTCGGCGGCCTCGCCGGCGGAATTGCGCTCGGCCTCGGCTTCATCGTGCTGCTGGAGCTCCTGAACGACCGCATCCGCCGTCCGAGCGAGCTTTTGAACAAGCTCAGGATCGAGCCCCTGGTGACGATCCCCTACATCGAAACGAAGGACGAGGTGAGGGCACGGCGTTTCGTCGCCGTTCCGGCCATGGTCGCGCTCCTCGTCCTCGGGCCGGTGACGCTGCTCACGCTGCGCTATTTCCAGCCCTCCATCACCCGGGCGTTCGAGGACGTCCTCGGCGACGTCAAGCTGCCCGGAAAGCTCCAGAACTGAAGCGGGCGCGGACGCCCCACGGGACACCATCAAAGGCGCAGACATGGACCAGAGACGAGCCGCCATCGAGATGCCGGAGCACGGCGCCCTGACGCGCTTCCCGAAGCCCGCGACGTCGTTCCGGGAGCGCGGCGCGGGCGATGCCGCCTGGCAGAATCTGCGCCCGGTGACGTTCGATTCCGCGAAGCTGGCGAAGCGCCGGCTCGTCGCCCTGGACGAGCACGACGAGACGCGCCCCGTCTTCGACATCCTGCGCACGAAGGTGCTGCGGATGATGCGCCAGAACGACTGGACGACGGTCGCCATCACCTCCGCGACGGAGGATTGCGGCAAGACCGTCGTCGCCTCCAACCTCGCCTTCAGCTTCGCGCGCCATGCCGATTGCCGGACTGTGCTCGTCGATCTCGACCTGCGCCAGCCGTCCGTGGCCCCGCTTCTCGGGTTGAAGCCGCAGCACTCGATGGCGGACTACCTGAACGGGACCTGCTCCCTCGGGGACGCCTTCGTGCGCTATCGCGACAACCTCGCCATCGGCGCGAATTCCGGCCCGACGCGGGGATCGTCCGAACTCCTGCAGCGGCCCTCGACCGAGACCGCACTTGCGGCCCTCAAGGACGCATTCAAGCCCGACGTCGTGCTCTTCGACCTGCCGCCGATGCTCGTCACGGACGACGCTCTCGCCTTCCTGCCGTTCGTCGATTGCGTGCTCTTCGTCGCCGGCGCCGAGATCAGCACGGTCAACGAGATCGAGACTTGCGAGCGCACGCTGAGCGAGGAATCGAACCTTGTCGGCATCGTCCTGAACAAGTGCCGGTTCGCGCCTCAGAAATACGGCTACTGAGATGCGCGCGGCCTCCGGTTTCCTGCCCGCCCGCGGGCCGCGGCGCCCCCTCTGGCGGGTGCAGGGAGCCATCGACCTGTTCGGCGTCTGCTGCGGCAGGATCTTCGCGATGTCGCACCTCGTGATCGGCTATGGGCAGCCCTGGTTCAGGCGGCTGAGGGAGCCCTTCGTGGTCGCGCCCTCCTTCCTCGCGCTCCCGTCCGGTCCGATCGGCGCAGGGGCGCAGATGCGCGCCGGCGTCAGAGCCGGCCGCGCGGTCGGCCCGGCCGGATCGGAGCCCCAATCGCCATGATGACGCTCTCCACCAGAATGGCGCAGAAGAAGTTCAAGGGCCCGGGCTTCGACCGCATCCGGCTGATCGCCGCCCTCGTCGTCGTGCTCCACCATTGCTCGACCTACGTCACGAACGACATCGCGAAAGACGTCCTCTTCGCCTACAGCCAAGGCTTCATGCAGTTCGGGCTTCTCGCCGTCTGCGTCTTCTTCGCGACGAGCGGCTTCCTCGTCGTCCCCGGGCTCGTCCGATCGGGCGACGTGACGACCTTCGCGGTCAATCGCTGCCTCCGGATCATGCCGGCCTTGGTCGTCACGGTGACGGCGAGCGTCCTTCTCGTCGGCCCGGCCCTGACGAGCCTGACGCCCGCGGCGTATTTCACGGACCCTGAGACCTACCGCTACTTCAACAACGTCCTGTTCCGGATGGTGCGCTCCCTTCCCGGCGTCACCTATGCGGACGGCACGCCCGTGATCGTGAACGGTGCCCTGTGGACCCTCTATTTCGAAGTCCTGTGCTATCTGACGCTGGCGCTGATGTTCGGGCTGCGATTCCTGTCGCGGCGGACGCTCGCTGCCGCGTTCTTCGCGTTCGTCTATGTCGCCAACGCGGCCCTCTGGTATAGCGCCGGCCTTGCCGTAATCGTGCCGGAGCGCCTCGCGATCTTCCTCAGCCTGTTCGTCTATTTCCTCGCCGGCGTCGTCATCTTTCTCTTTGCCGACCGGATCGCCTGGAGCCGCGCCCTTGCGATCGTCGCGCTCGCCGGGCTCCTTCTCGCGCTGCCCCTCGGTCTCGGCGCGCTGGTGCTGCCGATCGCGATGCCGTACCTCGTCGTCTATCTCGGCTTCTCGGACGTCTTCGGCCGAGCGCCTTTGAAGGCCGACTATTCCTACGGCGTCTATCTCAATCACCCCGTCGTGCTCACCGCGCTTCTCGTCTCCGCTCCCTCGATCGACAGCTTCTTCATCGCGCTGCCGCTCCTCCTCGCCGCCACCGCGGCGATCGCCTTCCTGTCCTGGACCTTCATCGAGGGACCGTCGCTGCGCCTGAAGGGCGTCGCCCGCGAAGCGCTGCGCGGGTGGTACGCCGTGCTGCAGCAGACGAGAGGCTAGGGCCGGAGCGCGTTCCCGCCTCTCGCCGCAAGCCTGGCGGATGCACCCGTCTCGCTGAACAGGCGCGCTTCTCGAAAACGATCCCAGCCCCCTCATCCCGAGGAGCGGCGGACCGTCGGGTCCGCCGCTCCTCAGGATGAGGCTTCGAGACGGCCGCTGCGCGGCCTCCTCAGGATGAGGCTTCGGGACACCCTCGACCTTTCGGTCCAGGGTTCCTCAGGATGAGGTGCGGGGGGTCGACAGGTGATGGCCTCGACTCTGCCCCTCCTGCGAATTGTGTGATCGACTAGGCCGCATCGGCCTGGACCTTCATCGAGACGATCTTGTCGGGGTCGCGGACGGGCTCGCCGCGCTTGATCTTGTCGACGTTCTCCATGCCTTCGACGACCTTGCCCCAGACCGTGTACTTCTCGTCGAGGAAGGCGGCGCGGTCGAAGCAGATGAAGAACTGGCTGTTCGCCGAATGCGGCGCGCTCGTGCGGGCCATCGAGACGGTGCCGCGCTCGTGCGGCTCCTTGTTGAACTCGGCCTTGAGGTCCGGCAGCTCGGAGCCGCCGGTGCCGGTGCCGTTGGGGCAGCCGGTCTGCGCCATGAAGCCGTCGATCACCCGGTGGAACACGATGCCGTCGTAAAATCCCTGCCGCGCCAGGGTCTTGATGCGCTCGACATGGCCCGGGGCGAGGTCGGGCCGCAGCGCGATCACGACACGGCCCTTTGTGGTCTCGATGACGAGGGTGTTTTCCGGATCGGCCATGGCAATCTCCTTCAGCCTTGCAAGGTGGAAACGGGATGCGGCGGCGCGGGTTCAGAGCGCCTGTGAATCGACGAAGCGGAACGTGAACGGCCGCCCGGCGATCGCGGCGCCGAAGGACGGCGTGAGGCGCAGGGGCGTGCAGCGCGCGAAAGCATCGCGGACCGAGGCGATGAAGGCCTGCTGCCGCTCCGGCGCCGCCTTGCCCGCCCGGTAATAGGTGATCTTGGGCTCGCCGAGCACTGCGCCGTCGCGCCGGAAGGACAGGCGGATCGTGACCTCGTCGCCGGAGAGCCGCTCGCCATTGCGACGCCAGCAGGATTGCAGGGCGAGGAACACGTCGCGGAGCTTGTCGATCCGCTCCGGCGCCTGCCCCTCCCCGCGCTGGATCGTGCCGTTGTTGCTCTCCGGCAGGGTCGGCGGCGGCTCGAACAGGCGCTCGTTGTCGGCCTGCGCCCGCGCCGCCCCCGCAGGCGCGAGGCCGGCGAGGAGGACGAGAACGGCGAGGCTTGGGCGCCGCGTCATGCGGAGGACCTCGCGGGGCGGCTCACTTCGCGTCTGCCGCGACCTGCATCTTGACGATCTTGTCCGGGCTCGAAACCTGGCCGTTCGCGGCGGTCGAGCCCTTCTTGATCTTGTCCACGACATCCATGCCCGACGTGACTTCGCCGAACAGCGTGTACTGCCCGGTGAGCGAGCCGCAGCCGTCGAAGCAGATGAAGAACTGCGAATTCGCCGAGTTCGGGCTTTGCGAGCGGGCCATGCCGACGGAGCCGCGCTTGTAGGGCGTCGGCGTGAACTCGGCCGGCAGGTTCGGCAGCTTCGAGCCACCGGTGCCGGTGCCCGTGGGGTCGCCGGTCTGGGCCATGAAGCCGTCAATGACGCGGTGGAAGACGACGCCGTTGTAAAAGCCCTGCCGGGTCAGCGCCTTGATCTGCTCGACATGCTTCGGCGCGAGGTCCGGCCGCAGGCGGATGACGATCCGCCCGTCCTTGGTGTCGAGATAGACCGTGTTCTGCGGATCGGCGGGCTGCTGGGCCAAAGCCGCCGCGGCGACGAGGCAGAAGGCGAACGCGGCAAGAAGGCGCTTCATTATCGATCTCCCTGGAAAGCGCGGGATCAGCCGCGCCGGAATTTTTCCGCGAGGCGGTCGCGGACGAGGGCCGGCACGAAGCCGGAAACGTCGCCGCCCATGACCGCGATCTGGCGCACCAGGGTGGCGGTGATGGGGCGGACAGCGGGCGAGGCCGGGACGAAGACGGTCTGGATCGCGGGAGCCATGGTCGCGTTCATCGCCGCCATCTGCATTTCGTAGTCGAGATCGGTGCCGTCGCGCAGGCCGCGCACCAGGAGCGTCGCGCCGTGGCGCTTCGCGGCGTCGACGGCAAGATCGGAAAAGGTGACGACGTCGAGGGCCGCCCCCGCCTCGGCGGCGATCGGCCCGCAGACCTCGCGCAGCATCGCGGCGCGCTCCTCGGCGGTGAAAACCGGTGCCTTCGCCGAATGCACGCCGATGCCGATCACGAGCCGATCGACGAGCCGGCAGGCTTGCCGGACGACGTCGAGATGGCCGTTCGTGGCGGGATCGAAGGTGCCGGTATAGAGGGCGGTGCGGTTCATCGGGGGATTCTGGTGCGCACGCTTATAGCGGAGACTTGCGTCGCGGCAACGTTACTGTAATGTAATATATTTACCAAATCGTTGTCGATGCACAGGAGTTCGCCGTGATCCGCTTCGCCCTCGCCTTTCTGGCCTTCGCGTCCGGTCTTGTCCCCGCCCTCGCCCAGGAGCCCGTCTTCCCGGCGAAGGCGGGCGGCCTCGCCCGTGTGGGGCGGACCGATTTCGAGGCGCGCGCCCCGGGACTGGGCTTCAGCGTCCGCTATTCCGACGGCATCCGGAAGGCCGACGTCTACATCTACGACAAGCGGATGGCCCTGGAGGACGGCGACCGGGCCGGCTCCGAGGCCGAGCGCGACCAGGCAGCGAGCGACATCGAGACCCTCGTCCAGCGCGGCAATTACGAGGAGGCCGAAATCCTCTCGCGGACGACCCGCCCGCTCCGGCAGACGCTGTTCGCGACGGCGCGGGCGAAGATCGTCGACCATGGCGTCGAGCTCGATTCGTTCGTCTACGTCACGATCCGGGGCGGAAAGTTTTTGAAGGTGCGCTATTCGGCGCCGGCCCAGCGCGGCTCCGAGGCCCGCGCCGACGCCTTTGTGAGCGGCATCATGGCGGCGCAGCGATGAAGCCTTGTGCGGCCCCGCACAGAGACGGGCTCCGCGGCATGGGAAGCAAGGTCGTCCTTCGAAAGGGGCCGACCATGCTCTTCCGCCTCGCCGTCGTCATCGCCGTCGCCTTCGCCGCCCTCGCCCCGGCCGCGTTCGCGTAGAGGTCTCCGCCGCGACGGGACCGCTGGCCGTCGCAGGGCCGCGGGTCCCCATCTCCCGGCAAAACGCGAACTCTCCTCTGCCCGCTTGCAGGGAGAGGGCGGGCCACGGGCGCCTTCCCGCCGTTGCACCCTTTTCGTCACCGCTCCCTCGAAGCACGCTTCTCGTCGCCCGGTAGGTGCCGTCAGGCGCCCGCCGCGTCCTTCGTCAGCGCGCTCACGGCTCGGACCGCGGCGGAATAGCCCGCCGGGCCGAGGCCCGCGATGACCGCGGTGGCGATCGGCGAAACGTACGATTTGTGATAGATCGGCTCCCGCCGGTGGATGTTGGTGAGGTGCAGCTCGATGAGCGGGCCGTCGAACATCTTCAGCGCGTCCATGAGCGCCATCGAGGTGAAGGTGAAGGCGGCCGGATTGATGATGATGCCGCAGGCCACGTCGATCGCCTCGTGAACCCAGTCGATCAGCTCGTATTCCCGATTCGATTGCCGGAACACGATCGGACGACCCTCCGCCGCCTCGCTGCACAGGGCCTCGATCTCCGCCAGAGTGGTGTGTCCGTAGATCGCGGGCTCGCGGGTCCCGAGGCGGTTCAGGTTCGGTCCGTTGAGGATGTAGATCGGCTTTGACATGACGTCCTCCCGGACGCGCCGGTCAGCCCTGGTAGCCGAAGAGGCGCGGCAGCCAGAGGACGGTTTCCGGCACGAAGGTGATGAATGCGAGCGCGACGACCATCGCGACGAGGAACGGCATCGCGTCGCGCACGATGTCGCGCAAAGGCTCGCCGGAAATGTTCGCCATGATGAACAGGAGCAGGCCGTAGGGAGGCGTGATCAGCCCGATCATGATGTTGACGACGACCACGACGCCGAAATGCACGAGGTCGATCCCGAGAGCCTGGGCAGTCGGGATGAAGACCGGAACGACGATGAGCAGAATCGCCGTTCCCTCCAGCACGCAGCCCAGGAGCAGCAGCAGCACGTTGACGAAAATCAGGAACCCGATCGGCGAAAGCTTCCAGCCCTCGAGCAGGGCCCGGACGGAATCCGGGATGTTCTCGACCGTCACCACGTAGTTGAAGACGAGCGAACCGGCGATCAGCATGCCGATCGACGCGGTCGTCCGGGCGCTGACCGCGACCGAGCGGTAGAAGTCGCGCCAGCTCACGCTTCGATAGAGGCCGGCCGAAATGACGAGAGCATAGGCGGCGGCGACCGCCGCCGCCTCGGTCGGCGTCATCACGCCGCCGTAGATGCCGCCGAGGAGAACGACCGGCATCATGAGGCTGGGAATCGCCTCGAAGGTGATCCGCGGCAGCTTGCGGAGCGGGACCGGTTCCTCGACCGGAAAGTTCCTGCGGCGCGCGGTGACGGCGACGACGATCATCTGGCTCAGCGCCATCAGAAGGCCGGGCACGACGCCGCCCAGGAACAGGAAGCCGATCGACGCGTCCGACACGAGCGCGTAGAGCACCATCGGGATCGAAGGCGGGATGATCGGGCCGATCACCGAGGAGACCGCCGTCACCGCCGCCGCGTAGCTCGCCGTGTAGCGCCCGCCGCGGGTCATCATCACCTGCATCATGCGTCCGGTTCCGGCCGCGTCCGCGATGGCCGATCCGGACATGCCGGCGAAGATGATGCTCTGCACGATGTTGACCTGGGCGAGCCCGCCGCGGAAGCGGCCGACGAGGGCGTTGCAGAAGGTCATCAGGCGATCGGTCATGCTGCCGATGTTCATGAACTCTGCTGCCAGGATGAACAGCGGCACCGCCAGGATCACGTAGTTCGTGTACATGCCGTTGAGAAGCTGCTCGGCGGCCGTGCCCATGTCCTGTCCGGCGAGCAGCAGGTAGAGGATCGACCCCGCGATCATCGCGTGGCCGATCGGCAGCCCGAGGAGGGCGAGCGCCGTGATCGCGACGATCGACAGCGAGAACGGGCTTGCAAGGTTCATACGCCGGAACTCGCCTTGGTGGGATCGAACGCGTCCGGAGCGACGCCCCGCAGGGCCGACCAGGCGAGATAGAGATAGCGGGCGATGGTCGCGACAACGAACACGACGTAGATCGAGAAGAGCCAGTCGAACCTGATTTTCAGATATGCCGTCCGCTCGACCTTCATGAAGGCCACATAGTCGACGACGGCCGGGAGCGAGACGAGATAGAGCGCGACGAGCGCGACGGCGCTGACGATGCACATCGCCCGACGGGGACCGGGCCCGACTGCGCCGTAGATGATGTCGAAGCGGATTTCCTCGCGCTCGCTGACGACGAACGCCGCTCCCCACAGAACCAGCCACACCCAGAGGATGACGCTGACCTCGTGCGTCCAGCCGATGGGCAGGTTCAGCGCATATCGGAACACGATCTGCAGGATGAAGGCCGCGAACATCGCGGCGAGCATCGCTGCGGCGACGTTCTCCGCCCGCGCGGCGAGCCAGGGACCGGCGGTCCTCAAGAACTTGGTCACGATGGCCCCCAGGTCGGGCGCCGCATCCGGAGGCCCGCCGCCGGGCGTCGGCGACCCGGCGGCCTCCGGCGGCGTGCGCTACATCGCGTTGATCTTTTCAAGCATTCCCGCGGGCCAACTCTTGGCGAGATCCGAGGCGAGATACTTCTTCTGGGCGAAGTCGCGGAAAGCCTTCACGTCGGGCGTATAGACGTCGAGGCCCTGGGCCTTAAAGAATCCGGCAAGCTCCGCCTCCTTCTTGAGGTGCTCCTGCGTGCTCCATTCGACGGCCTTATCCGCGGCGGCCTGGAAGGCAGCCTGCTTCTCCGGCGTCATCGCGTTCCAGATCTTGTTCGAGACGGCAAGCAGGTCGAAGCCGACGAGATGCGACGTCAGCACGATCTGCGAGCTGACCTCGTAGAACTTCATGTTCTGCACATTCGGCAGCGGGTTGTCCTGCCCGTCGATGGCGCCGCTCTGCAGGCCCGTATAGACCTCGGCATAGGCCATCGGCGTCGGGTTGGCGCCGAGCGACTGGCCGAGGAACTGCCAGGCGTCGCCGCCGGGCATGCGCAGCTTGATGCCGGCCATGTCGGCGGGCGTGTTGATCTTCTTCTTCGGCTTCAGGCCGACGTGCCGCGCGCCGAAATAGGTCGGCGCGAGAACGTGGATGCCGAGCTGCTCCGACGCCATTGTCTTGAGCTGCCGGCCGACATCGCTCGCGAACACCTTCTTGAGGTGGTCGGCGTCACGGAAAAGGTATGCCGACGTGACGATGGACCAGGCCGGGACCTGGTTCGAGAGGTCCTGCGGAGCGATGTTGCCCATTTCGAGGTTGTTGCGCTGCATGGCGACGAGTTCCGTGCCCTGCTTGAACAGCGTGCCGCCGTAATAGGGCTGCAGGGCGAAGCCCTGCGCCTTCAGGTCCTCGCCGAACCGCTTCATCATCTCGGCGCGGATGTCCTGCTCCGAGAATACCGCGGAGAACCGCAGCGGCGTGGGCGTCTGGGCCGCCGCGGGTGCCGCTGCCGCAAAGGTCAGCCAGGCCGCGCCTGCGGCCAGCAGGAACCTGCGATCGATGCTGAATGCCATATTGCTCCTCCCCTATGTCCCGACACGCAGTTGGGCCGCGTCTTGCCGGGCACTATTCCTTTCGACGTTTGCGGAATCAATAGGCATTTTGCCGATCGTAGGATATTTTCGGTTTTAGCATATACTCTGTCGGGCTGGTTTCGTGATAGCGATTCCGTCCGAGCCGGTTACGGAGCGGGTGAGGATCGCATGGGCGTCGAGTTCCTGACTGCGTCGATCGCCGACCGCGCCTACGACCGGATCAGGACCGACATCATCTTCGGCCGCCTCGTCCCAGGGGCGAAGCTGCGGCTCGAACGGCTCGCCAGGGATTACGGGGCGAGCGTCAGCACCCTGAGGGAGATCCTGAGCCGCCTCTCGTCGGAAAGCCTCGTCGTCGCGGAAGGGCAGCGTGGGTTTCACGTCAGTCCGGTGTCGCCCGGCGGCTTCGGGGAGGTCGCGGCGATGCGACTGCTCCTCGAGACCTACGCCATCGCCCCGTCCTTCGCCGCCGGCGATCTCGAATGGGAAAGCCGCGTCGTCGCGGCGCACCACAAGCTCGCCTTCATGGAGCGGCGGATGCTGGCCGGCGAGCAGGACGGGACGGAGCTTTGGAAGGGCTACGACCGCGCCTTCCACCAGACCCTGATCGAGGCCTGCGGCTCGCAGACCCTCCTCGACCTCTACGGCGGCGTCTACGACCAGTATCTCCGCTACCAGATGGTCGCGGTGGTCTTCCGGGGGCCGATCGCCGCCGAGGAGCACAGGCTGCTCCTGGACAGCGCCCTCGCCCGCGATTCCGAGCGGGCCTGCGAGGTTCTGGCCCGGCACGTGAACGGCTGTGTCGCCTTTACCCTCGCCAGCGGCGCCCTGCGATGAACGACGATTTGCGCAGCGGTCCGGCGCCGCCGGCGGTTGGCGAAAGCGCTTACCAGCGCATCCGCACCGACATCGTGTTCGGCCGGCTGCCTCCGGGAAGGAAGCTGAAGCTCGACCGGCTGAAAGGCGATTACGGAGCGAGCGTCAGCACGCTGCGCGAAATCCTGAACCGGCTCCAGTCCGAGCGCCTGGTCGTCGCGGAAGGCCAGAAGGGCTTCGAGGTCGCCCCGGTGTCGATCGCAAACCTGAGGGAGATCGCGGCCCTCAGGCAATTGCTCGAAGGCCAGGCCCTGGAGCAATCGTTCCAGGCCGGCGACATGGAATGGGAAGGGCGCATCGTCGCCGCCCATCACCGGCTGGCGCGAACGGAGGAGCGCATGGCGACGGGCGATCGTTCCTGCAGCGGGGATTGGAAGCAGTACGACTGGCAGTTCCATCAGGCGCTCATCTCGGCCTGCGGCTCGAGGATGCTGATCGACACGCACGCGGCGGTGTTCGACAAGTACCTGCGCTACCAGATGATCGCGCTCAGCTACCGCGGCGAAATCGCCGCGCGCGAGCATGCCCTCCTCCTCGACTGCGCGCTGCGCCGTGACGCGCCGCAGGCGCGCGCGGTGCTCATGAAGCATGTCGAGGGCGGCGTCGAGCACGCCCTGACGACCGGCAGGATCAGCTAGGGGGTCCGCGCCGAGGGCTTGACGCGCCGCGTTCTTCGGCGGGCGGCTGGCGTGTGCCCCGGCGCTGCGCTAAACCATCGGCGGATGCCTGCGGTGGCGATGAGATGACGGCGAGCGGAACGAGCGAGACATTCGATGGCGGCTGCGCCTGCGGCGCGGTGCGCTACGCGATGCACGGCGCGCCGATGTTCGTGCATTGCTGCCATTGCCGCGACTGCCAGCGGCTGACCGGCAGCGCCTTCGTCGTCAACGCGCTGATCGAGACCGAGCGGCTGTCGGTTCTGCGCGGCGAGCCGACGGCGACGCCGGTGCCGACGGCGAGCGGCCGGCCGCACGAGATCTACCACTGCCCCGCCTGCCGGACCGCGCTGTGGAGCGACTACGGCGGCCGCCCGGCCCTTCGCTTCGTCCGCGTCGGAACCCTCGACAATCCGGTCGCCCTGCCGCCGGACGTGCACATCTTCACCCGCTCGAAGCTGCCCTGGGTGGAGTTTCCCGCGGATGTCCCGGCCTTTCCGGTCTACTACGACATGCGGGCCCTCTGGCCCGCCGCGAGCCTCGCCCGGCGAAGGGCCGTCCTGGGCGACGGCTGAGGCGCCCCTCTCGCGCCTTCCCTACACCTTGGTTCCCTTCAGACGCTTATTGCAGTCGCTCCAGAATTTCGGCCAGGTCGTGCCGGCGGCGACGGTCTTTGCGGCCTTCGCCTGCTTCCATTCGGCGCCGCATTGCTTCTGGCGCTCGCGGGCGGCGAGCTGGCCGGCGCTCGGCTCCTTCTTGGCGGCCTGGGCCGCGACCGGTTGCGAGAGGGGCGCGGCGAGCGCCACGGCGAGGATGAGCGAGACGAGAGGCTTCATGAGCTTTTCCACCACCGCGGGAGCGCGGCGCCACGATCTCGCCATGAAATAGCGTTTCCGACAAGCCCCCGGGCCGGATGTGCGCCAGCGCACATGAAGCGCATCTTTTCCTCACCGCGGTTTGCCTTCGCGTCCCGACTAGCCGAGGTTTGCGTTCTTCCGAAGAGAAGGACGAGAAGGAATGGCCGCCGCCCCTCAGGATCCCATCGACCTCTTTTACTGGCCGACTCCGAATGGCTGGAAGATCAGCATCATGCTCGAGGAATGCGGCCTGCCCTATGCGGTGCGCGCCATCAACATCGGCAAGGGCGACCAGTTCAAGCCGGACTTCCTGGCGATCTCGCCGAACAACAAGATGCCGGCGATCGTCGATCCGAAGGGTCCGGACGGAAAGCCGATCTCGATCTTCGAATCCGGCGCCATTCTCCAATATCTCGGCCGCAAGACGGGCCGCTTCTATCCGATGGACGAGCGCAGGCGCGTCGAATGCGACGAATGGCTCTTCTGGCAGATGGGCGGCTTCGGCCCGATGCTCGGCCAGACGCACCATTTCCGCATCTACGCACCCGAAAAGATCCCCTACGCCATCGACCGCTACACGAATGAGGCGAACCGCCTCTACGGCGTCCTCGACCGGCGCCTCAAGGACCGCGCCTTTGTCGCCGGCGAGTACTCGATCGCCGACATGGCGATCTACCCCTGGGCGAAGCTCTGGGAGCGGCAGGGCCAGTCCATGGACGATTTCCCGTCCGTGAAATCCTGGCTCGAACGTGTCTATTCCCGGCCTGCCGTCCAGCGCGGCCTCGCCGTCAACGCGGAGGACCGGGGCTCGTACGACATGCACGACCCGGCCGTCCGGGCCGTCCTGTTCGGCCAGCGCGCGCGTTAGGAGGCAGCGCCCGTCCGGAAGCGGCCTCGGCGTTGACGTCCCTGGGGCATTGGATTCAATATCCAAGATATGGACACCCCTGCCATCAAGGCCATCGCCGGACGGGTCGGCGTGCGGCACCGGACGGCGACGCAGTTCGTCGGGGACGTGCTGCGGGAGGCGATCGCGACCGGGGGATTTTCGGAGGGGCATCAGCTTCTCCAGAATGAGATCGCGGATGCGCTCGGCGTGAGCCGGACGCCGGTGCGCGAATTGCTGCGGCTCCTCGAGGCCGAGGGCTGGGTCGAGTTCTCGCCGCATCGCGGCGCGGTCGTCGCGACGCTTTCGAGCGACGAGGTCCGGCAGATCTTCGAGATCCGCTTCGTGCTCGAGGCGCTCGCCCTCAAGCAATCCGTCCCGAGACTCGAGGACGCCGCGTTCGACCGCGGCGCCGCGCTCCTCGACGAGCTCGACGGCGAGACGGATATCGGCCGATGGGTGGCGCTCAACCGACGCTTCCACCTCAGCTTGTACGCCGCCGCGGGTGCCCGCCTCGTCAGCCTGATCGAGAGCCAGTACGACGCCGTCGACCGCTATCTCAGGCTCGAACTCGTCGAGATGGACAATGCCGGCGACAGCCAGGTCGAGCATCGGGCGATCCTTTCGGCCTGCCGGGCCCGGGACGTCGCGCGCGCCGTGGCCCTGAGCGAGCCGCACATCGCCGGCGCCGGCATCGACCTCGCCGAGGCCCTCGAACGCCGCCGCCACAAGGAAAAGTGAGCCGATGCGCGCCTTCGTCCTGAAACAGCATGGCGGCCTCGACGCGATGGCGCTCGATCCGGCCTATCCCGATCCCGTCGCCGGGCCCGACGACGTCGTCCTGCGCGTGCGCGCCTGCGCGCTTAATTACCATGACGTGTTCACCCGCAACGGCATGCCGGGCATCGCGGTGCCGCTGCCGCTCATCGTCGGCATCGACGTCGCCGGCGACGTCGTCTCCGCCGGCGCGAACGTGACCGGCTTCAAGCCGGGCGACCGCGTCCTCGTGGACCCGATCGACCGCGTCAAGGGCGGCCTTCTCGGCGAGACCTTCGACGGCGGGCTGGCGGAATACGTGCGCCTGCCCGCGCACATGCTGATCCGCCTCGACGACGCGATCGGCTACGCCGAGGCCGCGGCACTCCCGGTCGCCTACGGCACCGCGCACCGCATGATGCTGGTGCGCGGCAGGATCAACCGGGCGAGACGGTGCTCATCCTCGGCGCCTCGGGCGGCGTCGGCACCTGCTGCGTCCAGCTCGCGAAGAGCGCCGGCGCGACCGTGATCGCCTGCGCCTCGAGCGAGGAGAAGCTCGCGCGGCTGAAGGCGCTCGGCGCCGATCTCGGCCTCAACTCCGGATCGACCGACTGGGTGGGCGAATGCCAGGCGCGCTTCGGCCGGGCGCGCGTCAGCCGGCGCAACGAGGGCGGCGTCGACGTCGTCGTCAACTTCACCGGCGGGGACACCTGGACGAAGAGCCTGCGCGTGCTGCGCCGCGACGGCCGGCTGCTCACCTGCGGCGCCACCGCCGGCTACGATCCGAAGGAGGACATCCGCTACATCTGGACCTTCGAGCTCAACATCGTCGGCTCGAACGGCTGGGCGCGGGACGACATCGCCGCGCTCCTCGCCCTCGTCAAGGCGGGGAGCTTGAAACCCGTGCTGCACCCGCAGCGCTTCCCGCTGGAGGAGAGCGGCGAAGCGATGCGTGTCCTCGACGACCGCAAGGTGTTCGGCAAGGTGATCGTCGAGCCGTGAAGGACGCTACCCTTGCGGGGAGACCGACGCAGAGCATGGCGCCGGCCGAATTGAAAGAGCGCCCGCCTGTTTCCGTCGTCGCCGCCCCGGCTTCGCCACGCTCCGCAACGGCGAGAGGCGTGGATCCGCCGGCTCCCGAACCGGAGAGGGGAGGAGCGCCCCTTCTTGTGGAGGTGTGCGCATTCGAGATCGCCCTTCCCTCTCGCCGTGGTATGGCTCTGGCGTGGGAAGCGGAGCGGCGGCGCGGATGACACGGCGTTTCAGCAAGGTCGCCTTCGAGGCGAGCGCGACGCCCGAGGCGCAGGCGGCGGCGGCGGCGCTCGCGAAGCACTACGGCGCGGCGGATCCGGAAGAGGCGGACGTCATCGTCGCGCTCGGCGGCGACGGGCTGATGCTTCAGAGCCTCCACCGCACGATGGGGACCGGCAAGCCGATCTACGGCATGAACAAGGGCTCGGTCGGCTTCCTGATGAACGATTTCCGCGAGGACGACTTGCCCGCGCGGCTCGAGGCGGCGCATCGCAGCGTCGTTCACCCGCTCTTGATGTCGGCCTGGGACACGGCGGGGCAAACGCACACCGCCCGTGCCATCAACGACGTCTACATGCTGCGCCAGACCTATCAGGCCGCGAAGCTTTCGATCAGCATCGACGGGAATGTGCGCCTGAGCGAACTGATCGCCGACGGCGTCCTGATCGCGACGCCCGCGGGCTCGACCGCCTACAACCTCTCCGCCAATGGCCCGATCCTGCCGCTCAACGCGCCGCTTCTCGCGCTGACGCCGATTTCGGCCTTCAGGCCGCGGCGCTGGCGCGGCGCGCTCCTGCCCGACCACGCCCGCATCCGCATCGACGTGCTGGAGGCGCAGAACCGGCCCGTCAACGCCGTCGCGGACCATACTGAGATTCGCTCGGTGAGCCGGGTCGAGGTCTCGATGGACCGCAGCGTCGACCTCGTCATGCTGCACGATCCCGGCCACAGCCTCGACGAGCGGATCCTGCGCGAGCAATTCGGAAACTGAAACCCGGGAGAAGGAAGCCGCTCATGGATCTTTCGAATGAGGATGCGAAGCGCCATCCGCGCGGCGGCCTCTACTTCGAGGATTTCACGGTCGGCACGATCGTCCGGCACCGGCTCACGCGGACGGTGACCCAGATGGACAACATGCTGTTCTCGAACATGACGCTCAATCCGCAGCCCCTGCACATCGACGCGCATTTCTGCGCCACCGAGACCGAATGGGGCAAGCCGCTCATGAACTCGCTCTTCACCCTCGGCCTGATGATCGGCATGTCGGTCAACGACACCACGGTCGGGACCACCATCGCCAATCTCGGCATGACCGACGTGAAGTTCCCGGCCCCGCTCTTCGAGGGCGACACCGTGAACGCGACGACCGAGATCGTCGCCGTGCGCGAATCGAAATCGCGGCCCGATGCTGGCATCGTCGACTTCGTGCACCGCGCCTACAAGCAGGACGGAACCCTCGTCGCCGAGTGCCGCCGGCAGGCCTTCATGCGCAAGCGGCCCGCGCGCCTGATGCGCTCGCTGCTCTTCGTTCCCGGCGACAGCGCGCGAAAGCTCGAAAAGGGCCTCGGTTCGGGAGCCGATGCGCTCATCGTCGACCTCGAGGATTCCGTCGCGCCCGCCGGCAAGGCCGAGGCGCGCGGCGTCGTCGCGGGTTTCGTCCGCGCGGCGCGGGACGAGGCGACGCGACCGCGCCTTCTCGTGCGCGTCAACGCGCTCGCGACGGGCCTTGCCGATGCCGATCTCGACGGCGTCATGGCGGCGGGACCGGACGGCATCGTGCTGCCGAAGACGATCGGCGGCGCCGACGTCCAGCATCTTGGCGCGAAGCTCGCGGTGCGCGAGGCCGCGCTGGCCTGGAGCGACGGCTGCGACGCGCATCCTCGCCATCGCGACGGAGAACGCGCGCGGCGTCTTCGCCCTCGGCACCTTCGCCGGTTCGAGCCCGCGCCTCTTCGGCGTCACCTGGGGCGGCGAGGATCTTTCGGCCGATCTCGGCGCCGAGGCGAACCGCGACGAGGCCGGCGCCTACACGGCGCCCTATCGGCTCGTGCGCAGCCTCACGCTCCTTGGCTGCCACTGCCGCCGAGGTCGACGCGATCGATTCCGTGTTCACGAACTTCCGCGATCTCGACGGGCTCGTCCGCGAATGCCGCGAGGCGCGCCGCGACGGCTTCGTCGCCAAGCTGGCGATCCACCCGGCGCAGGTGCCGGTGATCAACGAAGCCTTCACGCCGTCCGATGCCGTCCTCGCCGCGGCGCGCCGGATCGTCGACGCCTTCGCGGAAAATCCCAATCGTCGGCGTCGTCGGCATCGACGGCGAGATGATCGACCGGCCGCACCTGAAGCGCGCGGAGCGGCTGCTCGCGCGAGCGGGGCGGTAGGGGAGCGCGTTCGGTCCTCTCCGCCGCCGTCGTTCCGGGACCGCGAAGCGGAGCCTGGAAGTCCATGAACACGACATCCGACAGGGACGACCGCCGCGCCGCCGAGCCTCGTGCTAAACCGTCGCCTTCAGGGGTCCCCGGCTCGCCTTCGGCGCTCGGGCGCGACACGGGTGGGGGCTTCCCGGCGACGCCTCACCCACCGTTCGGCCGCGTCATCGAGAAGCTCGTCTCGGGGGTCGAGACGAAGTAGTCGCGGTAGCCGGCGCGCGTGATCGGGCGCATCGCGGCGGTGTCGACGAGGCCGTCGACGATGAAGCGGTCGTCGATGTGGATGCCGACCACCTGGCCGATGACGAGATAGTACATCGGCGCGCCGCCCTCGAGCGGCACCAGCGGCACCGTCTGCAGCCACTTGCACTCGAGCGCCGCCGGCGCCTCCGCCACCCGCGGCGGCTTGACGAGCCGCGACGGCGCGGCGGTCAACTCCGCATGAGTCATCTCGTTGTCGCCGCGCGCCAGCGGCCGCGGACGTGAGATTCATCTTCTCGCGCAGATCGAACGTCGCGAGATTGCAGACGAACTCGCCCGTCTCCTCGATGAAGGTGACGGCGTCCTTGCGGCCGGACGACGAGAAACGCGACCATGTGGGGCTGGTCGGAAACGGCGTTGAAGAACGAATAGGGCGAGAGGTTGATCTCGCCCTTCGCGCTCATCGCCGTGATCCAGCCGATCGGCCGCGGCGTGACGATCGCCTTGAACGGATCGTGGGGCAGGCCGTGCCGCGTCCGAGACGGCGTAGAACATGGCTCAGAACCGCGTCACGATGTCGGCGAGGACCGGCCGCACGCGATCGACCGGAGCTTCGAGCGGCGTGCCGATATGGACGAAGCCGGCGATGCGCTCGTCCGGCGCAAGCCCGAGCGCATCGAGGATGCGGCGGTCGAAGGCGTACCATTCGGTCAGCCAGGAGGCGCCGTAGCCCAAGGCGCGTCGCGGCGTGCAGAAGCGTTCATGCAGACCGCGCCCGCCGACAACACCTGCTCCCACTCCGGGATCTTCACGTGCGGTCGCGCCCGCGACACCACCGCGACGACGAGCGGCGCCCGCGCGAGACGGTTCTCCTCGAAGGCGATCTTCTCCGCGTCGGCCTGCGGCTGATCGCTCCGGAACGCTTCGCCGATGGCGCGCCCGATCCTCCGCCGGGCCTCGCCCTGCAGCAGGATGAAGCGCCACGGCACGAGGCGGCCGTGGTCGGGCACCCGCGCCGCGACGGTCAGCAGCGTTTCGATCGTTCTTTCGTCGGGTCCGGGCTCGCCGAGACGGTGCGGCGCCACAGAGCGCCGAGAGGCGAACCGCGCCGAGGCGGCATTCATCGTACTTTCATCCATGATGCGTCAGGGTTCCATATCGCCGACAATGGACAATGCGTCGCCGGAATCGACGGAGACTTCGTCACGGTGTCGCCGCGTTGCTGCGTTTGACGGGCGCCTGTCCCGCCCGTTTCGGATTGCCGTCACCGGAACGGGAAGGCCGGGATGGAGTGTATAGGGGGAGTGACGCCGCCAGCCAAGACGAGCCGGATCGACGAAGTCGCTTCGCATCCGCCGAGCGCCAAGGCGCGCGGCCGCGGCGCCGCGAGCCCGAGCTCCGTCCCGGCCCCGAAGGCCGGTTCCTTGGCCGCCGCCTGCCAGCCATGACGCCGAACTTCAACCCCGTGACGCACCCCGCCGGGCCCGCCGCCTGGTCGCCGCGCGAGACGCGGCTCGCGCTCCTCGCGATCCTCGCCGCCTGGGCGATCGCCGCGGCTGCCTGGCCCCTCACCGGCGCCGTCGTGCCCTGGGACTCGAAGAACCATTTCTACCCGATGCTGCGCTATCTCAGCGCCGCCCTCGAGCACGGCGAGCTGCCGCTCTGGAACCCCTATCATTTCAGCGGCCATCCGGCCGTGGCCGATCCCCAGTCGCTGCTCTTCACACCCTCGATGCTGCTTTTCGGCTGGCTCGTGCACCAACCCTCGATGGAGCTGTTCGACCTCGTCGTCTTCGCGCACCTTCTGCCCGGCGCCCTCGCCTTCGTGCCGCTGTTCAAGCGGCGTGGCTGGCACCCGGCCGGCGCCGTGATCGCGGCCCTTGTCTTCATGCTCGGCGGCTCGGCGAGCGCCCGCCTCCAGCACACCGGCATCATCTTCGGCTACGGCCTCTATCCCCTCGCCCTCCTCCTCCTGGAGGAGACCCTCGATCGGCGCTCCTATCGCTGGGGCCTGGGCTTTGCCGCCGTCGCCGCGGTGATGACCGTCGGGCGCGACCAGGTCGCGTTCCTATCCGCGATAAGCCTCGCCGCCCTCGTCGCCTACCGGGTCTTGGAAGCGCCGGACCGGCTGCGCTTTCTGCGCAGCCGCCTCGGCGTCCTCGCGGCGATGGCGCTTGTCGGCGGCGCGCTGCTCGCGATCCCGACGGTGCTGACGATGCAGCTCCTCGCCACCTCGAACCGGCCTTCCTTCGGGTACGGCGTCGCGGCCATGGGCTCCCTGCCGCCGGAAAGCCTCGCGACGATCCTGTTCGGCAACATCTTCGGCTCCCTGCGCTGGACCTACGATTACTGGGGCCCGGACTGGCAGAGCCTTTCCGAGGGCACCTGGACCGACCGGGCGACCAACTATCTTTTCGTCGGCACCTTGCCGGCCCTGCTCGTGCTCTGGCACGGCATCGGCGGCGGCCGTCTCTTCGCCCGCGAGTTCCGCTTCTTCCTCGCCTTCGGCGCCGTGGCCTTCCTCTACGCGCTCGGACGCTACACGCCCGGCTTCGAGTTCGTTTTCGACCATGTGCCCGGCGTGAACCTCTACCGCCGGCCGGCGGACGCGACCTTCCTCGTCAACGTCGCTCTGTCCTTCGCCGCCGGCTACCTCGTGCACCGCTTCATCCGGGACGGGCTGCCGCGCCTCGCGCGGCCGGGGCCGTTCCGGTTCGTGCTGCCGTCCAGCGCCATCGCCCTCGTCCTCGGCGGCGACGGCGAGCGCCCTCGTCTTCGCCTTTCGTTCGGACCATCTCCTGCCGTCCCTGACCGAGGTCGCCATCGGCAGCGCCTTCGCGCTCGCCGCAGCCGCCGCGATGTTGCGCCTGCCGGCGCGGCGGCGGGGCGTCCTCGCCCTCGTCCTGGTCGCCGCAACGGGAGGCGAGCTGCTGTGGCGGAACGCGGCGAGCTCCCTCAACGCCGAGCCCGCCGAGCGCTACGCCGTCTTTCAGAAGCTGCCCCCGGAACAGCTCCAGGGCCTGCAGGTCCTCAAGGAGGAGCTCGCGGAGCGCCACGCCAAGGGCGAGCGGCCGCGGATCGAGATATTGGGCCTCAAGGGCGCCTGGCAGAACGCCTCGATGGTCCTCGGCTTCGAGGACACCCTCGGCTACAACCCGCTGCGCCTTGCCGATTACGACCGCGCCGTCGGTCCCGGCGAGAACGCGGTCGACCCGAACCTGCGCCAGTTCCCGGCAACCTTCCGCGGCTACAAGTGCCGGCTCGCGAACCTCCTCGGCCTCGAATACCTCGTCCTCGACCGGCCGCTCGAGAAGCTGCCCCGCCACTTCCCGCACCTGACGGACACGACGCTGCTCTACGGCTCCGGGCAGATGTGGATCTATCGCCTCAACGATTCGAGCCCGCGCGCTTACGTCGCGCACCGCATTCTGCCGGTCGATTCGGAGGCGGTTCTCGACCAGGACGAGTTGCCGGAATTCGACCGCGCTGAAGAAGCCTTGCTCGATGAGAACAGCGTTGCGCGCCTGAGCGGACACTACGATGCGGCCGGCGGCCCGGGGGCATCGAAGGCGCGCATCTCCGCCTACGAGCGCAACGCCGTTGAAATCGAGGTCGAGACCGACCGGCCGGGCGTCCTCGTCCTGCACGACCTCTCCTATCCGGGCTGGGAGGCCTTCGTCGACGAGGCGCGCGTCCCAATCCTGCGGGCGAACCTGCTCTTCCGGGGAGTCGAGGTTCCCGCGGGCAGGCATCGGGTCGCCTTCCGCTTCCGTCCCCTCTCCCTCGACAACCTGGTCGCGGCCGCGGCGAATTTCATGAGAACCGGCGACGCCGAAGGCCCGGTCTCGACGATCCGCTAAGCGGCGGGCCGAAAGAGGTTGACTCCGGCCTCACTCCATCCTTGATCCGCGGCAAACATGGGCTCCGGCGCGGGCGCCATCGGCGTTCGGAGAAGAGGCTCGTGAGGCTAGATTCGACGTGAAACGATCATGTTCCCGTAGGGCCGCTGCCGCTGCCGCCCTCGTTCTCGCCGCGGCCCCGGCCTTCGCCCAGTCCATTCCGCTGCCGGATCTCGCCATTCCGACGCTGCCGACCCTGCGTCCCGGCGGCGCGGCCGCCCCAAACGCCGCGCCTCCCGCCGCGACGCCGCCGGCCGCGCCCGCGCCGCCGCCGGTGGCGCTGCCGGCGCCCCCGCCCGGCCAGATCCTGGTCTCCGCCAGCGCCACCTTCGCCGGTGACGGGCGCCCCATCCGCTCGGGCCTGATCTGGCGGGTCTACGAGGACCGGGGCGATGCGGCGAAGCCCGTTCTCGTCGGGCGGTCGGCGCAGGCGATTCCGACCTTCACCCTGCCGCCGGGCAACTACATCCTGCACGCCGCCTACGGCTACGCCGGCGCCTCGAAGCGGATCAGCGTCCAGACGGGCAGCGTCGCCGAGAGCCTGACCGTGACCGCGGGCGCCCTGCGGCTCGCCGGCGCGGTCGGTGATGTGGCGATCCCGGTCAACCGGCTGTCCTTTTCCGTCTACGTGCCGATCGGGACGAATTCCGAAGGCCGCCTCGTCGTCGGCGACGCCAAGGCGGGCGACCTCATCCGCCTGCCCGAGGGCACCTACCACGTCGTCTCGACCTACGGCGATTCGAACGCGATCATGCGCAGCGACCTCAAGGTCGAGGCCGGCAAGGTCACCGAGGCGACCATCAATCACCGCGCCGCGACAGTGACCTTGAAGCTCGTCGCGAGCGCCGGCGGCGAGGCCTTCGCCGGCACCGCCTTCAGCGTCCTGACGCCCGGCGGCGACGTCATCCGCGAGGCGATCGGCGCCTTCCCGTCCGTCACTCTGGCCGAAGGCGATTACGTGCTCATCGCCCGCCACGAGGGGCAGGTCTACACCCGCGAATTCAAGGTCGAGAGCGGCAACAACCGCGACGTCGAGATCATGGCGAAGTAGCGCCTCAGCGCCCCTTCGCCTTGCGCCAGGCGGCGAAGTCGATCGTCGACTGCTCGTCGGTCGGCGGGTAGAGGCCGAGGATCGAGCGGCCTTTCAGGACCTCCTCCGTCACGAAATCCTCGAACGCCGTCATCTCCACCGTCTCCTCGGCGATCTCGTCGGCGAGATGCGCCGGGATCACGAGGACGCCTTCCGCGTCGCCGACGACGACGTCGCCCGGAAAGACCGGAGCGTCGCCGCAGCCGATCGGCACGTTGATGTCGATCGCCTGATGCAGGGTGAGATTGGTCGGGGCCGAGGGACGGTTGTGGTAGGCCGGGATCGCGAGCGTCGCGATCTCCGGCGTGTCGCGGAAGCCGCCGTCGGTGACGACGCCGGCGACGCCGCGCACCATCAGCCGCGAGACGAGGATCGAGCCGGCCGAGGCGGCGCGCGGATTCTTGCGGCTGTCCATGACGAGGACGGCGCCCGGCGGACAATCCTCGACCGCCTTGCGCTGCGGATGGGCCCGGTCGCGGAAGACCGAGAGCTGGTTCAGATCCTCGCGCGCCGGCATGTAGCGGAGCGTGAAGGCCTCGCCGACCATCGGCCCGGCCTGCGGATTGATCCGGTGCACGTCCTGAATCCATTGGTTGCGCAGGCCGCGCTTGAAGAGCGCAGTCATGATCGTCGGCGTCGCGACGGTCTTCAGCCTGTCGCGGGTCTCCGGCTTCAGGCGCGTCATCGGCAGGCTCCGGGAACAGGGCTCAGAAAATTGCCGGCTCGCGCACGGGCGCGCCGAAATCCGTCCGCAGGAAGTCGAAATCGCAGCCCTGGTCGGCCTGGCCGATATGCTGCGAGAACATCCAGCCGTAGCCGCGTTCGTAGCGCGGCGCCGCCTGCGGCAGCGCGGCGCGGCGGCGCGCGAGCTCGGCCTCCGGCACGTCGAGCAGGATGCTGCGCGCCGGCACGTCGACGGTGATCGTGTCGCCGGTGCGGACCAGCGCCAGCGGGCCGCCGATATAGGATTCCGGCGAGACGTGCAGGATGCAGGCGCCGTAGCTCGTGCCGCTCATGCGCGCGTCGGAGATGCGAACCATATCGCGCACGCCCTGCTTCACGAGCTTCTTCGGGATCGGCAGCATGCCCCATTCCGGCATGCCGGGGCCGCCGAGCGGGCCGGCATTGCGCAGGACGAGGACGTGGTCCGGCGTAACGTCGAGATCGTCCCGGTCGATCTGCGCCTTCAGCGCCGGGTAATCGTCGAAGACGAGGGCCGGGCCGGAATGCTTCAAAAGATGCGGCGCGGCGGCGGAGGGCTTCATGACGCAGCCGTTCGGGGCGAGGTTGCCGCGCAGCACCGCGAGCGCGCCTTCGGCGTAGATAGGCTTGTCGAGGGGACGGATGACGTCGTCGTTGTAGATCTCCGCTCCTTCGAGACACCTCGCCCAGGTCTTTCCGGAGACGTTGATCTGCGCGAGGTCCAGAATATCCCTCAGCCGGCTCATCAGCGCCGGCAGGCCGCCGGCGTAGTAAAAATCCTCCATCAGGTATCTGTCGCCGCTCGGGCGGATATTGGCGATCACCGGCACCGTTCGGCTCGCGGCGTCGAAATCGTCGAGGCCGATGGCATGGCCGGCGCGGCGCGCCATGGCGAGGAGATGGATGACGGCGTTCGTCGAGCAGCCCATCGCCATGGCGACGACGATGGCATTGCGGAAAGCACCCTCGGTCTGGATCTTCGCCGGCACGAGATCGTCGAAGACCATCTCGACGATGCGCCGGCCGGCGGCCGCGCACATGCGGATATGGTTCGAATCGGCGGCGGGAATCGACGAGGCGCCGGGCAGCGTCATGCCGATCGCCTCGGCGAGGGCGGTCATCGTCGAGGCCGTGCCCATGGTCATGCAGACGCCGTAGGAGCGGGCGATGCCGACCTCCATCTCCGACCAGTCCTTGTCGGAGATGTTGCCGGCCCGGCGCTCGTCCCAGTACTTGAAGGCGTCGGAGCCGGAACCCAGCACCTTGCCGTGCCAATTTCCGCGCAGCATCGGTCCGGCCGGCACGAAGATCGCCGGCACGCCGGCGCTCGTCGCGCCGAGGAGAAGGCCCGGCGTGGTCTTGTCGCAGCCGCCCATCAGCACGACGCCGTCGACGGGATGCGAGCGGATCAGCTCCTCCGTCTCCATCGCCAGGAAATTGCGGTAGAGCATCGTCGTCGGCTTGACCTTGCTCTCGGAGAGCGAGATCGCCGGCAGCTCGACCGGGAAGCCGCCGGCCTGCAAGACGCCGCGCTTCACGTCCTCGACGCGCTCCTTGAAATGGGCGTGGCACTGGTTCAGGTCGGACCAGGTGTTGACGATCGCGATCACCGGCTTGCCGACGTAGTCCTCTGCCGCATAGCCCATCTGGTTCATCCGCGAGCGATGGCCGAAGGAGCGGAAATCGTCGGGCAGGAACCAGCGCGCGCTGCGCAGGTCTTCGGGTTTCTTGCGCGTCATCTCGAACTCGCGAAGGTTGGAGCGGGTCTGAAGCAATCCTAACCCGGCCCTTTTCGCAAGCCGCTCTGCGCGTTCGGCGCCATCATTCCACGTCCACCCCTCACATGGAGCGGTCGTTCCGGGCCGCGAAGCGGCCGGTGGGTGCGCACCGATTCGAGCTGAACCGATCGTGCTTCAGTCGCCCCCCGGGTCCGGAAGGCGCGCCGGCAGAAGCGAGACGGCGTTGCCGCCGTGGCGTTCGAGACGGCCGGCGATTTCGAGTTCGAGGAGCGCCGTCTGTACCTCGCGGGTCGGGCGGCCGGACTGACGGACGAGGTCGTCGATCGCCACCGGCGACGGGCCGAGCAGCGCCACGATGGGATCGGCCTCGATCGGGCCGCGGCTTTCCTCCTCGAAGGCGCGCCGGGCGTGGACCGGGGCGGCAGTGACCTCGGGCAGGTCGAGTTCGTCCCAGAGCGGCTCGGTCTCGTCGCCGGAATGCTCCATCAGGCTGCCTTCGGGCGGCCCCTTGGCGATGACGGGATCGAGGACGGCGATGATGTCGTCGACGCAGGTGCACAGGATCGCGCCAGCCTTCAAAAGGTCGTTCGCGCCCTCGGCCCGCGGATCGAGGGGCGAGCCGGGGACCCCGAAGACCTGGCGGCCCTGGTCGAGGGCGAACCGGGCCGTGATCAGCGACCCGGAGCGCCGCGCCGCCTCGACCACCACGACCCCGTAGGAAAGCCCCGAGACGAGCCGGTTGCGGCGCGGAAAGTCCCGGCCGCGGGGCTCCCAGCCCATCGGCATCTCGGACACGACGGCGCCGCCGGCTTCGAGGAGCTTCTCGAGGAGCGGCTCGTTCTCGGCCGGATAGACCCGGTCGTGGCCGCCGGCGAGCACCGCGACCGTCCCCGCCCCGAGCGCCGCCCGGTGGGCGCGGGTGTCGATGCCGCGGGCAAGGCCCGAGACGACGACGTAGCCCGCCTCGCCGAGCTGCCGCGAGAGGCGCTCGGTGAAAGTCAGGCCGGAAGCGGAGGCGTTGCGCGAGCCGACGATGGCGACCGCCGGCTGCGCGAGGATGGAGGCCGGCCCGCGCAGGCCGACGAGGGGCGGCGCCGTGTCGATCGCCTGCAGGGTCTTCGGATAATCGGCTTCGCCCATGGCGATGAAGCGGACGCCGAGCCGCGCCGCCGCCCGCATCTCCGCCTCCGCCTCGGCGAGGGTCGGGATCTTGACGATCAGCCGCCCTCCCCGCCGGGCGAGGTCCGGCAGCGCCTCGAGCGCCGCAGCGGCGCCGCCGTAGCGGTTGATCAGGGCGCGGAAGGTGCGCGGCCCGACATTTTCGGACCGGATCAGCCGGAGCCAGTCGAGGCGCTGCGCGTCGGTGAGGATCATCCGCCTTTTCCGATCTTTCCTTCCGTTCCGGCGAGGAGCCGGCGGATGTTTTCGCTGTGCTTCCCCCAGAGCAGGAGCGTCAGCACGACCGTCATCTCCGCCATCTGGCGCTCGCCGATCGACCACAGGATCGCCGGCGTCGCCGCGCTGGCGACGAGGGATGAGAGCGACGAGTAGCGGCTGACGAAGGCGACCGCGAGCCAGACGATGGCGAAGGCGAGGGCGACGATCGGCTTGAGGCCGATCAGACAGCCTAGAAACGTCGCGACGCCCTTGCCGCCCTTGAAGCCAAGCCAGATCGGGAAGGAGTGGCCGAGAAAGGCGCCGAGCGCCGCGAGGAGCGCCGTGTTCGGTCCCCAGAGCGAGCCGAGGAGCACCGCCGCGGTGCCCTTCAGCCCATCGCCCAAAAGCGTCGCGGCGGCGAGGCCCTTGTGGCCCGTGCGCAGGACGTTGGTGGCGCCGATGTTGCCCGAGCCGACCTTGCGGATGTCGCCGAGGCCCGCAAAGCGCGTCAGGAGGAGGCCGAACGGGATCGAGCCCAACAGATAACCGATCGCCAGGGCGGCGAGGAAATAGGGAGCGTCGAGCGACCAATTCATGGATACCGGCATCGCGTCCTCCATAGAACGTTTTCACGTTGCGCGAAAATGGTCTCTCGCAATCCTGCGATTTTTTCGGGTCAGCGGCGGGCGAAAACAATCCGGCCGTCGACGAGGGTGAGGAGCACCCGGCCCTCGAGCCGCGCCTCGTCGAAGGGCGTGTTCTTCGAGCGCGAGCGCAGGTCGCGCTTGTCGAGGACATAGGGCTCGTCCGGATCGAACAGGACGAGGTCCGCGGGCGCGCCCTTGGCGAGTCGGCCGCAGGGAAGGCCGAGGATTTCCGCAGGACGCGTCGACATCGCGCGCAAGAGGCGCGGCAGGGCGATCTGCCCGCCATGGAGGAGGCGAAGGGCGGCGGAGAGCAGGGTCTCGAGCCCGACCGCGCCGTCCGCGGCTTCCGCGAACGGCAGCCGCTTCGTCTCGACGTCCTGCGGATTGTGGTCGGAAACGATCACGTCGATGACGCCTTCGTCGAGGCCGGCGATGACCGCCTGCCGGTCGTCCTCGTGGCGGAGCGGCGGCGAGAGCTTGAAGAAGGTGCGGTAATCGCCGATGTCGTTCTCGTTCAAGGCGAGGTTGTTGATCGAGACGCCGGCGGTGACGGCAACGCCCCGCGCCTTCGCCTCGCGCAGGATGGCCACGGAATCGCCGCAGGAGACCGTCGCCGCGTGATAGCGCCCGCCCGTCAGGCGCACGAGGCGCAGGTCGCGCTCGAGCATCACGGTCTCGGCCTCCCGCGGGATGCCCGCGAGTCCGAGCCGCGAGGAGAACTCGCCCTCGTTCATCACGCCTTCGCCGACGAGATCGGGATCGGCGACGTGGTGCGCGACGAGCGCGCCGACATCGCGCGCATAGGTGAGCGCGCGGCGCATCACCTGCGCGTTGGCGATCGAGATCGCGCCATCCGTGAAGGCGACCGCGCCGGCCTCCTGCAAGAGGCCGATCTCGGTCATCTCGCGGCCTTGGAGACCCTTCGTCAGCGCCGCGGCGGGGCGGACATGCACGATCGCCGTGTCGCGGGCCCGGCGCAGCACGAAATCGACGATGGCGGGATCGTCGATGACCGGATCGGTGTTCGGCATCGAGACGATCGTCGTGACGCCGCCCGCCGCCGCCGCCTCGCCCGCGCTGCGCAAGGTTTCGCGATGCTCGGCGCCGGGCTCGCCGATGAAGGCGCGCATGTCGACGAGCCCCGGTGCGAGCACGGCGCCGCCGCAATCGACGATCTCCGCCTCAGCGGCTGCGCCGATGCGCCCGAGATCGGCGATGCGCCCGTCGCGGACGAGGAGTTCGCCGCGCTCCTCGCGCTCGCGCGCCGGATCGACGAGGCGCGCATTCGTGAACAGAATCGGACGAGGCTCACTCATGCCGCCGCAGGGACCTCGTCGAGGGAGCGGTAAACCGCCTTGCCGTGCGCCAGCGCGGTCGCGACCATGTCGTCCGCCCCCGCCGAGGCGGCGCCGATCCGCAGCACGCCGTCGCAGGCCCCGACGAGCCGTCGGGCGACCGGATGAAAAATCTCGTCGAAGACGGCGTCGCCGATGCGCCGCGAACCGGCGTAGGCGATGAGCGGCAGCGCATACCATTCGCCCAGCACGGGCAGATGCCCCGCGCGAAAAAGCTTCAGGGCAACATCCATCATTGCGTCGACGTTCGCCTCGATCTTTGCAGGATCGTCGCCGGTGCCCGAGCGATACGGGCCCGCGACGAGAATGTGCAGCGGCCGCCTCATGTCAACCGTCTCCTCCCCCCGAAATTTCTTCTTGCGATCGCCATCGTCCGCCTCATCCGTTCGGCAGATGGCTCGCGAGCGCTTCCAGCACGGCCATGCGCACGGCGACGCCCATCTCAACCTGCTCGCGGATGAGCGACTGGGCCCCGTCGGCGACCTCGGAGGAGATCTCGACGCCGCGGTTCATCGGGCCGGGATGCATCACGAGCGCGTCGGGCCTCGCATGCGAGAGCTTGTCCTGGTCGAGACCGAAGAAGCGGAAATACTCCTTCACGCTCGGCACGAAGGAGCCGTTCATGCGCTCGCGCTGCAGGCGCAGCATCATGACGATGTCGGCGCCGGCAAGGCCCTTCGCCATATCGGTGAAGGTCTCGACCTTGAAGGCCTCGACGCCCGGCGGCATCAGCGTCGAGGGCGCGACGAGGCGCACGCGCGCGCCCAAAGCCGAGAGCAGGATCAGGTTCGAGCGCGCAACCCTCGAATGCAGGATGTCGCCGCAGATCGCGACGACAAGGCCTTCGATACGGCCCTTGTTGCGGCGGATCGTGAGTGCGTCGAGCAGCGCCTGCGTCGGATGTTCGTGCGGGCCGTCGCCGGCATTGACGACGGAGCAATCGACCTTCTGGGCGAGAAGATGGACGGCGCCGGCGGCGTGGTGGCGCACGACGATGATGTCCGGCCGCATGGCGTTGAGGGTGGCGGCAGTGTCGATCAGGGTCTCGCCCTTCTTCACCGAGGACGACGCGACCGACATGTTCATGACGTCCGCGCCGAGCCGCTTGCCGGCGATCTCGAAGGAGGATTGCGTCCGCGTCGAGGGTTCGAAGAAGAGGTTGATCAGCGTGCGGCCCCTGAGGGTCGATTTCTTCTTCTCGATCTGGCGGCTGACCTCGACCTGCTCGTCCGCCCGGTCGAGGAGCGACAGGATATCCAACGGCGACAGCCCCTCGATCCCGAGCAGGTGCCGATGGGGATAGGAAGCGCTCGCCATGGGCGAAGAGCCCTACGGCTTTGCGGGGGAAAATCAAGGGGGGCGTCCTCGCCTCTCCCCGCTTGCGGGGAGAGGGCCGCCGGACCTCGGGTCTACCCGAGGTCCGTTCTTTGGTGCGCAAGCCGGGAACACCCGGCTTGCGAAGGCGGCAAGCCTGCGCAGCAGGCGAGGGTGAGGGGGCGGTGACGGAGAGAGCGCTGCGGCGCCGAAGGGCGCCTCTTCCGGGACCGCCCCCTCACCCCCGCTTCGCTTCGCTCCGCTCGTTCGGCCGAAGGCCGAACCCTCTCCCCGCAAGCGGGGAGAGGCGAAGGCGCGGCGGCTCCTCCCGGCCCGCGAAATTGACATCGCGGCCTTTTGCTACCAAGTAAGCCCGGCTCCCGCGCCCTCCGTTCAAGGTTTCAAAGGCTCGCATCCCATGAAGGTCGTCGTCGTCGAGTCGCCTGCGAAGGCCAAGACGATCAACAAGTATCTCGGCCGAGGCTACGAAGTTCTGGCCTCCTTCGGCCATATCCGCGACCTGCCGGCGAAGGACGGCTCGGTCGATCCGGAGGCTGATTTCAAGATGATCTGGGAGGTCGAGAGCCGCAGCGCGAAGCGGGTCTCGGAGATCGCGCGGGCGGTCAAGGGTGCCGAGAAGCTGATCCTCGCCACCGACCCGGACCGCGAGGGCGAGGCGATTTCCTGGCACGTCCTCGAAGCCCTGAACGAGAAGCGCGCGCTGAAGGGCGTGCCGGTCGAGCGCGTCACCTTCAACGCCATCACCAAGGACGCGGTGCAGAGCGCGATGCGCGAGCCGCGGGCGATCGATCAGGCCCTCGTCGACGCCTACCTCGCCCGCCGCGCCCTCGACTATCTCGTCGGCTTCACGCTCTCGCCGGTGCTCTGGCGGAAGCTGCCGGGAGCGCGTTCCGCCGGGCGCGTGCAATCCGTTGCGCTGCGCCTCGTCTGCGATCGCGAGCTCGAGATCGAGACCTTCAAGGCGCAGGAATACTGGTCCCTCGTCGCAACTCTCGCAACAAAAGCCGGCGGCGTCTTCGACGCGCGCCTCGTCGGCGCGGACGGCAAGAAGATTTCGCGCCTCGACATCGGCCGCGGCGAAGAGGCGGAAGCGTTCAAGCGCGACCTCGAGCTTGCCACCTTCCACGTCGCGAACGTCGAATCGAAGCCGGCGAAGCGCCACCCGGCGCCGCCCTTCATGACCTCGACCCTGCAGCAGGAGGCCTCGCGCAAGCTCGGCCTCGCGCCGGCGCAGACGATGCGCCTCGCCCAGCGCCTCTACGAAGGCGCCGACATCGGCGGCGAGACCGTCGGCCTCATCACCTACATGCGCACGGACGGGGCCGACATGGCGCCAGAGGCGGTGCAGTCCGCGCGCCGCGTCATCGCGAAGGAATACGGCGAGCGCTACGTCCCGGCGGCGCCGCGGCGCTATACGACGAAGGCGAAGAACGCCCAGGAGGCGCACGAAGCGATCCGCCCGACGGATCTCGGCCGTCTGCCCTCACAGGTCCGCAAATATCTCGATCCGGAGCAGGCGCGGCTTTACGAGCTGATCTGGATCCGCACGATCGCGAGCCAGATGGAATCGGCCGAACTCGAACGCACCGTCGCCGACATCGCGGCGCAGGTCGGGCCGCGCCGGCTCGACCTGCGCGCCACCGGCCAGGTCGTGAAGTTCGACGGCTTCCTGACGCTTTACCAGGAGGGCAAGGACGACGAGGGCGACGAGGACGAGGGCCGCCTGCCGCCGATGGCCAAGGGCGATCCCTTGGAGCGCCGGCGCATCCTCGCGACGCAGCACTTCACCGAGCCGCCGCCGCGCTATTCGGAAGCGAGCCTCGTCAAGCGCCTCGAGGAGCTCGGCATCGGCCGGCCCTCGACCTATGCGGCGATCCTGCAGACCCTGCGCGACCGCGACTACGTCAAGATCGACAAGAAGCGCCTCGTCCCGGAGGACAAGGGCCGCATCGTCATCGCCTTCCTCGAGGCCTTCTTCCTGCGCTATGTCGAGTACGACTTCACGGCCGCGCTCGAAGAGCAGCTCGACCGCGTCTCGAATCACGAGATCGACTGGAAGCAGGTCCTGCGCGAGTTCTGGCGCGACTTCTCGGCCGCCATCGGCGAGACGAAGGACCTGCGCACGACCGAGGTGCTCGACGCGCTGAACGAGCTTCTGGGACCTCACATCTTCCCCGACAAGGGCGACGGCTCGAACCCGCGCGCCTGCCCGAGCTGCGGCAACGGCCAGCTCTCGCTGAAGCTCGGCAAGTTCGGCGCCTTCATCGGCTGCTCGAACTATCCCGAATGCAAATACACCCGCCAGCTCGCGGCGGGAGCGGCGAACGGCGACGGCGACGGCGTCTCGGAGGACGGCGGCACGCCGGGCCCGCGGGTGCTCGGCGAGGATCCGGAGACGGGGCTCACCGTGACGCTCCGCGACGGCCGCTTCGGCCCGTTCGTGCAGCTCGGCGAAACGGACGCCGAGGCCGAGAAGCCGAAGCGCTCCTCGCTGCCGCCGGGGCTCGCGCCCGCTTCCATCGACCTTGCGACGGCGCTGAAACTGCTCGCCCTGCCGCGCGAGATCGCGAAGCATCCGACGTCGGGCGAGCCGATCCTCGCCGGCATCGGCCGCTACGGACCCTATGTGCAGCACGGCCGAACCTACGCCAATCTCGGCCGCGACGACGACGTGCTGGCGATCGGCGGCAATCGCGCGATCGACCTCATCGTCGCGAAGGAATTGGGCGGCGGATTCAGGCGCGGCGCGGCCGATCCGGGCCGGCCCCTCGGCGCCGATCCGGCGAGCGGCGCGACAATCGTCGTCAAGGCCGGGCGCTTCGGGCCCTATGTGACGGACGGGGCCACCAATGCCACGCTTCCGCGCACGACGCCGCCCGAAGCGGTCACCCTTGACGAAGCCCTGGCGCTGATCGCGCGCCGCCGCGAATTGGCCGGCACGACGAGCTTTTCGCGCGGGCGCAAGGGAGGGGCGAAGAAGCCGGCTCCGGCAAAGGGCGGCGCCAAGGCGGCCGCGAAGGCGCCGGCGAAAAGCGCGGCGAAAGCCGCCAAGAAGGCGCCGGCGAAGAAGGCCGCCGCGAAGAAGGCGGCGAAGAAGAAAGCGGGATCGCGCTAGGGAGGTCGGCCGCGCGCCATGACGGCGTTCGATCAGGAGAGCGTCGCGACGCTGGTGCGCCTTCTCGCGGCGCTCGCCACCGGCATGGCGGTGGGGCTCAACCGCGATCTCAGCGGCAAGCCCGTCGGCATGCGCACGCTCGGGCTCGTCGCGCTCGGCGCCGCCTTGGTGGTCCTCGCGGGGACGGGTCCCGACGGCGTGCATCTTGCGCCCGACGCGGTGAGCCGCGTCATTCAGGGCATTCTCACCGGCATCGGTTTCATCGGCGCCGGCGTCATCCTGCACGATCGCGGCGGCCGCACCGTGCATGGACTGACCACCGCCGCGAGCGTCTGGATTTCCGCCGCGCTCGGCATCGCCGCCGGGCTCGGCGCCTGGGTCGTCCTGATCGCCGGCGCCGCCCTCGCGCTTGTCACCCTCGTTTTCGGGCGTCGCATCGAGCATGTTTGCGAACGCCTGCTCCGTCGCCGGACGACGGACGGGGACGCGCGCTGATGGCCGGGCACGTCGACGGCACCTGCGCCGCCTCGTCCTGAGAGCTCGTGAATCGCTCCGATATGAGGCGTGGGATCGCCTCTCCCCGCTTGCGGAGAGGGCCGCCGGACCTCGGCCGGTTCAGCGCGCGTACAGGCTTGCGGCGATAAATCGGTGCTCCTGTCGCTCTCGCCCGATCACGAAGGCCCGCCTGTCGCCATGACCGTTTCCGATCCGACGCTCGACGCTCTTCTCACCTGGATCCGCACCGAGAGCCCCACGCACAGCCGCGCTGGCGTGAATATGATGATGGACCTCGTTGCCGGCGACATGGCGGACGCGCCGGTCGCGGTCGAGCGCATCGTCGGCAGCGACGGTCTCGGCGATGTCCTCATCCTGCGCGCGGGCCCGATGAGCGACGCGCCGGCGACGCTCACGATGTCGCATCTCGACACGGTGCATCCGATCGGCACCGCCGAGCGCGACCTGACGATCCGCATCGAGGGCGACCGCCTTTACGGGCCGGGCGTCTACGACATGAAGGGCGGCGCCTTCCTCGCGCTCGAAGCCTTCAAGGCGGTGGCGCGCGCCGGCACCGCTTCGCGACCCCTCGTCTTCCTCGTTACGCCCGACGAGGAGATCGGCTCGCCCATCTCGCGGCCGATCATCGAAACGCTCGGCCGCAAGGCCGCCTACGCCCTCGTCACCGAGCCGGCGCGGGACGGCGGCAAGGTCGTCACCTCGCGCAAGGGCGTCGGCCGCTTCGAGTGCCGCGTCGAGGGCCGGCCGGCGCATTCCGGCTCGCGCCATCAGGACGGCCGCTCGGCGATCCGCGAGGCGGCGCGGCAGGTGCTCGCGATCGAGGCCATGACCGACTACGCCCGCGGCGTCACGACGACTGTCGGCATGATCTCCGGCGGCTCGGCCATGAACACGATCCCGCAGCATTGCCGGTTCGGCATCGACCTGCGCGTCGAGAGCGCGGCCGACGGCGTCGAATTCGAGCGGCGCATCCTCGGCCTTCGCGCGCACGATCCCGACGTGCGCGTGACGATCGAAGGCGGCATGAACCGGCCGCCCTACGAGCGCACCGAAGCCGTGTCGCTGCTCTTCGAGCACGCGCGCGGCCTCGCCGCCGGGATCGGCTTCGATCTTCAGGACGTGCCGCGCACCGGCGGCGGCTCGGACGGCAACTTCACCGCCGCCCTCGGCACGCCGACCCTCGACGGCCTCGGCATCGACGGGGACGGCGCCCATACTCTCGAGGAATACGGCCTGATCTCCTCGATCGCGCCGCGGCAGATGCTGATGCAGAGGCTTTTCGAGACCCTCTGAGGAGCCCTACGGCACGTGCGGCGGCATCAGCGAGACGATGCCGTTGATGATGAATTGCACGGCGAGCCCGGCGAGGATGACGCCGAGGAGGCGGCTCAGCACGACGTTGCCGGTGACGCCGAGAAGCCGTGAGACGCGATCCGCCGCGAGGAACACGGCAAGGCAGCAGGCGACGCCGAACCCTATCAGGATCACCAGCACCGCGAGGTAGAACGGGCTGCCGCCGGCGCGCCCGGCGAGGAGGATCACCGCGGTGATCGCGCCGGGCCCGGCCATCAAGGGGATCGCGAGCGGGAAGGCGGCGACGTTGCGGATGCGGTCCTCGATGACCGCCGTGTTCGCGGTCTGCTGCTTGCGATCGTTCCGGCGCTCGAACACCATCTCGAAGGCGATCCAGAACAGGAGAAGTCCGCCCGAGATGCGGAAGGCGGGAATGCCGACGCCGAGGAGCCGCAGCAGCACCTCGCCGCCGAGGCCGAAGAAGGCGAGGATGCCGAAGGCGATCAGCGAGGCGCGGAAGGCGACGCGCCGCCGCTCCGCCGCGCTCATGCCGAGGGTGAGCGAGACGAAGATCGGCGCCAGCGCCGGCGGATCGAGGGTCACGAGCAGCGTGACGAGGGCGGCGGAGAGATAGTCGAAGAACATCGGCTGGACCGGATGGAAGCCCCGCGTTATGCCGGTCCGGCCGCGTTTTGGCGAGGGGGCTGGGAAGAGATGTTCGCGATCCTCGACGCGGTCAGCGAGGCCGGCTATGCGGACCGTCCGAACGAGGACGCCTTCGGCGCCGCGGGCGCCTTCGCCTGGGTCATCGACACCTCGATCTTTCCCGGCACGCCGCCGATCAGGCATCCGCAGAGCGACGCCGCCTGGCTCGCGGGCTTCGCGAATGCCCGCCTGAAGGCGCTCGCGCCCGCGGCGCGCGACGGCGCCGCCCTCGTCGGGCAGGTGATGCGCGAGGCGCGTGACGCCTTCCTCGAAGGCGCGCCGGCGGAGCGTTCGGATTTCTCGACCTGGCCGGTCGGCGCCATCACGATCGTGCGCGCCGCGGGCGAGAGTCTCGACGCCTGGACCCTCGGCGATACCACCGCCTTCGTGCGCCCGCCGCAGGCGCAGACCCTGACCCTCGGCGAAGCCCCGGAGCGGCGCGCCTACGAGGCCGGCATGGCCGCGGAACTGATGCGCGCGAGCGGCGCCACCGTCGCGACGATCGGGCAGGCGCCGGCCTTCCGCGCCTGGCTCGCCGAGCGCCGCGCCGTGCAGAAGGCTGGCGGCGGCCCTCCCCTCTTCGGGCTTACCCCGGACGATGCCGGGCGGATGCTGCGCCAGGGCGCCCCCTGCCCGCCCGGCACGCGGGTGCTCCTGACCTCCGACGGCTTCTCCGCCCTCGTCGACCTCTACCGCCGCTACGACGCCGACGCCCTCCTCGACCGCGCCGCCGCGGCCGGCCTTCCCGCCCTCGTCGCCGAGGCGCGCCGCATCGAGCGCGAGGAGGATCCGGACGGAATGCGGTTCCCGCGCTTCAAGCCGAGCGACGACGCGACGGGGGTGCTGCTGGGGCGGGGCTGAGGTGCCTCGACGATTGCACCGCCGCGGCTCGAAGCGGTCGAAAAGGACCGCTTCTCGCCTCTCCCCGCTTGCGGGGAGAGGGCCGCCGAAGGCGGCAAGCCTGCGCAGCAGGCGAGGGTGAGGGGGCGGTGCAGGAAGAGTTGCTGCGGCGCGGAAAGGCGCCTCTTCCGGCACCGCCCCCTCACCCCCGCTCGCTCGCTTCGCTCCGCTCGTTCGGCCGAAGGCCGAACCCTCTCCCCGCAAGCGGGGAGAGGCGGATCCCGTGTCGGCCGCGACAGATCAATCGAGCGCGCCCTCACACGATCTGGAAATCCGCCGCCGTCAGAAGGGCGTGGTTCGAGAGCGTCGCGATGTGGATCTGATAGCCGCCGCCGTTGCCGTCGTAGTCGAAGTAGAGCTTGCCCGTGACGAAGTCGTAGATGACGTGGTCGTTGGCATCGAGCGCCTTCTTGCCGAGCCTGAACTCGCTCGGCAGGAGCCAACCCTTTGCATGGGACGGCATGGAAGAGCCATTGATGGCGATGCGATCGTTCGCAGGGTCGAAATCGAGAATGGTGTCCGGCTTGATGGACAGGATGGGCGCGTCGAGCTTGACGGTATCGGACCCCGAGCCGGTGCCGATGGTGTCCTTGCCGTCGCTGCCGATGAGGACATCGTCCCCGCTCGCCCCGACGAGCTGATCGTCGCCGTTGCCGCCGTAAATCGTGTCGGATTGCTCGCCGCCGTACATCCTGTCGGAGCCGTAGCCGCCAAACAAGCTGTCGCGCCCGGAGCCGCCTTCGATGCGATCGGCACCGCCGCCGCCATAGAGGAAGTCGTCGTCATGCCCGCCGTAGAGCTTGTCGTTCAAGGCTCCGCCAACCAGCAGGTCGTCGCCGGCGCCGCCGTCGAAGATGCCATGCACGCCCTGATTGCCCGCCGCCAGCTTGTCGTCGCCCCATTCGCCGTAGAGCCGCACCTCGCCGCCGATGAAGAAGGATTTCAGGGCATCGTCGCCGTCCAGACCGCGCATGACGTCGTAGAAGCCGGCGGCAATGTTGGCGGCATGGGTCCCATGATACGTGGGCATTGACCAGACTCCTGCAACGTCGGCCCATCGATAGCGCCGCGTCGGCGGCTCCCGGACCGGGGATTGCGCTCAGGATGAAGCCGCCTGGAGGTCGCCGGTGTGAGGATGTTCACACCGGATATGAAATACCGTATAGGCTCAAATTCATGGCCACAGGTCAGGTGGCGACCGATCGGCGCTTGCCCGCCGTACCTCGTTTGTTCTAGGCTGACGGCTGCGGCGGATTCTGCGGCCTTTCTCGTTCCCAATCCCGCGGCGCCACCTTACATGAGGAGGAACCCGGCGCTTTCACCGGGCTCTCCAGACATTGTTCCGGGCAGACCATGGCCAGAGTCGACGACCTCTTCAATCGCGCCAAAGCGCGGCCGACGGCGCCACGGGGACAGGCGCGCGGAGGCGCAGCGGCCTCGCGGGCCAAGGCGGCCGATGCATCGCCGGCGGAGCGGTTCGACCGCGTCATCACCGTGCGCGGCGCGCGCGAGCACAATCTGAAGAACGTCGACCTCACGATTCCGCGCGACCGGCTCGTCGTCTTCACCGGGCTGTCCGGCTCGGGCAAGTCGTCGCTCGCCTTCGACACCATCTATGCCGAGGGCCAGCGCCGCTACGTCGAATCGCTCTCGGCCTATGCGCGCCAGTTCCTGGAGATGATGCAGAAGCCCGACGTCGACCAGATCGACGGGCTCTCGCCGGCGATCTCGATCGAGCAGAAGACGACCTCCAAGAACCCGCGCTCGACCGTCGGCACCGTCACCGAGATCTACGACTACATGCGCCTGCTCTGGGCGCGGGTCGGCATCCCCTATTCGCCCGCGACCGGCCTGCCGATCGAGAGCCAGACCGTGTCGCAGATGGTCGACCGGGTGCTCGCGCTGCCCGAGAAAACGCGGCTCTACCTGCTCGCGCCGGTGGTGCGCGGCCGCAAGGGCGAGTACCGCAAGGAGATCGCCGAGTTCCAGAAGAAGGGCTTTCAGCGCCTCAAGGTCGACGGCGACCTTTTACGCCGTCGACGAGGTGCCGGCCCTCGACAAGAAGCTGAAGCACGACATCGACGTCGTCGTCGACCGCATCGTCGTGCGCGCCGACATCGCGCCGCGCCTGTCGGATTCCCTCGAGACCGCGCTCGAACTCGCGGACGGCATCGCCATCGTCGAGTTCGCCGACGCGACGGAGGAGAAGGGCAAGCCGAAGCGCATCACCTTCTCCTCGAAATTCGCCTGCCCGGTCTCCGGCTTCACGATCCCCGAGATCGAGCCGCGGCTGTTCTCCTTCAACAACCCGTTCGGCGCCTGCCCGACCTGCGGCGGCATCGGCCACGAGATGCGCATCGACGCCGCCCTCGTCGTGCCCGACGAGCGCGCGACCCTGAAGCGCGGCGCCATCGCGCCCTGGGCGAAATCGACCTCGCCCTATTACGGCCAGACGCTCGATTCCATCGCCCGGCACTACAAGGTGCCGACGACGACGAAATGGGCTGACCTGCCGGACAAGGTGCGCAAGGTGATCCTCTACGGCTCCGAGGAGCCGATCCGCTTCGCCTACGACGACGGCCTGCGCGCCTACGAGGTGAAGAAGCCGTTCGAGGGCGTCATCACCAATCTCGAGCGCCGCTACAAGGAGACCGAGAGCGACTGGGCGCGCGACGAGATCTCGCGCTACATGTCCGAGACGCCCTGCGCCGCCTGCGGCGGCAAGCGGCTGAAGCCGGAGGCGCTCGCCGTGAAGATCGCCGGACGCGACATCTCGGAGGCGGCCGCGCTCTCCGTCGCCGATGCGCGCGCCTGGTTCGAGGCACTGCCGGAGACGCTCAACGACAAGCAGAACGAGATCGCTGTCCGCATCCTGAAGGAAATCCGCGACCGCCTCACGTTCCTCGTCGATGTCGGGCTCGACTATCTCACGCTCGCACGCGCCTCGGGCTCGCTCTCCGGCGGCGAGAGCCAGCGCATCCGCCTCGCCTCGCAGATCGGCTCCGGCCTCACCGGCGTGCTCTATGTGCTCGACGAGCCCTCGATCGGCCTGCACCAGCGCGACAACGAGCGGCTGCTCGGCACCCTGAAGCGCCTGCGCGACCTCGGCAACACGGTGATCGTCGTCGAGCACGACGAGGACGCGATCCGGCAGGCGGACTACGTCGTCGACGTCGGCCCCGGTGCCGGCATCCACGGCGGCCGCATCGTCGCCGAAGGCACGCCCGCCGAGGTCATGGCGAACCCGGATTCGCTCACCGGCCAATACCTCACCGGCGAGATGGCGGTGAAGGTGCCGGAGCGGCGCCGGAAGCCGCAGAAGGGCCGCATGCTGAAGCTTGTCGGCGCGCGCGGCAACAACCTGAAGAACGTCGACGCGGAGATTCCGCTCGGCACCTTCACCTGCATCACCGGCGTCTCCGGCGGCGGCAAGTCGACGCTCGTCGTCGACACGCTCTACAAGGCGGTGGCGCGCCGGCTCAACGGCGCCTTCGAGCACCCGGCGCCGTTCGAGCGCATCGAAGGGCTGGAGCATCTCGACAAGGTCATCGACATCGACCAGTCGCCGATCGGCCGCACGCCGCGCTCGAACCCGGCGACCTATATCGGCGCCTTCACGCCGATCCGCGAATGGTTCGCCGGCCTGCCCGAGGCGAAGGCGCGCGGCTACCAGCCCGGGCGCTTCTCGTTCAACGTCAAGGGCGGCCGCTGCGAGGCCTGCCAGGGCGACGGCGTCATCAAGATCGAGATGCACTTCCTGCCCGACGTCTACGTCACCTGCGACGTCTGCAAGGGCAAGCGCTACGACCGCGAGACGCTGGAGGTGAAGTACCGCGACAAGTCGATCGCCGACGTGCTGGACATGACCGTCGAGGAGGCGAAGGACCTCTTCAAGGCGGTGCCGACGATCCGCGAGAAGATGGAGACGCTTGCCCGCGTCGGGCTCGACTACATCCATGTCGGCCAGCAGGCGACGACGCTCTCAGGCGGCGAGGCGCAGCGCGTCAAGCTCTCGAAGGAACTCTCGAAGCGCGCCACCGGCCGCACCCTCTACATCCTCGACGAGCCGACGACGGGCCTGCACTTCCACGACGTCGCCAAGCTTCTCGAGGTGCTGCACGAGCTCGTCGAGCAGGGCAACACCGTGGTGGTGATCGAGCACAACCTCGAAGTCATCAAGACCGCCGACTGGATCATCGACATGGGCCCGGAGGGCGGCGACGGCGGCGGCACCATCGTCGCGCAGGGCACGCCGGAGGACATCGTCAAGGCGGGAGCGAGCCACACCGGCCGCTTCCTGCGCCACGTGCTGGAGCGGCGCCCGCCGCGGAAGAAGGCGGGTCGGCTCGCGGCGGAGTAGAACGCCGCGGCGGAACACGCTTCGCTTCGCGCCGTTTGCGCCGGCCCGGCCGCCCTTCGCCGTCCCGGCATCGGCGAAGCGAAGGCGGGGGCTTGCACGCCGCTTGCATGCGCGGGGCGCGCAATGCAGACAGGCCGTCCATGCAGCCGCCGCCGCCAAGCTGGCCATCGGTTGCCGCAAAGTCCCTCTATCCCGTCGAAAATGCGACAGAGTGTCGGTTCCGATTGGTGGAGATCACGAATGAAGTCTTGCGACCGTCGTCCTGGATCGTCCGCGAGCATGCGGTCGCGCCTCCTCGCCCTGGCGCTCTTGGCGCTCCTCGCGCCCTCCGCCGCCTTCGCCGAGTACAGGCTCGGGCCAGGCGACGTCCTGGAGCTGACCGTGCCGAGCGCTCCGAACGTCCGCCAGAAGGCCGCCGTCGACGTCAACGGGGAGATCGCGTTTCCGCTCGTCGGCACGATGAAGGTGTCCGGACGCCTGCTCTCCGAAGTCCGCTCGGAACTGCAGGAGACGCTGCCGAAGAAGTCGCTTCGGCAGCGCCTGATCGATGGCCGCGAGATCGACGTCCTCATCGATGCGGACGAGGTGACCCTGAACGTTACGGATTATCGTCCCGTCTACCTCGGCGGCGACATCGCCCGTCCGGGCGAGCAGGCGTATCGGCCGGCCATGACCGTCCGCCAGGCCATCGCCGTCGCCGGCGGCCTCGATCCGCTCCGGCAGAGGATCGGCAGCGGCACCGTCGACCTCACCGCCGTCAGGAGCGAATACGAATCGCTCTGGGCGCAGCTCGTGCGGGAACAGGCGCGCGTCTCCCGGCTCGAGGCGGAACTCGCCGGCGACCTGAAAATGGACACGAACCGCATCGCGGGCGGCGCCGCTGCCGGCGAAGACACCGCGGAGGTCGTCCGCCGGGAGCTCGACCTTCTCCAGACGCGGGACGCGGACCGCAAGAACGAGAAGACCTATCTGAACGCGGCCGTCCGGCAGACGCAGAAGCGGCTGTCGACCCTCAGCGAACAGCAGAAGAAGGAAGAGGAGGGCGTCCAGCTCGACACGGCCGACGTGGCGCGGTTCCAGGGTCTCTACGACAAGGGCCAGGGAACCATCATGCGCCTGATGGACTCGCGGCGCGCCCTTCTTCTGTCCTCGACGCGGCAGCTCCAGACCTTCGCCCAGGCAGGACAGATCGAGCTTCAGCGCGACGAGTTCGGGCGGCGCCTCCAGAGAGTCGACGACCAGCATCGGACCGAGGTCCTGGACGAACTTCAGGGCGCCTCCGTCCGGGTTGCGGGCCTGCGGTCCCAGCTTCAGGGCGTGACTGAGAAGCTGCTCCTCGCCGGTCCCACCCTCACGGCACTGGCCGGCACCGGGAAGATTGGCGTGACGGTCTTCCGCAACGACGGCGGCAGCGAGCAACGGATCGCCGCCACCGAGGCGACGACCCTCCTGCCCGGCGACGTCGTCGAGGTCGCAATCGAGAGTCCGGGGCCGGGGCCGGGCCCGATCCGGCCAGCGCGATAGGCTAGCCGGCTGGCACGGATCTTTGCGGCATCGGGCTTCGCGGCGCCGGCCGCCGGCCCTCGTCCCCCTTTTCGCCTATGCCCTCGCCCATTCGCAGGATGGGCATCTCTTAACAAAATATGACATTTCCATGCTCTCACGGCATACCTGATCTACTGTCCAGCCGCTCCTCCCCGCGGTCGCGCTTTCTTATATGCTGCATTGCACAAGAACGAACTGACCCCCGGCCATCCCGGCCGGCAAGAAGAAAAGGAGCCTTCCATGTTCGTCACCACAATCCTCGCTAAGGTTCGCGAGTTCCTGCGTTATCGCGAGACCGTCCGGGAGCTCTCGCAGCTCTCCGACCGCGAGCTCGACGATCTCGGCATTACGCGCTTCCAGATCCCCTCGATCGCCCGCGAGCACGCGGCCGCGTAATCTCTGCTGCATTGCAGCAATCGCCACGCCCGCCATTCGGCGGGCGTTTGCGTAGGTGGCTCGCCGCAGGTGGCGGCGGCCTGGCAATCCGCTTGATCCGCCCCGCCGGCGCGCCTAATCCAGGGCGCATGTCCCTGCCCTCCCCCATCCACGTCGTCGGCGGCGGCCTCGCCGGCTCCGAGGCGGCGTGGCAGATCGCCGAGGCCGGCGTGCCCGCGATCCTGCACGAGATGCGCCCCGGCCGCGGCACCGACGCCCACAAGACCGACGGACTGGCCGAGCTTGTCTGCTCGAACTCCTTCCGCTCCGACGATGCCGAGACCAACGCGGTCGGCCTGCTGCACCAGGAGATGCGGCGCCTCGACTCCCTCGTCATGCGGGCCGGCGACGCCCATCAGGTGCCCGCCGGCGGCGCCCTTGCCGTCGACCGGAACGGCTTCTCCGCCGCCATAACCCTGGCCCTCGAGGCGCATCCCCTCGTGACGGTCGCCCGCGGCGAAATCGCCGGACTGCCCCCTGCGGAATGGGACAGCGTCATCGTCGCGACGGGCCCCCTCACCTCCCCGGCTCTGGCTGCGGCGATCGGCGCCCTCACCGGCGAGGCGGAGCTTGCCTTCTTCGATGCGATCGCGCCAATCATCCACCGCGAGAGCATCGACCTCGCCCAGGCCTGGTTCCAGTCGCGCTACGACAAGGCCGGGCCCGGCGGCAGCGGCGCCGATTATGTCAACTGTCCCCTCGACCGGGCGCAGTACGAGGGGTTCGTCGACGCCCTCCTCGGCGGCGACAAGACGAGCTTCAAGGAATTCGAGGGCACGCCCTACTTCGAGGGCTGCCTGCCGATCGAGGTGATGGCCGAGCGCGGCCGCGAGACGCTCCGGCACGGACCGATGAAGCCCGTCGGGCTCACGAACCCGCACCGTCCGGACGAAAAGCCCTACGCGGTCGTGCAGCTCCGCCAGGACAATGCGCTCGGCACCCTGTTCAACATGGTCGGCTTCCAGACCAAGCTGAAATACGGCGAGCAGGGCCGCATCTTCCGCACGATCCCGGGCCTCGAAGGGGCCGAGTTCGCCCGCCTCGGCGGCCTGCACCGCAACACCTACCTGAATTCACCGAAGCTCCTCGACCTGTCGCTGCGCCTCAAGGCGATGCCGCGCCTGCGCTTCGCCGGGCAGATCACCGGCTGCGAGGGCTACGTCGAGAGCGCCGCAATCGGCCTCTATGCCGGCCGCCTCGCCGCCGCCGAGCGCCTCGGGCGGACCCTCGCGCCGCTCCCGGCGACGACGGCCCTCGGCGCCCTCGTCAACCACATCACCGGCGGCCACATCGAGACCATCGACGAGGGCCCGCGCTCGTTCCAGCCGATGAACGTCAATTTCGGCCTCTTCCCGCCCCTCGAGCGGTCCCCGAAAGCCCCCGACGGCAAGCGCCTGCGCGGCCCGGCGAAGGCCATCGCCCGCAAGCGCGCGCTGACCGAGCGAGCGCGCGCGGCGCTCTGCGCCTGGCTCGGCGAGAGCGCGCTGCCCGCGGCGGCGGAGTAGCGTGCTCCCTTTCGCCTCTCCCCGCTTGCGGGGCGATGGGCGGGCTGTCGAAGACGAAAGAGAGCGCGGCGGCTTTGGCGGAGCGCGCCACGCACTGCTTCGTTCGCGCGTTTCGGCCGCAGGCCGAAACCCTCCCGCCGGAGCGGAGAGACAGAGGTCCGCATGCCGGGCTACGGAGGTTCGATGCGGAAGTCGTCGCAAAGGCCGTCCCGGCAATAGGCGGCGACCCTGCGGCCCTGCTCGTCGGTGTAGATCGCTCCGCAACGGCGACCATCGTTCTGCGGTTCGTTGCAGTCGACCCCGGGAGCGCCGAAGCGAGGCGACAGCTTGAGCTTCGGGACATCTCCGGGAGGATAGGGCGTCCAGCCCTTCGCCTCCGCGTCGGCCGCTGTATCGGGGACGTCCGTGTCCGGCATGGCGTGCCTCCTATCGGAAGGGTGCGACGGAATTCGAGATGGCAGTGCCGATTTGCTTGGCGAAGTGGGAGTTTTCGACGGCGCGGGAAGGACCCTCGACCGGCCCCTTGAGGGGCCGTCCGATTGAACTCGATCACCGCCGGCCCCATCGTGATCAGCAGCGTGTCCTTCTTAGTTCGCGAGGCCTCGATGAACGGCGCATCCGTGTTCGCGGACAGCTCGACGAACTTCCAGGTCGGCGTTGCGCTGCCCGAGGCCTCGATGTGGAAGGAGACGGTGTGCTGGATCACCTGCAGCCGTCCGCCCTTTGCGAACGGATCGGAGGCGTTGCGCAGGAGGCTGCCCGAATACGCACCTGCGAAAAGTGCGTCGTAGATGCGCAGATCGCCCTCGATGAACGGCTTGTCCTTGTCCCTGCACTCCTGTCTCAACCAGTAGGTCTCTCCGAAGAGTTCCTTGAAGACCACGAACCAGGTGATCTCGAACTCCCGTGTTGCGGTCGACGCGAGCGAACCGCCGAGCCCTAGGTCGAAGGATCGCGGGTTGACGAGAATGTCGCCATTTGAGAACTCGCGTCCGCAAATCCGGGAAGAGCTTCGTCAGCGTGACGCCCGGATTGAAATCGGTCTTCTCATCGACGTTCATGGTCAGCGTGATTTGCGCAGACCAGTCGCGAAGCCAGCCGATGTCCGTGCCTGGCTGGTTGAGCTCCTTGTAGGTTGCGATCACCGCCTCGCGAAGCTGACAGCGCACGTGGGTCATGACGTTCGTCACGAACTTCATCGAACTCCGTGCGGTCGTTGGCGGTGAACATCATGCTGGGAACGCGAAGCCCGCAACCGCCGAAGAAGAGCAAGGGAATCAAAGTCGCCAACGAGTGGACCAGCCGCACGGTCTCGCTCCGTCATGAACGACTACAACTTAGATTTGCTGTGCTCATTTGCACAAGTATAAGTTATATTCATGACAGGGGTTTTTCCGCGGTGTCGCCGAAGGGCAACATTCCCCTGGACAGGCGCGGATTCGCCTCTCCCCGCTTGCGGGGAGAGGGTTCGGCCTGCGGCCGAACGAGCGGAGCGAAGCGAAGCGGGGGTGAGGGGGCGGTGCAGAAAGAGGCGCCTTCCGGGCCGCAGCGCCTTCCTCGTCGACGCCCCCTCACCCTCGCCTGCTTCGCAGGCTTGCCGCCTTCGGCGGCCCTCTCCCCGCAAGCGGGGAGAGGCGAGAATCCGCTAGGCTTGCGGGGAGAGGCGAAGCCGCGCCTTTCGCCAGGATGCGTGCATCCGCCAGCCCGAAGCGGAGAGGCAATGCGGGCGGAGCGCCGTCAGTGCAGGATCTGGCTGAGGAAGAGCCTCGTGCGCTCGTGCTGCGGGTTCTTGAAGAACTCGTCTGGGGTGTTCATCTCGACGATCTGTCCGTAATCCATGAAAATGACCCGGTCGGCGACCTGGCGCGCGAAGCCCATCTCGTGGGTGACGCAGAGCATCGTCATGCCCTCTTCGGCGAGGCCGACCATGGTGTCGAGCACCTCCTTCACCATTTCCGGATCGAGGGCCGAGGTCGGCTCGTCGAAGAGCATGATCTTCGGGTTCATGCAGAGCGAGCGGGCGATGGCGACGCGCTGCTGCTGGCCGCCGGAGAGCTGGCCCGGATACTTGTTCGCCTGTTCCGGGATCTTCACGCGGGTGAGGTACTTCATCGCCACCTCCTCCGCCTCCTTTTTCGGCATCTTCTTCACCCAGATCGGGGCGAGCGTGCAGTTCTCGAGGATGGTGAGGTGCGGGAACAGATTGAAGTGCTGGAAGACCATGCCGACGTCGCGGCGGATTTCATCGATGCGCTTGAGGTCGTTCGTCAACTCGATGTCGTCGACGATGATGCGGCCCTTCTGATGCTCCTCAAGCCGGTTGATGCAGCGGATCATCGTCGACTTGCCCGAGCCGGACGGGCCGCAGATGACGATGCGCTCGCCGCGCCGGACGTGGAGGTTGATGTCGCGCAGGACGTGAAACTCGCCGTACCATTTGTGGACGCCGATCATCTGCACGGCGGCCTCCGCCTGAGAGTTGGCGGCGGCGCGGGCGGCGGGAGCGGTTGCGGACTGTGCCATGGAAATCCCGTTGCTGTGAGGCGTTGAATGCGTCGCGTCAGCGCCTCTGGCCGGCCGCGAGGCGACGCTCGACGCCGAGCGAGTAGCGCGACATGCCGAAGCAGAAGACGAAGTAGAACAGGGCCGCGAAGGCATAGCCCGTATAGCTCACCGTCGGCGCCGCCCAGTTCGGATCGATGCGCGAGGCCTCGATCGTCTTGATGAGGTCGAAGATGCCGACGATGGCGACGAGGGAGGTGTCCTTGAACAGCCCGATGAAGGTGTTGACGATGCCGGGAATGACGATGCGCAGGGCCTGCGGCAGGATGATCAGGATCATCATCTGCGCGTAGTTGAGGCCGAGCGACATGGCGCCCTCATACTGGCCCTTCGGCATCGCCTGCAGGCCGCCGCGCACCACCTCGGCCATGTAGGCGGAGGCGAAGAAGGCGGTGCCGACGAGGGGCCGCAGCAGCCGGTCGACGGTGATGTCGCCGGGCAGGAACAGCGGCAGCATCGTGTTCGCCATGATCAGCACGGTGATCAGCGGCACCCCGCGCACGAACTCGATGAACGTCACCGAGGCGAGGCGCACGATCGGCAGCTTCGAGCGCCGCCCGAGGGCGAGCAGAATTCCGAAGGGCAGCGAGAAGACGATGCCGACCGTCGCGACGAGGAGCGTCACGAGGATGCCGCCCCAGAGCGAGGTCGGCACCGGCGACAGGCCGAGCCAGGACGCGCCCGTGAGAAGCAGGAATGAGAGGATCGGAAAGGCGACGAAGAAATAGAGCGCGCCGATGTCGCGCCGCGGCGCCTTGAGCCAGAGCAGCCAGCCGACGCCGACGGCGAGCAGCGCGAAGAAGATGTTCACGCGCCAGCGCTCGGTGACCGGGTAGGAGCCGTAGATGAAGTAGTTGATCTTGTCGAAGATGAAGGCCCAGCACGCGCCGACGGGATGCCCCGCCGTCTCGGCCCGGCAGGCGTCCCGGTCCGTCCCGGTCCAGACCGCGTCGATGAACATGAAGCGGACGATCGGCGGGATGAGGAGGTAGAGAATGTAGGCGACCGCGATGGTGAGGATCGCGTTCGGGATGCTCGAGAACAGGTTCTCGCGGATCCAGGCGATGGGCCCGCGCGTCAGGCTCGGCGGCGGCAGGGCCTCCATCTTCTGGCCCTGGACGAAACGCGGCATGTCGATGGCGGCGCTCATGGTCCGCTCCTAGCGTTCGACGATCGCCACGCGGCGATTGTAGATGTTCATGACGAACGAGGTGAGCAGGCTGATGGTGACGTAGACGCCCATCGTGATCACCACGACCTCGATCGCCTGCCCCGTCTGGTTCAGGACGGTGCCCATGAAGACCTGCACGAGGTCCGGGTAGCCGATCGCGACGGCGAGGGAGGAGTTCTTCGTCAGGTTGAGATACTGGCTCGTCAGCGGCGGGATGATGACGCGCATGGCCTGCGGGATGACGACGAGGCGCAGCGTCTGGCCGGGCCGCAGCCCGAGGGAACCGGCGGCCTCCGTCTGGCCCTTCGAGACGGCGAGGATGCCGGCCCGCACGACCTCGGCGATGAAGCCGGCGGTGTAGGTCACGAGGCCGAGGAGCAGGGCGACGAACTCGGGCAGGATCTGCATGCCGCCGCGCAGGTTGAAGGTGCCCTTCTCCGGCACGTCGAAAGTGATCGGGTTCGCCCCCGCGAGAGCCAGCACGATCCAGACCAGGACCGGCAGCCCGACAACCGCGCCGAGGGTGACGAAGCCGACCGGATACTGCTTGCCGGTCGCCGCCTGCTGCACCTTGGCGTAGCGGTAGAAGACGATGCTCCCGACGAGGCCGATGAGGAAGGCGGCGAGGATCGCCCAGGCGTCGCCAGCAAAGAGCGGCCTCGGCATGAACAGGCCGCGCGAATTGATGAAGATGCCCGCACCCATTTCCAGGGAATTGCGCGGCTGCGGCAGCGGCGTCAGCACGGCGTTGTACCAGAACAGGAGCTGCAGCAGCAGCGGGATGTTCCGGACCACCTCGACATAGACCATGGCGGTCTTCGCCACCATCCAGTTTGTCGACAGGCGCGCGATGCCAACGAGGAAGCCGAGGAACGTCGCCAGCACGATGCCGATCGCCGCGACGATAAGGGTATTCAACAGCCCGACGATGAAGGCGTCGCCGTAGGTCGAGCCGGCGGCGGAGAACGGGATCAGCGTCTGGCTGATGTCGAAGCCGGCGGTGTTCTCGAGGAAGCCGAAGCCGGAGGCGATTTTCGCCCGGCGCAGGTTGTCGATCGCGTTCGTCGCCGCGAAGTAGAACAGGGATGTGACGACGAGGACGAGAACGATTTGATAGAACAGGCCGCGGACCTTCGGGTCGTAGAGCCAGGAGCCCTTGGGCGGTTCTTGCGTCGCGACGGCTGTAGGCACTGGTTCGATCCCCGCTGGCGTCCGACTCCGACGGAAGCGCGTCGCTCCCGACCCTCTTCAAAACCGGCCTTCGGCCGCTCCCCACCGGCGCCGCGTCTTATCTCGCGGGGCTTGCCCGATGCGGAAGGGGCGCCCGGATGGTTCCGGGCGCCCCTCGTCAGGCTTAGCGGACCGGGATGCCGTATTGCAGGCCGCCCTTTGTCCACTGCGCGTTCTGTCCGCGCTTGATCTTCAGCCTCGAGCCCTCGCCGACATTCTTGTCGAAGCTCTCGCCGTAGTTGCCGACGTGCTTGATGATGCGCACGGCCCAGTCGTTCGGCAGGCCGATCGCCTCGCCGTACTTGCCCTCGACGCCGAGGAGCCGGCGCACGTCCGGGTTCGTCGAGGACTTCTGCTGGTCGACGTTGGCCTTCGTGACGCCGAGTTCCTCGGCGTTCAGCATCGCCATGTGAACCCAGCGGACGATGTCGCCCCACTGGCTGTCGCCGTGGCGGACCGCCGGCCCGAGGGGCTCCTTGGAGATGATCTCCGGCAGGACGATGTGGTCGTCCGGGTTCGAGGCGCGCAGCCGCTCCGAGTAGAGGCCCGAGGCGTCCGTCGTGAAGGCGTCGCAGCGGCCGGCGTCGTAGGCCTTGAAGGTCTCATCAGAGGTCGCGAAGGCGACGACTTCGTACTTCATGTTGTTGGCACGGAAGTAGTCCGCGAGGTTGAGCTCGGTGGTCGTGCCCTGCTGTGTGCAGACGGAGGCGCCGTTGAGTTCCTTTGCGGAGGAGACGCCGAGCTTCTTGCGCACCATGAAGCCCTGGCCGTCATAGTAGTTGATGGCCGGGAAATCGAGGCCGAGCTGCGTGTCGCGGGACATCGTCGCGGTCGAGTTGCGGGCGAGGACGTCGACTTCGCCCGATTGCAGGGCCGTGAAGCGGTCCTTCGCGGAGAGCGGGATGAAGCGGACCTTGGTCGGATCGTCGAAGATTGCCGCCGCAATGGCCCGGCAGAAATCAACGTCGAGGCCGGTCCAGTTGCCCTGGGCGTCGGGGAGGCCGAAGCCGGCGAGGCCCGTGTTCGAGCCGCAGACGAGGACGCCCTTCTGCTTGACGCTGGCGAGTGTCTGTTGAGCCGAGGCGCCCGTCGCGGCGACGCTCGCCGCGAGGAGGCCGAAGGCGAGCGAGGCGAATGCCTTTTTCATAGTATCGTGTTCTCCCACTGTTGGTCTTGTCCGTCCGGCGGGTTTCGCCCCGCTCGGCCGGATCCTTTGAAGGCCGTCCCGGGCCGAGGATTCCGAAACAGCATCAATTCCATCACATGCGATGATGGGCGGCGGGTCAAGTCGCCTCGCCGGCCGGTCCCCCTCCCGGGGAGGGTTGACGGGAAACGGCGCGCCGTTTCACATCCCGCCTCCTCCCTCAGACCGACCGTGGCCATGTCCAAGCCGACCTCCAAGCTGTCCGCCTACAAGGAGCGCACCCGCCTCGTCCATGCCGGGCGGGACCCAACGGAACAGCACGGCTTCGTGAACACGCCGATCTACCGCGGCTCGACCGTGCTTTACCCAACGACGGACGACCTGCTGCACCGGCGAGGACGCTACACCTACGGCACCAAGGGCACGCCGACCACGGAGGCCCTCGAGACCGCCTGGACCTCCCTCTCCGGCGCCGCCGGGACGGTGCTCGCGCCCTCCGGGCTCGCCGCCGTCGCCCTCGCCCTGATGACCTGCCTCAAGGCCGGAGACCACCTCCTCGTAACCGACTCGGTCTATCAACCCTCGCGGACCTTCTGCAACACGGTGCTGAAGCGCTTCGGGGTCGAGACGACCTATTACGATCCGGCCATCGGCGCCGGCATCGAGGCGCTTTTGCGCCCCGCCACGAAGGCCATCCTCACCGAGACGCCGGGCTCGCAGACCTTCGAGATGCAGGACGTTCCGGCGATCGCCGCAGTGGCGCATCGGCATGGGGCGGCGGTGCTGATCGACAACACCTGGGCGACCCCCCTCTTCTACCCGCCGCACGCGCATGGCGCCGACCTCGCCATCGAGGCCGGGACGAAATACCTGTCCGGCGGCTCCGATCTCCTGCTCGGCCTCGTCTCGGCGAACGAGCGCTGGTTCAAGCCCCTGCGCGCCACCTACGACGCCTTCGCCAACTGTCCCGGGCCCGAGGACGTCTTCCTCGCCCTGCGGGGCCTGCGGACGATGGCGCTCCGCCTGCATGAGCACGAGCGCCAAGCCCTCGCCATGGCGCAATGGCTCGCCGAGCGGCCGGAGGTCGCGCGGGTGCTCCATCCGGCGCTCGCGGGCGACCCCGGGCACGCCCTCTGGAAGCGCGACTTCAAGGGCTCGTCGGGGCTGTTCTCGGCGATCCTGAAGCCCTGCTCGCCGAGCGCGCTCGCGGCGATGCTCGACGGGCTTGAACTCTTCGGGATGGGCTATTCCTGGGGCGGCTTCGAGAGCCTCGTCGTGCCCTTCGACTGCTCCGCCTATCGCACCGCCACGGAATGGAAGCCCGGCGGCCCGAGCCTGCGCTTCCATATCGGCTTCGAGGACCTCGACGACCTCAAGGCCGATCTTGCCGCCGGCTTCGCGCGGCTCGGCGAGGCGGAAGCCCGCGCCGCATAGAATTGACCCGCTTCGCGGCGGCCCTACGCTTGCGGTCCATTTCCGAACGAGGGCCGCCATGCAGCGCGTCACCATCACGATCGACGACGACCTCCTCGCCGCCATCGACGCGCTCGCGCAGAGGCGGGGCTACCAGAGCCGCTCGGAGGCGATGCGCGACATCGTCCGTTCCTCCCTCGCGTCGACGGAACCGAGGGGCGACGGCGCCTGCGTCGCCGCCCTGTCCTACGTCTACGACCATCACACCCGCGACCTCGCCCGGCGCATCACGGACGCGCAGCACCATCACCACGCGCTGTCCGTCGCCGCGCTGCACGTCCATCTCGACGCCCGCTCCTGTCTCGAAGTCGCGGTCCTGAAGGGCCGGCGGCGCGCCGTCGCCGCCCTTGCCGACGAGATCACCTCGCAGCGGGGCGTCCGCCACGGCCATCTGCATCTGCTGCCGCAAAACGAGGCAGGTGTGTGATAAAAATTGGCCTTGCTCCTACCGGGGCCGGGTGGTCCATTCGCTGAGCACCCGAGCGATCGCAGGAGACATCACGGTGGCATTCCGGACTACAGGCAAGGGGCTGGCGACCCTTCTCGCCCTCGCCGCTCTCGTCCCTTCGGCTGCCTCCGCGCATGTCGGCGTCGGCGACACCTCGGGCTTCGTGCACGGCTTTGGCCATCCGATCGGCGGCGTCGACCACCTCCTCGCGATGGTCATGATCGGCCTCTTCGCCTGGCAGCTCGGCGGCCGCGCGCTCTGGCTCGTGCCGGCGACGTTCGTCGTCGTGATGGCCGCCGGCGGTGCGCTCGGCGTCGCCGGGACCGAGGTGCCCTTCGTCGAGACCGGCATCGCGCTCTCGGTGATCGTGCTCGGCGTGGTCGTCGCGCTGGGCGTGAAGGCGCCGGTCGCGGCCGCGATGGGCGTCGCCGGCCTGTTCGCGCTCTTCCACGGTCACGCGCACGGCGCCGAGATGCCGGACGATGCGGGCGGGCTCGCCTACGCCGCGGGCTTCCTGCTCGCGACGGCGCTCCTGCACGTTGCCGGCATCGCCGCCGGCTACCTTATCGGCAAGGCCGGCGAGCGACACGGTGAGACCGTCGTCCGCTTCGCCGGAGGAGCGGCGGCGCTCGCCGGCGTGGGGATTCTCGCCGGCGGAGTTCTGAAGGGAAGGGCACCGAGAGACCGCTCGGCGTGTAAACGTCTTCCGCATTCATTCCTCTGTTGAGGAGAGGCGCTCAAGAAGTTGCGGCGCGTTTCAGCGTCGATGAATTCCCGGCACGATCTTCGCCGGCTCTTCGCAGCGGAATGCGGCGAGCCCGACATCGCCAATTTCGCGGAGCGACATGCGGCGGACGCAATCCCCCGCCCGGGAGGCGAGAGCTGGACGACGCGCAACGTTGTGGCTTCTGCGCCGGCATCCAAATCGGCCGGGTTCGGCCTTGAGATGTTATCGTGATCCCAAGCGGTGCATTGCGCGGTCGCCACCCGCAAACCCGATCGCGTCTGCAAAACAGCGCGATTCCACGCGCGCGTCATGGATGTCAATAAGCAAGCATTGCTGAAAATCGCGCGGCTGCACGCCCTCGCCATACCATTTGCTGACTTTTGTAGCCGATTAGGGGCTGCCTTGTAGGACATCGCCTGGGATGACAGCGACCTCGCAATATAGGCGGGCCTCGGAAGGCGGAGGGAATCGGCGGGCCCTGTTCGCCATCGTCGGAACCGCGCTCCTGACGGACACACCGGCGGGCGTGTTTCAACCGACGGAGGCCCTCGCGCAATCGTCGCCCGTAGCCGCCGGTCCTCCCGGAATCCGCGCGAAGAAGGCGCCCCCGAGGCCGAAACCGCAAAAGGCTGCGGGAGCGACTGAGACCCGCGCAAGCGACACGCATCCCGCCGCCGTTCCAACTTTGCACGATCTCGCCGGCCGGTTCGGCGATCACATTCGGTCCGTCGGCTGGGAACTGGCCGCCGTGGGTGGCGCGCTGACAGCCATCGGCGTCCTCGACTGGGATTGGGGCGGCTCGAAGTTCGAGTTCATCGAGGAAGGATGGTTCGGAAGCAACACGCGCCACGGCGGAATGGACAAGATCGGGCACGCCTTCTCGACCTTCGTCATCGCCGACATCCTCACCGACAGGATCCGGGCGAACGCCTCCGAGCCCGGGGGTGCACCGATCACGGGCGCGCTGCTTGGGTTCGGAATCATGGGCGCCGGCGAGGCCATCGACGGGTTTACGGGCAAGCATCGCTTCTCGCGCGAGGACATTGTCGCGAATGCCGCGGGCGCGGTGTTTTCGATCGTCCGGAATTCCGTTCCGGGCTTGAGCGAGAAGCTCGACTTTCGCCTGCTGTACACACCCGCAAGCGACGAAAGGCCGGGGATAAAGTCGTCCGAGTTTCATTTTCTGCCGCCTTACGAGCGCCAGCGCTACCTCCTTGCACTGAAGGGCAGCGGCTTCGACGCCCTGAAGACGACGCCGCTTCGATATGTCGAGCTGCAGGGCGGCTTCGAGGCCCGCGGGTTCGAAGACAACGAGCGTCGGCTCGGCTACCCGAAGGAGCGCACACTTTATGCCGGGATCGGATTGAACTTGAACGAGGTTCTTTTCGGAGCGGGATCATTCCCGAATTTCGCGAAATATAGAGACACCGTGCCAGGCTGGGCCGTCCGGAAGACGTTCGAATATCTCCAAGTGCCCTATACGGCTGCCTATTACGGGAACACGTTTTCGACGGTGCGAGCCGCGCCCCGGCAGTGATTCCACCGGACGGGTTTGTAAGTTCGCGACCCAGTCTAGAGGATGAAATCGGTCCTAAGCAGGGCGAGCGGGTCGTCGAGGTGGATCCTGAAATCCGCGATCCCGTCTCCGTTCACGTCGCCGGAAATGTGGGTGTCGCTGCGCGCCTTGGTGTAGCGCAGCTCGCCGGCGTGATGGCTGAACGCATTCGTGCCGATGAAGGCGAAGGCTTGGTTGCCGCCTTTCGTCGTGTTCGCATCGATATGCGAAAGGTTGATCCTGTCCTTCTGCGCCTGGGAAAAGTCGAAGATCGAATCCCACCCGGAGGAACGCGCAAGAGAATCCTTGATCGAGGAGAAGGCGAAAATGTCGGCCCCCAATCCGCCCCAGAGGTCGTCGGCGCCGAGGCCGCCGGTCAGCTTGTCGTTTCCCGCGCCGCCGAGGATGCGGTCATGGCCGCTGCCGCCGGAGAGGTTGTCGTTTCCGCCGTTCCCGGCAATCCTGTCGCTGAATTTCGTGCCCGCGTACGTGTCGTTGCCGGTCGAGCCGATGAGCGACTGCGCTTCGTCGGCGATGGCCGCGCGCAGGATCGACGCATTCGCCTTGGTTCCCGCATCGCCGCCGCCCATGAGAGCGGAAACGAGTTCGTGAAACTCCGTGCCGGCGATGGCGAGCCCGGAGATCTTGACCGGTGCGGCCATGCCCACGATGCGACCGGACGAATCCTGCTTGAAGGAATTGGAGGCCTGGAAGCTGCTCCCGAGCGTCCCGAGGCCGACGCTCGTCAGGGTGCCGCTCACGACGTGCTTGGCGAGGTTGTAGGCGATCGACCGTCCGTCGAGAACGATCGTCTTCGTGTTGCGGCCGTTCAGATTGTCGAGCAGGATGATCTCGCTGCCGCTGAACTGTCCCGAACCGCCGACGATATACGGCCATCCGGAGAAGGCGAAGTCCTTGAAATAGCTCGTCATGTAGCTGTTGAAGTTGACCCCTCGCGCGTAAGCCTCTGTCGCGGTCAAGCGAATCGTGATCGTCATGCCTTTCTCCCTACCGTTCGACGCGTTTCGACAGCCCTCGCAGAATCCCGCGGCGCCGCTCGTCAGTTCAGCCTGACCGAGAGGGACGCTTTCGCATTCAATCCCGGGCTCGGATTGCCGTTCAAATACTCGGTGTATTGGCGGTCGAAGACGTTTTCGATCACGAGCCCGGCCACCACGCGGTCGTTGACCTGCCAGCTCGCGAACAGATCGACGAGTGCATAGGCGTCGCCGACGAATCCGAAAGCCTCGGCGTTCTTCTTCTCGCCGACCAAGGACACCCGCACGCCCGCCTCCAGACTTGCGTCGAAGGCCCGAAAGCCGAGCGTTCCGATGATGCGGTTCGGCGGCACTTTCGTGAGTTCTTCGTGCGTGCGGCTGTTCTGACCCCGCAGGATATGCCCGGCGAGGCCGGCAAAAAGCGTCCCGCGGTCGTAGACGCCCTCGACTTCGAAGCCGTCGATCACCGCCTCGGCGATGTTCCTGTACTGGTAGCCGCCCGGGAGCGGGAACGGGGTGAACACCTGCTCGATGTAGTTCGTGACGCGGTTGTGGAATGCGCCAACCTTCAGGCGCAGCCGGTCGCCGGACACGGCGAGGTCATCGAAGCGAAGGTTGACGCCGCCCTCCCAGTTGTGCGCGACCTCGGGCTTCAGGTTCGGATTCGGAAAGAAGCGGCCGGCGCTGACCGGCGGCGGATGGAAGCCTTCGATCAAGGTCTCGATGAGCGCCGGCGCGCGATATCCTTCCGCGTAGCTGCCATAGAACGTCACCGGCTGCCACGGCGTGATGCCGACCTGAATCTTCGGCGAGGACCGCGCCCCTTCGTTCTCGATGTCCCCGCCGGTGAGACGGTAGGAATCGTAGCGCAACGCGCCGATGACCTCGAGCCAATTGCCGTAGGTGAGGCGATCCTGCAGGAACGCTCCGTAGACGAGGCGCCGGCCGGACGGGGTCAGCTGATCGCTGGTGCCGAAGGGATCCTCGGTGTTCACGTCGTCGCGGAACAGGTCGCCGCCATAGGTGAATTCGTGGCGGAAGGCACCCGTGTCGAGGCGCGAGGTGTTGAACAGGTCGAAGCCGAGGGTGCCGATGTCGAAGGTCTTGACGCCGCCGATGTCGATGCCGGTGAGGCCGCTCTGCCTGACATTCGTGCCGGCGTAATAGGCCTTCGCGCTCAAATTCCAGGCCGGCGAATCCGGCGTCCAGCGGTAGCCCGCCGTGAAGGTGTCGGCGATGGCCTCGGTCCGGTAGATCGTCGTCAGGCCGTTGTCGAAGTCGTTCCCGATCCGCAGGGCGGAGAGCGTCACCTCCTGGTCGGAGGCCGGCCGGATCCGCGTCTTGAACAGGCCGGAGACGAGATCCTGCGCCGTGTGGTCGATCGTCCTGCCGTCTCCCGACTGATAGTCACCCGCTCGGCGCCAGGTGGCGGCGCCGACGAAATCGACGGCGTCCGACGGGCGCCCGGCGACCTCGCCGTGCAGAAGCGGCGTCTGGCCGTTTGTCTCAAAACCGCCCTTGAGGCGCCCGCCGAAGGCCTGGCCGTTCTTGAGGACGTCGCCCGCGTCGATGGTGGTGAAGCTGACGACGCCGCCGATCGCGCCCGATCCGTAGATCGACGAGACGGGCCCGCGCGTCACGTCGACCGATTTCATCATTTCCGGATCGAAATAGAACGTGCCCTTCGCCGAGTGCCCTTCTCGCTGGAAGTTCTGACGGGCGCCGTCGACGAGCACATTGACCCGACCATAATCCTGAAGGCCGCGCACGTTCACGCCGACGCCGGGATCGCCCGGCGACGATTGCGTCGTGACGCTCGGGATCAGCCTCAGCACATCGGCGATCCCGCTCGGCTGCACCTGCGTCTGCATCTGAGCGCGGCCGATGACGCTGGAGCCGGATAGCGATTCGTAGACCCCCTCGCCTGACTTCGTTGCCGTAACCGTGATCTCGTCGAGGTTGATCGCCGCGCCGTCCTGAGCGGCCGCAGGCTTCGGCCCGCCCTCCTGCGCCCGTGCGGCGTCGTTCGCAAGAACCGCGAGCACGAAGGCGGTCGTCGTTCCGACGATGCGGGACCAGTGCAGCGACACGGATGGGACACCCAGCGACAAACCGAAACGCAACGCGCGCGAGGGCAGGCCGGGGTCGAGTTCCGGCCTGCGCAAGTCACAGGATGAAATAGCCCTTCGAGAAGGCGAGACGATCGTCGAAATGGAGGCCGAAATCGGCGATCCTGTCGCCGTTCACGTCAGCGTAGACATAGGTATCGCTCGCCGCCTTCTCGTAGCGCAGCTCGCCGGCCTTGCCGGTGAACGCCTTCGTGGCGATGAACGAGAAGGCCTGGTTGCCGCCCTTCGTCGTGTTGGCGTCGATTCCCGAAAGGTCGATCCGGTCCCGCTCCCGCGCCGAGAAGTCGAAGATCGAGTCGCGGCCGATCGGGTTCGCCGTGCTCTCCTTCCAGGACCTGAAGACGAAGGTGTCGGCCCCGGCGCCGCCGAACAGATCGTCGGCACCCCCGCCGCCGATCAGCTTGTCGTTGCCGGCGCCGCCGAGGAGGCGATCGTCGCCGTGTCCGCCCCAGAGGGCGTCGTTGCCGGCGCCGCCGGACAGCTTGTCCCGCCCGATCCCGCCGCGCAGCGTATCGGCGTGCGCCGTCCCGGTCTTCGCCTCGACCGCGTCGAGCACGTCGATGGTGATCTTCTGCGTCGTCGCAAGGCCCGCGCCGTCCTTGGCGACGACGACGACGGTGTGGCTCTGCGCCTTCTCGAAGTCGAGCTTCTTGGCGAGGCTGAGCTTGCCGCCGCTCAGGGCGAACAGGCCGCCGGGATTGCTCTTCAGGGAGAAGGTGACGCCGTTGCCCTCGGGATCGGTGGCGGACAGGGTGCCGATCCGCGTGCCGACCTCCGCTGTCTCCGCGACCCTCGTCTTCGAGAGGAAGACGCCGGTCGGGGCCTCGTTGACGTCGCTCACCGCGATGGTGAGGGTCTTCTGCGCCGTGCGGCCGTCGCCATCGGTCGCCTCGACGGTGACGGCGTGCGACGCGCTCGTCTCGAAGTCGAGGGGGCCGGCGACCTTCAGGAGGTTGCCGTCGATGACGAACTTGCCGCCCGGGTTGCTCGTGAGCGCGAAGGTCACGGCCTTGCCCTCGGGGTCGATAGCCGAGAGCGTGCCCACGACCTGCCCGGCTGCCGCATTCTCCGCGACGATGCTCGCGGACAATGCAAGGCCCGTCGGCGGCTGGCCGATGGTCTCGATCCCCGTCGCGGTCTCGATCTCGCGATCCGCGAAGGCGAGGAACTCGACGTTCTTCACCGTCGTCGTGCCGCCGCCCGCCTTGCGCTCGACGGTCCATGTGCTGCCGCTCTGGGTGACCGTATAGTCGCTCTTGTTGCCGGCGAAGGTCACCTTGTCGGTGTCGGCGCCGCCGTCGATGGCATCGTCGCCGAGGCTGGCGAGGAAGAGGTCGTTGCCGCCGTTGCCGGCGATGTCGTCGTCGAGAGCGCCGCCGCCGAACACGTCCGCGCCCGAAGAGCCGATGAAGTTCTGGCCATAGGCGTCGAGGGCGTCGGCGTAGGCATCGATGTCGGCCTGATCGAAGGCGGCGCCGGCCATGTGGGCAGCCGTGAAGCGCTGGACGATGCCGTCGGCCGTCGTGCTCTCGAGATCGAGGCCGGTCAGGCGGAGCTGAACGTCGCCGCCGACAAAGTAGCCGTTGGCGTCATAGGCGCCGGCGCCGCGCGTCCCGTACTCGATAGTGCCGATCGTTCCCGACACGACGTGCGTCGCGAAGTTGTAGGCCAGCGCGCCGTGGGCGAAGACGTACTTCGAGGTCGACGCAGAGCCGTACGAGAAGAACATCTCCTCGCCGCCGAAGGCCATGTTGTCGTGATCGAAGACCGGAAAGCCACCGGCCGTTGCGTCCGAGATAAAGCCGCCGCGGATGAAGGCCTCGAAGTCGATGCCGTTCGCGCCGGAGGCATCGATGGTGATGCGCGGCCCGCCCTCGCCGGCGAGCCCCGCCGCAGCGACCGTGCCGTCCGCAAACTGCACCTGCTCGACGTTCTTGATGGAGTCGACGCCCTCCGAGGACGCGCCGCGCAGGTCGGTGATCGTGAAGCTGCCGTCGGGATTTTCGACGATGTCGTAGGCGCTGCGCTTGCCATGCAGAACGGCGGTGTCGAAGCCGTCGCCGCCGTCGAACGCGTCGGAGCCCGCACCACCGGCGAAGGTGTCGTCGAAGGTGCCGCCGGTGAAGGCATCGTCGAAGCCGGATCCGACGAAATTCATCGCGTAGGTGCCGAGCGTCGCGTAGAGGCCGTCGATGAGCGCGTCCTTGCTGGCGATCGGATTGAGCCGAAGGGCGCTGTAGAGGCTGTAGACCGGATTGGTGGGGACGTTGCCGAGCCCCGGGTCCGCCGTGATGTCCCATCCCGAGATGACGACTTCCGCCGTGACGCCGGTCAGCTCGTTCGGGCCGGCCGGCTCGGCCGCATCGCGCGTGCCGAAGGTGACGGACTGGATGGTGCCCGAGATGCCGTGGCCGAAGGTCGAACCGTAATGCGCGAAGTCGTAGGCGAGATCGATCCCCTCGACGAGGACCTGCTTGGTGGTGGCGGCGTCGGCCTGATCCTTGAAGCGGAAGCCGACCTGCGTGCCGTTCTGGTACCCATACGGCGCCGGGTCCGCCGTTCCTCCGTAGAAGCTCGACGCGCCCGTCTTGAGGTCCGCGTAGTAGCTGTCGAGATACGTCGCGAAGTCGATCCCACCTGTCGCGGCGGAGGCATCGATTGTGATCGTCTTTGGCACGTCGGCATCCTCGTTCTTTGCTCGGCGGACGCGCAAACGCTCGGCGGGCCGAGCGGCATCGCCTGTTGTCCTGTCCCGCAGATCGGGTGACCTCCCTAGCTGTTACTTGATAAGAGTTCGAGGCTGTCTAGGTTTCGACTGAAGATAAGAACGCGTCTAAACTACTCGACTCAATATTTTGCAGTTGAGAACCTTTCGAATGTGGCTCTCCATTTCGTCTCGATAGATGAGAACGACTAAAAACTGGAATTTTGCTTATTGACGCTGACGGCCGAATGCGGCCACAAGCGCGCACAACGAAAGTCGAAACACTTGCCGGTACAGGGGACAGGGTGTGAGCGCGGCCATTTCAGCAAGAAAAGTCGAAGCAACGGAGCCGTTCTATGCAACCGGCAAGCGCAGCCGCGACCTGGCGCGGGAACGCGGGATCTCCGAGGCCGAGCTCCTCGCCGCGCACGACGGTCCCGAGGCGGTGCGCCTCGCGGGGAGCATGTCGGATTCTCCTGCTGTCGCTGCCGAAGCTCGGCGAGGTGATGTCGCTGACCCGCAACGAGGCGGCGGTGCACGAGAAGGTCGGCACGTTCGGCAACATCTCGCTCGCCGGCGATGGCGGCCTCGTCCTCAACGAGGACATCGACCTGCGCCTGTTTCTGCAGCATTGGCGCTCGGCCTTCGCCGTGGAGATTCCGGGCGAGCGCGGGCCGCGCCGCGCCCTGCAGATCTTCGATCGCCAGGGCGAGGCGGTGATCAAGATTCATCTGAAGGACGCCTCGGATGTCGCCGCGTTCGAGGAGATCCGGGAGCGGCTGGCTCTCCGGGACGAGACTCCCCTCGGCCTCGAGCCGGCGGCCCCCAACGAGCCGGCGGGTGTCGGCGGCATCGACGTCGGCGCGTTCCGCAGCGCCTTCCTCGCCATGAGCGACATCCACGAGTTCTTCCCGCTCCTGCGGCGCTTCGGCCTCGGCCGGCGCGCGGCCCTCGACATCATGGGCGAGGACCATGTCCGGCGGCTCGCGCCGACCGCAGCCCGCGCGCTCCTCGAGAGGGCGGCGGCGGACGCCTTGCCGATCATGTGCTTCGTCGGCAACCGCGGCTGCATCCAGATCCACCACGGGCCGGTGACGACCATCAAGACGATGGGGCCGTGGCTCAACGTTCTCGACGATCGCTTCAACCTGCATTTGCGCGAGGACCTCGTCGCGGAGGCGTGGCTCGTGCGCAAGCCGACCCGCGACGGGCTCATCACCTCGGTGGAGCTCTATGCCGCCGACCAGAGCCTGATCACCCAGTTCTTCGGCGTCCGCGACGAGAACAGCCCCGAAGACGCGCGTTGGCGGGCTCTCGCCGGGGCCTGTGAGGTCGGCTGATGACTCTTCCGGCCCCCATCGACGATCTCGCGCCGCGCGCTCCTCGCCGGCGCAGCGGCGGGGCTCGTCGGCGGCGGCGCCGCGGCCGGCGCGCGCCGCATCGTCAGCATTGGCGGCGCCGTCACCGAGATCCTCTACCGGCTCGGTTTTGCGGACGAGATCGTCGGCGTCGACTCGACGAGCCAGTTTCCGGCGGAGGCCCTGAAGGCGAAGGCGAATGTCGGCTATATGCGCGCGCTCGGCGCGGAGGGCATTCTCTCCCTCGCGCCGACGCTGATCCTGATGTCGGACGAAGCCGGTCCGCCCGACGTGGTGCGCATTCTCGAAAAGGCGGGGCCGACCCTGATCCGCGTGCCCGCCGATGCGAGCGCCGAGGGAGTCGTGCGCCGGATCGAAGCCGTCGCGCGGGCGCTGTCGGCGGAGCCGGCCGGCCTCGCCCTCGCCCGCGAGGTCGAGACGGGTTTCGAGCGCCTGAAGGACCGGCGCGGCGCGCTGACGCGGTCGGTGCGGGCCCTTTTCATCCTGTCCATTCAGAACGGAAAGCCCCTCGTCGGCGGGCGAGGAACGGCGGCGGATGCGATGCTCGCGCTGGCCGGCGCGGACAACGCGGCGTCGGCCCTCGAAGGCTGGAAGCCGATGTCGGACGAAGGCGTGATCGCGGCGGCCCCCGACGTCCTCGTGACGATGGACCGGGGGCCCGGCGGCGCACCGCCCGATCCGTTCGCGCTCCCCGCCTTCGCCGCCGTCCCGGCGGCCCGGCGCCAAGGCCTCGTCGTCATGGACGGCCTCTATCTGCTCGGCTTCGGGCCCCGCACGCCGGCCGCCGCGCTCGATCTGATGGCCGCCCTCGCCGCCGCGGCCGCGCCGGAGGTCGCCGGGCAGGCCGGCTCCGCGCGGCCCCGATGAGCGGGGCCGGGGCGGTCGCCGGCCGTTCCGGGCGGCGCAACCCGGCGACGCTCGCGGCGCTTGCACTCCTGCTCCTTGCGGTCGCCGTTCCGGCGCTCGGGATGGGGGCCGTCCGCATCCCCGCCGATCGCGTCCTCGCCGCGCTGCTTGCGGGCCTCGGGGCCGACGCCGGAGCTGCACCCGGCGACACGCTCGTCATCCTACAGGTGCGGCTGCCGCGCTTCATCCTGAGCTGTTCGGTCGGTGCCGCCCTCAGCCTTTCCGGCGCCGTAATGCAGGGGCTGTTCCGCAATCCCCTCGCCGATCCGGGCCTCGTCGGGGTGTCGGCGGGGGCTGCTCTCGCCGGCGGCGTCGCGATCGTCTTCGGCGATGCGATCTTCGGTCCGGCGTTCGGCGGAACGCCGCCCGGGGCGCTGCCGGCGAGCGCCTTTCTCGGCGGCCTCATCGCCACCCTCAGCCTCTACCGGCTCTCGACCCGCGAGGGCCGCACCTCCGTCGCGACGATGCTCCTCGCCGGCATCGCCATCGGCGCGCTCGGCCAGGCCCTGATGGGGCTCCTCGCCTATCTCAGCAACGATCGGCAATTGCGCGACATCTCCTTCTGGCTGCTCGGTTCGCTGAGCGGCGCGAGCTGGTCGAAGGCGGGCTGGACGGCGGCGTTCGTCCTGCCGGCGCTCCTCGCCGTGCCGTTCCTCGGCCGCGGCCTCAACGCGCTCTCGCTCGGCGAGGCGGAGGCCTTCCATCTCGGCGTCCCCGTCCAGCGCATGAAGATCGGCTGCGTCGTGCTCGTCGCGATCACCGTGGGCGGCGTCCGTCGCCGCGGCGGGCATCGTCAGCTTCGTCGGCATCATCGTGCCGCACACCCTTCGCCTCATCGTCGGCGCCGACCACCGCCTGCTGCTGCCCGCCTCCGCACTCCTCGGCGGCAGCCTGATGACGGCCGCGGACGTCCTGGCGCGGACCGTCGTCGCGCCCGCGGAGATCCCGATCGGCATCCTGACGGCGCTCATCGGCGCGCCGTTCTTCCTCTGGCTCCTGTTGCGGCGGCAGGGGGGCGCGCTGCCGTGAGCGCAATCCTTTCGGGCGAGGGCCTCGCCTACGAGCGCTCCGGAAAGCGGATCGTGCGCGACGTCGGCCTTTCCCTGGAGGCGGGGACGCTGACGGTCATCGTCGGTCCGAACGGGGCCGGCAAGTCGACATTGCTCAGGCTGCTCTCGGGAGAACTCGCGCCGACGCGGGGCACCGTCACCGTCAACGGCCGCGCCATCGGCAAGGTAGCGCCGTGGCGCCTCGCGCATGCGCGGGCCGTCATGCCGCAGGCCTCCGATCTCAGCTTTCCCTTCACGGTGCTCGAGGTGGCGAGCCTCGGCGTCGACGGCCTCGGGCGCGGCCTCTCGCGGCGCGATCGGGCGAGCCTCGTCGCGGACGCCCTCCGACGGGCCGACGTCGCCCACCTGTCCCAGCGCTCGTATCGGACCCTCTCGGGCGGCGAGCGCCAGCGCGTTCACTTCGCCCGCGTGCTCGCGCAGTTGAGCGCCGGTCGCACGGTCGAGCCGCGCCAGGCCCTCCTTCTCGACGAGCCGGTGGCGAACCTCGACCTGCGCCACCAGCTTCTGGTCATGGACGAAGCCCGCCGCCTTCGCCGCGACGCGCTCGCCGTGGTCGCCGTGCTGCACGATCTGCAGCTTGCCGCCGAAGTCGCCGACACGCTCGTCCTAATGGAGGGGGGCGCGATCGTCGCGAGCGGCGCCCCCGCCGCCGTCCTGACGCCGGACTGTCTCGCCGAGGTCTTCGGCGTCGGTTTGAGGTCGCCCGGACTGCCGCCGCACCCGTGGATCGCCGTCGACACCGGCGGCTTCCTACGTCACGCCCTGCTTCGCCCGCCGTTCGCGCGCGATCAGCATCAGGTTGCGGATGTAGATGAAGATCGAGAAGCTCTGGCCGAGGATGATGACGAGGTCGCGCCGGGCGAGGCCGTAGACGAGGGTCATCAGGCCGCCGCCGATCGACAGGAACCAGAACCCGACCGGGATGACGCTGCGCTCCGCGCGCTCGCTGGCGATCCATTGCACGAGGAAGCGCGCCGCGAAGACGAACTGCGCGATAACCCCGAAGGCGGCCCAGAAATCGAACCGGGCGACAACCACGTCGTAGAAGTAGAGCCCGAGATCGTGCGAGAGGCTCATCAGCATCTTAAGGGATCTCCGTGACCTGCGGCACGCGACGGCGGCGGCGGATCAGCCACCAGACGCCGAAGAGGTCGAGGATGCCGACCCAGAGCCTGTCGAACAGACCGTAATTCGAGCGTCCCGCATGGCGCGGCCGATCGACCACGTCGACATGCGCGACGCCGTAGCCTTCGCGGGCGATCAAGGCCGGCATGAAGCGGTGCAGCGCGTCGAAATAGGGCAGCGCGAGATAGACCTCGCGACGAAACACCTTCAGACCGCAGCCCGTGTCGCGGGTGCCGTCCCGCAGGATGCGCCCGCGCACGCCGTTGGCGATCCGCGACTGGAAGCTCTTGAAGGCGCCGTCCTTGCGCCCGACACGCTGCCCGGCGGCAAGCGCCGTTGTGGGGCCCGCCGCATCGAGGGCGGCGACGAGAGCCGGGATGAAGGAAGGATCGTTCTGCCCGTCGCCGTCGAGGGTCGCGACGATCGGCCCGCGTGCGGCGATGACGCCGCTGCGCACCGCGGCGCTTTGGCCGCAGCTTTCGGCGTGGCGGACGGCGCGCAGCCATGGCCGCACGGCGCGCGCGGCGGCGAGCTCCGCCGGCGTTTCGTCCGTCGAGCCGTCGTCGACATAGACGACCTCGAAGGGCGAAAGGCCGGCGCAGGCGCGCTCGATCTCCTCGACGAGGAAGCGCACGTTCGCGGCTTCGTTCTTCACCGGCACGACGACGCTGAGGCGGACGAAAGACGGATCGCTCATCGGCGGATCGGCCGTCCGCGCCGGCGAAGGCGGCTCACGGCGTCACCGCATAGGCCGCGAGATCGACCTTGCGTCCGCTGTTGATGTTGAAGCCGGAAACGCGCGCCGCCAGCGCGGGCGCGAGCGCGAGCCGCGCCGCCTCCTCGCGGAACGAATCCTCGAATCGCTTCTCGACGAAAACGAGGCCGCATTCGTGGTTCTGCAGAAACGCCGCCGCCTCGACGCCGCTTTCGAGCAGTTCGAGGTCGGTTCCGACCAGGAAGATGAGGCTCGGCTCGCGATAGCCGAGGCTGCCGATCCAGGGATCGTTGCAGGTGAGGCCGTGAGCGACCTCGGCGAGGCGGGGCGACAGCTTCAGCGAGCGCAGGTCGTTCTGCGCGAAGCCGAACACGCCGATGGCGAGAAGCGGCGAAGCGGCCGCGGCGAGGAGGGTCGCGCGCAGGACGAGGTTGCGGGCGAAGGCGCGCCAGGCGACGAAGGCGACAGCCGTCGCGCCGACGAGCCAGGGCAGCGCCGTCATCGGCGCGACCTCGTCGAAATGCAGCGTCGCCGCGAAGATGCCCGCGCCGAGGACCAGCGGAATCGCCGGGAGGAGCACCGTCGACAGCGTGGCGCCGCGGCGCGCCGGCCCGACATAGCCCTTGAGGATCGCGAGCGCCGTCACGATGGCGATGGCCGGATAGAGCGGCAGCACGTAATGCGGCAGCTTTGTCGGCACCGCCTCGAAGACGAGCCAGGACGGCACGATCCAGGCGAGGAGGAAGGCCATCGCGTCCTCGCGCCTGCGCGCGACCGCGAACGGCACCGCGATCGCGGCGAGGATCGCGCCGGGCCAGAAGGTGCCGAAGAAGGCGACAAGATAGTAGCCGGGCGGCGCCCAGTGGCTCTCCTGTCCGCTCGCCGACCTTCGCGACCATGTCCTGGCCGACCGATTCGGCGAAGAAGGAGCCGCCGCTGCGCCAGCCGATGGCGATGAACCAGGGCAGCACGACGAGGAGAGTGGCAATCGCTCCGGCGCGCGGATGCAGCGACAGAAGCCACCGCCCCGAGCGCTCGCGGATCCAGAGCACGGCGGTCGCGAGGCCGACGAACATGACGATGAGCGGGCCCTTGACCAGGATGCCGGCGGCGATGCCGAGCCAGAACAGCACGATCGTCGCGCGGGAGAGTTCCGGCCCGTCCCGGCGCAGATAGGCGCGGGCGAGGCCATGCATCGCGGCGACGGCGCAGGCGGCCAGCACCGCATCGGTCTTGGCGAGGTGCGCCTCGACCATCAGCAGGATCGACGCGGCCATCAAGGCCGCCGCGACGAATGCGCCGCGCTTCGTGACGAAGGCGAGCGACGCCCAATAGGTCAAGAGCACCGTCGCCAGCGCGCCGAGGAGCGAGGGAATGCGGTAGAGTCCGATCGTGGTGCGCGCCGCCGGCACGCCGAGGGCCTCCGCAAGGCCGACGGCGGCGCTCTGGAGCCAGTAGATGCCGATCGGCTTCTTGTGCCGGGCCTCGTCCTGGAAGCGGATGTCGACGAAGTCACGCGCCTCGAGCATCTGCTTCGTCGCCTGCGCGTAGCGCGGCTCGTCCCGGTCCATCGGCTGCAGCGAGGCGAGGCCCGGCAGGAAGCAGGCGAGCGAGAAGAGCACGAGGACGGCGCAGAGGCGCAGATGCGACGCTTCGGCGTAGCGCAGGGCTCGGCCCACCGCCTTCAGCGCCCAGGTGCGACGCGCCGGTTTCGGCAGCGTGGCGCGCTCCGAGTCGGCGAGGCTGGTCATCGGGGGCTCCGGGTCGAACGATTGAGGTGCGGACGGCACGATCGGCGGCCTCCCCAGGTGTCTCCGCCACAGCTCCGCGCTCGAGGCTCCCGCAAAGGACGCTCTCTCCTCCAATCGATCGGCGAAGTCAAATGAGCGATCGGTGGCGGATCGGCGCAGTGCTCCCGCTCACGAGGGCACGAAGCCGAACGGCCGGTAGGTCCGCCGGCATTCCTCGTTGTGGGCGGCCTGGGCGGCATCGCGGCGCGCCTCCTCGAGGGCCCAGTCGCAGAAGGCGCGGATCTTTTCCGAGCGGCGGCGGGCCTTCGGATAGACGAGCCAGTAGCTCCGGTCCGCCTCGAGCACGAGGTCGAACATCTGCACCAGGCGGCCCGAGGCGAGATCGGAAGCGAAGAAATAGGGATTGACGAGGGCGACCCCCTGCCCTGCCATCGCCGCCATGCCCTCGAAGGTCTGGGTGCCGAAGGAATGGTCGAGCCGGTCCGAGAGATCGACCGAACCGACTCCGGCCTTGGCAAACCAGTCCGCCCACCAGGGATCGTGCGGGCTGAGGATCGGCAGCTTCAGGATGTCCGCCGGGCCTTCGAGGGGCGTCGACTGGAGGAGGCGCGGGCTGCACACCGGCGTGAAATGGCTCGGCAGCAGGAAGAGCGCCTCGAGGGCCGGCCAGTCGCCGCGCCCGCTGCGGATCGCGAGGTCAAACTCCGCTTGGGCAAAATCGACGATGTCGTGGGACGCGTCGAGCTGCACGGCGAATTGCGGATGGGCGATCTGGAAGCGCCCGAGACGCGGCACCAGCCAGTGCGAGGCGATGGTCGGCAGGATCGACAGCGAGAGCACGTTGTCGACGTTGCGCCCGACGGTCGCGAATGCCGTGCGGAGCATCTCGAAAGCCTCCGTCACCGCCGGCGCGAGGCGCCGGCCCGCCGGCGTGAGAGCGACGTTGCGGGCCTGGCGGACGAAGAGCGCCGAGCCGATCCGGTCTTCCAGCGCCTTGACCTGGTAGCTTACCGCGGCCTGGGTCATGCCGAGCTCCTCCGCGGCGCGGGTGAAGCTGCCGTGACGGGCGGCCGCCTCGAAGGCGCGGACGGCGCTCATCGGCGGCAGCTTCGAGGGTGATTTGGAAGTCGGCGCTGGCATGGCTCACCTATAAACCAAGCTTATGCCAGCCCGCTGAGTTTCGCTTTGTCAAGACCCGGCCCGGCGGCCATCCTCTTCGCACAGGCCGAGACGCCTTACAGGCGCCGGCAACCGCTCCCAGGAGGAGATCATGCGCTACGAGGACGTGCGCCGCAGCCGCGGCGGCGAAGGCTTCTTTTCGCGTTTCAAGCTCTTTCTGGCGACGGTCCGCAAGCCGCGGACGCCGATCTCTTCCGTGCGCGATCTCTCCGACCGCGAACTCAAGGACATCGCCGTGACGATCGGCTTCGACCGGCCGGTCGACTGGTGGCGGTTCCGCTGAGCGCGGAGCGGTTTCAGACGTCGGTGAGGGAGAGCTGCCCTTTCGCGCCCTTCGGCCGCTTGCGGCCGGCTTGCGCCCGCGCGCGGACCGGCTTGCCGATGCGGGCGAGCGCCCGGTCGCGGGCCGCCTTCTCGGGCGCCCCGGGATCGTCGCTCAGCCATCTGCGATGCTTGACGACCTCGTTGACGCGGCCCTGATTGACTCCGAGCTCGAAGGCGATCTCCTGCTGGCTCATCGTCGTATTGGCGTGCAATTCGAGGATGCGGCGAGCGAGATCCGGCGTCATCTTGCGGCCGGCGACGCGCCGCGGCGCCGACGCGGGCGGGCGACGCGCGCGATCCTTGGCGCGCAGGGTCTCGAGCACCGCAAGCGCCATCAGCATGCCCTGCTCGCGAAGGGCATCTTCGAATTCCTTGAGGGTCGTCACGGTCCGCCTCCATGAAGCTCGCGCGCCGCGGCTCCACTGAGCCAAACGCGCGAGCTTACGTCAACGGCAGACCGCTGCGCTCGATCGACAATTCAAGGGCAAACGCGGTCAGGCGATCTCGATCGCGCCGACTTCCTTGCCCTTGCGCCCGTCGACGATCGTGACCCGGACCCGCTGGCCCTCGTTGAGCGGTCCGACGCCGGACCTCTCGACGGCCGAGCGATGCACGAAGAGGTCGCCCTCCGTGCCCTCGACCGAAACGAAGCCGAAGCCCTTGGCCGGGTCGTACCACTTCACGGTCCCGATCGCTTCCGGCGCCTCGCCGAAATTGACCGGTCCCGTCGGCCGCGGCGGCGGACGGTCGCGATCGAAGGGCTTGCGGAAACCGCCGCCCCCGCCGAAGCCGCGCGGACGCTCCGGTTCGGCCGTGCTCTCGTCGACGGTGAGAACCTCGGTGACCTGCGGTCCCTTCTGACCCTGGCCGACTCTGACCGTGAGGGTCGATCCCGACAGGAGGCTCGACCGGCCGGTCGAACTCGAGGGCGCGGATATGGATGAAGGCCTCGCCCGATCCATCCGACAACTCGACGAAGCCGAAGCCCTTCTCGGCGTTGAACCACTTCACCTTGGCCTGCGCCTCCGGACCGGAGGGCGCGGCGTAGCCCGCCCCGAACCCGGGGCGCGGCGGGCGCGGCCGGTCGTAGGAGGGTGTCGGGGGCACGTATTCTGCTCCCCAGGGGTCCGGCGGACCATCGCCGCGCTTGCGCCGGCGATCGCGAAAATCGTTATCTCGTCCCATCTTGCATCCTCAAGCGCCCGCTACGGCGCCCGTTAACGTGGTGTCCTCTCCCGACAGATGACCCGGGAAGTTTCGCGCGCCGCTGGCGACCCGCGAGGGTTTCTCTTGTTGGCGACCCGGCCGGGCTCGAACCTGCGGCAAGGCGCTGGGCCGGCCGCACGATCCTAACCGAAATCGCTGGAATTTAAGAGGGTTGGATTACCACGACCCTCCAACTTCGATGGAACCCGGGCGAGGCGCGCGGCGCGCCGGCCGGGAACCGGGTTCCGGCCCTTGGAGCATCCACGCCGCACTCCGCCCCAGCTCGCGGAACGCGCGCCGGCTGTCGCGGAGTCGAATGTCGTGGAGGCCCGCCTTCGCCATCCGCCGGCCGAAGCAAGATTGGTGGCCCCAGGAACTGAAGGGGCGGCGCTGGCCGGTCTTGTATTCCACAGCGTTCTTCGGGTTTAATCCGGCGCGCATCCTCCCACAAATCGGCGAGGCCGTGAACCGGTTCGTTTCTCGCCGCGCACCGAGCACTTTCGGCATCGCTGAGTCAATCGCATTCGTGCACGCGCGAACGCGTTTTGGCGAGGCGCTGCGTTTCAGCCGCTATCCGCCCCGGGCCGCCGCCTCGAGGCCGGCGATGTCGAGCTTGACCATCTTGAGCATGGCCTCGACGACGCGCCTGGCCTTGGCGCGGTCCGGATCGCTTATCAGTTCGCCGAGGCGCCGCGGGGCGATCTGCCAGCACAAGCCCCAGCGATCCCGCAACCAGCCGCATTGCTCGACCTGGCCGCCCTCCCTCAGGGCATCCCAGAGGCGGTCGATCTCGGCCTGGTCGTCGCACTCCACCAGCACCGAGAAGCTGTGATTGAAGGCGTCGAGCGGACCCGCCTCGATCGCCATGTAGCGCTGGCCGCCGAGGGTGAACGCGACGAGCTTGACGCTCCCCGCCGGCCCACTCGGCGTGTCGGCCGGGATCGTCGCGATCTCGCCGAGGGTGGAGTCGGGAACGAGCGACGTGTAGAAGCGGACCGCCGCCTCCATGTCCTTCTCGAACCAGAGATGTTGCGTCACCTTCGTCATCGGGCTTCCTTCGCTTCGCGGCCCGGGCGTATCGCCCCGGCTGTCTGCTGACGTGCGGGTGGTGTCGTCCAGGCCCCCGCCACTTTCGCCGGAGCGCTCATTTCGCGCCGTCGTACTCGAGCTTCGGGTACCAGTCCGTGCCGCGGCCCCCGGGCGTCATGTCGAAGATGGTCCAGATCGGCATCGGGTCCGGGGCGCCGCGGGCATCCTGGCCGGGATCCTCCGTGCCGCCTCCCAGCTCGTCGGCCCAGAAGAGGCGAACCGTGCCGTCAGGCTCGCGCCGGAAGACGTTGAATGCCGCCCATTCCTCGCCGTTCGGCCCCGTGGCGCGGTAGTCGTCGGGGAAGCTGTTGCCGTCGGTCGAATAGAACTTCAGGCCGCGCCATCCGCGCTCGGCCTTGAAGGCGAGTTGCCGCTCGATCGGCGAGGCGCCGATGATGGCGAGCGGGACGCGCTGGGCGATGTCGCGCGCCTCGCCATCGAGCGAACTCAGGAACGAGGTGCACATCGGGCAGGGCCGCTCGCGCTGCGGTCCGTACATCCAGAAATAGGTGACGAGGGTGTCGCCGTCCCCGAACATTTCCGACAGCCTGACGCGCCGGCCGTCCTCGCCGGTGAACGCGTAGTCCTTTCCGACCTCGCCGCCGGGCGGCAGCGCGCGGCGCTGCGCGGCGACGCGCTCGATATGGCGGCGCAGCTCGATCTCCTCCGCGAGCAACGCCGTGCGCGCCTTGCGATAGGCGTCGCTGTCGTTGGGATTGGGCCGGCTCGTCTTCGCGGCGAGTTCGGCGGCGGGGACAAGCCTGTCTGCCATCGCAATCTCCTCATTCTCGGCGGGCGCGGCTGACGACGCGACGAAGGCGAAGCCGAGGTCGTTCGGGAAACACTTAACCGAATGGTTGGTTCCGGGCTAGGCGCTTGCGTCGAGCAGAAGCGCCAGCACGCCCGGATGGAGACCCGGCTGCCGGGTGTCGAGCAGCCGCTCGACCGCGGCCGCGTAGTTGCGGGGCGAGAGGCCCCGTTCGATCAGCCCGAAAACCTCGTCCCAGAACGGCATCTGCCCCGTCCGCTCCACTGCGACGAGGCCGCTGTCCTCGGCCTGCAGGTTGAACGCCTTCCTGAGCGCCCGCATGCGCCGGTTCATCGCTTCGAGATCGCCGAACGTCCTGATCGCCCTTTTCTCAAGCGCGGCCGCATCGAGGCGACGTTCGCACGCTGCCTGCGAAATCGCATCGCGCACACCGGCGCCGTTTCTGACCCGATGCCGAACGTCCGCCAAGGCCTTCTCCAAGGGATCCATTGCTCGAGCCCGGTTCGCGTGCGCCCCAGGCCTCGTGGCGGAAGGGCGACGGACGCGCTTCGGGAGGCCGAGCGCCAAGCGATGGCGGTCCGATCCGCAGCGCGCGAGATCGACTCGCGCTCTTGCGTCCACTCGTCGAGCGTAGTCATCGGGAAAGTAAGGTTCAAGTTCCAGTCGCAGTCTGGAATTATTCCGAGGATGGTCCGTTGTAGTTCGCGAACCTCGCATCTCGCGATGACAGTCGAAGCAAAAAGGCCTAAAGCCACACGGCAGCGTTGCCGAGCTTCAATTCGTTCGGGTCGCCGCCGGTTGTTTGAAACAATTACAATCTACAGCTTAGATGAGTTCTAAAAGTGGCCATTTTGGCTTCTGCGATTGTGTTTTCCGTTGCCTGCTCGGGACGCCTGATCTAAGCCACCGGGGACACGGTCGGCCTGAGAGAAGCTTCCATTGCGGTCCGCGGCCGACAGGGGTGCCGGTGGTTTCAAGATGCGGAAGGCATTGCGTCGGACGGCAGGCGGGGCGTTGTCGCTCCCGCCCGGCGCGACCCGTCCGCGCCCATGCGCCGCGGCTCGCCCGCTGCCGCCCACGCTCGCCGAGACGTCTTCGTGATGGAGGAACGATAGAATGAAGTTCGCCCGATTCCTGGCAGCGGCAGGCTTGACGCTTGCGCTCGGCCTCCCAGCGGCGGCCCAGCCCGCGCCGGCCCCGAAGGCCGTGCTCGACACCTACGCGAACGTGGCGCAGGCCATGTACGAGGATGCGTTGTCGACCGGCCGCGATCTGAAGAGCGCCGTCGACGCGATGCTCGCCTCCCCCTCCGACGCGACCCTGAAGGCGGCGCGGGAAGCCTGGCTCAAGGCGCGCGTTCCCTACCAGCAGACCGAGGGCTATCGCTTCGGCAACAAGATCGTCGACGACTGGGAGGGAAAGGTGAACGCCTGGCCCCTCGACGAGGGCCTCATCGACTACGTCGACGTCTCGAAATACGGCGAATCCTCCGACGAGAACCCGCTCTTCCGCAGCAACGTCATCGCCAACAAGCGCATCCGCATCGGCCGCCAGCAGGTCGACGCCTCGAAGATCGACAAGGCGCTCCTCGGCAAGCTGCACGAGGCGCAGGGCGTCGAGGCGAATGTCGCCACCGGCTATCACGCGATCGAGTTCCTGCTCTGGGGGCAGGACCTCAACGGCACCAAGGCCGGGGCCGGCAACCGGCCGGCGAGCGACTATTCGCTGCAGGCCTGCACGAACGGCAATTGCGACCGCCGCCGCGCCTATCTTTCCGCCGCGACCGATCTCCTCGTCGACGATCTCGGCACCATGGCAAAGGCCTGGGCGCCGGGCGGCAAGGCCCGCGCGGCGCTCGCGAAGAAGGGCGAGAACGGCGGCCTCGCGACGATCCTCACCGGCGTCGGCTCGCTCTCCTACGGCGAACTCGCCGGCGAGCGCATGAAGCTCGGATTGATTCTGCACGATCCCGAGGAGGAGCACGATTGCTTCTCCGACAACACGCACAACTCGCACTATTACGATCAGGTCGGCATGGTCGCGATCGTCAACGGCCGCTACGCCCGTCCGGACGGCAAGGTCGTCGAAGGTCCCTCGCTGATGCAGCTTGCCGCCGCGAAGGCGCCGGATCAGGCGAAACGCCTCGAGGCGGCGATGAAGACCACCTCCGAAAAGCTGATGGCGATCAAGGCGCGGGCGGAATCCGGGAAGGAATCGTACGATCAGATGATCGGCGAGGGAAATGTGGAGGGCAACCGCGTCGTGCAGGATGCGATCGACGCGCTCGTCGCGCAGACCCGCGCCGTCGAGGCCGTGGTGGCGAAGCTCGGGCTGAAGATCTCGGTCGAGGGATCGGACAGCCTCGACGCGCCCGACAAGGTGGAGAAGAAGAGCTGACAGGCTTCCGCGAGGACGCGGGCAGCGCCGCGCCGGGGCCGACCCGGCGCGGTCTCCTCGCGACGGCCTTCGGTGCCGCCGCCCTGGGACTGAGCCCCCGCGCCTTCGGTCTGCAGGGCGATCCGCTGCGCGGCCTGCCGGCAAGGCCCGCTCCCGGTGCGCCGCGCACGCACACGCTGACCTGGACCGCCGCCGAGCGCGAGGCGGCGGTGCTCTCGCCGGACGGACCGAAGTCAAGCCTCTGGTCCTTCGCGGGTGCCGACGGGCCGATCTTCCCGACCCTGCGCGCCCGCGTCGGCGACCGCCTCGACTTCACCCTTGAGAATCGGTTGCCCCAGCACACGTCGATCCATTGGCACGGCGTGCGCGTGCCGAATCCAATGGACGGCGTGCCCTATCTCACGCAGAAACCCGTTCAGCCGGGGGAGCGCTTCGCCTATCGCTTCGCCCTGCCCGATCCCGGCACCTATTTCCTGCATCCGCATTGCGACGAATCGGGCCAGTCCGGCCGCGGCCTGATGGCGGTGCTCGTCGTCGAGGGCGACGCGCCGGCAGGCTATGCCGACGCGGATCTCGTCGTCGCCGTGAAGGACTGGCGCCTCGCCTCCGACGGCACGTTCCTGCCCTTCGACACGAAGGAAGGCGCCGGCCGCGCCGGCACGTTCGGCACCGTGCGCGGCACGAACGGCGTCGCCGGCCCGATGCGCGCGACGATTCCGGCCGGCGGCCACGTGCGCCTGCGCCTGCTCAACCTCGACGCGACCCGCATTCTGCAGCTCGGAATCGAAGGCGGCGAGGCGGCCGTGATCGCGACCGACGGCCACGCGCTGCGGCCCTTCACCCTCGACGCGTGGCGCCTCGGGCCGGCGATGCGCGTCGACCTTCTCGTGCGCGCGCCGGCGCGGCCCGGCGAGACCCTGCGCGTCGTCGATTACGGCTCGGCCGAGCCCTGGACCGCAGCCGAGCTCACCGCCGTCGAGGCGAAGGCCGTGCGCCGGCGCGCCTTCGATCCGAAGCCGCTCTATGCCTCGAGCGTTCCGCGCGTCGCCGATCTCGGCGCGGCGGAGCGCATGAGCTTCACCTTCAGCGCGACGTCCGGCGCCTCCTTCGCGGACGAGGCGCTGCGCGGACTGCCGCCGGGCGATCCGCTCGCCAAGATCATCCTCGACTCGCTCTGCGTGCGCGACACGACCCTGTGGGCGATCAACAAGGCGGCCTGGCCCTCGGGTCCGAATGCCGTGCTGCCGCCGCCCCTCGGCGCGCTCAAGGCCGGCAAGGCCTATGTCTTCGAACTGATCAACACGACGCCGCACCCGCATCCGATCCATCTGCACGGCCACACTTTCGAAGTGCTCTCCTCCTCCCGCCAAACGCTGCCGCGGCACCTCGCCGACACGGTGATCCTCAACCCCCGCGACCGCGTCGAGATCGCCTTCGTCGCCGCGCCGGGCGACTGGATGCTCCACTGCCACATCCTCGAACACCTCGAATACGGGATGATGGGCTACCTGCGGGTTGCGGCATGAGGCGCGGGCGCGGGCGAATTTACGTGCTCGCCTTCGCCCTTGCGGCGGCCGGCCTCGTGGCGGCGCGGGCCGGCGATCTCGACACGGCGATCGGCGCCGCCCTCTTCCGCCGCGCCTGGGTGCAGGCGCCCTCCTCGACCCACGCCAATGACGGCCTCGGCCCGCTCTTCAACGCCCGTTCCTGTTCCGCCTGCCACCGGCAGCTCGAGCGGGCCGCCATCGCGACCGATGCCGAAGGGCGGATCGCGAGCGAGCATCTCGTGCTGCGCCTGTCCGACGCGGAGGGCCGGCCCGATCCGGTCTACGGCCGCCAGTTGCAGACCTCGGCGGTTCCGGGCGACTTCGCTGCGGAGGGGCGCGTCGTCCGCGATGCAGGCGGCGGCTTTCGCGCCGCCGATCTCGGCTACGGACCGCTCGATGCGCGAACGCGGATCGGCGCCATCGCCGCGCCGGCGCTGCGCGGCCTCGGGCCGCTCGCGGAGGTGCCCGACGCGGTGATCGCAATCCAGGCCAACCGCAAGCCCCGCGACGGCGTCCGCGGACGGGTCAACTGGATCGTCCAGCCCGACGGCACCCGCCGCGCCGGACGCTTCGGCCACAAGGCCGGCAACGCCACGCTCAGAGAGCAGGTCGAGGCCGCCTTCGCCCTCGATCTCGGCCTCTCGACGCCGGACCGGATGGCGCCCGCCGGCGATTGCACGCCGGCGCAGGCCGCGTGCCTCGCCGCGCCGCATGGCGGCGGCGCGGAGGCGCCGGAGATCGCCGACGAACTCGTCATGCGCGTCACCGCCTATCTCGCCACCGTCCCGCCGCCGCCGGCGCCGCCCGCCGACCGGCGCGGCGAGCGCCTCTTCGCGGCGACCGGCTGCGCCGCCTGCCATCGCCCGGCCTTGCCGAGCGAAGCGGGGCCGGTGCGGGCCTTCACCGATCTCCTGCTGCACGATCTCGGCCCCGTCCTCGACGGCGGCGCCACGGAACCCGGCGTCGCATCCGTGGAGTGGCGGACGGCGCCGCTCTGGGGTATCTCGCGGACGTTGCAGAACGGCGCCGGCCTGCTTCACGATGGCCGGGCGGCGAGCGTTCTCGACGCCGTGCGCCTGCATGGAGGCGAAGGCGCGGCGAGCCGCGCGCGCTTCGAGGCGCTCCCGGCCGCGGAGCGGGCGCGCCTTCTCGCCTACGTGGGAGCCCTGTGATGGCCGGCCGTCCCCTCTCCCGCCGCACCGCCTCGCGGCTTCTTCTCTGCGCCGGTTTCGGCGGGCTCGCGGCGGGCGCGCGGGCGCAGACCGCGCCGCCCCCGAAAGCGGAGCCGCCCTTCGCCGAGATCGCCCTGCGGATCGCGCGCGACTTCGTCATCCCCGCGACGGAGGCCTTCACGAAGGCGACGCGGAGCCAGGCGGACGCCTGGCGCGCCTTCGCGTCGGCGCCGCAGCGCGCGACGCTGCCGCAGCTCGTCTCGGCCTTCCGCGCGGCGGCCGATTCCTGGTCGAGCCTCGAAGTGGTGCGCTACGGGCCGATCGGCGAGGATCTGCGCTACGAGCGCGTCGCGCATTGGCCGGAACGCAAGGGCGCGGTGCAGAAGGCCGTCGCCGGACTGCTCGACGGCAGCGAGGAGATCACCGCCGAGCGGCTGCGGCGCGCGAGCGTCGCCGGCCAGGGCCTGTCCGCCCTCGAGCGGCTCCTCTTCGGCGAGGCCGAAGGCGGCGCCGCGAAGGCGCAGGACGCCCTCCTCGATCCGGGCCCGAACGGCCGCCGCCGGCGCGAGCTCGGGGCCGCCATCGCCGCCAATCTCGCCACCATCGCCGACGAGACGCTTCGAGGCTGGACCGCGGCCGACGGCGCGCTCGCGCGCTTGCAGCGGGCCGATCCGGACGATGCCCGCGAAGCCGTAACGCGGCTTGCGACCGACTATCTCGCTTTGCTCCAGGCCATCGCCGACGCGAAAATCGGCGCCGTGCTCGGCAAGGACGCCGACGAGGCGCGGCCGGCCCTCGCCGAAGGCTGGCGCTCCGGCCGCAGCCTTCAGGCGATCAAGCTCAATCTCGACGCCGCCGATGTCTTTTCGCGCGCCGCGGTCGCGCACGATGCCGTGGCCCTGCGCGCGATGCACGCCGCCCTCGAGACCCCGCGCGCCGTTGCCGCCGATCTCGCCGCCGGCGGCGTTTCCCTCAGCGCGCTTGCGAACGATCCGAAGCGGCGCTTCCGGCTTGTCCTCTTGCGCGACGCCGTGCTCTCGGCCCGCGCGCTCTCCGGGCCGGAGCTCGCCGACGCGCTCAAGGTCACGATCGGCTTCAACAGCCGCGACGGGGACTGACGCAGATGCTCGATCGCCGCTCGTTCCTGACCGCCCTCGGCACCTCCCTCGCCGGCGTCCACCTGCCGCCGCGACGTGCGTTCGCGGAATCCCGATCGCAGCGCCTCTTCGTCTCCGCCTGCCTCGATTCGAACGATCGCAGCGCCGCCTCGGTGGCCGCCTTCGACGGCGACGGGCGGCTCATCTTCTCGACGCGCCTGCCGGCGCGCGGGCACGACGCGACGGCACGTCCGGGCTCCCCGGAGATCGTCGTCTTCGCGCGCCGTCCCGGCAACTGGGCGGCCGTCGTCGACCGCACGAACGGCGCCGTCCTGCGCGTCGTCACGACGCCGCCGGAGCGGCATTTCTTCGGCCACGGCGTCTTTTCCGCCGACGGACGCCTGCTCTACGCCACCGAGAACCGCGTCGGCGCCGCGGACGCCCATGCCGGCGAAGGCGTGCTCGGCGTCTACGACGCCACCGCCGCCTATGTCCGCGTCGGCGAGATGCCGACGCATGGGCTTGGTCCGCACGACCTCGCCTTCCTCCCCGGCCGCGAGACGCGGCACATCGTCGTCGCGAACGGCGGCACGCGCACGCAGCCCGGCAGCGGCCGCGAGATCCTCAATGCCGAGGCGATGGAGCCGAGCCTCGCCGTCGTCGACGCCTTCGAGCGGCGAGGCCATCCTGAAGAGGGAGCTCGGCCCGGACCTGCGCGGCCTGAGCATCCGCCACCTCGCCGTCGCGGCGGACGGTGAGACCGTGTTCGCCTGCCAATGGGAAGGCGATCCGACGGACGGGCCGCTCCTCGTCGGCGCGCTCGCACCGGGCGGCGCGACGCGCTTCTTCGAGATGCCCGACGACGATCTTTCCGCGCTCGACAACTATGTCGGCTCCGTCGCGCTCGACGCTTCGGAACGCATCGTCGCGGCGACGAGTCCGCGCGGCAACGCCGTCGCCTTCTTCGAGCGCGCGAGCGGCCGCTATCTCGGCCGGCGCCCGCTCTCGGACGTCTGCGGCGTCGCTCCGATCGGTCCGGCGTTGCCGGAGGACGGCGATCTGTTCGTCGTCTCCTCCGGTCACGGCACCGTCGCCCTCGCCTCCGCCGTCCGCGCGGACCTCGCACGCCTTTCCGGCAGCGCGCTCGGCGCCTACGCCTGGGACAACCACATCCTCGCGCTTTGAACGCCGGCGGGCTCGGCCCGGTGCACGGATGCGTTCGGCCGTCGCTGAGACGCCGCACGGCCGGTGTCGGCCGAATGTGAATGCCGACACACCCGCGAGTATCGCACGCCAGTAGTCTTCCGGCGTTCCTGCATTCGGCTTCTTTGACGATGACTATTTGTTCGGCAGCTTGCGTAGTTTGTGACCGGCGCGGTCTTCGACTCGCGCTTCGCAGTCTCGAGCGAGCGTCTTTAGCTGTTTGCCGTCGAGTGTTGTTTCTGCGTTTTCACGATTGATTGCCAGCGATCCCTTTTCGGGCTCGAACGACGCTTCGCCGTTCTCGCGACGACCGCTCCGCACGGGGCCCGGACAGGATGCGCCGGGCGCTCGCGGAGAGTTGCGGACTGGCGCAAGGGCCGCATCGAGCGCCGCCGGATCGCACCACGCGAGATTGATCCGATGAAGAAGCTTCTCAGCGCCTTCGCCGCCGGCTCGATGTCCTGCGTCGCCTCGTCCGCGGCGCTCGCTCACGTCAAATGGTTCGCGCCGTACGACGCGGCCGAACAGCCCCTCTCGATGGCGGCGATGCCGCTGTCGATCTGGCCGGCGGTGGTCCTCGTGGCGGTGGCGTTCGCTCTCGCCTGCGGCGCCGAGCGAACCCGCGCCGGCCCGGCCTTCCTGCGCCTCTGCGAGATCGCGACGGTCGGCCTGCGCTTCCGGATCGAGGATCTCCTGCGCGGCGCCGCGGCGATCTTCTTCGCCGCCCTCGCGCTGCAAGGCGATCTCATTCTCACGCCCGAACTCAAGACGGAGGCGGGCTGGGTCCCCCTCGTCCAGGCCGGGATCGCGGCGGCGATGTTCTGGCGCTCGACGCTGCCGCTCGCGGCGCTCGGGATCGTCGCGCTGCTCGCGTTCGGGACCGCGACCTACGGCACCTTCCACATGATGGACTATCCGGTCTTTCTCGGCATCGCCGCCTTCTTCGCGCTTTCTGCAACGGCAGAGCCGCGGCGCCTGTCGCGGCGTCTCGCCTTTGCGCGCTACGGCATGGCCTTCTCGCTGATGTGGGCGGCGGTCGAGAAATGGGCCTATCCGCATTGGACGGGATACGTCCTGCAATCGCATCCGCATCTCGCGATGGGCATCGACCGGCACCTGCTCATCGCCCTCGCCGGAGCCGTCGAGTTCGGGCTCGGATTCGGCCTTCTCTGGACGCCGGCGATCCGCAAGGCCGCGGCGGCGGCGGTGGCGGCCGTCATGAGCGCCGCCATCCTGGAATTCGGCGCCACCGACGCGATGGGGCATCTCCTCCTCGTCGCAATCCTCGTCGCGATCGTCGCGGAAAAAGACGACCGGCCGGCGCGGACGCCCTTCGCGATGCGCTCCCTGGCGCTGGCGCCGACGGCGCAGGCGCTCGCCCTCGTCGCGATCGTTTGCGGCTATTACGGGTCGCACCGCCTCGCCTACGGCACGCAAGCGGCGCCGGCGCAAAACTTCGCCGCGACCGCCCGCACCGTCGAGGCGCACGCCCTGCCGGAGCATGCCACGCACCGGCAATGACGATCGCGGCGAGCGGGTTGCGCGTCCGGGACAAGGGGGGACACGCGCCCGCGTCCGCAAGCCCGCGTCGTCCGACACGAAAAAGGCCGCCGCGGTTTCCCGCGACGGCCCTTCCTTTGCCCTTGAAGGAGGCGGGCGAAGAGAAATTCCCTAGGCGACGCCTTCGTCGAGGTCCTCGTCGGTCGGGGTCGCCCGGTCGAGGATGCGGTCGGCAAGAAGGCCGGCATTCTGGCGGATCGAGGCCTCGATGCGGTTCGCCGCCTCCGGGTTGTCGCGCAGGAACTGCTTGGCGTTTTCACGGCCCTGGCCGAGGCGCTGGCTGTCGTAGGAGAACCAGGCGCCCGACTTCTCGACGATGCCGGCCTTGACGCCGAGATCGATGAGTTCGCCGACCTTCGACACGCCCTCGCCGAACATGATGTCGAACTCGACCTGCTTGAAGGGCGGCGCGACCTTGTTCTTGACGACCTTCACGCGGACCGAGTTGCCGATCGCCTCGTCACGGTCCTTCAGGGTCGCGATGCGGCGGATGTCGAGGCGGACCGAGGCGTAGAATTTCAGCGCGTTGCCGCCGCTCGTCGTCTCGGGCGAACCGTACATGACGCCGATCTTCATCCGGATCTGGTTGATGAAGATGACCATCGTGTTCGAGCGCGAGATCGAGCCGGTCAGCTTGCGCAGGGCCTGGCTCATCAGGCGGGCCTGGAGGCCCGGGCTGGACCTCGCCCATCTCGCCGTCGAGCTCCGCCTTCGGGGTTAGCGCCGCGACGGAATCGACCACCAGCACGTCGATGGCGCCGGAGCGGACGAGGGTGTCGGCGATCTCGAGCGCCTGCTCGCCGGTGTCCGGCTGCGAGATCAGGAGGTCGTCAAGGGCGACGCCGAGCTTGCGCGCATAGACCGGATCGAGGGCGTGCTCGGCGTCGACGAAGGCGCAGACACCGCCCTTCTTTTGGGCTTCGGCGATGGTGTGCAGGGCGAGCGTCGTCTTGCCGGAGGATTCCGGCCCGTAGATCTCGATCACCCGCCCGCGCGGCAGGCCGCCGACGCCGAGCGCGATGTCGAGGCCGAGGGAGCCGGTGGAAATGGTCTCGATCTCGACCGGCTTCTGGTTCTTGCCGAGCCGCATGATCGAGCCCTTGCCGAATGCCCGCTCGATCTGAGAGAGCGCCGCGTCGAGGGCCTTCGACTTGTCCTTATCCATAGAAGAGCTTTCCACCAGTCGCAGGGAGGACTGAGACATGACCAGGGTCCTTATGGCACGGGCTGCGATTGAGTCTCAACGCGGGCGTTGACGAGCCATTTGTACGTGGTTTGTTCTCCTGCGCAAGTTCTTTTTTCGTTCTCCCCCCTTCGCGCGTCCCATGCCGCGCCATTGTCCGCGCACAGGCCGAAGCGATCGCGTCATTGTTGCCTGGCGCGATGCCAAAACGAAACCCGCGGGTCGGACCTGCGGATTTGAGCGGGCGCCGAAGCCTCACCCCGCCAAAACCTGCTTCACCGTCTCGACGAGCTGGCGCAGGCTGAAGGGTTTTGGCAGGAAGTTGAAGTCCTCGCCCTCCGGCAGGTTCTTCTTGAAGGCGTCCTCCGCGTAGCCGGAGACGAAGATCACCTTGAGGTCCGGGTAGAGGTCGCGCAGCTCCCCGAGGAGGGTCGGGCCGTCCATCTCCGGCATGACGACGTCGGAGACGACGAGGTCGACCGGGTCGCCGCGCTCGCGGATGATGGCCAGGGCCTCGATTCCGGAGGCCGCCTCGAGCACCGTGTAGCCGCGCGCCGTGAGCGCCCGGGCGTTGACGGCGCGGACCGGATCCTCGTCCTCGACGAGGAGGATCGTGCCCTGCCCGGTGAGGTCCGGGCTCGGCCGGCGCACGACGTCGGGCTTCAGGTCCTGCGCTGCGAGCTCCGCCGCTCTCCGGCACGTGGCGCGGCAGGAAGATGCGGAACGTCGTGCCCTTCCCGACGGCCGACTTCGACGCCGATGAAGCCGCCGGACTGCTTGACGATGCCGTAACACCGTCGAGAGGCCGAGGCCGGTGCCCTTGCCGACCTCCTTCGTCGTGAAGAAGGGCTCGAAGATCTTCTCCACGACGTCGGCCGCCATGCCGGTGCCGGTGTCGGCGACCTCGACCAGCACGTAGTCCGCCGCCGGCATCGCCGGAGACGCCGAACCGGCGCCGCTCGGCGGCCGCGACATTGCGGGTCCGGATCGCCAGCTTGCCGCCGCCGGGCATGGCGTCGCGGGCATTGACGGCGAGGTTGACGACGACCTGCTCGAACTGGTTCTGGTCCGCCTTCACCGGCCAGAGGTCGCGGCCGTGGCTGAGGTCGAGGATCGACGTGCTCGCCGAGGAGGCGCTTCAGGAGCATCGACAGGTCCGAGAGCCGGTCGACGAGGTTCAGGACCTGCGGCCGCAGGGTCTGCCGCCGCGAGAAGGCGAGGAGCTGGCGCACGAGGCTCGGCTGCCCGATTCGCGTTCTGCTTGATCTGCATGATGTCCTGGAAGGACGGGTCGGTCGGCCTGTGGTTGGCGAGCAGGAGGTCGCTGTAGCCGATGATCGCCTGCAGGACGTTGTTGAAGTCGTGCGCGACGCCCCCGGCGAGCTGGCCGACGGCGTCCATCTTCTGGGCCTGGGCGAGCTGCTCCTGGACCTGGCGCAGGTCGGTGGTGTCGAGGGCGTAGAGGATCGCCGCCTCGCCCTGGCCGTCCTCGCGCTCACCGGCGTGATCCGAGACGCGCACCGAGCGCTCCGCGAGGCCCGCGACGTAGAGTTCGAGGGGCTGGATGTCGCTCGGCCTCTCGGCCGCTGCCCTCAGCGCCGCCTCGAGCTGGGCCCTGTCGCCGCCCTCGCGGAAGACCGTCGCGATCGCCGGGCCCTCGCCGCTCTCCTCGCCGACCCGCGGCAGGGTGCCGAAGAGCCGCGCGAAGGGCGCGTTCGACTGGATGATCCGGCCGGCCCCGTTGAGGGTCGCGATCGCCACCGGCGTGTTGTTGAAGAAGCGCGCGAAGCGCACCTCGGCCGCGCGCTGGCCTTCGTCGACGTCGAGGCCCGGCGAGCGGTTGAGCACGAGGGTCCGCGACGGCCCGGGCCGGCCGTCCTGGCCGAAGGCGACGCGGTGATAGAGCCGCACCGGCAGGAACTGGCCGTTGCGCCGGCGCAGGTCGAGATCGACGATCTCCGTCCGAACCTCGCCGGGGGCGCCGGAGACCGCGGTCATCATCGCGACGACGTTGTGCGGCACCACGTCGGCGAAGGTCAGGCCGCCCGAGCCGACCTGGGCGAGGTCATAGTCGAGCCAGGTCGCGAGGGTCGCGTTGAGGTAGACGATGGCGCCGTCCGGATCGACGGAGAGAAAGCCGGCCGGGGCATGGTCGAGGTAGTCGATCGCGTGCTGAAGCTCCTGGAAGACGTTCTCCTGCCGCTCGCGCTCGTGGGTGACGTCGGTGACGGTCCAGAGCGCCGTCTGGCGGCCCCCCGGGCGCGGCAGCGGCCGCACCCGCACCCGGTACCAGCCGAATTCCTGCTGGCCGGACAGCGACGGCGAGAGCCGGATCTCCTCCGATCCGGTGCGCTCGTCGCGGGCCGCCTGGGCGAGGCGGTAGATCGCCTCCGATACCTCGGGCGCGCCGGTGAAGAGCCGCTCGACGGTGCGAACCTCGCCGCCGCTGCGCCCGGCGAGCGCGACATAGGCGTCGTTCGCATAAACGATGCGGCCATCCTCATCGACGACGGAAAGGCCGTCCGGGCCCGTGTCGGCCATCGCCTTGGTGATGTCGTTCCGCGCCGACTTGCCGGCGAACTGGATCACCCCGACGGCGGCGGCGAAGAGGAAGAACACCCCCGCCATGGCAAAGAAGGCGAGCAGGCCGAAGAATCAGCGGCTGGGCCTGCTGGCTGTCGAGAAAGCGCAGGCCGACGATGGCGCCGACGAGCACCGCCGCCAGCAGCATCACCAGTCCCATGTGGCCGGAGCGGTCCGACCGGTCGATCGGCGCGCCAGGCGGCGTATCGGCCTCTTGAGCCATGAACTCCGGCAGCCTCCAGGAACAACGGTTATGCCGGACCGCGCGCGTGCCGCAAGATGGCCATACGGACTTCGGCCTTTGCCCCGCGGCGCTCCACCGAAAATTCGCGCGGTGTGCCCGTGGCAGGTCCGCGCCTCGGCTCGCCAGTGTTGCAGGATGCGTGTATGCACCGTCGGGGATGGTGTGCGGGAATTCGACAATGAAGCGTCTTGTCCTTGCGTCGGCCGCCGTCGCGGGCCTAACCGCCGCCTGCTCCGCTTCCTACATGCTGACCGAATATTCGGACGTGGCCGGGACGAAGGTCACCGTCCGCTGCGGGCAGCGCTACACGGTCTTCCGCCGGCCCGACGACGACAAGCTGCTCGTCCTCGCCTACCCGATCGCCGAACTCGTCCATTGCGACGAGGACACCCGCGGCCGGACCGGCGTGCGCTACGAGGGGGCGGTGATCGCCTATCTCGAGCCGACGCCGGAATGCACGATCGTCGGCGGACGCGAAATCGACCTTCTGCATTCCGAATTCACCCTCTCCTGCCCGAAGCCGGTGCCGCCGGGAGGGAAACCGAAGCCGTAACCGGCAGGCCGGCGCGATTCGGGACGGTGCGAAGGGGGCCAAGGTCCCGGGCCGACTGAGGAATTCAACCGTTCGTTAACCCTATTGCCCGCCTTGGGCGACATCGTGCTAGAACCCCGGCTCCGAGACGCGGCCGCGGGCCCCGCAACGTTGAGAGCGCATCGTGCTGTCCAGGTTCGGAATTACAGATTCGGCCGCTGCCAACTATGCCATCGCCTTCGCCATCATCCTTGTGGTGGTGGCTCTGTTCGGCCTCGTCCTGCGCCGCCTGACCGGTGGGCGGCCGCTGCTGCCGGGGCACGATCGCGGCCGCGCCCGGCAGCCGCGGCTCGGCATTGTCGATATCTACGATCTCGACCGCCGGCGGCAGCTCATCCTCCTGCGCCGGGACAATGTCGAGCATCTGCTTCTGATCGGCGGCCCGAATGACGTCGTCATCGAGACGAACATCGTCAGGGTCCCCGGCGCCCGCCTGCCGACCGCGGCGACGGACACGATCGTCGAGCGCGGCGAGCCGGCGGAGCGCGCTCCCGACGTGGCAGCGCCGCGGCCGCATGTCGAGCCGGCGCCGCGGCCGACGATCGAGGCGCAGCTCGCCGCCCGCCTCGGCGCGCCGCCGTCCCGCGGCAATGGCACCTCCGACGCCGAGCGGGAGACGGCGCCGCTCGGCACCGCCTCGGCTGCCGCTGCCGGCCGGCTCGAGCCGCCCCTGCGGGCCGAGCCCGCCCCGCCGGTCCCGCCGCAGCGGCCGATCCGCGCGGAGCAGCCCCCGGTCCGGCCCGAACCGGGGAGGCGTGAGCCGGCTGCTCCGGCGCGCCCGGTCGCGGCAACCCGCGCTCCGGAGCCCGCGCGGCCCGCGCCGCCCCCCGCCCGCTCCCCGGAACCGGGCCGCCCGCCCGAGCCGCCGCATCGGCCCGAGCCGACGCCGCGCAGTCCCGACGCCGGCGTCCTCTCGAACATGGCAAGGCAGCTCGAAGAGGCCCTCCGACGACCGGCCTCGCCGGCGCCGCAGAGCCAGACGCCGCCAGGCCCGCCGCGGCCCGCCACGTCGCCGCCGGGTCCGCCCCGGCCCACCGCCCCGGTGCAAGTCCCATTGCCTTCAGGCGGTTCCCCTGCGCCCGCGACCGCGTCGGGCTCAACTGCTCCGCCGGGCGATCCGACCGCCCGGCCGGCGCGGCCGCTGCCGCCGGCCCCGGCGCGGCCCTCGTTCATCCCGCCTGCACCGATCCCGTCCGCGCCGCCTGCGTCAGCGCCGCCTCCGTCCGCGGCGCCCGAGGTCAAGATCGAGCCGCCCAGTCCGGCCGAGCCGCAGCCCGCGCCCGCCCGGCCGACGCCCCCGTCGAGCGCTCAAAAGAAGGTCGACGATCCGTTCTCCGTCGAGGAGATCGAGGCTGAGTTCGCCCGCCTCCTCGGCCGCACAAGCACCGACAAGGGCGGGCCGGAACGCCCCTGAGTGTCTGGTTCATAAAAACCTGTCCCAGGGTGGATTGGATTGTATAAGCCAGCCTCTGAGGCTTCGCGCCCGACGTTGGCCTCGCCCCGCAAGAGGGTTCTGCCGGCACAAAAAAACCTCCCTCAGGAGGTCCGGTCAGTCGTCGCGGTAGACGCGTTCGTTGCGCTCGTGGCGCTCTTGGGCCTCGAGGGAGAGGGTGGCGATCGGGCGAGCCTCGAGGCGCCGGATCGAGATCGGCTCCCCGGTCTCCTCGCAATAGCCGTAGGTGCCGTCGTCGATGCGCGCGAGCGCCGATTCGATCTTGGCGATGAGCTTGCGCTGGCGGTCGCGGGCCCGCAATTCGATGGCCCGGTCGGTCTCGGAGGAGGCGCGGTCGGCGAGGTCGGGGTGGTTCTCGTTTTCCTTCTGCAGGGTGGCCAGGGTCTCCTGCGCCTCCTTCAGGATCTCGCCCTTCCATTTGATCAGCTTGCGGCGGAAATACTCCCGCTGGCGCTCATTCATGAAGGCCTCGCCGTCGGTCGGTCGGTAGCCCTCATCGATCATGATCTTCGACATACTGAGCCGGTCCCCATGGCTTCGGAGCGCCCCTATATATCGCTGACGCTCCGGCGACAACGCGGTTTCGCCTCACCTCTTTGTCGAAAACTCGTAAGGCCTTCGATCGGGCGCTTCACAAACCGAGGCGAATTCGCGCGGGCGGCAGCTTAGCCCGCCGGCGATCACGGGCCTGTGACGAGCGCGGCGGCGAGATCGCTCTCGACGGCCTCCGCCACGGGCCGCCGGTAATGGGTCTGGTCGAAATAGTTGGCGGCGACGCGATTCGGCGGCTTGTCCGTGCGCCAGTCGAGGACGTGCGTGTTCCGTCGCGTGCTCGCGAGGCGCCGGAAGGCCGCCTTGCAGGCGGCGTCGGCGACGCCCCGCGGCGTGCCCGGACGGGGCTGGAACGCGATATATTGTGGCGGGAAGATCAGGACCACGTCGAGGCCGGCCGGGAAGGAGGCGAAGGCTGCCTGCAACGCGTCGGCGGCGGGATAGCGCGCCAGCGGCGGATTGGAACCGTCGCCGGGATATTTCTCGAGCGAGGCGCGGATTTCCGGACGATCCGCAGAGCCGATGCCGCCGTAGTTCGGCTCGTAATCCCAATAGCCGTCCGGCCTCGCGCGGGCGGGCTCGTTGCGCGCGAGATAGGAGAGCCGGCGCGGCAGCTCCTCGATGATGTCGTAGCGGAGGAGACCGCGCACATAGGCGAGAGGATTGGCGCTGAAGAGCCAGAACGGAAACGGCTTCTCGTTTTCGAGAGTCGGATCGGCCGTGCACCAGGTCTCGTCGATGCCGAGAACGAGCGCCTTCGCCGGCGCGCGGCGATGGCGCAGGAACCAGTCGACGAGGACGAGCTGCTCGCGCGGACCCGTCGCCGGCACCGACAGCTGGACGAAGGCAAGGCCGGTCTTGCCGAGGAGGCGCTCCGGCGAAAGGAGCTGGACATGCGAATTGCCGACGATCGCCGCGTCGAAGGCGGGATCGCGGCCGCGACTCGCGGCGGCGGTGCGCGGCCCCTGCACGCGAACGCCGCGTCCCTCGAAAAGCTGCGAGCGACCGGTATCGTAGGGATCGATCGCGTAGGCGAGGCCGACGATGCCGACGATCAGGCCAGCGGTCCACAGGACGAGCAGGAGCGCGAAGCGTCGCCATGCCCGCGCGGGCTCAGAACTGGAAATAGATGAACTCATAATTCGCATCGTCGCCGATCTTGAACAGCACGATCACGAACAGGATCGCGAACGCGATCGCAATCCAGCGGTAGGGCGGCAGCTTGTGCACGAATGCCCAGGCGGTGGGCCCGATCGTCGCCACGGCCGCGGCGATGGCGATGGCGCGCCACTTGAATTCGCCGCCGATTCCCGAAAGTCCGAGCATGCCCTTGTAGACGATGAGCGCGGCGTCGAAGGTCGGCGCCCGGAAGAGCACCCACGTCAGAATCACGAAGACCGAAGGTCAGCGCCCAGCCGAGGAGGACAGGCATGGCGAGGTCGCGCTTTCGCCAGAGCACGCCGGCGCCGAGCCCGAGCCCGTGCGCGACGCCCCAGGCGACGAAGGTGAGCCCGGCGCCGTGCCAGAGGCCGCCGAGAGTCATGGTCGCGAACAGGGCCGCGGCCTGCACGGCGAGGCCGTAGCGATTGCCGCCGAGGGGGATGTAGAGGTAGTCGCGCAGGAAGCGCGACAGCGTCATGTGCCAGCGGCGCCAGAAATCCTGCAGCGACACGGAGCGGTAGGGCACGTCGAAATTCTGCGGCAGCACGATGCCGAAGAGCAGGGCGAGGCCGAGCGCCATGTCGGTGTAGCCGGAGAAGTCGAAATAGATCTGGAAGGTGAAGCCGAGCGTCCCCTGCCAGGCCTCGGACAGGGTGAGCGCCTTTCCCGCAGCCGCGGCCTGAAAGATCGGGTTCACGTATTCGGCGAGCTGGTCGCCGATGAAGACCTTCTTGGCGAGGCCGACGACGAGCAGCATCAAGCCGCGCGCGAAGCGTTCGGCGGCGTCGGGGCGCTCGTAGGGCCGCTCGTCGAGCTGGTGCATGATCTCGCTCCAGCGCACGAGCGGGCCAGCGAGAACCTGCGGAAAGAAGCCGATGTAGAGGGCGTAGCGGACGAGATCGTAGCGCGGCGCGCGGCCGGCCCTCAGATCCGTCAGGTACATGATGTGGTGGAAGGTGAAGAACGAAATGCCGAGCGGCAGCGCGATGTCGTAATGCGGCGCCTTGAACCCTGGAATTGCGCCCAAAAGGTCGGCGAAGAAGTTGAAGTACTTGAAGACGCCGAGGACGAGGAGGTTCGCGGCGATGGCGAGGACGATCAGGAGCTTGCGCTTGTTGTGAAGGAAGGCCTCGGCGACGAGCCAGTTGAGGAGGATCGAGAACGCCAGCAGCGGGATGAAGCGCGGATCCCAGTAGCCGTAGAAGACGAACGACAGCGCGACGAGCACCGCGAGCCGTCCCTGCGGCCACAGCCGCGCGGCAAGGGCGTGAACGAGCAGGGCCGCCGGCAGGAAGACGAGAAGGAACGCGAATGAGTTGAAGAGCATCGGCCGCCGGCTGCCAGGGTCCCGTTCGGGCGGGCTCTTGTGGGGGAAGCCGTCCAGGCCGTCAACGTGACGGAGCGGCCGCAGCGGAAGGCGGACACCCTTCCGGCCGATTGCGCGAGCGGATCGCTTGTTCTATTGTATCATAGCGGCATCGCCCACCCCGGAGCTTCCCATGACCGTCTTCGCCATCGAACTCGACCGGCCGACCACCGCGGACAACGATCCGGCCTTCGAGTCCCTGCCGATGTCGAACGGCGACACCGTCGCCGTGGGCACCGGCGTCTCGATCACGGCGTCCGGCGCGATGTCCCCCGCGATGGCCTTTTTCGGCCAGCACCAGACGGTGATCGTGGGCGGCACGGTCAAGGCCTTCGGGGCCGGCAGTTCCGCCCTCGCGTTCTTCGCGGGAAACGCGTTCTTCAATCCGGCCGACCCGCAGGCCATCGTCCACACCGTCGTCATCGCGCAGGGAGCCGAAGTTTCGGGCGGCATGCAGAGCACCGCACGGATCAGAACTCGACCCGGGCCAGATCCACGCGCTCGACCTCCTCAACCAAGGAGCGATTTCCGGTAGCGTTGCGGTCGAGGGCGCCGATTACGACGACCGCATCGTCAGCACGGGGATACTCTCCGGAAACGTCTCCCTCTTCGGCGGCAACGACATCCTGAAGCTCAGCAACGACATCGGACCGATGGCGGCCTCCCTCGGCGACGGCGACGACACGGTCGTGGTGAGCAGTCCGTCGAGCCTCGCGGGCCCGATCTCGTTCGATCTCGGCGAGGGCAACGATTCGTTCGAGAGCTCGCACAGTTTCGGCAGCGTCTCCGGGGGCACGGGCGACGACACGATCCGCATCGGCGCAAATGGCGGCGGTTCCTATATGGGCGATGACGGTTCCGATCTCATCGTCGCCGGCAGCGGCGGCGATTTGATGTTCGGAGGCAATGGCACCGACACCCTGAGCTATGCGCTCGCCGGGAGCGGAGTTGGAGTCGACTTCGCGCTGAGCCTCGCCTCGGGCGGGGCCGCGGCGGACACGATTCTCGGCTTCGAGGATCTGGTCGGCTCCGCCTTCGCCGATACGCTCGGCGGGGATGCCGGCGCGAACCGGCTCGACGGCGGCAAGGGCAGCGACATCCTGCTCGGCCGGACCGGCAACGACACCTATCTTGTCGATTCGAGCGGGGACGTCGTTTCGGAGGCCGGCGGCGGCGGATCGGACACGGTCCTCGTCGCGGCATCCTCCTTCGTCATGACCTTCGGGATCGAGACCGCCATCGTGACCCGTGCGACGGGCGCGACCGTGAAGGGAACGACGGCCGCCGACGTCATCGCCGGCGACGTCGGCGCGGACCGCCTCTACGGCAAGGCGGGTCTCGACACGTTGACGGGCGGCGCCGGCAAGGACGCCTTCGTCTTCGATACGAAGCCGGTGAAGGGGCAGGCCGACAAGCTCAAGGATTTCTCGGTCAAGGACGACACCTTGTGGGTCGACAACGCCGTCTTCAAGGGACTGAAGGCCGGCGCGCTGAAAAAGGACGCCTTCTTTCTCGGTAGTTCGGCGCACGATGCGACGGACCGCTTCGGGTATAGTTCGAAGACCGGGATCGTGAGCTACGATGCGGACGGATCCGGCAAGGCGGCGTCGATCGCGGTGGCGCAACTCGCGAAGGCGCTGAAGCTGACCTACCAGGATTTTTTCGTGATCTGAGCCCGCGACGCTTGCGAGGGAGCGCGACGCCTGCGGCTTCAGGGAGATTGCGGACTATCCCGGCGGCGCGGCGCTATCGATCGTGCTGTACGTCATGGCTGACCATCGTCTAGACCTGTCGTCCGTGAAGAATGCCGATCAGGCGGTGAGGCTTTGACGAGGTTTCCGGGACCAGCCCGCAGCTGACGTGCTCTGGCCTCGTGCGCGGCCCGCCCGCGTGCCTCTGCGCAGCGCGGTCGTGCTCCGCGGTCAAGACGTAATGTAGGCGGCGCTGCCCTGCGACAGGTACTGGAAGAGGTCATAGCTCATCCAGACGTAGCCGCCGCTGCCGTTCCACTCGCAGCCCCAGGACGGGCCAAAGCTGTTCTGGATCAGAACGGCGTTGTCGCTGTCGTCGTAGCCGATGATGAGCATGCAGTGGCCGACGAGTGAACCGTCCGAGTTTTTCATCTTGTCGAACGGACCGGTCATCGGGCTCGGATTGCCGTCGTAGCTCATGAAGCCGCTGTTCAAGGCCGTGCCGTAGCAAAGGGCTCCCCCTGAGGCGAGGATGGTCTTGATGCTCGCGAGATCGGAGGTCTCGACGAGTGCCCATCCGGGGATCTTGAAATTCGCATCGACGGTCGCGTTCGGATCGTAGGCAGACCACAGCTGCTGGCAGTTCGCAGAGTACGGCGCCGTCTGCCAGCTCGGGGTACCGCCCTGGCTGAGGATGTTGAGGTAGGAGCTGATTTGCGAGCCCTGGCAGGTGCTGACGCCGTAACTCTTCATGACCTCGATGTAGATGTGGGCCGGACTTGCCTGCAGCGCCGGGGTGGATGGGGACTGGCCCATGGCGTCCGCGGCGGTGAAGGTCGCGAGCCCGTAGGTCGTTGCCCAGGCCGCGCAGGTGCCCGGGCTGCCCTCGTGCTGCATCGTCCCCTGCGCCTGCGGCGGCGGCAGAAACTTCGGGTTGACTGTCGCGGTCGGCGGCGGCGATGCCAGAGTTTTCGGCCGGATAAGAGGGCCTCGCTCGACGGTCGTGGGGTCGTAACCGAGGTTCAAGTCCACCGGTAGAGACGACATCACCTGTCACCAACCAAAGATTGCGCATCCAATAAGTCATAAGCTTGGCTGGAAAACAAGGGGTCGCGCGGCTTCCGTGGCCGGAAGGCGTGCTGGGCGCGGCGAGACGGCGGTCGACGTCGGCGAGGCGTTTGTCGAGGCCGAAGCGGCGGTCATCGATCCGGCGCGCGAACTCCGGGAGGCCGGTGTCGCCGGACATCGTCGCGGTCGACGGGAGCGCCAGTCAAAGCAGCACCGTCGCGACGGAAAGGACGACCGCGATGAGCCTATCCATCACGGCGCCTTTACCGGGTTTGCGGGCTGTGGGAGGGTCGCTTCGGGCATGGGCATCTCCTTGACGTGACAGCCGTGTCAAGCAGCGGGTCGGTGTTAAATGCACGGGCTCGCCGCGCCCGCCAGCGCAGCCGGGCCGCCGCAGGAGCCACGCCCCTCGTCGCCGAAGGCGCGAAGGCGCGAACCCGGTTCCGGTGGGCAACCCAAGGAGGACCTGGATGGAAACTCGGATCGATGAGATCGGCGACGGTGTCTATCGCCTCTCGACCTATGTGCCGGATATCGCGCCGCCTGCCGGCTTCACCTTCAATCAGTTCCTGATCCTCGGTGAGGAGCCGATGCTGTTCCACGCCGGCCTCAGGCGCATGTTTCCGATGGTCTCCGCGGCCGTGTCTCGGATCATGCCGGTCGAGAACCTTCGCTGGATCACCTTCGGCCACTATGAGGCCGATGAATGCGGGGCGATGAATGAATGGTTGGCGGTGGCAGCCCAGGCGCAGGTCGCACATGGGATGACGGGATGCCTGGTGTCGCTGAACGATATGGCTGACCGCCCGCCGCGCGTGCTGTCGAACGGCGAGGTGATCGACATCGGCGGCAAACGGATCCGCTACATCGATACACCACATGTGCCCCATGGCTGGGATGCCGGCGTGATCTACGAGGAGGACAGCCGGATGCTGTTCTGCGGCGACCTCTTCACGCATCTCGGAAACGGCCCGGCGATGACCGGGAACGACATCGTTGGACCCGCACTTGCGGCAGAAGACATGTTCTACGACACGAGCCTTGGTCCGAGCATTGCGCCGACGATCCGCAGATTGGCGGACCTCGCCCCGCGCACACTGGCCCTGATGCACGGTTCGTCCTTCGCCGGTGATGCGGTCGCGGCTCTGAACGACTTGGCAAGGGCCTACGACAAGCGCCTGCGGGCGGCCATGGCTGATGAGGGATCGTGACAGCGCCGCTGCCCGGCAGCGTCGCGGCGCGGTGCCGGCATTTCCTCATCGTGCTCTCCTGAAGCCGCGGCGTGGCTGGCATTCGTCGGCAGTCCCAAAATCCGCAGTGTGCGACGCGTCCGACCGGAACCAGGACGTGTTCGCCGCAGGAACCGCCGGAGCGATTCCGCCAGCCCGCGACGCTTGCGAGGGACCGCCTACGCCTCGTCGACGCGGGAGATCAGTTCGCCGGCGACGTCGCCGATCTTCGGCGGCTCCTCGCGGACGAAGGGGAGTGGGCGGCAGACGGCGAGGGCGGCGAGGCCGAAGCGCGCCGTCATCAGGCCGTTCAGGACCCCCTCCCCGAGCTTCGCGGAGATGCGCGCTGCAAGACCCAAGCCGAGGACTTGCTGCATCAGGCTGTCGCCGACGGCGACGCCGCCGGTCACCGCGAGATGGTTGAGGGCGGCGCGGGCGAGGCGCAGGAAGCCGAAGAGGCCGGGCCGGGCGCCATAGATGCGCGCCAGCGTGCGCAGGAGCCGCACCGCCGCGAAGACGACGAAGCCGACGTCGACGATGGCGCGCGGGCTCACGGCCGTGACGAGGGAGACCTGCTTGGCTGCGCCCGCGATGGCGCGCTTCGCCTGCGCGTCGAGGGGAGCGAGAAGTTCTCTCTCGGCGATGGCGAGGCGGTCGTCGGCGTCGATGATCTCCTCACGCAGACCCTTCAGGCGGCCGATCGCCTCCGCCGTCGTGCTGCGGCCGCCGTAGAGTGCGGCGATCTCGTCGACGACGTCCTTGGCGCCGCGGTGATCCTTGACCGCAAGCGCCTCGGCCGCCCGCTGCCGCAGCTTCTCGATGGCGCGCTCGCGCCAGATGCCGACGATCTCGCGCCCGACGATGGCGAGGAAGGCGAGGAGGGCCGCCGCCGCGAGCGCGAGCGCCACCCATCCGAGCCAGGGCTGCGCCGCGTAAAGGTCGGCGATGAGCCGCTCGACCGCGAGCCCGAGCCCGAGCAGGACGAGCCCCGATACGGAGGACAGCAGGATGCCGACCCACGGGGCGCGGCGCGATTCCGGCATCGGTACGAGGGTGCCGTCGGCCGCCTCGATGGCTTCGAGAGGCTCCTCGGTCAGGACCACGTCGCCGCCGAGGACCTGCGGATCGTCGAGGCGAAAGGCGCGCGGCTTGCGGCTCATGCGAGGCGGTCTCCGATCAGGAACTCGAGCGCCCGGTCGAGCCTGATTTGCGGCAGGCGCGACGGACGCCCGGCGGCGTCGATCGAGAGCTTCGGCGGCCGGAAGCGCGGGAAGCGGAGGGAGCCCGGCGGCACCGCGCCCTGGAAGACCGCCTCGACGCTTTCCGGCAATTCGCCCGGAAAGATCGCCGCCTCCGTTTCGCCGTCGAAGATCTCATTTCCGACGATCTCGCCCGCCTCCGGTGTGCCGGCGACGGCGTTCAGAACCTCGCGGCCTTCGCGCACCGTCGTCTCGCGGGTGGCCCGGACGGAGGCAAGGGCGACGGTGCCGACGCGGGCGCCGGCCGCCTCCGTGCGCTTCACGGCGCGGAGGACGAGATGGCGAAGGAGCGCGTCGAGGCGGTGGTGGTCGGTGTGGTGGATGTGATCCGCCTTCGTCGCCGCGAACAGGACGCGCTCGACGCGCGGCGAGAACAGGCGGGACAAGATCGTGTTGCGACCGGTTCGCACCGCCAGCAGCACCCTGTCGAGAGCCTCTTCCAGTTCGGCGAGTGCGACCGGCCCGGCATCGATCGCCGCAAGCATGTCGACGAGAACGATCTGGCGGTCGATGCGCTGGAAATGATCGCGGAAGAACGGCCGCACGACGTGCGTCTTGTAGGCCTCGAAGCGGCGCTGCATCAAAGCGGCGAAGGAACCGGGGGCGATCGCCTCGCCGGGCTTCAGGTCGAGGGGCGCGAAGGTGAGCGCCGGCGAGCCGGCAAGATCGCCCGGCATCAGGAAGCGCCCCGGCGGCGTCGTCGCCACCGCCTCCGGGCCGGCGCGCAGAGCCGCGAGATAGTCCTTGAAGATCGCGCTCGCCTCCTTCGCGCGCATCTCGTCGGCCTCGCCGGCCGGGTCGAGGGCGGCGAGGCTCGCGCGCCAGGCGGCGGCGATGCCGGCGCGGTCCGACCGGCGGCTCGCCTCGATGGTCCGCCGCGACCAGTCGACGTAGGAGGCGTCGAGCAGGGCGAGATCGAGGAGCCATTCGCCCGGATAGTCGACGATGTCGAGGGCAAGCGTCGCCGGTCCGGCGCGCCAGCCGCCGCGGCGCTCGAATTCGAGGTCGAGGCGCAATTCGCTGATCCGGTCCGTGCTTGCCGGCCAGCGCCGCTCCGCGGTCAGCGCCGAAAGGTGCTCCTCGAAGGGGAAGCGCGGCACCGCGTCGTCCGGCTGGTGCGCCAGCACCGCCCTGCGGATGCGGCCTTCGGCGGAGGCGCGGAAGGCCGGCAGCGCCGTGCCGCGGACGAGATGGTGCACGAGGGCGGTCGTGAGCACTGTCTTGCCCGAGCGCGCGAGCCCGGTCACGCCGATGCGCAGGGAGGGCTGGACGAATTGGCCCGAAGCCTCCCGGAGCGCATGCGCGGCGGCACCGGCGCGGGCGGCAAAATCGGCGATGAACGACACGGGCTGGCGCGACTCCGGCGGCGGGAGACCGAAATTGGGGCTCGGCCGGGATGCCCGCAAGGGAAGACGGTTGACATCGGTCGCCGATTACGAAACAGTGTTTCGTATGCAGTCCCAGCCTTTCCTTCGCCGGTTCGCCGCCGCGCTGTTCATGGCCGGCCTCGCCCTCGGACCTGCCCGTGCCGCTCAAGGTTCGCCAGTCGACCCGGTGAAGGCCGTCTATGCCCTGCTCGAAGCGGGGACGACCGGGAAGCACGAGGTCTGGTTCCGTCCGCCGCACCGCGACCGTCTCCTGACCCGCAGGCTCGCTGCCCTTTTCGCGACGGACGACCGCTACATGGAAGAGAGCGGCGACCAGGGAAATCTCGATTTCGACCCCGCCGCCAACAGCCAGGACCCCGACGTTTCGAATCTGTCCCTGAAGCCGCTCCCCCGGCGCGGAGCCGCGGAGCGCGTCCAGGCCACCTTCGGGGCGAACAGCCATCGCATGACAGTCGACTTCGAAATCATCCGGGAAGCCGGCGCGTGGCGCATCGACGATGTCCAGCCGCACACGGACAAGCAGGGCACGCTGTCCCTGCGAGCGCTGCTCTCGCAGCCCTATCCCTGCGGCTCGACCACGAAGACGCCCTGCAAGCGGTGAGCGAACATGGGAGGCGCGCCCGCCTCTCCCCGCCTGCGGGGAGAGGGCCGCCGAAGGCGGCAAGCCTGCGCAGCAGGCGAGGGTGAGGGGGCGTCGCCGAAGAAAGTGCGGCGGCTTCGGCCGGGCGCCTCTTTCGGCGACGCCCCCTCACCCCCGCTGCGCTTCGCTCCGCTTGTTTCGATCTCACGATCGAAACCCTCTCCCCGCAGGCGGGGAGAGGCGAAGCTGTGCCATGCACCGGAAGGATTTACACGCTCTCAGGGTAGGGGATTTGGGGCGGTTTTCGATTTGTGAGTCAGACTTCTCAGGGCGAGCCCCCGTCCTCCCGCAGCCGCTCCCTCAGGCGCTCGATCGCCGCCGCGACGAGGGCTTCGCGGGCGCGCAGGAGGCCGAGTTCGACGCCCGACATGGCGAGCAGCACCGGGGCGAGATTGGCGCCCGGCGTGCCGTTCGACAGGAAGAGGTCGAGGTCCTGATCCGGCCGCAGGCCGACGCTGTCGGCGATGCGGGCGGCGTAGTTGCGCAGGCGCTGCTCGTCCGGGACGCAGGCGAGCTTGGCGGCGTCCGGCGCTACGGCCGCCGTCGCGGTGACGGCGTCGGGCGCGGGCTTCGACGCCGCGGTCCGGACGGGTGTCGGCAAGGGCTGCTGCGCCGTCCTTGCGGGGGCGGCGGCCACGGGCCTTGCCGCCGGCTGCGGCATCGGCGGCGCCCCCGTGCCGACGGCGATATCCGGGATCCGCACGGTCGGCAGCGCCCGCGGGATCACCACCGACACCCGCGGCGGCGGCGCTCCCGCCGCGCGTCCTTTGCCGCCCCTCGGCGCTTCCGCGGTGAGCTTGACGACGCGGCCACGGCTCGAGCGGGCAGCGAGCCAGCGCGCGCGCAGGGTGCCGCCGATGCCGCGCACGGCGAGGCCCGCGATGAAGCTCATCGCCCCGTCGCCGCACTCCGCCGGCGCCCAGCGCCGCACGATATCGGAGGCCGAGCGGCGGCCGAGATCGAGATAGTATCGGCGCAGGAGGCTCGCTGCCGCATCGGCGCCGCGCTCGGCGGAGGCGAAGCCGACATGCCCCTCCGCGTCCGTACCGAGTTCGCCCGTCCAGCGTGCGCTCTTGAGGCACCAGTAGTTGTTGAGCTTGACGCACCGCGTCACCACCGGCTGGCCGGCATCGACAAGGGCCGCAAAGGCGGCGAGCGGTTGCGGTTCGAGGGCGTCCGCCGCCTCGTCGCGCCAGTTCGAGACCCGCCGCGCCGCCGCCTCGAACCGGATCGCGTCCGGCTCCGGGAGGGCCCGGCCCTCATGCATCATCGTGCGCGCGACCGCCGCCAGCCGCTCGCCCGGATGGGACAAGGCCGAGGCGGCGAGAAGCACGGCTGCAAGCAGGCTGACGGGATCCACGGCCGACACGCTGCCGAGCTATCGGGGCCAAATATTGACGTTACGGAACAGACCGCTGCGCCGGGCTCAGTCGTCCTCCTCGGCGCCGAGCGATTTCGGCGTCACGAAGCGGTCGAGCCTGCCGGCGCCGGGGCCGGCGGCGGTCCAGTCCTCGTCGGGAAAATCGATGACGGCGAGACCGGCGGTCGGGTACTTGGCGAGGAGTTGCGCGATTGCGTAGCGGTCGCCGGAGCCGACGAGGAGCTTCGCGAGATCCTCGAAGCCCGGATTGTGACCGATCGCGAGGAGCGAGCGGATCGCGGGTTCGGTGTCCCGCACGAGGGTCAAGAGCTGCCCGGCCGAGGCGCCGTATAGGCCCGGCTCGACCCGGTGCGCAGACGCTTCGATGAACGGCCGCACCGCCTCGTAGGTCTGCCGCGCGCGCAGGGCCGGCGAGACGAGGACGAGGTCGGGAAAAAGCCCCTCCTCCCTCAGATATGCGCCCATCCGCGGCGCCGCCTCGCGGCCGCGCGGAGCAAGCGACCGCTCAAGATCGGGAATGCCCTTCGACCAGTCCGATTTCGCGTGCCGCAGCAACAGGAGCCGGCGCATCAGCGGCTCTCCCGCCTTGCCATGAAGGCGAGCTTTTCGAACAGGTGCACGTCCTGCTCGTTCTTCAGGAGGGCGCCGTGCAGCGGCGGGATGAGCTTGCGCGGATCGCGCTCGCGGAGCTGCTCGGGGCCGATGTCCTCCGACAGGAGGAGCTTCAGCCAGTCGAGAAGCTCGGAGGTTGAGGGCTTCTTCTTGAGACCCGGCACCTCGCGGACCTCGAAGAACAGGCGCAGGGCTTCCTCGACGAGACGGCGCTTGATGCCGGGATAGTGCACATCGACGATGCGCGCCATCGTGTCGGTGTCCGGAAAGCGGATGTAGTGGAAAAAGCAGCGGCGGAGGAAGGCGTCCGGCAGCTCCTTCTCGTTGTTCGAGGTGATGACGACGATCGGCCGCTGCCGCGCCCGCACGGTGTCGCCGGTCTCGTAGACGTGGAACTCCATGCGGTCGAGCTCGAGCAGAAGATCGTTCGGAAACTCGATGTCGGCCTTGTCGATCTCGTCGATCAACAGGACCGGCCGCGCCGGCGACTCGAAGGCCTCCCAGAGCTTGCCGCGGCGAATGTAGTTGCGGATGTCGGAGACGCGCTGATCGCCAAGCTGCGAATCCCTCAGCCGCGAGACGGCGTCGTATTCGTAGAGCCCCTGCTGCGCCTTCGTCGTCGACTTGATGTGCCAGGTCAGGAGCGGCGCCCGCACCGCCTTGGCGATCTCCTCGGCGAGGACGGTCTTGCCGGTGCCGGGCTCGCCCTTCACGAGAAGCGGCCGCTCGAGGACGATGGCGGCGTTGACCGCGACCGTCAGGTCCTCGGTCGCGACATAGGATTCGGTGCCCTGGAAGCGCATGCGGCGGGAGGTCCTCGTCGGTTCGGCTGCCGCGAAGATAGGGACCTCCGGCCGGGCCGGCAACGCGCCGGCTCAGTTGCGCGCTTCGATGACCATGTTGAAGGGCGTCGTCGTCGCCGTCCTGACCCGGGCGAAACCCGCCTGTTCGAGCACGTCGCGAAGCCGCGCCTCCCCGGCCTGCGCGCCGAGGCCGAGGCCGACCTCCTGCGCGAGCGAGGCCGGCGTGCAGATCATGGTCGAGGCGGAGTAGTAGATGCGCCCGACCGGGTTGAGGTTGTCTTCGAGGCGATCGCCGGCGACGGGCTCGACGACCATCAGCGTGCCCTCGTGGCTCATGCTGTCGCGCAGATGCGCGGCCGCGCCGACCGGGTCGCCCATGTCGTGCAGGCAATCGAACAGGCAGGCGACATCGAAGCGCTCGTCCGGCACCTCCTTAGCGCCGCAGACCTCGAAGGTCGTGCGATCCGCGACGCCGGCGCGCTCGGCGGCGCGGCGGGCCGCCTCGATCGAGGCGCCATGATAGTCGAAGCCGCGAAACAGCGAGCGCGGATAGGCCTGTGCCATGACGATGGTCGAGGCGCCGTGGCCGCAGCCGACATCGGCGACGCGGGCGCCGCGCTCGAGCTTTTCGCGCACCCCGTCGAGGGACGGGATCCATTCGTTCACGAGGTGATGCCGGTAGCTCGTGCGGAAGAAGCGCTCGGTGCCGCAGAACAGGCACTCGTCATGTTCGTGCCAGCCGACGCCGCGGCCGCTCTTGAAGGCGCTCTCGATCTTCGGCGCGTCGCGGTAGACCGCAGCGCCGATCTCGAAGGCGCCGCCCATGAATGCGGGCCCGTCCTCGTCCGCGAAAACCGCCGCCTGCTCCGGCGACAGGCCATAGCGCTTCGTCTCCGGATCGAACGTGACGTAGCCGGAAGCCGCCTGCGCGGCGAGCCATTCGCGGACGTAGCGCTCGTGCGTGCCGGTGCGGCGGGCGAGATCCTGCGAGCCGCAGGGACCGGCATCGCGGAGCGTCCTGTAGAAGCCGAGGCGGTCCCCGAGGAGGACCAGGGGGCCGCTCATCATGGCGCCGATGTCGTCGAGCATGCGCCCGAGGAAGGCGTCGAGCTTCTGCGGATCGAGCGGGGTCGAAACGGCGGTATCGGCATTCGGCACGGTCACCTCCCTGTCGCCAGCGGCGCGCGGCGGCATCGCGCTTGCCGCAGCGGAAGATTGTCGGCTGAAGCGGGTATTTCGATGACGGCCGTCACAGACTTTGCGACCGGCGCGTGCGCGAACGCGCAGCGCCCGCCCTTCCTTTTCGGCCAAGCTTCGCCCACGATGGTGGCGCGCGGGCGCACCGCCTCCGATCGGGCCGACGATGATTGTACCGAGACTGATTTGCCTCCTTCTCGCCGGGATCCTCGCCTCGGCGGCGGCGGCGCAGAGCGAGGTGCCGTCGACGCCTCCGCGCGCGCCGATGACGTTCGAGATCGTCGATACGGAAGGCCTCTGCGAGGACTGCGTCGTCGTGCAGGCGCAAGGGCGCGTCATGCAGCGCACGACCGGCCGCGATTTCTGGATCTTCGTCGCCCGCCATCGCATCCGCAAGACGATGATCGTGATGCTGCACTCGTCCGGCGGATCAATGCAGGACGCCATGGAGATCGGCTCGGCGCTGCGCAAGCTCGGAGCGCAGACCGTCGTCGGGCGCGCGGTCCGGAAGGGCGCAACGGTCGAGGTCGCGCCGGCCTCTTGTCTGTCGGCCTGCCCGATGATCTTCGCCGGCGGCTTGCGCCGGGCAGTGCCGACGGGCTCGCAGCTCGGCGTGCATTCCTGGATGCCGAGCTACCTCGTCGACGACGACGACGAGGATTTCACGAAGCGACATACCCTCGACCGGCGGGCGGTGCAGGATATTCACGCCAGCAACGCCCGCTACATGGAGCATCTCGACGCCATGGGCATCGACCTGCGGCTCATGACCCGGATTTTCCGGACGCCGTACGAGCGCATGGACCGCCTTGGGCCGCAGGACCTGCGCGACTACCGGCTCGTGACGGAGGAGTTCCCGGTGCGGGCCGAACCCGGCCGCACCCGGCCGGTCCTGGCGCTGCCGAAACCGGCCGGGCCGCCGCCGGCCCCTGCGCAGGCGGGCCGGGGCGCCGCCGGCTAGCCCTTGCGTCCCGGCGCGCGATGGGATCGAAGGGGGATCCCGCCCGCGCCGGAGGATTTCATGGCCGAAGACAGCTATCACAAGGACCGGCTGGGCAACCGCAAGCTCCATCCCGAAACGCTGATGCTCGGCTACGGCTACGATCCGGCCCTTTCGGAGGGCGCGGTCAAGCCGCCGGTCTTCCTGACCTCGACCTTCGTGTTCCGCAGCGCCGAGCACGGCAAGGAGTTCTTCGACTACGTCGCCGGCCGCCGCGAGCCGCCGAAGGGCACGGCGGCGGGCCTCGTCTATTCGCGCTTCAACCACCCGAATGCCGAGATCGTCGAGGACCGCCTCGCGGTCTTCGAGGAGGCCGAAATCGGCGCTCCTGTTCTCGTCCGGCATGTCGGCGATCGCGACGACGCTCCTCGCCTTCGCACGGCCGGGCGACGCGATCCTGCACTCGCAGCCCCTCTACGGCGGCACCGAGACCCTGGTTGCGAAGACCCTCCTTCAGATGGGCATGCACGCGGCGGGCTTCGCCGACGGCGTCGACGAAGCCTCGATCCGGGCGGCCGCGGACGAAGCGCGGGCGAAGGGCCGGGTGTCGGTGGTGATGATCGAGACGCCCTCAAACCCCCTGAACACCCTCGTCGACGTCGCCCTGGTGCGCCGCATCGCGGACGAGATCGGCGAGAAGCAGGGCCATCGGCCGGTCATCGTCTGCGACAACACGCTTCTCGGGCCGCTCTATCAGAAGCCCATCCGGCACGGCGCCGACATCTCGGTCTACTCCCTGACGAAATATGTCGGCGGCCATTCCGACCTCATCGCCGGCGCTGCGCTCGGGTCCCGCGAGCCCATGCGCGCCGTTCGCCTGCTGCGCTCGGCGATCGGGACGCAGCTCGATCCGCATTCCTGCTGGATGATCGGGCGCTCCCTCGAAACGCTCGCCCTGCGCATGTCGGCGGCAAACCGCAACGCGGCGATCGTCGCGAAATTCTTGGCCGAGCATCCGCAGGTCGACAAGGTGCACCACCTCGCCTATCTGCCCGAGGGCTCGGCGGCACGGCGGACCTACGAGGCGCAATGCGAGGCGCCGGGCTCGACCTTCTCTTTCGACGTCCGCGGCGGCGAGGCGGAGGCCTTCAAGGTCCTCAACGCGCTGCAGATCGTGAAGCTCGCGGTCAGCCTCGGCGGCACCGAATCGCTGACCTGCCATCCGGCCTCCACGACCCATTCCGGCGTCCCGAAGGAGACCCGCGACCGCCTCGGCGTCAGCGACGCGACGATCCGCGTCTCGATCGGCATCGAGCACCCCGACGACCTCGTCGCCGACCTCGCCCAGGCGCTCGCGCGATTGGGGTAAGGGGGAGGGTGCGGATTCGCCTCTCCCCGCTTGCGGGGAGAGCGCCGCCGGACCTCGGGTCTGGCCGAGGTCCGTTCTTTGTTGTGCAAGCCGGGAAGACCCGGCTTGCGCAGGCGGCAAGCCTGCGCAGCAGGCGAGGGTGAGGGGGCGTCGACGAAGAAGGGGGCTGCGGCGCGGAAGGCGCCTCTTTCGGCGACGCCCCCTCACCCCCGCTGCGCTTGGCTCCGCTCGTTCGGCCGAAGGCCGAACCCTCTTCCCGCAAGCGGGGAGAGGCAAAGGGCCGAGGCAGGGGCGCGTGCCTGCTTGCCCTCGCCTCTCCCGCACCGCATCATCACCCCCATTGCGAAAAAACGAGGTCCGATGACGACGGGTTCCGCTGACACCTACAAGGAGCTGATTCTTTTCCTGGCGACGGCGGGAGTCGTCGTCCCGCTCTTCCATCGGCTGAAGATCAGCCCGGTCCTCGGATTCCTCGGCGCCGGCGCGCTTCTGGGGCCCTTCGGGCTCGGCCAGCTCACCGGACCGTTGCCGTGGCTGTCCTGGGTGACGATCGCCTCCTCGGATCAGATCGCGCACGTCGCCGATTTCGGCATTGTGGTGCTGCTCTTTACGATCGGCATCGAGCTCTCCTGGCAGCGCCTGAGGACGCTGCGCCGGCTCGTTTTCGGCCTCGGCCCGCTGCAGGTCGTTGCCTGCACGGCGACGATCTCTGCCCTCGCCTCCCTTCTGACCCAGTCGGCGACGGCCGCGGTCTTCATCGGCCTCGCCATGACCCTGTCCTCGACGGCGATCGTCGTGCCGGTGATCGCCGCGAAGCGCCGGCTCAACACGCCGGCCGGACGCGCGAGCTTCTCGATCCTGCTCTTCCAGGACCTCGCCGTGGCGCCGATCCTCTTCGCCATCGGCGTGCTCGCCTCGGGTGACAAATCGGCGATCCTCGCCTCGTTCGCGACAGCGCTCTTGCAGGCGGCCCTCGCCCTCGTCCTCATCGTCGGGATCGGCCGCACGATGCTCCGCCGGCTCTTCCAGCTCGTCGCGGCGACGCGCTCGCCGGAACTGTTCATGGCCGCCTGCCTTCTCGTCGTCCTCGGCACGGGGCTGATCACGGCGCTGTCCGGCCTCTCGATGGCGCTCGGCGCCTTCATCGCCGGCCTCCTGCTCGCCGAGACCGAATACCGGCGCGCGGTCGAGGCGGCGATCGAGCCCTTCAAGGGGCTTCTGCTCGGCGTCTTCTTCGTCACCGTCGGCATGGGCCTCGACGCCTCGCGCCTGATCGAGGCGCCGCTGCCGATCCTTGGGGCGGCGCTCGCCCTCCTCATTCTGAAGGGCGGGATCGTCTTCGGTCTCTGCCGTCTCTTCCGCCTCGCGCCGGCCGTCGCCGCCGAGACCGGCGTCCTGATCGGACCGGGCGGCGAATTCGCCTTCGTCATTGTCGGCGCCGCGACGGCCGCGAGTCTCATCCCGGCCGAACTTGGGCGCGACGTCATCCTCGTGACGACGCTGACCATGATCGCGATTCCGGGCCTCGCCCGCGTCGGCGCCGGGTTCGGCCGCAAGCTCGCCGCGAGCCAGGCCGTCGATCCGGCCCTCAGCGAGCCGCCTCCGGATGAAGTCGGGCGCGTCGTCATCGCCGGCTTCGGCCGCGTCGGCCAGCTCGTTGCCGAGATGCTGGAGCGGCATAAGGTGCCCTATCTCGCGATCGACGCGGACCCGATGCGGGTGGCGGCGGCGCGGCGGGAGGGGCACAAGGTCTATTTCGGCGACGGCTCGCGGCCCGAGTTCCTGCGCGTCTGCGGGCTCGAACGCGCCCGCGGCCTCGTCGTCACCCTCGACAACGCCCGCGCCGTCGAGGCGGTCGTCGCCGCCGCCCGGGCCGAGCGGCCGGACCTGACGATCGTCGCCCGCGCCCGCGACGCCAAGCACGCGAGCGAACTCTACGAACTCGGCGTCGACGACGCCGTGCCGGAGACGATCGAAGCCTCCCTCCAGCTCAGCGAAGCGGTCCTCGTCGACATCGGCGTCCCCATGGGCCTCGTCATCGCCTCGATCCACGAGCGCCGCGACGAGTTCCGCGCCGTGCTGAAGAAGAAGAACGAGGCCTCGGAGCAAGGCGAGTTCCGCGCCCGGCGGACCGTGGGGAAGAGGTAGCGGAGAGGCACCCTCATGTTCCTCGCCTTCTTCACCGAATTGCGCGCCGCCAAGGTCCCGGTCACCTTGCGCGAATATCTCACCCTGATGGAGGGGCTCGACCGGGATCTCGCCGACAAGAAGATGGAGGATTTCTACTTCCTCGCGCGCACCTGCCTCGTCAAGGACGAGCGCAATCTCGACAAGTTCGACCGCGTCTTCGCGCATGTCTTCAAGGGCGTCGAGAGCCTGGCGAAGGCGATCGAGACGGCCGAGATCCCGGAGGAATGGCTGCGCAAGCTCGCCGAGCGCTATCTCACCGAGGACGAGAAGCGGCAGGTCGAGGCGATGGGCTGGGACAAGCTCCTCGAAACGCTGAAGCAGCGGCTGCGCGAGCAGAAGGGCCGGCATCAGGGCGGCTCGAAGTGGATCGGCACCGCCGGCACCTCGCCCTACGGCGCCTATGGCTACAATCCCGAAGGCATCCGCATCGGCCAGGACGGCAACCGCAACTTCCGCGCCGTGAAGGTGTGGGACCGGCGCGAGTTCAAGGATTTCGACGACGACGTCGAACTCGGCGTGCGCAACATGCGCATTGCGCTACGCCGCCTGCGCCGCTTCGCGCGGACCGGCGCGCCGGAAGAACTCGACCTCGACACGACGATTCATGAGTCGGCGAACAAGGGCTATCTCGACGTCAAGCTGCGCCCCGAGCGGCGCAACGCGGTGAAGGTGCTGCTCTTCCTCGATGTCGGCGGCTCGATGGACTGGCACGTCGAGATCGCCGAGGAGCTTTTTTCCGCCGCGCGCCTCGAGTTCAAGCGCTTCGAGCACTTCTACTTCCACAACTGCCTCTACGAGCGCGTCTGGAAGGAGAACCGCCGCCGCTTCGACGAGGTCACGCCGACCCTCGACATCATCCGAACCTATCCCTCGGATTATCGCGTCGTCTTCGTCGGCGACGCCTCGATGAGTCCCTACGAGGTCCTGATGCCGGGCGGCTCCGTCGAGCATTGGAACGACGAGCCGGGGCGCGTTTGGATCGAGCGCCTGCTGGCGCATTTCCAAAAGGCGGTCTGGCTCAACCCGGTGCCGCAGAAGCACTGGGCCTACACGCACTCGATCGGGCTCGTCCGCGAGGCGTTCCGCGAGCGCATGTTCCCGCTGACGATCGAGGGCATCGACCAGGCGATGCGCGAGTTGGTGCGGTAGTCCTCATCTCCGCGACCTCATCCTGAGGACTGGACCGTCAGGTCCAGGGTGCCTCGAAGGATGACGCCCGATGACGCGCGAAGGTGGCTCCGAGGTTCCCGGAGTCATCCTGCGAGACGCGCCGGACCTTCGGTCCGTCGCTCCTCAGGATGAGGGCGCGGCGGGTGTTTTCGATTTGTCAGTCAAGCTCGATCAGCTCGCGCCGCCTTCGTTTTCGAGTGCGTCGACGATGTCCCAGGTCCTCGGGCCGACGATACCGTCGACGGTCAGGTGGGACCGCTGCTGAAGATCCTTCACCGCCGCCTCGGTCTTCGGGCTGAAGCGCCCGTCAACGCCGCCGGTGTCGAAGCCGACGGCGCTCATCCGGCTCTGCAGGCGGCGAACCGGCAGTCCGGTCGAGCCGAGGCGGAGAACGGGCTCGCTCTGGTCGGCCTCGTCGATGTTGATCCATGTCACCCGGCCGACGATGCCGTCGACGCCGATCTCCCGCGCCTGCTGGAACGCCTTCACCGCGGTTTCGGTCCTGCCGCCGAAGACGCCGTCGGCCGGGCCGGGATCGTGTCCGAGAGCCTTGAGGGCCTCCTGGAGGTCCCGGACCGCGGGATCGGTCGAACCCTTCTTCAGAACCGGTTCCGCCATGTCCACTCCTCCGCTCCGGCAAGGGGCGGCTCTCGGCGCGCCCGGCCGGGGATCGAACATGCCGTAAGGTCAAGTCCTCCGTCAATTCCGCCACGCCGAGGAGGATCCCGGCTTTGGCGCGATCTCAGCCATCGGAACGAAGACGCAGGGGGCGGCGGAGGATAGAACCGGTCCGCAGGAGGATGCGGACCGGTGGGGATTGCCGATGGATGACACCGTGCCCGGGGCCGGCGAGGGACGAAAAGCCGTGACCGCGGCCTACGGTTACGTGCCGCGGCCGACCGCCGGCCCGATCTCGCTCAAGCTGTCGGGCGATCGGCTCGAGGTCGACAACGGCCGCAAGGCGATGCGCGTGCAACTTGGCGCGGTCCAGAGCGTGCGCATGACCTACGAGCCGCGCAGCGTCGGCCGCAACGCCTACAAGACCCGCGTCCGCCTCGTCGACGGCACCTCCTTCGCGTTCTCCTCGCTCTCCTACAAGAGCTTCGTCGAGACGGAGCGGCAGGACGCCGCCTACCGCGCCTTCGTGGCGTCCCTGTTTGCGGCCATCGCCCGGGCGGGCCCGAACGCGCGCTTCGTTGCCGGACGGCCGCCGCTCGTCTGGGGGACGATCGCGGCGCTCTCCTTCGCATCGCTCGCCGCGATGGCGTTCTTCGTCTGGCGGGCGCTGAACGCGGGCGCGCCGGTCGCCGCCGCGATGGGGGCCGTCTTTCTCGCCCTCGCCGCCTGGCAGCTCGAACCGATGGTGCGCCTCAACCGGCCGAGGGCGTTTCGGCCCGAGGCGCCGCCGCCCGACCTGCTGCCCTAAGGCCTTACGGCCGCACCACCAAAACCGACGATTTGGCGTGCCGGACGATGGTCGCGGCATTCGAGCCGAGGAGGTAGGTCGACATGCTCGGCCGGTGCGAGCCGACGACGACGAGGTCGGCGCCGATCGTTTCCGCCTCGCTCAGGACCTCGTGGTAGACGGAGCCCATGCGCACCGCCGCGGAGACCCGCTCCGCCGGCAGCGCTACGCCGGCGGCGACCTCCGCGAGCCGCGCCTCGGCGTCGCCCTGGTCCTCGGCGTCGAAGGTGACGGGCATGAACTCCATCGAGGCCATCGGCACGATCGAGCGCACGTAGATGAGCCGGATCGTGCCGCCGGCCGCGTCGGCGAGGGCGACGGCGCGATCGATCGCCGGGCGGGACGTCTCGACCTCCGCGAGGTCGACGGGCACCAGAATGGTCTTGAACATCGCTCACCCCTCCCCTTTGCAGCCAAGACCGGGCGCCCGGCGCCCAAAAATCAGCCTTGCCGGCTCGGTGTCGTCACCACGAGGCCGTCGAGCTCCGGCCGGACCCGGATCTGGCACGAGAGACGCGAATTGGGCCGCACGTCGAAGGCGAAGTCCAGCATGTCCTCCTCCATCGGCTCGGGCTCGCCAACAGCCTCCCGCCATTCCTCGTCGACATAGACATGGCAGGTCGCGCAGGCGCAGGCGCCGCCGCATTCCGCCTCGATGCCCGGAATGCCGTTGCGGATCGCGTTCTCCATGACCGTTGAGCCGGTCTCGGCCTCGACCGTTCGGGCAGTGCCCGCCGTATCGATGTAGGTTATCTTGACCATCGTCACCCCTGGATCCGGTCCCGCGGCGGTCTTACGGCATTTTTTCGCGGAAGGGACCCGGTTCGCCTCAAAATGCCACAGACCCGGCCGCAACTGCCGAAATCGGCCGCTTCAAGCCGGTTCGAGGTGCATTTCCGGCCTTGCCTATGGTTGCCAACTCGTTAACGACGTTCGCAACGAGGCCGGGAGATCGGGTTCCCATCCCCCCTGCCGGCCGGTAGACTTTGTTTGGTAAACGGCGGGAATTCCAGGTGCCGCAGCGTCGGAGGCTGCCGCGGCGCTTCGACGGCAGCGGAGCGGCAGCTTTCGGCGCTGGCGCGGACCGTCTCACGTTGCGTCTTTGAGGGCGGATCATGGCGATCGAAAACAAGAAGATGAAGGACCCGACGGAGGCCGCCCTCTCGGCCATCGAGCAGGCGCTGAACCTCGAGCCCGTCGCGTCCCTCCCGAAGAACGAACCGGGAGAGCTTCTGAGGGCCGCGGTCGAGCCTCGCCTGCCCGACATCGAGGAGCACGATTTCACGAGCCCGCTCAAGGGCGTCGACCCGGCTCCCGCGCCCCCCGGCCCGCGCGCCGGGGACGGCGTCGCGGCGCCCCGTCCGGCCTTCGTCGCTCCCGACCGCCCCCCCGCCAACGACGACCGTCAGAACGTCGGCTTCGCCTTGCAGGCGCTGCAGGTGCGCCCGTCGCGGCGCGCCTACGTCTTCGCCACCCTTGTCTCGCTGCTCTGGCTCGGCGGCCTCGGCTATCTCGCCCACGTCCAGGGCATCGCGACGCCGGAGGCGCTGCTTTCCGCCTATTCGACGCCGCAGCTCGCCATCGGCGGCTTCGTGCTCCTCGCCCCCGTCCTCCTCTTCTTCATCACCGCGATGCTCGCGGTGCGCTCGCAGGAGATGAAGCTCGTCGCCCGCGCCGTCGGCGAGGTCGCGGTGCGCCTCGCCCAGCCGGAGAGCTTCTCGACCGACGCCGTGCTCTCCGTATCGCAGGCGGTGCGCCGTGAGGTCGCAGCGGTCGGCGACGGCGTCGAGCGCGCCCTCGCCCGCGCCGGCGAGCTCGAGACGCTCGTGCGCAGCGAAATCTCGACCCTCGAGCGCGCCTATGGCGACAACGAAATCCGCATCCGCTCCCTCATCGACGAGCTGATCGTCCAGCGCGAGGCGATCGTCAACAACGCGGAGCGCGTCCGCTCCGCCATCAACACCTCGCATCAGAACCTGACCCAGGACCTCGACGCCGCCGCGGATCGTGTCGTCGGCGCGATGAACGGCGCCGGCGATCGCGTCTCCTCGTCCCTCGAGCAGCGCGGCGACCAGATCACGCAGGCCCTCGGCCGGGCCGGCGAGCGCGTCGTCGAGGACATCGCGAATCGCGGCACCGACCTCGTCGATCGCCTCTCCGGCGCGAGCGAAGATATTCGCGCCGGCATCACCGGCGTCGGCAGCACCATCACCGCCACCCTCGAAGGCAAGGTGATGGAACTCTCCGGGGCCTTCGAGCGCACCGGCGATCTCCTCACCCGGCACCTCCAGGACGGCGCGAGCCAGGTCACGCGCACGCTTGCCGAGACGGGCCGCGGCGTCGTCGACGCGCTCTCGCAGCAGGGCGCCGACGTCCGCTCGGCCTTCGAGCGCACCGCCGTGACCCTGGAGGAGAGCTTCGCCAGACGCGGCGACGAGATCACCGGCAAGCTCGCAACGACCGGCGGCGGGATCGCCGACGATATCGCCGCCCGCACCCTTTCGATGCGCGACGAGATCGCCGCGGCGGGCCGGACCGTCGGCGAGGAACTGACGAGCCGCGGCACGGATCTGCGCGAGCAGCTCGTCGGCACGCATACCGACCTCCTCGACATCATGACGACCCGGGGCACGGCCCTGCGCACCGAGTTCGCGTCGACGGCGACCGTCCTCCTGCACGAGATGAACGCCCGCGGCAACGCCATGCGCGAGGCCTTCTCGGGCGCCGCGACGGGCCTTCTCGACGACATCGCACGGCATGGCGACGCCCTGCATACGGGCCTGTCGACGACGGCCGACGCCTTCCTCGGCGAGATGTCCCATCGCGGCGAGAGCCTGCGCAGCGGCCTCTCGGAAACCGCGACGGCGTTCCTCAGCGAGATCGTTGCCCGCGGCGACGCGGTGCGCGACGGCTTCACGGCGGCGGCGACCTCCCTCGTCGGCGAGATCACCGCCCGCGGCGAGTCGGCGCGGGAAAACTTCACGTCGACGGCAAGCGTGCTGCTCGACGAGATCACGAATCGCGGCACGCGCCTTCGCGACGACCTCGCCTCGACCGGCAGCCATGTCGTCGAAGAGATCGTCGTGCGCGGCGGCGAGATGCACGAGCGCATCGCGACGGTCGGCAGCAGCGTCAGCCGCGAAATCCTCGAGCGCGGCAACGCCGTGAGCGAGAGCCTCTCGACCGCCGTCCGGCTCGCCGACGAATCGATCGGCACTCGCGTCGAGGACCTCGCGGTGCGCCTCGACACCGCGAGCCGGCGAGTCAGCGAAAGCGTCGACGTGCAGGGCCAGGCCCTCGAGCGCAGCCTGGCCTCGGCCGGCGAGCGCATTACGTCGGCCATCGGCTCGCGCGTCGCGGAGTTCCAGAACTCCTACGAGCAGCGCGGCCAGGAATTCGACGAGGTCCTGACGAAGCAGGCGGCGGAAGCGCACGGCCGCCTCGCCGGCACCGGCAAGGAGATCGTGCTCGCGATCGCGACGCAGGGCGCCCGCGTCAACGAGGCGCTCAACCGCACCGCGGCGACGCTGTCGACGACGGTCGAGGAGCGCGGCCGTACCGTCGAGGAAGGCCTCAACGCGCGCCTTCTCGCCTTCGACGAGGTGATGTCCCGCGGCAGCGGCCTGTCGGAGCGGATCTCCGATCAGGTCGGCAGCCTGACGACCACCATCGGCGGCCGTCTGGCGGACATGGAGCGCCTGATCAACGACCGCGGCGTATCGCTTGCGGAGCTCCTCGGCGAGCGCACCCGCGAGGCCTCGAGCGCCGTCGAGGCGAAGCTCGCCGCCCTCGAGGAGCGCGCCGGCCGCCGCAGCGGCGAGATTACCGCAAGCTTCGATACGCTCGTCGGCCGCATCGATACGACGCTCGGCGCGCGCGCGACCGCGCTCACCGAGGCGCTCGTCAACCGCACCAGCGAGATGGCGCGCGTGATGGCGGAAGGCGGACGTGAGGTCGCCAACGCCCTTCAGGCCCGCGCCGACGAGATCGGCAACACGGTCGCCGCAAAATCGACCGCGATCGCAGCGACCCTCGGCGAAAAGGCCGACGAGATCGACGGCATCCTCGGCACCCGCGCCGATGCGATCGCCGGCGCCCTCGGGGCGCGGCTCGAAGGTATCGACCGCCTCCTCGGCGAGCGGGCGAACGCGATCACGCTCACGCTCGGCGCCCGCGCGATGGAGGTCGAGCGTAGTCTCGGCAGCCGCACGAGCGAGCTCACCGAGACCTTGACGCAGCGCGTCGCCGAAATCGAGCAGAGCCTGGGCAGCCGCACCAGCGAACTCACCGAGACCCTGGCGCAGCGCGTCGTCGAGATCGAACGGAGCCTCGGCCGGCGCGCCGGCGAGATCGCCGATGCCCTCGGCGCGAAGGCGGGGGACATCGACGAGGTGCTCGGCGGCCGCATGCGCGAGATCGACCGTACTCTCGGCGGCCGCGCAGCCGATATCGCCGAGAGCCTCGCCAGCCGCGCCGCCGAGATTGCCGACACGCTCGGCGCGCGCGCGGGCGCCATTGACGAGGCGCTCGGCGGCCGTGCCGGGGAGATCGAGCGCGCCCTGGCCGCCCGGGCGAGCGATATCGAGCGCGTGCTCGGCACCCGCGCCGCCGAGATCAACGCGACGCTCGGCAGCCGCGCAGAGGAGATCGCCTTCACCCTCGACGAGCGCGTGACGCAGTTCGAGGAGAAGGTCGTCAACCGTCTCGACGGCTTCACCGTCTCCCTCGACGACAAGGGCCGCGCCGTCTATGGCGCCCTCGGCAACCGCATCGCCGAGATCGCGAATCTTTTCGAAAATCAAGGCGGCACGCTCGTCGCAGGCCTTGCGGAGCGCGGCGATGCCATCTCGCGCGATCTCGCCGGCGTCAGCGAGACGGCCCTGCGCCAGCTCGAGGAGCGCAGCGGCGGCGTCATCGGAGCGCTGCAGGAGCGCACGACCGCGATGATCGACATGCTGCACGAGCGCAGCACGCATCTGATGGATCACGTCGACGACCGCACGACCGCGCTCGGCTCCGTCTACACGCAGTCGACGGAGGCGATGCGCACGGCGATCGACGACGGGACCACCCGCGCGGTGACGACTCTCGTCAGCACCAACGACCGCCTGAAGGGCGAACTCGCCGCCATGCTCGACCGCCTGCAGGAATCGAATCGGGTGCTGCAGCAGGTCGCGACGGCGGCGAGCGGCAATCTCGGCGCAGTCGAGGACAGCCTGACCGCGCGCGTGCTCCAGGTCGAAGCGCTCATCGGCGACATCGCGGGCCAGAGCGGGCGCGCTTCGGAGCACGTCGCGGGACAGGTCGAGGCCCTGCGCGCGATCTCGACGGGCGCGATCCGCGAAGCGGTGCAGCTTGCCGGCACCCTCGACGAGCGCAGCCGGGCGCTTGCCGATGCGACGCAGGAGCACGTCGTCGCCCTCGCCGAGACCGCGAACTCCCTCGAACGGATCGAGCAGCGCGTCAGCGCGGCGCTCGGCGAGCGCGAGGCGGCCCTGTCCGGGCTCCTGCGCCGGGTCGCCGAACGTTCGGGCGAGCTCGAAGGCGTCACCGGCGCCTTCACGGCCCTCGTCGAGGGCTCCCTGCGCGCGGCGGAGGACCGGGCGCGCCAGATCGGCGCCGTCCTCGCCGACAGCGCCGAGATGACGAGCCAGGCGATCACCGACCAGTTCGAGCGCATCCGCGCAACCTCCGGCGAGGAAGGCGCCCGCACCGCGGTGGCCTTGCGCGCGGCCTACGATCAGGCCGCGGCGGAGATGGCGACCGCCCTCGCCGCGGCGACCGGCAAGTTCCGCGAGACGATGGCGGATCTGCGCCGCATGACGACGCAGATCCAGACGGAACTCGACGCGACGCGGGCGGAGCTGCGCCGCGGCGTCGTCGACCTGCCGCAGGAAACGCAGGAGACGACGGCGAGCATGCGCCGGGTCGTCGCCGACCAGATCAAGGCGCTCAACGAGCTTTCGAACCTCGTCGCGCGCTCGACCCGAGCCGTCGATGCGAGCCCAGCCGCGCCGCAGCGCCGGGCGAGCGAGAGCGTCGCTGCGTTGGCGGCGGCGCAGTCACATGCGCCGGCGCCCTTCCTCGCAGCCTCGCCCGTCGTCGAGGTGACCCAGGTCGCCGCGCCTGCGGCGGCCGCGGCGGCGCAGGCCTCGGCTCCCATCGTCCCGATCGCGCGCTTCGCGGAGACGCCGCCGCAGCCGGCCGCCGTCTCTCTTCCCCCGGCGACGCCGCTGCGCACCGCGCCGCTGTCGGTGCCGGCGCCGGTGCGCGACAGCACGAAGAGCGGCGGCTGGATCTCCGACCTCCTGAGCCGCGCCTCGCGGGACGACGACGGCGAGGACGAACACCTTTCCTCCCCGACCCGCCTGCGCTCGGGCAATCTCGATTCTCTCGAATCGCTCTCCGGCGACATCGCCCGGATGGTCGACCATGAGGCGACCGCGGATGCGTGGGAACGTCACCGGCGCGGCGAGCCGAACGTCTTCGCGCGCCGCCTCTACACGCTGCAGGGCCAACAAACCTTCGACGAGATCCGCCGCAAGTACCGCAGCGAGGATGCTTTCCGCGAGAGCGTCGACCGGTATCTGGACGAGTTCGACCGCCTCCTCGCGGAGGTCTCCGGCGACGACAAGGACGGCGTCATTGCGAGGACGTACCTGACGTCGGAGACCGGCAAGGTCTACACCATGCTCGCCCATGCGAGCGGCCGGTTCGACTGAACCGGCCGCTCCTGCGTCGCATCACGTCGCAACCGCAGGGCCCTCACCGAGAACGTCCGACGCCGGACATCACGGCTCGTCGATCATCCCCCAGAGGGCCAGCGTGCCGCTCGCCGTCCCGGAACATGCCTGGTCGGGCCGAAGGAGGCCCTCCGCGACGACGCGATTGACGCGATGGCCGTTCTCGATCGTGACCTGTGCCGCGGGAGGATTGCCGGCGTTCCACAGCTCGATCCAGCGCGCCTGCGCCTTGACGATCGTGGCGCCAGGAGGGGCCGTGTAGCCGACATCGACATTTGCGTTTTTCCCGCACGGTACGGCGACCGCATTGGAATGCACGTCGAACGAGACTTCAGCAGCCCGGGCGATCCCCGTCATGCCGAACAGGGCCGCAGCGCCGAGGCAGGTGCCGAAGATTGCCGCTTTCGGAAACGCCGCAGCGAATGACAAAGACTTGCGCATGGTTCTGTTCCTTCCGTCAGAAAGAAGCCGTCGAGCGAGAGCGGACTCCGTCCGGTCGAGCCATCGCCACTCCGTCATCCCGGGGCCGCGAAGCGGAACCCGGGATCCCTCACCGCCGACACTTTAGAAGGACGAACAACCGTGCGGCGCTCGTCCTCGCGCTGCAGTGTTCATGGATTCCGGGCGCCGCGTCGCGGCTCCGGAATGACGGCGCAACGATACCGATTCGATGCGAACGGACCCTGCTCCAGGGAGCTTGTAGATAGGGTTCGCAGGTCGCTCTTGGAACGGAATCGGGCATCACAGAATCGTGCCTCGCGGGCGCGTCTGCGGTATCCTTAAAAGTGATGCTCGTGGCGGCGTTTCGCGTTGCTGCGACGTGCTCGCCGGCGCTACAGAGCCGCGCTCTGCCGCGCGCGTGCCGCCGGGCGGCCGCTCGAGACCCAACGGACGATGTCGAGCATCACCGCGGAGAGCGCCTCGTCGAGGGCGCGCGCCGCGTTCGGGCCGTCGATCGCGGCGATCGGCACCCGCGCCGTGAAGATGCGGCCGGCGACGATGCGGCCGGACTGGCTCGAGATCATGCGCACCGCGATCTGCACCAGCGCTTCGCCCGCCGGCGTCACGACCTGAAACGAGCGCAGCTCCGAGGAGAGCGTGAGATCGCTCGTGGCGCCACTCGACGGCAGGGCGACGGCGCGGATCTGCGAGGAATTCTCGAAGGTGTGGACGAGGCGCGTCTGGACGAGGCTCGGCAGGCTCGCCGCCCATTGCGCGCCGCCCAGAAACGAGATCGCGCCCGAGGCGTCCCTGACGATGATCTGCTGCCCCGCAAGGGCCTGCACCGCCGCGGGCTCCTGGACGAGCACCTGCAGGCCGAGGCTCGAGCGTACCCGCGCCGCCGGCGCCGAGAGATCGAAGGTCGCCGGCGGCGGACCCGAGGAACAGGCGCCGACGAGTGCCGCGAGCGCGTAGCACGGCAGGCTCCAAACGCGCCGCTGGAGGCCGGCGGTGTGAAGGAAAGATCGCTCGGAGGGGGAACGCATGCGGCAGGAACTCAACGGCGTCCGTTGTACTGTGGGATGGAGGGCTGACCGCCGAAGATCAATTGCTGCGGATTGCGCTCCAGGCTGCGCACCGCCCGGCCAATGTCGTTGACGGTCTTGCGTCCCTCGACCGCGAGGGTCTGGTAGTCGCGCAGCCCCGAGCCGGTGAAGCGCGTGATGCCCGTGGTGATCTCGGCGGTGCGCTTGTCGAGATTGTCGGCGAGGACGCGGATCGAGCGCGCGGCCTCCCGGATCTCCTCGAAGGCCGACTTGCCCTCCTCGCCGGCCGCCGAGCCGAGGAAGTCCTGCGCCGCCTTCAGCACGCCGTCGACCCGGTCGGCGGACTTGTTGAGCTTTTCCGAGAGCTGGCGCGCTTCGATGATGGTCTGGTCGACGTCCTGGCTGCGGTTGCTCAGGGTCTGAGCGAAGCGGTCGACGTTGTCGACGGTGCGTCCGATCTTTGCCGGATCGAAGGCCTTGGCGAGATTGCCGACGCTGTCGAGGGCGGCATCGAGCTTCGGCGTCGAGGCGTTGAGGCTCTTGACGAGCGCGCCGGCGTCGGCGATCGCGGTGTCGAGCTTCGGCGCCGTGGCGTTGAGATTTTGCGCGAGCTGGCGCGCCGCGACGATGGTTTGATCGATATCCTGGCTGCGATCGCTGAGCGTCTGCGCGAACCTGTCGACGTTGTCGACCGTGCGCCCGATCTTCGCCGTGTCGAAGGATTTCGCGAGGCTGCCGACGCTGTCGAGGGCGGCATCGAGCTTCGGGGCCGAGGCGTTGAGGCTCTTCATCAGCGTGCCCGCGTCCGTGAGCGCCGCGTCGAGCTTCGGCGCCGAGGCGTTGAGGCTCTTGATGAGCGCGCCGGCGTCCTTCACGGCCTGGTCGATCGCTTCCCGGTTGTGGCCGAGGGCCTGGGTGAAGTTGTCGACGTTCTCGACGATGCTGGCGACGCGGTTCTTGTCGACCGCCTGAACCACCTCGTCGACGCGGGTCGCCAGCGTTTCGAGCTTTTCGGCGAGCGGCCCGACGCGCTCGGCCGCGGCGCCGACCTGCTGCAGCAGCCGGTCGATGCCGGGGGCGTTGTCGCTGAGGGCCTTCGAGAAGGTCTCGGCGTTCCGGATGGTGCGGTTGATAGAGACCTCGTTGTCGGTGACGAGGTTGCCGACCTTGGTCAGAACTTCGTCCGCCTTGCCCGCGACCGAGCGGGCGGTCTCGATCAGGTCCTGGAAGGCCGAATTCTCCGCGAAGATCGTCGGCATCGGCTGGCCCGGCCCCGCGACGAGGACGGGCGCGCCCGGCTCGCCGCCCACGAGCGCGATCTGGGCGACGCCGGTGAGCCCCTGGTATTCGAGGCGCGCCTTGGTGTCGGTGCGGATCGGCGTCGACCGGTCGAGCTCGACGATGGAGACGACCCGGCGCGGGTCCTCCGGCAGGAGGCTGATCTGCGTGACTTCGCCGACCCTCAGGCCGTTGAACAGGACCATCGAGCCGCGCGACAGGCCCGAGACCGAGCCCGAGAAGACGATCCGGACCTGCTGCCGGGCCTGGCCCCGGTCGCCGCCCGAGAACCAGTAGACGAAGCCAAAAGCGGCCGCGACCACCGCGAGGGTGAAGAGGCCGATCAGCGCGTAGTTGGCCCGCGTTTCCATCTGTCTCTCTACGCCTCGCTCGCTGCGACCGCCCGGGCCCGCTTGCCGTGGAAATAGGCCTTCAGCCACGGGTGGTCCGACTTCAGCATCTCCTCGATCGGACCCGCGGCGAGAATCTTCCCGTCGCCGAGCGCCGCGATCCGGTCGCAGACCGTGTAGAGGCTGTCGAGGTCGTGGGTTACCATGAAGACCGTCAACCCCAAAGTGCGCTGCAATGTAGCAATCAACTCGTCGAAGTCACCCGCGCCGATGGGGTCGAGGCCGGAGGTGGGCTCGTCGAGGAAGAGAATTTCCGGGTCGAGGGCGAGCGCCCGGGCGAGCGCGGCCCGCTTGATCATGCCGCCGGAGAGCTCGGAGGGCAGCTTGTCGGCGGCGTCGGGCGTGAGGCCCACCATCTCGATCTTGAGGAGGGCGAGCTCGTCGAGGAGCCTTTCCGAGAGAGTGAGGTATTCCCGCATCGGGAGCTGGACGTTCTGCTTGACCGTCAGGGCGGAGAACAGGGCCCCCTGCTGGAAAAGCACCCCCCAACGCCGCTCGATCGCCCGGCGCTCGGCATAGGAGATCTCGTCAAGGTTCTCGCCGAACACCTCGATGGTGCCGGCCCGCTTCGGCACCAGACCGAGGATGGCCCGGGTCAGGACCGACTTGCCCTGCCCCGAAGCGCCGACGAAGCCCAGGATCTCGCCGCGATACACGTCGAGGTCGAGGCCCTTCATGATCGTGCGCTCGCCGAAGCCGACTTCGAGGTCGCGGACGCGGATGACCGCTTCCTGGTCCTTCGTCGCAAGCGGCGGGCGGCGGGTCTGAAGCATGGTCAGTACTTGATCGCCGCGAAGAAGATCGCGAAAAGCCCATCGAGCACGATGACCATGAAGATTGCCTTCACGACCGACGCGGTGACGTGCCGGCCGAGCGATTCCGCCGAGCCCTCGACGGCGAGGCCCTCGATGGTCGCGATGATGCCGATGACGAGGGCCATGAACGGGGCCTTGATCAGCCCGACCATGAAGGTGTTGAGGCCGACCGCCGCGCGCAGCCGCGACAGGAACACGTCGATGCTGATATCGCCGTAGAGCCAGGCCGTGATGCCGCCGCCGGCAAGCGCCGCGATGGCGGAGATGAAGGTCAGGAGCGGCAGGCCGACGACGAGAGCGAGCACCCGCGGGATGATCAGCACCTCCATGGGGTCGAGGCCCATGACCCGGAGCGCGTCGATTTCCTCGCGCATCTTCATGGAGCCGATCTCGGCCGTGAAGGCGGAGCCCGAGCGGCCGGCGACCATGATGGAGGTCAGGAGCACGGCGAGTTCGCGCAGGACGAGGATGCCGACAAGGTCGATGACGAAGGCGGTGGCGCCGAACTTCTGGAGCTGGAAGATGCCCTGCTGGGAGACGATGCAGCCGACAAGGAACGAAATCAGGACGATGATCGGCACGCCGCGATAGGCGATCTGCTCGAGCTGGTTGACGACCGCCGTGCCGCGGAACTTCGCCGGCCTTGCGACGACGCGGATCAGGGCCGCGACCATTTCCCCGAGGAAGGAGACGCCGCCGACGAGGTCCCGCCCCGCATCGGCGACGCTCTTGCCGACATCGACCAGGAAATCGACGAACCGGGAGTGCCGGACGGGCGTCCCCTGCTGGAAGCCGCGATAGGCGACCTCGTCAAGGAGGATGCGCTGCTCCGGGCTCGCGTTCACGAAGTCGGCCGAGAGGCCCTTCTCGCCGAACTCGTGCCGGGTCCGGTCGAGCACCCAGGCGCCAAGGGTGTCGAGCCGCTCGATACCTTGGAGGTCGAGGATGACGCGCCGGCGGTTCGCCTCCCCGACGATGTCGGAGATCAGCTTTTCGACCGTGGCGGCGTGCTCGGCCGTCCAGCGCCCGGAGAGGCTCGCCCGCACCTCCTCGCTGGTGTGGTCGATCCGCGCCTGCGGCTCGTGAGCCAACGTGTTCTGCGCCACGGCCAAGGCCCATTTCCCTCGCGTTCGAGCGGTCATACCGTGTCGTCCGGCTCAAATCGAGCCGATTCCAAAGCGGCTTGGCCGGGGAGGCTCCCGATGTCCCGCAGCTTGACCGTGGCGATCGAGCGCTTTCCCATCGCCGGCGTCTTCACCATCGCGCGCGAGTCGCGCACGGAGGCCACGGTCGTAACCGCGACGATCCGGGACGGCGCCGCGACCGGCCGCGGCGAATGCGTGCCCTACGCGCGTTATGGCGAGACCGCCGCGGGCGTCGCCGCGACGATCGAGCAGCAGAGCGCCGCGATCGCCGCCGGGCTCACCCGGGCAGCTTTGCAGGACGCCCTCCCCGCCGGCGCCGCCCGCAACGCGCTCGATTGCGCGCTCTGGGACCTCGACGCGAAACTGTCGGGAGTGCGTGCCTCGCTCACCGCCGGCCTTTCCCGCTGGCCCCCGGCGACGACCGCCTACACGATCAGCCTCGCGGCGCCGGCGGCGATGGCCGGGGTGGCGCGGGCCGCGGCGGAGCGGCCGATCCTGAAGATCAAGCTCGGCGGCACCGACGGCGAGGACATCGCCCGGATCGAGGCCGTGCGACGGGCGGCCCCGGACGCAACCCTGATCGCCGACGCCAACGAGGGCTGGAGCGAGAAGTGCCTCGCGGATTGCTTCGCCGCCTGCGCCGCTGCCGGCTTCGCCCTCGTGGAGCAGCCGCTGCCGGCGGCGGACGACGGTGCCCTCGCCCGGATCCGCCGGCCGCTCCCGGTCTGCGCCGACGAGAGCGTGCACGATCGCGCCGGCCTCGAGCGGCTCGCCGGGCTCTACGATGCCGTCAATGTCAAGCTCGACAAGGCCGGCGGCCTCACCGAGGCGCTGGCCCTTGCCGATGCGGCTGAGGCCCGGGGTTTCTCCCTGATGATCGGCTGCATGGTCGGCACCTCGCTCGCCATGGCGCCCGCCATGGTGCTGGCGCCGCGGGCCCGCTTCGTCGACCTCGACGGACCGCTCCTCCTCGCCCGGGACCGGGAGCCGGCTTTGCGCTACGATGGCAGCCTCGTCTACCCTCCCTCCCCCGAGCTCTGGGGCTGAGCCCGGCTGCGGGCCCGGGCCCAGAGGGTCAGCGCGATGCCGACGGCGCCGAGGGGCGCCATCGCCGCGAAGACCGCGGCCCCGCCGGCCTCGCGGTCGATGAACCCGCTGAGCGCCGTCGTCGCCGCCATCGCCAGGGCGCCGATCGAGCCGAGAAGTCCCTGCGCCCGGCCGCGGACCGCCTCCGGAGCCAGGGCCGCGAGGGCCGCCATGGCGCCGAGATGGGTGGCGCCGAAGGTCAGGCCGTGCAGCGCTTGCGCCGCGAGGGTGGCGGAAAGGCCCGGATCGGTCGCCAGGAAAGCAAAGCGCAGGACCGCCGCGGCGCCGCCGGCGAGGAGGAGCCCGAACCCGGCCGCGCCCCGCCCGACGCCCCGGCCGAGGAGATAGAAGACGAAGATCTCCGCCAGAACGCCGATGGCCCAGAAATAGCCGATCGCCGCATCGGAAAAGCCGAGGTTGCGCCAGTGGATGCTGGCGAAGGCGTAGAGCCCGCCATGGCTCGCCTGGATCGCCGCGGCGGCGAGCATCAGGATGAGCAGCGTCCGCGGCAGGGCCGGCCGCGCCGCCGCCGCGGGCTCGGCGGGAAGGTCTCTGGGCAGGCTCGAAGGGACGGCGAGGCAGGTCGCGAGGATCGCCGCGAGCGGAGCGAAGGTCTGGGCGAGGATGACGACGGATGGCCCGATCGAGGCGAGGAGATAGCCGGCGACGACGCTCGTCAGAAGGAAGGCGATGGAGCCGAGGCTGCGCACGCGCCCGTAATGGAGGCCCTGGTGGCGCCTCACCGCCGCCGTCGTGACGAGATCGTTCGTCGGGATCACGGCGGCCTGCGCCACGGAAATGAGGGCGACCACCGCCGCGATGGCCAGCGGATCCGCGAGGTACAACAGCGCCGGAAAACCGACGGCCTGCCCGAGATGGCTCGCGATCAGGAGACGCCGCGGCCCGAAGGTCCGGTCGGCAAGCGAGAGGAGCGGCGCAGTGACGAGGATGCGCACGACGATCGCGATCGCCAGGATGTTGCCGATCGCCGTCGGCCCGAGGCCCTTGCTCTGCAGGAAGACCGGGAAGAAGGGCAGATAGAACGCGTAGCCGACGAAGGCGGCGGCGTGCAGGAGCGACAGTCGGGCGCCAAGGGCGCGGTGGCTTCCGGCCATCCGATCCTCCCCCGGCCAAAGAATGGCTCGGACCTGCGCAGAGGCCGCGGGCGGTTGCAAGGGGTTCGGCAATTGGGGGCAGGTCGCAGCGCCCGCCCGGAGCCGGGTCCTGGCGCGCCGTTGCCGCCGACGGGGCCGTCAGCGGCAGGGTCTTTTGAACATGCCGGAGAGGAGCGGGCGCGACTGGCGCCCGCCCCGTCCTGTCTTAGACGACGTAGAAGTCCGCCAACGCAAGCCCGGTTACGCCGACCCCGTTGACCGTCGCGACCTGGACCGGAGCGGCGGCCGCGCCTGTGCCGTCGTCGTCGTAGAACAGGGCGCTCGTGCCGATCACGTAGATGAACTGGGCAGTCGCGATGTCCGCAACGGGCGCGCCGACGCCCGCCTGGTTCTTGAGCTCGTTCGCACTCAAAGCGAAGCCGATGTGGAAAACATTGTGATCGACAAGCAGCTTGTCGTGGTCCGGAGCGCGGAAGAGCGTAATCGAGTCGACGCCGTTTCCGAGTTCGAGCTTCATGAGATCGTCGCTAAAGGCACCGCCGCTCAGGGTGTCGTTGCCGGCGCCGCCGACGAGGATCGTGGTGGTGCCGAGGGCCCCGCTTCCCGACAGGATGTCGTTGCCGGCGCCGCCGAAGGCGGTCTGATCGTTCCCGACGACCAGCGTGTCGTTGAAGGCCGATCCGACGACATTCTCGATCGAGGAATAGGCGTCGTCGGTCGCCGCGCCCGCGGAGCCGGTCCCTTGGGCGAGGTCGACGGTGACGGGTCCGGTCGCGTCCGAATAGTCGACGGTGTCGTTGCCGGCGCCGCCATTCACGGTGTCCCTGCCCGCGCCCGGTCGCAGCGTGTCGTCGCCGGCCCCGCCGAACAACACGTCGTCCCCGTCGCCGCCCGCGGCGACATCGTTGCCGTCGCCACCGTCGAGAATGTCGTTGCCGGCGTCGCCGGACATGGTGTCGTTGCCGAGCCCGCCGAGCAGCACGTCGTTCCCGAGGCCGCCCGCCATGCGATCGTTGCCGGACCCGCCGTCGAGAAAGTCATTGCCGGCATCGCCGGCCATGGTGTCGTTGCCAAGCCCGCCGTCGAGCCTGTCGGTCCCGTTGCCGCCCGCCATGCGATCGTTGCCGGACCCGCCGTCGAGGCGGTCGTCGCCGAGGCCACCGACCATCCGGTCGTTGCCGTTGCCGCCGAAAAGCCGGTCGTTGCCGGCGCCTCCGTCGAGGCGGTCGTCGCCGAGGCCGCCGAAGAGCTGGTCGTTCCCGGTACCGCCAAACAGCTGATCGAGCCCGGCGCCGCCGTCGAGGCGGTCGTTGCCGAGACCGCCGAACAGCTGATCGAGCCCGGCGCCGCCGTCGAGGCGGTCGTTGCCGACGCCGCCGAAGATACGATCGTTGCCGTTGTCGCCGAGCAGCCGGTCGTTGCCTGCGCCGCCGTCGATCCGATCGTCCCCGAGGCCGCCAAAGATGAGATCGTTGCCGCTGCCGCCGAAGAGCAGGTCTCGTCCGGCGCGCCCGAAGATTTGGTCGTTACCGCCAAACCCGTTGATGATGTCGTTTAACGGAGTGCCGTTTAGGAGGTTCGGCCCGTTGTTCCCGTTGATGATCATTGCTTAGATCTCCCCGACGATAGGCACAAGTAACCGCGCCAATTTCCACCGAACGCACGTGTAAGACCCTACGTAACATCACATCTTATCGCGATAAATTGATACTTGTCATTAAGTATGATGAGGGTTCGCTCTTTGGATAATAAAGCCGGCGGATTTTCGCGCTCTGCACGAGACAATTGTTGTGCAGATCCGTGAAATCGGATCGAAACCATTTGCCGGTTTCACCTACGAAGAGTTGTATTGGCGTCCGTCAACTCATTTATGAGTAAGTACGACGGCCGCCGCCGCGGACACCTTCCTCGCTCCGCGCCTTTGCGGACGAATCGCCGCCGGCCTTGATGCGGACGAGAGCAAACTCCGTTCAAGATGACCCAGCCCCGGAATGACCGCGCTTGAGCTTGATCCAATATGAACGGATGCTGCTCCAGCATCGGGGGCCGAATTGCGGAGCCGAGACCCGGCGGGTCGAGGGTGACGCGAGAGTGCCCCCGGGGTCGGGCGGCGAGGAGGCGGTCACTCCGACGATGACGGACGGACGCGGAATCACCCCGATCAGCGATGCCGATTACGAGCAGATCGAGGCGGCCGTCATGGAGACGGAGCGCGGCCGCTGGTTCCTGCGCGAATTCGCCCGCCGCAACCGCAACGCCGATACCGAGATGCTGCTCGCCGCAATCGACCGCCTCGCGCGGGCGGTCGCCGCGCGGGACGCCTCCGCGGAGAGCGAGCCGCCGCTGCCGCCGGAGGTTCTGCCGCAGGCGGCGGACGAGCCGCTGCCCGATCCCTTTGCCCCGATCGACCGCCTGACCGCCCGGGAAAAGCTCCTGCTGTTCACCTGAAGCGGATTTGCGCGATGGCGACGGCGCGGTTCCGGCGTTCCCGACAAAAAGGCCGCCCTCATCGGGCGGCCGAGGCTGGCAACCGGGCCTCTACGGGTGGTGACGGCGCGGCTGCTTTTCTGAGGCGGACCTCAGAAGGAGGTGTCGGCGACGCCGACGGGTAGGTTGTCGGGGATGACCATGTGAAGGGGGGCGATCGAGGTCGATGCCTCGGCGCGCGGCGACGGGCCGTGGTTCGCAATCACCGTTCCGGCGAGGGCGACGATCGCGATCAAGGTGGTGATGGCGGTGGCGTAAGACATGGCGGGCCCTCCGAAAGTTGGAGGATCGCCCCGGCGCGCGAAAATCGATGTGAGTGCCCTCACATGCGCAGACGTAACGGAAAATTTAGAGCTTTCGCCCAGCCCCGGCCTGCGGCTTCGTATCCTCCTTCGCCTCGACTTTCGGCATCTCCGCCGAGAGGCGGCGCACCGGCCAGCCGTCGCTCCAGGTGCCCATGGAGATGAAGGCCGGATCGGCCTTGAGCGCCACCGCGTCCTTGCCGGCGAGCGCCGCCTCGAAAGCCATCTCGAACGTCTTCCAGTAGGCGAGGAAATCGAGGGTGTCGGTGACGTTGATCGCGAGCTGGCCGGTCAGCACGGTCTGCTCGCCGGTGAGCGACATGTCGGCGCTCCAGCGCCAGACCGGGCCCTTCTGCTTCGGGTCCTTCGGCGGATCGGGCGGCAGCTTGATCTCCGCGGCGTCGTATTCCGTCCGGTTCGAGCCCGGCGAGGCGAGGGTCGCGGTGAGCGGCGGGAAGCCGTGATCGTCCGAGCTCGCGCGCATGAAGAGCTTGCGCGTCGGCGGGATCGAGACGGTCTCCTTCAGAACGCGGCGGGCGGCCCGGTCGGTCGGCAGGTAGTCGCGGTCGCCGCTCATGGCGATGAGCAGGACGCCCTTGTCGATCGTCGAGAGATCCTCGAGCGGGATGCCGCGCGCCTTCGGGTCCGAGGCGATGCCGCCCGGCATCAGGGCGAAGACGAGCTTCGGCACCGGCAGGCCGTCCTTGTCCGCATCGGCGGCAAGGTTGAGGGCGATCGCCGCCCCGGCAAGATGGCCGAGATAGGCGACCTTCTGCAGATCCGGCTTCGCGTCCGGATCGGAGGCAAGGGCATCGAGGGCCTCCTTGATCAGGGAGGCGGCGATGCCGGTCGCGTCCGCGGGGCGCGTCCGGTTGACCTCCTGGAAGCGCGGGAAGAGGACGAGGTGACCGCGGCGGGCGAGGTGCTCGATGAAGCCGCCGTAGAATTGCGGGTTCGCGGCGCCCCAGGAATGCAGCACGACGACGACCGGCCGCGGCGCGGCGGCGGGTCCGGCCGCATGAAAGACATAGGTCGCCGCGCTCGCCCGCCCGACGGCGCGCTTGACGATCTCCTTCGAGACGTAGTCCGAGCCGCCGGGCCCTTTCTCAGGCTGCTTCGGCGGCGTCGCCGCGAAGGCGGCGGTCGCCAGGGCGAGCGCCCCGGCGAGGGTGGACCAGAAGGCGGTGCGGCGCATGGCGGGCTCGCGAAAGCAAAAGCGGGAGGGCGCCCCAAAAGCGTCCCAGGCCTGAACAAACATCATAACCGATTTAACGATGTCTCAACCGTCGCCCTTCGGCAATCGCCCGAAAGGCGCCCCTCAGCGTCCTCACCTCCTGTTCGGTGAGTTCGAGCCGGTGAAAAATATCGCGCATGTTGCGCGCCATCACCGGTTTCTTGTCCTCGGGATAGAAATTCACCGCCTCGAGCTCCGCCTCTACGTAATCGAAGAAGGACGCCACCATCTCGCGCGGCGCCGGCGGCGAGCGGCGCTCGGTCGCAAAGGGCAGCGCGCCCCCGCTCAGGCCCTTGAACCACTCGTAGGCGACGAGCAGCACCGCCTGGGCGAGGTTGAGGGACGAGAAGCGAGGATCGACCGGGAACGTGACGATGGCGTCGGCGAGGGCGATCTCGTCGTTCGTGAGCCCGACCCGTTCCCGCCCGAACAGGATGCCGACCCCCTGCCCCGCCGCGAGCCGGGCCAGCATCTGAGAAGCCGCCTCGTCCGGCCCGAGAACGCGCTTCATCTGGTCGCGCTCGCGCGCCGTGGTCGCGAGGACGAAATTAAGATCGGCGACCGCCTCGCGTGCCGTCGGGTAGAGCTTCGCGCCGTCCAGAACGTGCGACGCGCCGGAGGCCGCCGAATGGGCGCCCTTCTTCGGCCAGCCGTTCTTCGGCGAAACGAGGCGCAGTTCGGAGAGCCCGAAATTCGCCATCGCCCGCGCCGCCATGCCGATGTTCTCGGCAAGCTGCGGCTCGACGAGGATGATGGCGGGGCCGGAGGGCGCGGCAGGCGGAGGGTCGGAAGGCATGGCGAGGGGTTCTTAGGCCGTTCGGCCGGCGATGCAACGGCGTGGCGCAAGCATGAGCTTCCCCCTCGGGCTGCGGCACGCTATAGGCCGGCCGAACCCTTCCGCCGCCCGGCGGGCCGTCCCGACACTGAAGCGCAAGGTGTGAGCATGCCGAAGATCAAGGTCGCCAATCCGGTCGTCGAGCTCGACGGCGACGAGATGACTCGGATCATCTGGCATCTCATCAGGGACAGGTTGATCCGCCCCTATCTCGATATCGACCTGCAATATTTCGACCTCGGCGTCGAGCACCGGGACGCGACGAACGACCAGGTGACGGTTGAGGCGGCGGAGGCGATCAAGCGCGTCGGGGTCGGCGTCAAGTGCGCCACCATCACCCCGGACGAGGCGCGGGTGAAGGAGTTCAACCTCAAGGAGATGTGGAGGTCGCCGAACGGCACCATCCGCAACATCCTCGGCGGCGTCATCTTCCGCGAGCCGATCATCTGCAAGAACGTGCCGCGCCTCGTGCCCGGCTGGACGCAGCCGATCATCGTCGGCCGCCACGCCTTCGGGGACCAGTACCGCGCGACCGATTTCAGGATTCCGGGCAAGGGCCGGCTGACGATCAAGTTCGAGGGCGAAGACGGCAGCGTCATCGAGAAGGAGGTCTTCAAGTTCGGCGCCGGCGGCGTCGCGATGGCGATGTATAACCTAGACGATTCGATCCGCGACTTCGCCCGCGCCTCGATGAACTACGGCCTGAACCGCAAGTATCCGGTCTACCTCTCGACGAAGAACACGATCCTCAAGGCCTATGACGGCCGCTTCAAGGACATCTTCGAGGAGGTCTACCAAAACGAGTTCAAGGCGAAGTTCGAGGCCGCCGGCATCACCTACGAACACCGGCTGATCGACGACATGGTGGCCGCGGCGCTGAAATGGTCGGGCGGTTATGTCTGGGCCTGCAAGAACTACGACGGCGACGTGCAGTCCGACACGGTTGCGCAGGGCTTCGGCTCCCTGGGCCTGATGACCTCGGTCCTGATGACTCCGGACGGCAAGACCGTCGAGGCCGAGGCCGCGCACGGGACGGTGACGCGGCACTACCGCGAGCACCAGAAGGGCAAGGAAACCTCGACGAACTCCATCGCCTCGATCTTCGCCTGGACCCGCGGCCTCGCCCACCGCGCCAAGCTCGACGGCAACGACGAACTCGCCCGCTTCGCCTCGACGCTGGAAAAGGTCTGCGTCGACACGGTCGAAGCCGGCTTCATGACGAAGGACCTCGCCCTCCTCGTCGGCGCCGACCAGAAATGGCTCTCGACCACGGGCTTCCTCGACAAGGTCGACGAGAATTTGAAGAAGGCGATGGCGTAGCCGGCGCCTCACTCCGGGTCGCCGACGCCAAACACGTCCGCGTAGCGGTTCGCGACCCGCGTCTGCCAGAGGGTCAGGATCGGCGTCACGACGAGCTCCACGAAGAGGCCGCCGAGCATGAAGAGCGACGGGATGCCGGTCAGCGCGAGGCCGACGAGCCGGCCGAGGCCGCCGAGCACGACGATGGCGGCGAGGAGCCGGAAGCGCCCGGTCTTCGTCTCGATCCGGGGCACCGTCGACCAGAAGCAGAGGCCAATGGCGAGCAAAAGCCCCGACAGATAGCGGAAATGGCTGTCGCCCGAGACGCTGACATGCTCGTTCGTCAGCGCCTGCCCGAACAGCACGCCGTAAAGGCCCGCCGCGACCGGCAGGATCGCCGCGATCGCGACGACCTGCTGCAGAAGCCGCCTTTCCCGTCCGATCCTCGACATGCCGCTTCCGCTCCGCCCTTGAAGGGTCCGTCCGATCCGCTAGGGTCCCCTAAACCGCCCTGCGGGCCGACCTCATGACCGTCACTTCTACGCCTTATCGCGTCCGAGCGCGCGCCGGGTCCCGGGCATGAGCGAAATCGTCCTCCGCGAGGCGCGGCCGGACGACCTCGAGGCGATCGTCCGCCTGCACGAGGAGGATTCCCTCGGCAGCCACGGCGACGCCTGGACCTCAGAGACGCGGCCGGCCTACGAGGCGGCCTTTCGGGCCATCGCCGAAAGCCGCGAGAACGTCCTCTACGTCGCCGAGGCGGACGGCCGGGTCGTCGGCACCTTCCAGCTCACCTTCATCCCGAACCTCACCGGGCGCGGCGCGCTGCGGGTCAAGGTCGAAAGCGTCAAGGTCGCGGCGTCCCTGCGCTCGCGGGGCATCGGCGCCCGCATGATGGCCTTCGCCGAGGACGAGGCTTTGCGCCGCGGCGCGCGGCTGCTGGAACTGTCCTCGAACAAGGCGCGCGAGGACGCCCACCGCTTCTACCGCCGGGCCGGCTACAGCCAGAGCCACGAGGGCTTCAAGAAGAAGCTCTGAGCGGACGGTCTCACGCGCCGAAGTGCCAGCGCAGGTAGGCCTGCACCGAGAGCGGCATCGTGCGCGGATCGATGTCCTGCGGGCCGCGGATGACGACGGCGCCGGAGAGTTCCGGGTCCTCCTGTTCCGCGAGGGCCGTGCGGATGCGCGCGGCGACCGCGTCGGCGGGCTCGCGGCACAGAATCGTGCGCATGAAGGCGACGGCGAAACCGGCGCGGACGGCGATCCAATCGTCGGCGATCGTGAAGAGATCGTCCGGCAGAGAGGTCTCCTCCAAAAGTTCGCGCGTCACGCTCGTCGCGAGGTCGACGGAGCCGTCGGGCTGCAGGTCCGACAGGTCGGGCGTCCCGGATGGAAAGTAGACGCGACCCTCGTTCGCCGTGTGCGGCCCCATGATGCCGCAGACGAAGGCCCCGTCGGAGCCCTGCAGGGCGCCCATCGCGAAGCCGTTGGCGACAGACGGGTCGGGATAGCCGAGATCGCGCCAGGCCAGGAAATCCTTGAAATCGGCCTCGAAATAGGTCGCGGCGGCGACGTCGCCCGCAATCTCAAGGTCCTGAAGAAGGAGGACGCGGCCGTTGAAGAGACGCGGTTTCTCGGCGATCTTTTCGGCCCAGTTCGCCTCGATGGCGGCGCGGCTCTCCGCCGCCCAGCGCCAATCGAAGGGGGCGCAGCGCGCCTCGATCCGGGCGATCGGGACGATCGCCGGCGCCGGCCTCACAAGCAAAGCTCGCCGCGGCTCACCACCACCGCCCGGCCGCCGATCTCCGCAAAGACGAGAGCGCCCCCGTCGACGACGAGCTGCAGGTCGATGACGCTCGGCCGCCCCATCTCGACGCCCTGTTCGATGACGACGTCGTGCGTCCCGTCGCCGAGCGGTTCGAATTGCATCAGCGCACCGGCGAAGGACGCCGCGGCCGAGCCCGTCGCCGGATCCTCGGCGATGCCGAAGCCCTGCGCGAACATCCGGGCGCGAAAGCGCAGCCGGCCCGGAAGGCGCGTGTAGACATAGGCTGTCGCGCGGCCGTCCCCGAAGATGCGATCGAAAGCCTGCCCGTTGGGCCTTGCCCGGGCGAGGACGTCGGGCGAGGCGACGGGCACGAGATCGTAGGGCACGCCGCCCGAATGCCGGCTCGGCGCGTGGCGGTCGAAACCGATCTCCGTCGGATCGAAGCCGAGGGCGAAGGCGCAGTCGACGTCCTGCCGCCCCTCGCCCCAGATTTCGGGCAGGCGCGGCAGGCGGAAGCGCCCGTAGCCGCGGCCCGGCCCGTCGATCTCAACGACGCAGGACACGACGCCGATCTCCTCGCGCAGGCCGAAGGCGGCGGCGCCCGGCTCGTCCTTGCGGTCGATGAGCGCAAGCAGCACCGCCGTGCCGACGGTCGGATGTCCGGCGAAGGGAAGTTCCCGCCCCGGCGTGAAGATGCGGATGCGGGCGCGCTGGCGCGCGTCGTCCGCCGCCATCACGAACACGGTCTCGGACAGGTTGAACTCGCGCGCGATCGCCTGCATGCGCGCGGCCTCGAGGCCCTCCCCGTCGAGGACGACGGCGAGCGGATTGCCGGCGAGCGCGTCGCCGGTGAAGACGTCGAGGGTGGCGAAGCGTCGGGCCATCAGATTTCCTCGATCGGAAAGCGGTAGGTGGGAGAGACGAACTCGTCCTGCGCGGCGACGGTCAGAATCTCGCGCGAACCCTCGTCGGCGGTGCGCTTCAAAAGGCCGTAGGTCGAGGCGGCGGCCTCGCCGAGCGCGGTCTTCGCCGAGCGCGTGCGTGCGTAATGCACGAAGAACAGGGCTGCGATGGCATCGCCCGCGCCGTTAACGCTGAGCGACAGCTTCGGCGTCCGCACCCGGTACAGGCTGCCGCCGTCGGCCGCGACGAGGTCGATCGAATCGGCGGGCGTCTCGCGGGCCGCGACGGAGGTCACGAGCACAACCTTCGGGCCAAGACGCTGAACCGCCGCGACGGCCTCGCGCAGCGAGGCCGTCGTATCCGTGTCGATGCCGGAGAGATAGTCGAGTTCAAACTGGTTCGGGGTGATGATGTCGGCCGCCGGCACGGCATGGTCGCGCATGAACTCGGGGATGCCCGGCCGGACGAAGACGCCGCGGCCGACATCGCCGATCACCGGATCGCAGCAATAGAGCGCCGCCGGATTGGCCGCCCGCACCCGCGCCACCGCGGAAAGGATGGCGGTGCCGATATCGGCCGAGCCCATGTAGCCGGAGAGGACGCCGTCGCAGCGCGACAGCACACCGCGCTCGGCGATGCCGTCGACGAGCTCCTCGATCGCCGGCCCGTCGAAGACGCGGCCCTTCCAGGCGCCGTAGCCGGTGTGGTTCGAGAACTGCACCGTATGGATCGGCCAGACCTCGACCCCGAGCCGCTGCATCGGAAACATCGCCGAGGCGTTGCCGACATGGCCGTAGGCCACGTGGGACTGGATCGAGAGGACGTTCATGCACCGGAAGCCGAAAGGACGAGACGGGTTACAGCAACGTCATGGCGCGGGCAAATCGAAGCTCGTGATCCGATCCATCACGAGATCGGTCTGTGAGATGCGCTCATCCTGACAGTCTGACCCATAAATCGAAACAGCCCCAAATCCCTCATCCTGAGAGCGTGTGAATCTTTCGGGCGAAAGGCGCGGGTCCGCCTCTCCCCGCTTGCGGGGAGAGGGTTTCGGCCTTCGGCCGAAACAAGCGGAGCGAAGCGAAGCGGGGGTGAGGGGGCGTCTCCGGAAGAGGCGCTCGGCCCAAACCGCCGCGCCTCGTTCGTCACCGCTCCCTCACCCTCGCCTGCTTCGCAGGCTTGCTGCCTTCGGCAGCCCTCTCCCCGCAAGCAAGCGGGGAGAGGCGAACCCGCGTCTCTTGTCGGAAAGGTTCACAAGCTCTCAGGATGGGGTCGCAAGGGGAAAGGCGGATCGCCGGGCGAGACGCTAATCCCGCCCCCGGAATCCCGTCGCCAGGACATAGAGCTCCGCCGAATTGGCGCGGCTCGCGGACGGCTTGACATGGCGGACGGCGGCGAAGTCCCGCTTGAGGTCGGCGAGGAGCGCGGCCTCGGTGCCGCCTTGAAGGACCTTCGCGAGGAAGGCGCCGCCGGGGGCGAGGATGTCGCGGGCGAAGGCGGCGGCGGCCTCGGCGAGGCCCATGATGCGCAGGTGGTCGGTCTTCCTGTGGCCGGTCGCGTTGGCGGCCATGTCGGAGAGGACGATGTCCGCCGGGCCGCCGAGGCGCTCGACGAGGAGCGCGGGCGCCGTCTCATCGAGAAAGTCGAGGACGATGAACTCGGCGCCGGGAAGGGGATCGACGGGCAGGAGGTCGATTCCGACGACCCGCCCCCTCCCCTCGGCGCCGCCGACGCGCTTAGCGGCAAGCTGCGACCAGCCGCCGGGGGCGGCGCCGAGATCGACCACGCGCTGGCCGGGCTTGAGGAGGCGGTACTTCTCGTCGATCTCCAGGAGCTTGTAGGCGGCGCGGGAGCGCAGGCCCTCGCGCTTGGCGCGGGCGACGTAGGGATCGTTGAGCTGCCGTTCGAGCCAGAGGGTCGAGGACAGGGAGCGTTTGCGCGCCGTCTTCACTCTCTGCTTCAGCGCGCGCGTCCCGGAGCCGCGCTTGTCGCTCACCGAGCGTAGCCCCGCCGCCAGACCTGATCCTTGCGCATCAGGTTCATCAGGATGCCCTCGCGCAGGCCGCGATCGGCGATGCGCAGGCGGTCCGAGGGGAAGGCGCGGCGGATCGCCTCAAGGATGGCGCAACCGGCGAGGACGAGGTCGGCGCGCTCGCGGCCGATGCAGGGATTTTCCGCGCGGCGGTCGAAATTGAGCCCGATCAGGCCGTCGATGACGCTCGAGACGTCGCCGTCCCGCATCCACAGCCCGTCGACCCGGCGCCGGTCGTAGCGGGCGAGGCCGAGATGGATACCGCCGACCGTCGTCACGGTTCCGGATGTGCCGAGGAGGTGAAAATGCTCGGTGCGCTCGGCCTGCGAGGCGATGAGCGCGAAGTCGAGCAGGAGCTCGGAGACCTCCTCGACCATGCCCTCGAAGATTTCGGGCGTCACCTCGATGCCGCCGTGCCGCTCGGCGAGGGTGACGACTCCGACCGGCAGCGAGTTCCAGGCGCGGATGCGCTTGCAGGGATCGGCGAACGGCGACGGCGACGGCCCGTCGAGCCAGGCGATCTCCGTCGAGCCGCCGCCGATGTCGAAGACGATGATCGAGCGGGCCTTCGGATCGGCGAGGGAGGCGCAGCCCGTGACGGCGAGATAGGCCTCGGTGCGCCTGTCCACGACCTCGAGCTCGAGGTCGAGGACCTGCCGGACCCGGTCGATGAAGGCGGCGCCATTGACGGCGAGCCGGCAGGCTTCGGTCGCGATGAGCCGCGCCCTGACGACGGAGCGCGCCGCCATCTTGTCCTTGCAGATGCGCAACGCCTCGATGGTGCGCTCGATGGCGCCGTCGCTGAGGACGTTGCCGTGGCCGAGTCCCTCCCCAAGGCGCACGATACGCGAGAAGGCGTCGACCACCCGAAACCCGAAGGTCGACGGCTCGGCGATGAGGAGGCGGCAATTGTTGGTGCCGAGATCGAGGGCGGCGTAGGCGTTGCCGCGCGGCCGGCGCTCCGGCTGGCCGCGGCTCGGAGCGGGCCGGCTCGCGGCCCAGTTCGGCGCCACTACGACCGGCGCCGCGGCAAGGCCGTCGGCAGTCTCAGGAAAGGCTTCCTTCTGATCCGGCACGGCGTCACCCTGGCCCCCGGCCGTGGCAGCCGGGCATCGGCGTCGGGTGAGACTAGCAACCGCTCAGCTCTTCTGCAAAGGCCGGTCCCCGCGATATCACCCGGCCATCCAGAGACGGCGCGGGCGCAGGCGCCGCGCCGACTTGCCGGGAGGCAACAGGCCTATTCGGCCGCGGCCTGCGCGTGCAGGCGTTCGCCGCGGGCGAGGAGCTTGTTCAGGGCGGCGAGATAGGCCTGGGCCGAGGCGACGAGGGTGTCCGGGTCGGCGCCGCGGGCGGTGACGCTGCGGCCGTTCGCGCCGAGAGCCGCACCGAGACCTCGGCCTGCGCATCCGTTCCTTCCGTCACCGCATGGACCTGGAAGAGCTCCAGCACCGCCTCGTGCGGCACCAGGGCCTTGATCGCGTTGAAGATCGCGTCGACCGGCCCGTTGCCCTCGGCCTCCTCGGTGACGCGGCGCGCCCTCGATGTCGAGCTTCATGGTGGCGCGCTGCGGCCCGCGGGTGCCCGGCGACGACCGAGAGCGAAACGAGCTTGATGCGGTCGTGCGCGGTGGCGATCTTCCTGGTCGACCAGCGCCTCGATGTCCTCGTCGTAGACGTGCTTCTTGCGGTCGGCGAGAGCCTTGAAGCGGACGAAGGCGTCCTCGAACTGATTGTCGCGAGAGCTTGTAGCCCATCTCCTCGAGCTTGGTGCGGAAGGCGTTGCGGCCGGAATGCTTGCCCATGACGAGCGAGGTCTTGGAGACGCCGACCGATCTCCGGGGTCATGATCTCGTAGGTCTGGGCGTGCTTCAGCATCCCGTCCTGGTGGATGCCGCTCTCGTGCGCGAAGGCGTTCCGGCCGACGATCGCCTTGTTGTACTGGACCGGGAACGAGCGTCGCCGCCCGAGACGACCGTCGAGGCCCGCGTCAGCATCGTCGCGTCGATGCCGGTGGTGTAGGGCAGCACGTCGCCGCGGGTGCGGATCGCCATGACGATCTCCTCGAGCGCCGCGTTGCCGGCCCGCTCGCCGATGCCGTTGATGGTGCACTCGACCTGTCGGGCGCCGCCCTCGACGCCGGCCAGCGAGTTCGCGACGGCGAGGCCGAGATCGTCGTGGCAATGGACGGAGAACACTGCCTTGTCGGAATCCGGCACACGCTCGCGCACCGTGCCGGAACATGGTGCGGTACTCGTCCGGCGTCGCGTAGCCGACCGTGTCGGGCAGGTTGATCGTGGTGGCGCCGGCCCGGATCGCCGCCTCGACGCAGCGGCAGAGGTAGTCGATCGAGGTGCGGGTCGCATCCATCGCCGACCATTCGACGTCGTCGACGAGGTTGCGCGCCTGGGTCACGGTCGCCGTGACGATTTCGAGCACCTCCTCCTCGGTCTTGCGCATCTGGTGCGCGAGATGGATCGGCGAGGTCGAGACGAAGGTGTGGATGCGGGGCTTGCGCGCGCCCGCGCACCGCTTCGCCGGCCCGGGCGATGTCGGCGGCGATGGCGCGGGCGAGACCGGCGACGCTGGCGTTCTTCGTCGCGCTCGGCGATCTCGCGCGACGGCCTCGAAATCGCCGTTCGAGGCGATCGGGAAGCCGGCCTCGATGATGTCGACGCCCATCGCGTCGAGAAGCTCGGCGACCTCGAGCTTCTCCTCGAGCGTCATGGTGGCGCCTGGGCATTGCTCGCCGTCGCGCAAGGTGGTGTCGAAGATCAGGACGCGGTCGGATGGGGAGGTCATGGCGGAGTAGATCCTTCTGGGGCGGCGCCGGCCCGCAGGCCGCGCTCTCGTTTCGATCCGGCGGCGAACCCCTGAGAGCCCAGGCGCACGCGCCCAGACGACCCTCAGGGGCCGATAAGAAGGAGCCCGGACAGGAGGCGCGCGGAGGCAGGCGCCGGACGGGCGCCGCGGATCGTCGCGCGGGCGGAGCCGATCGTCATCGCGGCTCGAAACTCCTGGGCAGGGCCGGCCTTAAGGCTCAGGCCCGATGCACAAGGGTGGTTGTAGCTGCGCCTTGCCGCCGTGGCAAGACGTGCCATGATGGCCCTGCCGACCACCCTCGATTGTGGGTTTCCGATGCTGGTCTACGAAACGAGACGCGCCTTGAGCGACGGCCTGACCTATCAGGTAAAGAGCTGGTACGGGACGGCGGCGGCCAATGTCGTCTCCCACGAAGCCGTCCGCGCCCTCGCGCAGAAGTGGTTTCAGATCCGGACCGAGCGGGACCCGATCCTGGCCGATTTCTGGCACAACGCCGAGCCGGCCTTCGTCGACAACACGATCCTCCTGATCAAGGGCGAGGCCGACTACACCTACCTCCACCACGGCCGCTCGCTGCAGCAGAAGATCGGTTTCTCGATGCAGGGGCTGCGGCTGTCCGAGCTGCGCACCAAGGTGCGCACGACGCTCATGGAAATCTATGACCGCACGACGGCGGATTTCATGCTCTGTTATTTCCAGAGCTTCGCCGACTTCCAGCAGGACGTCGTCCTGTGGGGCCGGCTGGCGCTGCCGGTGCGGCTCTCCGTCGAGGACCGGCGCGCCGCGATCGTCCTCTACTGCCACCCGATCGAGGACAAGGCCTCGATCTACAAGGCTTTGTTCGAGCGCTCGAATTCCGGCATCGTCATCGCCGCGCCGATCAAGAACGAGGCCGGCGACATCGTCGACGCCTGGATCATCGCGCAGAACGAGCGCGCCGCCGAGATCACCGACGTGACGGACCATGCCACCGCCGACCTCCTCCTGCGCAGCGCCCGCATTTTCGCGCGCGACGACCTTTGGTCCTACGTCACCGCCGGGCTCGGCGAGCGGATCTCGGTCGCGACCCTCTCGGACCGCACGCGCGGCACGGTGTTCAACCTCTACACCGAGCTCGTCGACGAATATCTCGTCCTGCGCTTGACAGCGGTGGCGCCGGCGAACGAATCCTTCGTCATCGCGTGAACCTTTCGTCCCTTCGAGAGAAAACTTTGTTTCGAGCCCTTCCCGTCCTTGCCGCCGCCCTCGCCCTTGCGGCCTGCACGCAGACGAGCGCCCCCGAGCCCGTCGCACCGGGCCTCGCCCCTTCGACCCTCGCGGTGCCGGCCGGCACCGGCTGCGCGGGCGACATCGCCCGCTACGAAGCCGTCATCGAGAACGACTTCTCGACCGGCAACGTCAACAAGTCGGTGCACGATCGGGTCGCGGGCGAACTCGACAAGGCCAGGGCCGCCTGCAATGCCGGCCGCGACGCCGAAGCGAGCCGCCTCGTCGCCGCAAGCCGCAGTCGCCACGGCTATTGAAGCCGACGCCGCGCGAGTGATTTCAAGGAGTTTCCCGCCGTCGCTTGGAATCCGCCGGCAGCTCCCGTTCGGCGCCAATGCGCTGTTTCGGACGGCGCACGCGTCACTCGGCCGGCTGCGTCGCTCCCCCTTGCCCTTTCGCGACCACCGGCCGGCGACGTTCCGACTGGCGCTGCAGCACGACGAAGAGCGGCGGCACGAACAGGACCGCGATGCACGTCGAGGCCAGCATGCCGCTGAAGACGGTGATGCCGATGGATTTGCGCGCCGCCGCGCCCGCCCCCGTCGCGAAGACGAGGGGCGCGACGCCGAGGATGAAGGCAAATGACGTCATCAGGATCGGCCGGAAGCGGACCCGCGCCGCCGTCACCGCGGCCTCCTCGATCGGCACGCCGTCGCGCAGCCGCACATCGCGCGCGAACTCGACGATGAGGATCGCGTTCTTGCTCGCAAGCGCGATGAGGAGCACGAGGCCGATCTGCGTGTAGATGTTGTTCGCGGCGCCGACGAGCGACAGCGCCGCGACCGTGCCGAGCAGCGCGAGCGGCACGGCGAGGACGACGGCGAGCGGCGCCGACCAGCTCTCGTATTGCCCGGCAAGGACGAGCAGGACGAGGAGAAGCGCGAGCGCGAAGACCCAGTAGGATTGATTGCCGAGCTGCGCCTCCTGAAAGGAGACGCCGGCCCAGCTCGAGAGCATGCCGCTCGGCAGCGTCGCCGCCGCGACCTGGTCCATGAGCGCAAGCGCCTGCCCCGAGCTGTATCCCGGCGCCGCCGCGCCGTTGATCGTCGCCGACGGATAGAGGTTGAAGAGCGGCACCAGCGACGGGCCGAGCGAGGGCGTCACGGTGACGAGGGAGCTGATCGGAACGACGTCGCCCACGGAATTGCGGACGTTGATCTGGTTGAGCGTGTCGGAGGTGAGGCGGAACGGTGCGTCGGCCTGCACGAAGACCGGGAACGTGTGTCCGAAGCGGGAGATCTGGCTGACATAGGTCGAGCCGACATAGGTCTGGATGGTCTGGAAGGCGTCGTTGACGTTGACCCCCAGGGTCTCCGCCTTGCGCCGGTCGAAATCGACCTTGAGCTGCGGCGCCCCGGATCGAAACGGCGTCATCAGGCGCGTCAATCCGGGCTGCGCGTTGCCGACCTGCACGATCCGGTCCGCCGCCTGCTGGAGCTTGGCATAGTCGAAGGTGCCGTCGGCGAGCTGCACCTGCATCTGGAAGCCGCCGGCAAGCCCGAGGCCCTGGATCGGCGGCGGCGGCACGACGGTGATGCGCGCCTCGCCGATCTCATCGAGGCGCGCCTGCAGACGCGTGTAGATCGACAGCAGGTCCTGGCCCGCGCCGCGCACGCCCCAGTCCTTCAGGACAACGTAGGCGACGCCGCCGTTCGAGAGCGATGCGTTGTTGTCGAACAGCGAGACGCCGCCGATCGCGACGACATGGTCGACACCCGGAATTTCGCGGGCGAGAGACGAGGCGCGCTCCATGACCTTGCCGGTGCGCTCCAGCGAAGCGCCGTCCGGAAGCTGCGCGGCAACCATGACGTAGCCCTGATCCTCGGTCGGGATGAAGGCCGTCGGCAGGCGCACGAGGCCGGCGACGGCGAGCCCGACCAGCGCGAGGGCGATGAGCGAGAACAGGACAGGCCGCCGGACCATACGACCGACGAGCTTTTCGTAGCCCGTCTCGACGCGGCCGTAGAAGGCGTTGAAGGCGCGGGCGGCGACGTTCGGCGTTCCCTTGCGCGGCCGCAGCCAGAGCGCGCATTGCGTCGGCTTCAGCGTCACGGCGTTGATGGCGCTGATCACCGCCGTCGCCGCAATGACGAGGGCGAACTGGCGATAGAGCTGGCCGACGATGCCGGGCAGGATCGAGGCCGGCAGGAAGACCGAGAGCAGCACGAGGGTGATGGCGAGGATCGGCCGCAGGAGCTCGTCCATCGCATGGATCGCCGCGCTCTTCGGATCCTCGCCGCGCTCAATGTGCTGCGAAGCGCCTTCCACGACGACGATCGCGTCGTCGACGACGATGCCGATCGCCAGGATGAGGGCGAAGAGGGTGAGGAGGTTGATGCTGAAGCCGAGCATCGCCATCGCGGCGAAGGCGCCGATGATGGTCACCGGCACGGTCGTCGCCGGCACGAGCGTCGCGCGCCAGTTCTGCAGGAAGACGAGGATGACGATAAGAACGAGGACCCCCGCCTCGAACAGGGTGACGTAGACCTCGTGGATCGACGCCTCGACGAACCGGGTCGTGTCGAATGGGATCGTGTAGCTGACGCCCGACGGGAAGTTCGCCGCAAGCCGCGTCATCTCCGTCTTCACCGCCGCGGCAAGCTGCAACGCGTTCGCCTCCGGGAGCTGGAAGATGGCGATGCCCGCCGCCGGGCTGTTGTCCATGGTCATGAACTGGCTGTAGGTCTGCGCCCCGAGCTCGACGCGGCCGACGTCGCGGATGCGGGTGATGCCGCCGCCGGAGCCGGTCGTCGCCTTCACCGCGATGTTCTCGAACTGCGCCGCCTCGTTGAAGCGCCCGCGCAGGTCGAGGGTGAACTGGAACGGTTGCCCGTTCGGCGCCGGCGGCGAACCGATCTGCCCGGCAGCGACCTCCTGGCTCTGCTGCTGGATCGCGTTGACGACGTCGGCGGGGGTCAGCGAGCGCGCCTTCATCTGGTCGGCGTTGAGCCAGACGCGCATGCTGTACTGGCCGATGCCGAAGACCGAGGTGTCGCCGACGCCGGGGATGCGGGTCAGCGTGTCCTTCAGGCTGATCGCCGCGTAGTTCGAGAGAAACAGGCTGTCGCGCGAGCCGTCCGGCGAGGTCAGCGTCACGATCTGGAGGATCGCGGTGCTCTTCTTCTTCGTCACGACGCCCTGCGCCTGCACCGCCTGGGGCAGCGAGGCGAGCGCCGCCGTGATGCGGTTCTGCACCTGCACCTGCGCCTGATCGAGATCGGTGCCGACGGCGAAGGTGACGATCAGCGCGTAGGTGCCGTCGTTCGCCGAGGTCGATTGCATGTAGAGCATGTTCTCGACGCCGTTGACCTGCTGCTCGATCGGCAGGGCGACGGTGTCGATGACGGTCTGCGCGTTGGCGCCCGGATAGCGCGTCGTCACCTGCACGGTGGGCGGCGTGATCGGCGGATACTGGGCGATCGGCAGAAAGAAGATCGAGACCGCGCCGATGACGACGACGAGCACGGCGATGACGTTCGCGAGGACCGGCCGCTCGATGAAGTACTTGGCGAGCACCGGCCTCTCCCGCCCTCAGGGCCGCGGCGGCGCGGCGGAGGCGACGCTGCCGGCGAGCACGGTCGCGGGGCGTCCCGGCGTCGCGTTCTGGGCGCCGTCGATGATGACCCTGTCGTTCGGCCCGAGGCCGGCGGTGATCACCTGCAATCCCTTCTGCTGGCTGCCGAGGGAGATGCGCCGGACGGCCACCATGCCGCTATCGTCGACGACGAGCACATAGGGCCCGACCTGGTCAACTGCGATGGCGGTGGCGGGGATGAGCGTTGCGGGCTTCGCCGGCCCGAGCGGCAGGCGCAGGCGGACGAACAGGCCCGGCAGGAACTGCCGCTGCGCATTGTCGAACACCGCCCTCGCTTGCAGCGTGCCGGTGCCGGCGTCGAGCCCGGTGTCGACGAAGTCGAGATGCCCCTGGAACGGCGTGCCCTGGTCGTTGGCGAGGCCGGCGAAGATGGGCACCGTGCGGAGCTGCTCCCGGGTCAGCTTGTTGTCGCGCATCGCCTCGCGCAGGCGCGGGATATCCCGCTCATTGATCGTGAAATAGGCGTAGATCGTGTTGATGTCGGAGAGCGTTCCGAGCTTGGTTGCGCTTCCCGAGCCGACGAGGTTGCCCGGATCGACGAGGCGGCGGCCCATTCGGCCGGCGAACGGCGCTGCGACGCTGGTATAGGCGAGGTTGATCTGCGCCGTCTGCAAGTTGGCCTGCGCCTCGGCGACGGCGGCGCGCTCGGAATCGCGATTGGCGAGGGCCTTGTCGTAATTCGCCTGCGTCGAAACCTGCTGCTTCTGCAGCATCTGCTGGCGTTCAAACTCGGCCTCGGCGCTCTTCAGGAGCGCCTGGTGCTGATCGATCGTCGCCTGGGCGAGCTCGACCTGGACCTGATACGGATCGGGCTCGATGATGAAGAGGACCTGCCCCTTCTCGACATCGGAGCCGTCGACGAACTTCACCTCGCGCAGGAAGCCGGCCACCCTTGCGACGAGATCGACGGTCAGGAACGCCTCGGTCTGGCCGGTGAAGACGATGTCCTCCTGCACCGGCTCGACGACCGGCGCGGCGACGGTCACTTTCGGCGGCGCCGGGGGCTGAAAGGTCGCCTGCTGATTGCAGGCCGCAAGGGCGGCGCAGAAAGCGGTCGCTCGCAGGAGCGACGCCGCGACGCGCTTCGTGGACACTGACACGCACCGCTCCGGGGGACGGCCGTGCCAGGCACGGCGGGCGGGGCGGATTTTGACCTATGGGAAATGACCGAGCAAGGTCTAGTTTGGAGGCTCAAGGCCCCGGATGGAGAGGTTGCCATGATCCGCGCCACGGTCGGCATCCCGCTCGTTTTCGCCGCCGCCGCAGCCCTCTCGGCCGACGGCGTGCCGACCCTCGCCTTCGAGAAGACCTGCCGCGACGCCCAGGGCACGGCGCCGAGCGGAGCCATCATCGACGCCTGCCTGCGCGACGAGCGGGACGCCGAGAGCCGCCTCGCGGCCGGCGCCTGGCACGCGGCCAAGGCCGCGTCCCGGGAAACCTGCCTTGCGAACCAGCACGATGGCAGTCGCCAGAGCTACGTCGAGCTTCTGACCTGCGTCGAGATCATGGATGGGAAAACGCTGATGCCGACGAACCCGCGCTGAGAGGCGGAGGCTGCGTCTCCTCATCCGGCAGCGGCCGATCCGCCGGGGCCGCTCCGGGCGAGGCTTCAGTAGCCGCGAATATATCCTCGTTCCATCGGGAGTGACGGGGCGAGATAGCGCGGATCGTTGTAGCTGTAGACCTGATAGCCCAGGCCCTCGGCCGGCGGGCGGACGTAGCGGGCGTCCGGATAGCCGTCCGCGCGGCAGCCGGCGGTGCGCGCCACGCACTGGTCGGTCAGCTGCGGTTCGAGCCGGCCGCTGACGCTGAAGCCCGGATCGTAGGCGAGCGCAGCCGCCGGCGCGAGCACGAGGCTGAGGCCGAAGGCGGCCATCGGAAAGAGTACCTTGTTCATTGCGGTGATCTCCACTGTCGGGATCGTCGGCGAAGGCGAGCGTTCCTGGCGGTCCCCTGTGTCGAGCCGCTCGCCTGCAGGGGAACGCCACCGTCGCTGCGCCGTCCCATCACGAGGGCGAGAGTGAGGTCGCAGCTCCGGCTACGGATGTCGCAGGCCGCCGAATTCCGTTTCCCCCGCGCAACCTCATCCTGAGTGTCTGGTTCGTAAAGCCCGTCACGCCCTCCCCCCTCATCCTGAGAGCGTGTGAATCTCTTCGATGAGAGACGCGGGTTCGCCTCTCCCCGCTTGCGGGGAGAGGGCCGCCGGACCTCGGGTCTACCCGAGGTCCGTTCTTTGATGCGCAAGCCGGGAACACCCGGCTTGCGCAGGCGGCAAGCCTGCGCAGCAGGCGAGGGTGAGGGGGCGGTGACGTCGGTGAAGGGCGCCTCTTCCGTCACGGCCCCCTCACCCCCTCGCTTCGCTCCGCTCGTTCGGCCGAAGGCCGAACCCTCTCCCCGCAAGCGGGGAGAGGCGAGGCGCGCGCCTTTCGCCCAGGGCTCCTCAGGATGAGGGACCGGACTCTGAGGAGAACGTTGGCGGTTGTTTTTGAATGATGAGTTGGACTCTCAGCCCGCCGGGTCCTTGTGGATCGGGTCGACCCAGTAGACCTCTTCCGGCCGCTCGACCGGATCGATGTCGCCGATGTTCACGACGACCGCTTCGTTGTCCGAGCGCACGAGCACGCAGGCGAGCGGTTCGTCCGTGCTGGCGTTGATCTCCTGGTGCGGCACGTAGGGCGGCACGTAGATGAAGTCGCCGGGGCCGGCCTCGGCGACGTATTCGAGCCGGTCGCCCCAGCGCATCCGGGCCTTGCCGCTGACGACGTAGATGACGCTTTCGAGCGCGCCGTGATGGTGCACGCCGGTCTTCGCGTTCGGCTGGATCGAGACCGTGCCGGCCCATATCCTCTGCGCCCCGACCCGGGCGTGGTCGATCGCCGCCTGCCGGAACATGCCCGGCGTCTGCGGCGTGTTGGAATCGAGCCGGTCGCCCTTGATCACGCGGACGCCGTCGTGCTTCCAGCGCGCGCCGTGATCGTGATCGTCGCCCATGCCTTCGACCCAGCTACTTGATCCCGGTCAGGACCAGATTGAGATAGACGCGCCCGTCCGGACGCGCCGTGAAGCCGAGGCGGTCCGAGACGCCATACAGGTTCGGCTCGGGGAAGAGCCAGATCACCGGCGCCTGCTCGGCGGCGTAGGCCTCGGCCTCGTAGCACATCTGCTGCCATTTCGATTCGTCGAACTCGCGCGCGAAGGCGCGGAAGAGCGTCTCGAATTTCGGATCGTTCCAGCTCATCCGGTTCGAGCCGGAATCCTTCTGCACGAGCAAAAGGTCGCCCTGGCAGGTATAGTCGGGTCCCGAGGAGCGAGTTCATGAGGTCGCGGTAGCCGGCGCCTTGCTTCGCGCGCAGCTGCGCATTGATCGCGGAGTCGATCACGCGCAGGTCGGAGATTTCGATGCCGACTTCCTTCCAGGAATCCGCGGCAACCTGCGCGATCTCCTTGTCCATCAGGTAGGAGCCGTTCGTGGTATCCATCTGAAGCGCGAGGCGGACGCCGTCCTTGGCGCGCACGCCATCCTTGCCGACGACCCAGCCCGCCTCGTCGAGGAGTTGTTTGGCCTTCGCCGGATCGTAGGCGAAAGGCTTCAGCTTCGGATTGTTGTAGGGCGTGTTGACGAGGTCGATCTTGCAGGTCGCCATGCCGCCGATGAGCGAGGCCGCGATCTCCTCGCAATTGATGGCGTGGTTCATCGCCTGCCGCACGCGCACGTCCGCGAGCGCCGGATGGCGGCCCTGCTTGATGGCAATGAAGAGGCGCCGGTAGCTCGGCGCGACGACGACCTTCACGCCCGGCGTGCTCTCGAGGCTCTGCTTGAGATCGGCCGGCACGCCCATGATCAGGTCGGCGGAGCCGGCCTTCAATTCGCTGATGCGCGTCGCGACTTCCGGCACGGCCTTGACGATGACGTCCTCGACCGGCGGCTTGCCGAGCCGGTACTTGTCGAACGCCTTGAGGACGAGGCCCTCGCCGGCCTTGTACGACACGAACTTGTAGCCGCCCGCTCCGACCGGCGCGAAGACCACCTTCTCCGGCGGATTCTCGGTGTAGTATTTCGGCGGCAGGATCGACACCTCCGGATTGACGAGGTGCGAGGTGATGATCGGGTCCGGCTCCTGCATCACGAAGCGGACGGTCGAAGTCGTCGATCTTCTCGACGCGGTCGTATTTCAGCGCGCCGAGCGCGAAGGTGAGATCGCCCTTGCCGGCCGCGAAAAGCTTCTTCGCGCGATCGAAGGTGAAGACGACCGCATCGGCGTTGATCGGCTCGCCGTTGTGGAAGGTAAGGCCGCGCCTGATCTTGATCTCCCAGGTCAGCGGATCGACGTTGCGGATCGATTCCGCGACCGCCGGCACGACCTTGCCGGCGTTGTCGAGACGGTAGAGGCCTTCGTGGATCGAGAGGATCACGTTCGCGTCCGACTGCGTGAACATCGGATCGAGGCTGACCGGCTCGGCGTTCATGAGCACGACGGCGGGGCCGCCTGCCGCCTGCGACGGCGAGACGGCGAAGGCGGCGCCGAGAAGCCCGAGAGCGAAAAACGAGGAGCGGAGCAGTCCTGTGGGCTTCACGTCGGTGGTCCTCCCTTTGCGGCGCGAGTGTTTCGCCGCCGCGAAGGCTTGTCAATGAAATGCCTCGCGCCAGGTGCCGCCTTGCCGCCCGGACGAACCGCCTAGAGGACGTTCTTCAGCCGCGGGTCGAGATAGTCGCGCAGCCAGTCGCCGAGGATGTTGATCGACAGCACCGTCAGCGAGATCGCAAGGCCCGCCGGGATCGTCAGCCATTCGGCGACGCCGATGTACTGGCGGCCGTCGGCGAGCATCGTGCCCCAGCTCGGGATCGAGGGCGGCACGCCGACGCCGAGGAAGCTGAGGGAGGCCTCAGCGACGATGTTGCTGGCAACCGAGAAGCTCGCGATGACGATGATCGGGCTCCAGATATTGGGCAGGATGTGCTGGAACAGGATGCGCCAGTTGCCGCTCGCCCGTCGCGCGCGCCGCGAGCACGAACTCCTCCTCCTTGATCGACAGCACCTGGCCGCGGACGATGCGGCCGTACTGGACCCAGCCGGTCAGCCCGAGGACGAGGATCACCTTGTCGAGGCCGCTGCCGAGGACGGCCATGATCGCGAGAGCGAGCAGGATCGTCGGGAACGAGAGCTGGATGTCGGCGATGCGCATGATGACGTCGTCGACGAGCCCGCCGAAGAAGCCCGAAACGAGGCCGAGCAGCGAGGCCGATCGTGCCGGAGATCAGCGACGGCCGACAGCCCGACGATCAGCGAGACGCGCGCGCCGTAGATGACGCGGCTGAGGACGTCGCGGCCGAGCGATGTCCGTGCCGAGCCAGAAGGTCGATGCCGGCCGGGTTCGACGAAGCCGGGCGGCTTCAGCCGCTGGATCAGGTGGATCCCGAAGGGATCGTTCGGCGCGATCCACGGCGCCGCGATGCGCGGCGAAGACGCACCAGGAGAAGCACGATCGTGCTCGCGAGAGCGGTCTTGCTGCGGAAAAGCCGCGCGAAGAAGCTGGCTCGCGCGGCCGCCGGCCGGGCGTCAGATCGCGAGCGGCCATCAGCGTCTCGCGTCGGGTCGCGCGACTATCCATGGTCAGCCATAGCGGATGCGCGGATCGACCCAGACATAGACAGGTCGATGATGAGATTCACGCGCGGCGAAGATCAGCGCCAGCATGATCACGCCGGCCTGCACGACGTAAAAGTCCTTCGAACCGATCGCCGCGATGATCTCGCGGCCGACGCCCGGCCAGCCGAAGATCGTCTCGATGATCACCGAGCCGCCGAGCAGAAAGCCGATCTCGAGGCCGATCGCGGTGACGATCGGCAGGAGCGAGTTGCGCAGCACATGCGCATAGACGACCCGGGTCTCGGAGATGCCCTTGGCGCGGGCGGTGCGGACGAAATCGCGCTGCATGTAGTCGAGCATCGAGGAGCGTGTCAGGCGCATGTTCCGCGCGATCGAGAAGGCCGCGAGCGTGATGCCCGGCATGACGAGATGCTGCCAGGTGCCGCTGCCGGAGATCGGCAGCCATTTCAGGTGCACGCCGAAGAACAGGATCAGCAGAATGCCGAGCCAGAAGCTCGGGATCGACTGGCCGACCAGCGCGATGACCGTCACGGCGATAGTCGATTGGCGTATGCGCCCGCGTGGCGGAGAGGACGCCGAGCGGAATCGAGACGACGATCGAGAGGACGAAGGCGAAGGCCGCGAGCTTGATCGGTGGTCGGCAGCCTCTCGGTGATGACCTCGTAGGCCGGCTTGTGGCGAATGAAGGAATAGCCGAAATCGCCCTGCAGCGCCTTGCCGACGAAGCTGACATACTGCACGTACCAGGGCCGGTCGAAGCCCATCTTATGTCGGAACTCCTGGATCTGCTGCACGCTCATCCGGTCGGCGCCGTCGCCGAGGATGACCTCGGTCGGATCGCCGGTCAGGAACGACATGCCGAAGGCGACGATGCTGACGCCGAACACGACGACGAGGGTCTGGAGCAGGCGGCGGACGACGTAGCGCATCGGCTAGCTCGCGACTCGGAGCGAGGCGTCGTCGTCGCGGCTTCAGACGAGATGACATGCGACCCAGTGGCCCGGCCGCGACCTCGCGGAACTCCGGCTCGACGCGTGTGGCAGATGATCGCGGGCGAAGCGGGCAGCGGGATGCTGAAGTTGCAGCCCGGCGGCGGATTGGCGGGGCTCGGCAGATCGCCCTCGAGAAGATGCGCTGGCGCTGCCGCTCGAGCGGCGGGTCGGGGATCGGAATCGCGGAGAGCAGCGCCTGCGTATAGGGGTGCAGCGGGTTCTCGTAGAGCTCCGCGCTCGTGGTCAGCTCCATCAGCTTGCCGAGATACATGACCGCGACGCGCGTCGAGATGTAGCGCACCATGCTGAGATCGTGGGCGATGAAGAGGTAGGTGAGCTGCAGATCCTCCGCAGCTGCTGCAAGGAGGTTGATGATCTGCGCCTGGATCGAGACGTCGAGGGCCGAGATCGGCTCGTCGCAGACGATGAAGTCCGGCGACGTGGCGAGCGCCCGGGCGATGCCGATGCGCTGGCGCTGGCCGCCGGAGAACTCGTGCGGATAGCGGTCGCGAAAGGACGCGGCTGAGCCCGACCTTCGTCCATCAGCTCGGTGACGAGCGCGATCTCCTCGTCGCGATCTTGCGACGATGCCGATGGACCCGGAGCGGACGCGCGATGATCTCGCCGACCCGCATGTGCGGGTTCAGGGACGCGTAGGGATCCTGGAAGATCATCTGCATGTGGCGCCGCGCCCGGCGCAGATCTCGTCCGGACTCTGCCGCACGAGATCGTCGCCGCGGAAGACGACCTCGCCGCCGGTCGGTCGGTAGAGCTGCAGGATGGCGCGGCCGGCCGTCGTCTTGCCGCAGCCGCTCTCGCCGACGAGGCCGAGCGTCTCGCCGCTGCAGATGTCGAAGGTGATGCCGTCGACGGCCTTGATGTAGCCCGCCGGCCGGCCGAACGCGATGCCGCCGCGAATCGGGAAATAGCAGCTTCAGCTGCGTTGACGCGGACGAAGCGCCTGCGTCGCTCACGGCGGCGCCTCATCGGTCAGCAGGTGATTCCAGCAGGCGACCGCATGGTTCGCCGCGACTTCCGCAAGTGGCGGATTCTCGCTCCGGCATCGTTCCGTCGCATAGGCGCAGCGCGGCACGAACGGGCAGCCGCGCAGTCCGCCGATCAGGTTGGGCGGAAGTCCCTCGATCGCCTTCGAGCTTGCGTCTTCACCTTCGAATCGAGCCGCGGCAGCGAATTCAGGAGCCCGCGGGTGTAGGGATGCGCCGGGCGCGCGTAAAGATCGTCGACCGGCGCCTTCTCGACGATGTAGCCGGCATACATGACGGCGACGTCGATCGGCGAGGCGCGCGACGACGCCGAGATCGTGCGAGATCCAGATCACGGCGGTGCCGAGATTCCGCCTGCAGCCGCTTCACGAGCTCGACGATCTGCGCCTGGATCGTCACGTCGAGGGCGGTCGTCGGCTCGTCGGCGATGATCAGTTCCGGCGAGCAGGCGAGCGCCATCGCGATCATCACGCGCTGGCGCATGCCGCCGGAGAACTGGTGCGGATAGTCGTCGAGTCGCGTCGCCGGCTTCGGGATGCCGACCATGCCAGAAGCTCGATCGCGCGCGACGCGCGCCTGCCGTCGGCTCAGTCGCTCGTGGAAGCGCAGCAGGCTCTCCGTGATCTGCGCGCCGATCTTCATGACCGGATTGAGCGACGTCATCGGATCCTGGAAGACGATGGCGATCTCGTTGCCCGCGGATCCCCGCAGCGCCTTCGGCGCCAGCGTCGAGCAGGTCCGTGCCCTTGAAGATGATCTCGCCGCCGACGATCCTGCCGGGCGGCGACTGGATCAGGCGCAGGATCGACAGCACGCCGACCGTCTTGCCGCTGCCGCTCTCGCCGACGATCGCGAGGCATTCGCCCCTATCGACGGAATAGGAGATGCCGTTGACGGCGTTCACGACGCCGTCGACGGTAAAGAACTTGGTCTGAAGGTCCCGGACCTCGAGAAGCATCGCGGCAGGTCTCCCGCGGCGATCTTTCGACCCTCGCCGCGCCAGGGTCAAATCCGGGCCCCGGGAGCGGCCCTCCGGGAATGGCGCGGCAGGGTCCGTGTTGCGCCGCCCGCCCCCGCCCGCTATGCCCGGAAGGGGAGACAGGACGAGCAACGATGACGATTTCCATCGACGGCGCGACGCTTTCGATCGGCGACGTGGTGCGCGTCGCCCGGCCCGACGCGGACGGGCTCTTCGCGACGGCCAGCCTTGCGCCGCAGGCCCGGGAGCGGATCGCGGCGACGCGGGCCTTTATCGACCGGACCTGGATGCACGACGACGCGCCGCTGATGTACGCCTTCAACACCGGCGTCGGGCTGTTCAAGGACCAGCGCGTCACGATCGCCGACATGGCGGCCTACCAGCGCAAGACCGTCTACGCCCACGCCACCGGCCTCGGCGAGCCCTTTGCGGAGGACGTCACGCGGGCGATGATGCTCCTGCGGGCCAACGCCTTCGCCTCGAACTATTCCGGGCCGCGGGTCGAGCTCGTCGAGCGGCTCGTGGCCTTCCTCAATGCCGGGCTGCACCCGGTCATCCCGCAGAAGGGCTCCGTCGGCGCCTCCGGCGACCTCGCGCCCCTCGCCCACATGGCCGGCGCGGTCTGCGGCTTCAAGGAGGCGGAGATCGTCTTTCAGGGCCGCCGCCTTCCGGCCCGGGCGGCGATCGGCGAAGCCGGGTTCGAAGCGGATTTCGAGCTGGGCGCAAAGGACGCCTCGGCGCTCATCAACGGCTCGACCGCCTCCCTCGCCCTTGCCGTCCTCGCGACGCACGACGCGCGCCGGCTCCTGAAGCAGGCCGACATCGCCATGGCCCTCTCCCTCGAGGCGATGCGTGGCGAGCTTGCGGCCTTCGATCCGCGCCTGCAACAGGCCCGGCCGCACCCCGGCCAGATGAAGGTGGCGCGCAACCTCCTGCGCATCCTCGCCGGCACGAAGCGCTGCTCGCAGGCCGCCCGCGAGGTCGTCTTTCCCGACGAGCCGCGCGCGCCCGGGACTCCGGCGAGCCCGCGGGTGCAGGACGTCTATTCGCTCCGCTGCACGCCGCAGGTCCACGGCCCGGCGGGCGAGGCGGTCGAGTATGTCGAGCGCATCGTCGGCACCGAGATCAATGCCGCGACCGACAACCCCCTGATCTTCGAGGACGGCGCCGGCGGCTACGAATCGATCTCCGGCGGCCATTTCCATGGCCAGTACGTCGCCCAGGCGATGGACGTCCTCGCCCTCGCCATGGCCGATCTCGGCGCCATCTCCGAGCGCCGCCTCGCCCGGCTCATCGACCCGACCATGTCCTACGGCCTGCCGCGCAACCTTCTGGCCGGCAAGCGCGGGCTCAACACGGGCTTCGCCACGGTGCAATGCTCGATGTCTGCCCTCGTCATGGAGAACCGGGGCCTCGCGACCCCCGGCTCGGTCGATTCGATCCCAGGCAAGTCGAACGCCGAGGACCACGTCGCGAACTCGACCTGGTGCGGGCGCAAGGCGCGCACGATCGTCGAAAACGTCGAGCAGATCGTCGCCGGCGAGCTTCTGATGGCGGCCCAGGCCCTGACCCTCGTTGCGCCGGTCGCGGCGGACTTCCCCCTCGGCCGCGGCTCGCAGGCGGCGCTCGCGGCGATCCGCGCGGTGATCGCGCCGGCCCTCGACGGAGATCGCTGGTACGCGACCGAGATGGCGCAGGCGCTCGACCTCGTCCGCTCAGGGGCGGTGGTCGTGGCGGTCGAGGGTGCCGTCGGCGCCCTCGAATGAACCGCCTCGACGGCGAGCGAGTCCTCGTCCGGCAGGTCCGGCCGGAGGACGGGCGCGAACTGATCCGCGCCAACCTCGCCAGCATCGACGCGCACGAGCCCTGGGTGATCCCGTTCCGGGACGAAGCCGGCTTCCAGACCTACCTTGCCGCCTGCGACGGCGAGCGCAAGATCGGCTTCATCCTGCGCGAGCGGGTGAATGGGCGGATCGCCGGCGTGATCAACGTCAGCGACATCGTCCGCGGCGCCTTCCAGAGCGCCTTCCTCGGCTATTTCGGCATGCGCGGCTTCCAGGGCCGCGGCCTGATGCGCGAGGGCCTCGCCCTCGTCATCGGCCATTCCTTCGCCGATCTCGGCCTGCACCGGCTCGAGGCCAACATCCAGCCGGGCAACGAGCCCTCCCGGGCGCTTGCCCGCAGCCTCGGCTTCCGCCGCGAGGGCTTTTCGCCGCGCTACCTGATGATCGGCGGCGAATGGCGCGACCACGAGCGCTGGGCGATCCTTTCCGACGAGTGGCTGACGCCGTAGGGCGGCGCTGCGTCGAAATATCGTCGCCTGGAAAAGATCGGCGAGCGCTTCACATGGAATTGGCTTCGCTGCACGGTTTCCCGCGACTCTCTTCGGAGCGCCGTGCAGGACGAGCATGGGGCGCCCGCTTGCTAGGCCGGCCACCGCGGCCTATCCTTTTCGGTCAATCAGCGTCCCTTGCGTTGGACCTCGGCTCCCAACGGGCCGCTTTTGATCGACAGCATTGTCGACGCCGCTCCTGAACCGCGTGGTAGCGTAGCCAAACCGAGGACGACCCGATCGCACGAGTCGCAGCCTCCGTAAGAGTGCGCGAACCTTCGCGCAGCGCCGAAGCCTCCCTCGACGTGTGGCGCCTACAAGGCCGGCAATCCCGCGGTCTTCCGCTCGCCAATCCCGATATCGCCACTTGTGGTGACCTGAACGAATGGAGAGGAGATCAATGTCCGAGCCATCATCACTCCCGAACCGGCGCGACCTTCAGGCTGCGGCCGCAGGTGCAGCGAACGTACGTCCCGTGGACGTGGCCAAAGCGGCTGACGGCGACGCCATCCGCCCCTTTCACATCACCGTTCCCGACGACGCGCTGGTCGATCTTCGCCGGCGGATAACCGCGACGAGATGGCCTGAACGGGAAATGGTCTCGGATCAATCGCAAGGCGTGCAACTCGCGACGATGCAGAAACTCGCGCGGTATTGGGCGACAGACTACGATTGGCGCAAGGTCGAGGCGAAACTGAGCGCCCTACCGCAGTTCATAACCGAGATCGATGGACTGGACATTCACTACATTCACGTTCGATCGAAACATGAAGATGCGTTGCCGCTCATCGTCACGCACGGATGGCCCGGCTCGATCATCGAGCAGCTGAAGATCGTCGATCCGCTTACAAATCCCACGGCCTACGGCGCGAGCGCGTCGGACGCTTTCGATCTGGTGATTCCGTCGATGCCGGGCTACGGGTTCTCCGGCAAGCCGACCACCACCGGCTGGGGCCCGGACCGTATCGCAGGTGCCTGGGCGCAGTTGATGAAGCGCCTCGGCTACACGGAGTATGTGGCGCAAGGCGGCGATTGGGGCGCGCTGATCGTCGACTTGATGGGGGTACGGGCGCCTCAGGGATTGCTCGGAATCCACACCAACATGGCTGGCGCGGTTCCACCCGACATCGACAAGGCGGCCTTTACGGGGGCTCCGCCGCCACCCGGCCTTTCAGCTCAGGAGAGGCGCGCGTATGACCAGCTCGCCTTCTTCTATTCGCGCGGCCTGGCGTACGCTCTGGAAATGGGCAACCGCCCCCAAACGCTGTACGGAATCGCCGATTCACCTGTCGGCCTGGCCGCATGGATACTCGACCATGATGCCCGCAGCTACGAGCTCATCGCGCGTGTCTTCGACGGCCAGCCCGAGGGCCTGACACAGGACGACATCCTCGACAACATCACGCTCTACTGGTTGACGAACACGGGGGTCTCCTCGGCTCGCCTGTACTGGGAAAACAAGCTCGCCTTCTTTGCCCCGAAGGGCGTCGCCATCCCTGTTGCCGTGAGCGCCTTCCCGGATGACCTCTGCCCTGCACCGCGGAGCTGGGCGGAGAGGGCCTACCCGAAGCTCATCCATTACAACTGGCTCGACAAGGGCGGACACTTTCCGGCCTGGGAGCAGACGGAAATCTTCGTGCAGGAGGTCAGGGCGGGTTTCAAGTCGCTGCGCTAGCTAGAGCAGCATCCGTTCATATCGAAGCAAGCTCAAGCGCTGTCATTCCGGGGCCGCGAAGCGGAGGCCGGAACCCATGAACTCCGCAGTCTGTGCACCGTCGCTCGCCGTCTGTGTCGTCGCGTTCATGGATCCCGGGCTCTGCTTCGCAGCCCCGGGATGACAGAGCCGGGGATGGGTCATCTTGAACGGATTTTGCGCTAGAGCCGTCGGTGCGGACGGCGTCATTCCCGGCGCCGCCCGTTTCGCGAGGCGGTCGCGGGGTTCCATGCGCCGCTCGGGCTCAATACCCCCAAGCCAAGGCGGATCACCGGGTCGTCAGGTACCCCGGCGCGGTGCACGCCTTCGCCGGGGCCACGCAGGCGGACCGCGAAGCGACGGCCGGGGCGTCGAAGTTTTTCGACACCAACCTCCAGAAGTAGCGGGGACAATTAAATAACGGAGAGCCCCGAGTTCGTCCAAGGCTGAGGCTGGCGCGCCCAAGGGGAATCGAACCCCTGTTTTCGCCGTGAAAGGGCGACGTCCTGGACCGCTAGACGATGGGCGCTGCGTCGGGGCGAGAGGGCCGCCGAGGTCGCGGACATATAGAGGGGTTCGGAAGGAGCGGCAAGCCGACGCGACGGGAGTCGGGCGGCTCAAACCGGCTCCGCCACATCGACGATGCGGGCCTCGGCCCGCTCGCTGCCGCCCCAGCGGTCGACGGAGAGCGTCGCGGCGACGTGCACGGGCTTGCCGACGGCGGCCGCGAGCGCGACGCCGAGGGGCTGGCCGGCGGCGCGGAAGGCAACGCCGCCAAGGACCGCGCCGTCGCCGGCCCGCAGCCTGACGCGGACATGCCCGCCGGCGCCGACCTCGCGGGCTTCGAGCAGGCGGTGGTGCGCGAAGGCGAAGACCGGCTCCGGCTGTCCGGCGCCGAACGGCCCTGCCCGCTCGAGATCGGCGACGAGGACGGGGCTGGCGCCGGCGGCGGTCAGCGTGGCGTCGATGCCGAGATGGTCGAGGGCGCTCGCATCGCCGAAGGAATCGGCGAGCCGGCCCGCCAGGAAGGCCTCGAAGGCGTGAAGGTCCGCCGCGGCAACGGTCGCGCCCGCGGCCATGGCATGGCCGCCGCCTTTCAGCGCGAGGCCGGCCTCGACGGCGGCACGGACGGCGCGGCCGAGATCGACCCCCTGGACGGAGCGGCCGGAGCCCGTGGCGGTGCCGTCGGCGTTGAGGGCGAAGGCGAAGGCCGGGCGCCGGAAGCGCTCCTTCAGGCGCGCCGCGACAAGGCCGACGATGCCCGGGTGCCACTCGGGCGAGGCGGCGACGAGAACGGGCCCGCCCACGCCCGCGCCCGACGTCCCGAGCACCTGCGCCTGCGCCTCCTCGACGGCGGCGCGCTCGATCGCCTGGCGCTCGCCGTTCAGCCGATCGAGCTCGCCCGCGAGCCGCGCCGCCTCCACCGGGTCCCGGGTCAGGAGCAGCCGCGATCCGAGGGCGGCATCGCCGATCCGTCCGCCGGCATTGATGCGCGGGCCGACGAGATAGGCGAGATGCCAGCATTCCGGCGCCGTCTTCAGCCCGGCGGCGTCGAACAGGGCCGCGAGCCCGGGACGGCGGCGTGAGCGCATTACGGCGAGGCCCTGCCGCACGAAAGCGCGGTTGAGCCCGGCGAGCGGCACCACGTCGGCAACCGTCGCGAGGGCGACGAGATCGATGCCGGCGAGGAGATCGGGCTCCTCGCGGCCAGCGAAGAATCCGCGCCGGCGCAGGACCCGGTTCAGCGCGACGACAGTGAGGAAGACGACGCCCGCGGCGCAGAGGACGCCGTAGCCGGAAAGGTCGTCCTGGCGGTTCGGATTGACCAGGGCGACGACGTCGGGAAGCACGTGCGGCGCCTGGTGATGGTCGAGGACGACCGGATCGAGCCCGAGCCGGCGCGCCTCGGCGTGGGGCTCGTGGCTCGCGGTGCCGCAATCGACCGTGACGAGTAGCCCGGCGCCCTTCGCCTTGAGGGAAGCGACGGCCTCGAGGTTCGGCCCGTAGCCCTCGGTGATGCGGTCGGGAATGTGGATGAGGTACGGCACGCCGCAGGCGCCGAGGTAATCGCCGAGAAGCGCCGCGCTGCAGGCGCCGTCGACATCGTAATCGCCGAAGATCGCCACCGTCTCGCGGCGCACGACGGCGTCGGCGAGGCGCTCGGCGGCCCGCTCCATGTCGGTCAGGCGATAGGGCTCGGGCAGAAGATCGCGCAGGCGGGGCGCAAGAAAGCTCGGCGCGTCCTGCACGCCGACGCCGCGCCCGGCGAGGACCCGCGCCACCACGTCCGGGACGCCGTGCGTCTGCGCGATGGCGAGGGCGATCATGGCCTGGGCCGGGTCGCAGCGCTCGATCCAGGTGCGGCCGAGGGCGGAGCGACCGACGCCGAGGAATGGCCGCGGCTGCGGCGAGAGGGCTGATTCGGACACCCGGCCAGGGTAGCCTGGATTGCGGGCGAAAGCTGGCGCTCAGGCAAAGCCGAGCGGTTCGAGGCCGTCGCTCTCGGGAAGGGCGTCGCGATGCCCGCCCGGCAGGCGCACCACGGTCACCGAGCACGGCGCCTCGGCGGCGACCTTCGCGGACGTGCTGCCGAGATAGCGGCGGACGCCCGACGAGCCGCGGGCGCCCATGACGATGTGATCGACCGCGTTGTGCCGCGCATGATCGACGATGGCCGCGGCGGCGTCCGGCGCGTCGAGGACGGTGAAGGTCATGCGGTCCGCCGGAAGGTCGAGGCCGCGCGCCCAGTCCTTCAGCTCGACGAGGCGGAGGACGTGCAGGTTGCGGCCCTCGCTGTCTTCCATGAGGTCGATGGCGAGGCGCGAGGTCTCGAGCACGGTGACGCAGGCGAGCCGCGCCTTCGGCTCGACCGCGAGGATGCGCGCAAGGACGCGGCGCTGCTCCTTGGCGAGGTCGGCGCGCCCGGGCGACAGGTCGACGGCGGCGAGGACGATCGGCGCATCGGCGAGATGTCCGGCAATGCTGGCGGGCGGAAGCGGCTGTCTGCCGATGGCGTTGAGGCGACGGCGCAGAACCGTTCCAAATGGATCGCGGCGCAGCTTCGCCGCCCGTTCGGTGAGCGCAACCTGATCCGGGTGCTCGAGGTCGAAGGCGAGCTGCGCCGCGGACGGGTGGCGCTTCTCCGGCGCGACTTCGAGACAGCGCAGGATCGTCTCCTGGAGCCAGGGCGGGCAATCCGCGCGGATTTCCCGCGGCGGCTTCGGATCGCGCCAAAGCCGCCGGCGCAGGCCGCGGACGCCGTGCGGAATGCCGAAGGGACGCTCCCCCGTCGTGAAGAAGTAGAGCATGACGCCGAGGGCGAAGAGGTCGCTGCGCGGCTCGCCGCGCCCCTGCAGCACCTGTTCCGGCGACATGTACGGCGCGGTGCCGAAGGGCAGCCTGAACTCCTCGGCGAGGAGGTCGGGCAGGTGCTCGTGGCGCGAAAGGCCGAAATCGATCAGGACCGCCTCGCCGCTTTCGCGCAGCATGATGTTGCTCGGCTTCACGTCGAGATGGATCACGCCCTGGCGGTGAATGTCGTGCAGCGCCCGCGCCGTCCTCGCCCCGAGCGAGGCGACCTCCGTTGCGGGCAGGGGCAGCGCGTCGAGCCGGCCCTTCAGCGACTGGCCCAAAAGCAGCTCCATCGCGATGTAGGGCTGCACCGAAAAGTCGCCCTGCGCGACGAAGCGCGGCACGTGCGGGCCGGAAAGGCGCGGCAGGATCATCTGCTCGACCTCGAAGCCGACGATCGGCGTCGGGTCGTCGCTGTCGCGGATCAGCGGCACCTTGAGCGCGACGATTTCGCCGCCGTCGCGGGCGGCGCGCCAGATCTCGGCCATGCCGCCGACATGCAGCCGTTCGGCGAGGAGGAAGCCGTCGACCAGATCGCCGGAATGCAGGCGCTTTCGCATCTCACCGTCCTGCCATGAGGCGAAGGGCAAGCGTCTCCGGCAGGCCGGCCGAGAAGATCTTCCGCGCGGCGCATTCGCAATCGTAGGCGACGCGCATAAAGCGCAGGATGCTCCTCGCCGTGTCGTAGAGCCCGTAGGCGGCGGCCGGCAGCCCGTCCCGCGGCTGGCCGACGGCGCCGATCACCGCGAGCCATTGCCGCTGGCGCAGGAGCGGCACCCCGATGCTGGCGCTGGGGCGGAAGCAGCCGATCCTGCCGGCGGCGTCGAGATTGTAGAGGGCCGGCACGTGGACGTGGCCGCAGAACGTCACACGATGGCCGGAGCGGTCCATGCTGCGCCGCGCCTCGATCGGCCCGAGAACGTAGTCCCAGCCGCCCGGGGAATAGCCGTTGGCGTGCGTGTAGAGGACCTCGCCCTCCTCCGCCGTCAGCGGCAGCGTGCGCAGGAAGGCGCGCTGGCCGTCGTTGAGCCGCCCGCGGGTCCAGGCGATGGCGGCGCGCGCCGTGGCGTTCATGTTTTCGTCGGAGCCGTCGATGGCCGCGTCGTGATTGCCCTTGAGCACGATCGCGCCCGCCGCGGCGAGAGCCATCGCGGTATCAACGGCGAAGGCCGGATCGGCGCCGTAGCCGACGAGATCGCCGAGAAGGGCGATGCGATCCGCCTTGAGCAGGCGCGCATGGGCGAGGCAGGCCTGAAACGCCTCCTTGTTCGCATGGATGTCCGTGAGGATCGCGACGAGCATCGGCGGGGTCGTGAGAATCGTGAAGTCGTGAGTAGTGCGTAGTGAGGGCGCAGTCGACGATCTCACGACCTCACGAAGCACCGATCACCTCAGTCGAGGTGGAACTTCGCCAGCTCCCGGTGCTCGCCGTGGATGCGGCGGACGGTGCCCGTGGCGGAGCGGTAGACCACCGTCTCGGTCTCGATGACCTCCTTGCCGAACTTGACGCCCTTGATCAGCGCGCCGTCGGTGACGCCGGTCGCCGCCACGATGACGTCGCCGCGGGCGAGGTCGGTCATGTCGTAGCGCCGGTTCGGATCGGTCACGCCCATGCTGGCGGCGCGGGCCCGCTTCTCCTCGGTGTCGAGGATCAGGCGGCCCTGCATCTGGCCGCCGATGCAGCGCAGGGCGCCGGCCGCGAGGACGCCTTCCGGCGCGGCGCCGATGCCGAGGTAGAGGTCGATCCCGGTCTCCTCCGGCTTCGTCGTGAAGATGACGCCGGCGACGTCGCCGTCCGAGATCAGCCGCACGCCGGCGCCGGTCCGGCGGATTGCCGCGATGAGGTCGACGTGCCGCGGCCGGTCGAGCACCAGGGTGGTGATTTCGTGCGGCTTGACGCCCTTCGCCCTGGCGAGGCTGTGGATGTTCTCCTCCGGGCTCGCGTCGAGATCGACGACGCCTTTCGGATAGCCGGGGCCGACGGCGATCTTGTGCATGTAGACGTCGGGCGCGGCGAGGAGCGTGCCGGCCTCGGCCATCGCCATCACGGCGATCGAGCCCGGCATGTCCTTGGCGCAGAGCGTCGTGCCTTCGAGGGGATCGACGGCGATGTCGACCTTCGGGCCGTTGCGGTTGCCGACACGCTCGCCGATGAACAGCATCGGCGCCTCGTCGCGCTCGCCCTCGCCGATCACGACGGTGCCGTCGATCGGCAGCTTGTTGAGTTCGCGCCGCATGGCGTCGACCGCCGCCTGGTCCGCGGCCTTCTCCTCGCCGCGTCCGCGCAGGCGCGCCGAGGCGACCGCCGCGCGCTCGGTGACGCGCACGAGTTCGAGGGTGAGGATGCGCTCGATGAGCTGGCCCGGCTGGACGGTGATGCCCTGCGTCATGGCGGATCGATCTCCCTGTTCAGCGTTGTCGTTCGAGACGCTTCCCTCATTCCCGCTCGATGCGGATGAGCTTGGGGCTGTTCGGCGACGAGCCCGTCTTCGGCGATCTTCGTCGAGCGCAGAGCGGATCGCCTGCTCCGCCGCCGCATAGGTGATGAGGACGAGCGAGACCGGCGCTCCGGAGCGGCCGTGCCGATCCCGGCTCACGGCCTCGTCCGAGCGCTTCTGCAGGATGCTCTCGAGGGAGATGTCGGCCTCCGCCATGCGGGTCGCGACGCCGGCCGCGGCGCCCGGCCGGTCGGGCACCGTCAGGCGCACATAATAGCCGCCCTCGTGCCGTTGCATCGGCGCGCGCTCGGCCTTTTCGAGGCGATGCACCGGGCGCCCGAAGGGCATCCGCGCCTTGCCGGTCGCGACGTCTGCGATGTCGGCGATGACGGCCGAGGCGGTCGCCTCGCCGCCGGCGCCGGGGCCGATCAGGGTGAGTTCCTTCACCGCATCCGCATCGATCGTCACCGCGTTGGTGACGCCCATGACCTGGGCGATCGAGGAGGTGCGCGGCACCATCGTCGGATGCACGCGCTGCTCGATCCCGGTGGCGGTGCGCTCGGCGACGCCGAGGAGCTTGATGCGGTAGCCGAGCTCCTTCGCCATGGCGAGGTCGAGGGGCGCGATAGAGGAGATACCCTCGACATAGACGGCATCGGCGTCGAGCTCGGTGCCGAAGGCGAGGCTGGTCAGGATGGCGAGCTTGTGGGCCGTGTCGAAGCCCTCGACGTCGAAGCTGGGATCGGCCTCCGCGTAGCCGAGGCGCTGTGCATCGGCAAGGCATTCCTGGAAGGTGAGGCCTTCGAGCTCCATGCGCGAGAGGATGTAGTTGCAGGTGCCGTTGAGGATGCCGTAGAGCCGGGAAATGGTGTTGGCCGGCAGCGCCTCGCGCAGCGTCTTGACGACCGGGATGCCGCCCGCCGCGGACGCCTCGAAGGCGAGCCCGACCCCCTTCGCCTCGGCGGCACTCGCGAGGGCGAGGCCGTGCCGCGCGAGGAGCGCCTTGTTCGCGGTGACGACGTGCTTGCCGGCCTCGATCGCGGCGGCAACGGTCTCCCGGGCGGGCCCCTCTTCGCCGCCGATGAGCTCGATGACGCAATCGACCTCGCCCGAGCGGGCAAGTGCGCGCGGATCGTCGAACCAGGCATACCGGGAAAGGTCGACGCCCCGGTCCTTCGACCGGCTGCGGGCCGAGACCGCGGTCACCCGGAGCGGCCGGCCGCAGCATTCGGTCAGGGCGTTGTCCTGCCGCGCCAGGATGCGGACCACCGAGGCGCCGACCGCGCCGAGACCGGCGACGCCGATCCGAAGGGGATGAATCACGGGGAGCCTTCTCGATGGCGAAAAGGGGATGAATGGGGGAGTAGGGGAGCGGCGGACGCGAGTAAAGCCCCCTCGCGTGTCCGCCCCTCCCGGCTCGCGGGGCTACGGCAATTCACACATCTTCGAAAAGGCGCGGATTCGCCTCTCCCCGCTTGCGGGGAGAGGTGAATTTGGCCAGCCCCTACCACATGTCCAGCGCCACCCGCGCCTCGTCGGACATCCGGCTCTGATCCCAGGGCGGGTCGAAGACCATGTTGACGGTGACGACCTTCACGCCCTGCACGGTCGAGACCGCGTTCTCGACCCAGCCGGGCATCTCGCCGGCGACCGGGCAGCCGGGGGCGGTCAGGGTCATGTCGATGGCGACGTTGCGGTCGTCGTCGATCTCGACCCGGTAGATGAGGCCGAGCTCGTAGATGTCGGCCGGGATTTCGGGGTCGTAGACCGTCTTCATGGCGGCGACGATGTCGTCGGTGAGCCGGTCGAGCTCGTCAGGCGGGATCGCGGACGCGAGGGCCACCTGGGGGGCGTTCGGCGCCGCTCCTTCGGGAGGTGTGGCAAGGGTCACGGTCATGCGTCCTTCACGCGAACAGGGCCTCGGCCTTCTGCAGGGCCTCGGCCAGCTTATCGATTTCTTCGGTCGTGTTGTAGAGGCCGATCGAGGCGCGGCAGGTCGAGGTCGTGCCGAAGCGCTCGAGCAGCGGCATGGCGCAATGGGTGCCGGCCCGGACGGCGACGCCCTGGCGGTCGATCACGGTCGCAACGTCGTGGGCGTGCGCGCCCTTCATCTCGAAGGCGACGATGCCGCCCTTGCCCCTGGCCCGGCCGATGATGCGCAGCGAATTGAGCCGCCCGAGCCGCTCGTGGGCATAGGCCGAAAGCGCCGCCTCGTGCGCCTGGATGTTCTCGCGGCCGAGCTTCGTCATGAAGCGCAGGGCCGCGCCGAGGCCGACCGCCTCGACGATCGCCGGCGTCCCGGCCTCGAAGCGATGCGGCGGCTCGCCGTAGCTGATGCGGTCGCGGAAAACCTCCCGGATCATCTCGCCGCCGCCCTGATAGGGCGGCATCCTCTCGAGCCATTCGCGCTTGCCGTAGAGCGCGCCGATGCCGGTCGGGCCGTACACCTTGTGGCCGGTGAGAACGTAGAAATCGACGTCGAGGTCGCGCACATCGACGGAAAGGTGAACCGCGCCCTGCGCGCCGTCGGCCAGCACCGGAACGCCGTGAGCGTGGGCGATGCGGACGATCTCCTTCATCGGCGTCACGGTGCCGAGGACGTTCGACATGTGCGTGATGGCGACGATCTTCGTCCGCGGCGAGAAGAGCTTCTCGAATTCGTCGACGAGGAAATTGCCCTCGTCGTCGACCGGTGCCCATTTGATCACGGCGCCCTTGCGCTCGCGCAAGAAGTGCCAGGGCACGATGTTGGAGTGGTGCTCCATGATCGAGAGGATGATCTCGTCCCCCTCCCCGATCGCCATGCGGCCGAAGGAATCCGCGACGAGGTTGTAGGCCTCGGTGGCGGATTTCGTGAACACGATCTCCTCGACGGAGCCGGCATTGAGGAAGGCGCGCACCGACTCGCGGGCCTGCTCGAAGGCTTCCGTCGCCTCGTTCGCCATGTAGTGCAGGCCGCGATGCACGTTGGCGTAGCCGGTCTCCATCTGCCGCACCATGGCGTCGATGACGGCGCGCGGCTTCTGCGCCGAGGCGGCGTTGTCGAGATAGACGAGCGGCTTGCCGTAGACCTCGCACTTGAGGATCGGAAACTCGCGCCGGATCGCCTCGACGTCGTAGGGAGCCGTAAAAGGTGCGTTCATCGCCCGATCCGCCTCATTACCGGGCCCGTTCCGCGAGCCATGCCTCGACGATGCCGACAAGCGCCTCGCGGGCGCCCTCGTGCGCGACGCTTTCCAGCGCCTCGCCGAGAAAGGCCTGCACGAGCAGGCTCTCGGCCTCGACCTTCGGCAGGCCGCGGGCGCGCAGATAGAAGAGCAGGTCCTCGTCTAGGGCGCCGCTCGTCGCGCCATGGCCGCATTGCACGTCGTCGGCGAAGATCTCCAGTTCCGGCTTGTTGTTCATGGCGCCGCCGTCGGAGAGGAGCAGCGCCGCCGACATCATGCGGCCATCCGTCTTCTGCGCTTCGGGACGGACGATGATCTTGCCCTGGAAGACGCCCGTCGCCTCATCGTCGATAACCGTCCTGAAGTGCTCGCGGCTGTCGCAATGCGGCACCGCGTGATCGACGACGAGGGTCGTGTCCGCATGCTGGCGGCCGCGGATCATGGCGGCGCCGTCGATCCGCGCCTGCGAATGCTCGCCGGCGAAGTTCACGAAGACCTGATGCCGCGAAAGTCCCGCGCCGGCGACCGCGTTGACCGAGGTGAACGAGATCTGCGCGCCGAGCCTTGCGGCAAGGGTCGAGAGCGCCAGCGCCGCGTCGCCCTCGCGGTTGAGGCGGACGTGCCTGACGACGGCCCGGTCCGCGGCGACGATTTCGACGACATCGTTGAGCTGGTGCGCGACGCCGTCGTCGCTCTCGTGGGTTTCGAGAAGCGTCAGCGTCGCGCCCTCCTCGACGACGACGAGCACCCGCGTCGCCGTCGCGACGGCGGCGCCGGCGGCGATCAGGAAGCGCAGGTGCAAGGTCGCCTCGCTGCCCGACGCGATGCGGATCACGGCGCCGTCGGCAACGAAGGCCGCGTTGAGCTGGTACAGGGGATTGTCGCGCGCCGCCGGCACCGGCGAAAGATGACGCAACAGCGGATGATTCTCGGCAAAGGCGTCGGCGAGGCCGACAACCTCAACGCCGGCTGGCAGGCGGTCGAGCGCCGAGACCTCGCGGGCGAAATGGCCGTTCACGATCGCGATCGCGGCCGCCGCGAGATCCTTGAAGGCGACGCTGTCCCAGACCGCTGCCTGCGCCTCCGCGGCGCTCGGCCGATCGGCGAAAGGCGCCGCCTCGCGCACGGCGGCGCGAAGATCGGTGTACTTGAAGTCCTCGACGCGGCGGTGCGGCAGCCCGCGCTCCGCGAAGAGCCGAAAGGCTTCCTCGCGCGCGGCGGCGTCGCCGGGCAGGCCTGCCCTCGCGGCCTCGAAGGTTTCGGCGAGGCGCGTCTCGGCGGGGGTCCTCATGAGGGTGATGGCGGCCATCCTGCGCTGATCCTCAAGCCGCCTGGTCGCGGTAGTCGGCGTAGCCGTTCGCCTCGAGTTCGAGGGCGAGTTCGGGGCCGCCCGAGCGCACGACACGGCCGCTCGCCATCACGTGCACGCGGTCGGGCACGATGTGGTTGAGCAGGCGCTGGTAGTGGGTGATGACGAGGAACGAGCGCTCCGGTGAGCGCAAGGCGTTGACGCCGTCCGCGACGACGCGCAGCGCGTCGATGTCGAGGCCGGAATCGGTCTCGTCGAGGATGCAGAAGGTCGGCTCGAAGAGCGCCATCTGCAGGATTTCCATGCGCTTCTTCTCGCCGCCGGAGAAGCCGACATTGAGGGCCCGCTTCAGCATGTCCTTCGGCATGTGGAGCTGCGCCGCAGCGGCGTTGACGCGGCGAATGAGGTCCGGCGTCGTCACCTCGCCCTCGCCGCGCGCCCTGCGCTGCGCGTTGAGCGCCGCCTTGAGAAAGCTCATCGTGGCGACGCCGGGGATTTCGAGCGGATACTGGAAGGCGAGAAACAGGCCCGCCGCGGCGCGCTCGTCCGGCTCCATCGCGAGCAGGTCGCGGCCGTCGAGCAGTCACCTCGCCGTCGAGGATCTCGTAATCCTTCTTGCCGGCGATGACGTAGGACAGCGTCGACTTGCCGGAGCCGTTCGGCCCCATGATCGCCGCGACCTCGCCCCGGCGCACGGTGAGATTGAGCCCGTCGAGGATGCGCTTGTCCTCGATCTCGACGGTGAGGTTCTTGATTTCCAGCATCTCGTTTCCCTGATGACTTCGCATGCGCGCGCGTCGGCGCGCGTCTTGGATCAATTGTATTGCACCCTTGCGACTCCGGACGCCGCGAGCTACCCGACCGATCCTTCGAGCGAGATCGCGATCAGCTTCTGCGCCTCGACGGCGAACTCCATCGGCAGCTTCTGCAAGACGTCCTTGACGAAGCCGTTGACGATGAGCGCCGTCGCTCCCTCCGCGTCGAGGCCTCGCTGCATGCAGTAGAAGAGCTGATCCTCGGAGATCTTCGATGTCGTCGCCTCGTGCTCGAAGACCGCCGAGGCGTTCTTCGATTCGATGTACGGCACCGTATGCGCGCCGCACCTGTTGCCGATGAGCAGCGAATCGCAATTCGTGAAGTTGCGCGCGTTCGAGGCCTTGCGGTGCGCCGAGACGAGGCCGCGATAGGTGTTCTGCGACTTGCCGGCCGCGATGCCCTTCGAGATGATCCGGCTCGTCGTATTCTTGCCGAGATGCAGCATCTTGGTGCCGGAATCGACCTGCTGCCGGCCGTTCGACACGGCGATCGAGTAGAACTCGCCGCGCGAACCGTCGCCGCGCAGGATGCAGGACGGGTATTTCCAGGTGATCGCCGAGCCGGTCTCGACCTGCGTCCAGGTGATGACCGCGTTCTTGCCGCGGCAATCGCCGCGCTTCGTCACGAAATTGTAGATGCCGCCGCGGCCTTCCGCGTCGCCCGGATACCAGTTCTGGACGGTCGAGTACTTGATCTCGGCATCGTCGAGGGCGATGAGTTCGACCACCGCGGCGTGGAGCTGGTTCTCGTCGCGCTTCGGGGCCGTGCAGCCTTCGAGATAGGAGACGTAGGAGCCCTTGTCGGCGATGATCAGCGTGCGCTCGAACTGACCGGTGTTCTTCTCGTTGATGCGGAAATAGGTCGAGAGCTCCATCGGGCAGCGCACGCCCGGCGGCACGTAGACGAAGGAGCCGTCCGTGAACACCGCCGAATTGAGCGTCGCGAAGATAGTTGTCGGTCACCGGCACGACCGTGCCGAGATAGCGACGCACGAGGTCCGGATGCTCGCGGATCGCCTCCGAGATCGGCATGAAGATCACGCCGGCCTTCATCAATTCCGCCTTGAACGTCGTCGCGACCGACACCGAATCGAACACCGCGTCGACGGCGACGCGCGAGGAACCCTCGACGCCGGCAAGGATCTCCTGCTCGCGCAGCGGGATGCCGAGCTTCTCGTAGGTCTTGAGAATCTCCGGATCGACCTCGTCGAGGGACTTCGGGGCCGCGTTCATCTTCGGCGCGGCGTAGTAATAGATCTCGTTGTAATCGATCTTCGGGTATTCGACCCGCGCCCAGGTCGGCTCCTGCATGGTGAGCCAGCGGCGATAGGCGTCGAGCCGCCATTCGAGCATCCAGTCGGGCTCGCCCTTCTTGCCCGAAATGAACCGGATCACGTCCTCGGAGAGACCCTTCGGCGCCTTCTCCATCTCGACTTCGGTCGAGAAGCCGTACTTGTACTGATCCACGTCGATCGAACGGACCTGTTCGATCGTCTCCTGCACAGCAGGCATCGTCTCTCTCCTCACCGCTCACGGTTTCAAGGACCGCGGGTTGATGGAAGCCGGCTGCGGCCGTTCAGGCCGCGTCCGCCCTCCGCTTATATAGGCTGCCGACCAGCCTTTGCGCACGCCTCCGCGAAGCGGATTGCGTCCTCCTCCAAGGAAGATCCACCCGAAACTCACGCGCAGGGCGCTCTCGGCGAGGCCGGGGGCGACGCCCATCGCGTCGAGCACATGCGAGCGCCGCACCTTGCCGGAGGAACAGGCGGAACCGGACGACAGGGCGACGCCGTCGAGATCGAAGGCGATCAGCGCCGTCTCGGCCCGGATCGCCGGCAGCGCGAAGGCGAAGGTGTTCGGCAGCCGCGATGCCTCGGCGGCGAAGATCGCGGCGTCGGCGGCGAGCGGCCCGCACGGCGGCCTCGGCCCTCCGGCGCAGGGCGAGCATCCTCGAGCGCTCCGCCGGGGCGGCAGCTCCGGCCGCGGCCGCGGCGGCGCCGAAGCCGGCGATGGCCGCGACGTTCTCGGTGCCGGCCCGGGCGCCTCGCTCCTGACCGCCGCCGCGGATCAGGCGGTCGCCGATCTCGAAGCGGTCCGTCGCGAAGACGATCGCGCCCGCGCCCTTCGGCCCGCCGAGCTTGTGCGCCGAGAGGGTCAGCGCGTCGGCGCCGAGAGCCGCGATGTCGACGTCGACCTTGCCGGCGGCCTGGACCGCGTCGCGTGGAGAAGCCCGCCGCGCCCGTGCACGAGCCGCGCCGCCTCCGCGACGGGCTGAAGCACCCCCGTCTCGTTGTTGGCGAGCCTGAACCGAGACCAGCGCCCGGCGGCCGGGCTCCCTGTCGAGCCGCGCCGCGAGCCAGTCGAGGTCGACGATCCCATTCCGGTCGACGGGGATGCGCCTCGACCGCCGCCGCCGGGAAGCGGTGGCCGGACAGGACGCTCGGGTGTTCGGTCGCGCCGACGAGCAGAAGCGTCGCATCCGGCCCGCCGTAGCGGCGGAAGCTCGGGCTCAGGACGGCGTTGTTCGCCTCGGTCCCGCCGCTGGTGAAGACGACGGCCTTGGCCGTGGCCCCGACCAGGGCCGCGACCTCGTCCCGCGCCGTTTCGAGCGCGGCATGGGCGGCCCGCCCCTCGGCATGGACCGAGGAGGGATTGCCCGGCAGCGCCAGCGCGCGCGCCATCGCCGCGGCCGCCTCGGGCCGCAGAGGCGAAGTCGCGTTATGATCGAGATAGCTGCGCATCCCGGCTGCCGTGCCGTCCATTCCTGAGGGGCCGTCCGAACGATTGTCTTGCCAAGGACCCTGGTTGCCGTGCTAAAGGATCGCAACCACATCACGTCTGACGAGATGCCGCGGGCGTCGGCCGAGCGGCGACCCGGGGCAAACGCGTTTAGAATTGTTCTAAACCGAATTCTGTAAAGGGCCGAGGCCACAAGTCAAGGCCATTCGAGGGAGTTTGCGCCCGCCCGTGCGCGCAGCGCCCTCCGCATCAGGGCCCGCCGGGAAGCGCCGGAGCGGCGCCGCGGGCACCGAGGGGGTTTTCCGTCCATGCCTGAAGTCATCTTCACGGGTCCCGCCGGCCGCATCGAAGGCCGCTACCAGCCTGCGAAGCAGAAGGGCGCCCCGATCGCCATCGTGCTCCATCCGCACCCGCAATTCGGCGGCACGATGAACAACCAGATCGTCTACAACCTGTTCTACAACTTCGTGAATCGGGGCTTCTCCGTGCTCCGCTTCAACTTCCGCGGGGTCGGCCGCAGCCAGGGCTCGTTCGACCACGGCCAGGGCGAGCTTTCCGATGCGGCGGCGGCGCTCGACTGGGCGCAATCGGTCAACGCCGACGCCCGCGCCTGCTGGATCGCCGGCGTCTCCTTCGGCGCCTGGATCGGCATGCAGCTGCTGATGCGCCGCCCGGAGATCGAGGGCTTCATCTCGATCGCCGCCATGGCGAACCGCTACGATTTCTCCTTCCTCGCCCCCTGCCCCTCCTCGGGCCTGTTCGTGCACGGCTCGGAGGACCGGGTCGCGCCGGTCAGCGACGTCATCAGCGTCATCGAGAAGGTGAAGACGCAGAAGGGTGTGAAGATCGAGCACGCGACCGTCGAGGGCGCCAACCACTTCTTCGACGGCAAGGTCGACGAGCTGATGGAATCCGTCGACGAGTACCTGACGAAGCGCCTCGGCAAGGCCGAAGCAGGCGGCCTGAGGGACGGCCCATCTGCCCTCTCCCGGAGGGAGTGCGGGGAGACGGTGACGCGCCCGGGCGAAGCTGCTACAGGCCGCTTCCGCACCCACCGACCACCCGACGAGAGACGCGATGAGCGCGCCGCGATCCGAATTCCTGAGCATCCTCACCGAGCGAGGCTTCATCCATCAGGCCTCCGATGCCGAGGGCATCGACGAGGCCGCCGCGGCGGGCCGCCTGACCACCTATGTCGGCTACGACTGCACCGGCCCGTCCCTGCATATCGGGCATCTCCTCACGATCATGATGCTGCACTGGCTCCAGCGCACCGGCGCCGGCCGGCCGATCGCGCTCATGGGCGGCGGCACGACCCGCGTCGGCGATCCGTCCGGCAAGGACGAGAGCCGCAGATCCTCTCGGTCGAGGACATCGAGGCGAACAAGGACAGCATCAGGACCTGCTTTTCCCGCTTCATCACCTTCGGCGCCGGCGAGCACGACGCCATCATGGCCGACAATGCCGAGTGGCTGACGAAGCTCAACTACATCGACTTCCTGCGCGACGTCGGCCGCCATTTCTCGGTCAACCGCATGCTGTCCTTCGACAGCGTCAAGCTGCGTCTCGACCGCGACCAGGAGCTGTCGTTCCTCGAATTCAACTACATGATCCTGCAAGCCTACGATTTCGTGGAGCTGAACCGCCGCTACGGCTGCATCCTGCAGATGGGCGGCTCGGACCAGTGGGGCAACATCGTCAACGGCATCGATCTCGGCCGCCGGCATCGGGACGCCGCAGCTCTATCGCCCTGACCTCCCCGCTGATCACGACCGTCGTCCGGCGCCAAGATGGGCAAGACCGCCTCCGGCGCCGTCTGGCTCAACGAGGACCTGATGTCGCCCTACGACTACTGGCAGTTCTGGCGCAACACCGAGGACGCGCGATGTCGGCCGCTTCCTGCGCCTGTTCACGACCCTGCCGCTCGACGAGATCGCCCGCCTCGAGGCGCTCGCCGGCGCCGACGATCAACGAGGCGAAGAAGATGCTCGCGACCGAGGCGACCGCCCTCCTGCACGGCCGCGCCGGCGCGGAGGAAGCCGCCGAGACGGCGCGAAAGACCTTCGAGCAGGGCGCGCTTGCCGAAACGCTGCCGACCGTCGAGATTACGGCCGGGCTGCTGGACGCGGGCCTCGGCGTGCTGACCGCCTTCGGCCCCGAATATGCAAGGCTCGTCTCCTCGACCTGCGAGGCGCGCCGGCAGGTGAAGGGCGGCGGCCTGCGCGTCAACGACCGCGCCGTCACCGACGAGCGCGGCGTCCTGCGCGCTTCGGATCTCACGCCGGAGGGCGTCATCAAGCTGTCCTTCGGCAAGAAGAAGCATGTGCTGCTGCGGGCGGTCTGAATGGGCGCCGCCATCGTCGCCGTGAGCGCCTCGGGCGCGCACCGCTTCAGCAAGGAGCGCCTGTCCTCGATCCGCTTGCTCGCGGGCCTTGGTGTCGCGGGCGATGCCCATGCGGGCGAGACCGTGAAGCACCGCTCCCGCGTCGCCAAGGACCCGACGCAGCCGAACCTGCGCCAGGTCCATCTCATCCACGCCGAGCTTTTCGAGGAACTCGCCGCGGCGGGCTTTTTTGTGCGCCCCGGCGATCTCGGCGAGAACGTCACGACGCGCGGCCTCGACCTGCTCGCACTGCCGACGGGAACGCGCCTCGGGCTCGGCGAGCGCGCCATTGTCGAGGTGACCGGCCTCAGAAACCCCTGTGCCCAGATCGAGGCGTTCCAGGCCGGCTTGCTCGCCGCGGTGCTCGGCCGCGACGCGCAGGGCCGCCTCGTCCGCAAGGCGGGCATCATGGGCATCGTGCTCGAGGGCGGCGAGGTGCGCCCCGGAGACGCCATCGGCGTCGCGCTGCCGGCGCCGCCGCACCGCGCGCTCGAGCGCGTCTGAGGCGGCCTATTCGCGCCGGATGCGCAGGATGTCCGTGCCGCGATAGTCGAACGGCGCGCCGTTCCTGCGCAAGGTCGCGACGATCGTCACCTCGGCGCTGAGGCGCGCGGGACCGCGATACGCGGCGAGCTCAGCCTCGGTGATCAGCCAGTCGATCGTCGCCGCCCGCCCCGGCGCAAGAGCGACGAAGCGCTTGCGCAGATCCTCGTCGGCGAGATTTCGGCGCAGATACGTGTCACCGCTGCCGTGCACGTCGGCCAGCCTGACGATCGGCCCGGCCCTGCGCAGATACGCGATCGGAATCTCGAGGGCGCTCGCGCCGGCGTTCTTCAGCCGGATGCGAAAGCGCAGGTCGCCGCCGGAGTAACGGCATTCCTTCACGCCGCCGCAAGCGACGGACAGATGCAGGGGATCGCCCGCCTCGGCGCTCGTCGCGGGCGCGCTCCCGAGCGGGACGATCGCCGCGATGAGCCATGCCACCCCGCGCCCCATGGCGTACCGCCTCAATTGTTCGCGTTCTCGCGTTCCTTCGTCGCATTCGGCACTTGAACGGAGCCTGTCGGCTGCTCGCCGCCGGCGCCGAAGAGCTTGCGCAGGAAGCCGGGCGCGACGGCGGAGAGCGGGTTCACCGACAGGCTCGGCGCCGTCGCCTGCCCGAAGATGCGGAAATTGACGGCGAACAGGCCCTCGTTGCGGCTGCCACCGAGGAGCGGCCCGAACAGCGGCACCTGCGCGAAGGCGTTGTTGAGGCCGAAGGCGGGAACGAAGGTGCCGGCGATGTCGAGCTGGTCGCGGCCGTAATCCATAAAGCCGCTGAGCGTGAAGCCGATCGCCTGGCCCCAGATCGCGGCGTCCTTGAAATCGAGGCGTCCGGCGGTGCGCACGAAGTCGACGCGCGCCTGCGTGAAGGCGACTTCGTTGACGTCGATGCGCACGTTCTGCCGGTTGCCGGCGCTGTCCTGGCCGGTGACGACCTGGCTCTGCGTCGGGATGATCCGGCGCAGCGCCGGCTCGTTCTTGAGGACGAAGTCGCGCAGGGTGAGAAAGCCTGTCTGCGGCCCCTCGCCCGCCGCGAGCTGCATGACGAGATCGCCGCCCGCCATGCGGCGATAGATGTCGAGGAAGCGCAGCATGCCGCCGGCATCGGCCACTTCGAGGAGGATCAGCGGAACGCCGCCGCGGGTCACGGTCTGCGCGGTCAGATTGCTCGATCCGAGCCGCCCCTTGACGTCGAGCTGGCGGATCGCGTCCTTGCGGATCGAGGCCTTCACCACGGCGTTCGTGATCGCCTCGTCGTTGTAGCCCGTGAGGATGTTGAGGACGAGGTCGAGATCGACGTCCCGGGCGTCCTTCGCATCCCTCGGCTTCGACGCTTGCGCGCCGCGAGACGATGCGGGCGCCGGCGAGGAATTGAGCGAGCGCGCGAAGGGCCGCGCATCGCCGACGTTGCCGCGCACGGTCACCTTGTAGATTCCGGCGGCGCGGTCGATCTGCGCCCGCATGTCGTCGCCGGGCGAGAGCCTGAAGGTCGAAAGATCCGCCTTCTCGAGGCCTCCGTCAGCGCCGAGGGCGGCGGTGCCGCGAAGCTGCACGGGGCCGGACTCCAGCTGCAGATCCTTGATATCGATCCCCTTGTCGCCGAGGTCGGCGAGGAGCATCGCGACCTTTCCCGGACGTCCGGCCGGCTTCTGCCAGCCGGGAATGAGGCCGTCGACGACGGCGCGGGAAAGGTCCGCCTCGACGCGCATGCCGCCGCCCTTCGCGGCCTTGCCGAGCGGGAGGCTGACCTTCATCGGGACGGGCCCCGAGAGCTGCGAGCCGAAGGTCATGCCTTTCCGCGCCCTCGCCGCGTCGTCCATCGTGAAGGCGACGTTCGCCTCGCCTGCGTCCCGGCTCTCGTGCACGTCGATGCTGGCCGGGCCGCCCGCGAGCTTGCCCTCGCCCTTGATGGCGAGATTGCCCTTGTCGTAGGCGACCGCGAGGTTCGCCCCTTCGAGCTTCTCCTTGCCGAAGACCTTGTCGATCGAGAGATCGGACACCGTGCCGCTCACCGCGAGCGGCAGCTCGGCGAGCTTCGGAATCGCGTCGAGCGGCAGCGGCACGGCGATCCGAAGGTCCGTTCGTCCCTTGATCGTCGCCGGATCGAGATCGACGCCGCCGACTTCCTGGATGAGCGGCGACCGCAGAAGCGAGCCGAGGGCGTCGGCGCCGCCGGCGAGACGGAAGGCGAGCCTTCCCACCTTGTCCTTGGTCCAGAAGTCGTCGACGGCGAAGCTCCCCTCCGAGGCGGCGAGGGCACGCCCATCCCGCATCTCGACCCGCGCCGACGGCGCCTTGAGCGAGGCGGCGACGCCGCTCACCGTCCCGGTCACGGTCGCCTTCGACAGGGGCGGCAGGCCCTCGGCCGCGGCGAGGACGCCGTCGGAGACGGAAAAGTCGATCTGCACCGCCCCCTCCGGTACGGGCATCTTGTCCATGGCGCGGGCGAGGTCCTGCCCCGACATCGCGACTTTGAGATGGAGCGCGTCGACGGTGCCGGCCTTGAGGCTCGCGACGAGGAACTGCCGCACCGGCGTCGCCGCGGCCTCGGGCCAGAACCGGAGCGCGGTACGGACGGAGGTTTTGGTGCCCTTGACCTCAACCTCGAGGCCTTTCGGATCGGCGGTGGCCGCAAGAAGCGCCGAGATGTCGGCGTCGAGGGCGGGCCCGCGCAGCTTCAACAGGTCGACGCGGATGCCGTCCTGGCCCGAGAGCGCGGCGTCGAGGGTTGCGATGCGCACCGGCGCGTCTCCCGGCGCGACGCCCGGGACGGTGGCATCGCGGCTCGTCAGGGAGGCGCGCCAGGGCCTGTCGCCTTCGGGCGCGGTCAATTCCCCGGCGAGCGTGACGTCGGTCGCGCCGCCCTTGAGGGAGAGCGAGGGCAGGACGAGCGTCCGGCGGCCTTCGTCCCAGGAACCCTCGATGGCGAGGCGCTCGACGGTAAGGGGCGAGGTGTCCTTGTCGTGGATCTGAATCGTGCCGGCGTTGCTGTCGAGCTTGGCGGTGAGCGATCGCGTCCGCCCGTCCACGAGGACCGCCGCGAGCCTGCCGGAGAGCTTCAGGTCCGTACTCGCCGGGACGCCCGAGAGCCCGGAGAGCAGCAGGAGATCCTGCGCCGGCGCGTTCGTGGCGACCATCGTGGCACGGTAGCCGCCGCCGGCCTCGGCGACTGCTTCGCCGTCGAGGCTCCAGGTGCCCCGCGGCCCCTCGAATCGCGCGCCGAAGCGGCGTCCGCCCGCCTCCGTCCGCATGAAGGTGGCGTCCACGCGGGGGAAGGTCGCGCGCTCGCGGTCTTCGCCGTCGACGAGGGTGAGGCGGGCATTCGCCAGCACGGCCCGGTCGAGCCCGCCGACGATGCCGCGCGAGCCGGTGAGAAGCTCCAGCACCGAGCCGACCGCCACGGAGACCGGGGACGGCAGGGCCGGATCGCGATTTGAGGGCGGCGGCGGGACCACGGCCTTCGCCTCGCGGCCGCCTTCTTCGGCCGGCGGGACCAGGGTGATGGAGCCGTCCCGGTTGAGCAGGGCACGCAGTTGCAGGTCCCGGAACTCGATTGAGCGCGGCTGCAGGTTGGCCGTCATCAGCGAATAGCCGTCGACGCTGATCGTCGCCGAGGGCGCTCTGAGAACCAGGGCCCCCTCCGGATTGCGAATGTCGAGTTCCGTCGCGCGCAGAGCGGGCAGACCGCCCTCGAGCATCAGGGCAGTGTTGCGGAGTTCAACGCTCCAGCCGGGGCCCATCCGCTGCTCGATCGCCGCGGCGACGCGTTCCGGCAGGTGGCCGAAGCTGAGCGGCCCGGCCGACAGGCGCATGTAAAGGGCGCCGAAGGTCATCCCGAGGATAAGGACAAGGCACAGCTTGACGTAGAGGGCGCCGCGGACCGCGCGCGCGACCTTGCTCTTCCCGCCCAGCAGGCGCCGAAGGGCTCTCAGTCTCGCGGCAACGGTCATGCGTCGATCAAGGGCCGGTCCTGAGGGTCGTTCGAGCGTATCGTACCCGAAATCATGTGTGGAAACCTAACCCGCCCGGCTGATCTCCGCGACCGACTTGCGCGAATAGCTCGCTATTTGATGTCCCAACACCGATATTCGGTCGAAAGGAAGGCAGCCATGACGCCCACGATCGGGGACACGCTCCCGCCGTTCACCCTTCAGGCCACCGGCGGCAAGCCGATCAGCCTTGCGGACCTCAAGGGCCGCAAGGCCGTGATCTACTTCTATCCGAAGGACGATACCACCGGCTGCACCAAGGAGGCGATCGACTTCACGGCGCTGAAGAAGGACTTCGCCGAGGCGAAGACCGAGGTCATCGGCATCTCCGCCGACAGCCTGAAGAGCCACGAAAAGTTTGCCAAGAAGCACGGCCTCGACCTCACCCTCGCCGCGGACGAGGATCGGACGCTGATCGACGCGCTCGGGCTCTGGGTCGAGAAGAGCATGTACGGCCGCGCCTATATGGGCATCGAGCGGACCACGATCCTCCTCGACGCCGACGGGCGCATTGCCCGCATCTGGCCGAAGGTCTCGGTCCCGGGCCATGCGGAGGAGGTGCTGGAGGCGGCGAAGGCGCTGTAGCGCCCGCCGCCGATCGCCGCCGTCAGCGCGGCATGAAGCCGGTGCGCAGGGCGTGAGCCCAGTCGGGGCGGGCGTTCCGTTCGGCGCGGCGGGCGGCGTCCTCCCAGGCGTAGGGCAGCGCAAACCATTCGACGCGGGGCTCGTCTTCGGAAAGATCGAGGATGGCATAGCGGGCGTGCGGGGAGCCGGTTTCGGAGACGTGGGCGCGGCCGACCGGGTCCTCGTAGGCCGGGCAGCCGACGCTGCCGGGATTGAGCACCGTCAGGGCGCCCGGAACGCGCACGAAGTCAGGCCGGTGGCTGTGGCCGCAGAGCACGATCGCCGCGTCGACGCCTGCGACGCGCCGGGCGATGGCGTCGGGGGCGGCCCGCACGAGGCGGCCGTCCCGGATGTCGTCGAGGAGGTAGAGTTCGTCGTGCCGCGGCCGCGCGTGGCAGGCGAGGATGCCGGGTGCGACGGCGAGGGTCGGGGGAAGGCCGCCGAGACGCTCCCGCTCCTCTGCCGTCAGCGCTTCGGCGGCGAAGCGGTCGGACGGACCCATGCCGGCGGGATCGCCCGCCGCGACGAGCCGGTCGTGGTTGCCGCGCACCGTCGCTGCGCCGAGGGCGGCGAGGCGGGCCATCGTCTCCCGCGGCCAGAGCGGGCCGGAGACGCAATCGCCGAGATCGACGACGCGGTCGCAGCCCCGCCCCGCAAGGTCCGCCAGCACCGCCTCGAGGGCGAGGATGTTGCCATGGATGTCCGCAAGGACGGCGAGGCGCATGCGAGAGAACCCTCCGCGGTCGAAGCACGATCCCGAAAAATTGCAGACTTTTCGGAAAAGATCATGCGCAGCGACAAGACCTCGCAGAGCGCGATCGATTCAGCATCAGGCGATCCCGCCCTAGTCGATGTCCTCGACCTCGACCGCGCCGCCGTAGACGCGCTGGGCGAGCGACGCCTCCATGAACGGGTCGAGATCGCCGTCGAGCACGTCGTCGGGGCTCGTCGATTGCGTGCCGGTGCGCAGGTCCTTCACGAGCTGATAGGGCTGCAGCACGTAGGAGCGGATCTGGTGGCCCCAGCCGATATCGGTCTTCGACGGCGGCCTCGGCGTTGGCCTTCTCCTCGCGCTTCTTCAGCTCGCGCTCGTAGAGCCGGGCGCGCAGCATGTTCCAGGCGGTGGCGCGGTTCTTGTGCTGCGAGCGCTCCTGCTGGCAGGCGACGACGATGCCGGTCGGGATGTGCGTGATGCGCACCGCCGAATTGGTCGTGTTGACGTGCTGGCCGCCGGCGCCGGAGGAGCGGTAGGTGTCGATCCGGCAGTCCGATTCCTTGCACCTCGATGTTGATGCGGTCGTCGACCACCGGATAGACCCAGACGGAGGCGAAGCTCGTGTGCCGGCGCGCGTTCGAATCGAACGGCGAGATGCGCACGAGGCGGTGCACGCCGGATTCGGTCTTCAGCCAGCCATAGGCGTTGTGGCCCTTGACTGAGCAGCGTCGCCGACTTGATGCCGGCCTCCTCGCCGTCGCTGATACTTCGAGCACCTCGACCTTGTACTTCCGGCGCTCGGCCCAGCGCGCGTACATGCGCAGCAGCATCTGCGGCCCAGTCCTGGCTCTCGGTGCCGCCGGCGCCGGAATGGACCTCGACATAGGTGTCGTTGCCGTCGGCCTCGCCGGAGAGCAGCGTCTCGACCTGGCGGCGCGCCGCCTCGTCCTGCGAGCGGCGCGGATCGCCTGCCTCGCCCTCCGTCGACCGATCGCCGCGTCGCCCTCGGCCTCGCCGAGCTCGATCAGCGTCAGCGGCGTCCTCGAGGTCCTGCTCGAGGCGCTCGATGGCCGTGATCTGCGTTCCTCGAGCGCCGGTGCGCTCGCGCATGACCTTCTGCGCGGCGTCGGCGTCGTTCCAGAGGTTCGGGTCCTCGGCGAGGGCGTTCAGCTCGGCGAGGCGACGCTGGGCTTGTCCCAGTCAAAGATGCCTCCTCAGCAGTCCGATCGACTGCTTGGTGTCGTCGAGGAGCGTCTCGGATTTCGGCGCGCATGGTCGTCGAGATCGTCGTCGTGAGATTGTGCGAGTCGTGAGATAGGCGCGTGATCGAAGCAGCGGCTGTGCAACGCCCCCTCGACCTGACGACCGCCATTGCAGCGAAGCACGGCTCACGATAGAAGCGCGATCCCGAAGCCGAGTTCCGGACAGTCGATGAGGCGCGCTGCGGTCCCGCTCAGTACAGCCCGCCGGTCCCGAGCCGACGGCGCGGTCGCCGCTGCCGGACCGCGACGCCGGCCGTCGCTCGCCGCCGATGACGGAGTAGGTGTCGGGCGGCGCCGTGCCCGGCTTGAAGGCTTCGAGGATCGTGCCGCCGCCCTCGCCCGAGCCGGCGCGCATGCCGCTGCGCGGCGCTGACGCGGATCAGCTTGATGCCGGGCGGCACGCGGAACGGCGTCGCCGGCTTGTCCTTCAGCGCCAGCTGTCATGAAGTCGCGGAAGATCGGCGCGGCGATACTGGCCGGCCGGTCGCCGAGTTGCCGAGGGACGCGGCTTGTCGTAGCCGATGATAGACGCCGACCGCGAGGTCCGGCGAGAAGCCGACGAACCAGACGTCCTTGGCGTCGTTGGTCGTGCCGGTCTTGCCGGCGAGCGGCTTGCCGACCGCCTTGACCACCGTCGCCGTGCCGCGCTGCACCACGCCTTCGAGCATCGAGGTCATCTGGTAGGCGGTCAGCGGATCGAGCACCTGCTCGCGGTTGTCGACCAGCTTCGGCTCGGCCTGGTTCGTCCACTTCTCGGCGTCGCAGCCGTCGCACTGGCGCTCGTCGTGCCGGTAGATGGTCTGGCCGGAGCGGTCCTGGATGCGGTCGATCAGCGTCGGCTTGATGCGCTGGCCGCCGTTGACGAACATCGAATAGGCGGTGATCATGCGCATCACCGTCGTCTCGCCGGCGCCGAGCGACATCGACAGCACCGGCAGCATGTCGTCGTAGACGCCGAAGCGGCGGGCATATTCCGCGATCAGCGGCATGCCGACGTCCTGCGCGAGGCGCACGGTCATCAGGTTCTTCGAGTGCTCGATGCCGTAGCGCAGCGTGCGCGGGCCGGTCGACTTGCCGTCGTAGTTCGTCGGCGGCCAGGCCTCCTGGCCGGGGCCCATGTCGATCTCGATCGGCGCGTCGAGGATGACGCTCGACGGCGTGTAGCCGTTGTCGAGCGCCGTCGCGTAGACGAACGGCTTGAAGGACGAGCCCGGCTGGCGCAGCGCCTGCGTCGCGCGGTTGAACTCGCTCTGGTCGAAGCGAGAAGCCGCCGACCATGGCGAGCACGCGGCCCGTATACGGGTCCATGGCGACGATGGCGCCGGAGATCTCGGGCATCTGGCGCAGGCGGAACTGGCCCGGCTTGCCGTCGATCGGCTCGACATAGACGACGTCGCCGGCCGAGAGCGCCTGGTCGACGCGTCTGGCGGGTCCATTTGACGCCGTCGGCGGTCGACGGCGCCGGTCTCGCGGTCGCGCGCGACCTGGCCGGAGGCGTCGCGCTGCGGCTGCAGGCCGATGCGGGCGCTGTCCGCCGCTCGACGTCGAGCACCACGGCGAGCCGCCACGGCTGCACGTCGCCGAGCGCCGGCACCTCGGCCAGCGCGACGCCCCAGTCGCGGCCGACAGTCGAGCTTCTGGCTGGGCGCCGCGCCAGCCGTGCGCCTCGTCGAAGCGCACGAGGCCGTCGATGAGCGCCTTGCGCGCCATCACCTGCATCTTCGGATCGAGCGTGGTGCGCACCGAGAGGCCGCCCTCGTAGAGCTTCTTCTCGCCGTAGCGCTCGGCGATCTCGCGGCGGACCTCCTCGGCGAAATAGCCGAGGCGATCGAGTTCGGCGAGACGACGCGCGGGTTGACGTCGAGCGGCTCCTTCTTCGCCGTCTCGCCGTCCTCGCCGCGTGACGTAGCCGTTCTCGACCATGCGGTCGATGACCTAGTTGCGCCGGTCGAGCGCCGCCTGGCGCTTGCGGAACGGGTGATAGTTGTTCGGCGCCTTCGGCAGCGCCGCGAGATAGGCGGCCTCGGCGATGGTCAGCTCGTGCACCGACTTGCCGAAATAGTTCAGCGCCGCCGCGGCGATGCCGTAGTTGCGCCGGCGCAGGCCCGAGATAGATCTCGTTCAGGTAGAGCTCGAGGATCTTGTCCTTCGAGTAGGTCGCCTCGATGCGCAGCGCGATCAGCGCCTCCCGGATCTTGCGCTCGAGCGTCTGCTCGGTGGTCAGAGAGGAAGTTCTTCGCCACCTGCTGGGTGATGGTCGAGGCGCCCTGCTCGCGGCGACCGCCGCGTGCGGAAGTTCGAGATCGACGGCGCGGACGATGCCTTCCGGATCGATGCCGGGGTGCTTGTAGAAATTCTTGTCCTCGGCCGACAGGAAGGCGGCGATGACGAGCTTCGGCACGGCCTGGATCGGCAGGTAGAGCCGGCGCTCGCGGGCATATTCGGCGATCAGGCTGCCGTCGGCCGCGTGGACGCGGGTCATCACCGGCGGCTCGTAGTTCGCGAGCTGGGCGTAGTCCGGCAGGTCCTGGGAATATTTCCAGAAGAAGTAGCCGCCAGCGCCCGCGCGCCGACCAGGAAGAAGATCGCGCCGACGCTGAACAGGAAGCCGAAAAACCGCAGGATGAAGCGCATCCGCGCCCGTATCGCCAATCCGGCGGCGCCGCTCCGTGCGGCGCGCGCATCGGCCGCTCTGCCGTGACGCCGAGACAGACCCATGGTCTTGAGACTCATGCAGGAATCGCGGCCCCGCCACGGCGATTGCACACCGCGCTATCTATGGTGAAACTGCGGCAGCCCCCTGGCGCGCCAGCCGCGTCGCGAAGAAGCGGTCGATGGCCGACGCCATGGCCGCCGTCGCCTTGTCGCGCCATTCGTCGGAGATCAGCAGATCGAGGTCCTTGCGGCTCGACAGGTAGCCGAGCTCGATCAGGACCGAGGGCACGTCGGGCGCGCGCAGAACCCGGAAGCCGGCCTGGCGGTGCGGGTTCTTGTTGCAGCTTGATCGACGCTGTCGAGCTCTCCCGACAGGCTGCGGGCGAAGCCGTGCGAAAAGGTGCGCGTCTCCCGCAGCGTCAGGTCCTGGAGGATGTCGGCGACGTCGTCGGCGTCCTCGCCCGATTCGAGCGCCGGCGGCGGGTCGGCCTTGTTCTCGCGGTCGGCGAGGCGGGCGGAATCGGCGTCGGTGGCGCCGCTCCGAGCCGGTATAGATGGTGAGGCCGCGCACCTCCTGCGCCGCCGAGATCGAGTCGGCGTGGATCGAGATGAAGAGGTCGGCCTTCGGCGCGCGGGCGATCCGGACCCGCTCGCCGAGCGGAACGAAGACGTCGTCGTCGCGGGTCATCACGACCCGGTAGCGACCTTCGGCCTCGAGCGCTTGCGTCAGCTCCTGGGCGAAGCCGAACACGATTTCCTTCTCGGCGACCCGCCGGGCGCGGCGGCGCCGGGATCGATGCCGCCATGGCCCGGGATCGAGGACGACGACCGGCCGCTCGTCGCCCTCGCTCTGCGGCACGGCGGCGACCGCAGGGCGCGGCGGCCGGCGCGCTCTCGGCGACCGCCTTGCGGAAGGCGTCCCGGTCGGCCCGCGGTCAACTCGACGACGAGCCGGGCGGCGTCGCCCGGCGGCCGGATTCACCTCGATCGAGGAGACGATCGCCGGCTGGGCGAGGTCGATCACCACCCGCGAGCGCCCGGGCGCGAACAGGCCGTAACGGAAGGAGCGAAATCAGCCCCTTCCCGGCCCGGCCGGTCTCGTTCGGCAGGTGAAAGGTGACCTCGGGCAGGTCGACGATGACCCGGTCGGGCCGCTCCATGAGCTGGGCATGGGCCGCGACGGGCTGCGAAAGGAGGACGCTGAAGCGGGTCTTCTGTCCCTCGACGGTGACGTCGACGGCGGCCGCGATGGCCTGGGCCGGGTCCGGCCGCGGCGAAGCCGGCGCTCCCGACGCCAGAAAGACAGCGGTCGCGAAGCCGCCGGCGGCGAGGGCCAGGCGGCGAAGCGGGCGTATGAACGGCGCTGCGCGCATTCGATCGAAGGTCCCCCCGACGCCCCTCGTACCGGATAGACCTGCCGTGGTTAACAATTCGTCTCGGGGCGGGTTCGCTTGAAGCATCTTAGTTGCATCCTCGCCACAGTCACCCCACATCTTGCCAAATGGACCAAACGGTCTGTAATGATCGGGACCCCGTCCGGCGCAGCCCAATCCGAGGAAGCCTTCAGAGGAGCCGGTTGGCCTTGACCGATCCTCGCGGCAGCTCCCTCTCCCCAAGCGGCACTCGCAGACGGGCGTCAGAGGACATGTTCAGCCTCCTTCGCGGCGGCCGGCCTCGCCGGCGCAGCAATTTCGAAAGGACCGTTGCCGGGATGATTGCGCAGGGAAGGTCATTCTCGACTGTCCTGTCGGCGTCAGCCCCCGCGCCGCGGCTCCCGCGTCACCCCTTCACGTCCCCCGTCGGCCGGCCGCAGAGGTCCGGCGGCGGCGGCAATCTTCCCTCAACCGAGGCGCGCCTTCTTGCGGCGCGCCACGGCGATCGATCGCAATCCGAACGCAAACTCCCCCGTCCCGTGTCGTTAAGACGCGGCCGGCCGCCGCTCGCGCAGCGTCTGCTCAAGGCTTTGCCCTCGATCGCCATGTCGAGAGTTCATCATGGCCAACAAAATGCTTATCGATGCCATCCCACCCGGAGGAAACCCGGGTCGTGGTGGTGCGCGGCACCGCAGGTCGAGGAATTCGACTTCGAATCCGCCAACCGGAAGCAGCTTCGCGGCAACATCTATCTCGCCAAGGTCACCCGCGTCGAACCGTCGCTGCAGGCGGCCTTCGTCGAGTACGGCGGCAACCGCCACGGCTTCCTCGCCTTCAGCGAAATCCATCCCGATTACTACCAGATCCCGGTCGCCGACCGGCAGGCGCTGATCGAGGACGGAGGCGCGCGCCGAGCGCGCAGGAGGAACGCGAGGACGAGCGCCGGCGCAGCCGCCGCCGCCGCGGCGCGCCGAAGCGCCGGGCGCCGACGCCGCGGTCAAGGCCTCGGCCGACGACGACGAGGCGGTCGCCGAGGCCGACGACGGCGACGGCGACGGCGAGTCGAGCCTCGACGCCCTGCCGCAGGGCAAGCCCTCGCCGGACGACGATGTCACCGAAGGCTCGAAGCGCCCGCGGCGCCGGAGCCGGCGAGCGTCGCCGAAGCGGCGAGCGAGGACGACGCCGCGGAACGGAGCGCCGCCGCCGCCGAGGCCGAGGCGGTCGTCGCGGAGGCTGCCGAGGCCGCCGCGCCGGCGGAGAGCGCCGAGGAGACCGAAGAACCCGACGAGGACGGCGACGAGGACGGCGACGACGACGAGACCTCCGTCGAGGCGCGGCAGGATGCCGACGAAGACGGCGAGCCCGGAAGAGCACGAGATCGTCGAGCAGCTCGGCGGCGACGCCCTCGAGGAGGTGCCGGAGCGCCCGCGCGCGCACGCGCCGCCAGTACAAGATCCAGGAAGTCATCAAGCGCCGCCAGGTCCTGCTCGTGCAGGTCGTCAAGGAGGAGCGCGGCAACAAGGGCGCGGCGCTGACCACCTACCTCTCGCTCGCCGGCCGCTACTCGGTGCTGATGCCGAACACCGGCCGCGGCGGCGGCATCTCGCGCAAGATCACCAACGCGGCCGACCGCAAGCGCCTGAAGGAGATCGCCGCAGGACCTCGAGGTGCCGGACGGGATGGGCATCATCCTGCGCACCGCCGGCGCCGCGCGCACCAAGGCCGAGATCAAGCGCGACTTCGAATACCTGATGCGCCTGTGGGAGAGCGTGCGCGAGCTGACGCTGACGCTCGAGCGCGCCGGCCCTCGTCTACGAGGAAGGCTCGCTGATCAAGCGCGCCATCCGCGACCTCTACAACAAGGACATCGACGAGGTCGTCGTCGCCGGCGACGACGGCCTACCGCGAGGCCAAGGACTTCATGCGCATGCTCATGCCGAGCCATGCGAAGAACGTGAAGCCCTACCGCGAGCCGCCGCCGCTCTTCGCCCGCTCCGGCGTCGAGGCGCAGCTCGACGCGATGTTCTCGACGCAGGTGACGCTGAGGTCCGGCGGCTACCTCGTCATCAACCAGACCGAGGCGCTGGTCTCGATCGACGTCAACTCCGGCCGCTCGACCCGCGAGCACAACATCGAGGACACCGCGCTCAAGACCAACCTCGAGGCCGCCGAGGAGATCGCCCGCCAGCTTCGCCTGCGCGACCTCGCCGGCCTCATCGTCATCGACTTCATCGACATGGAGGAGAAGCGCAACAACCGCGCCGTCGAGAAGAAGCTGAAGGAGTGCGCTGAAGAACGACCGCGCCCGCATCCAGGTCGGCCGCATCTCGCCCTTCGGCCTGCTCGAAATGTCGCGCCAGCGCATCCGCACCGGCGTGCTCGAGATGCTCGTCGATCCCCTGCCCGCATTGCGCCGGCACCGGCTTCGTCCGCGCTCGACGCCGTCGGTCGCGCTGCACGTCGCTGCGCGCGCTCGAGGAGACGCTGATCAAGAGCGCGTCGCACAACCTCATCGTGCGCACGCGGACCGAGGTCGCGCTCTACATCCTCAACCAGAAGCGCGCCCACCTGCGCGAGCTCGAGGACGCGCTTCGGCGTGCACGATCGCCGTCGCTCGCCGACGAGACGCTGACCGGCACGCACGACCTATCGCCATCGAGCGCGGCGAGCCCGCACTCAAGCTCGAGCACAAGGCGGTGGCGGGCGGTGTCCAGATCGACGCCGTGGCGCCGGCCGAAATCGTCGACGACGAGGTCGAGCCCGAGATCGAGGAGGAGATCGAGGACGACGAGGAGGAAGCCGTCGCCGAGGGCGAGCGCACCGTCGCGGCCCGCGAAGGCGAGGACGAGGACGAGGACGAGGACGGCGGCAATGGCCGCCGCCGCCGCCGTCGCCGCCGTCGCCGCGGCCGCGGCGACCGGGACGGCGCACCGCAGATCCGCACCGAGGGCGCGCCGGAATCCGACGAGGAGGACGGCGAGGACGAGGGCGAGGAGAGCGAGGCCCCGGAGGCGCGGCGCGCGCGAGCCTGCCGAGGCCTCCGACGAGCGTCGCGACGGCCGCCGCCGTCGCCGCGGCCGCCGCGGCGGCCGCGGCCGCGAGCGTGAACGCGAGCCGCGCGAGGACGCTCCCGTCCCGAGGGCGAACCGCGCATCGAGACGCGTGGCGATCACGGAAGGCGCGAATATGCCGCCGAGCCGATCGAACGCCCGGCCGCGATCGTCGAGGAGCCCGCCCTCGAGCCGGCGCCGCGGTTCGAGCCGGTGGCGAGCGAACCTATGCCTGAGCCGGCCGAACCCGAGGCCGCCGAACCCGAGCCGGCGCCGGCCCGAGCCGGAGCCCATCGCCATCGTCCTGACCCCGGCCGATCCGGAGCGCCCGAAGCGCGCCGGCTGGTGGTCGAAGGCGAAATCCGTGCTCAGCGGATCGTGAGGGCTCTCGCCTCTCCCCGCTTGCGGGGAAGGGCTCGGCCTTCGGCCGAACGAGCGGAGCGAGCGAAGCGGCGGGTGACGCGGCGGTGCCGGAAGAGGCGCCTTGCCTTCCCGCAGCGCCTTCTTCGTCACCGCCCCCTCACCCTCGCCTGCTGCGCAGGCTTGCTGCCTTCGGCAGCCCTCTCCCCGCAAGCGGGGAGAGGCGAAGCGCTCAGCCCCGCTGCAGCCACGCCCCCATCCGCCGCACCGCCTCGCGGCAATCCTCTTCCGATCCGGCGAAGGAGAGGCGCAGGTGGTGCGCGCCCTCGACCGGATCGAAATCGAGCGCCCGGCGTCGCCGCGACGCCCGCCTCGGCGAGGAGGCGTTTCGAGAAGGCCATGGAGTCGTTCGTGAAGCGGGCGATGTCGGCATAGACGTAGAAGGCGCCGTCGACGGGATGCATGTCGGCGATGCCGATGCGCGGCAGTTCTTCCAGAAGGAGCGCGCGGTTGCGGGCGTAGCCCTCCTTCACCGCCTCGAGTTCCTCGATCGCCGTCGAAGGCCGCGAGCGCCGCGACCTGCGAGAGATAGGGCGGCGAGATGTAGAGGTTCTGCGCCAGGCGCTCGAGCGGCCGCACGAGGCGCTCCGGGCACGACCAGCCAGCCGACCCGCCAGCCGGTCATGCAGTAGTACTTCGAGAAGGAGTTGATCACGACGGCATCGTCGTCCGAGGCGAGCGCCGTCGCGGCCGGCTCCGCATAGGTGAGGCCGTGATAGATCTCGTCGGAGACGAACCAGAGGCCGAGGCGCCGGCAGGTCTCCCCGAGACGGGCCAGCCTCTTGCCGCCGATCATCGTGCCGGACGGGTTTGCCGGGCTCATGGCGAGGACTCCGGCGAGCGGAGCCGCGGCGTGAGCGCGCTCGACCGCCTCCGCCGTGAGGGACCAGCCGTCGGCCGCGGCGAGGGCGATCGTCACGGGCTCAAGACCGAGGGCCTCGAGGATGTTGCGGTAGGCCGGGTATCCCGGCGCCGTGATCGCGACCCGCGCGCCCGGGTCGAACAGGCCGAGAAAGGCGAGGACGAAGCCGGCCGAGGAGCCGGTCGTCACCACCACCCGCTCGGGCGCGACGGCGACGCCATAGGCCTCCCGGTAGTGCCGCGCGATCCGCTCGCGCAGGGGGGCGATGCCGAGCGCCTCCGTGTAGCCGATCCGGCCCGCTTCGAGGGCCGCCTTGGCCGCTTCCCTCGCGAGACGCGGCGCCGGCGCCGAAGGCTGACCGACCTCCATGTGGACGACGCTGTCGCCTCGCCTTTCTTTCGCCGCGGCGGCGCTCAACACGTCCATGGCGAGGAAGGGGGAGACCCGTTCGACCCGGCGGGCGATGGAGGGCCCTGCGGAGGTCGCGGGAATCCGGTGCGGGGCGGCGGAGGTCATGGCCGGCTCCTATCCGGTCGCGGCCCCGGCCTCAAGCGGGACGACGAAGCCGTGAATTGACGAATTTGCCGTAAAGCCGGTAACTCGAGAGCGAAATGTTCGAGTGGATCAAGGGTCCCGCCAGGCACGCGAGCTTGGCTGCGTCCTGGCTCGCGGCCGGGACGATGGCGCTTGGCCCGGCCGCCCTGGCGCAGGAAGGAAAGCCGAAGGTCCCGATCGTCCGGGACGTCGAGACCGAACAGCTCCTGCGCGAATACGCGCTGCCGATCTTCCGGGCCGCCGGCATCAACGCCTCGGCGGCGAAGATCGTCCTCGTCAACGACCGCTCCTTCAACGCGTTCGTCGCCAACGGCCAAAAAATCTTCGTCAACGTCGGCGCCCTCATGGACGCCGACACGCCGAACGAGATCATCGGCGTCATCGCGCACGAGACCGGCCATATCGCCGGCGGCCATCTCGCCCGGCTGCGCCAGCAGGTCTCCAACGCCCAGATCCTCGTCGGTGATCGGCATGCTCGCCTCGGCCGGCGCCCTCGCGGGAGCGGCCTCGTCGGGCAACAGCGTCGGCGGAGCAGGCACCGGAGTCGCCGGCATCGCGATGGGCAGCCAGGAACTCGTCAAGCGCAACCTTCTCTCCTACCAGCGCTCCGAAGAGCAGGCGGCCGATCTCGCCGCGGTCCGGTTCCTCAACGCCACCGGGCAATCGCCGAAGGGCATGCTCGACACCTTCGCGCGCTTCGCCGATTCGGGCCTCTTTCGCTCCCGGTCCCTGGATCCCTACCTCCTCAGCCACCCGCTGCCCCTGGAGCGGGTCAGCCAGCTCGAGCGGCTGGCGAAGCAGAGCCCGTATTTCGCGGTCAAGGATCAACCCGCCCTAAAGGCGCGGCACGACCTCATGCGCGCGAAGCTATTCGGCTTCGTCGAGCACGCCGACACGGTGATGCGCAAGTATCCGCCCTCCAACACCTCGCTCGCGGCGCGCTACGCGCGGGCGGTCCTCGCCTACCGCAGCGGACGGCTCTCCGATGCGCTGTCCGGGGTCGACGGGCTTTTCGGCCGAGCAGCCGAACAACCCCTACTTTCACGAGCTGAAGGGCCAGGCGCTGCTCGAAGCCGGCCGCGCCCGGCAGGCCGTCGAGCCGCTGCGGCGGGCGGTGACCCTCGTCCCGAACGGAGCGCCGATCCGCGCCATGTACGGGCAGGCGCTGCTCGCGACCGGCGAGGTCGACGCGGCGATCCGCGAGCTGAAGAACGCGACAACCCGGGAGCCGGAACTCGACCGAGGCCTTCCAGCACCTCGCCATGGCCTACGGCCGCAAGGGCGATATCGGCCAGGCCGAGCTTGCCGCCGCGCAGGGCTATTTCAACGTCGGCGATCTGAAGAACGCCCAGACCCAGGCGAGCCGCGCGATGGCGAAACTGCCGGGCGGCTCGGCCGGCCTACCTGAAGGCCGAAGACATCCTCAACTATCGCCCGTCCGGCAAGGACGACGACTGAACCCGTCAAAGGACATTTTCCATGCGCTTCCCATTGGCATCGCTCCTCGTCGCCGGCGCGCTCGCGCTCGCGGCTCCGGCTTCGGCCCAGCCGGCGCCGTTCAACGATCAGCAGAAGGAGGCGATCGGCCAGGTTGTCCGGGACTACCTCCTGAAGAATCCCGAGCTTTTGCAGGAAGTCATGGCGGAGCTCGAGAAGCGCCAGGCCGAAGCTCAGCGCGTCGCGCAGACGGCGGCCCTGAAGGACAACCGCAAGGCAATCCTCGAAGCGCCGCACTCGATCGTCGTCGGCAATCCGCAGGCCGACGTCACCATGGTCGAGTTCTTCGACTACAATTGCGGCTATTGCAAAAAGGCGCTCTCGGACGTCCAGACGCTCCTGAAGAACGACCCGAAATTGCGCGTCGTCCTCAAGGACTTTCCGGTGCTCGGGCCGGATTCGGTCGAGGCGAGCCGCGTCGCGCTTGCGGTCAAGAACCAGATCCAGGGCGACAAGCTGTTCGACTATCATGTCCGGCTCCTCGAGAGCCGCGGCCGCGTGAACGGCGAGCGCGCCCTCGCCGTCGCCAAGGACTTCGGCCTCGACGTCGCGCGGATCCAGAAGGACATGGAGACCGCGGGCGTGAAGGCGGCGCTGCAGGAGAATGTCGGCCTCGGCGACAAGCTCGGCCTCAGCGGCACGCCTGCCTTCATCATCGGCAGCGAGATCATCCCCGGCGCCGTCGGCCTCGATCCGCTGAAGCAGGTCGTCGCCAGCGTCCGCCAGTGCGGCAAGGCGACCTGCTGAGCGGGCGGCCGGCCTGCCGGGCGGGCCGGGGGCCGCCTCTTTCCCGTCGCGACCCTTTTGGCTAAGAGGGCGCGCCGGCCCGGCTTGGGCCGCAGCCGCGGAGCCCCTTCCCCGATGATCGCCGTCCCCGTCCTCGACGGACCCGCTCCGGCCCGGCTCGCTCGCCGGCGTGCCGGCGAGGCGAGCGACGCGGCGCCGCGGCCGGGAAAGCGTCCTCAGTCATGACAAAAGGCTCAAAACCGATGGCCAAGGACAGCCCTTTCGATCCCGATCTCGTGCGCGAGCTCGCGACGCTGATCGCCGAGACCGATCTGACCGAGATCGAGGTCGAGAAGGGCGACCTGCGCATCCGCGTCGCGCGAACGGTCACCGCGCAGGTGACGGTGCCCGTCGCCGCGGCGCCGGCCGCGGTCGTCGCGCCGCCTCCGGTCGCCGCTGAGCTGCCCTCCCTCGGCAACGGCCGCGCCGCGGCGATCCACCCGGGAACGGTGCTGTCGCCGATGGTCGGCACCGCCTTCCGCAAGCCGTCGCCGGACGCCAAGGCCTTCATCGAGGTCGGCTCGAAGGTCCAGGCCGGCGACAAGCTGCTCCTCGTCGAGGCGATGAAGACCTTCAACGACATCGTCGCGCCGCGCGCCGGCACCGTCACGGCGATCTTCGTCGACGACGGCACGCCGGTCGAATACGGCGAGCCGCTTTTGGTGATCGAATAGCGATGTTCGACAAGATCCTGATCGCCAACCGGGGCGAGATCGCCCTGCGCGTCCTCCGCGCCGCAAAGGAGCTCGGCATCGCCACGGTCGCGGTCCATTCCACCGCCGACGCCGACGCCATGCACGTGCGCCTCGCCGACGAGAGCGTCTGCATCGGCCCGCCGGCCGCCCGCGACAGCTATCTCAACATCCCGTCGCTGATCGCCGCCTGCGAGATCACCGGCGCCGACGCGGTTCATCCGGGCTACGGCTTCCTCTCGGAGAACGCGCGTTTCGCCGAGGTGCTGGCGCATCACAACATCACATTCATCGGTCCGAAGGCCGAGCACATCCGGATCATGGGCGACAAGATCGAGGCCAAGCGCACCGCAAAGCGCCTCGGCATCCCCTGCGTCCCGGGCTCGGAGGGCGGCGTCAGCGACGAGGCGGAGGCGAAGCGCGTCGCCGCCGAGATCGGCTATCCGGTGCTCGTCAAGGCGGCGGCCGGCGGCGGCGGTCGCGGCATGAAGGTCGCGCGCTCGGAGGCCGACCTCGCCGACGCCCTCGGAACGGCCCGCGCCGAGGCCAAGGCCGCCTTCGGCGACGATGCGGTCTATCTCGAAAAGTACCTCGAGAAGCCGCGGCACATCGAGATCCAGGTCCTCGGCGACGGCAACGGCAACGCCGTCCATCTCGGCGAGCGCGACTGCTCGCTGCAGCGCCGTCATCAGAAGGTCTGGGAGGAAGGTCCCTCCCCGGCCCTGAACGCGGGCATGCGCGAGCGCATCGGCGGCGTCGTCGCGAAGGCGATGCAGGAGCTTGCGCTACGCCGGCGCTGGGACCGTCGAATTCCTCTACGAGGATGGGGAGTTCTACTTCATCGAGATGAACACCCGCATCCAGGTCGAGCATCCCGTCACCGAGATGATTACCGGCATCGACCTCGTCAACGAGCAGATCCGGGTCGCGGCGGGTTCGGCGCTCTCGGTCCGGCAGAGCGAGGTGACGATCGAGGGACACGCCATCGAGTGCCGGGTCAACGCGGAACATCCGGAGAGCTTCCGGCCCTCGCCCGGCACCATCACCTATTTTCACCCGCCCGGCGGTCTCGGGGTGCGCGTCGATTCGGCGGTCTACCAGGGCTACCGCATCCCGCCGCACTACGATTCCCTCGTCGGCAAGCTGATCGTCCACGGCCGCACCCGCAACGAATGCCTGATGCGCCTGCGCCGGGCCCTCGACGAGTTCGTGGTCGACGGGGTCGACACCACGCTGCCGCTCTTCCGCACCCTCGTCCGCAATGCGGACATCCAGAACGGGCAGTACGACATTCACTGGCTGGAGGGGTTCCTGAAGACGGGGGGCGTTCCGGACGGGTGACTGGCAAAGACGCCCATCGCATCGCTCGCATACGCGCCGGATCGAGAACTCCGCCGCCGCTTGAGCCGTTAGCGATAGTGAAACCGGCACTGCGCGATCTCGAGCGCTTGCTGGTCTCCCTTGCCGGAGATGCGATAGACGAGCCGGTCCGCGTCGGTAATGCGGCGCGACCACCAGCCCGACAATCCATGTTTTAGCGGTTTCGGCTTGCCAATCCCCTCGAAAGGCGTGCGCCGCACATCGTCGATCAGCAGGTTGAGGCGCGCGAAAATCTTCGGGTCGTCCTGCCAGCCTAAATACTCGTTCCAGGAACTCTCCGTGAAGATGATCCTCACGGCGTCGGGAGGAGATCGCGTTCGGTCCCGCGGCCAGCATCAAGCTGGGCAATGGAAGCCAGGAGGTGCGCTGCATTCACCGGATTGCCGAGCAGGTGCAGGGTCTCGCGCAGCCCTTCGAGTTCGGAGAGCGGCATGACGACCACAGCCTCGTGGCCGTGGCGCGTGACGGTGAGTTCCTCCCGATCGGCCTCGACCCGATCGAGATGGCTAGCCAAGTTACGGCGAAGTTCGGTGAAAGAAACAGGAACGGACATAGCAACCTTTCTGTACTGGATCACGTACATAGCACGCCGCTCGGCGCGAGGCAAGGAAGCGCCCCCGGCCAGGCATAGATCATCCCGTCGAGCCCCTTGGCGGCCCCCGCCGGCGCGCCTTACATTCGTCCCATGCACGGTGGCGGCACGATCGACATCACGCCGGAGATCCTGCTCAAGGCGTATGCCGCCGGCATCTTTCCGATGGCGGAGGATGCCGACGACACCACTCTGTTCTGGGTCGAGCCGCGGGAGCGCGGCATCCTTCCCCTCGACGCCTTCCATGTCGGCCGACGCCTCGCGCGGACCGTACGCTCGGACCGCTTCGAGGTCCGCGTCGACCACGATTTCGACGGCGTGATCGACGGCTGCGCGGCGCCCGGATTCGACCGCCAGAAGACCTGGATTTCCGGACGCATCCGCGCGCTTTACGGCGAACTCTTCGACCTCGGCCATTGCCACACCGTCGAAGTCTACCGCGAGGGCGCGCTCGTCGGCGGGCTCTACGGCGTCCGCCTCGGCGCCGCCTTCTTCGGCGAGAGCATGTTCCACACGGAGCGGGACGCCTCGAAGGTCGCTCTCGTGCATCTCGCGGCGCGCCTGCGCCAGGGCGGCTTCATCCTCCTCGACACCCAGTTCGTGACCGAGCACCTCGCCCAGTTCGGCGCCGTGGAGGTGCCGCGGCGCGACTACAAGCTGATGCTGCGGCGGGCGCTCGATCAGAAGGCCGAATGGGACGTCTGGCCCCCCGGCAGGGTCGTCACGGGCGCCGAGGCGCTCGCCGCGATCTCGGCCTACGATCTTTCCTGATCAGTCATTGGCGCGGTCGCTGCGGATGACGGGAGCCTCGCCGGGACCGACCGGGAAGAAGCGCCGCGCCGGCTGGGGCTGGGGCGCGGCGGCGGGCGGGCGCACCGCCGGGCCGGCGTCGATGCGCACCGGGGAAGCGTTCGGATCGGGCGGCGCGATGATGTCGCCCGGCCTCGCCTCGCCGGCGCGGCGGGTCGGCAGGGCCGGCAGCGGCTGGTCTTCGATCCTCTCCTTCGGCTCGGCGATGACCTCCGTGCCGCCTTTGCAGTCGACGAGCCAGATGTCGTAGACCGGGTGCTCGATGCCGTGCAGGCCGGGGCTCGCGGCGAACAGCCAGCCGGTGAAGACGCGCCGGTTCTTGCTCTCCTGGCCGACCTCGTCGACTTCGACGAAGCTCGTGGTGTTCGGGCTCTCCGTCGGCGGGCGCGTGTAGCAGACCCGCGGCGTCATCTCGAGACCGCCGAACTGCACGGTCTCGTCGACCGCCACCTCGAACGAAACGATGCGGCCGGTGATCTTGTCGAGCCCGGAGAAGACGGCCGTCGGGTTCTTGATGCGGTCGGCGAGAGCCGTCCCCGCTCCGAGGGCGAGGAACGCCGTAAGAACAGCCGCCCGAATGCAATGCCGCGTCATCGAAATCCGTTCATCCGGCCAAGGGCCCGCGGTCGCTTGCGTGCCGCAACGGGTTATCACGCGAAGCGTGGTCGAAAAAGGGCGAGTTGCCCGCTGCGGCCGCGTTGTCGCGGTCAGAGCTGGCAGGCCGCCCGAAGATTTGCCGTCGACCAGGAAGGCCATCCGGTCCCTGCAAAATCGCGGTCGTGGCTCCAAAGATCGGCATCGAGTTTCCAAGCCAAGGCGAGGATGTGCGCGTCGCTGACGCTTCCGTTCTTCGAGGCTGAAGCTTGGCTTAACGCCATCGTCGCCGCCGCCAAGCCAGCGGCGATGTCGTCCGTCGCAACGATCGTCATGAAGCGCGCCAGACTTGCAAGAACATCCAGATCGGCCGGCCGGAGACTCCCAACGATGTAGGTAAGCTTGTAGGGCACGGCCGTCGAGGCGCGAGCTTCGTCAAGGCCCGACGCTTAGTCCCCCGGCGTCCAGGGGACGTAGTCGCCGGTCGCGGCCGGGCGCTCGCCGGTCGAGAGCTGGGAGCCGCGGGGGCGGTAGGCGCGGGGCGTGCCGGTCATGTTCGCCAGGTGCGGCATCTCCCATTCGCGGGGCGTATAGGCCTCCTCGCTCGGGGGAACGTCGCCGTTATGGCAGAGCCAGGCGTGCCAGCCGGGCGGCACCCGCGAAGCGTCGGCTTCGCCGTTGTAGATCACCCACCGCCGCTCCGGCCCGACCGAGGGGTCGATCACGTGCGTGCCGCGATACCGGTAATAGCGATTGCCGACCTCGTCGGCGCCGACGAACGCCCCGAAACGCCAGGTGAAGAAGCGCGTGCCGAGCGTTTGGCCGTTCCACCAGGTAAAGAAGTGGATGAAGAACTCTTTCATCGCTTTCGCCGGAGCCGTGGAAATCGCGCGGACTATGGTGGCCCGGGGGGAGGAAGTCCAGCGCGGGACGTAGGGCGCGGGAGGCAGGAAGCAGGGTCGTCGGGAGCAGGGTCGATCGCCCCTGTGCCCCCCAACGTCCCGCGTCCGACTTCCGACCTCCCCCACCCCTGTCCCCGCCTTCCACACCCCTGCCCGTGCCGCCGGCCGACGTTGTCCACAGGGGACTGCCAAGCCCCTGAAACCCCTTCGCAAACCCTTTGTTAGCTGGCCGCCCGACACCATATCTAGTAGGATGCGGTCTGCGCATTCGCCAGAGCTGGTAGGAAGGCGCCGCGGGCATCGGCCATTGACGACTCCTTCAAAGTCGTTAGCGTCGACTTCGTTGCGTCCGTCCGGCAGCCGAGCCTGTCCGGGCGACATTTCCGAACCCTGCGAATTCGCGGACGTGCGGGACCCCGGTGTCCCGGCGGCGGAAGATTCGTGCGTTCGGAGTTCCGGGGTGAGTGAAGGCGGCGGGCCGGCGAAGGCCGGGCCGCGCAGGGGACGAGGCGAGATGCGGATCGAGCGGCGCTATACCAAGGCAGGAACCTCCCCCTACGCGGCGATCGCGTTCCGGACGGCGACGAGCGAGATCCGCAACCCGGACGGCTCCGTCGTGTTCCGGCTCGAGGGCATCGAAGTGCCCGAAGCCTGGAGCCAGGTCGCCTGCGACGTGCTCGCCCAGAAATACTTCCGCAAGGCCGGCGTGCCGGCGCGCCTGAAACGCATCGAGGAGAACGACGTCCCCTCGTTCCTGTGGCGCTCCGTGCCGGACGAGGAGGCGCTCTCCGCCCTGCCCGAGGACGAGCGCGCCGGCTCCGAGATCCGCTCGCAGCAGGTCTTCGACCGGCTTGCCGGCTGCTGGACCTATTGGGGCTGGAAGGGCGGCTATTTCTCCGACCCGGAGGACGCCGAGGCCTTCTTCGACGAGCTTCGCTTCATGCTGGCGAGCCAGATGGCGGCGCCGAACTCGCCGCAATGGTTCAACACCGGCCTGCATTGGGCCTACGGCATCGACGGGCCGAGCCAGGGCCATTTCTACGTCGACTCCAAAACCGGCCGGCTGACGAAGTCGAAGACCGCCTACGAGCATCCGCAGCCGCATGCCTGCTTCATCCAGTCCGTGCAGGACGACCTCGTCAACGAGGGCGGCATCATGGATCTGTGGGTGCGCGAGGCGCGCCTGTTCAAGTACGGTTCCGGCACCGGCTCGAATTTTTCCCGCCTGCGCGGGGAAGGCGAGCGTTTGTCCGGCGGCGGGCGCTCCTCCGGCCTGATGTCGTTCCTGAAGATCGGCGACCGCGCCGCGGGCGCGATCAAGTCCGGCGGCACGACGCGGCGCGCCGCGAAGATGGTCGTCGTCGACGTCGACCATCCGGACATCGAGGACTACATCGACTGGAAGGTGAAGGAGGAGCAGAAGGTTGCCGCCCTCGTCACCGGCTCGAAGCTCAACGCGCGCCACCTCAAGGCCATCATGAGGGCCTGCGTGAATTGCGAGGGTGAGGGCGATGCCTGCTTCGATCCGGAAAAGAACCCGGCCCTGAAGCGCGAGATCAAGCTCGCGCGCAAGGCGATGATTCCGGACAACGCGATCAAGCGCGTCATCCAGTTCGCCCGCCAGGGCTACACGGAGATGAGCTTTCCGATCTACGACACCGATTGGGATTCGGAAGCCTACCTCACGGTCTCCGGCCAGAACTCCAACAACTCCGTCTCCGTGACGGACGACTTTTTGCGCGCGGTGGAGGCCGACCTCGACTGGAACCTTACCTTCCGCTCGACCGGCAAGGTGAAGAAGACGCTCAAGGCCCGGGACCTCTGGGAGCGCATCGGCTACGCCGCCTGGGCCTCCGCGGATCCCGGCCTGCACTTCAACTCGACGATGAACGACTGGCACACCTGCCCGGCGGGCGGCCGCATCCGGGCCTCGAATCCGTGCTCGGAATACATGTTCCTCGACGACACGGCCTGCAACCTCGCCTCCGCGAACCTCTTGCAGTTCTACGATCGCGCGCAAAAGCGCTTCGACGTCGAATCCTACGAGCACGCCTGCCGGCTGTGGACGATCGTGCTCGAGATCTCGGTGACGATGGCGCAGTTCCCCTCGAAGGAGATCGCGGAACTCTCCTACGCCTACCGCACCCTCGGTCTCGGCTACGCGAATATCGGCGGCCTGTTGATGACCATGGGCCTGCCGTACGATTCCACCGCCGGCCGCGCACTCTGCGGCGCTCTCACCGCGATCATGACCGGCGTCTCCTACGCGACCTCCGCCGAGATGGCGCGGGAACTCGGCCCCTTCCCCGCCTACAAGGCGAACGCGAAGGCGATGCTGCGCGTCATCCGCAACCATCGCCGCGCCGCGCACGGCCTCGTCGAGGGCTACGAGGGCCTGAGCGTCAACCCGGTTCCCCTCGATCACGCCTCCTGCCCGGACGCCTCGCTCGTCGCGCACGCGAAAACGGTTTGGGACCGGGCCCTCGACCTCGGCGAGAGCCACGGCTACCGCAATGCGCAGGCGACGGTGATCGCGCCGACGGGCACGATCGGCCTCGTGATGGATTGCGACACCACCGGCATCGAGCCGGACTTCGCGCTCGTGAAGTTCAAGAAGCTCGCCGGCGGCGGCTATTTCAAGATCATCAACCGCGCCGTGCCGGACGCCCTGCGCACCCTCGGCTATCGCGAATTGGAGATCGCCGAGATCGAGGCCTACGCGGTCGGCCACGGCACCCTCGACCAGGCGCCGGCGATCAACCCGGTCTCGCTGCGCGCGAAGGGCTTTTCGGCCGAGAAGATCGAGGCGGCGACGAAGGGGCTGAAGAGCGCCTTCGACATCAAGTTCGTGTTCAACAAATGGACCCTCGGCGAGGATTTCCTGACGCAGGCGCTCAAGGTGCCGGCGGAGAAGCTCAGCGATCCCGCCTTCGAGCTGCTCGCCTTCCTCGGCTTCTCGAAGGCCGACATCGAGGCCGCGAACATCCATGTCTGCGGCGCCATGACCCTCGAAGGCGCGCCGTTCCTGAAGAAGGAGCATTACGCGGTCTTCGACTGCGCCAATCCCTGCGGGCGCATCGGCAAGCGCTATCTCTCGGTCGAGAGCCACATCCGCACGATGGCGGCGGCGCAGCCCTTCATCTCGGGCGCGATCTCGAAGACCATCAACATGCCGAACGACGCGACGGTCGAGGATTGCAAGAGCGCCTATCTCCTCTCCTGGCAGCTCGCGCTGAAGGCGAACGCGCTCTACCGCGACGGCTCGAAGCTGTCGCAGCCCTTGAACGCCGCGCTGATCGCCGACGAGGAGGAGGATGCGGACGAGGCCGTCGAGGCGCTCGTTTCGCTTCCCGCGGCCGCGAAGGCGGCGCACATCGCCGAAAAGATCGTCGAGAAGATCGTCGATCGGGTCGTTGAGGTGCGCGCCCGCGAAAAAATGCCGGACCGGCGCAAGGGCTATACGCAGAAGGCGATCGTCGGCGGCCACAAGGTCTACCTGCGCACCGGCGAATACGACGACGGGCGCCTCGGCGAGATCTTCATCGACATGCACAAGGAGGGCGCGGCCTTCCGGGCGATGATGAACAACTTCGCCATCGCGATCTCCCTCGGCCTGCAATACGGCGTGCCGCTCGAGGAGTACGTCGAGGCTTTCACCTTCACGCGCTTCGAGCCGGCGGGCTTCGTCGGCGGCAACGAGCGCATCAAGAGCGCGACCTCGATCATCGACTACATCTTCCGCGAGCTTGCGATCTCCTATCTCGACCGCAACGACCTCGCCCATGTCGACCCGGCCGAAGCCGGCCCGACGACGATCGGCTCCGGCGAAGCGCAGTCGAAGGCGCCGACCGCCGCAGCCGCGGCCGCGGCTGCCGCCGCGTCGCTCGCCTCCCGCGGCTACACGCACGGAAAACCCCTCGACCGGCTGTCGCTCGTGCGCGTCGGCGGCGGCACCGGCGCGCGCTCCGGGACGTCGCCCACCGCCCGCCTCGCCGCCGCGACCGCGCTGAAGGAGGAGGCGGAGGCCGAGCCCGCCGTCGGCCAGGCCGATCTCGGCAAGCTCGCCTTCTCGCCCCCCGCCCCGACGCTTGCCGACAAGCGCGCCGAGGCGAAGATAAAGGGCTACGTCGGCGAAGCCTGCCCCGAATGCGCGAACTTTACCCTCGTGCGGAACGGGACGTGCTTGAAGTGCGATACGTGCGGGTCGACGACGGGGTGCAGTTGAGTTGGCGGCGGTCGATTTAAGCGCAACAATTTCGCCTCTCCCCGCCTGCGGGGCTACGGCATTCACACATCTCTCTGAAGGGCGCGGGTTCGCCTCTCCCCGCTCGCGGGGAGAGGGTTCGGCCTTCGGCCGAACGAGCGGAGCGAAGCGAAGCGGGGGTGAGGGGGCGTCTCCGGAAGGGGCGCCCTTCCGCGCCGCAGCGCCTTCTTCGTCGCCGCCCCCTCACCCTCGCCTGCTGCGCAGGCTTGCTGCCTCCGGCAGCCCTCTCCCCGCAAGCGGGGAGAGGCAATCGCGCTAGAGCAAAATCCGTTCAAGATGACCCGTCCCGGCTCTGTCCGGGATCCATAAACGCGACGACACAGACGGCGGCCGGAATGCGGTGGACATCGGGACGGGCGCGGCGGAGAATCGGGAACGGTCGGAGCGGGACGTGAGCCGCGCGTTCGTCAAGGAAGAGCAGTTCGAGACGCGTGGGGCGGAGGCGCCGGTCCGCGTCGAGAGCGGCTTGCCGAAGTACATCACGCCGTTCGGGCTGGCGCGCCTCTCCGAGCGGGTCGAGAATCTTCGGGCGGCGCGGGCCGCGGCGGTGACGGAGCCGGATTGGCCGACTCGCAGGAGCGCCTCGCGGCGCTCGACCGCGAGCTGCGCGACGCGCAGGGCCGCCTCGACGGTGCCATCCCGGTCGACATCGGCGCACTGCCGGAGGTCCAGGTTCATTTCGGATCCGAGGTCTCGGTCGTGGACGAAGACGGCCGGCGGCAATGCTTCGTCATCGTCGGCGAGGACGAGGCCGATCCGCACAAGGGCTGGGTGAGCTGGGCGTCGCCCCTCGGCCGCGCCCTGATGAACGCCAGGGTCGGCGAGGCGGTCACCTGGTTGCGCCCGTCGGGCAACCGCGAGCTTGAGATCGCGGCCATTCGCAATGCCCGGTTCGAGGAACACGGCTAGCCCGCCCGCCGCCATGCCGCTCGCCTGCGCCGCCGCGATGGGGCGGCAACGGAACCGCCGCCGCGCCCGACCTTCGACGATCGCCCGAGATCGGCGACGCCGTCGGCATCGCCGCGCCGCATGTCGTTCGCGGAGCCTCTCGATACCGTGTTCCCCGAGGCCGCTCGAAGGCCTCGCTTTGTGCGAGCCCTGCCTGCCGAACGGTCAATTCGTTCCCTGACGGCGACAACTCGGGTGTGCTCTAATCGGAGGGCAGCCACCCCTCGCACAGGAGTCCACCATGCCTACCGTTACCACCAAGGACGGCATCGAGATCTTCTACAAGGATTGGGGTTCGGGCCAGCCGATCGTGTTCAGCCACGGCTGGCCGCTGTCGGCCGACGATTGGGATGCACAGCTGCTGTTCTTCCTGAATCAGGGCTACCGCGTCATCGCCCACGACCGCCGCGGCCACGGCCGCTCGACCCAGAGCGGCGACGGCCACGATATGGACCATTATGCCGACGATCTCGCGGCCTTGACGGCGCATCTCGACCTGAAAAACGCCATCCATGTCGGCCATTCCACCGGCGGCGGCGAGGTCACGCACTATCTCGGCCGGCATGGCGAAAGCCGGGCGGCGAAGGCGGCCCTCATCAGCGCCGTGCCGCCGCTGATGCTGAAGACGGCGGCGAACCCGCTCGGCCTTCCCAAGGACGTGTTCGACGGCCTGCAGGCGCAGCTCGCCGCCAACCGTTCGCAATTCTACCGCGACCTGCCGACCGGGCCCTTCTACGGCTATAACCGGGCGGGCGCGAAAGCCTCGGAGGCCACCATCGCGAATTGGTGGCGCCAGGGCATGATGGGCGGCGCCAAGGCGCACTACGACGGCATCGTCGCCTTCTCGCAAACCGATTTCACGGAAGACCTCAAGAAGATCACCATCCCGGTGCTGGTCATGCACAGCGAAGACGACCAGATCGTGCCCTATGCCGCCTCCGGGCCCTTGTCCGCCAAGCTCTTGAAGAACGGAATCCTGAAAACCTACAAGAACTTCCCGCACGGGATGCCGACGACGGAAGCGGACACGATCAATTCCGACCTTTTGGCCTTCATCAAGAGCTAGCCGCCGCCCGAATGCGCCCTTTGCCCCTTCCCGCGAGCCGAGCGGGGAGAGGCAAAAGACGCGCTTCGCCGGCCTGCAGCGACAACGGCTGCGCGCCCTTGCCACCCCTCGGCGATCGTCTCAATCTGCCCGCGGGCGGGGGCGCCGCGCGTCTTGCGAGGGCCGCGTGAAGAATAGCGGGTTCGAGGTCGGGGCCGTCTTCGCCGCCGCCGCGCCCCTCAAGCCGGTGGCGGCGTGACCGCGCCGGCGCGATGTTCGGCCGCAGCGCGCATCCCGCGGACCGCTCGCGGGGTAGATCCACCGTCCATGGAACGGCGGAGGAGAGCGTGCTGGCGCTGCGGACCGGGGAGCGGGCCTTGAGCGATCTCGGCGAGATGCTCCGGCGCGTCGCCGCGGGCGATGCCGGCGCGCTGCGGTCGATCTACGATGCCGAGGCGCCGGCGATGCTCGGCGTCGCGATGCGGCTTTTGCGCCGCCGGGCGCTCGCCGAGGAGGCGGTGCACGACGCCTTCGTCCAGGTCTGGCAGCGGGCGGCAAGCTTCGATCCGGCGCGGGGCGAGGCCAAGGCCTGGCTCTATGCGGTGCTGCGCCACCGCGCCCTCAACATCCGCCGCGACGAGGTCCGGACCGAGCTGTCCGACGATATCGAGACCTTCGAGGTGCCGAACGGCGAGGAGAGCGCCGAGGCGATGGTAATCCGCCTGTCCGAGACGAGCGCGCTGCGCCGCTGCCTCGAGCGCCTCGAGCCGGCGCGTCGCAAGGCGATCGCCCTCGTCTATCTCGACGGCCTCAGCCACAGCGAGCTCGCCGGCCGCCTCGGGATCCCGATCGGCACGGCGAAATCGTGGATCCGCCGCTCCCTGCTCGCATTGAGGGACTGCCTCGAATGACCCGCGACGAACGCGATCGCCTCGCGGCTGAATACGCGCTCGGCCTCCTCGAGGGCGACGAGGCGCAGGCGACGGAAACGCTTCTGCACACGGATCGCGACTTCGAGAGCGCCGTCGCGCGCTGGCGCGAACGCTTCGCCGAGTTCGATGCGCAGGCGCCCTCGCTCGCCCCGCCCGAGGGGCTGTGGGCGCGGATCGAATCCGATCTTCAGGCGTCGCCCGGTGCGATGCGGCGCCCGGCCGCGGTCCCGGCGGAGCGGACACCGTCGCGCCTCGGTGCGCTGCTGCGCAGCCTCGCCTTCTGGCGCGCCGCGGGCCTTGCCGGCGCCTTCGCGAGCCTTGCGCTCGCCGTCGCCCTCGCGACGCTGGTGATGCGCGCGCCGCGGCCGCCGGTCTACGTCGCGGTGCTGCTGACGGACGACAACCGCCCCTCGGCGATCGTCAACGCCTTCGCGGACGGGAGCGCCGAGCTGGTGCCGCTCGAAGGTGTCTCGATTCCGGCGGGCCGCTCCCTCGAATTGTGGACCTTCGCCCGCGGCACCGCGGCGCCGCCGGTCTCGGTCGGCGTCCTTGACCAGGCCCGCGCGGTCCGCTTCCGCCTCGACCGCCTGCCGCGCGTCGCGCCCTCGCAGCTCTTCGCGATCAGCGTCGAGCCGCAGGGCGGCTCGCCCACCGGGCTGCCGACCGGCCCGGTGCTGATGAAGGGCACCGCGAGTTCCGCGCTATAGCCGCGAAGGCTGCGTGCCGCCGCGAAGGGCGCGTTCACCTCTCCCCGCCTGCGGGGAGAGGGCTGCCGAAGGCAGCAAGCCTGCGCAGCCGGCGAGGGTGAGGGGCGGCGCCGGAGAGGGCGGCCTTCGTCGGGCCGAGCGCCTCCTTCTGCAACGCCCCCTCACCCCCGCTTCGCTTCGCTCCGCTGGTTTCGGCAAAGCCGAAACCCTCTCCCCGCGAGCGGGGAGAGGCGAGAAGCGCCCTTGCGCCGTCGCAAAAAATCTTTTCGACCCTGCGCATCCGTTCGGGACGACCGCGGGTAATCGCTGCGGAGGCCACGTGGCTTCCCGGCAGCGACGACGCCCTGCGGCGCGCTCCGTTGCGAACACGATCGAAGGATTGAAGCCATGAAGATTTATCTTGCATTTGCGTCCGTTGCGCTCGCGGCGATGACCGCGGCCGCTCCCGTCCGCGCGCAGTCGATGATGGCCGCGGAAAAGACCGTCACCGTCGGCGGCGCGGCGATGTATCCCTCGCGGAACATCGTGCAGAACGCCGTCAACTCGAAGGACCATACGACCCTCGTCGCCGCGGTGAAGGCGGCGGGCCTCGTCGACACGCTGCAAAGCCCCGGCCCGTTCACGGTCTTCGCGCCGACGAACCGCGCCTTCGACAAGCTGCCGAAGGGCACCGTCGCGACCCTCGTCAAGCCCGAGAACAAGGGCACGCTCACCGGCATCCTGACCTATCACGTCGTCTCCGGCCGCTACACGGCGCAGGACCTGATGGCCCTCGTCGCCCGCGGCGGCGGCCAGGCGACGCTGAAGACGGTGCAGGGCGAGCCGTTGACGATCATGCAGTCGGGCCGCTCGAGGCTCACGGTCACCGATCGCAAGGGCGACCAGGCGGTGATCACGATCCCGAACGTGCTGCAATCGAACGGCGTCATCCACGTCGTCGACACCGTGCTGCTTCCGACCTGAACGCGATCGGGGTCCGGCCCGTCAAGCCGCCTTCACCGTCGCGACCTCAACCTGAGGAGCCCTGGACCGCAAGGTCCAGGGTATCTCGAAGGATGCTCCAGGGAGCGCGGGAACGCCGCGCCCGACGTCGAACGAAGGAGGTTCAGGAGCCTTCCGAAGCATCCTTCGAGACGGCCGCTGCGGGGCCTCCTCAGGATGAGGGGGTTTGGGATTGCTTCGATCTGCAAGTCAGACTCCGAGGAGCCGATCATGAAAGCGACGCTGCCCGCCGTTCATCCCCTCGTCGTGCGCGTTACCCATTGGATCAACGCCGGCGCGGTCGCGATCATGATCGGCAGCGGCTTCGAGATCCACAACGCGCATCCGATCCTGCCCTTCGCCGTTCCGTCATTCCTGACGATCGGGGGCTGGCTCGGCGGCGCCACGCAATGGCACTTCGCCGCGATGTGGGTGCTCGTCCTGAACGGCGCCGTCTATCTCGCCTACGGCCTCGCCTCGAAGCGGCTGGCGCGAAAACTGCTGCCGATCCGGCCGCGGAGCGTTCTCGCGGACTTGAAGGCCGCGCTGGCCGGCCGCCTCGGCCATGCCGACATCGCCAGCTACAACGCCGTGCAGCGCCTGCTTTATGCCGGCGTCATCGTCGCCGTATCGATCGCGGTTCTCTCCGGCGTCGCGATCTGGAAGCCCGTGCAGTTCCGCCCGCTGACGACGCTTTTCGGCGATTTCGACAACGCGCGCCTCGTGCATTTCGCCGCGATGAGCGCCATCGCGCTCTTTCTCGTCGTCCACGTCGTCATGGCGCTCCTCGTGCCGAGGAGCCTCCTCGCCATGCTGCGCGGCCGCTGACACCGGAAGGCTCGCCCCATGCGCCTGCGACAAAAACCTCACCCCGACACCGCGGCCGTCCTGCGGGAGTGCGCGCGCCGCCTCGACCGGCCGACGCGACGGCTGTTCCTGCGCCAGGCTGCGGGCTTCGGAACCCTGACCCTGCTCACCGGCTGTGACGTCGTCGACGATCTCTCGGCCGAAGCGGCGCTGCGGCGCGTGTCGGACTTCAACGACCGCGTCCAGGCCTGGCTCTTCGATCCGCGCCGCCTCGCGCGCGAATATCCGCAAAGCGCGATTACGCGCCCCTTCCCGTTCAACGCCTTCTATCCCGAAGGGCAATCGCCCGAAGTCGACCCGAGCGAATACGTCCTCGAACTCGCCGGGCGCGTCGCCGATCCGCAGCCCTGGACTCTCGATCGCCTCTACGCCCTCCCCCGCGTCACGCAGGTCACGCGCCACATCTGCATCGAGGGCTGGAGCGCGATCGGGAAATGGAGCGGCGTCCGCTTCTCGGAGTTCCTTGCCCGCGTCGGCGCCGACACGAAGGCGCCCTACGTGACGTTCCGCTGCGAGGATGGCTACGCGACGAGCCTCGACATGCCGACCGCCCTGCACCCGCAAACCCAGCTGACGTTCTGGTTCGACGATGAGGTGCTGCCGCGCAAGTACGGTTTCCCGATGAAGCTGCGCGTGCCGACGAAGCTCGGCTTCAAGAACCCGAAGCACATCGCGGCGATCGAGATCGGCGACGAATACACCGGCGGCTATTGGGAGACCTACGGCTACAACTGGTTCAGCGGCCTGTGAACTCAGCTTCCCGAGGGATAATAGTAGCAGCGTGGCGATTCGATCGGACCGCCGGCGTTCGCGGTCTCGCCGATGCAGATCGAGGCCTCGCCGCGGACGCGGGGGTTCAAGGTCATCGGGTCGATGCGCTGGTCCTCGCGGAAGAACCAGCGGCCGATGGTGACGCCCTTGATCCCGTCCCTGACCGCGGGAACCGGCTCGCCGCCGTGCCACGGAGTGCAGTCCGTGCCGTGGCAGCAATTGCCGCCGCCGACGGACCTCGCGACGAGATAGGGATCCTCCTGCCCGGCGGCGGGATGCGCGCCGCGATGGGCCATCTCCTGGGCGGATGAGAGCGTCGGCAGGACGAAGCCCACGGCCGACACAACTGAGATCACGACCTTGCGCAATTCCATCATGGCAATGCTCCCGGCCCGCACAGGGTGCCAGGACGCGCCGGCAGGCTTCGTGAAACCGGTCACAAAAGACATCGTATGCAGTGAAATGGGCCGTCCGCGCCGGCGGGCGCCCCGGCTTTGCGGCATCCCCAGGGGACGGCGGAAAAGGGACGCTTGAGGAGGAGCCGGCCTTGACAGCCGCCTCCAAGCTGCCGCAAATATAACGATATAACAAAGAAGAGGGTTGTGGGGTCACATGACGATCAAGGGGACGAGCGAGGTCGATCGGGCGATCGGCAGGCGCATTAAGACCTATCGCATCGCGCTCGGGATGAGCCAGGAGCGGCTCGCCAATCTTCTCGGCCTGACGTTTCAGCAGGTTCAGAAATACGAGAAGGGCGTGAACCGGGTCTCCGCCGCCCGGCTCCTCGACCTGTCGCGCCTGTTCGGCATCGCGATCAGCAGCTTCTACGAGGAATTGCCCGTCGAGCAGGGCTCCGACAGTGCCCTGCTCGAGATCTTCACGAACCGCCAGGGGCTCGAACTCGCCCACGCCTTCGCCCGGATCGAGAATTCCGACGTGAGGCGGGCGATCGTCATCCTCGCGAAGGTGGCGGCCGTCGCCGGCCAGCGCTGACCATTTCCGCGATTGCCGCTGCAGAAGCCTCGCCGGGACCGCTCTCGGCGGCGCGTTCGGGCCCGCCTCCGTCCGATCGAGGCGCTGCGGCTCGATTGACGCCGCGGCGAAGGTGCCTTTCCGGGGGCGAGCCTGCACGTGCTGCGATTAATAAGGCTACTCTACAATCACTTTTTCCTTGACCGAAATCCTATTGCCGCAATGATGAACGTCCGCCCTTGAACCGCGGAGCCGCCATGTCGCGCCGCGAACTCGACCAGACTCTCGATGTCCTCACCAGAATGGACCGCGCTGTCTCGTCGACCGAGATTGTCGACATAGTCCTCAAGGTCGCCTTCGGCACGGGCGCCGAATTTGCGCTCGCGGGCACGATTCCGCGGCCCGGCCTCGAAGCCGGTCAGCAACGCTCGCACGTCCTCCTCGAGCGCTGGCCGAAGGGTTGGTGCGATCGATATTTTTCGCACGGCTACCTCTATCGCGATCCGGCCATCCAGCGCGTCCTGTCGGCTTCCGTGCCGTTCACCTGGTCGGAACTCGCCGGCAGCGAGCCGGGCGGCCAGCGAATCATGGACGAGGCCGGGGATTTTCGCCTGAAGCAGGGTTTCACGGTCGCCCTTGTGACCCTCGAGGGCGAAGCGGCGGGCTTTTCGCTCGCCGGCGAGCGCATCGAGGTGACGCCGCAGGGCCGCGGCATGCTGACCCTCATCGCCACCTACGCCATCGGCCGTGCGCTCTTCCTTAAGGACGACCGGCCGCCGATTTCCCTCACGTTGCGCGAGAGGGAGGCACTGCAATGGTCGGCGGAGGGCAAGACCACTTGGGAGATCGGCGAACTCATGTCGATTTCCGAGCACGGCGCCGATAAGCATCTGCGCACCGCGAAGGCCAAGCTTGGAGCCTCGACAAAGGTTCACGCGGTTGCGACCGCTATTCGCCACGGCGTCATCAGCTAGAAGTACATCCGGATCTCATTGTCTCCACTGCTGCGGGCAAAAAGCGGTTCCTCCGCAACGCTGTATGCCGCTTTTTCAATGAATTGGATCACAACACAGCGTTGGGTACGGCTTTCCGTACTAGGCACCCTTTTTTGCGGAGTCACAGTCCCTCCCAGAGCATGGGAGAGGCCGATGATCCAGATCGTAACGGCGGACAATCAACGCCTCTTCGCCGAGGCAATGGATCAGGCTTTCCGGCTGCGCCACCGCGTCTTCGTCGAGGAAAAGGGCTGGACGGACCTTGCCCGCCCCGACGGCCGTGAGATCGATCAGTTCGATGATGGCCGCGCCCTTCACATGCTTTATCTTCAGGACGGCCGGGTGCTCGGCTACCAGCGCATGCTGCCGACACTGACGCCGCATCTGCTCTCGGACGTCCTGCCCGAACTTTGCGAAGGCGAGCGGCCGGTCGGCGCCCATATCTGGGAATGGACGCGCTATTGCGTCGAGCCGACCCATCGGGAACGCGGGCGGGCGCTATCGCCGGTCGCTAACGCGCTCCTGTCCGGCATCGTCGAATGGGGTCTCGAAAACGGCGTCGAGGCCATCATCATCCAGATGAATCCGCTCTGGCTTTTACGGCTCGTGCAGCTTTATTTTCGCGTCACCCCCCTCGGCCTGCCGCGCGCAATCGGTAACGAGGAGGTGCTCGCCGTTACGGCCGCCTTCGACCGGCGCACCCTCGCGCGCCTGCAAGAGATGCGCGGCAACAACATGCGCGTGCTCGTGACAAGCGGCGACGCCGAGCGCCGGCTCGCCGGATGAGGAATCCCATGCCCCTCGACCCGCCGCTGACGGACGAAGAGACCATCCTCATCCTGCGCCTGTGGGCGCGCGCGACCGAGCTTGCGACGATCATGTCGCCGGAGCGCCAGGCCGCGGTGCCCGGCCTCGGCGAGGCGATCGCCCTTGTCGCCGACGTTCCGCGCCAGATCGGTTGGGACGATCCCGAATCGGCGGCGCGGATCAACCTCGTGCGGAAGCGCGTTTCGGGCGCCCACGGCCCGCTGCATTCTTGACCGGCGTCCGGCAAAGAGCCCGCGCGACGTCGATCAGGATCTGGCGCGAATCCGTGTCCTCGATCGCCAGGAACGCCTTGGCGAGATCGTTGCCGGAGCGCGTCGTAAAGAGCGTGCGCATGTCGTCGTCGATCCCCGGGGCGGCGCCGCCGTTCTCCGCCACGCCTTCAAAGAACCAGGTGATCGGCATCCCGAGCGTCTCCGCGATCTGGACGAGACGCGAGACGCTCACCCGGTTTCGCCCGAGCTCGTATTTCTGGATCTGCTGAAACGTCAGCCCGACCGCTTCCGCCAGCGCCTCCTGGCTGAACCCCCGCGCCACCCGGATCGCCCGTATCGTCGCTCCGATCTTGTAGTCGACCTCGGTCGTCGTCTTGTCGCCCATCCCTCGCCCCGTCCCGTCGAAACGGCCCCCGGCTGTTACTGTGTTTTTATTTTCGCGGGGCGTCTATGGAAACATGAGGCAGTTCACCGGGATCGAGCGAATATCGTTTCGACCGCCGGCCGCCCCGGGGGGCCGGACCTCGGCCCACCGCCCGCCGGCCGCCGCCGCCGGCGTTCATCGGAGCTCGTCCCGCTTGACACTTGTGCGTCGCACCATAGCCTATTGCGGTGCGGCGGCGTCCGACGGGCGGGACGGACCGGCGCAGCGCAAGGAGCGGCCAATGGAATTGAACTGGTCCGACGTGAATTACACCAAGCGGCCCGGCATCCACCGTCTGCAGGACGGGCGCGAGGTTCAACTCAGCGCAAAGCACATCGTGCAGTGGACAGACGACCCGGACGGGACCTTCGAGACCTACTGGTACGAGCCCGGCGCCGGCGCGAGCGGCCAGTACACCCTGACCGACTTCAAGGCGTCCGGACGCAACGCCGTCGCCGAAGACGCCTAGAGGGCTCAGGCGGCCGAGCGCAGGCCGGCGATCCGGCGCATCGTGTTCAGACGAAGCTGATCGACCCGTTGCAGCGCGGCGGCCATGTCGCCGCCGCCGCGATAGGCGTTCTCGAGGTGCCGGCAGGCGTCGGAGAGGTCCTCGAAGCCGAGCTGGCCCGCCGCCGAGACGATGGAGTGCGCCGCCCGCGCTGCCGCGGCCCGCTCCTCGTCCGTCCCGATCCGGGCGGGAAAGGCGGCGAGGATCTGGGACAGCCGGCTCAGCAGCCGGGCCGCGACCTCGGGGCCGACGGTCTCGAGAAGATCGTGATAGGCCTCCGGCGCCGCCTCGGGCTCCGGCGCGGGCGGCGGCGGCGGCTCGACGCCGTGCTCGTCCGGGGCGCGCTGGCGCGACAGCCAGGCGTCGACCTTGTGCAGAAGCTCGTCCCGCTTGAACGGCTTGCCGAGGTGGTCGTTCATGCCCATCGCGAGAAACTTCGCGATCTGCTCCCTGTAGACGTTGGCGGTGAGCGCGATGATCGGCACGCCCTGACTCGGACCGTCGCCGTCGCGGATGCGCCGGGTCGCCTCGATGCCGTCGAGGCCCGGCATCTGGATGTCCATCAGGATCAGGTCGTAGGCGCGCGCGTTCGCGGCGCGGACCGCCTCGGCCCCGTCGGCGACGATGTCGACCTCGTAGCCGGAGCCTTCGAGGACGGCCTTGGCGATCTCCTGGTTGATCTCGACGTCCTCGGCGACGAGAACCCGCGCCCGGCCCTCCGCCGGCTTGCGCGTGCGGATCTCGAGGGTCTCGGATTCACTCTCCGTCGCCGCCGCGAGCGGCACCCGGAACCAGAACGACGAACCCCGCCCCTCGGTGCTCTCGAAGCCGATGGTGCCGCCCATCAATTCGACGAGGCGCTTCGAGATCGCGAGCCCGAGGCCGGTGCCGCCATATTGCCGCGTCGCCGAGGAATCGACCTGGCTGAAACGCTGGAAGAGCCGGTCCTGCTTGTCGAAGGGGATGCCGACGCCGGTGTCCCGCACGGTGAAGCGGAGGGCCTGCGAGCCTTGGGCGCGGTCCTCGTCGACATTGAGATCGACGCTGCCCGCCGGCGTGAACTTGATGGCATTGTTGAGAAGGTTCAGCAGCACCTGCCGGATGCGGGCCTCGTCGCCGACGACGACCCCCGGCAGGGCGTCGGCGACCCGCACCGTCAGCATCAGCCCGTTCGCCTCGGCGAGCTTGCGCATGATCGAGTCGCAGTTCGCGATCATCGCCTTCAGGGGGAACGGCCGCGGATTGAGATCGACGGCGCCGGCCTCGATCTTCGAGAAGTCGAGAACGTCGTTGACGACCGTAAGCAGCGCCGAGCCCGACGTGCGGATGCGTTCGGCGTAGCGGCGCAGGTCCGGCGTCAGATCGCTGCGGTCGAGGATGAGATCCGTGAAGCCGAGGATGCCGTGCAGCGGGGTGCGGATCTCGTGGCTCATGGCGGCCAGGAATTCGGTCTTCGCCTGGCTACCGCTCTCGGCCTGGGCCTGGGCGCGCTCGGCGATCACCCGCGTCTGGTTCAGAAGGTCGTTCTGGCGCGACAGCGACCAGAGCAGGATCAGACCGCTCGCGACGAGGGTGAAGGTCACGGCCGAATAGATGTAATGCAGGCGCAGGAGGCCGCGGTAATCCTCGTAGACCTTCGAGGCGCCGCTGTGGTTCGCCGCCGAGGCGAGGACCGCCGCCTTCGGGGCGAGGTCGAGGAGCATCCTTGTCGCCCGGTCGAGGTTGCCGGGCTCGTCGAGGTGGTCGATGAGGTTGCCGAGGGCGTCGCCCGACGCCCTCATCTCGGTGATGATCTGCGCGTTGCGCGGATCCTCCAGTGCGAAGGCGCGGAACGTCGGACTGTCGAAGAGGCTGATCCGGCTGAGGAAGAGTTCGTACCGCAACTCGACGTCGCGCATCGTCGCAAGCCCGTTGCGCTGGGCGTAGATCGCCACCGCCTGCCCGAGGCGGGACAGTTCGTTCGCCGTCTGCGCCGCGGTCCAGGAAAGGTCGTAGCGCGAGGCGCGGCTGAGCGCGTCCTGGCGCTGCTCGAACAGGAGCGAGGTGTAGATCGCGGCGCCGGTGAAGAGGATCGCCATGGCGGCCAGGACCCGCCGGACGCCGAACCGCTTCCGCAGCTTCCGCAACCGATATGTCAGCATCCGGACGATGACCGCCCCTCCGGTCCGCGACACCCAAAGCCTAGTCCAGGACCTCCAGACTCTTCACCTGCCACACCGACCGCGCGTAATAGACCTGCGACTTGAGCTCGGGGCTGCTGTCGTAGGGGTAGATCACGAAAAGCGGGCCCTTGTCCCGGACCGGCATGTACTGGCCGTCACGCTTCATCGCCAGGATCACGTTGAACTTCGCGAAATCGTCGATCGGGACGGTCGCGGCGTAGTCGTTGAGGGCGACGACGCGGACGGTCTTGCCGGTGGCGCCGACGAGCCTCATCAATTTGTCTAACGGAACGCCCTCGAACGTCACCTGACCGGAATGCCAGGGGGTCGTGGTCTTGATGGTCTCGAGCCCGACGAACTCGAGGGTTTCCCGGTCGAAGACGGCTTTGCCGGGGGCATTGGTGACCCCGATCTTGCCGCCGATTTCCAGGATCGGATCGCCCTTCGGGGCGGCAAGTGTCTGCGCTCCCACCGGATTCAGGCAGACGAGCGACAGGAAGGCGGCGGCGAGGATGGACAGAATGCGTCCCATGACGGCAGAACCCTTTTCGCCGGAGGAACCTTTGGCCGGCTGAGCGAAATTAAGTTATTGGGTGGCTTTACGGAAGATCGAGCAGGCGCCGCACGGTTCGGCCTCTCACCTTACTTTTTTCCCAGTAGCTGGTAAATCATTCATGATTCACTGTCTCCAGTAACCGGTTTTCGAGGGCGGTTCCATTATGAAAACGTACTGCGAGTTCTCGTTCGAGGCTGCCCACTCCGTGCCTCCCTATTCCAGGTTGCATGGCCATACGTTCGTGGCCAAGCTGACTTTCGGCGGCAATCTCGATCCGGAATTCGGTTGGCCGGTGAATCTGTACGAGGTCGAGAACTTCATCGCCGAGGTAAAGGGCGACCATCACCGGCCGGGCCTCGACCACTCGAACCTCGACGAGCGCCCGGAAGTCGGTATCGCCTCCCTCGAAAACGTCACGAAATATCTCTGGCGGCTGTTCCGCGCCCGCTTCCCCAATCTCGAGGAGATCGAGCTGAAGCGCGGCTTTCCCGGCTCGACGGAAGGTTGCATCTATCGGGGCGAGACCGCCGATCGCCTCGGCCTCGCCGCCTGATCGCGCGGCTGACATGGACGCTTCCTTTACTCCGGCCCTGAGGGCCGCGGACAGCCATCGCCCGAGCCGCGAGGAAGCCGAAGCCGCCGTGCGGCTGCTCCTGCGCTGGGTGGGCGACGATCCCGACCGCGAGGGCCTGCGCGAAACTCCGGCGCGGGTGGTGAAAGCCTTCCGCGAATTCTATTCCGGCTACGGCAAGGACCCGGTCGCGATCCTCGACCGGGTCTTCGAGGAGGTCGAAGGCTACGGCGACAGCATCCTCGTGCGCGACATCCCCTTTTCCTCCCATTGCGAGCACCACATGGTGCCGTTTATCGGCAAGGCCCACATCGCCTATCTGCCGGCGAAGGGCGTCGTCGGCCTCTCGAAGCTCGCCCGCCTGGTCGACGTCTTCGCCCGCCGCCTGCAAACCCAGGAGGCGCTGACCGCCCAGATTGCCGAGGCCATCCAGGGCATCCTGAAGCCCCGCGGCGTCGCGGTGATGATCGAGGCGGAGCACATGTGCATGTCGATGCGCGGCGTCCTCAAGGCCGGTTCCTCGACCGTCACCACCCACTTCACCGAAGCCTTCAAGGACGAGGCTGCCCGGCAGGCGACCTTCCTGACCCTCGTCCGGGCCTGACCGGCGCAGTCCCCCTCCCCCTCCCATCGGTTTCGGCGGCCGCACGGAAGGCCTGTCTCTCCGCCGCGATCCCGGCTAGAAGGCGAGCCTGCGGTCTGGCGCGGGAGGATTTGGATGCGGATGCGAAACCTTGGCGGCTCCGGCCTGAGCGTGCCGCCGATCTGCCTTGGCACGAACGTGTTCGGCTGGACGATCGACGAGGAGGCTTCCTTCGCCGTGCTCGACGCGGCTTTCGAGGGCGGGCTGACCTTCATCGACACCGCCGACGTGTATTCGACCTGGGTGCCGGGCCATCGGGGCGGAGAATCGGAGACCATCATCGGGCGCTGGATGAAGGCCCGCGGCAACCGCGACGGCATCGTCCTGGCGACCAAGGTCGGCGCCGAGATGGCGCCCGACCGCAAGGGCCTCAAGCCCGACTACATCCGCCGCGCCGTCGAGGATTCCCTGCGCCGTCTGCAGACCGACCGCATCGAACTCTACCAGTCGCACCGGGACGATGCGGCGACGCCGCAGGAAGAAACGCTCGCCGCCTACGCGGACCTCATCCGGGCCGGCAAGGTGCGCGCGATCGGCGCCTCGAACTTCAGCGGCGCCCGCCTGAAGGAGGCGCTCGCCATCGCCGCCCGCACCGGCCTGCCGCGCTACGAGAGCTTGCAGCCGCACTACAACCTCTACGACCGTGCCGAATACGAGCAGGACCTTGCCGCCCTCTGCGTCGCGGAGGGCATTGGCGTGATCCCCTACTACGGCCTCGCCAACGGCTTTCTGACCGGCAAGTACCGGTCCGAGGCCGATCTCGGCAAGAGCGTGCGCGGGGGTCGCATCGGCCCCTACCTTACCGCGCGGGGGCTGCGCATCCTCTCGGCCCTCGACGAGGCGGCCGCGCGGCAGGGCGCGACCCCGGCCCAGGCAGCGCTCGCCTGGCTTGCCGGCCGGCCCGCGATTGCCGCCCCGATCGCCAGCGCCACCTCGCCCGAGCAGGTGCGCGACCTCGTCGCCGCGGCAAGCCTCCTCCTCGACTCCGAGAGCCGCGACAGCCTCGACCGCGCCGCGGCCTAGATCTCGGATTCGCGGCGGAACGCGCCGGCCAACCCTGCGTTGCCTTCAGGACGCCGCTCCGAGCGGCCCGCCCGCGAAGGGGCGACAGGAGGAACGACCGATGTTGAAGATCGCAGGAACGATGGCGCTTTCGGCTTCTCTCGCTCTCGGTTTCGCGGCCTCGGCCGACGCCGGCTCGACGAAGCGCACGCACCAGATCACGACGTCGCACGAGACCCGCTACGTGACGGATCAGTCGGGGATCGGCCGCTTCGTGCTCTTCCCGGGCGACAGCAAGGCGCAGATCGAGCGCTCCTACGCGAACGATGCCAATCCTCCGAGCCTGCGCCAGACCTACAATCTGCGCACCCGGACGATGAACGAGGACCACAAGTGAGCTGAGGCGGCGCGCCCGGCCTTCGCCGGGCGTTCGTCCTTCAATGCCCGCCGATGCGCCTGATCAGGGCGCGCAGGGCGGCGGCGCGATCGGCCCCCGGCGCGGCCAAGCCGCCGTCCAGGGTGTCGTCCCGATCGTAATCCGCGAAGTAGACGATCTCGACTCCGCGCTGGCGCAGGGTGGCGGCGAGGCGCAGCGCCGCGGTGTCCGTCATGAGCGCGTCGACGACCGCCACGTCCGGCCGATTGCGGTCGACGGCGCCAAGCGCGACGCGGCTGTCAGTGAACGTCCCGACCACATCGCACCCGCTGCCGGCGATCTCCTCGGCGAGGGTGGCGGCGGTGGCGACGCTGCCCGCCGCCACGATCACGCGCTTCGGAGCGCCCGAACGATCCGCCCCCATGGCCGTCCGCCCTTCTCAAGGAGCCCGCAGGATGGCGCGGATCCGAAGCGTAAGCATTGTCACCGGTTAATAAACCCGCCGACCGACTGAAGCAATGTCAGCACCCGATACAGATGCCGCGGGTGATGCGCCGGTCCATCGCATCGCTCCGCCGTTTCAGGTCCTCGTCGCGCTTGCGCGGATCGACGGAGGGGGCCTGCGCCTTCGCGGCGCGCCCGGAGCTCCCCTCGGTGCCGGGACTCGGAATCGGCGGCGTCAGTGCGCCCGGATTGGCCGAGGTCGAGGTCGAGCGGCTCGACGACGAGGGCAATGGCGCCGCCGCCGAGCCGGTCGGCGACGGGGTGCCGGGAGACGGCGAGGCCGTCCCGGCCGAGGTCGCGCCCGTGCCGGACGACGCGCCGCCAGTGCCGGACGAGGATGAACCGGATTGGGCGAATGCGGCAGCGGAGACGAGAAGCGCGCCCGCCATGACGAGGGTAGCCGCAGTGCTGCGCATGGAATCTCTCCTCGGCGAAGACGTGCAGGAATAATGCTCCAGCGCTTGGCAGGTTGCACCGTGCGCCGCCTTCGCGCAATTGCGGCACGGGGTTTTGAACGCTACGGCAGCCGCGCCGGGCCGCGCCGTGCCGCCGGTCTTGCCAAGGGCCGGCGGACGTCCGATGACGGAGCCGGCCCGATGCAAAAGGGAAGCGGATGCGGATCGCCACCTGGAACGTGAACTCGATCAAGCAGCGCCTCGAGCACCTCCTGACCTTCCTGAAGAGCGCCGATCCGGACGTCGTCTGCCTGCAGGAGCTGAAATGCGTCGACGACGCCTTTCCCCGCGCCGAGGTCGAGGCGGCGGGCTACAACGTCGCGACGCTCGGCCAGAAGGCCTATAACGGCGTCGCCATCCTGTCGAAGCGACCCCTCGAGGACGTCCGCCGCGGCCTGCCCGGCGACGAGGCCGACGATCACGCCCGCTACATCGAGGCGGCGGTGCCGGCGCCGAGCGGGATCGTCCGCGTCGCCTCGATCTACCTGCCGAACGGCAATCCCGTCGCGACGCCGAAATTCGGCTACAAGCTCGCCTGGCTCGACCGTCTGCGCGCCCACGCGCGCGATCTCCTGCGCCTGGAGGAGCCGCTTGTGCTCGCCGGCGACTACAACGTCATCCCCGAGCCGGGCGACGCCGCCGATCCCGCCGCCTGGGCCGGCGATGCCCTCTTCCAGCCGGAGAGCCGGGCGCAGTTCCGCCGGCTGATCAATCTCGGCCTCACCGACGCCGTCCGCGCCTGCAACGACGGCGCCGGCCTCTACACGTTCTGGGACTATCAGGCCGGCGCTTTCCAACGCAACAACGGCATCCGCATCGACCATCTTCTGCTCTCGCCGCAGGCCGCCGACCGCCTCCGCTCCGCGGCGATCCGCAAGGAGACGCGAAGCTGGGACAAGCCGTCGGACCACGTCCCGGCGATGATCGACCTTAACGTTTCGTGACGCCGTTTCCCGCCGGATCGCTCCTCGTGCTGATCCTCGCGTGCAGCGCGACGCTGGCCTTTCTGCTGCTCCGCCGCAGCCGACCGAGAACGGGCGAGCCCTCCCTTGCGGGCCAGGAACATGCGGGCGGTGCCGGGAGCTCGGACGGCGGCGACAGCGGCGGCGGCGATTGCGACGGCTCGGGCGACTAGGCTGGAGGATTCGCAAATCTCGCAGAAAAGTCGCGGTCTCACCTCTCCCCGCTTGCGGGGAGAGGGTTCGGCCTTTTGGCCGAACGAGCGGAGCGAAGCGAAGCGGGGGTGAGGGGGCGGCGCAGAAAGAGCCGCCTTGCCGTGCCGCGGCGCCTTCTTGGTCACCGCCCCCTCACCATCGCCTGCTGCGCAGGCTCGCCGCCTCCGGCGGCCCTCTCCCCGCAAGCGGGGCGAGGCGATGCCGCGCCCTTCGGCTAGCCGCAACGGGAGGGCGAATAGTCCCCTACGCCGCGTTGATGGCGAGGTTCGAGAGTTCGTCGAGGAAGGCGCGGATGCGGGCGGCGTTGGCGCCGAAATCGTGCGTGCCGATGCGCGAGGCGGAGCGGATGTCGACGCGGGTGCCGTCGGCGCGGGGGCGGATGCGGACGGTAATGTCGTCCGGCAGACGCAACAGGAAGGTGCGGTCGACCGCCTCGATGCGGCCGAGGCCGAAGCGGCCGCCGGGCTTCACCGCCTCGACGATCTGCCAGCCGCGGTTCTGGGCCGCCTTGCGCACGAGGTCGAAGGCGTCGTCGGGCGGCACGTCGAGGGTGAGCGGCGCAATCTGCTGGTAGGCCTCGCGCTGCGCCTCGCGCACCTCCGGCGGCACGTCCGGCGGCACTCGCCCGCCGCGGGCGTCGAGCGCGGCGCGGGAGCGCGAGAAGGCAGGCGGATTGTCGGGATCGGTGGTGATGTCGTTGATCTTCGGCAACGTCACGCCCTTGACCGCGAACCAGCCCGGATAGGCGAGGACCAGCATCGCCACGACGAGGCCGCGGACGGCGCTGCCGAGCCCCCGGCGGCCCTCCTGCCAGATGCGCAGGAAGGCGAGCCCGGAGAGGAGCACGGCGACGAGCGCCAGCAGAAGCCCGATCCCCATAACCGTGAAGCCGGCCGGGTAATCCACCCGCTGGAAACGGACCAGCAGCACCGCCATCGCCGTCACCGCCCCGGCAAACCAGGCGACGAACGGCGACCACCGGGCCGGGCGGGAGACGGGCTCTTCGATGATCAGGCGGCGCATCGCGCGTCCGGGTCGGGCTCGAATGGGGAGAGAGCGGATATCAGGTCCCCCGCCCGGCGTCACCTCACGGCGGCCTGCGGAGTGCGGGTCGCATCCCAATTCTCAGCGGGTCTGCGCGGCGAGCCTTGCGGCGAGGGCGAGGTAGATGCCGCCGACGATCTTGCCTTGCCAGCGGCCGACGCCCGAATGGCGCGCGAGCAGCCGCGCGATGGGCGCGGCCGCGCAGGCGAGCGCGGTCGTGTAAAGGGCGCTCAGGCCGACGAAAATGAGGCCGAGAAGCGTAAACTGGGCCAGGGGCGCGCCGTTCTCCGGCCGGACGAATTGCGGCAGGAAGGCGAGGAAGAACATCGCCGTCTTCGGGTTCAGGACCTCCGAGAAAAGCCCCTGCAGGAAGGCGGTGCGGGCGGGCAGCGGCGGCGCCGGCGCGACGCTCGTCGCGGCGGGCCGCTCCAGGATCGCACGCAGTCCGAGCCAGGCGAGATAGACGACCCCGGCGATCTTCACGAAGAAGAAGGCGGAGGCCGACGCCGCGATCAGCGCGGAGAGGCCGACCGCGGCGGCCGCCGTGTGCACGAGATCGCCCGCGGCGATGCCAAGGCCGGTCATGATCCCCGTGCGCCGGCCGCCCTGAATCGCCCGCGTCGTCGTGATGAGCACCGCCGGGCCGGGCACCAGGAACAGCCCGACGACCACGACGACGAAGGTCGCAAGGGTGGAGGCGTCGACCATGGGCGTCGTTCCTTCTTAAGCGGCCAGGGCCATCGCGCCCCTTACGCCGTCGGCAGGCGATAGTCGCGGAACATGTCGCGGAGGGTGGTCTTCTGGATCTTGCCGGTCGCGGTATGCGGGATCGCCTCGACGAGGACGACGTCGTCCGGCATCCACCAGGTCGCGATGCGGCCCTTCATGAAATCGAGGAGGTCGTCCTTCGTCGGCCGGCGCCCTTCCTTTGGCACCACGACGAGGAGCGGGCGCTCGTCCCATTTCGGATGCGCGATGCCGATCACCGCCGCCTCCGCGACGTCGGGATGACCGACGGCGAGGTTTTCGAGCGCGATCGAGGAGATCCACTCGCCGCCGGACTTGATCACGTCCTTCGAGCGGTCGGTGATCTGCATCATGCCGTAGGGATCGATCGTGGCGACGTCGCCCGTGTCGAAATAGCCCTGCTCGTCGAGGGCGTTGTCGTCGCGGCCGTAATAGGCCTTGGCGATCGCCGGCCCGCGCACCTTCAGGCGACCGAAGGTCTTGCCGTCCCAGGGCAGGTCGCGACCCTCGTCGTCCGTGATGCGGAACTCGACGGTAAAGGGCGGATGGCCCTGCTTGGTCTTGAGATCGAAGAGGTCGTCGCCGGAGATGTCGCCGTAATCCGGCTTGATCGAGCAGAACGAGCCGAGCGGGCTCATCTCCGTCATGCCCCAGGCATGGCTGACCGTGACGCCATAGCGGGTCTCGAAGGCGACCGTCATCGCCCGCGGGCAGGCCGAGCCGCCGACGACGACGCGGCGCAGGGTCGAGAGCTTGCCGCCGGTGGCGTCGAGATGCTGCAGGAGGCCGAGCCAAACCGTCGGGACGGCCGCGGTGCAGGTGACGCGGCCCTCCTCGAGGAGCTCGTGCACGGAGGCGCCGTCGAGCTTCGCGCCGGGCATGACGAGACCGGCGCCCGCCATCGGCGCCGCGAAGGCGAGCGCCCAGCCATTGGCATGGAAGAGCGGCACGACCGGCATGACGACGTCGCGGGAGGACAGGCCGAGGAAGTCGGGATTGCTCGCCGCGAGCGCGTGCAGAACGTTCGAGCGATGCGAATAGAGCACGCCCTTCGGGTCGCCGGTCGTGCCCGAGGTGTAGCACATGCCGGCGGCGGTGTTCTCGTCGAAGCTCGCCCAGGCGAAATCCTCGTCCGCCTCGGCGAGCCATTCCTCGTAAGCCACGGCGTTGCGGAGCGTCGTCTCCGGCATGTGCGCGGCATCGGTGAGGACGATGTAGCGTTCGATCGCCGGCAGGCGCGGCGCCAGCTTCTCGACGAGCGGGACGAAGGTCAGGTCGAGCATCAGCACGCGGTCGCCCGCGTGGTTCATGATGTAGACGAGCTGCTCCTCGAACAGCCGCGGGTTGACGGTGTGGTAGATCGCGCCGATCCCGGTGATGCCGTACCAGGCCTCGAGGTGCCGCCAGGTGTTCCAGGCGAGCGTCGCGACCCGGTCGCCGAGGCCGACGCCGTCCCGCGCGAGGCGCTTGGCGACTTTGCGGGCGCGGCGGCGGATCTCGGCGTAGGTCGTGCGGTGAAGCGGGCCCTCGACCGAGCGCGACAGGATCGGCCGGCCCGCATGCTGGGTCGCCGCATGATCGATCACCCGATGGATCAGAAGCGGCCAATCCTGCATCAGGCCGAGCATGCGCATCCCTCCCCTTGCGGCCAGCCGCTTCGCGGGCTTCGCCGGCGGGAAGCATAGGCGGCAAGCTCCGGCGACGCCAAGGGGCGGCCGCGCCGGGTCCGGTGTTGGGCCGGCCGCGGCGAACGGTCCTTCCCCTTTTTGCGGATCGTTCGTCAAAAAGGCGGTCGTTAATTTTTTGACCCACGTATGGGAAAATGCTTTTCCATTTTTACAATCGGGCCTGGGCGGCCTGCCAGAGAGGGCACGGATGAAGCGCGGACAGCTATTGCCGATTTTCCTGGCGCTGGGGCTCTTCCTCGGCACCGTGCTGGCGGCAGCGCTCGGCCTTGTCTACCTCTCCGACCTCGACCAGCAGGCGGCAGAGACGGCACAGCGCGGGACGCGGGAGGCGAGCCGGGTTCTCGACGGCCTCCCGACCGCGGACGTCGAATCGGACATCGCCCCGGCTACGGAAGCAGAGCACGATCCGTTCCCGGCCCCGCCAACCGACCCGATCGTCACCGCCGCCGGGCAAGAGCACGGGCAGCCGGACATCGTCGGGCGGGACCCGGAGGTGCCGCTCGGCACCGCCCTCCTCCGCAGCCCTCCCGCCCCTTCCGCCGACCGCGAGCGCCGGGATGACGCCGCCCGAGCCGATCGTGTCCGTTCCGGACATCGCCGTGTCTTTTCCGAAGGTTGTCGAACTGTCTTCATCCGCCGCAGGAGCCGGGACGACGGAGACCCCCGCCCCGGCCGTCTCAATTCAGAAATTCGTCGTTTCTCTGCCGGGGCTTAGCGAAACGAATTCATCGGTCGCTGCAGCCGAGCAGCCGGCGGCGCCGCTGCCGCCCTCCGAAGTCTCTGCGCTCATCGTCAGCGTTCCTGAGATTACCTTGTCTTTCCCGGCGCTTGAGGAACTTGGCTCAGGCACCGCGCAGGCCGCCTCCCCGGGGATCTCCGGCGCGTCTGGGGGCCCTATCCTCGTCGTGAATGTTCCGGACACCGGACCGATCCTGCCCCTGCCCGCGGAGAGCGGGGCCGACGGGGTTGCACGCCTCGCGCGCACGACCGCCCTGGTGCCGGAGGCGGCCGTCGCCCTGCCTTCGCCCAGCCTCATCGAGCCCGCATTCTCCCGCTCGTCGGATGCCCTGGCCGTCGCCGTTCCCGACGCACCCGTCGTCCTTCCCGCCGCCCCTTCCCATGCCCCGGTCGTCGCGAGCGCGGTGCCGGATTGGCTCCTCGCCGTCGCGCCCGGAACAGCCGCAAAGGCGATGCCCCCGCCGGCGACCGCGGCAGCGCCGGCCGACGAAAGGTCCGCCCGAACGGCCACGCTGGGTCCGCCGCCGGTGCGTCGCGCGACGTCGCCCCGCCCCGCCCCTGTGGCCGGGCCGGCGGATACGGCCGGCTCCCCCGGGCGCCCGCCGACAGCCGCGCGGCCGGTGCGCCCGAGGGCTGTGGGCGAGGCCGTGCCGTCGCCGCAGACCCGGCCGAATGGGATTCCCCCGGCCCGCCAGGCCGGTCGGATTGCAAGGCCGTCTCCGGAGCCGGCCGGCGAGCCCCTCGATCTGGCGCGGGTCGCTTCGGGCATGGCGGCGACGCCGCGGCTTGGACAATCCCCGCGCCGGCTCGATTTCCGCGCCGACGCCATCGACCTGCCGCCGAGCCTGCGGCCCACGGGCCAGCCGTGAGGACCCTTTCGATCGACGATCGGCGGCCGGCGTCGGCCGAAGCATCGAGGATTCCATGCGCGTTTTTCTTGTGACCGTCGCCACGCTCGCCGTCCTCGCCCCCGCGACGGGATTCGCCCTCGGCCTCGGCGGCCGCGGGAGCGGAGGTCTCGGCGGCGCTGTCGGCGGCGCCATGGGTGCGGGCCGCGGAGCGATCGGAGGCGCCGTCGGCGCGGCCGGCGGAGCGGTCGGAGGCGCCGTCGGCGCGGGCGGGGGCGCGGTCGGGAATGCCGTCGGCGGCGTCGGCAACGCGGTCGGCTCTGCCGGAAAGGCGGTTGGCGGCACCGTCGGTGGGGGCGTCGGTGGCGCGGTCGGCGCAGCCGGCGCCGCGGTCGGCAGCGCAAGCGGCGCCGTGGGCAGAGCGGTCGGCGGCGCGACGGGCGCGGTCGGTCATGCGGTCGGGAGCGGGAGCGCGGCGGTCGGGGCGGCGGTGGGTCGTGCGTCCGGCGCCGCGAGGGGCGTCGCCGGCACCGCAGCGGGCGCAACGGCCGGAGCGGCCAGCGGAGCGCCGAGCGCGGCGCCGTCAGCCTCCGCCGCGGTCGGCGCCGCTCCCGCCGCCGCGTCCAGCACGACCTCGTCGGGCCAAGCCGCGCCCCGCGGCAACGCCGCGGCGCCGGCCGGAACGCCATCCGCCGTCGCCGCCGCGGCGCTACCGATCGCGTTTGGAGCGACGGCCTCCGTCGCCTTGCCGCGCCTCTTGGCGCCCGCCGGCGGCGCGGACGGGTTTCAGCTCGTGCTGCCCCGCCGCGGTCTCTTCCGTGGCACGCGCGAGGCCCTGCAAGGCCTCGGCCACCACCTGACGCCCCGCGGGGAGGTGCCGGTCCGGGCGGTCGCCACCTGCAGGGCCGGCCTGTCCCGGGCCGCGGCCGCCTATGGCGCGAGCGCGGTCGAAGCGGTCGGCGCCGGGCGGCCCGAACGCGCCGCCGGCGGGCTCGCCGTGCCGATCGAGGCGCGCGTGATCTACCCGCTCCGGGACGGCTTCGAGGTGCGGCAGGCCCGCGTGACGTGCACGATCGACGCGCGGGGCGCCGTCGCCGCCTTGACCTGATCGGTCGTTTTTGCCCCAAAGGAAGGCTGCTCACAGGATAGGCACCCCGGCCGATGGCCCTCGGGATCGTTTCGCCGTAAACTTTCTCGGGCCGACCGGAGCCCTCTCGTGACCTCCGCCCCCGTTCTGCGTGCCGCCACCGCCGTCGACCCGTTGCGGATCTGGTTCCGCTTTGCCCGTCTCCATCGCCGCGCCTCGGGCGCCGTCGCCGCGGAGATGAAGGCCATCGGCGTGTCGCTCGCGCAATTCGACCTGCTCTCGACCCTCTCGGAAGAAGAAGGCTTGCGGCAACAGGACCTTGCGGCGCGTCTTTACGTGACGAAAGGAAACATCTCCGGACTTATCGACCGCATGGTCGAGGCGGAACTCGTCGAGCGCCGCGCCATCCCAGGCGACCGGCGCTCCAACGCTCTCCACCTCACGCCCAGGGGCCGCATGCTCCTCGAGCGGGGCCTCGCCGTCCAAAGGGCCTATGTCGCCCGCACCCTCGGCGCCCTCGACCCGCGCGATCTTTCGGAGCTCGAGCGCATCGCGCTGCTGTGGCGCGAGGAGGCCCGCGCCGACGCGGAGAGAAGGAGCCCGTTCCGGCGCTGAGCGCCGGACTAGGGCGGCGCGCCCCGCAGAGCCGTGACCAGGGCGGGCAGTTCGGCGATCGAGCCGATGACGTGGTCCGCGTGCGGCGTCAGGCTGTCGCGGGCCGCCTCCCGGAAGGGCCCCGACAGCACGGCCACGGCGACGGCCCCGGCGGCGCGGGCGCAGTGCAGGTCGTGCAGGGAATCGCCGACGAGGGCGATGGCGGCAGGAGCGAGCCCGGCGGCGGCGGCGAAGCCCTCGACCATGCCGGGGCCGGGCTTCGGCCCGAAGCCGGTGTCGTAGCCGGCAACATAGGCGAGGTGCGGCGTCAGCCCGAGCGCCTCGGCCTGCTCGCGCGCCGCGGCTTCCGAGTCGTTCGTGGCGATGCCGAGCGTCAGGCCCATCTCGCGCAGCGCCGCCAGCACCGCCGCGGGCTCGGCGATCGGCGCCAGGGTCTTCAGGCCGAAGATGCCGAATAGCTCGTCCATCTCCCGGTAGAGATCCGGCCCGGCGGCCCGCCCGAGGGCGGCGGCCCAGAGAGGCCCGTAGCTCGCCGACGACCCGGCAAGGAGGGGCGAGGACGACCGGAACCGGCGCTCCTCGAGCTCGTATTCGCAGACTGCGACGAGGGCCTCGAACTTCGCCCCATCCCCCGCCGACATGTGCCGCATGACCTCATAGGCCGCCGGCCCCCAGGTGGCGTCGAAGTCGATGAGCGTACCGTCCTTGTCGAAGAGGATGCCTTGGAGAGTCATGGGGCGGGTGTAGCAAGGCGAGCCCGGTTTGTCGCGGATCGGACGGTCCGCCCGGCGCAACATTACGATCGGTGTGCGATACGCGCGGTCGACTTGGAGCGATCGGGTTTTCGGCAAAGCGGGAGAAGTGACCGCCGCGATCCACCCCCGAAAACCTCATCCTGAGGAGCCCTGAACCGTCGGTTCCAAGGCGTCTCGAAGGATGATCGAGGAGGCTCCTGAACCGCCTTCGCACGACGCCGGGCGTCGGGAGCCTCCAGCGTTCCCTGGATCGTCCTTCGAGACGGCCGCCGGGCGGCCTCCTTAGAGCAAAATCCGTTCAAGATGAAGCATCCCCGGCTCTGTCATCCCGGGGCTGCGAAGCAGAGCCAGGGATCGATAAACGCGACGACACAGACAGCGCGCGACGGTGCGGGGACTGCGGTGTTCATGGGTTCTAGAGTGTGTGAATCTTTCGCCGAAAGGCGCGGGCCCGCCTCTCCCCGCTTGCGGGGAGAGGGCCGCCGAAGGCGGCAAGCCTGCGAAGCAGGCGAGGGTGAGGGGGCTGTGACGAAGGAAGCGCGGCGGTTTGGGGCGAGCGCCTCTTCCGGCACCGCCCCCTCACCCTCGCTTCGCTTCGCTCCGCTTGTTCGGCCGACGGCCGAACCCTCTCCCCGCTCGCGGGGAGAGGCGAAGGCGCGCCTCTCATCGGAACGATTCACAAGCTCTCGGGATAAGGGAATTGGGGCTGTTTTCGATTTATGAGTTAGACTCTAGCCCGCGCCCGCCGATGCGCTAGAAGCCGCGCATGGATCTCCTCGCCTCCTCCGCCAGCGCTCTGCGCGAGCGCCTGTCCCGCCGCGAAGTCTCGGCATCGGACCTCTTGCAGACGACGCTGCGACGGATCGAGGCGGTCAACCCGGCGGTCAACGCCGTGGTGGCGGTCGACGCCGATCGCGCGCGCCAGGCGGCGGCCGAATCGGACCGGCGGCTGAGGGCGGGCGAGGCGCGGCCCCTCGAAGGGCTGCCGATCACGATCAAGGATTCCTTCGACGTCGCGGGAATCCGCTCGACCGCCGGGGCGAATCTCTACCGGGACCGGGTGCCCGATGCCGACGCGGCGGCGGTGGCGCGGCTGCGGGCGGCGGGGGCGGTGATCCTCGGCAAGTCGAACGTCCCGGCCTTCGTCGCCGATTTTCAGACCTACAACGCGATCTACGGCGTCACCAACAACCCGTTCGACCTCGCCCGCACGCCCGGCGGCTCGTCGGGGGGCGCCGCGGCGGCGGTGGCGAGCGGGATGAGCGCCTTCGAGCTCGGCTCCGATCTCGGCAGCTCGATCCGCTGGCCGGCCCATGCCTGCGGCCTGTTCGGCCTGAAGACGACCTGGAACCTCGTTCCCCTCTTCGGCCACGTGCCGCCGGTCCTCGAGCGGCGCACGGCCCGCAACCCCGACCTCGTCGTGGCGGGGCCCCTCGCCCGTTCGGCGGCGGATCTCGACCTCGTGCTCAACGTCCTCGCCGGGGCGGGGCCGGCCCTCGCGCCGCCGCGCCGGACCTCGCCCGCGGGCCTTCGCGTCGCGCTCTGGCTCGACGACCCGTTCGGGCCGGTCGCCGCGGAGGTGAAGGCGGCCGTGCGCTGGGCGGCGACGCTCCTTTCCGGCGAAGGGGCCCTCGTCGACGAGGCGGCGCGGCCAGCCCTGCGCTTTGAGGACGCGTTCGAGACGTTTGCGCTCCTCAACCACGCCATCGTCGCCCATTCGCTGCCGCCGAAGGTGCGCATCCGGCTGCAGCAGGGTGCCTCCTCCTTCAAGGCCGGCGATCTCTCGCACCGGGCGCTGCAGGCGCGCGGCGCCCGCATGACGCCGGGGCTCTACCAGCAGGTGAAGGCGCGCAAGCAGCGCCTCGAAGCGGCCTTCGCCCGCTTCTTTCAGCGCTTCGACGTCATCCTCTGCCCGCCGGCGCCCGTGACCGCGATCCCGCACGACCATCGGCCCGACGTGCACGCGCGGACCCTCCGCGTCGACGGCACCGAGCGGCCCTATCTCGACTTCCTCGTCTGGGCCTGCCTCGCCACGGTCGCGGACCTGCCCGCCGCCGTCGCCCCGGTCGGCCGCGACGCGCAGGGCCTCCCCGCCGGCGTGCAGATCGTCGCCGCGAAGGGCGAGGACCGCACGGCGGTCGCGGTGGCGGGAATGCTCGAAGCGCTCGGCTGCCGGTTCGCGGCGCCGGCGCCGGGGTCGACCTTCGCGGCCCCGGGATGACAAGGCGGCGATGGGTCGACAAGGATGGATTCGTACGAGGGTTGGGGTGATTCCACCCGCTCCGCGGAACGCGCCTACACCGCCAGCCCCGCCCGCGGCTCCGTCTCCGCCGGGATGCGGCTGACCAGGACCTTGTCGACGCGGCGGCCGTCCATGTCGACGACCTCGAAGCGCCAGCCGAGCGCCTCGACCGTCTCGCCGACATTCGGCAGGTGCTGCAACTCGCCGATGACGAGGCCGGCGACGGTCTCGTAGCTGCGGCGGCCCGGCAGCGAGAGGCCGAGGATCTCGGCCAGCTCGTCGGCGGGCATCCAGCCGGCGATGAGCCAGGAGCCGTCCTCGCGCTGCACCGCCTCCGGCCCCTCGCCCGCGACCTCGTCCGAGCGGAAGGCGCCGGCGATGGCGTCGAGGATGTCGGCGGGGGTCAGGAGGCCGTCGAAATGGCCGTATTCGTCGTGGACGAGGGCCATCGGCACCTCGGCCCGGCGCAGGACATGGAGGGCGTCGAGGGCGTCGACCGTATCCGGCAGAACCGGCGCCTGGCGCAGCCGCGCCCGGATGTCGAGGGGCTCGCCGCGGAGCAGCGCCGGGACGAAGTCGCGGATCGCGACGATGCCGAGCATGTTGTCGGGCGTACCCTCGCCGACCGGCAGGCGCGAATGCGTCGTCGTCACGAGGATGCGGCGGATGTCGTCCGGGTCGTCCTCAAGGTCGATCCAGTCGACGTCCGTGCGCGGGGTCATGACGCCGCGCACGGCGCGGTCGCCGAGGCGCAGGACGCCGGCGATCAGGTTGCGCTCGTCCGTCTCGATCGCGCCCGAGGCCTCCGCCTCGGCGACGATGGTCTTCACCTCCTCCTCGGTGACGTGCGTCTCCGAATCGAGGGAGGCGCCGAAGAGCCGGAACAACAGCCGGGTCGAGGCGTCGAGAAGGGCGACGATGGGCGTGCCGATCCGCGACACCTTCGCCATCAGGGGTGCGACGGCGCAGGCGATCGCCTCCGGATTGCGCAGCGCGAGGTGCTTCGGCACGAGTTCGCCGATGACGACCGAGCAATAGGTGATGAGGCCGATGACGAGGCCGTAGCCGACCGGCTGCGCCGCCCGCGGCGGAAAGCCGGCCTCCGCAAGGAAGGTCCCGAGCCGCTCGCCGAGGGCGGCCCCGGAGAAGGCGCCGGCGAGGATGCCGACGAGGGTGATGCCGATCTGGACCGTCGACAGGAACCGGCCCGGGTCCTCGGAGAGCGCCAGGGCGGCGGCGGCGCCGGCGCGGCCCTGCTCGGCCATGGTCTTCAGGCGGATGCGGCGGGCGGAGACGAGGGCGAGTTCGGACAGGGAAAACAGCCCGTTGAGGGCGATGAGAACGAAGGCGACGACGAGTTCCAGCACGATTCCCTAGCGGAGGCGACCGTCGCCCGGAGCGCGACCGTTCCCCTCCTCTCCTCGGATGAAGCCCCAAAATGTGGCTCGCCCGCCCGTGCGTCAATGACGGGGCAGCGCGGCCCTACCCTGCGCGCCGCCTTCCCGTTAGTGTCCCGCGCCGAAAACACATCCCCGAAGAGCGATTTGGAGGACCCCCGTGCTGTCGAATCTCGCGACTCGCGACGTCGAGACCCTGATCCACCCCTACACCCAGCTCGCCGCCTTCCGCGAGACCGGGCCGCTGATCCTCGAGCGCGGCGAGGGCGTCTTCGTCTACGACAGCGAGGGCAAGGGCTACATCGAGGGCATGTCGGGCCTCTGGTGCACGGCGCTCGGCTACTCGAACCGGGAGCTCGTCGAGGCGGCGCGCGAGCAGATGCTGAAGCTGCCCTTCGCGCATCTCTTCTCGGCCCGCAGCCACGATCCGGCGATCGAGCTTGCGGAGAAGCTGAAGGAGCTCGCGCCGATGCCGGTGTCGAAGGTCTTCTTCACCTCGTCCGGTTCCGAGGCGAACGACAGCCAGGTCAAGCTCGTCTGGTACATGAACAACGCCCTTGGACGTCCGAAGAAGAAGAAGATCATCTCGCGGCTGCGCGGCTATCACGGCGTCACGGTTGCCTCCGCCTCGCTGACCGGACTGCCGGCGAACCATGCCGATTTCGACCTGCCGATCGCCAACATCCTGCACACCTCCTGCCCGCACCATTACCGCTTCGCCTTGGCGGGCGAGAGCGAGGAGGAGTTCGCAACCCGGATGGCGCAGGACCTCGAGGACAAGATCCTCGCCGAAGGCCCGGAGACCGTCGCCGCCTTCATCGCCGAGCCGGTGATGGGAGCCGGCGGCGTCATCCTGCCGCCGGCCACTTACTTCGAGAAGATCCAGGCGGTGCTCGACCGCTACGACGTCCTGTTCATCGCCGACGAGGTGATCACCGGCTTCGGCCGCCTCGGCACGCCGTTCGGCTCGGAAAAGCTCGGCATCAGGCCCGACACGATCTCCTTCGCCAAGGCCCTGACCTCGGCCTACCTGCCCCTCGGCGGCCTGATGATCCCGGAGACGATGTACCAGGCGATGCTCGACGAGAGCCGCAAGATCGGCACCTTCGGGCACGGCTTCACCTATTCCGGCCATCCGGTCGCCGCGGCGGTGGCGGTGAAGACCCTCGAAATCTACGAGCGCGAGAAGATTTTCGCCGGCGTCGAGCGCAAGGCGCCCCTGTTCCTGCGCCGGCTCGAGGCGCTCGCCGATCATCCCTTCGTCGGCGAGGCGCGGGGCATCGGGCTCATCGGCGGCCTCGAGATCGTGGCCGACAAGCGTACGAAGGCGCAATTCGATCCGAAAGCCGGCGTCGCGGCGAAGGCCGCCGCCTTCGCTCAAGGGGAAGGGGTGATCGTGCGCGCGCTTTACGGCGACCGCATCGCGATCTGCCCGCCCCTCATCATCTCGGAGGCGGAAATCGACGAATTGTTCGACCGTCTCGGCCGCGCCCTCGACAAGACCGCGGACTGGCTCTCGCGCGAAGGACCGCGCGCCGCCTGAGGCGTTCGATTTGCGGAGAGGGGGCGGAAAATGAAGCGGGGATGAGCCGGGAGCGGGATTCCACCCGGCCCATCCCCACTTGGGCTCGATGAAAGGAGCCAGGAAAGGGACACCTTTTCTTGTTCTTCAGCCCGGCGGGGGATGGTCAGGCCCATCGCCGCGGCTGGCCGGCCCGGATGTCAGGGCGGCTCTGCGGGATGCGGCACGCACCTTGCGCCGCATCCGAAGGCGTGCCCGCCGGCGCGAAAAGCTGCGCCGGCGGGCGAGACTCAACCGTTCCGGGAGGCTCTCCTCCTGGATTGTGCGACCGGCAACGAAGTTCGATCCGGGATGCTTGCAATGTCGGGCCCATGACCGGCCCGCTTCGATGATTGGCGAACCGCGTCTTCCGGTCCGTATGCTCACACTTTGAAATCGCGTCCCGGACCGGCACAGCCGACGCGCCGGGACGCGGCACCCTCCCAGCCGGTTCTGTAAAAGAAACACCGTCTGATTAATTTTGACACTAGCCGAATTTTAACGACCGCGATATTCGACAAAGGGCTGTCTCGGAGCCGCGGCGGCGGCGTGGCATGGTGCATGTCCGGCTCGGGGGGCGGCGCCATTAATGCCGGATTCATGATCGCCGCCGCATGTAAAAGCAGTATCGCGCCCCTCCTTCGACGGGGCGCCGCCATCGCAATAATGTCCGGGAGGATTTCATGACCCATTCCAAGGCGCCTCGCCCGCACGCGCCCCGAACCGTCGGCCCGAGCGCGGGCTACCCGCGCAGCGGGGGTTTCAAGCCCGTCGCCCTTCCCGCTCTTGCGGCTGCCGTGCAGGCCCTGAAGGCGGTGCCGCGCCGGAAGAAGCGGGCCGAGAAGCCGCACGAGCTGCCGGCGATCCTGCGCGACGAAGTCGCCTACAGTTGAGTGCAGCCGCCCGCGTAACCCGCCGGTCGGTTCTCAAGGGGGCGGCCGCCTCGGCCGCTCTCTTTGCGACGACGGGTGTCTACGCGCTTGGGATCGAGCCCGCCTGGCGCCTGCATGTCGAGCGCTACGCGCCCTCCCTGCCCGGCTGGGATCCCGATTTTCCCCTGCGCATCGCGGCCCTCGCCGATCTCCACGCAGCCGAGCCCTACATGTCGCTGCGGCGGATCGAGGAAATCGTCGCCGCCACGAACGCGCTCTCCCCGGACCTCATCGTGCTTCTCGGGGACTATGCGGTCGCGAGCCGCTTCATCACGAAGCGACTGCCGATGCCGGAGGTCGCCCGCATCCTCGCCGGCTTGCGGGCGCCCCTCGGGGTGCACGCGATTCTCGGCAATCACGACTGGTGGGACGATCACGCCGTCCAGCGCAGCCGGAAGGGTCCGCCGGCGGCCCGGCGCGACTTCGAGGCGGCGGGCATCCCCGTGCTCGAGAACGCGGGCGTGCGGCTCGTCAAGGATGGCCGGCCGTTCTGGCTCCTCGGGCTCGGCGACCAGCTCGCCTTCGTCAGGCGCCCCGTGGCGGGGGTTCACGACCTGCCGCGAACGCTCGCCGCGATCCGCGACGATGCACCGGCGATCCTGCTCGCGCACGAGCCGGACATTTTCCCGTCGGTGCCGCAGCGGGTCGCGCTGACCCTCTCGGGCCACACCCACGGCGGCCAGGTGCGCTGCTTCGGCTATTCGCCGGTGGTGCCATCCCGCTACGGCAATCGCTTCGCCTACGGGCACGTCGTCGAGAACGGGCGCCACCTCATCGTCTCGGGCGGGCTCGGGACGAGCATCGCGCCGGTCCGGTTCGGCGTGCCGCCGGAAATCGTCGTCGTCGATCTCGGCGAAGCGCCGCCTTCTACTTGATGACGACCTTGGCCCCGGGCTGGACGCGGTTGTAGAGGTCGACCACGTCGATGTTGCGCATCCGGATGCAGCCGGACGAGACCGCCTGACCGATCTTCTCCGGCTCGTTGGTGCCGTGGATGCGGTAGAGCGTGTCCTTGTTGCCCTCGAACAGGTAGAGCGCGCGGGCGCCGAGCGGGTTCGCGGGGCCGCCGGCGGTCTTGTGGACGTGCGGCCACCGCGCGATCATCTCGGCCGGCGGGTTCCAGTCCGGCCACTCCGCCTTGTGGTCGACACGGGCCGTCCCGGTCCAGCCGTAGGCCTCGTCCCCGACCGCCACGCCGTAGCGCATCGCCTTCTTGTCGGCGAGGGTGAGGAAGAGAAGCCGCTGCTTCGTGTCGACCGTGATCGTGCCCGGCGCTTCGCCGGTCGGATCGTCGACGAGGTAGCGGGCGTAGACCTTGTCCTCCTGTGCCGACGGGATCTGCGCCATCCATTCGATATCGCGGGCGGAGAGCTCGGGATCGGGCGTCGTCCTATAGGTGCAGCCGGACGCGGACGCCGCCAACGCGAGGACAACAGGCAGAAAGGACAGGCGCATCGATCATCCTCGGGTGTCGTCGCGGCGGCGGGCCGGCGACTGGGCAACGCAACGGCTCAAACGGCGGTCCGATAAGGAAACGCTAACCGAAACGTTGCCACGGAAAGGGCTCCGCGTCTGTTGCGCGGCCACCACATGGACACAGCTCTGTGCCGTTGCGAGAGTGCCGCCGGCCCTCCCGAAGGACCCCCCGCGCAATGTCGACGCTCTACCTTTCCCACCCGGCTGCCCTCGCCCACGTGACGCCGCCGGGCCATCCGGAGCGGCCGGACCGCATCCGGGCAATCGAGCGGAGCCTGGAAGCGGAGCGATTCGCGGCTCTCGTGCGCGAGCCGGCGCCGATGGCCGAGGAGGAGGCGATCCTGCGTGCCCACCCGGCCTTCTACGTGAGCGCGATTCGCGACGCCGCTCCCCGCGAAGGGCTCCTGCGGGTCGACGCGGATACGGTCATGTCCCCCGGCACCTACGAGGCCGCCTTGCGGGCCGCCGGCGGCGCCGTCCTCGCCGTCGACGAGGTCATGACCGGCAAGGTCCAAAACGCCTTCATGGCGATGCGGCCGCCCGGCCACCATGCCGAACGCAGCCGGGCGATGGGCTTTTGCTTCTTCAACAACGCCGCCGTCGCCGCCCGCCATGCGCAGGCGAAGCACGGTGCCGAGCGGGTGGCGATCTTCGATTTCGACGTCCATCACGGCAACGGCTCGCAGGACATCTTCTGGCGGGACGCGAGCGTGCTCTACGCCTCCACCCACGAGATGCCGCTCTACCCCGGCACCGGCGCCCATTCCGAGCGCGGCGAGTTCGACACCGTCGTCAACGTGCCCCTGCACGCGGGCGACGGCGGCGAGGTCTTCCGCGAGGCCGTCGAGGCGGCGGTGCTGCCGCGGATCGAGGCGTTCCGGCCGGACCTCGTCCTGATCTCAGCCGGCTTCGACGCCCACTGGCGCGACCCCCTCGCGAGCCTCAACCTCGGCGAGGCCGATTTCGCCTGGGCGACCCGGCGCCTGATGGAGATCGCCGATCGCCATTGCGGCGGCCGCATCGTCTCGGTGCTGGAGGGCGGCTACGACCTCGAGGGCCTGGCGAAGTCGGCCGCGGCGCATGTCGACGCGCTGATGGATCATTGAGCGGCCAGCCCCTCCTCGCTCAGAAGCTCGATGCCGAAGCCGGAGAGGCCGACGTAGGAGCGCGTCGAGGTGGCGAGATTGCGGATCGAGACGACGCCGAGGTCGCGCAGGATCTGGGCGCCGAGGCCGATCTCGCGCCATTGCGTGGCGCGGCTTGCCTCCGAGCCCGATCTCGGCCTCGCCGAAGGTCGACATCGGCACGCCGGCGGTGCCGTCCCGCAGGTAGACGAGGATGCCCCGCCCCTCCCCGGCGATGCGCTTCATCGCCGCCTTCAGGGCGCGGCCCTCGAAGAGGTCGGCGACGATGTTCTCCCGGTGCAGGCGCACCGGCAGGCCGGCGCCGTCGCCGACGCGGCCGAAGACGAGGGCGACGTGCTGCACGGCATCGAAGGGCGTCGCGTAGGCATAGCCGGTGAACGGCCCCCATTCCGTCTGGACCGGAAAGGTGGCGATGCGCTCGACGAGCTTTTCGCGGGCCTGCCGATGGGCGATGAGATCGGCGACCGAGATGCGCTTCAGGTTGTGGCTCTTGGCGAAGGCGGCGATCTCGTCCCCCTTCATCACCGTGCCGTCGTCGTTCGCAAGCTCGCAGATGACGCCGACCGGCGGCAGGCCGGCGAGGCGGCACAGATCGACCGCCGCCTCGGTATGGCCAGAGCGCATCAGGACGCCGCCGTCCTTGGCGATGAGCGGGAAGACGTGGCCCGGGCGGACGAAATCGGCGGCGCCCATGTTGTTGTTGGCGAGCGCCCGCACCGTGTTGCAGCGCTGCTCGGCCGAGATGCCGGTCGTCAGCCCGTGGCGGACGTCGACGGAGACCGTGAAGGCGGTGCCGAGGGGCGCGTCGTTCGAGGCGACCATCGGATCGAGGCGCAGGCGCCGCGCCTCGGCGGTCGTCAAGGGCGCGCAGACGATGCCGCAGGTGTTGCGGATGATGAAGGCCATCTTCTCCGGCGTGCAGAGGGACGCGGCGACGATGAGGTCGCCCTCGTTCTCGCGGTCGTCGTCGTCCGTGACGATGACGATCTCGCCGCGGGAGAAGGCCTCGAGGGCATCGGTGACCGGGTTCGGCATGGCAGTCCCCAGGGGAGCGAAAGGGAGGAAATCGTTGGGCGTCACCGCGCCGCGGGTTTCCCGCGCGATCTGCGCGGCGGTATCGCGGGACATCCAGGCATGGTCGTTGTTGCAAAGCTGGGTGACCGCCCCCGGCGTCACGCCGATCCGCCGCGCGAACTCGACGCGGGAGAGCTTTCGACGGAAGAGCCAGTCGGCGAGCTTCATGGCCGGGATTCTACGGCGGCGTGATTTTAGTGCCACTAAAATCTCTGGGCACACTTGGAGGGTTTTCGTTCACTGGTGCTCAAGGGTCGCGGATGGCGGGCGCCGACAAGGTCGTCGGCGGCGCCGGGGCAAACCCCGCGCCCTTCCGCATCGTAGAGCCTTCTTCGTCACCGCCCCCTCACCCTCGCCTGCTTCGCAGGCTTGCCGCCTTCGGCGGCCCTCTCCCCGCAAGCGGGGAGAGGCGGACCCGCGCCTGAATGATGAGTTCGGACTAACCCTGCGCTGCCGTCCGCGAGGAAGGCAGGCCGACCTCAATTCTCCAGCGGCCACGCGGCCGTCTTGCCGACCTGGCCCCGATGGCGGAGCCAGTGGTCGGCGAGCGTGCACGCCATCATCGCCTCGCCGACCGGCACGGCGCGGATGCCGACGCAGGGGTCGTGCCGGCCCTTCGTCAGGATATCCGTCTCGCCGCCCTGGCGCGTGACGGTCGCGCGGGGCGTCAGGATCGACGAGGTCGGCTTCACGGCGAAGCGCGCCACCACAGGCTGGCCGGTCGAGATGCCGCCGAGAATGCCGCCGGCATGATTTGAGAGAAACGTCGGCGCGCCGGCATTGCCGGCCCGCATCTCGTCGGCGTTCTCCTCCCCGCGCAACGCCGCCGTGGCGAAGCCGTCGCCGATCTCGACGCCCTTCACCGCATTGATCGACATCATCGCGGCGGCGAGATCCGCATCGAGCTTGCCGTAGATCGGCGCGCCGAGCCCCGGCGGCACGCCCTCCGCGACGATCTCGATCACCGCGCCGATGGAGGAGCCCTCCTTGCGCAGCCCGTCGAGATAGCCCTCGTAGAAGGCGGCGGCCTCGGCATCCGGGCAGAAGAACGGGTTGTTGCCGACCTCGTCCCAGTCCCAGCGCGCGCGGTCGATTCCGTGCGGTCCCATCTGCACGAGGGCGCCGCGGATCGTGACGCCGGCGAGGATCTTCCGCGCCACGGCGCCGGCGGCGACGCGGGAGGCCGTCTCCCGTGCCGAAGAGCGGCCGCCGCCGCGATAGTCGCGGATGCCGTACTTGACGTCGTAGGTGAAGTCGGCGTGGCCGGGGCGATAGGTGTCCTTGATCTCGGAATAATCCTTCGAGCGCTGGTCGACGTTCTCGATCAGAAGCGCGATCGGCGTGCCGGTGGTGACCTGCCGGCCCGAGCGCTCGTCGAGGAAGACCCCGGAGAGGATCTTCACCGCATCCGGCTCGCGGCGCTGCGTCGTGAAGCGCGACTGGCCGGGACGGCGGCGGTCGAGCTCGGCCTGGATGTCCGCTTCTTCCAGCGCGATCAGCGGCGGGCAGCCGTCGACGACGCAGCCGATCGCCGGCCCGTGGCTCTCGCCGAAGGTGGTGACGCGGAAGAGATGGCCGAAGGTGTTGTGGGACATGACAGCCGTCGCGATGGCGCGGCGTGTTTAGGAGGAAAGCCCGCCCCTGTCATCCCTGCCGGCCGCTGCGGCCGCTACTCGACCTTGATGCGATAGGTGTGAGTGTAGATGGTCGGGAGCCGCTCCTCGGTGCGGGCGAAGGGGATGTCGATCTCGAACTGGTCGGTCCCCTTGAACCCCTTCGCAGGCGTATAGACGAAGACCGGGCCGCTGACGCGCGCGCCCGGGCAGCGCGAGTCGGTGCCGAGGGTGACCTGGCGCACCTCGATGACGACGGTGCCGTTGGCCGGCCGGCTCCGGACCGTGGCGGACGGGACGCTCGCGGCGTTGCACATGCCCTCCCAGTAGGTGAAGAACGCCCCGACGGCGGTCCGGCTGTTCGCCTTGACGGCCTTGTCGAACGTCTCCGCCGCGGCAGCGCCGCCGATGAGAACGAGAACAGCAGCAGTAAGAAGAGGACGCACAATCATCGCGGAACGCTCACTATAATGTAATCACATTAAGGAGCAGGTCGACGCTTGGCTGTCAACCGAATGTCCCACGAGGGCTGGCTCGGGCCCGGCCTTGCAGCGCCGGACCGCGGGGAGGAGCGCTGCAGGCAGCGACTGCTGCCCGGGCGCGGCGCCGGTTATGGGGCGTGAGCCGCCGCATGCACCACGGGCTCGGCGGGCGCCCCTTCCCACTCCGTGTCGGCCGGGATCGATTCGCCCTTCATGACGATGGTAAGCGGGCGCAGCTGCGCGAAGTCGCCGACATGGGTGTCGTAGAGCACCGTCGCGTTGGCGCCGACGGTAACGCCGCGGCCGAGGGTGACGCGGCCGACCTTCATCACCCGATCCTCGTAGAGGTGGGTCTGCAAGGCCGACATGGCGTTGATGGTGCAATAGTCGCCGACCGTGACGCAGTCGAACTCCGTGATGTCCGTCGTCAGCATGCAGACGCCGCGCCCAAGCTTGGCGCCGAACAGGCGCAGGATCCAGGGCAAAAACGGGGTGCCCTGCAAATGCTCCAGCAGCACCTTGCCGCCGAGGCCCCAATAGAGCACCGCGACGGCCTCCGTGCGCATCGCCCACCACGACCACATCGGCTTCATCAATGGCTTGTAGACGCCCATCATCAGCCACTTGATCGCCGCGCAGATAAGGCATTGCACGACCGGGATGACGATGCTCGCAGCCACGAAGGAGAGCATCAGCGCCGTCCAGTCCCCCTCCAGGATCGCCGGGTAGAAGTAGTTGTCGATCGCGAGAATCGCGAACGTGAGGAACAGCATCGGCGGAAACGAGGTGTGCAGCGCCTCGAAGACGCCGCGGGCGAAACGGCGACCGGCGCCGGGCTCGTAGGTCCAATTCTGGCCGATATCGACCTTCTGGCGCGTCGGCAGCTTGATCGGCGGCGAGCCGAACCAGGTGTCGCCCGGAGACATCTCCTCGTTCGCGGGCGGCTTCGACTTGATGCCGATCAGCGCGCCTTCCGGGATCACCGCGCCCGGCGGCACGACCGCATCGTTGCCGACGAAGACCCGTGCCTCGGTCCGCACCGGCTCGAGATACATGTAGCCGCGGCGGACCTCCTCGTCGCCGTAGACGACCTCGTCGGCGATGAAGTTCTTCGGCCCGATGGTGACGAGATCGTAGCGGCCGGAGAGGTTCGTCGAGACCTCGGCGCCGGCGCCGATGCGGGCGCCCATCAGGCGATACCAGGCCCGCATGTAGATCGTTGCGAAGAGCGAGGAGAGCGTGTCGAGGGTGACCTCCGTCGCGAGCGCGACGATCCACTTGCGCACGTAAAAGCCGGAGAAGATCGAATAGCGGCCAGAGGTCACCCGCGGCAGCACCGCCCAGCGCACGAGCGCGATGAGGCCGACGGTGAGGAAGATCATGACGATCGCCGTCGGCCAGGTCACCAGCGGCAGATACCAGTGATAATGGATGTCGGTGAGGCCGGAGATGAAGTCGTCGATGCGGTCGAAAAGGGTAAAGGCCGGGAAGATCGGCATCAGGCTCACCGGCGGGATGACGATCAGGATCATCGTGTAGAGAAGCCCGAGGACGAAGCGCCGCCGCGGCGAGGCGTCGGCGGGCGGCGGCAGCGCGGCCCGGTCGACCTCTCCGACCTTGCGCCCGGGCGAACCGTCCCAGCGCTCGCCGTCGCGGACGACCGTGCCCGGCGGCAGCGCGGTCAAATCCTCGACCTCCGCCTCAGCGCCGACGGCAACGCCGTGCGAGAGCGCGCAGGAATTGCCGATCTGCGCCAGGTCGCCGATGCGCACCCGGCCGAGCACGAGCTCGTTGCCGGTCACTTCGGCATTGGCGATCGCGACCTTGGTGCCGAGGGTGGCGCCGCGGCCGATGGAGACGAGGTCGATAACGCCGAAATCGACGTCGCCGATCACCGCGTCCTCGCCGACCTCGGCGCCCATGAGGCGCAGGTAGAGCCCCATCGCCGGCGAGCCCTGCAGCCACTTGATGTGCATCAGCGTCTGCAGCCGCTGCACGAGCCACCAACGGAAGTAATACGCGCCCCAGAGCGGATAGCGGCCGGGCTTCGTGCGGCCGATGATGAGCCACTTGGCGCCGATCGCCGTTGCCGCGCCGGCGAGGTTGATGAGCACATAGACGCTGAGCAGCGTCGTCACCTCGCCGAAGAAACCGAACCCCTCGCCGGCGATGAGGAGGTAGGTGACGAAGATGCCGAGCCACTGCGCCGTGGTGAGCGTCAGGATGAGCGGCAGCGCCGCCGCCTGCGCGAGGCCGCAAAGGAGGCGCCGCGCCAGCGGCGGCGGCGCGAAGGACAAGTCCCGGATGGCGGTCGCCGCGCCGGCGCCGCCGGTGCGGACGATGAGGTGGTCCGACAGCACCCGCAGGGTGCGCTTGGCGTAGACCTCCTGGAGCGTGATCGAGGCGAGCGCCGGGATCTCGCGCACGAAGGAGACGAAGCGCGCGGCGAGCAGCGAGTGGCCGCCGAGATCGGTGAAGAAATCGGCCTCGAGGGGCAGCGCCTGGTTGCCGAAGACGCGCTTCGCGGCGGCGAGCAAGGCCGCCTCGGTCTCGTTGCGCGGCTCCTCCTGCTCCCCCGGCTCCTCGGAGACGGCAAGCTCGACGGCGCGCAGGGCCTTGCGGTCGATCTTGCCGGAGGAGAGCTGCGGCAGACTCGGAACGACCTCGAAATGGTTCGGGATCATGTAGGGCGGCAGGTCGTCGCGCAGGTCGGCGCGGATCGTCGCCCGGTCGAGCACCGCCTCGCGCGCGAGCACGAGGAAGGCGACGAGCCGGTCGACGCCGTCGTCCTGGCGCAGCACGACCGCCGCGTGCGAGACCCCGGGCAGGTCGGCGAGCTTCGCCTCGATCTCGCCGAGCTCGACCCGGAAGCCGCGGATCTTGACCTGGTCGTCGATGCGGCCGTGGAAAAGGATGGCGCCGTTTTCGTCGACGCTGACCGCGTCGCCGGAGCGGTAGAGGATCGGGTCGCGGCCGTCGTTCGAATAGGGATTCTGGACGAACTTGTCGGCGGTGAGGTCCGGGCGCTTCAGATAGCCCGCGGCGACGCCGGGCCCGCCGATCAGGAGTTCGCCCTGGCGGCCCGGTTCGACGAGGGAGAAGATCCTCGTCGGCGACGTAGCAGGTGTAGTTCGGGATCGGCCGGCCGATCGTCACCGGATCGCCCGGGCGCATTTCGGCGACCGTGGCGACGACCGTCGCCTCGGTCGGGCCGTAGGTGTTGAACAGCCGCCGTCCGGGCTTCGCCCAGCGCGCGACGAGGGGCGCCGGCAGGGCCTCGCCGCCGAGGAGGATCAGGCGGAGCGAGGGCACGTCGCGGGACATCAGCGAGAGCAGGGTCGGCACCGTGTCGAGGACGGTGATGCCGGCGGCATTCAGCACGTCCGGCAGGGTCTCGACGTCGCCGATCATGGCCGGGCCCGCGACGAACAGGGTCGCGCCGACCATGTAGGGAATCCGAGATCTCCTCCATCGACAGGTCGAAGGCGACCGAGGCGCCCTGGAAGCAGACGTCCGAGCGCTCGAAGCCGTAGAGGGCGTTCGCGGAGCGCAGGAAATGGCAGATGTTCCGGTGCGAGATGACGATGCCCTTCGGCACGCCGGTCGAGCCGGAGGTGTAGATGAGATAGGCCGGGTGATCCGGCGTCAGGCCCCGCGCCCGCGGATCGACCGGGCCGAGGTCGGCGGCATCGGTCAGGCCCTCGGCGGTGAAGACCGGGCAGCCGACGGCAGCGCGCTCGGCGAGGGCCGGCGCGGTGAGAAGGCCGCGGGCCTCGGCGTCGGCGAGGCAGGTGGCGATGCGGTCGACCGGCGCGTCCGCATCGAAGGGCAGCCAGGCGGCGCCGGACTTGGCGATGCCGATCTGGGCGATGAGGAGGTCGGCGCCGCGGCACATCCAGAGCCCGACGACGTGGCCCGGCCCGATGCCGCGCCGGACGAGCCCGCGGGCGATGGCGTCCGCCGCCTCGTCGACCTCGCGGTAGGTGAAGCGGCGCTCGCCGAAGATCAGGGCGACGCGATCGGGATGTTCGCGCGCGCTCGCGGAGAAGATTTCGGCCAGAACTTCGTCGCGCAGGAGATCGGGCCGCACCTCGCCCGCAAGGCCCACCGGCCCGGCCTCCGGCGCCCGAAGGGCCGCGCGCTCCAAGGCATTCATGCTCCACTTCGTTGAGCGGACGGATGGCCGTTCCGAATCGAAATACGAAGCCGTCCGGCGCGCCCTGCGGCGCGACCCTGATCGACGATTCCGGCTTTTTCGGTCGCCCGCTCAATCCCGTTCGCGGCAGGCCATAACACAGGCGGCCCGCGCACTACATGCGCCGTTAGACGCGGCATGCGCCGCTGCGCCTGAGCGCAGCATGAACGCGAAGGCGCCGCCATCGAAAGTCGGAAGGCCGACGATGCCGGCCCGGCGCGCCGGCTCACGCCGCTGGCGGGATCCGCAGCACCCAGCCCGGCTGGATGAGATCGGGGTTCTTCACCGGCGGCGAGTTGGCCTTGACGATGTCGGTGTATTTCTGGCCCTTGCCCTTGCCGTAGAAATGTTCGGCGATCGCCCAGAGGGTGTCGCCCTTCTTGACCGTATACATGGTCGCCTCGGGCGCGGCCTTCGCGACCACGAGCCCGGTGGTATCGACCTCGGCGACGCCGACCGTGTTGCCGATCGAGAGCAGGATCTTCTCCGCCTCCTCCTGCGACTTGACGTTGCCCGAGAGCTTGACCTTGTCGCCCGAGACGTCGATGCCGATGTCCTTGGTCTCGAAGCCGTGCCCTTCGACCTCCTTCTTCAGGTCCTCGGCGGTGGCTGCCTTGGCTTCGCTCGATCCGAAGAGCTTCTTTCCGGCGTCCTTGATGAATGAGAACAAGCCCATGACCCACCTCCTGGTTGCTTTCCCTTAGGACAGTAGCGTTCCGCTTGCCGCCGGCAAAGGGGCTGTCGGCGAACTGAATGCCGCCGGTGGCGCTGTCAGGTCGAGCCTGGGGGCGCGAAGAAGCAGATGATGGCCTTCGTCGTCGCCTCCTCGCAGAGGTGGTACTTGCCGTCCGGAGACGGTCGCTCGCTGCCACGGGCGGCGACGCGCCCGTCCCAGAGGTGCCAGCCGTCCGGCTCCTCGAGGACGGTCTCGCCCTTGTCCTCCTCGAGCTCGCGGCAATCGTGGTCGCTGCAGCACCAGGCCGGGTACCAGCGATGGGCCGGCGCCGGCCCTATTCCGGCGAGCCAGGCGAAAGCCGCGACGAGCGGGACCCTCCTGCACGACGCCATGCGACCCTCCGGTTCAAATTAAACCAGGGCCGGTTCGCCATGGCGAGCCCGGAGCGCGGCCTACCCCGAAGCGGGAGGCCAACGGGCACCGAGGAGCCGATCGTTGCGGGCGCGCCGCCGCCCCCCTCGCCCTCGCGGTCGTGTCGCCATCATCGGCGGCTCGTAGCCCGCCGGGGTCGGTCGTCTGTGTGAGGTCAGCGTGAACATGTTCACAGATCCGCCGCGCTTCTTTCGCACGGCCGGTTTCAATTTCGATATAACATATCTCTACCGACGACGGGGCCCCCCGAGGGTCGCAGGGGGAGCGCCTCGCGAGAGGGCACCGGACAAGCTGGGAGACGATCGTGACGCTGAACATCATCCGCGCTTCCGACGAGGAGAGAGTCGACGGCGGCCCGGCATCGACGCACCAGACGACCCCGGCTCTTGCGACCCTCGCCAATGGCGGCTGGATCGTCGTCTGGGCATCGAACGAGAGTACGTCGAGCGACATCTACGGCCGCATCTACGAGCCCGACGGCAGTGCCCTCGGCTTCGACTTCGTCGTCAACAAGTTGAACTCGGGCGCACAGACCGCCCCGTCCGTAGCGGGATTTCCGGACGGCACGGCCCTTTCGAGCGGCGGCTGGGTCGCGACCTGGACCTCGATGGACACGGACATCTTCGCCCGCGCCTTTACCGAATCCAATATTCCCATCGGCTCCAGCGATACCCTCGTCAACGCCTTGACGAACGGCATACAGAAGCAGAGCTCGGTTTCGGCGTTCGGAGACGGCGGCTACCTCGTCGCCTACGCCACCCGAACCGATGCGTTCGGCGACAACTACGACGCCGTAGCGCGGCGCTTCGGCCCGAACGGTCTGCCCGCAACCGGCGAAATTGTCCTCGCGTCGGACGGTGAATTGGAGCGAGACCAGACCGAACCCGCCATCGCCGTTCTCGCGGACGGCAGCTACGTCGGCATCTACACCACCGACTACGTCGCGAGCGGAACGAAATACGGTTGGGTGGGCTTCCGGCATTTCGGCACGGACGACAAATCGACGGGCGGCCCGACGGGAAATCCGTTCGACGAATTGGCACTGACCGCGACCACCGCCAACCTGCCCTCGCACGGGTCGGTCGCCGCGCTCCCGAACGGCGACTACGCGATGGTCTGGCAGGACGTGAACGCGAAGGACGGCTCGGGATACGGCATTTTCCAGCGCCAGTACCATGCCGACGACAGCGCCTACGGCCCGCCCACCCTCGTCAATTATGGCACCCTGAACGATCAGACCCATCCCGACATCGCCGCGCTCGCAGGGGGCGGCTGGGTCGTCACGTGGCAGTCGAAGACGGGCGGCAACTGGGACGTTCTGCAACGGCGCTTCGCGGCCAACGGAACGGCGATCGGCGCCGACACGGTGGTCAGCGAGGGCACCGCGGGCAACCAGGTCGATCCGAACGTCACCGCGCTTCCCGACGGCAGCTGGGTGGTCGCCTGGGCCTCGGACGAGAGCGGCACCTACGACATCATGCAGCGCCATTTCTCGCCGGGCATGTCGCTCAGCGCCAACACCGTCAACGAGAATGCATCGAACGCGACGATCGGCATCCTGTCGCCGCCCAAATCCGGCGAGGGCAGCAATATCGCCTACAGCTTCTCGAGCAATCCGGGCAACCTCTTCAAGATCGAAGGCAACGTCCTGAAGGTGAATTCCGGCGCGAAGCTCGACTTCGAGAGTCCCGACGGCAACACCTTCAACGTCAAGGTCAAGGCGACGGCGGACGGCGACTTCCTCGAGCAGACCTTCACGATCGCCCTGAAGAACGTCAATGAAGCGCCGACCGACATCACGATGTCCGGCGGAACGGTCGCCGAGAACAGCGGGACCGGCACGACGGTCGCGACAGTCGCCGGAAAGGACCCGGACCCCGGCAGCCCCGCGCCGACCCTGTCGCTGGTGAACGATGCGAACGGGCGCTTCTACCTCGACGGCAATGCGCTCAAGGTCAAGAACGGCGCCGCCCTCGACTTCGAATCTCCGGATGCCCTCATGGTGACGATCAAGGCGACCGATGCGGGCGCGCTGTCGTATCAGGAGACCTTCACGATCACCCTCACGGACATGAACGAGGCGCCGACCGCGCTTGCCCTGTCCGCGAAGACGGTGACCGAGCTTGCCGCCGTCGGCACGACAGTCGGCACCTTGACGCCGACCGATCCGGACAAGGTCGCGCAGACCTACAAGTACGAGCTCGCAAACGACGCCGGCGGCCGCTTCGCCATCGCCGGCAACGCGATCGTCGTCAAGAACGGCGTCGCGCTCGATTTCGAGCAGGCGATGCAGCACACCGTCACCGTCGTCGCGACTGACCAGGGCGGATTGAAGACGAGCGCGAGTTTCGTCATCGGCGTCCTCGACGCCCACCCGGAATCGACCGGCGGCACGGACGCCGCCGACACGGTGATCGCGAACGTCGGCAACGACGCGCTCTTCGGCGGGGCCGGCAACGACACGCTGAAGGGCGGCGCGAACAACGACAGCCTCACCGGCGGCGCCGGCAACGACAGGCTCTTCGGCGGCCTCGGCAAGGACACCTTGCGTGGCAACGCCGGCAAGGACGTGTTCGTGTTCGATACGAAGCCATCGTCCTCCAACGTCGACGTCCTGAAGGACTTCTCGCACAAGGACGACACGATCTGGCTCGAGAACAAGTACTTCAAGGGCATCGGCTCGGGCACGCTGACGAAGCCGCTGAAGATGAAGGCCGACGCCCTCTTCCTCGGCAAGACGGCGCACGATTCCTCCGACCGCATCCTCTACGACAAGGCGAGCGGCGGGCTGTTCTATGACTCGGACGGCTCGGGCTCGCACGCCGCAGTGAAGATCGCGACGCTCACGAACAAGCCGGCGCTGAGCCTGTCGGACTTCTATGTGATCTAGAGCAGCATCCGTTCACGCTGAAGCAAGCTCAAGCGCTGTCATTCCGGGGCCGCGAAGCGGAGCCCGGAACCCATGAACACCGCCGTCTGCGCCGTCGCGCTTATGGATCCCGGGCTCTGCTTCGCAGCCCCGGGATGACAGAGCCAGGGATGGGTCACCTCGAACGGATTTTGCTCTAGCTCGAAGTCGCAGAACTTCCTCGTTGACGTCGCCAACGGGCGTCCGGAGAAGATCTCCGTTCAGAGATCCGTTGCGTGCGGCATGCGGTCACGGGAACGCACCTGCACGACACAAGTGGCGTTCGACGCGAGCCGAATGCTTGAAGAGTCACCAAGCCTTGAGCGACGCGGCGGGATTCCTTGGCGCGCACCCACAGGGAGGCTGCGAATCTGGGCGACTTGTTCGACCTGGAATAACATTTCCGCAGTCTGTCGGCGGCCGCGTTGTCAGGCAGGAGCAAAAAAAGGCCCGGCTGAAAGCCGGGCCCAAACTCTACGCGCTCCGTTCGTCAGAATTTGAAGTTGATCTTGGCGCGGCCGACGAAGAATTCGTCGTCGTTGTTACCGATTTGCGGCGCGAAGATAGGCTGGGTCGGTCCTCCGATCGGCGTGAATGTGCCGACGAACGAGCCGCCGAGATCATTGTTGCCCCGATCGATGCTGACCCACAGACCCTCGAGTCCGAACGTGACGGCCGAGGAGCCAAACCAGTTCACCGGGAGGGCCCATTCGAACCCGGCACCGGCAGCCCAGCCGGAGTTATTGTCAGTAAAGGCCCAACCGGCGGTGCCGTAGATCAGGAACCGATCGACCGCGAAGCCGAGGCGACCTCGCACACTGCCCCACCAGTCTGACGTTTCATTGGTGAAGATGCCAGGCTGGAAGTTGCCGCGGAAGCCGGCGCCGGGCAGGAATACGAGCACATCGCTGCCGCCGCCGTTGTCGATCCCTTGGATATCGGCTTCAAGACCGACCACGAAGGAGCCGATTTGGTAATTGTAGCCAATCTGGCCACCCCCCGTGAACGTATTGTCGTCGAGCCCGGGGAAGAGAACCGTACCATTCAGCCCGACAAGGCCTACCCCGAGGTTCTCATCCAGGAACACCGGGTCGTTGCTGTTATTCTGGCGCGAACCCCAGCCCGCGTTCACACCGATATAGAATCCGGTCCACGTGAAGATGGGAACGGCGACGATGGGGGGCGGCGCGCGCGACGGGAGGTCCGCCGCGAGACCTGCAGATGACAGGGCGATGGTCGCCGCCCCAGCGAGAGCCAATACTTGTTTGTGCATTTCAACATCCTCACAGAAGGAGCGTGACGATCCTAGGCCACGAGGATGCCGAGCTAATATGGCGCATATGCCACACCTGTGTTCATTATGCGGTTCTAAGTTGCAGGCGCGCGGCCGGCCGAAACGAAATTGACGATCTCGCGAAGACGTGCCTTACTGACTCATCGATTTCAGCCGACCGACAGTTTCGAGTGCGCAAGACCTACCCTGCCCCCCGTGGGCAGGGTTTTTCTTTGTGTGCTCAGCGATATTTCCGCCGACGGCGGCGCCGATTCCTGGCGAGGTATTTGCGGGCGTATCGTGTGTTTCGGCAGGCACCGGCAAGCGTTCGTATCGGGTATTCACCTTAGTCGATCCGAGTTCGCGATCATCGATCCGCTTGAAGGGTCCCTGACGACGAAACCCGGCGGACGGGGCTTCAAAGCGCCGGGCGCACGACCTCGACCGTCGCAACGATCTGCTCGTCAGCGACGCGCTCGCGAATCGTCAGTGCATCGAATCCGCAGGGCAGCTGGCTGTCGACAACCCTATGCGGTGTCGTCGTGCAGAATGTTCGGCGCAACCGTTCCAATGCTGATCGTCGCGACGATCCCCTCTGTGAACCTCCGGTGCCTGTTTCACATCACCATGTCGCGCCGAGGACGAATCGGGGCGACACGTTCGCTCTGAGATAGCGTTTCAACGCGCTTAGGGCGGCTGATACGGGTCGTGAGGTCGCGACCTTATCGAAGGTGCGCGGCCACCCTCATCCTGAGACGCCTCGGACCTGCGGTCCGAGGCGTCTGGAAGGACGTTGCAGGAGGCTCGTGAACCTCCTTCGCGCGACGTCGGGTGTCGGAACCTCCCGCGTTTCCCGGATCATCCTTCGAGACACCCCGGACCTGACGGTCCAGGGTTCCTCGGGATGAGGTCGCGGAGGTGAAGACGGACTTATGGGCGAGGCACTTAGATCACGAAATCGCCGAGCTTCGCGACGAGGCTCTGGATGACGACGTTGTCGCCTGGGCCGCCGTCGAGCACGTCGACGCCGCCGCCGCCGATCAGCACGTCGTCGCCGGCCTCGCCGAGGAGCGTGTCCGCGCCGGCGCTGCCGATCAGGACGTCGTCGCCGTCGCCGCCGTGGCCGGTGAGCAGCATGCCACTGAGGCCCGACGCCTCGATCACATCGTCGCCGGCGAGGCCCTTGATGACGATCCGGTCGTTGGCGTCGAAATTGAAGATCTCGATCGTCGCCGCAAGGCCGATAACCTTGATCACGCCGTTGTCGTTGACGACCTGGATGACGTCGGCGCCGTTCGTCGCCTCGATCTCGATCGTATCGACCTGACCGTCTCCGCCGGAACCGCCGATGGTGCCGGCAAGGTCGAGCGAAACCTTGTCGACATCGGTGCCGGAAAGGTCGTGGACCTTGATCGTGTCGGCGCCGCCGAGGGCATTGAAGTGGATCGTCTCGACGTCGTTGAGATCCATCGTCACGTTCGCGACGTCGCGGAAGAACCGGGCCCGCCCGCCATTCGCCTCGATGTCGATGGTCTCGCTGATGTTCGCGCCGTTGAAGAGCAGCTTATCGGTTCCGGCCTGTCCCTCGACGATGTCATTGTCATCGCCCGGGTTCCAGACGAAGACGTCGTTGCCGGCGCCCATGAGCGCCGTATCGTTGCCGTCGCCGCCGTTCATGAGGTCGTCGCCCTGGCTGCCGATGAACAGGTCCGCGCCGAGGCCGCCGTTGAACGTGAGGCCGATCTCGCCCGCATCGAGGCCGCTCGCATTGATCACATCGTCGCCGCCGAGGCCGTTCAGGATGAGCCTGTCGAGGGCGCCGTCGGCGTTCTGAAGGCGGACCTCCGCCGGCAGGCCCGTGACGACGATGTCACCGCCCTGGTCCGCGACCGTGATGACGTCGCCGCCGACCGTGCCGTTGACCGTCGTCGTGTCGGCCTGACCGTCCCCGCCGCCGGCGGCGCCCGCGAGGTCGATTTTCACCGTCGTTACATCGGTCCCGCTCAAGTCGCCGACGACGATGTTGTCGGCTCCGCCGAGCGCCTTGAAGTGAATGGTCTCGACATCGTTGAGATCCATCGTCACGTTCGCGACGTTCCGGAGGAAAAGGGCACGGCCGCCGTTCGCCGAGATGTCGATGTTCTCGGCGACGTTGGCGCCGTTGAACAGCATCGTGTCGACGCCGTCGCCGCCCTCGATGATGTCGTTGCCGTCGCCCGGGTCCCATTGGAAGAGGTCGTCGCCCGCGCCCATGTGGGCGACATCGTCGCCGCGGTTGCCGTCGATGAAGTCGTTGCCGTCGCCGCCGATCAGATGGTCGGCGCCGCCGCCGCCGAGAATGGTGTCGTTGCCCGCGCCGCCGTCCAGGGTGAGCGTCATGACGCCGGCCGGGAGGGTCGCCGCGGAGATGACGTCGTCGCCGCCGAGGCCGTTGACGACGAGATGATCCTGGGCGTCGGCATGCGTGACGTTGACGAGGGCCGGACCGCCGACAACCGAGACGCTGCTGCCGGCGCCGACGATGTCGATCGTATCGCCGCCGTTGGTGACGTTGGCGACCACGGTATCGGTCGCGAGGTCCCCGGCCGTGCCGCCGGGAACGCCAGCGAGATCGACGTCCACCTGCGTGACATCCGTTCCCGAAAGATCGTTCACGGTGACCGTGTCGGTGCCGCCGAGCGCCTTGAGGGTGATACGCTCGACGTCGTTGATGTCCATGACGATGTTGCCGACGTTGCGCGTAAAACGGGCGCGCTCGCCATTGGCGGAGAGCTCAAAAATCTCGTTCGCGCCGCTGCCGTTGAACAGCATCGTGTCGGTGCCCGCCTGACCTTCGACGACGTCCGAGCCGTCGCCCGGATCCCACTGGAAGATGTCGTCGCCGGCACCGAGGAAGGCGACGTCGTTGCCCTGGTTGCCGTCGATGAAGTCGTTGCCGTCGCCGCCGAAGAGGAAGTCGGCGCCGTTGCCGCCGAGGATGGTGTCGTTGCCGCCGCCGCCGTCGACGGTGAGACTGATCAGGGCGGCGAGGTTGCCGGTGGCGCTGAACGTGTCATCGCCGCCGTTCATGTTGACGACGAGCTTTTCGGTCGTGCCGATGTCGATCGAGAACGGAGCGGGCGTGACGCGGTCGAAGCGCACTCGGGCGCCGTTCGCGGTCACCGTGAACGCCTCGGCACCGTTGCCGCCGTTCACTTCCGCCGTGTCGATGCCGGCGCCACCTTCCATGAGATCGTTGTCGTCCCCCGGATTCCAGATCATGCGATCGTCGCCGGCTTCGCCGAACATCTGATCGTCGGCGTCGCCGCCGGTGAGCACGTCGTTGCCGGCGCCGCCGAACAGGAAATCGCTGCCGCCGCGGCCGAGAAGCGTATCGTTATCGCCCTGCCCGAAGAGCAGGTCGGCGCCCGAACCGCCGGTGATGACGTCGTTGCCCGCGCCGCCGAAGACGTTCGCCCGCGGCAGGGCGCCATTCGCCTCGTCGAGGGTGAGGACGTCGTTGCCGCCGAGGCCGAAGATCTGGATCAGGTTCGTGTTGGCGACGGTCGGCGTGCCGCCGAGAATCGAGATGGCGCCGCCATTGCCGAGGATCGTCCCCGCGGCGTTGCGGCTAACGGTGAGCGTGTTGTTGGCGTTGTCGCCGAAGAAGCTGAGAACGCCGGCGCCGGGGATGAACGTGCCGGTGACGGCGGTAATGGAAAAGTCCTCGGTCGCGCTGGCCGCGAGGGCCTTCTGGAGCGCCGACGGTACGATCGAAACGATCGACGTCGAGGACAAGGCTGTCGTCTTTCCGAACTCTTTGAGAATGGCCATGGTGATGCCTTTCGCCTAACGGATTGCAGGATCCGGAGGCGAAGGCTCGTCGATGCGCGCGGGCTTTTCAGTGACGCGCTTCACTGCGCATCGCGAACGGGTGAGCTACATCACGCAGATTGCAGACGCGCGCGACAGGACTTTCAAACGCGGTCGCGACCGAGGATGCCGCCGGCGACGAAGCCGCCGTCGACGGCGAGGATCTGCCCGGTGACGTAGCCCGCCCGCGCGTCGTCGAGGAGGAAGGCCGCGGCCTGCGCGATCTCGTCGGGCCGGCCGTAGCGCTCGAGAAGGACGCGGTCGTGCCATTGCGCGCGAATCGAATCGGTGTGGACTTCCGCCACCATCGGCGTTTCGATGGGGCCGGGTGCGACGCAGTTGACGCGAATGCCGTAGCGGGCGAGCTCGACCGCCATGATGCGGGTGAGATTGACGATCGCGCCTTTCGAGGCGCCGTAGGCCGCGCGGCCGATATTGCCGAGAAGGCCGGAGACCGAGCCGACCGTGACGATGGCGCCGCCACTGCCGCCGTCGCGCATCGCGGCCGCGGCGGCGCGGGCGGCGACGAAGGTGCCGATGACGTTGACCTCGTGAATGCGCCGGAAGATGTCGGCCGTCGTATCGAAAAACGGCAGGTCGCGGGCGATGCCGGCCGAGGTCACGAGGCCGCGCAGCGGGCCGAAAGTCTCCTGCACCTGCGCGACCTCACGCTCGACGGCGCTCTCGTCGCAGACGTCGACGGCTGCGAAGCGCAGGCGGTCGCTTCGCTTCGCGTGCTTCTCGCTTGCGGCTTCGGCTGCCTGTGGAAGATCGAACGCGACGACGCGCCAACCCTGTTCAATGAGAATGTCGGCCGTTGCGAGACCGATGCCGGAGGCGCCTCCGGTGACGATCGCGACCGGCCCGGGCTTGCCGGCATTCATGGTTCGCGTCCTGCGCTATCGGCGGCGCTCATGCATCGGCCTCGAGCACGACTTCGAGGGTCATCAGCACAGGATTGTCGCCGCGCACGAGCCGGCCCTCGCCGATGCCGCCGGTGTAATCGACGAGGGCGATGTCGATCTCGGACGTCGCCACGCCTCTCGCGTCCGTCGCGATGCGGCCCCGGCGGATCGCCATCTCGGTCGCGAACGGTTCCATCGCGCGTCCGTCCGCAAAGCGCGCGCCGACGATGCTGCCGACGCCCCCGTGCAGGGTCGCTCCCGTCACGCCGTGCGCGCGGCAGAAATCCTCAAGGGCGTGCGAGAGATCCTGGTTCGGCCGCAGCCGCAGGGCGAAGACGCGGCTCTCCGCGGCGCCCTGCCCCGCTTGTCTCTGCACAGGCCCGAACAGCGCAAAATTCGTCTCCGGGTCGGGCCGGGCCGAAAAGCCTGCGCCGGTGAGGCCGATGCCGCTCGCGCGCACGGGCTCGGCGATCGTCGTGCCGTCCGGCAGTACGTGGCCGCCGTGCAGCGCGCCGTCCTCCTCCGTCCACAACGCATGGCAATGGAAGAATGGCGCGCCGTCGCGCTCGCCGAAGGTCAGCGCGCCGGCGCGGATGCGGCTTAGTCCCGGCGGACGCATCGTCTCGCTGTAGAAGGCCGCGTGGCGCGGCGTGTCGGAGAGCGCGGGCATGACATAGGCGAAGGGGCCAAAGGCGCCGCCCTCGAGATTGAGCACGCCGCTCGAAAAGCCCTGCGCCGCAAAGCTTTCGCGCACGGCGTCGAGGAGGCTTGCACCCGGCAGCAGATCGAAGGCGACGCGCCGGCCCCGCGCTTCGATCCAGTCGACGCGCTCCTGCGGCGCGGGGCCGGGCTGGACAATGGACCTCACGCCTTGACCTCGGCCGCCTCGAGGAGGCCGCGCGCCTCGAGCTCATCGCGGACCAGGCGCTTCGGCACCTTGCCGTAGCCGGATTTCGGCAGCGCCTCGAAGAAGAAAAAGCGCTTCGGCATCTTGTAGCGCGCGATCTTGGGCGTCAGGAACTCGACCATCTCCCTTTCGGTCACGGCCTTGTCCGCGAGCGGCACGCAGACGGCGATGCCGATCTCGCCCCAGGTCTCATCGGGCACGCCGAGCACCGCGACTTCGGCGATGCCCGGATGCGTCAGGATCTTCTCCTCGATCTCGCGCGGATAGATGTTCGAGCCGCCGGAGATGTACATGTCGGAGGCGCGGCCGGTGATGTAGACGAAGCCTTCGTCGTCCTGGTGGCCGAGATCGCCGGTGCGGAACCAGCCGTTCCGGAACGCCTTCTCGTTCGCCTCCGGGTTCTCGTAGTAGCCCGCGAAGACCGCCGGCCCGACGACGCAGATTTCGCCGGTCGAGAACGGCGGCAACTCGTTGCCGTCGTCGTCCTGGATCGAAACCTGCATGCCGGTGCGCTCGATGCCGCAGGTGCCGATGCGCGCGTGCGGCCCGTCGTCGATCGCATGCAGCGAGGGCGGCAGAACGGTGATGTTGCCGGTCACCTCGCCGAGGCCGAAATACTGCACGAGCACGTTGCCGAACGTCTTCAGCGCCCGCTTCTGGTCCTCGCGATACATCGGTGCGCCGGCGTAGATGATGTAGCGCAGGGAGGAATAGTAGTAGCGGTCCGCTGCCGGATGTTCGGCGAGCATCTTCAGGATCGTCGGCACGGTGAACAGGTTCGTGACGCGGTGGTGCTCGATGAGCCTGAAGGCTTCCTCGATGTCGAAGCGTTCCGTCGACAGGAGGATCGTCGGGACGGCGCGCGCAGTCTGCACGAGCTGGTGCACGCCGGCGCCGTGCGAGAGCGGCGCCACGACGAGGGAGACGTCGTGTTCCGTCGTCGCCGGCATCAGGTCGCAGAGGTGATTGGTGATGACGAAGGCCATCTGGCCGTGGGTGAGCACGGCCGCCTTCGAGCGCCCCGTGGTTCCGGAGGTGAAGAAGAACCAGCAGGGATCGTCGTGATCGACCGCCGCGTCCGGCACCTTCGCGCCGGCCTTTGCGGCGATGGCGGCGGCGACGGTCGTCTCGGCGAAGGCGGCATCGCCGAAGGACCAGGTGAAGGCGAGGTCGGGCCGTGCCGCCTTCACCGCCTCCGCATGAGCCGGGAAATCCGCATGGCACAGAAACGCCTTGGCGCCGGACGACGTCGCGAGAAACGCGACCTCGTCGGGCAGCAGGCGGAAATTCGTCGGCACCCAGACGGCGCCGAGCTTGAAGGCCGCAAACATCGACCAGAACATCTCGGCGCAGTTCTTTGCGTGCACGAGCAGGCGGTCGCCCTTGACGACGCCGCGCGCGGCGAGCGCCGCCGCGAGCGCCGCGACTTCGGCCTCGATCGCGCGCCAGGTCCAGGTGCGTTCGCCCCAGACGAGGCCCGGCTTTTCGGGAAAGCGGCGCGCGTTCTGGGTCACGAGATGGGCGAGATTCATCACCCGGCGGGAGACCGGCGCGACCCCGCCGGCGGGGTGGTTCTGGGTCATCGCAGAGGCTCCAGGAGGATCATCGATCTAGGGTCCGGCGCCGCCCCGCCGCCGGCGCGGCGGCGAGACGGCGACGGCGACCGCGGCCGTCTCGGCGGGCTGAAGATCGCGCAGCTTGCGTTCGAGCAGGCGCACCTCGTCGGCAGGAGGCGCGCGAGAAATTCTTCCCGATCGGCCTGCATTCGGCTCTCGACGCTGGCGAGAGACAGGCACGCTTCGGCGCGGCCGGAGGCGCCCCGCACCGCCACACCCATGCCCCACGAGCCGGGAAAGAGAACGCCGCGGTTCATGCTGTAGCCGCAGGCTCGGGTTTCGCGACGAGGTCCTCGATGAGCGCGCGCGGCAGCGTCGGGTAATGCGCGCCAGCACCTCGCCGTTAGCCTCGAGTGCCGCCGCGACCTCGTCGTCGGGCAGTGCGGCGAGGAGCGCGAGGCCGCCGGCGCCTACCCCAAGGGGATGACGGTCGCCTGCCGCGAGCACGTACGAGCGAATCGGGTAATCGCCGTCCTCCCGCTGCAGGCAGACGACCGACGAACCGCGACGCACCTGCACGAAGGCCGCGTCGCCGGTCGCGCGCGCAAGCCGCACGACGCATCCCTGGCCAGGCGATGAATCCCGTAGCGGTCCGCGGCGACGGCGCCGAGGACATACGCTTCCGGGCCCAGGAAATAACGTCGCGAGCGGGATCCTGCTTGACCAGTCCCGCGTCCATCAGTCCGACGAGGATGCGGCGGCAAGTGGGCTTGTGGAGATGCGAGCGTTCAACGAGCTCCGTCAGCCCGGCGCCGCGGCTGCGCGTCGCGGCGAGGATCCGCAGCAAAGCGGCCGCCCGTCCGATGCTCTGCGTGCCGCTCGCCTCTGCGACCGGACCGCGAGCGGCGCCTTCGCTGTTTCCATAATCGGACCTAAAAAGGTGCCTGATCGGCATTGACAAGTGTGCCAGACGCCGCATTCGTCAACCCTGAATTCGGGCTCGATGACAAGGTCCGTATAACGGACCGGCCGATCCGCCCGCGGCGAGGTGCCTCCGGCGGCGCCTCCTCGGCGAGGCTAGTCTTGCCGACGTTTCGCGTACAGGGCCGCGAGGGGCGCCTGCACTGCGCACGAAGAGAGGAAACGCCATGACCGTCATGTCTCGCCGCAGCTTTACGATCGGCCCGGAGCCGCGGCCGTCTCGACCTTTGCGATCGGCCGGGCCCACGCGGCTGAGTTCACCTACAAGTTCGCCAACAACCTCGCGCTGACGCCACCCGCTGAACATTCGCGCGCAGGAAGCGGCCAACAAGATCAAGGAAGAGACGGGCGGGCCGCTTCGAACTTCAGATCTTCCCGTCCAGCCAGCTCGGCTCCGACACCGACACGCTCGGGCAGATCCGCTCCGGTGCGGTCGACTTCTTCACGCTGTCGGGCCTGATCCTCTCGACGCTTCGTGCCGACGGCGTCGATCAACGGCGTCGGCTTCGCCTTCGAGGATTACGACAGCGTCTGGAAGGCGATGGACGGCAAGCTCGGCGCGTTCGTCCGCGACGAGATCGCCAAGAGCCGCCCGATCATCGCCTTCGACAAGATCTGGGACAACGGCTTCCGCCAGACCACGACGTCGCTCGCAGCCGATCGTCAATCGCCGCCGACCTCGACGACCTGAAGATCCGCGTGCCGCCGGCGCCGCTCTGGACCTCGATGTTCAAGGCCTTCGGCTCGGCGCCGACCACGATCAACTTCAACGAGATCTACACCGCCCTGCAGTCGAAGGTGGTCGACGGCAGGAGAACCCGCTCGCGATCATCGAAACTGCGAAGCTCTACGAAGTGCAGACTACTGCTCGATGACGAACCACATGTGGGACGGCTTCTGGTTCCTCGCCAACCGCCGCAACTGGGAGGCGCTGCCGGAGGACATCCGCGCTTCAGATCACCAAGAACATCAACGCCGCCGGCCTCGCCGAGCGCGCCGACGTCGCCAAGCTCAGCGGCGAACCTGCGCGAGCGAGCTCTCCGGCAAGGGCATGAAGTTCAACGACGTCGACGTCGCGCCCTTCCGCGAGAAGCTGCGAGTCGCGGGCTTCTACACGGAGTGGAGCAGCAAATTCGGCGACAAGCCTGGTCGACGCTGGGCCTCGTCGGCAAGCTCGAGTCGACCTTGCCGCTTCAGGCGGCGAGGCTCGGCCATGGCCGCCCGCGCTCACGCAGGCCAGCGGAAGCCGCTTCTTCGATGGCGTGGCTATCGACAACGAGAACGTCTGTTATGGACATGGCTGACATGGACTTGGCCTGACATGGACATAGCCTGACATGGACATTGCAACACACGGCCCCACTCCGGCGAGCGCAGACCGGTCCTGGCTCGGATCCATAGATCGTGCGGTCGGCGGCACCGTGGAACGCATCGCCGCGGTGCTGGTCGCCGCCGAGATCGTGATCCTGTTCGCCGGCATCGTGGCGCGCTACCTGCTGCATCGCCCGCTCACCTGGTCGGACGAGCTCGCCTCGATCCTGTTCCTCTGGCTGGCCATGCTCGGCGCGGTGATCGCCATCCGCGCAGAACGAGCACATGCGGATGACAGCCCTGGTAGGCCCGCTCACGCCGCCCGACGCGATTTCTTCGAGGCGCTGGCCATTGCCGCCGCCTCGGCTTCCTGCCTGCTCATCGCATCGGCCGGCCGCTCGACTACGCGTACGAGGAGAGCTTCATCACCACCCCGGCGCTGGAGCTCTCCGGATGCCTGGCGCGCCAGCGCCTTTCCGGTCGGCATCGTGCTGATGATCGGTCTTCTGCCTGCTTGCGGCTCGCCACGAGCACCAGCCGTGCAGGCGCGCCATAGGCGCGGTCGCCCTGACGGCGCGCTGATCATCGCTGCCTTCTGGCTTTTGGGTCCGAGCTTCAAGACGCTCGGCAATCTCAACCTCATCGTATTCTTCGTTCGTCGTGGTCATGGCCGCCGTCTTCGCCGGCGTGCCGATCGGCTTCTCCTTCGCCCTCGCCACCTTCGGCTACCTCGCGCTGACCACGCGCGTGCCGACTGATGGTCATGGTCGGGCGCATGGACGAGGGCATGTCGCACCTCATCCTGCTCGCCGTGCCGCTCTTCGTCTTCCTCGGCCTGCTGATCGAGATGACCGGCATGGCGCGGGCCATGGTGCGCTTTCTCGCAAGCCTGTTGGGCCATGTCCGGGGTGGGCTCTCCTACGTGCTGATCGGCGCGATGTATCTCGTCTCGGGCATCTCGGGCTCCAAGGCAGCGGACATGGCCGCGGTCGCGCCCGGCGCTGTTCCCGGAGATGCGCGCCCGCGGCGCGCAAGCCGGGCGATCTCGTCGCGCTGCTCTCCGCAACCGGTGCGCAGACGGAGACGATCCCGCCCTCCATCGTGCTCATCACCATCGGCTCGGTTACGGGCGTCTCGATCGCCGCCCTGTTCACCGGCGGGCTGGTGCCGGGCCTGGTGCTTGCGGTCGGATGCTCTGCTTCGTCGTCGCCGGCCGATACAGGAATGACGACCTTTCCCAGGTGAAACGCGCGAGTGCCGCCGACATCCTGCGCACCTTCGTCATCGCGCTTCCGGCGCTCGCCCTGCCCTTCGTGATCCGCGCCGCCGTGGTCGAAGGCGTCGCGACCGCCACCGAGGTCTCCACCATCGGCATCGCCTACGCAATCGTCGTCGGCCTCCTGTCTACCGCCAGTTCGACTGGCGTCGGCTCGGCACCGATCCTCGTCGAGACGGCGTCGCTGTCGGGCGCGATCCTGTTCATCATCGGCGCAGCCTCGGCCATGGCCTGGGGCCTGACGCAATCCGGCTTCTCGCGCACGCTCGCCAGCGCGATGACGGCGCTGCCGGGCGGCGCCGTCGGCGTTCATGGCGGTGTCGATCGTCGCCTTTGTCGTCCTGGGCAGCGTGCTCGAGGGCATCCCGGCGATCGTCCTCTTCGGCCCGCTGCTCTTTCCGATCGCGAAGGCCGTGGGGATCCATGAGGTGCACTACGCAATGGTGGTCATCCTCGCGATGGGTCTCGGCCTGTTCGCGCCGCCCTTCGGCGTCGGCTACTACGCCGCCTGCGCCATCGGCCGGGTCGAATCCGGATGAGGGCATGCGGCCGATCTGGGCCTACATGCTGGCGCTGCTGGTCGGCCTCGTCGTGGTCGCCGCCGTGCCGTGGCTCTCCATCGGCTTCCTGTGAGCGGCCGGACAAGGAGAGCCTGATTGGCAACCGCATCCGGGAGGCAGCCGAGGTTGCGGCCCCGAGGCGCATGCCCTTGGCAAACTGAACAGGAAAATGGGCCATGACAGGCAGAGTTTCCGGCAAGACAGCCATCGTCTTCGGCGCGGGCTCCTCCGGGCCGGGCTGGGGCAACGGCAAGGCCGCCGCAGTGCGTCTACGCGCGCGAAGGCGCCCAGTGTCGCCTGCGATCGACATCGCGGAGCAGGCGGCGGAAGAGACCGCCGGCATCATCGCCGCCGAAGGCGGCCGCGCCATCGCCTCGCCGCCGACGTCACCAGCCTCGCGAGCATCGAGGCCGCGGTGGACGCACCATGGCCGAATTCGGCGGCATCGACATCCTGCACAACAATGTCGGCGTCGTGATCCCGGGCGGGCCGGTGGACCTCGACGAGGCGCACTTCCAGCGCGGGCTCGACCTCAATCTCGGCTCGGTCTACCGAACCGCCAAGGTCGGTGCTGCCGCACTTCATCGAGCGCAAGGGCGGCGCTATCGTCAACATCTCCTCGCTCGCCGCGATCCGCTGGACCGGCTATCCGTACTTCGCCTACTACGCGGCCAAGGCCGCGGTGAATCAGGCGACGGTGCGATCGCCCTGCAATATGCGTCGCACGGCATCACGGGCCAACTGCATCATGCCGGGCATGATCGACACGCCGCTGATCTACGCGCAGATCGCCGACCAACTACGCGTCCGCCGAGGAGATGATCGCAGCGCGCAACGCGGCGGTGCCGATGGGCAAGATGGGCACGGCCTGGGACGTCGCCGCCGCCGCGGTCTTCCTCGCCTCCGACGAGGCGAAGTTCATCACCGGCGTCTGCCTGCCCGGTCGATGGCGGGCAGAGCTGCGCCGTGCCGCTTCCTTAGTCCCGCCGAAGGTCGTCAAGGGCTGAGTTCGACATTTGTTCTAAATTAGCGGGCAAATGCGAATAAGATATCGGATATGACGGGTTCAAACGGCGAATTTCGAACGAACACGCCATAGTCGTGCACGGATTGCCATAGTCGACAGGCGACTTTTCGCGACACGAGAACCGGCTCGTTTTCCGAAGGCTGAACGCCTGTGCGCGATCTTATCGCGGCGGCGAGGCTCGCTGCCGGCTCAAGGCTCGCGACAGCCGGAGGTTTGGTGGAAGCACAGGAGAGTCGCAACGGCGACGATCAATCCGTAAGGCGCGCTGCGGATGGTCGCGCGCAGCCCGGGACTGCCCTCTCGCACCGTCGGCGCAATATGCCCGCGACCCCCATCGCGTCGACTCTCCTGCGCTTGGGACGAGAGTGTCGCTGCGATCCGCGCACGAGGGTGTGAACGGCTTCACCGCCCCGCGTCGATTTCGCGAGGGCCGGGTGCGGGCTACCGATGCTCTGGAGCGCGATCCCGAAAAAGCTGCGGATCTTTTCGGAAGATCGTGCGGAATGACAATGACTTGGGGAGCCGGACCGAGTTCGGCGTGGGGCGATCCTGCTCTAGCCGGCGCCGCGAGCCTTGAGGTAGTCGCGCATCGCGGCGATCTCACGCTCCTGCGTGGCGATGATCTCGCGCGCCCAGCCCTTGGTGGCCTCGTCGCGGCCGTATTCGAGCACCGCCTTCGCCATGTCGATCGCCCCCTGGTGATGCGGGATCATGCCGCGCACGAAGTCGATATCGGCGTCGCCGGTGTAGGGGATGTCCATCGCCGCGTGCATGCGCATGTTGGCGGCGCGAAACGCCTGCGTCGCGGCGCTGTCGGCGGCGTGCGCGCCGTGGCCGGCATGGCTCTGCGCCAGGACGCTGGACGGAAGCACGGCAAGGGCGGCGGCGATGCGGCGGCGTGTGAACATGTCCTTCTCCCGTGGAGCGGCCAGCGGATTGGCGCATTGGGGGCGGCGGCGTCGGGGCATCCGCTCGCCCGGGAGGGAAAGACGACCCGGCGACCCGCGACGCCCCGAATGGTCAAAGGGTGATCCTTCCCCTGGTGGCAAGGTCAAGCGGGCTGCGTCTTGAACGCGCCTCGCGGCCGCTCGCCGTCCTCGCGAAGCCCCGTCCGGCTCAGGTTCGCCTCTGCCCGCCTGCCGGGCAGGGGGACCCATCTCGCCTGCGGCCAGTCGGGTGGAGCAAAGGGAGATTGACGGGACATCGCGGGCAGGCGCCTGGGCCCCCTGCGCCGCCGCGCACGGAAAGACCCCGGCCATCGCCTGCTGCGCAGGCTTGCCGCCTTCCCGTCCCGGCGGCAGCTTTCACCCCGCGCGATCGCCGACGCGGTTCTTCCTGGCGCCTGCCCCGAAAATGGAAGATCCCCCGCCCCTTCCGCGAACGGAAGGGAACGGGGGACCTCGACTTGCCGCGTCTCCGGCCGGTCCCGGGGGACCGGGTCAGATCACGAAGAAATCGGCGGCGGTCAGCGTGTGCTTGTTGTGATCGAGGGCGGAGAACGCGATCGTCGCGAACTTCACCGCGCCTTTGCCGCCGACGCCGTCGGAGTCGTAGGAGAGGGTGTAGCCCTTGCTGGTCGCCGTAGCGATGATGCGGTCGTCCTTCTCGAGGGCCTTGCTGCCGATCACGAAGGCCTCCTTCGAAAGAGCCTTCGGCGACGCCAGGCTGCCGGAGCCGAGCTTCGTGAAGAAGGCGTTGTCGAGGAAGACCTTGTCGTCCTTCGCGAAGAAGTCCCTGATCGCGTCGACGTTCGACGATCCGAGCTTCGTATCGAAGACGAAGGTGTCCTTGCCGTCGCCGCCGAACAGGATGTCCTTGCCGGCGCCGCCGGAGAGGAAATCGATGCCCTTGTCGCCGCGCAGGGTGTCGGCATCCGCCTCGCCGAAGAGCTTGTCGTTGCCGTCCCCGCCGGAAAGCTTGTCCTTGCCGGCGCCGCCGCGCAGCTCGTCGTTGCCGGCATCGCCGAAGAGGGAGTCGACGCCTCCGCCGCCGACCAGCCGATCGTTGCCGAGGCCGCCCCTGAGCGAGTCGCCGTTGCCGCCGCCGACGAAGGTGTCGCTGTCGCCGCTGCCGACGGTGACCTCCGTCGCCACGTCGCCGACCGCGATCGTAAAGGTCTTGTCGACGGTCAGCACGCCGTCCGAGACCCGCACCACCACCTGATGCGCGGCCGCCTGCTCGAAATCGAGCAGGAAGCCATTCTTCACCTGCAGCGAATTGCCGGAGAGCTGGAAGCGCCCGCCGGCATCGTTGACGAGGCTGAAGGTGAGGGCCGCGCCCGCGTCCGGGTCGGACGAGGAGAGCGTGCCGACGGCGGTGCCTGCCGCCGCATACTCGGCGGCGATGGCGCCGCCGGAGAGGGCCGGCGCGGCCGGGGCTTCGTTGACGTTGGTGACCGCGAGGCTGAAGTCCTGCGAGGCATCGACCGCGCCGCCGACGGCGACGCCGTCCACCGTCACCGTGACATCGTACTGAGTCTTCGCCTCGAAGTCGGGCGCGAAGGTGTCGTTCGGACCGACGAACCACAGGGACGCGGCGTTCCCGACGGTGCGGATCTCGAAGAATCCCGCATCGTCCCCGGTGAGGTCGAGATTGTTGCCGCCGAGCTTGTCGTCCTCGACGGCGATGTCCGCCACCTTGACGCCGGCCGTGCCGACCGCCGTGTTCTCGGCGATCGACGAGACCGTGTTCGACAGCGTCACCGCCGTCGGAGCTTCGTCGAGGTCGTTCACCGAGAAGGTGAAGGCCTGGCTCGCCGGCTCTCCCAAATCGCCGGCACCCTTCGTCGTCGTGACGATCACGTCGTAGTGGGACTTCGTCTCGAAATCGGGCGGGGCTTCGCTCTTGAAGACGAGTTTCGTCTGGCCCTTCACGGTCACGAGCTCGAAGAAGTCCGCGTCCGTGCCATCGAGGCCGAGGGTGCCCGATCCGCCATCGGGATCGATGATGCCGACCGTGGCCACCTCGATGCCTGCCGACGCATCCGTGTTCTCGTCGATCGCCGTCTTGAAATTCGAGAACGAGACGCCGATCGGGGCCTCCGGCAGGTCGCCCAAAGTGAAGGTGAAGGTCTGCTCCGAGCTGTTTCCGGTGTCGTCGGTCGCCGTTACCGTGATGCTGACGGCGCCGCCCGCCTCGAAATCGAGCCCCGATGCGTCCTTCACGCGGAGCTCGTTGCCGACGACCACGAAGGCGTCGTTGTCAGGGACCGTGAACGTGACGTCCTTGCCCTCCGGATCGGTCGCGGACAGGAAGCCGACCACGACGTCGGCGGCCGTCAGCTCCGGCAGCTTGCCGTCCCCGTCGAACGCCTGAGGGTTCGGGGTGAAAGTCGGAAGGCTCGGCGCCTCGTCGACATTCGTCACGTTCAGCGTGAATTCGGTGCTGACGTCGGGACCCGGGAAGTTCGGATCGGAGACGGTGACGGTGACGACGTAGCTCGCCTGCGTCTCGAAATCGGGCGAGTCGCCGATGTACCAGAGCTCCTTGCCGTTGGCGCCGTCCCGAACCTCGAACGAGTCGGTGTCGGAAACGGCGAAGTCGTTGCCGAGGAGGTCGCCGGTGACGACGATGTCGCCGACCTTGACGCCGTCGGAGACGTCGGCGTTCTCCGCGATGCTTGCCGCGCTCGCGATCGCGATCGAGACGCCGGTCGGGCCCTCGTCGTCGGCGTCTTGCACCGCGATGGCGATCGCCTGCGAGTCCTTGAGGTCGGCGCCGCTGTTGTCGGTCGCGGTCACGACGATGTCGTAGACGTTGTCGTTGCCTTCGTCCGCCGGCGCCTCGAAGTCGGGCGCCGCCTTGAAGGTGACGACCCCGGTGCCGGGATCGATGTCGAACAGGTCGGCATCCGCGCCCGAGAGCGAATAGGTGACGTCGTCGCCGTCGGGATCGTCCGCCTGCACGGTCGTCACGATGTCGGTCGAATTCTCGCCGAAGGAGATCGCCGCCGTGTCGCCGCCGCCGTCCGAACCGATGACCGGAGCCTCCGGCACGTTCTGTCACCGTGATGGTGAGGTCCTGCTGGTCGGTGCGCCCGCCGTCGAAGACCTTGACCGTCACCTTGTAGACGCCGTCACCGTCGAAGTCGGCCGCGTTCTCGAAGTCCGGCGCATCGGCGAAGGTGAGTTCGCCGTCGTCGTCGATGTTGAAGAGCCCGGCATCCTCGCCGCTGAGCGCGAAGCTCGGGGGCGGCCCGCCGAGATCCTGATCCGTCACCGTGACGGTCGTCACCAGCGTCGTGTTCTCGTCGATGTCGAGGTCGGCGCTGTCCCCTCCCCCGTCCGAAATGATGACGGGATCGAACTCGTTGACCGCATCGACCGTGACGCTGATCGTCTGCTTGTCGACATGGCCGTCGTCGTCGGCGACCTGGACGGTGACCTCGTAGACGTTGTCGCCGTCCGCATCCGTCGGGGCCTCGAAGTCCGGCGGGCTGGCGAAGGACAGTTCGCCCGTGGTCTCGTCGATTTTGAACGCGGCGCCGTCAAGCCCTCCGACGATCGAGAAGGTGAGGGGGCCGCCCTCCGGATCGAACGCCTGAACCGTCGTGAAGGGGTCAGTCGCGTTCTCCTCGGCGGTCGCGGTCGCCGTGACGCCGCCGCCGGCCGAAATGATGGAAGGCGCCTCGTCGATCGGATCGATGGTGACGACCAGCGTCTCCTGATGGCTGAGGCCGCCGGAATCGGTGACCGTAACCTCGACACTAAGGGTGTTCGACTGGCCCTCGTCGAGGTCGAGGTCCGCGCCCGCCTTCACGACGAGTTTGCCGTCCACGATCTCGAAGTTCGGGTCGTCGATCTCGTAGGTGAAGCTGTCGCCCACGTCCTCATCCGCGACGATGATGTCGCCGACGACGTCGCCCGCCACGGCGGTCTCGTCGACCGTGCTCGCCGACAGGGTGATGTCGGTCGGAGCCTCGTTGACCTGATTGACGGTGATGGTCAGCATCTCGTTCGTGACGGAGTTGTTGGCGGAATCCGTCACGGTGATGCTGAGGGTGTAGCTCGTCGGCTGTCCGACCGGCGTCGATGTCGAGGTTCGCCCCCGCCTTCACGACGAGCTTGCCGTCCACGATCTCGAAATTGCCGCTCGGGTCGTCGAGCACGTAGGTGAAGGTTTCGCCCACGTCCTCATCCGCGACGATGATGTCCCCGACGACGTCGCCCGCCACGGCGGTCTCGTCGACCGTGCTCGCCGACAGGGTGATGTCGGTCGGGACGAGCTTCGCTCGCGGGCGTCACCGTGATCGTCAGCGTCTTCGTGACGCTGAGGCCCGGGGTGCCGGAATCGGTGACGGTGACGTCGACGTCGTAGCTCGTCTGCTGGCCGCCGTCGATGTCGAGGTTCGCCCCCGCCTTCACCTTGAGCTGGTTGCCCACGACCTCGAAGTTCGGGTCGTCGGCGCTGAAGGTGAAGGTGTCGCCGGCGTCCGGATCGACGGCGCTGAGGTCGCCGACCGCAGCACCCCCGACGGCGGTTTCGGAGACCGTGCTGTTCGAGAGGCTGACGTCGGTCGGCGCCTCGTTGACGGGCGTCACCGTGATCGTCAGCGTCTTCGTGACGCTGAGGCCCGTGCCGCCGGTATCGGTGACGGTGACGTCGACGTTGTAGCTCGTCTGCTGGCCGGCGTCGATGTCGAGGTTCGCCCCCGCCTTCACCTGGATCTGGTTGCCCGAAAGCTCGAATTTGCCGCTTGGATCGTCGAGGGTGAACGTGAAGGTGTCGCCGGCGTCCGGATCGACGGCGCTGAGGTCGCCGACCACAGTACCTCCGGTGGCGGTTTCGGAGACCGTGCTGTTCGAGAGGCTGACGTCGGTCGGCGCCTCGTTGACAGGGCGTCACCGTGATCGTCAGCGTCTTCGTGAACGCTGAGGCCCGTGCCGGCCGGTATCGGTGACGGTGACGTCGACGTCGTAGCTCGTCTTTGCTGGCCGACCGCGTCGATGTCGAGGTTCGCCCCCGCCTTCACCTTGAGCTGGGTGCCCACGACCTCGAAGTTCGGGTCGTCGGCGCTGAACGTGAAGGTGTCGCCGGCGTCCGGATCGGCGGCGCTGAGGTCGCCGACCACAGTACCTACTGTGGCGGTTTCGGAGACCGTGCTGTTCGAGAGGCTGACGTCGGTCGGCTTCTCGTTGACGTCGGTCACCGTGATGGCGATGTCCTGCGTATCGGTGTTCGTTCCGTCCGAGGCGACGACGGTGATGTTGTAGACCCCGTCTTCGTCAGCATCGGCCTTGGTCTCGAAATCCGGCGAGGCCTTGAAGGTGATGACGCCCGTGTCCTCATCGATGTTGAACAGGGTCGCATCCGCACCGGTGAGCGAGTATTCCACCGTCTCGCCGAAATCGGCGTCCGTCGCGTCGACATCCGCGACGATGCCCGTACCGTTCTCCGCATAGCTCGGAATCGGGTCGTTGCCGCCGACGATGACCGGAGCGAACTCGTTGACGGGCGTGACCGTGACGCTCACCGCCTGGTCGACGGACAGGAGACCGGCCTTGGCCGTCACCACGATTTCGTAGACGCCGTCGCCATCCGCATCCGCAACCGGGTTCTCGGAATCCGGCGGCTGGTCGACGAACGTCAAATTGCCATTCGCATCGATGGCGAAGAGGAGCGCATCACTGCCCGAGATCGAGTAGGTGATGGTTTCGCCGTCGGCGTCGCTCGCCATGATCGTCGCGACGGCCGTCGAGCCCTCCGGCACCTCGTAGCTCGCGGAAGCGCCGCCCGCGATGACCGGCGCGTCGTCGACGTTGGCGACCTCTGACGTCTCGCCGCTCGGCTCGGTCTCGAACGTGTCGCCGCCGTCCTGGTAGCTGACGACGACACTGATCAGCGCGCCGACGTCGTCCTGCGTGAGGACGTAGTCGACACCCTCCGCGCCGACGATCGGCTCGCCGTCGCGCAGCCACTGGTAGGAGAACGTGCCGAGCCCGTCGGCATCGCCAAGGGTGCCGGTGTTGGCCGAGAGCGTCTCGCCCTGCGTCGGAATTCCGTCGATGGTGACGCCTCCGGTCGGATTGTCGTTGACGGGCAGGAGCGTGAAGGTCTGCTCCGCCGCGACGTTGCCGCCGGCGCCGTCCGTCACCGTGTAGGTCAGCGTCACCAGGCCGTTGTAATCGAGCTCCGGCGTCAAGAGGAAGAGGCCGCCGCCGAGGGGGGTGATGGCGCCGTGATCGGCCGTCAGGCCGGTCACGGACAGCGAGGCGCTGTCCTTGTCGGCGAAACCCGTGAGCAGGTCGAGGGAGTCGATCACGCGATCGCCGTCCTCGAAACTGTCGTTGAGACTCGCCGTCGGCGATCCCGTCGGGGCGTCGTTGATCGGATCGACCTCGAAGCTCGTCGACGCCGGGATGAAGCCGCCGAGGTTGTCCGTCACGTCGTAGGTGAGATTGACGGTGCCGAAGAAATCGTCGTTCGGCGTGAAGGTGTAGTTGCCGTCGGGGTTTTCGACGATGTTGCCATTCGTGGCGACGACATTCGCCACGAACAGCGTGTCGCCGTCGAGGTCATCGAAGCCCTCGAGAAGGTCGGAAGCGAGAATCGTGTAGGATTCGTCCTCGTCGCTCGAATCGAGCGTGACCGTTGCCGATCCGGTCGGCTTATCGTTGACGTTCACGATGTCGCCCGTCGCGCCGCTCGCGAGGGATCCGGGATTTCCCACCTCGTCCAAATAGGACACTTCGACGTGGATCTGCGCGTCGACATCGTCCTGCGTCAGGACGTAGCTCGCCTGATCCGCTCCGAAAATCTCGCTCCCGTCGCGGAACCACTGGTAGGTGAAGCTGCCCGTATCGACACCTTCGTCGTCCGTGAGGGCGGTTGCGTTGGCGGTCAGCGTATCGCCCTGCGACGCCGTGCCGCCGACAAGGCCGTCGATCGTGACCGCGCCTCCGGCCGGGTCGTTGACGTCGTTGATCGCCAGCGTGAAGTTCGTGCTGACGTCGCTGCCCGGAAACGCGCTGTCGCTGACGATGACGGTGACGTCGTATGCGGGTTGACTTTCGAAATCCGGCGGAGTGCCGTCGCCGACGAACCAGAGCTCCTTGCCGTTCGCTCCGTCCACGATCGCGAAGGAATCATTGTCGGCGCCGGTGAGGGAGTAGGCGTTGTTGAGGGCGTCGCCGGCGACGACGATGTCGCCGACCTTGATGCCGCCGGCGATGCCGACGTTCTCGTTGAGGCTGGTCGTCGCGTTCGCGATGCTGACCCCGGTCGGCGCCTCGTTCACGTCGTTGAGCTGGATGGTGAAGGTCTGGAACGACTGGGGCCCTGTCCCGTCCTCGGCGATGACCGTCACGTCGACGGTGCCGCCGCTCGCTTCGTAGTCGATAAGGCTGCCGTCGGCGACGACGAGCTGGCCGCCGACCACCGCGAAGGCCGGGTTGGAGTTGACGGTGAGGGTGACGCCCGCGCCCTCCGGGTCGAGGGAGGACAGGTCGCCGACGACGGTCCCGTTCGCCGCGCCCTCGTCGATCGCGACCTGGTTCGTCAGCACCGGCTTCGACGGCGCCTCGTCGACCGGAACGACCGTGAGCGTGAGGATCTTCTCGATGAAGAGGCTGGGATCGCTCTTGTCCGTCGCCTTGACCTTGATGTCGTAGGTCAGCGGCGACCCGGGGGCGTCGAGATCGATGGTGACGCCCGGCGCGACCTGGAGCGAGCCGTTGATGAGCGTGAACAGGCCGCCGGCGTCGTCCGTGAGTTCGATGTCGAACGCGTCCATCGGCAGATCCGGGTCGGTGACGACGACGTTGCCGATGAAGTTTCCGCCGACGTCGCCATCGTCGACATTGGAGGCGGTCAGGGCGAGGTCGGTCGGCGCCTCGTTGACGTTGTCGACCTGGAGCGAGAAGTTGAAGCTGTCGTCCGGGTTGTCGCCGACGTCGACGCCGTCGAGATTGATCGTCACGTCGAGCACGGGGTTCGTCTCGTAATCGATCGGCCCCACCAGCATGAGCTTGTTGCCGACGACCTGGAACAGGCCGGCATCGTCGCCCGTCAGGGTGACGACATTCGTGCCGTTGGCGTCATCCGAGAAATTGAGGGTCGCGACCTCGTAGCCGCCGGTGAGATCGGCGGCCTCCGAAACGGAACTGACGCTCGGCGTCACGACGAGCCCGCTCGGCGGCTCGTCGATGTCCGTGACGTTGATCGTGACCATCTGCTCCGTGCCGAGGGCCCCGTCGTCCGACACGATCTTGATCGTATAGGTCGCCTGCAACTCGAAATCGAGCACCTTGCCGGCCGCGACGGCGAGGGAATAGCCGCTGACCTCGTCGCCGACGAGCTCGAAGATTCCGCCGGGATTGTCGGTAATCGTCAGCTTGACGCTATGCCCCTCCGGGTCGGTGGCGGCAATCGCCGTGAACTCGTCTTCAGTATTTTCGTCGACGCTGAAGACGGTGCTGTTGAGGCTCGACGCCTGGTTGGTGAAGGTATTGCTGTCGTCTGTGATGGTTTCGATGCCCTGCGCATAGAGCGCGCCGCGCTCTTGCGCCGTGAAGATGTCGCCCTGCAGGATGAGCGTGTCCGCCGCGCCCTTGCCGCGGACGAGGTTCGCATGGGCCTTGGAGGCGACGGTGAGCGTGGCGTCGTGGAGATCGATCGCCTCGACGCTGAGAAGGGTTTCGTTTGCGAAATTGGCGCCGGTGAAGATATCGATCTTGTCGATGCCGTCGCCGAGATCGATGGTGTCGACCGGCGGAGTGCCGTTGACGAGCGTCAGGACGTCGGCTCCGCTCGTGCCCGCAAGGGTCTCGAACCCGTCGATCACAGGGAAGCCGTTGATGGTGAAGGTCGATTCGGTCATGGCGAGGACGTCGATGCCGCCGCCGCCGTAGAGCTTGTCCCCGGCCGTCAACGTCGCGCTGCTGACGGCGAGCGTCTCCGGCGCATCCGTGCCGATGGCGAGGTCGTCTCCCGCCGTGAGCACGTTCGAGCCGTCGCTCGTGTACGAACGGTGGAAGACATCGGTGCCGAGGCCGTCCGGAGCCGTCCACGAGACCTCCCAGCCGCCGTTCGCCAGCGCCGTCACGGTGGGCTCGGTCTGGCCCAGGACGGTGTCGGTGACGCGGATGTCCGGGCCGGCGGTGGCGCCGGCCGCATCGTAGTGGCGCTGGTAGATGGCGCCGCCGGCCGTCCAGGTGACGACGAGGCCGCCGTCGGTGAGGGAGGTGATGCTGGGGTCTTCGTTCTGGCCGCCGGTTTCGTTCACCTGCTGGGCCGGCCCGACGGTTCCCGTTTCGTCGACGATGCTGAGAAAGACGGCCTTTTCGCCTCCGAGGTCCGCCTGCCAGACCGCCGCCCACTTGTCGCCGGGAAGCGCAGTGATGGACAGGTTGGTCAGTCCGGCCGCGGCGCCGGTGACCGGCTGGTTGACCAGGATGCCGTTCGGAGAGCCGTCGGCGATGAAGTTCGTGTAGCGGATGCCGGTCGGCGCCCCGCCGGCGTCGAAGGTCTCCCAGGCGGCGATGAAGCCGCCGCTATCGAGCACGGTGAGAACCGGGAAAGACTGGTCGTCGGGGCCGCCGGCGCCGCTCAGGAGCGTCTCGGCCGCGAGAATCGCGCCCACATCCAGCCCGCCGTCCGCGGCGAAGCTCTTGATCTTGAGGTCGTAGCCGTTGATCGCATCGAGCGATTCCCAGGCGATGACGAAGGTGCCATTCGGCAAGGCCGCGACGGTCGGGCTGTCCTGATAGTCGACGGTGGTCTCGTTGACCATGAAGGCGCCGCCGCTGACGTCGCCGCCGTTGTTCGTGAAGACCTGGGCGAAGACGTCGTAGTCGTTGCCTGCCGGGTTGTGGCTTTCCCACGTCACGACGAAGCCGCCGCCGGCGAGCGCCGCGATCGAGGGGAAGTCCTGCGCCCAGCCGATCGGCTCAATTGCATCGACGGTGAAGGTGGTCGTGCCCGACGCGTTGATCACCGTAACCGTGACGGCGCCGCCATCTTGCGGGTTGTCGGGGTCGTTCGGGACCATGTAGGCGATCGCCGTCGAGCCGTCGCTCAAGATGGCCGTCACCGAATGCAAGGCATCGCCAAGCGGGTTGACCTGCGTCTCGCTGCCCTTCTGGACGACTTTGAAAGCCATGGCGCGCTCCCCCTGGGCCGGCCGTTTTCAGCCGCCCTGATGCATTGACGTTATATCGCATTTTACGAATGTAAGAGCGTTGCGCAAGCAAGAAACGCAACACGATTACCCATCGTCAGGTTCTAACGATGGGAAAGCCCGCCCGGGCCGGCGCGAAATTTGCTTTGGTTTCTTGGGAACTCGGCGGCGGCTTCGGCGTTTCCGGGCCGGGTGAATGCGATCTGCCTCGGGAGGAGCCCATGATCGGCTGGGCCGCCATCGCCGCCATCCTCGTCGCCCTGCTGACGCTGGCGGTGGGCGAGGTAACGACTGTCCTCGCCAATCTCGCGGAGCTTCTCGCGGTCATTGCCGTCTTCGCGCTGGTCTGCGCGGCGGAAGCCTGGAACTGAGCCGCGCATCTTGCTTCTTCGACAGCTCCGCAGCGGAAAACGGCGAACGCCGTCAAAAAAGAGGACGATTCGCCTCTCCCCGCTCGCGGGGAGAGGGCTGCCGAAGGCAGCAAGCCTGCGCAGCAGGCGAGGGTGAGGGGGCGGCGGCGAAGAGGGCGCGGCGGTTTGGGCCGGGCGTCCCTTCCGCAGATGCCCCCTCACCCCCGCTTCGCTTCGCTCCGCTCGTTCGGCCGCAGGCCGAACCCTCTCCCCGCAAGCGGGGAGAGGCGAATTCGCGCTTTTCGCCCGAAAGATTCACACGCTCCGAGGAGCGACGGACCGAAGCTCCGGCGCGTCTCGAAGGAAACGGATCGATCGGCGGTCGCTCGGGATGAGGCCGCGAGGCTGAAGACGGAATCACGATCTCGACAAGCCTGAGAACGGAAGGCGTACATCGCCCGGGACATCGCGCTTTTGCGCCAAGGGCGGGCCCTGAAAAAGGCTTGCGTTTCGCCCTTGACCCGGTAGTTCCCTAGCGCGCGGCCTGGATCCCCGGCAGGCCCCCATTTTTCCCACGGAGGAAATTCAGCATGAAACGTCGCCAGTTCCTGCAATCGGCCGCCGTCGGCGCCGCTGCCAGCGCCGTCGCCGCGCCGGCGATCGCGCAGTCCTCGCCCGATCTCAAGTGGCGCCTGCAATCGGGCTTCCCGAAGTCCCTCGACACCATCTACGGCGCCGCCGGAGCTTTTCTCGAAATACGTCTCCGACGCGACGGACGGCAAGTTCCAGATCCAGGTCTTCGCGGCGGGCGAGATCGTCGGCACGGCGCAGGTCGCCGACGCGGTCGGCAACGGCACCGTCGAGATGGCGCATACCTGCTCGTATTACTATTTCGGCAAGGACCCGACCTTCGCCATCGGCACCGCCCTGCCCTTCGGCCTCAACTCGCGGCAGATGAACGCCTGGCTCTATCACGGCGGCGGCAACGACCTGCTGAACGAGTTCTACGCGAAGCACAACATGTACGGCCTGCCGGGCGGCAACACCGGCGTCCAGATGGGCGGCTGGTTCCGCAAGGAGATCAAGTCGGTCGCCGACATGCACGGGCCTGAAGATGCGCATCGCCGGCCTTGCCGGCCTCGTCATGGCGAAGCTCGGCGTCGTGCCGCAGCAGATCCCGGGCGGCGACATCTATCCGGCGCTCGAGCGCGGCACGATCGACGCGGCCGAGTGGGTCGGTCCCTACGACGACGAGAAGCTCGGCTTCGCGAAGGTGGCGCCGTTCTACTACTATCCCGGTTTCTGGGAGGGCGGCCCGACCATCCACTTCTTCTTCAACAGCGCCAAGTACAAGGAGCTGCCGAAGAGCTATCAGGCGATCGTCGGCGCGGCGGCGGCCTACGCCAATATCGACATGCAGGCGAAGTACGACGCCCGCAATCCGGCGGCGCTCCGCCGCCTTCTCGCGGCGCGGGACGCAGCTGCGTCCATTCCCGCAGGAGGTGCTCGAGGCCGGCTACAAGGCGGCGAACGAGGTCTATGACGAGACCTCCGCGAAGAACCCCGACTTCAAGAAGATCTACGACGCCGTGAAGGCGTTCCGCAACGAGGAATATCTCTGGTTCCAGGTCGCCGAATACACCTACGACAACTTCATGATCCGCGCCCGCGCGCGCGGCTGACGGCAGCCTCGCCGCGACGACGAAAGGCCCCGGAGCGATCCGGGGCCTTCTCGCTTCGGCGGAGCGCGATCAGCGCCCGCCGTGGCGCGGCCAGTCGCGTCCCGAGACGGCGACGAGCATCCGCGACGGCGAGCGGTGCAGCGGCTCGGCAAGGGCGCCGTGCACCTGCCCGCGCACGAGGCCGATATCCTTCAGCATGTGGTCGTCGAGCTCGGCGAGCCGGCGCACGTCGCGGCGGTCCTTGCGCAGCGCGTAGGCACGGCGCACGAAGGCGAACGCCCAGAGCGCGGCCGAAGCGACGGCGTCGCGGCGGCGGCCGGCGGCGAAGGCGATGAACGGCGTGTCGGTCATTTTCGTTCTCCTGTCGTGATGCCACGATGCCTCGGGCCGGCGCCGCTGTCCCGCACCGACGCTACGGCCCCGGCCGTAGCGTCGGCGCTTGCGCGCGAGCCGCGGCTGCGCTGAAATCCCGGCATGCGTGGAACCGATCCTTTCTTCGCGGAGGCGGCGGCCCTGATGGGCCATCCCGCCCGCGCCAACATTCTCGCCGCGCTGATGGATGGGCGCGCCCGCACCGCGAAGGAGCTCGCCTTCGCGGCCGGCGTCTCGGCGCAGACGACGAGCGGCCATCTCTCGGCGCTGGAGGCCGGCGGCCTCGTCTGCGTCGCGGCGCAAGGCCGCCATCGCTACTACCGCCTCGCCGGCGCCCACGTCGCGCAGGCGGTGGAATCGCTCATGCTCCTTGCCGAGGCCGGCGCGCCGCGCCACCGGCCGAAGACGCGCGCCAACGCCGCCGTCGCGGAAGCCCGCACCTGCTACGACCACCTCGCCGGCCGGCTCGGCGTCGCCGTGCACGACGCACTCGTCGAAAAGGGCTGCCTCGCGCCGTCGATCGAAGGCTATGCGCTCACGCAGGCCGGCCGGGCGCTCGCGGAAAGTCTCGGGATCGACGTCGACGCGCTTGCCAAGGGCAAGCGCGCCCTCGCCCGCCCCTGCCTCGACTGGACCGAGCGCCGCTTCCACCTCGCCGGCTCCTTCGCGTCGGCGTTCCTGTGCCGCTGCGAGGCGCTCGGCTATTTTTCGCGCGAGCGCGACAGCCGCGCCGTCCACCTCACGCCGGCTGGCCGCGCCACGCTCGCCCGGCTCTCGCTGATCGCCTGCGAGGAAGAGACGCAAGCGGCTTAGGGCGCGTTGCCGCGCGGCGCACCGGTTTCGATTGCCTGGGACGGCCGCGGGCGTGACGCTAGGGCGCCCTCAATGCGCCGCGATTTCGTGGCGTCAGCGGTTCATGCGCTGGACGCTCCGAATCCTCGCGTTCTTTCTCGTCGCCTGGGCGGCCTTCATGGTGTCGCCGTTCGTTGCGCTGTACGGTCTCGCCCGCGCCGCGGCGGCCCGCGACTGGCAGCGCATCGAGGAGCGCGTACAGATAAAGGCGCTGCGCATCTTTCTCGCGAAGCAGGTCGTCGCGGAGTACCTGCGCCGCCACGGCCGCGTGCAGGAGCCCGGCGGCTTCGGCCAGAACGTCGCGATAAGCGCCGGGGCGAGCTTCGTCGACCCGATCGTCGCCCAGCTCGTGACGCCCGAGGCGATCCTCGGCCTCCTCGAAGCCAAGGTGCCTGTCTCCCTTGCCGGTCCATCCCCGACCGGGGCCGCCGATGAACGCGCGCTCGCGGGCAGCCTGCGGGCGCTTGCGCAGACCTGGGTCCGGTCCGAGACGCGGGGCTTTTTTACCATCCTCGTGCCGTTCCCGGCGGGTCGGCCGCGGGAAGAACAGTTCCGGCTGCAGCTTCACCTCGCCGGCGCGACCTGGCGCATCACGGGAATCGAGCTGCCGCAGGCGGTCGTGCGCCGGCTCGTCGACAGCCTCCCCGATCCGGCGGCCTGACAGGTCCCGGCGGAAACCGCAGCCGGACCGGCATCTCCATCAGGTGGCGGAAAGAGGGCCTGGGACTCGGCGCCGACCCTCGGGAAGGATCCTGAGCGACCTCTCGGCAGCGCCCCGACCTCAACTCGTCGCGACCGAAAGGGTTTCGGAAGAACCGCGCCGCAGCGCGGATGGCGGGACCTCAGCCGTTCAGGATGAGGTAGCCGACTGCGACCAAGGGCGCGACGGCGCCGAGGAGGAAGCAGAGCACGGAGGACGCCACGGGTTCAGCCTCGCTGGAGTTCGCCTACAGGCACGTTCAATGCCGATTAGGGTTAATACGTTCCAAGCGGAGCCGTATGTGTCATCCCTCACGCGGCGGTTCCGTCGCTTACCGATTTGTAACGGAACGACGCTCCCGGCCGCCGGTTGATCCGCCGATCGATCATGGAGAGGCCCCATGCGGACTTTCATCGCTGCCCTCGCGGGCCTGATGGGATTTACCTCCCTGGCGTTCGCCCAGGGGCTTTCGCCGGCTCCCGGCACCGTTCCGGCGGGCGAGGCCGAGGCAAAGGCAGGCATCGTCGAATGCGACCGGCTCGTCTCCTATCTCGAGGAGACGCCGAACGTCGCCGGCGTCACCCTCGCTCAGGCCCGCACCTGGCGGGAAAGCCTCGACGCCGCGTCCTGCCACGACAATCTACGCCGGCTGACAGGCGAAGGCGTGCAGAGCGAGGCGTCCGGCGCGCCCGAACCTGCCGAGACGGGGTCATTGCCGGCGCCGACGAGGTCCGTGACGGTCGCGGACCTCAGGGACCTGCCCGTCTACGACGATCGCAACGAGAAGATCGGCGCGGTCGATTCCGTTCGCATGGGCCTCGACGGCAGGGCCTACATCGTCGTCGATCACGGCGGCTTCCTCGGGCTCGGCGATAAGCAGGTGCTGCTGCCCGCCGACCGCTTCAGGTACAGCGGCGACCGCCTGATCGCGGCCGGCCTCTCCAACGATGCCTTCCGGGCGCTCCCGGAATTCGAGCGGAGCCAAGCCTACAAGCACATGCTCGACGATGAGACGACGCAGATCCCGATTTCTGGAGAGGCCAATAATTCGCACTCTTAGCGGCGAATGCTAACAAGCATCCTGCTCCCCGCAGAAAAGCAAAAGGAGCTTCCACCGATGGTAGAAGCTCCTCTATGGCCATCCGGCCATTCTGCACTGAAGATTCCGGACCTCGGTCCGGCGGTCGTCATCCAAATTGTCGGTTGTATTCGGCTGGGGGCCGCCGCTCACGGAAGGGGCGGCAGCTTGGCCGACTTACGGGACAGTCTTCGGTGGAGTCATTATCTTAGCCTCCATCCTGCGATTTCGAGGCGCAGTCTGCTCCCGTGATCCATGCGGGTCAAGGCTCGGTTGACCGGCTACGCTTCATTTCCGATTGCCTACCCGTCCTGACGCTCCGGCCAGTCGACGATCCGGGCCAGCAGGCCGGCGACCGAAAAATCCTCCTCCGGGCCCGCGACCCGGCCGCGGACCGAGATGCCCGCCGCGTGGACGCTCTCCGGGTCGCCCGAGACAAGGGGATGCCACCAGTAGAGATCGCGGCCCTCGGCGACGAGGCGGTAGGCGCAGGTCGGCGGCAGCCAGGTCAGGGCGCGGACGGTCTGCGGGGTCAGGCGGACGCAATCGGGCACCTTCGCCTGCCGATTCGGGTAGTCGCGGCAGCGGCAGGCGCTCGAATCGAGCAGGGTGCAGCCGACATCCGTATAGGCGATCTCGCCCGATATCCTCGTCCTCGAGCTTGACGAGGCAGCAGCGGGCGCAGCCGTCGCACAGGCTCTCCCATTCGGCCGTGCTCATCGCATCGAGGCTCTTTGCGCGCCAGAACGGCTCCGGCTCGTCCACGGCGGGGCCTTCGCCGGTCCGTCGCCGGGGCACCTCCCTTGAAACGGCATTTTCCGAGTTCCTGCCGCGACCCCGCACCCTTCGGTCCTCTCTTTCGACGGATATCGACCTTATGTAGCGCTGGACGCAAACGCGAATCCGCCCCTAAAGGATCGTTAGACTTGACCCTCGTCGCTCCCGGCGAAGGCTGATAAGATCGCTCCGTCGCACCCGAAAAGGGCCGTCCAGCAAGGATCATCGTGCCCCCACCCTCCCCCACCGGTTTCTGGGCGCGCCTTCAGCGCGCGGCGCTCGGGTTCGACGCCTGGCTGAACTCGTCCCTGTTCGAGGGCGGGCGCGGCCTCGCGGACCTGTGGGAAGCCTATTCCCGGGCCATCAACAAGCTCCGCGCCCGCGGCCCTCTCCGCGTTATTCTGGACCTGACGAGCGAAGCGACCACCCTCGGCGCGGCCGGCGGCATCGTCATGCTCACGCTCGCCATCCCGGCCTTCGAGGAGACCAACGAGAACTGGCTGAAGACGCAGGAGCTCGCGGTCACCTTCCTCGACCGCTACGGCCAGGAGATCGGCCGCCGCGGCATCCGGCTCGACGATTCCTACAAGCTCGAAGAGTTTCCGGACTATCTCGTCAAGGCCGCCCTCGCGACCGAGGACCGCCGCTTCTACGAGCACTGGGGCATCGACCCGATCGGCACCTTCCGCGCGGTCACCGTGAACGCCCGCGGCGGCGGCGTCGTGCAGGGCGGCTCCTCGATCACCCAGCAGCTCGCCAAGAACCTCTTCCTGACGAACGAGCGCTCGCTCGAGCGCAAGATCAAGGAGGCGTTCCTCGCGCTCTGGCTCGAATCGCACCTGACCAAGGACGAGATCCTCAAGCTCTACCTCGACCGCGCCTACATGGGCGGCGGCACCCACGGCGTCGTGGCCGCGGCGGAGTACTATTTCGGCAAGTCGGCGAAGGACCTGACGCTCGCCGAATCGGCGATGCTCGCGGGCCTGTTCAAGGCGCCGACGAAGTTCGCGCCGCACATCAACCTGCCGGCCGCCCGCGCGCGCGCCAACGATGTCCTCTCGAACATGGTCGAAGCGGGCTTCCTGACCGAGGGCCAGGTGCAGACGGCGCGCCGCAACCCGGCGACGCCCGGTCAACCGCACCCGCGATACGACGCCCGACTACTATCTCGACTGGGCCTTCCTGCAGACGAAGGAGATGGCGGCCGAGGGCAAGTTCGGCAACGAGCGCGTGCTCATCGTCAAGACGCCCCTCGACTCGTCGATCCAAAAGCGCGCCGAGCAGGCGCTCGAGGACTCGCTGCGCCAGTACGGCCGCCAGTACGACGCCGAGCAGGGCGCCATCGTGACCATGGACGCCGACGGCGCCGTGCGCGCCATGGTCGGCGGACGCGATTACGGCCAGAGCCAGTTCAACCGCGCCGTCGATGCGCTGCGCCAGCCCGGCTCGTCCTTCAAGCCGTTCGTCTATTCCGCCGCCCTGACCACGAATCCGAAGCTGAAGCCGACCTCGACGGTCGTCGACGCGCCGATCTGCCTCGGCAACTGGTGCCCGCAGAACTACAGCCGCTCCTATGCCGGGGCGCTGCCGCTCGTCTCCGCGCTCGCGCGCTCGATCAACTCGATCCCGGTGCGGCTTTCGCTCGAGATCGGCAAGGGCAACGCCAAGGCCGGCCGCGCGATCATCATCGACACCGCGCGGCGGATGGGGCTGACCCACCCGCTGCAGGATTCCTCGTCGCTGCCGATCGGCGCCGCCGAGGTGACGGTGATCGACATGACCGCCTCCTACGCCGTCTTCGCCAACGGCGGCCGCAAGGCAACGCCCTATGCGACGAGCGAGGTCCGCAGCGGCGGCGGCGACGTGATCTACCGCCACGACCGCGACGCGCCGCAGCCGCAGGTGCTGGAGACGCGCGTCGTCCGCGACATGAACTTCATGCTGAACAAGGTCGTCGAGGAAGGTACCGGCAAGCGCGCGCTGCTCGACGGCATCCGCGCCGCCGGCAAGACCGGCACCACGAACGGCTACCGCGACGCCTGGTTCGTCGGCTACACCGGCAACCTCGTCACCGGCGTCTGGTTCGGCAACGACGACCACACCTCGACGAACACGATGACCGGCGGCACGCTACCCGCGATGACCTGGAAAGAGGTCATGGCCTTCGCGCACCAGAACCTCGAATTGAAACCGATCGTCGGCGTCAACGACGGCGCCGGGCCGGCGGTCGCCTTCGCCTCGAGCCGGTCTCAGCCGAGCGTCCAGAACGCCTCGACGCAGGCTGCCCTCGTCGCTCCGGGCACGCTTTCACGGCGCTCCTTCGAGGTCATTGACGGGCTCGGAAACCTGTTCCGGCGGCTCGACCGCTCCGGTCCGGCGCCTGCCGCCGCGGAGCCGGCGCCGCCCCGCAACCAGGGCGCCGCGGTCGAGCCCGCGGGGCCGCGCATCGCGATGCCGTGACCGCGTCCTTAGGAATCCGCGAGCCCGTGACTGAGGTCGCAGCTCCCGCAAAGGGGCGGCGCGCGCGGGCGCCGCGGCGTCTCTCCACCGCTGCCCTCGTCGTCTACGCCTTCGCGGTCGCCCTCGGGGGTGGCGTCGGCTCGGCCTGGTACGCGCTGAGCGGCGACTACCCGGTCGGCGCGGTTCGCGCCGGGCCGTGGACGGCCTGGCCGTTCGTCGGCTCAAAGGATGCGGACCCTTACGCGCGCAGCATCGTCACCCGCACCGGCGACGTTCCGCTTGCCACCGGCGAAGGGCTGGCGCTCGTCGCGACGACCGACAGCGCCGGCCGTCCGCTCGACAGCGCCTGCACCTACCGGGTCGGTGCGGTGACGCCGCAGGCGCGCCTGTGGACGCTGACCCTCTACGACGAAGCCGGCGCACTCGCGACCTCCGACCTGCAGCGCAGCGGCTTCACTTCCGCCGAGATCCTGCGCAGCGCCGAGGGCCAGTTCGCGATCCTCCTGTCGCGCGACCTCCAGGCAGGCAACTGGCTCGAACTGCCGAAATCGGGCCGCTTCAGCCTCGGGCTGCGCCTCTACGATACGCCGGCGGCCCTCGGCAGCGGCGCCATCGACGCCCGCTCACTGCCTTCGATCGAACGGCTGGAGTGCGGCGCATGAATCTGATGAGCGAACGCTCCCGCTTCATCCTGGCGACGCTTTGCGGCCTCGTGCTCGCGGCGGGCGTGCACATCGTCATCGTGCTCGCGGCGCCGCGCTTCGCCGAGGCCGACGCCTTCAACCGCCTGAGCCACACCCTGACGATGGAGCAGGCCGAGATCGTCAGCGCGCCTTCGGGCGGCCCGACCTGGCTGCCGCGGCCGGACCCGGCCGTCGCCGTCGCCGCCTGCGCCTTCGATCTCGACGACGGCCCGGTGCGCGTCTCGGCGAAGCCGGGCGGGCTCTTCGAGTCGCTCTCATTCCATTCCCGCGGCGGCAGCGTGTTCTATGCCCTCACCGACCGCGCGGCGGTGCGCGGCGAGCTCGAGCTCGTGGTCCTGACCCGCCGGCAGCTCGATCAGGCCCTCGCCGAGGAGGACGAGGATGCGCCGTCCCGCGACGTCCGCGTCATCGCCCCCCGCCGCGAGGGCTTCGCCATCGTCCGCGTCGTCGCCCCCTTCCCGAGCCTGCGCGCGCAAGCCGAAGCCGCGGCCAAGAGCGTCACCTGCGTCATCGACGGCGAAGACGAGGAAGACACGCCCACGCCCCCCGGCTGACGACCGCGGGAAATCGGCGCCGCGGACTCGCCTCCCCGTTTCGGGAGGGGGAAGGATGGGCGCGTCCCCTACGCGGGCGGCGGATCGGCGCTTTTCGGCAGGAACGGCTTCATCGCGGCGACGGCCATCTTGTCGACACGGTTGTTCAGCGCATCCTGAGCATGGCCGCGGACCCAGTGCCAGGTCACCTCATGGGGAGCGGCGACGCGTTCGAGCTCCTGCCAGAGTTCGGCGTTTTTCACCGGCTTTCCCCCGGCGGTGCGCCAGCCCTTGCGCTTCCAGCCGGCGAGCCAGGAGGTGATGCCGAGATGGACGTATTGCGAATCCGTGAAGAGGTCGACCCCGCACGGCCGCTTCAGCGCCTTCAGGCCCTCGATCGCCGCCTTCAGCTCCATGCGGTTGTTGGTGGTCTGCGCCTCGCCGCCGGAGATCTCCTTCTCGGCGCGGGGCATGACGAGCAGCGCCGCGAAGCCGCCCGGACCCGGATTGCCGGAGCAGGCGCCGTCCGTATAGATCGTGACGTGCGGACGGCGCTCTGCGCTCATGCGGCCGGCCGCCAGCCGTAGTCGCGTGCATGCGTCACGCGCCGATGGAAGGCGAGCTTGCGGTCGTATTCGAGCGGATCCTTCGGCCTGACGAGGGCGCCCGGCGGAACGTTGAGCCAGTCGACGAGGCGCGTCAGCATGAAGCGCAGGGCGGCGCCGCGGCACAGGGTCGGCATCGCCTCGATCTCGGCCTCGTCGAGGCGCCGGACGGTCTGATAGCCGGCGATCATCGCGCCGCCCTTGGTGACGTTGAACGAGCCGTCGGCTTCGAAGCACCAGGCGTTGAGGCAGATTGCCAGATCGTAGGCGAAAGCGTCCGTGCAGGCGAAGTAGAAGTCGATCAGCCCCGACACCGCCGCTCCGATGAAGAAGACGTTGTCGGTGAAAAGGTCGGCATGAATGACGCCGCTCGGCAGGCCCGACGGCCAGACCCGGTTGAGGAAGGCGAGCTCCTTGCGCGTGCGCTCGGCGAGACCGTTCGCGACCCGATCGGCCTCGGCTTCGGCCTGCGAAAAGAGCGGCGCCCAGCCGTCGAGGGAGAGCGCGTTTGGACGCTCCATCGGAAAGTCGGCGCCGGCCCGATGCAGCTTCGCCAGAACGGCGCCGAGGGCGCCGCAATGCTGCGGCTTCGGCCGCCGCACCGCGATCCCGTCGAGAAAGGTGATGATTGCCGCCGGCCGCCCGGCGAGCCGGCCGAGCGCCTCCCCGGCCCGGTTCTCGACCGGCAGCGGACAGGTCAGCCCGCGATCGGCGAGGTGGCGCATCAGGCCGAGGAAGAAGGGGAGGTCCGCCTCCCGCACGCGCTTCTCGTAGAGCGTCAGGATGTAGGAGCCGGCGGTGGTGCGCAAAAGGAAGTTGCTGTTCTCGACCCCCTCGGCGATGCCCTTGTAGGACAACAGCGTGCCGATGTCGTAGCTGCCGAGGAAAGCGGCGAGTTCCTCGTCGGCGACCTCCGTGTAGACCGCCACGGGCCGCTCCGCCTACTCTGCCGCCTCGCCGCGCAAGGCGCGCGGCAGCGGGAAAAAGACGCTCTCGTCGGCCGTCGTGACGTTCTCGACGTTCATCGCGAAGCGCGCGGCGAAGGCGTCGAGGATTTCCTCGACGAGGATTTCCGGCGCTGAAGCGCCGGCGGTGACGCCGAGCCGGCGGATCGATCCGAACAGGGTCCAGTCGATGTCCTCGGCGCGCAGGATCAGGCGCACGAGCGGGCAGCGTTCGCGCTCGGCGACCTCGCGCAGGCGTTGCGAGTTCGAGGAGTTCGGCGAGCCGACGACGATCATCGCATCGACGAGGGGCGCGACGCGCTTGACGGCGCCCTGGCGGTTCGTCGTCGCGTAGCAGATGTCTTCCTTGTGCGGGCCGACGACCGTCGGAAAACGGACCTTCAGCGTCTCGACCATTTCCTGCGTATCGTCGACCGAGAGGGTCGTCTGGGTGATGTAGGCGAAGCCGCCGGGCCCGGGGTCGCCGAGCCGGGCGATGTCCGCCGGCGTCTCGACGAGGGTGATCGCTTCCCTCGGAAGCTGGCCCATGGTCCCGACGACCTCGGGATGGCCGGCGTGACCGATCAGGACGATATGGCGGCCGCGGCGATGATGCAGCTCCGCCTCGCGATGCACCTTCGTCACGAGCGGGCAGGTCGCGTCGACGGCGAAGAGAGCGCGCTGCCGGGCGGCCTCGGGCACGGAACGGGGGACGCCGTGGGCGGAAAAGATCACCGGCGCCTCGGTGCCTTCAGGCACCTCGTCGAGCTCGCGGACGAAGACCGCGCCTTTGCGCCTCAGGCCTTCGACCACGTACTTGTTGTGTACGATCTCGTGCCGGACGTAGACCGGCGCCCCGTGCGTCGCCAGCGCCTTCTCGACCGCGTCGATTGCCCGCACCACGCCGGCGCAGAAGCCGCGCGGCGAGCAGAGCAGGACGTCGAGGGGAGGCTTCGCCATGGCGGCTCGGATGTGCCGAGGCCCCCCGCCGGTGTCAAGCCGGCATATCCCCGCCCGGGCGGCCTCCCCGGCCCTCGCCTCCCCCGGAAATCCCCTCTACAACGTCCCGTTCCGTCAAAACCCGAGGCGAGGCCCATCGAAGTCATGGCGAGCGCAGCGTCCCACGTCAGCTTTCTGCCCCCGGTCCTTACCTTCTGCGCCGCGGCCGTGGTCGCCGTGCCCCTGTTCCGGATGGCCGGCCTCAGCGCCGTGCTCGGCTATCTCGCCGCCGGCGTCGTGATCGGGCCGTCGGGACTTGCGCTGATCGAGGATCCGGCCACGACGGCAAACGTGGCCGAACTCGGCGTCGTGCTCCTGCTCTTCATCGTCGGGCTCGAATTGCGCCTGTCCCACCTTTGGAACCTGCGCCGCGACATCTTCGGCCTCGGCCTCGCCCAACTCACCCTGTGCGGGCTGGCGCTCGGTGGCGCCGCGATCCTGTTCGGCCTCTCGGCTCACGCCGCGATCGTCGCCGGCATCGCGCTCGCCCTCTCCGCGACGGCGATCGCCCTGCAGATGCTCGAGGAACGCGGCGACCTGCAGACGCCCTACGGCCAGCGCACCTTTGCGGTGCTGCTCTTCCAGGACCTCTCGATCGTCCCGATCCTCGCGGCGCTGCCGCTTCTCGCCGCCACCGGCGCGCCTGCGGAATTGATGGGCGACACCTTGTTGGCGGTCGGCCGCGCGGTGCTCTCCATCGGCGTCATCGTGCTCATCGGCCGCTATCTCCTGAACCCGCTCTTCCGCATTCTCGCCGCGAGCGGCGCCCGCGAAGTCATGACCGCCTGCGCGCTTCTCGTCGTGCTCGGCGCTGCGCTCTTCATGCAGGAGGTCGGGCTCTCGATGGCGATGGGCGCCTTCCTCGCCGGCCTGCTCCTTGCCGAGTCGAACTTCCGCCACCAGCTCGAAGCCGACATCGAGCCGTTCCGCGGCATGCTGCTCGGACTCTTCTTCATGTCCGTCGGCATGTCGATCGATGCGGCGCTCCTCCGCGAGAGCTGGATGACCCTCCTCGTCGCGACGCCGGCGGTGATCGCCGCGAAGCTTGCGCTCATCACGGTGCTGTTCCGCATCTTCGGCTCGCGCTGGCGCGAAGGCCTGCGCGGCGCCGCCCTGCTCTCGCCCGCGGGCGAATTCGCCTTCGTGCTCTTGCCGGTCGCGGTTTCCCTCGGGCTGATGCCGCCGCGGACGGGGCAACTCGTCACCGCGCTCGCAGCGCTGACGATGCTGCTCGGTCCGGTTGCCGCGAAGGTGCTCGATATCGTCCTCGAGCGGACGCGGCGCGAGGAGCCGCAGCCCGCCTTCGCGGGTCCGGGCGAGACGGAGGAACTGTCGAGCCGCGTGCTGGTGATCGGCTTCGGCCGCTTCGGACAGGTCGTCAACCAGGTTCTCCTCACGCAGGGCATCGGCGTCACCGTCATCGACAACAATGTCGAGCGCATCCGCGACGCGGCGCGGTTCGGCCTGCGCATCTACTACGGCGACGGCACGCGCCTCGACGTGCTTCGCGCCGCCGGCGCCGGCAAGGCCGAACTGGTCTGCATCTGCGTCGACGACCGCGCCGCCTGCCTCAAGATCGTCGAACTGGTGCACGGCACGTTCGACGGGGTGAAGACCTTCGTGCGCGCCTACGACCGCCTGCATGCGATCGAGCTTCTGGACCGCGAGGTCGACTACCAGCTCCGCGAGACGTTCGAATTGGCCATCGCCTTCGGCCGCGCCGCCCTCGAAGGCCTCGGGGTCGACGCGGCCGACGCGGCGGCGGCGACGGAGGACGTGCGCAAGCGCGACATCGCGCGGCTCGTGCTGCAGCAGGCCGGCGGCCTCATGGGCGGCGCCGACCTCCTGATCGGCGGCAAGGTCGAGCCGGAGCCCTTGACGGAGCCCGCCGGCAAGGCCCGCGCGCTGAGCCTTGAGACCCGCGACATCCTCGGCGAGGAGGTCGTCTAGTGGACGCGCCCGCGCCGCAGCGCCCGTCCGGCGGCGCGTCGCCGGCGCCGTTCGGTGGCGAAGGGCCGCGCTTCGTCACCGGCTCGACGATGCGGCACGTCCTCGTCATGACGGCGACGGGCTCGGTCGGCCTCATCGCCATCTTCGTCGTCGATCTTCTTTCGCTGCTCTACATCTCCTGGCTCGGCGATCCGCGGCTCACCGCCGGCGTCGGGCTCGCGACGATCGTCCTGTTCCTCACCACCTCGATCAATGTCGGGCTGATGATCGCCGTCGGCGCCCTCGTCTCGCGCGCCCTCGGCGCCCGCGACGTCGAGCTCGCACGGCGCCTTGCGATCTCCTGCTGCACGCACATGGCGATCGCGGCGGCGATCGTCGTGATGCTCGTCTTCCTGCCGCTGCTGCCCTGGCTCCTGCGCGCCCTCGGCGCGAGCGACGCGACCTATCCGGTCGCCCTGCACTTCCTCTGGATCACGCTGCCGTCGAACGTGCTGATGGCCCTCGGCATGGGCCTCTCGGGCGTCCTGCGGGCGGTCGGCGACGCCAAGCGCGGCATGTACGTCACCCTGGTCGCGGCGATCGTGACGGCGTTCCTCGATCCGCTCTTCATCTTCGGCTTCGGGCTCGGCACCAACGGCGCCGCCATCGCGATCGTGATCGCCCGCATCATCTTCGTCCTCGTCGGCTATTGGGGCGCGGCGCGCGTCCACCATCTCCTCGCCCGACCCTCGCGGCTCGACCTCATCGCGCACGCCGCGCCGATGTACGCGATCGCGCTCCCCGCGGTCTTGACGAATGTCGCGACTCCGATCGCCAACGGCGTCTTCGCCGGGATCATCGCCCGCTTCGGCGATCAGGCGATCGCGGCGAATGCCATCGTCGACCGGCTGACGCCCGTCGCCTTCGGCGGCCTCTTCGCGCTCTCCGGCGCCGTCGGGCCGATCCTCGGCCAGAACTGGGGCGCGCAGCGCTTCGACCGCATGCGCCAGGCCCTGCGCGATTCCTGTCTCTTCATGGCGGCCTATGTCGGCGGCGTCTGGCTCATTCTCTTCTCCGCCCGCGAGATCGTCACGCGCGTCTTCAACGCCTCCGGCCTGACGGCGGAGCTGGTGCAGTTCTTCTGCACGATCGGCGGCGCGATGTGGTTCTTCATCGGCCTGCTCTTCGTCGCCAACGCGGCCTTCAACAATCTCGGCTTTCCGCTCTTCTCGACGGCCTTCAACTGGGCCCGGGCGACGCTCGGCATCATCCCCTTCGCCTTCATCGGCGCCCATCTCGGCGGACCGAAGGGCACGATGGTCGGCCTCGCCTCGGGCTCGGTGCCCTTCGGCATCGCCGCCATCGTGACGGCGTTCTTTGCCGTACGGCAGCTTGAGCGGCGGGCCGTCGCGGCTGTCGCCAACGCGCCTCCGCGACGATAAGGTGAGCCCGCATTCCGGGCGAGGAGCGAGGCATGATCAACTGGTTCGACCTGATGCGCCAGGCGCAAGGCGGATCCGGGCTCGACAACCTGGCCCGGCAGTTCAACCTCTCCGGCCCGCAGACGAACGCCGCCCTCGCCGCCCTGATGCCCGCCTTCGCGATGGGCCTCCAGCACGCTGCGAGCGACCCGGCCGCGATGAGTCGCCTCTTCCAGGCGACGATGCGCGGCCCCTACGCCGCCTTCTGGGAGAACGCGACTCAGGCCTTTACGCCGCAGGCCCGGCGCGAGGGCGAGCAGGTTCTCGACCAGCTCTTCGGCTCCGACGATGTCAGCCGCCGCGTCGCGCGCCAGGCAGCGAGCTTTTCGGGCATCGGCGTCGACGTCATGCAGCAGATGCTGCCGCTTATCGCCGGCATCGTCGCCGGCGGCCTCTCGCGGATGGCGCAGAACCAGGGCGCGGCGATTCAGGGCGCGATGCAGTCGCTGCAGGAGCAGGCGCCCTCGCCGCCACCGGGCCCGACCGGCGCCGCGGCCTGGGCCGAGCTCTGGGCGCCCTGGCTGGCGCTCGTCGCGGGCGCGGCGAAAGCCGAGCCGCCGCGGCCCGAGCCTCCGCGCCCCGATCCGGCGGGCCAGCCCTTCGAGGACATGATGGCCAGTTTTCTGAAGCCGCAGGCCGCGGCTATGGCCCCGGCCCCGCCGGCACCCGAGAAAACCCCGGCGCCGGAGACGAAGCCGGAACCCGGCGCCGCCGAGGACAATCCGTTCCAGGCCTGGGGCGAGATGATGGAAAAGGGACAGGAGATGCAGCGGCAGCACCTCGCGTCCCTGCAGACGATCCTCGAAGGCGTATGGGGCCGGGGCGGCAAGCCCTGAGGCTTGCCGCCCCGTTCTAGCCGGCGGCCTTCACGAGGGGCGCGGCGGGGCGCCGGGTCGGGCGCTCCGGCCGATGGGAGCTGCGTTCCACGGTTCGAACCAACACCAGGGACGGGTTGCGGAAGAACGGCTCCGAAAGAGCGCCTTCGACGTCGTTCCGCGACAGGCCGATGTCCCTCAGCGTGCGCTCGTCGAGCTCGCCGAGGGCTTTGACCTCGCGCCGGTGCTCGAGCGCCGTCACGACCGATCCGATTTGACGGAGGAGGGCCTTGAGCGCGTCTACGGTGGCGGACAGACGCGAAGGATGGGCGGGGATGGATGCATGCCGGTTCATGGGAACCTCCTCCTTTCCGAGCGGCGACGGCCGCTCTGATGCTGCGCGCACGAAAATTTCAAAACGCCGATCGTCCTGAAATTTCGAGGCCGGAAAAGGGTAACATCGGGCAATCATCACTTGAAGCGATTGTTTGTGACGCGTACCATCACGAAGTCTGATCAGTGAGGCAGGCCATGCATCTCCTCGACATCGACCAGCTCCGCACCTTCGTCGCCATCGCCGACACAGGCTCGTTCACCCGGGCCGCGGACATCGTCCACAAGACGCAATCGGCAGTCTCGATGCAGATGAAGCGACTTGAGGAACGCCTCGGCAAGGACCTCTTCGAGCGCGACGGCCGCATGTCGCGCCTCACCGACGAGGGCGAGCGGCTGCTCGACTACGCGCGGCGGATCGTTCGACTGAATTCCGAGTGCATCGCCTCCTTCGTCGAGGAGGAGCTGTCCGGCCGCGTCCGCCTCGGCCTGCCGGACGATTATGCCGACCGCTACCTGCCCGAAATCCTCGCCCGCTTCTCGCGCTCCAATCCGAAGGCGGAAGTGACGGTCGTCTGCGAGCCCTCGCCGAACCTCATCGACCGCGTCCAGTCCGGCGATCTCGACCTTGCGATCATCACGCATATCGATCGCCGGGGTCCTTCGGAGATCGTGCGGGTGGAGCAGTTGCTCTGGGTCACCTCGGCCCGCCACGCGACGCACGAGGAGCAGCCCGTCCCCCTCGCCCTCGGCCGCCCGACCTGCGATTGGCGGCATTCGGCGACGGAGGCCCTCGAAAGCGCCGGCCGGCCCTTCCGCATCCTCTATGTCAGCTGGAACTCGACCGCGGTCGGCGCTGCGGTGCTCGCGGGCCTTGCGGTGTCCGTCCTGCCCGAGAGCGCGGTCCGCTCCGGCATGCGCATCCTCGGTCCCTCCGACGGCTACCCTGCCCTGCCCTCGTGCAAGATCGGCCTCATCCGCAACCGCCGCGAAGCGAGCCCCCTCGCCGACGCGCTTGGCTTCCACATCCGCCAATCCCTCGACAACCTCGGCTCCGGCCGCGTCGCGCCGCTGCCGGTCGCGGCGGAATAGGCTGGGCGCGGAGGATTGCGGGCTCAGATCACCAGGAAATCGGCGAGGCCGAGCTTCGCCTTGTTCGACAGCACCGCGAGCTTGATCGCAGCGGCGGAGCCGCTGCCGTCGGCATCGTAAGAGAGCGCGCCCGACGCCTTGTCGTAGACGATGCGATCCTCCGCATCGAGGGCCTTCTTGCCGAGGACGAAGGCGTCCTTGGCGAGCTTGCCGTTCTTGCCGACGGCTTTGAATACGGCGGCGTCGGCTTCGAAATCGTCATCCCGGTGCAATTCCCCGCCCCAACGGCTAGAACAGCGCCCCCTGCTCCCCGCCCGTCGCCTTTTCCTTGCGCGGGCGGACGGCGCTCCGGCCGCCCGTCGCCGGCGCCGTGCCGTCGGCGAATTCGAGGCTGAGCGGCGCCCCGTCCGCGACCGCCGCGGCGGAGCGGATCGGGCGGCCATCGGCGTCGTGGACGACGGCATAGCCGCGGGCGAGGACGGCCTTGTAGTTCAGGCTGTCGAACAGGGCGGCGAGGCTCGCGAGGGCGGCGCCCTTGCGGGCGACCTCGGCCCGCAGGGCGGGAACGAGGCGGTCGCCGGCGCGGCGGACGTGGTCGGCGCTCTGCATGAGGCGCTGGCGCTCGCCGCGCAGCATCGCGGCGCGGGCGACGGCGAGGCGCTCGCCGGCCTGCGCGAGGCGCTGGCGCTTTCCCGCGAGGAGACGGCCGACGGCCTCCGCCGGGCGTTCCGCCACCGCGTCGAGGCGCGCGCGAGTCGACGCCAGCCGGGCGGCGGGAGAGACCCGTGCGAGCCGGCGCGCGACGCCGTTGAGGACCGCTTCGTGGACGCGTGCGTTGTCGCTCAGCGCCGGGCCGAGCCGGGCGCCGGCGAGGTCGAGGCGCTGGCGCCTTGCGGCGAAGAGCGCATCCGGGGCCGGCAGCGCGCGGGCGGCGGAGCGCAGCTCGCCGCGGCGCCGTTCGAGGCCGCGCAGGGCCGCCTCGCTCTGGCGGCGGGACAGGTCGATCACGCTCGCCGCAAGCTCGGCCCGCACCGGCACCACCATCTCGGCGGCACCGGTCGGGGTCGGCGCGCGGCGGTCGGAGGCGTGATCGATGAGGGTCCAGTCGGTCTCGTGACCGACCGCCGAGACGAGGGGGATCGCGCTCTCCGCCGCAGCGCGCACGACGCTCTCCTCGTTGAAGCCCCAGAGGTCCTCGATCGAGCCGCCGCCGCGGGCGACGATCAGCACGTCCGGCCGCGGAATGCGCCCCTCCGCTGCAAGCGCGTTGAAACCGCGAATCGCCGCCGTCACCTCCGCCGCCGAGGTCTCGCCCTGCACCCGCACCGGCCAAACGAGGACGTGGCGCGGGAACCGGTCGGCAAGGCGGTGGAGGATGTCGCGAATCACCGCCCCGGTCGGCGAGGTGACGACGCCGATCACCCGCGGCAGATACGGCAACGGCCGCTTGCGCGCGGTCTCGAACAGGCCCTCCGCCAAAAGCTTGCGGCGGCGCTCCTCGAGCACGGCCATGAGCGCGCCGACGCCCGCCGGCTCGAGCGAATCGACGATGATCTGATAGGTCGACTTGCCGGGAAAGGTCGTGATGCGCCCGGTCGCGATCATCTCCATCCCGTCCTGCGGCTTGATGCGCAGGCGCGCGAAGGTCGTCTTCCAGATCACCGCATCAAGGCGCGCGTTCTGGTCCTTGAAGCAGAAATAGGCATGGCCGGAGGAATGCGGCCCGCGATAGCCGGAAACCTCACCGCGCAGGCGCACCTGGCCGAAGGAATCCTCGAGCGTGCGCCGGAGCGCGCCGGCGAGGTCCGAGACGGACCATTCGGGCACGTTGGACGGGTTGCGGTCGAACATCGCGGCGGACCCTAAAGGCTTCGGAGAGCGCTTCCAAGCCGAGACGGGCGCCCCGAGAGAGGGCGGCTCCCGGGGAAAATCTTCCGCAAGGTAAGCTTAGGGGGTGGCAAACACCTGCCGTTGCAGGCAGGATCGGCGCCGGGGCCGCCTCGGCCCGCGGGAAAGAGGGAGGGGTCCATGCTCAAGTCCCGGCGCGCTCTGCGCAATGGCCTGATCGCGCTTGCGGCGACGCTCGTACCGGCGCTGGCGACGCCATCCCGGGCCGAGACCGGCACGGTCTCCTTCGAGATCGCCAAGGCCGGGTTTATCTTCGGCATCGGCGGCGGGAGCGGGACGCTCGTGTTCAGGGGACACCGCTATCCGCTGAGCGTCGGCGGGTTGAGTTTCGGCGCGACGATCGGAGCCTCGAAGGCCGAGCTGATCGGGCGCGCCTACAACCTGCGCCAGGCGTCCGACATCGCCGGCACCTATACCGCCGTCGCGGCCGGTGTCGCCGTCGCCGGCGGCGCCTCGGGCATCCGGCTGCAGAACGGCAAGGGCGTCGTCCTCGATCTGCGCGGCCGCGCCATCGGCCTCGAATTCAACGCCAACATCAGCGGAGTGGAGATCGGCCTGCGCTGAAGCCCCGCGCCCTTCACGGCCGCCGTCGCCGTCGCGTACACCGCGCGACGCGTGGGTTGCTGCCCGTCCGACGCGGCCTTAAGACCCGCTCCGGACTGCGGGCGGAGCCTCCATGAACATCCTTCTCATCGGCGCCGGCGGGCGCGAGCACGCGCTGGCCTGGGCCCTCTCGGCGAGCCCGCTCTGCGACCGGCTCTTCATCGCGCCGGGCAATCCAGGCACGGCGCAATGCGGGCTCAACGTCGTCGTCGACGTGACCGATCACGCAGCGGTCGTCGCCTTCTGCCGCGTCAACGGCATCGGTCTCGTCGTCGTCGGGCCGGAGGCGCCCCTCGTCGCCGGCCTCGTCGACGATCTTGCCGCCGCCGGCATCAAGACCTTCGGGCCGACGCGGGCCGCGGCGCAGCTCGAAGGCTCGAAGGCCTTCACGAAGGATCTCTGCGCCGCCTGCGGCATCCCGACCGCCGCCTACCGCCGCTTCACGGATGCCGCTGCGGCAAAGGCCTATCTCGCCGAGCGCGGAGCGCCGATCGTCGTCAAGGCGGACGGCCTCGCGGCCGGCAAGGGCGTCGTCGTTGCCGCGAACGTCGCGGAGGCGGAGGCGGCGATCGAGTTCATGTTCGGCGGCGGTCTCGGCGAAGCCGCCGCGGAAGTCGTGATCGAGGATTTCCTCGAAGGCGAGGAGGCGAGTTTTTTCGCACTCTGCGACGGCACGACGGCGCTGCCGCTCGGCACCGCCCAGGATCACAAGCGCGCCTTCGACGGCGACGAGGGTCCGAATACCGGCGGCATGGGCGCCTATTCGCCGGCGCCGGTGCTGACGCCTGCCTTGCAGGAGCGCGTCATGCGCGAGATCGTGGCGCCGACTCTCGCCGGCCTCGACGCGCGCGGCACGCCCTATCGCGGCGTGCTCTACGCCGGGCTGATGCTCACGGCGCAGGGGCCGCAGCTCATCGAGTACAACGTGCGCTTCGGCGATCCCGAGGCGCAGGTGCTGATGCCGCGCCTGAAGAGTGATCTCGCGGCCGCGCTTCTCGCCGCCTGCGACGGCGTTCTCAAGGATTTTTCCCTGCGCTGGTCGGACGAGGTGGCGCTCACCGTCGTCATGGCCGCCAAGGGCTATCCGGGCCCTTTCGAGAGAGGCTCGGAGATCCGCGGGCTGAAAGAGGCCGAGGCGCTGCCCGGCGTCACGGTCTTCCACGCCGGCACGCGCCAGGACGGCGAGCGCATCCTCGCCAGCGGCGGCCGCGTCCTCAGCGTGACCGCAACGGGCGGCAGCGTCGCCGAAGCGCAGGCGCGCGCCTACGCGGCCGTCGACGCGATCGACTGGCCGCAAGGGTTCTGCCGCCGCGACATCGGCTTCCGCGCGCTCGCGCGCGAGCGTGGTTGAAGGTGAGGAGCAGGCCATGACAGACGATCTCTTTCCCGGCTTTGAGCCGCACTGGATCGACACCGAGGCCGGCCGCATTTTTGCGCGCGCGGGCGGCGGCGGGCCGCCGCTCGTCATGGTGCACGGCTTCCCGCAGACGCACGCACAATGGCATCGCCTCGCGCCGACGCTCGCGAAGACGCATCGCGTCGTCGTCATGGACCTGCGCGGCTATGGCTGGTCCTCCGTGCCGCGCAGCGATCGGACGCACGAGACCTACTCGAAGCGCGCCATGAGCCGCGATGTCGTCGCCGTGATGGAGGCCCTCGGTCATGCGCGCTTCGCCTATGTCGGGCACGATCGCGGCGCCCGCGTCGGCTATCGCCTCGCCCTCGATCATCCCGGGCGGCTTGAGCGTCTGGCCTTGCTCGACATCCTGCCGACGGCTTTGGTTTGGCGCGCCATCCGCGCCGGCGCGCAGCCGGCGGCGCATTGGGAGTTTCTGTCGCAGCCTGCGCCGAAGCCAGAAGAAGAAATCGGCCGCGCGCCGATTCCCTATTTCGAAGGCCTGATGAAGAAATGGTCGAAGGCGGACAGCCTGAGCTTCATGGATCCGCGCGCGCTGCATTCCTACCGCCAGAGCTTCAACGAACCGTCCCGCATCCACGCCTTCTGCGAGGATTACCGCGCCGGCGCGACGATCGATCGCGAACAGGACGAGGCGGACCTCGCCGCCGGCCGGACCATCGCCTGCCCGGTGCACCTCGTCTGGAGCGATTTCTATCTGGCGCGCGGCGGCGCCGTCGCGCCCCTCGACGTCTGGCGCAAGAGCTTCGCGCCGGAGGCCTCCGGCATCGGCATCGAACTCGGGCCATTTCGTCGCCGAGGAGAACGCGCCTGCGACCCTCGCTTCGCTGAAAGACTTTCTCGACCGCGCGGCGTGAGCGCACGTCGGACTCATCATTCAAAAACACCGCCGACCGCCCCATCCTGAGAGCTTGTGAATCTTTCCGATAGGAGGCGCTGATTCGCCTCTCCCCGCTTGCGGGGAGAGGGTTCGGCCTTCGGCCGAACCAGCGGAGCGAAGCGAAGCGGGGGTGAGGGGGCGGTGCAGAAAGAGGCGCCTTCCCTCGCCGCGGCGCCTTCCTCGCCGCCGCCCCCTCACCCTCGCCTGCTTCGCAGGCTTGCCGCCTTCGGCGGCCCTCTCCCCGCAAGCGGGGAGAGGTGGACCCGCGCCTTTCGCCCGAAAGATTCACAAGCTCTCGGGATGAGGTCGCGTTGGGGAATGGAATGATGGGCCGGACGCTCAGCGCCGCTCCTCGAAGAACCGGCGCAGCAGCTCCGCCGCCTCGCTCTCGCGGATGCCGCCATAGACTTCCGGCGCGTGGTGGCAGGTCGGCTGCGAGAAGAAGCGCACGCCGCTCTCGACCGCGCCGCCCTTCGGATCGAGGGCGCCGAAATAGAGCCGGCGCAGGCGCGCGAAGGAAATCGCCCCCGCGCACATCGTGCAAGGCTCGAGGGTGACGTAGAGGTCGCAATCGGGCAGTCGATCGGAGCCGAGCGCCGTGCAGGCGGCGCGGATCGCCCGCATCTCGGCATGGGCGGTGGGATCGCCGAGCCCCCGCGGCGCGTTGCCGGCGGCGGCGAGGATGCGCCCGTCGCGGACGATTGCGGCGCCGACCGGGACCTCGCCGGCCGCGCCGGCGGCGCGGGCCTCGGCGAGGGCCGCGGCCATCGCGCCGGGGCGGGCGGGGTCGTCGCGATCCATGATGCGTCCTCTCCCGCTCTCTGCTATCAGGCCGGAATGACCGACAGCAACGACGACGATCGCGGCCGCAAAGGCGGACGCAAAGGCCCGCGCCGCCCCGACGACCGCGGCGGCGACCGCCCCTTTCGCAAGCCGGCGGGCGACAAGAAGCCCTTCCGCTCCCGCGAAGGCGACGAGCGGCCCTACCGCAAGCCCGCGGGTGCGAAGCCCTTCCGCTCCCGCGACGGCGACGAGCGGCCGGCCCGCTCCCGCGAGGACGGCGAGCGCCCCTATCGCAAGCCGGCGGGCGCGAAGCCGTTCCGTTCGCGCGGCGGCGACGAACGCCCGGCCCGCTCCCGCGAGGAGGGGGTGCGCCCTTATCGCAAGCCCGCCGGCGCGAAGCCCTATCGCTCCCGCGACGGCGAGGAGCGCCCGCACCGCCCCCGCGAGGAGGGCGAGCGCCCCTATCGGAAACCCGTGGGCGCGAAGCCTTACCGTCCCCGCGAGGACGGCGGGCGGCCATTCCGGCGCGACGACGAGCGGCCGCGCCGGTCGTCGGAGGACGAGCGGCCGTTCCGGCCGCGGCGGGAGATTGCGCCGCCGCGCGAGCCTCGCGTCGAGGCTGAACCCGCGCCGCCGCCCGAACCGGCCGAGGAGCGTATCGCCAAGGTCATCGCCCGCGCCGGCATCGCTTCGCGGCGCGATGCCGAAGCGATGATCGCGGAGGGCCGCGTCACCCTCAACGGCGAGGTGCTCGCCTCCCCCGCCGTCAATGTCGGTCCCGGAGATCGCATCACCGTCGACGGCGAGCCGCTGCCGGCGAAGGAGCGCACGCGGCTCTGGCTGTTCCACAAGCCGCGCGGCACCGTCACCACCGCGCGCGACCCCGAGGGGCGTCCGACGGTGTTCGAGCAGCTCCCGGAGGAGATGCCGCGGGCCGTCGCCATCGGGCGGCTCGACATCAACACGGAGGGGCTTTTGCTCCTCACCAACGACGGCGGCCTCGCCAAGGTCATCGCGCACCCGGACACCGGCTGGCTGCGGCGCTACCGCGTCCGCGCGCATGGCGACGTCGAGCAGGCCGACCTCGACAAGCTCGCCGACGGCGTCACCGTCGACGGCATGGAGTACGGCCCGGTCGAGGCGCGGCTCGACCGCGCCCAGGGCGACAACGTCTGGATCACCCTCGGCCTGCGCGAAGGCAAGAACCGCGAGGTCAAGCGCATCCTCGAGCAGCTCGGTCTGCAGGTGAACCGGCTGATCCGTCTCTCCTTCGGGCCGTTCCAGCTCGGCGATCTCGAGGTGGGGCTCGTCGAGGAGGTCCGCACGAAGGTGCTGAAGGAGCAGCTCGGCGCGGCCCTCGCCGCGGAGGCCGGCGTCGATTTCGAGAGCCCCGTGCGCGAGCCGATCGCGCCCTTCGGCGCGCCCGCCGCGTCGCCGCACGAGCATCGCGGCGAGCGCCGCTACGAGCCGCGCGAGCGCCGCCCCTTCCGGGACGAACGCGAGCGCCACGCGCCGGAGCGTGAGGAGCGTCCGAAGCCGGACCGCTTCGCGCCGAAGCGCAGCGTCTGGCGCGCCGGCGAGGAGAACGAGCCGCCGCCGCGCCGGGGCCCGAAGCGCGAGGATCCGCACCGCGCCCGCGCCGAGGGCGCCGGCAGGCCGCGGGAGCGCGTCGGCACCATCGCAAGCGAAGGCCGCAAGGTGCGCGTCGAGCGCCTCGTTTCAGCGCCGGCTGCCGACGATCGGCCCCGCCGGCGCGGGCCGCCGCCCAATGCCGAAGAGCGCGCCCGCGAGGGCCGGCCGCCGCGAGCCGGCGGCGAGCGGCCGTCCCGCGCCCGCGGCGACGACGACCGGCGCGGTCCGCCGCGGGGCGGGTTCGACGCCAAGCCGCGGAGCGGTCCGAAGGGACCGCCCCGGGCCGGCGCGGGCGGCCCGCGCGGAGCGAAGCGGCCGCCGGGGCCGAAAGGACCGCCCCGGGGCCGCCGGTGAGGATCGTCGGCGGGCGCCTGCGCGGGCGCCCGCTGAAAGGTCCCCGCACGGACGCGATCCGGCCGACCTCCGACCGCCTGCGCGAGACGATCTTCAACATCCTCGCCCATGCCTATGACGATCCGGTCGCCGGGGCGCGGGTGATGGACCTCTTCGCCGGAACCGGCGCCCTCGGCCTTGAAGCGCTCTCCCGGGGCGCCGCCTTCGCCCTCTTCGTCGACGACGGCGCCGAGGCGCGCGGGATCGTCCGCGAGAACATCGAGGCCCTCGGCCTCGGCGGCGAGACGCGGCTCTTCCGCCGCGACGCCACCCGCCTCGGCGCCGCCGGCCCGAGGCCGCCCTTCGAGCTCGTCTTCTGCGACCCGCCCTACGGCCGCAGCCTCGCCGCGCCGGCCCTCGCCTCCTGCGCCGCCGGCGGCTGGCTCGCTCCCGATGCCCTCGTCGTCGTCGAAGAGGGCAAGGACGCGCCCGTGGCGCTGCCCCCGGACTTCACCCCGCTCGAGCGCCGCGGGGCCGGCGAGACGCAGGTTCTGTTCGCGCGCTATGCGGGACCGCCGGGCGGCTGATGGCCGCCTTTGCCGCTTGCGGGGAACGGCGGGGTGAAAAGCGCAATTCACCTCTCCCCGCCTGCGGGGAGAGGGCTGCCGGAGGCAGCAAGCCTGCGAAGCAGGCGAGGGTGAGGGGGCGGCGACGAAGAAGGCGCTGCGTCGCCGAAGGGCGCCTCTTCCGGCGCCGCCCCCTCACCCCCGCTTCGCTTCGCTCCGCTCGTTCGGCCGCAGGCCGAACCCTCTCCCCGCGAGCGGGGAGAGGCGATTTCGCGCCCTTCAGAGATGATGTGTGAGAGCCGTAGCCCCGCTTGCGCGGAGAGGCCAGTCGCGCCGCCGTTCCCCCCCGCCCCTTCCATCGCCGGGAACCTCCGTGCTACAGCCGCCCCGACGATCCACCCGACGCGCCGCGCCCGAACCGCAAGCCGCCCGAAAGACCCCGGGCGGCCGGACGGGCGCGGACCCGAAGGCGACAGAATGCCGAAGCGGACTGACATCTCCTCGATCCTGATCATCGGTGCGGGACCGATCATCATCGGCCAGGCCTGCGAGTTCGACTATTCCGGCACCCAGGCCTGCAAGGCCCTCAAGGCCGAGGGCTACCGGATCGTCCTCGTCAATTCCAATCCGGCGACGATCATGACCGACCCCGATCTCGCCGACGCCACCTATGTCGAGCCGATCACGCCGGAGATCGTCGCCCGCATCATCGAGAAGGAGCGCCCGGACGCGCTGCTGCCGACGATGGGCGGCCAGACGGCGCTCAACTGCGCGCTCAGCCTGAAGAAGATGGGCGTCCTCGAGCGCTTCGGCGTCGAGATGATCGGCGCCACCGCCGAGGCGATCGACAAGGCCGAGGACCGCCAGCTCTTCCGCGAGGCGATGACGGCGATCGGCCTCGATACGCCGAAATCGCGCCTCGCCAACGCCTCGGCGCTGAAGAAGGCGGACCGCGCCGCCTATCTTTCCGAGATTGCCCGCATCGAGGCCCTCGACGAGCACCCCGGCGACAGGAAGCGCCTGCTTGCCGGCTTCGAACTGAAATGGAACGCCGGCGAGAACGAGCGCCGCAAGCGCTACCAGGAGCACGCCCTCGGCGAGGCGCTGATGGCGCTCGCCGAGGTCGGCCTGCCGGCGATCATCCGGCCCTCCTTCACGCTGGGCGGCACCGGCGGCGGCGTCGCCTACAACCGCGAGGAGTTCCTCGACATCGTCGAGCGCGGCCTCGACGCCTCGCCGACGAACGAGGTCCTGGTCGAGGAGAGCGTGCTCGGCTGGAAGGAATACGAGATGGAGGTCGTCCGCGACAAGGCGGACAACTGCATCATCGTCTGCTCGATCGAGAACATCGACCCGATGGGCGTGCACACGGGCGATTCGATCACCGTCGCGCCGGCGCTCACGCTCACCGACAAGGAATACCAGGTGATGCGCGACGCCTCGATCGCGGTGCTGCGCGAGATCGGCGTCGAGACCGGCGGCTCGAACGTGCAGTTCGCGATCGATCCCGCGAACGGGCGCATGATCGTCATCGAGATGAATCCGCGCGTCTCGCGGTCCTCCGCCCTCGCCTCGAAGGCGACGGGCTTTCCGATCGCCAAGGTCGCCGCGAAGCTCGCCGTCGGCTACACGATGGACGAGATCGAGAACGACATCACCGGCGGCGCGACGCCCGCCTCATTCGAGCCGACGATCGACTACGTCGTCACCAAGATCCCGCGCTTCGCCTTTGAAAAATTCCCCGGCGCCGAACCGGTGCTGACGACGGCGATGAAATCCGTCGGCGAGGCGATGGCGATCGGCCGCACCTTTCCGGAATCCCTGCAGAAAGCGTTGCGCTCGCTGGAGACGGGGCTCACCGGCCTCGACGAGATCGAGATCGAAGGCCTCGGCAAGGGCGACGACCGCAACGCCATCAAGGCCGCGATCGGCACGCCGACGCCGGACCGTCTGCTCAAGGTCGGTCAGGCCCTGCGCCTCGGCGTCAGCCACGACGAGGTCCACGAATCCTGCAAGATCGACCGCTGGTTCCTCGAACAGCTCCAGGCCATCGTCGACCTCGAGGCAAAGGTGAAGAAGCACGGCCTGCCTGCGACGCCGGGCGCGTTCCGGAGCCTCAAGGCGATGGGCTTTTCGGATGCCCGGCTCGCCGTGCTTGCGGGCCTCGACGAGGCCGAGGTAAGGACGCGCCGGCGCGCGCTTCACGTGCGCCCGGTCTTCAAGCGCATCGACACCTGCGCCGCCGAGTTCGCTTCGCCGACCGCCTACATGTACTCGACCTATGCGGCCCCCTTCGCCGGCTTGCCCGCGGACGAGGCAGCGCCGTCGGACAGGCGCAAGGTGATCATCCTCGGCGGCGGACCGAATCGCATCGGCCAGGGCATCGAATTCGACTATTGCTGCTGCCATGCCTGCTTCGCGCTGAAGGACGCGGGCTACGAGACGATCATGATCAACTGCAATCCGGAGACGGTGTCGACGGATTACGACACCTCCGACCGGCTGTATTTCGAGCCGCTGACGGAGGAGGACGTGCTCGAGATCGTCGACACGGAGCGCCGGAACGGAACGCTGCACGGCGTCATCGTGCAGTTCGGCGGCCAGACGCCGCTGAAGCTCGCGCGGCCGCTCGAAGCCGCGAACGTACCGATCCTCGGCACCTCGCCCGACGCCATCGATCTCGCCGAGGACCGCGACCGCTTCAAGCGCCTGCTCGACAAGCTGCGCCTGAAGCAGCCGAAGAACGGCATCGCCTATTCCGTCGAGCAGAGCCGGCTCGTCGCGGCCGATCTCGGCCTGCCCTTCGTCGTGCGGCCTTCCTACGTGCTCGGCGGCCGCGCCATGGCGATCATCCGCGACGAGCAGGAATTCGCCGACTATCTCCTCGGCACCTTGCCGAGCCTCATCCCGTCGGACGTCAAGGCGCGCTATCCCAACGACAAGACCGGCCAGATCAACACCGTGCTCGGCCAGAACCCGCTCCTGTTCGACCGCTACCTGTCGGACGCGATCGAGATCGACGTCGACTGTCTGGCCGACGGCAAGGACGCCTTTATCGCCGGCATCATGGAGCATATCGAGGAGGCCGGCATCCACTCCGGCGATTCCGCCTGCTCCCTGCCGCCGCGCTCGCTCTCGCCGGAAATCCTCGCCGAGCTCGAACGGCAAACGAAGGCGCTGGCGTTCGCCCTCGACGTCGGTGGCCTGATGAACGTGCAATACGCCATCAAGGACGGCACGATCTACGTGCTCGAGGTCAATCCGCGCGCCTCGCGCACGGTGCCGTTCGTCGCCAAGGTGATCGGCGAGCCGATCGCCAAGATCGCCGCGCGGGTGATGGCGGGGGAGAGTCTCAAGAGCTTCGGCCTGTCGCCGAAGGTGCTGCCGCATATCGGCGTCAAGGAGGCTGTCTTCCCCTTCGCGCGCTTCCCGGGCGTCGACGTGCTGCTTGGGCCGGAGATGCGCTCGACCGGCGAGGTCATTGGCCTCGACCGCAGTTTCGGTGTCGCCTTCGCCAAGAGCCAGCTCGGCTCGGGCACGAAGGTGCCGCGCACCGGCACGCTCTTCGTCTCGGTTCGCGACTCCGACAAGGCGCGCATCCTGCCGACGGTGCGGATGCTGGCCGAACTCGGCTTTCAGCTCCTGGCGACCGGCGGCACGCAGCGCTTCCTCGAGGAGCACGGCGTCAAGGCCTCGCGGGTGAACAAGGTCCTGGAGGGCCGCCCGCACGTCGTCGACGCCATCAAGAACGGGGATATACAGCTCGTGTTCAACACAACCGAGGGTGCGGGCGCCCTCTCGGACAGCCGGTCTCTGCGCCAGGCGGCCCTCTTGCATAAGGTGCCCTATTACACCACTCTAGCTGGAGCGATCGCGGCGGCCGAGGGCATCAAGGCCTATCTCGGCGGCGATCTCGAGGTCAGGGCGCTGCAGGAGTATTTCGCCTGAGGCACCCGGCCTCGACGGAACTTTAGAGCTTTCTGGCACTTTGTGACCATTTTGCGGGTCGCCGCGGCCGGCGGGCCGAGGGAACCGTTTTCGAGAGTTGAAGGCATGGACAAGGTCCCCCTGACGATCAAGGGCTTCGCGGCCCTGGAGGAGGAGCTCCGCAAGCGCCAGCAGGTGGAGCGCCAGCGCATCATCCAGTCGATAGCGGAGGCGCGCGCCCTCGGCGATCTTTCGGAGAACGCGGAGTATCATGCCGCGAAAGAGGCCCAGGCCCTCAACGAAGGCCGGATTCTCGAGCTCGAGAGCATGATCTCGCGGGCTGAGGTGATCGACGTGACGAAGCTTTCCGGCGACCGCATCAAGTTCGGCGCCACGGTGAAGCTCGTCGACGAGGACACCGAGGAGGAGAAGACCTACCAGATCGTCGGCGAGCCCGAAGCGGACGTGCGCTCAGGCCGCGTTTCGGTTACCTCGCCGATCGCCCGCGCCCTGATGGGCAAGACCGTCGGCGACACGGTCGAAGTCTCCACGCCGGGCGGCGGCAAGTCCTACGAGGTCGTCGGCGTCCACTTCTAGTCGCATTGCGGCTCGCCGCGGACATGTCCGACAAGTCGAATGCCTTGCTGCGCCTCGCGCGCCTGTGGCGGGGCTGGCGCTGCTCGTCGGAATCATGGTGACGAAAACGGAGCCGGAGCGGACGAGGCCATGACAGCGCAGGCAATCGAGGGGCCGGCCACGGGCCGCAGCGGGAGGGAAACGGCGGCCGGACTGCAACGGGCCGACGCAACCAAGGCGCGGCCGGTGCGCCTGCGCCGAAAGATGAGTGTCGGCGACGCTTTCGGCATCATCGCGGCAAGCTGCCTTGACCATCTTCTCGACAACCAGCCGGCGGCGCTCAGGCGCGATCCCGAGGCGGTGCACCAGATGCGCGTCGCCATCCGCCGCCTGCGCGCGGCGGCGACGCTGATGAAGCGCATGCTGCGCGACTCCGAAAGCAAGGACGTTCGCGGCGAGCTGCGCTGGCTCGGGCGCGAGCTCGGCCGCGCTCGCGACGGCGACATCCGCGTCGCCGCCGCGCTCTCCGAGGCTGCTGCGGCGGAGCGCACCGATCCGCGCGCGCAGGAGCTCCTGGCCGAGGCGGCCGAGGCGCGAACGAGCGCGTATGACGGACTCGCCGACGCGCTCGGTTCGGAGCGCTATCGCGACGCGATCGGCGCGCTTCAACACTGGGTCGAGGCGGGCGCCTGGCAGCGGGCGGGCGGCAAGGCGGGAGCGCTCCGGCGCAAACGCATCGCGAAGCTCGCCCCAAAGACGCTTTCGCGCCGCCGCAAGCGCATCGTTGCGCGCGCGCGCGGCTTCGCGGATCTGTCTGCGAGGCAGCAGCACCAGCTGCGCATCTCCGTAAAGACGCTGCGTTACGGCGCGGAGTTCTTCGAGAGCCTCTTCCGCGGTCAGGCCGGCAAGGCGCGCCGGCGGAAGACGCTCGACGCCCTGGAATCGCTTCAGGATTCGCTCGGCGACCTCAACGACCTCGCGCTGGCGCCCGCCGCCCCGGCCATGCAGGACGACCGCGACGCAAGGATCGCAAACCGCCTCGCGAGAGCCGAGGCGGGGATGCGGACGCTCGAAACGCTACGGGCGTTCTGGGAGCGGTGACGCATCGGCGCCGCCCGGCGCGTCGCCCCATTTCGTCTCCGGCATGGCGACGAGCACCAGCGCAAGCGCTGCGAGGCCGACACCGGCGAGCGCCAGGAAGGCCGCGGCGTAACCGGCGTGATAGGTGATGAATCCGCCGAAGGCATAGCTCGATGCCCCGCCGATGCCCTGGATCGTACCGATCACGCCGCGGCTGACGTTGTAGCGGCCGGTACCGCGCACGACGTCGGCAAGGACGAGGGGGAGAAGCACATCGAACAGCCCGGCGCCGACGCCGTCGAGCACTTGGACCGCGAGGATCGCCGCCGGGTCGTCGACGAGGGCGAACAGCACGCCGCGCAGGGGAACGGCCGCGAAGGCGACGAGCAGAAGCGGCTTGCGTCCGATGAGATTCGCGCGGGTGACGAGAAGCGCCATCGGAATCGTCGCGAGCTGGGCGACGATAATTGCGCCCGACGTCGCTGCCGCCTCTCGGCCGGGCGCGTGAAGGGCCAGCTTCTGCGCGATGAGTGCGAGCATCGGGCCGTTCGCGAAGTGGAAGATCGCGGCCGCGACGGCGAGGACGATGAAGGACCGCCGCGCGAAGAGGTCGCGCCACGCGGCCGGCCGGTCGTCCGGGATTTCGTCGCCGTGCTCGAAGCCGCGGGCGCGCTCATGGTCAATCGCGCCGGCCGGAATCGACAGCGCCGCGACCGTCGCGAGAACGGCGAAGAACGGGACGAGGAAGAACACCGTGCGCTGCGACGCGAGCGTGCCGACGATTCCCGCGAGGGCGGCGATGAAGAGGTTGCCGGCGCGATCGAACGCGGCGTTGCGGCCGAGATGGAACGGCAACGCCGCGCGCCCGACGAGGCCAAGCGTGATCGCGGCGATCGTCGGCGCGAAGACCGCGCCGAGCACCGCCATCGCGATGTCGGCCGCGATCACGACGGGAAGGGTCGGCGCGGTTGCAATGGCGACAGCGCAAAGGGCGAGCGCCCAGGTCCCGAAGACGAGGAGCCCGCGCTTTCGATGCGTCGCGTCGATCGCCATCCCGACCGGCACATGCAGGGCGATGCCAATGAGGCCGCTGACCGTGAGGACGCCGCCGATCGTCGCCTGGTCCCATCCGGCCGCGGTCAGGAGAAAGACGTTGACGTAGGGCCCGAGGCCCCCGCGCACGTCCGCGAGGAGGAAGTTCAGCCAGTCGAGAGAAGCGCGCGGCGACATCGGGCGAACGTCCCGCGCCTCAGGTGGTGCCCTTTGCCCGGAGATGGCGCAAGCAGCGGACGCGCGAACGCTTGTCGCCGTCGAGACCCGCGCCCGAACGCGCCGCGCGGGCTGCGGACATCGGATTGGCGAAGCTCGTGTCTCTCATCGCAGTCACTCCGGCGCTGCCGCGTGACGGCAACGGCCGGGATGTCTCTCGGTTCGTTTCGGAAGCTCAGATCGCCCGGCGCGCCGGAATCACCAGGCCCTGGGATGCAAGCGGCGCTTCCAGCGGTCGCCCCGCGAGAGGAAGGCCATCGTCTCGCGGCTGCGGCGCCCGGCGCGGGAGGCGGCCTCGAGGGGCGCGTCGGCGATCGCGGGCGCGGGAACCGGGGCCGGGGCGAGCGCCGGACGGGCCTTTTTCGGCACCGCCTTTGCGCGGGCGGCGACCGGCTGCTTTGCCCGGGACGGGGTGGAGTTCTTCGAGCCCGGCGGGCGGCCGCGGCGGCGGCGCGGCTCGGCTTCGACGGCGGGGGGAGCCGGACTCGGCGACAGGTCCGGCAGCACCCGGCGGCTCGGCTTTGCCGGGCGCTCCTGCGCCGGGGCCGGCGCGGCTGCGGGCGCGGCTGCCGCCGTCTTGGCCGGAGCCTCCGCGTCCTCGATCGCGGATTTCATGGTGTCGTGGAGGCGGGAGCGTCGTCCGGAGGCTCGCTCGCCGGAGCGGCGGCCCTTGACTTCGATGACAAAGGACGGTGCGGGTCGTTTCATGTGATCGCCGACGGTTCGAGGAATGTCCCGGAGCATTATCGCTCCATGCGGAGAACGTTTTAAATCGCAAATTTGTTGGTTATTCGCATGAAATTTTCCGAAAATACCGCCGCTGGGGCAGTGCACACGACACGACAGTTCCTGTTCCGACCGGTCCGGGAACCCGCTCGATCATGTTTTCGGGACGCATGTTCTTCCGGCGAGGGCACACCCCTCGCGAATTCGTCCTCTATGGTCAAGAGTTGCGTCAGTCAACCAATCGGCGCTTGCTATCGCCTCGTCTTCCACCCGTTTCACTCCGCGTTTTCAATTTAAGGTTGTCTTGAATGCACGATGATCTTGTTGGAAAGAATTCGCTCCGTCGCTTTCCTGTCCCCGCCCTGGTCATCGGCGCGCTTCTTATTGTGTCCGGCTCGCCCGGAGCGGCGCAGACGATCGAGAGCCGGTACACGAAGACGAAGGCCTGCCGGACTCGCGTCCTGGACAAGGAGACCGGTGCTTCGGTCAGCATCTGTCCGGGAACTCGGTGGCTTGGTGACGGTCGTGAGCGAGGACGACATCCGCCAGACGGTCTCCGTCGGCGCGACCGAGGCGGCGGCGCGGCGCGAGCCGGCTGCGAGCGCCTTCTTCGGGCCGCCGTCGGCCGCAGGCGAAACCATCGAATGGCGCAGCCGCGGCGGCAGGCCCTTCGCCCTCATCCAGCGCTGGAGCGTCGGCGGCGACGACCGGGAGACGGCGTCCGTCCTCGTCGTGACCCGGCTGCCCCCGGGCCCGGTCTGCCACGTCGCCTACGTCGATGCGCGCGCCAACAAGGACGCGAACGTCCTCGCCCGCAAGGTCGCCGACGAGCGCGCGGCCGGCTTCGATTGCGCGAAGCAGGCAGCCGTCGTCGGGCAGCGCGGCCGGGCCTTTCCCGACCTGCGGCCCTGACGCGCTGGGCGGGTCTGCGCCGGCAGCGGTGGATTTTGCGGCGCGCTCCTGATAACGAACCGTTCCGAATCCAGACAGCATCGCCATGCACGCTCCCTCCCCGACCGAATCCGAAATCTCGGGTTCGGCTCACGCTCCTATGGGATTTGCCGAATTTGTCGGCATGGTCGCGGCGCTGATGGCGCTGAACGCGCTCGCCGTCGACATCATGCTGCCCGCCCTGCAGCAGATCGGGTTTGCTCTGAACGTGGTTCAGGCGAACAGCTCTCAGGCCGTCCTGTCGTCCTATCTCCTCGGTTTCGGCATCGGCCAGCTGCTGGTCGGCTCGATCTCGGATCGCTTCGGCCGCCGGCCGGTCCTGCTCGCAGGGCTCGCCGTGTACGTCGTCGCGGCGGCCTTGTGCAGCGCCGCGCCGAGTTTCGAACTGCTCATCGCCGGACGCATCCTCCAGGGCATGGGATCGGCAGCGCCGCGGGTGATCACGATCTCGATCGTGCGCGACTGCTACAGCGGCCGTCGCATGGCCAGCGTGATGTCGCTCGCGATGATGGTCTTCATGGCAGTGCCGATCCTTGCCCCGTCGATCGGCCAGGTCGTGATCCTGCTCGCGCCCTGGCGCGCGATCTTCGGGTTGCTGACGATTTACGGCATCGGTGCCGGCCTGTGGATCTGGCTCAGGCTTCCCGAGACGCTGCCCGCCGCCAAGCGCCGCTCGCTCGCCCCGGCCGAACTCCTGCGCTTGATGCGGGAGATCGTCGGCAACCGGCAGAGCGTCGGCTACGCGCTTGCGGGAGGCACCATGTTCGGCGCCATGTTCGGCTTCCTCGTCTCCGCACAGCAGGTCTTCACCGACTTTTTCAGGCTCGGCCCCTATTTCCCGATCGCCTTCGCGTCGGTGGCGCTGGCGATGTCGATGTCGTCCTTCCTCAATTCGCGCCTCGTCGTCCGCTTCGGCATGCGGCGGCTCTCCCACGCTGCGGTGACGGTCTATGTCGTGCTCGCCGCGATCGGCGCGACGCTGACCCGGCTCGATCTTCTTACGGTGGCGCCGTTCCTGATCCTGCTCGGCGGCATGATGTTCCTGCTCGGCATGATCTTCTCGAACTTCAACTCCCTTGCCATGGAGCCGCAGGGTCGCGCCGCCGGCACCGCCTCGTCCCTGTTCGGATCGATCACGACGCTGATGGCGACCGCGATCGGCTCCGCGATCGGCGCCGCCTACGACGGCACGCCGGTGCCCCTCACCACGGGCTTTCTCGTCTTCGGCGCGGCGACGCTCCTCATCGTCGCGATCGCCGAAAAGGGCCGCCTCTACCGCTGAGCGGCGGTCGACCGAACGCTATGTCGTGTCGATTGAAGCAGTGCATTTCGAGGCGCCGGGAGGTTGCACTTCGGCAAAGCTTCTACGATGCTCTGCGCCGTCGAAAGCGAGGGCGTCGCGATGAGGGCCTACCATCTGCAGCACAGTTCGGCCGACAGACCGCCGATGCCGGCGCTCCGTTTCCTGCTTGCGACGATGCTCGTCGCCGGCGCCCTTGCCGGCTGCGGCGACAGCCAGAGCCTTATGCCTTCGGCGCCGGGCGTCCTTGTCGCGGCTGCGCCGGCCTATCCGGCCGAGCGTTTCGTCGGCCGCTGGGGCCTCGGCTCCTATCACCGCGACACCGACAAGGTGCGCACCGAAAAAATCGCCCGGCAACAATGCGGTAACGCCTATGTCGTCAAGGCCGGGCCCAACGGCGGGCTCATGATGTATCTCGCCGACGATCCGGAAATGCGCGAACTGAAGGTGAAGGGCGCCGCCGGCGGCCGGACCTTCATCGGGCCCGACGGTCCTCCCGGCGGCGAATGGGATCGCGAAGTCGTGTCGTTCGACGGCAACTTACTGGTTACGCAATGGATCGACCCGGAGCTCGCCGGCCGCTACGGGACGATGGTAATGGTTCGCTGTTCTTGAGTGGGGTCCTTCGAATGCGTGCACTCTCTTACGCCGTGACGTTCGCCGTCCTCGCCGGCCTGCCCTTCGCGGCGGCCGACGCGCAGAGCAATTTCAAGCCACAGAGCGTCGAGGAGATCGATGCGCCGGAGCAGCCCGGCTATCAGCCTTCCCCCGACGAGGAACGGCTGCCGACCGCGCTTGAGAAGCAGGTCGTCTTCTTCCGCACGACCGAGGCGCCGGGCACCATCGTCGTGCACACGGCGGAGCGCTATCTCTATTTCGTCATGCCGAACAGCCGCGCCATGCGCTACGGCATCGGCGTCGGCCGCGACGGTTTCCAATGGGGCGGCCTGCAGAAGATCGCGCGCAAGCAGGAATGGCCCGATTGGCGGCCGCCGCCGGAGATGATCCAGCGCCAGCCCTATCTGCCGCGCTTCATGGCCGGCGGACCCGGCAATCCGCTCGGCGCCCGGGCGCTCTATCTCGGCCAGTCGATCTATCGCATCCACGGCACGAACCTGCCGCAGACGATCGGCCATGCCGTGTCCTCGGGCTGCTTCCGCCTCGTCAATGACGACGTCATCGATCTCTACGACCGCGTCCCCGTCGGCACGAAGGTGGTCGTCAAGCAAGCGCCGACACTCTGAGGAACCTCCCATGCCATTCGCCGTGTCCCGCTGGCTTGCCGCATTCGCGGCGATCGTCGCCTTTGCGCCGGCGCCGCCGGCGGGGGCGCAGACGCTCGCCGCCGTGAAAGAGCGCGGCACGCTCGTCTGCGGGGTGAGCCAGGGCCTTGCCGGCTTCTCGGCCGCGAACGACAAGGGCGAATGGTCGGGTTTCGACGCGGATTTCTGCCGCGCCGTCGCTGCGGCGGTCCTCGGCGACGCGAGCAAGGTGAAGTTCGTGCCGCTCTCGGCTTCGGAGCGCTTCGACGCGCTGAAATCGGGCGGCATCGATCTCCTCGCGCGAAACACCACCTGGACGATGGGCCGCGAAACCCAGTTGGGACTGCTCTTCGCCGGCACCACCTATTATGACGGCCAAGGCTTCCTGGTGCCGAAGTCGAAGGGCGTCGTCTCCGCCCTCGAGCTCGGCGGCGCCAAGGTCTGCGTGCAGGCCGGGACGACGACGGAAACGAATCTTGCCGACTATTTCGCGACGAACGGCATGACCCTCGAGGTCGTAAAGGTGGCGACGCCGGCGGAATCCCGCGCCGCCTACGAATCCGGCCGCTGCGACACGATCACCAGCGACGTCTCGCAGCTCCACGCCGAGCGCCTCGCGCTGAAGGCGCCGGCGGAGCACGCGATCCTGCCGGACATCATCTCGAAGGAGCCCCTCGGCCCCGTCGTGCGCGGCAACGATCCGGCCTGGTTCAACATCGTCAAGTGGGTGCATTTCGCACTTCTCAACGCAGAAGAGCTTGGCGTCGATTCGAAGAGCGTCGCGTCGGCGGCGACTTCGACCAAGGCCGACGTGCGCCGTCTCGTCGGTGCCGAGGGCGGGCTCGGCGAGAGCCTCGGCCTGTCGAACGATTTTGCCGCGAAGGCAATCCGCGCCGTCGGCAATTATGGCGAGGTCTTCGAGCGCAATGCCGGCGCAACCTCGGCGCTCGGGATCCCACGCGGTCTCAACCAGCTCTGGTCGCTCGGGGGCATCCAGTACGCGCCGCCGATGCGCTGAGCCGGCGCCTCGGCGCGGGAGTTGGTGATGCCATCGAACGAGCCCGTGCTTCCGCCGATCGGATCTGCCTTCAAGACGCGGCCCTATCATCGCCATTGGCTCACTCGGCAGGCGGACGACCTCTTTTCGTTCTTCGAGCCGAACCTGATCCATCCGCACGGCGGCTTCTTCGACCTCGATTCGAAGGGCGAGCCCGTCGACCGCGCGCGCGCGCTGCGCCAGATCCACGCGACGACGCGGGCGGTGTATTGCTTTGCCGTCGGCGTGCTGCTCGGCAGGCCGGGAAGCGACGCGATCGTCGATCACGGCATGGCGTATCTCTGGAACGCGCACCGCGACGCGACGCATGGCGGCTATGTCTGGTCCCTCGACGATGATGGTCCCCGCGACGATTCCAAGCAGGCCTACGGACACGCCTTCGTCCTCCTCGCCGCATCGAGCGCGAAAGTGGTCGGCCATCCCCTCGCCGACCGCATGCTGGCCGACATCTCGCAGGTTCTCGACGAGCGTTTCTGGGAAGAGAAGCACGGCGCCGTCGCGGAGGAGTTCGACCGCGCCTGGGCGCCCCTCGGCACCTATCGCGGCCAGAACTCCAACATGCACCTCACCGAGGCCCTGATGGCCGCCTTCGAGGCGACCGGCGAACAGGTCTATCTCGACCGCGCCGAGCGCATCGCGAGTCTCGTCATCGGCCGCCACGCCGCGGCGCTCGGCTATCGCGTCGCCGAGCATTTCACGGAGGATTGGTCCCTCGATCGCGACTATCGTGGCTCCGAGATGTTCCGCCCCGCCGGCACGACGCCGGGCCATTGGCTCGAATGGGCGCGGCTGCTTTTGCAGCTCTACATCCTCGGAGACCGCCGAAACGACTGGATGCGCGACGCCGCGCGCGCACTCTTCAAGCAATCGATCGATCTTGGCTGGGACCGGGAGCGCGGCGGCTTCTTCTACACCCTCGACTGGGACGACAGGCCGTCGCGACGCGAAAAGGTCTGGTGGCCCATCGCCGAGGGCATCGGCGCCGCCTCCTTCCTGTGCGAGCACGACCCGAGCCCGTTTCACGAGGCCTGGTATCGCCATCTCTGGAGCTTCGCGGCGCGCCACCTCGTCGATCGCGCGAACGGCGGCTGGCACGCGGAACTGTCGGAGGACCTGCAGCCGGTCGACAACATGTTCGTCGGCAAGCCCGATCTCTATCACGCGCTCCAGGCCTGCCTGATCCCGCTCTACCCGGCCGAAGGCAGCCTGACGCGGGTGATCCAGGGCTGAAATCGCGGCGCCCGGTAACCGGGTGTTAACCACGACCCCTACAATCGACGGGAACGATGGGGTCGCCAGCATGAAAACGGACAAGAGCCGCACCCGCCGAGCCGCGCCGCTGCCGAAGCGCCGGGCGAAACGGGCAAAGACGCCCTTCGGCCCGCGCGCGATTTCCGCGCTGAGCAAGAACGAACTCGTCGCGCTTGCAACGAAACTCCAGGCGGACATCGCCGCGGCCTCGGTGCCCGCGCCGGCGCCGCCTTCTCCGCCCCAGGCGGAGAAGGCGAAGACGCTCGTCATCGACGGCTGCGTGCGCTCCGGCCAGACGATCTCCTTCCCGGAGGGCGACGTCATCGTTGTCGGCTCGGTCGGATCGGGAGCCGAGATCATCGCCGGCGGCTCGATCCACGTGTATGGCGCGCTACGCGGCCGGGCGATCGCGGGAGCGGCGGGCGACGGGACGGCGCGCATCTTCTGCCAGGACCTCGACGCCGAGCTCCTCTCGATCGATGGCCATTATCGGGTTGCGGAGAACTTCGACGGCGCGCTGCGCGGCCGCCCGGTCCAGGCGCGGCTCGACGGCTTGCGGATGGCGCTGTCCCCCCTCGACGGCGGCCTCGAGCCCCACGCCGTACCCACGGCCGAACCGGTCGTGCCGATGGACCGCTTCCGCCGCGCCGGGAAACGCGTGAAGCAGCTCATCCGGCTCAACCACGCGCCGGTCGCCGAAGCCTCGGCCTAGGTCACGCTCCGCCGAGCACCGGATCGCGCGCGATCACGGCGCCGATGCGGTGCGGCCGGCGGACCTCGCCCGCCACCAATAGGCTGCGATGGACGAAGTCCCCTGCCCGGATGCCGGGCGGGGCGAAAAGGTCGAGGGCGACCTGCCGGAGGCCCGCCGCGCGGCGGAAACGCCCGAACCGCCGCTCCGGCGCGCTCAGGGCAATGAAGCGGTCGAGGGCCCGGATCCAGCCGTCGCTCGGCACGTCGCCGTCGGCAAGGCAAAGGATCCAGTCGCGCTTTGCCTGGCGCGCGCCTTGCGCCCAGGCTCCCTCCGAGTTCGACGACAACGCTTGCGCCGAGGGCGTCGGCGACCCGCTCGACGGCCGGATCGGCCGCCTTCACGAGAATCACGGCATCGCAGAGGAGGCCGTCGGCGACGGCTGGGACGAGGGCGGAGAGCGTCACGACGAGCGCGTCGACGCCATGCTCCACCCGGACGAGAACGCTGATCATGAGCCGATCTTAGCGGCTGCGCCCGCCGCGGTCCCTTTCGCCTTTCGTCCGGGTGGGACGTGCGAAGCGGGACGTGGGACGCGGGACGTGGGACGTGGGGGGCGAGTGGCGAATGGAGCCTGCATCACCTCTAAAAAACGCTGCTCGTCCCGATTCCCCCGCGTCCCGCGTCCCGCGTCCCGCGTCCCGCGTCCCAAGTCCCAAGTCCCACCCCCCCTTGCTTTCGTTCCTGATTTGTTCTCAAATGCCGCCAACCCTACCCATTCGAGGTCCACCATGTCGGTGCGCGCCGGCCAGACTGCCAAGAAAGCGCTCCCTAAGACTGCGCCCCGCGACGCCGTCGTCACAGGCACCGCGAATCGCACGGCCGCCGAGGCGGAGGAGAGTGCGCGGCGGCGGATGCAGGACCCGGCCTATCGCGTCGAGGTCGACCGTCGGCGGGGCCGCGGCGCGCCGGCCAATCCGGCCGGGCGATTCGAGCCGACGGCGCGGGAGGCCTTCGACGACGGCTGGGCGTTCGATGAGGAAAAGCTGCCCGTTCCGACCGAGGTCATCGTCGAGAAGCCGCGGACGATTATCACGAAGAACGATTCGCCGGACCTCTCGTTCGACCGCTCGATCAACCCCTATCGGGGCTGCGAGCACGGCTGCGCCTATTGCTTCGCGCGGCCGACGCACGCCTTCCAGGGCCTCTCCTCCGGCCTCGATTTCGAGACCAAGATCTTCGCCAAGCCGACTGCGCCGGAACTGCTCCTGCGCGAATTGCGCGCGCCGAACTACACGCCGATGACGATCGCGCTCGGCTCGAACACCGACCCCTATCAGCCGGTCGAGCGGCGCTTCCGAATCACTCGCCAGATCCTGGAGGTGCTCGACCGGACGAACCATCCGGTCGGGATCGTCACGAAGTCGGCCCTCGTCACCCGCGACATCGACATCCTCGCCCGCATGGCCGACCGGCAGCTCGCCAAGGTCGCGGTCTCGGTGACGACCCTCGACCTGCGCCTCGCCCGCAAGATGGAGCCGCGCGCCGCGAGCCCGACGAAGCGCCTCGACACCATCCGCCGCCTCGCGGAGGCGGGGATCCCGGTGACCGTCCTCGTCGCGCCGATCATTCCGGCGATCAACGAGCACGAGATCGAGGGCGTCCTGAAGGCTGCCTACGCGGCGGGGGCGAGGGAGGCCGGATACGTGCTCCTGCGCCTGCCGCACGACCTCAAGGAACTGATGCGCGACTGGCTCACGGAGCATTACCCGGACAAGCTGAAACACGTCTTCTCCGTCCTCCAGGAGAGCCGCGGCGGCAAGGATTACGATTCGAAATGGGGCGAGCGGCAGACCGGCGTCGGCCCCTTCGCCTGGATGATCGGCCGCCGCTTCGAAGTCGCGACGGCCCGGCTCGGCTTCAACCGGGGCCGGCGCAAGCTGCGCACCGATCTGTTCACGGCGCCGGCGCAGGATTCGGGCCAGCTCGCGCTCTTCTAACTCGGTGACAGCGGGCCGAGGACTTGCTCTCCTTGCCGGGTGAATGCACCGATTCGCCCCCGCGAGGCCGCCGGTCTGCCCGGCCTGAAGCCAACCCTTGAGCGCCGGCTCGCCCGCGCCGGGCACACCTGCATCGCCGGGCTCGACGAGGTCGGCCGCGGGCCCCTCGCCGGGCCCGTCGTCGCGGCGGCGGTCGTCCTCGACCTCAGGCGGGTGCCCGCCGGCCTCGCCGATTCGAAGATCCTGCCGAAGGCCCGCCGGGAGGAGCTTTTCGCCGAGATCGTCGCAACCGCCGCGGTCGGCCTCGCGACCATCTCCCATGCGGCGATCGACACGATCAACATCCGCCAGGCCTCCCTTTCGGCGATGGCGAAGGCGCTCGCGGCGCTGCCCTGCCGGCCCGACTTCGCCCTCGTCGACGGCAACGACCCGCCGCGCCTGCCCTGTCCGGTCGAGGCGCATGTCCAGGGCGACGCCAAAATCGCCTCGATCGCCGCGGCCTCGATCGTCGCGAAGGTCGTGCGCGACCGCATGATGGCGCGCCTGCACGGGCATTATCCGTCCTACGGCTTCGTGACGAACGCCGGCTACTCGACCGCTGCGCATCTCGCCGCGCTCGGCGCGAACGGCCCCTGCCCGTTCCACCGCCAGAGCTTCGCGCCCCTGCGCCAAGGCGTCCTCGACCTCTGACGGATTAACGGACGTTAACCGAAAAACTTTAGAAAAATCAGGCACTCGGCAAGATTTGCCGACCCATTTCAGGACGCATTTTTATGAGGTGCGAAACCCGCTCTTTACCCTAACGCCCGCATGATCCGGATCGTCAGTTGCGTAACCGGTGATCGCCCATGGGTACCTCGCGTACCGGGGCTGCCGGCGCCGCCTCCCGGATCAAGGTCTCGCGTACCGGGAAGGCCGCGCCGGCGCCTCGGACGGGGCTCAGCGCCCCCGCCTCCGTCAAGCCGTGCCAACCCCTCGACAACATCCTCGTCGGCGACTGCCTCGAAAAGCTTGCGAGCCTGCCGCCGGACAGCGTCGACCTCGTCTTCGCCGATCCGCCCTACAACCTCCAGCTCGAGGGCACGCTGACGCGCCCCGACCAGAGCCTCGTCGACGCCGTCGACGACGACTGGGACAAGTTCGCGAGCTTTTCCGACTACGACGCCTTCACCCGCGCCTGGCTCTCCGGCGTGCGCCGCGTCATGAAGAGGAACGCGACGCTCTGGGTGATCGGCTCCTACCACAACATCTTCCGCGTCGGCGCGGCGCTTCAGGATCTCGATTTCTGGGTCCTCAACGACATCGTCTGGCGCAAGGCGAACCCGATGCCGAACTTCCGCGGCCGCCGCTTCACCAACGCCCACGAGACCCTGATCTGGGCCTCGAAGGGCGCCGACGCGAAGGCCTACACCTTCCATTACGAGGCGCTGAAGGCCGGCAACGACGACGTCCAGATGCGTTCGGACTGGTTCATCCCTCTCTGCACCGGGGACGAGCGTCTGAAGGGCGCGGACGGGCGCAAGGTCCACCCGACGCAAAAGCCGGAAGCCCTCGTCCAGCGCATCCTCCTCGCCTCCTCCAATCCCGGCGACGTCGTGCTCGACCCCTTCTTCGGCACGGGCACCACCGGCGCCGCAGCGAAGAGGCTCGGCCGCCGCTTCATCGGCATCGAGCGCGACGCGGCCTATGCCGAAGCCGCCCGCGCGCGCATCGCGGCCGTCATGCCTTTGTCGGGCGATGCCGTCGCGGCGCCGCCGGCGAAGCGCGCCGAGGCGCGGGTGCCGTTCCTCAGCGTCGTCGAATCCGGCCTCGTCGCCGCCGGCGAGGTCCTGCGCGACGAGCGCCGCCGCCACGCCGTGACGGTCCGCGCCGACGGCAGCCTCGCGCTCGGCGCGATCGTCGGCTCGATCCACAAGATCGGCGCCCTCGTTCAGGGCCTGCCGGCCTGCAACGGCTGGACCTTCTGGTACGCCGAACGGCAGGGCCGCCTCGTCTCGATCGACGAGTTCCGGACGAAGGTGCGGGCGTCCCTGTAGGGGCGGATTCACCTCTGGGGCGAAGAGCGCGGATTCGCCTCTTCCCGCTTGCGAGGAGAGGGCTGCCGAAGGCAGCAAGCCTGCGCAGCAGGCGAGGGTGAGGGGGCGGTGCAGGAAGGGGCGCGGCGGTGTGGGCCGAGCGCCCCTTCCGGAGACGCCCCCTCACCGCCGCTTCGCTTCGCTCCGCTTGTTTCGGCAAAGCCGAAACCCTCTCCCCGCAAGCGGGGAGAGGCGAATCCGCGCCATGCATCGGAATGATTGGAACTATCGCACTTGCCTCAGCGTGCATCCGCCATCTGCGTCGCTCCGCAGGCGGCGGCGATGAGTTCGATGGATCGCAGCCGCGCGGCGTGGTCGTAGACGTCGGAGACGACGATGAGTTCGTCGGCTCCGGTCTCGGCGACGAGAGCCTCGAGGCCCGCGCGCACCGTGTCGGGCGTTCCGACGACGGAGCGGGCGAGCATCCGCATCGCCTGCGCCTTTTCGGCTGGCGACCAATACTCCTCGATGTCGTCGATCGGCGGACGACTCAACCCGCGGGCGCCGCGAAAAATGTTCGTGAAGGACATCTGCTGCGTCGTCGCGAGCCGGCGCGCCTCGGGCAGGCTGTCGGCGGCGATGACGTTGACGCCGACCATCGCGTAGGGACGCGCGAGCTGCGCCGAAGGCTTGAACCGGCTGCGATAGAGATCGAGCGCCGGCAGCAGGAGATCGGGCGCGAAATGCGAGGCGAAGGCATAGGGAAGGCCGAGCTCCGCCGCGAGCATGGCGCCGTATTGGCTCGATCCGAGGATCCACAGCGGCACTTCGGTTCCCGCGGCCGGCACGGCCTGAATGCGCTGGCCGGGCACGGCGGGCGCGAGGAAAGCCTGCAATTCGAGCACGTCCTGGGGAAAGCTTTCGGCCGCGTCGGGCGTGCGGCGCAAGGCCCGGAGCGTGAGCTGGTCGGTGCCCGGCGCACGTCCGAGCCCGAGATCGATGCGCCCAGGGAAGAGCTGCGCCAGCGTGCCGAACTGCTCGGCGATGATGTAGGGCGCGTGGTTCGGCAGCATGATGCCGCCGGCTCCGACGCGGATGGTGTTCGTGCCGGCGGCGAGGTGGGCGAGCACGATCGAGGTCGCCGCGCTCGCGACGCCGGCCATGTTGTGATGCTCGGCGACCCAGATCCGGCGATAGCCCCAGCCTTCGGCGTGAACCGCGAGATCGCGCGCATTCGCGAGCGCGCCGCGCGCGTCGGTTTCCTCCGTGACCCGGACGAGTTCGAGAATGGACAACGCGATCACGGCCGCTCCTCGCGATCGCTCACGGGATCGCTTCATAGGTGAGGCCGAGCACCTCGGCCATCGAGCCGCCGCGCTCGACGAGTTCGAGCCAGGCCGCCTCCTTCGCGAGAATGGCGCGGGAGGCCTCGAGGACCTCGGCGGCCCGCGCCAGGGGAACGAAGGCGACGCCGTCGCCGTCGCCGACCACGATGTCGCCCGGAGACACCGTCGCGTTGCCGAAGGCGATCGGCGCGTCGATGATGCCGCCATGCCCCTTGTGCGGGCCTGACGGAACGGCGCCGGCGCAGTAGACCGGAAAGCCGAGGGCGCGGATCTCCTCGACGTCCCGGACAGCGCCGTCCGTCACGAGGCCGCGGGCGCCGCGCCGCATCGCGGTGCGCGTCGCGATGTCGCCCCAGCAGGCGCGGTCGACATGTCCGCCGACGTTCACGACGAGGACGTCCCCCGGCTCGAGGAGGGAGCAGGCGACGTGGATGGCGCTCGAGTCGGCGACCATGGCGAGGACGGTGCGGGCCTGGCCGACGCAGCGCGTGCCAGGCAGGACGGGCGCGATCCGGCCGCCGACGCCCTGAAACCGGCCCATCGCGTCGGTGATCACCGAGGCGGGCACGGCCGACCAGGCGGCGAAGTCCTCATCGCTCAGGCGCTCGAACGCGACCATTCGTCGTTGGATCGGCATGGGACTCTCGCTGACCTTCGCTGCGCCGCGGCCCTAGCCCTTAGCGGCAGCCTGAAGCGCGGTCCACACCCGCAGCGGCGTCGCGGGCATGTCGATGCGGCGGATGCCGCGCCGGGAAAGCGCGTCGATCACCGCGTTCATGACCGAGGGCAGCGCGCCGGCGCAGCCGGCCTCGCCGCAGCCCTTGGCGCCAACCGGATTGCCCTTCGTCGGGATGCCGCGGCTCTCGAACCGGAAATCCGGCGCGTCGGCGGCCCGCGGCAGGGCGTAGTCCATGTATGAGCCGGTGACGAGTTGGCCATCGTCGTCGTAGTGCGTCGATTCGAGCAGGGCCTGACCGATGCCCTGCATGACGCCGCCGTGCAGCTGGCCCTCGACGAGCATCGGATTCACGAGCGTCCCGAAATCGTTGACCATCGTGTAGCGCACGACTTCGGTGACCCCGGTCTCGGGATCGATCTCGACCTCGGCGACGTGGCAGCCGTTCGGAAAGGCCGACGGCGACGCCGCGTGGACGTGGTCGACGTCGAGCGAAGACGGAACGTCGGCGGGAAGATCGGCGCCCGCGCGCAGGCGCGCGGCGAGATCCATGATGCCGATGCCCCGGTCGGTTCCGGCGATGGTGAAGCGGCCGGCCGAGAACTCGATGTCGCCCTCGCCTGCTTCGAGAACGTGCGCCGCGACCTTGCGGCCCTTTGCGACGACGCGCTCGCTCGCCTCGATCACCGCGGATCCGCTCGCCATGATCGACTTCGAACCACCGGTGCCACCGCCCGCGATCAGCCGGTCGCTGTCGCCCTGCACCAGCCGGATGCGCTCGAACGGAACGCCAAGCCGGCCCGTCAGGAGCTGCGCCAGCGGCGTCCAGTGGCCCTGTCCGTAATCGAGGGTGCCGGTGACGATGGTGACGGTGCCGTCGGCCTCGAAATGGATGCCGCCCATCTCGTTCGACGGCGGCGCCGTGACCTCGAGATAGCAGCCGATGCCGCGGCCGCGCAGCTTGCCGGCGGCGAGGCTTTGCAGCCGGCGCTCTTCGAATCCGTGCCAGTCCGCGGCCTCGACTGCGCGCGCGAGGAGGCCCGGGAAGTCGCCGGAATCGTAGGTCGTGCCGACCGGCGTCGCGTGCGGCAGTTCCTCCGGCCGGATCTGGTTGCGCCGGCGCAATTCGACCGGATCGATGCCGATCTCCCGCGCCGCGGCGTCGACGAGCCGTTCCATGTAGTAGTTGCCCTCCGGCCTGCCGGCGCCGCGATAGGCGCCGATCGGCGAAGTGTTGGTGAAGACGCAGCGCGTCGACACCTGCATCAGCGGCGTGCGGTAGGTGCCGATGCCGTTCTTGGCGACGTTGAGGGTCGACATCATCGGCCCGAACGGCGTCAGGTATGCGCCCATGTTGCCGAGCCCGGCGATGCGCACGGCGAGGAAGCGGCCCTCGCCGTCGAGGGCGAGTTCGGCATGCACGGCGCTGTCCCGGCCGTGATGATCGGCGGCGAAGCTTTCGGAGCGCGTGTCGGTCCACTTGACGGGCCGCTTCAGCACCCGCGCGGCATGCAGGACGGCGACGTATTCGGGGAACACCGACGACTTCATGCCGAACGAGCCGCCGACATGGCCGGTCAGAACGCGCACATCCTCAGGCTTTGCGCCGAGCACGAATGCGA
>CAVWII010000004.1:0-99861 GCA_963754975.1 uncultured Alphaproteobacteria bacterium | reverse complement strand
CCGGCGCTCGTTGGCGCCGAGGGTCTCCATCTCGCCGAAGATCGTCTCGAAGTTGCTCGAATAGCGGGCGCCCCGGTTCACCGGCCAGGGGTCGTTGACGTGCACGCGGCCGCCGTCGAGCCCGGTGACGACGCGGATGTGCGGCGCGGTGCCGCCGGTCCCGGAAAGCGGCGCCTGGCTCGCGAGCCAGAGCGGCCCGTAGGTATCGAGGAGGTCGCTTATCGCCTGCGGCGTATAGCAGACGGGCGCCTCAAGGACGAAGCCGTTGCGCCCGAGGATGTAGCGGTCGTTCGGATCGAGGCCCGACGTGAGGGAGGGCACGTAGCTCGGCCCGCCCGGATTGGCGGCGATCTGGGAGGGGTCGAACGAGGCCTGGTTCTTCCAGCCGAGAATCATCGCAATGCTGGCCGCCCAGCACCCCATCCCGGTGGCTTGGGCGATCAGCGGCACATCGTAGCGCATCGAAACCTCGCAGGAAGCGGACCTTCGGCAGAAGGCGGGACGATGATGCGCCGGAGATGGGCCGGAAATGGTGGGCGGGTTCACAGATGGGGATGAGACAAGGGCGATTTCGGCGGCAGCCGCGCGACGCCCTTGAGAACGCTCGGCGGTTTCGTTTCTCGCCGAGCGCAGGCAAGGCGGTTCAATTCTCAAAAAGCGGCATTTCTGATAGACAAACGCGGTTGAGTCATCCACTTTGAAGTCAACGCCATTTGGCTGGCAAAATCCGGACATCCTGAGAATCGAATGGCGTTGCAGCCCCAAGACCTCGATCTGAGCGAGGCCGTCGACTACCACTACGAACGCTTTCCCCCGACAGGGCTGGACTGGGCCAGGCTCGCCAGGCCGCTCGCCGCGGCGTCGGCGTCGCTCGCCCGCTACGACCAGATGTTGAAAGGGATGCACAACAGCGAGTTTCTGTTGGCCCCTCTGCGCAGCCAGGAAGCTGTCGTCTCATCTCGAATGGAGGGAACGATCAGCACCCTCGACGAAGTCTTGCGCTATGAGGCCGAACGGGACGAAAGCGATGGCGCGGATCCATTCGATCGGAGCGAGGCCTTCGAGGTCTTCCTGTATGGCCGGGCCATAAGGAACACGCAGCGCGCAATGAAGGACGGTCAACCGCTCTCGAGTCACCTGATGAGATCGGCCCACGGGATGCTTCTGAGCTTCGGCGCGGAGCCCGGATGTCGCCCGGCGAATACAAGACGGAACAGAACTATTTGGCCGACCGTGGCCAGCGGAAAGTCAAGTTCGTCCCCGTCCGACCTGCCAAGCTTCAGGAGGCCATGGACAAGCTTTTCAGCTTCATGAACGACGACAATGTGGAAACGTTGACGAAGGTTGCCATCGCGCATCTGGAATTCGAGGCAATTCACCCGTTCAAGGATGGCAACGGACGCATCGGTCGAATGCTCATCCCCCTCATGCTTTGGAAGGACGGCACGATTTCTGAGCCATATTTCTACGTCAGTTCATTCTTCGAGGAAAATCGGGATGAATACATCGACAGGATGCGGTCTGTGTCATCGGACGATGCCTGGACCGAGTGGGTCATCTTTTTTCTGCAAGCTCTCGAGACTTAAGCTTCCCAGAACCTGCGGAAGGCTGAAGAGATACGAGCGCTCTACGAGGATCTGAAGAGGACATTCCACGTTCTCCTCTCGTCGCGGTGGAGCACGCCTGCCCTGGATTTCATGTTCACTCGACCCATCTTTCGAAACAACGTCTTCACCGGCAAGTCGGGCATCCCGTCTGCGACGGCGTACAGGTTCGTCCGCGTCCTGGCCGAGCAAGGTCTCCTGCAAACGCTCGCCGGCGCGGGAGGGCGGCGGCCTGCTCTCTACGCGCTCGAGCCATTGCTCGCGCTCGTCAGGACCTGACCGTCGTTCGTCTCGCCGCGCTGAAGGACCCCGACGTCAAAAGCGAAAATTGCCAAAACGGGAGGCGGCCGCGTTATCTTTTACGCCGGGATGCAAATTTCTCCGCGCGGCCGCCCGGATGGGCAATCCAAATGAACGATCGAATGAGCCTTTTGCCGTTTCGCTCATCTTTGCGTCATGCGTGCAGCGCATGCTTCGCGAAAACGGGTGGTGGGCGCGACAGGGATTGAACCTGTGACCCCTACGATGTCAACGTAGTGCTCTCCCGCTGAGCTACGCGCCCGTCCGACCAAAGAGGCGCTCGGCGAAGAGGCCCCTCGCGGGTGAGCGGCCGTATACCGGCTGCCGGGCGGGGAGGCAAGCGGGATCGGGGCCGCCTCTCAGGCTGCCATCAGGCGCTCGACCTCGTTGACGAGGTCGCGCAGGTGGAAGGGCTTCGAGAGCACCTTGGCGTCCTTCGGCGCCCGCAAATCCGGGTTCAGCGCCACCGCCGCGAAGCCGGTGATGAACATCACCTTGATGTCGGGATCGAGCTCCGTCGCCTTCCGCGCGAGTTCGATGCCGTCCATCTCCGGCATGACGATGTCGGTGAGGAGCAGCTCGAACGGCTCCTCGCGGAGCCGGTTGTAGGCCGAGAGCCCGTTGTCGAAGGCGGTGACGTCGTAGCCCGCGTTCTGGAGCGCCTTGGCGAGGAAGCGGCGCATGTCGTTGTCGTCTTCGGCGAGGAGGATTTTCATCGGGCGGGGCTCGGAATCGGTCTTGGGCGGCGCTCAGCCTTCTTGCCGGATTCAGGGTAAACAACGGGTGAAGGCTACCCCTCCCGGAGAAGCATGGACAGACGCTGCCGCGGCAGCCACATTAAGCCCGTTCCGGGGCGTTTCTTCCACTGGATTTCGGGATCCGATGCGGCCAGCCATCGCCGACGCGTTCGAGCCACCATTCGTCGTCGCGGAGCCTGTGCGCCAGACCGTTCCCTTCGTCTTCAACGTCCCCCATGCCGGGGCCGTCTACCCGTCCGCCTTCCTGACCGAATCGCGCCTCGACGCGATGGCCCTGCGGCGCTCGGAGGACGCCTTCGTCGACGAGCTCTTCGCCGGCGTGGTCTCCCTCGGCGCCCCCCTGATGGCGGCCCGGTTCCCGCGCGCCTTTCTCGACCTCAACCGGGAGCCCTACGAACTCGACCCGCGCATGTTCGAGGGCCGGCTGCCGCCCTTCGCCAACACGCGCTCGATGCGCGTCGCCGGCGGGCTCGGCACGATCCCCCGCATCGTCGCCGACGGCCAGGAGATCTACCGCGGCCGCCTCCGCGCCGACGAGGCGGTGCACCGGATCGAGTGGCTCTACAAGCCCTATCACCGGATGCTGCGCCAGCTCGTGCACCGCACCGCCCGCGGCTTCGGCCACGCGGTGCTGATCGACTGCCATTCGATGCCCTCGACGAGCGTCAGCCGCGAGGACGGCGCCAAGGCCGACGTCGTGCTCGGCGACCGCTACGGCACGAGCTGCGCCGCGCTCCTCACCGACCTCGTCGATTCGGCCCTGCGCGCCCGCGGCTATACGGTGGTGCGCAACAAGCCCTATGCCGGCGGCTTCATCACCGAGCATTACGGCGAGCCGGCGCTGTCCCGCCACGCCCTGCAGATCGAGATCAACCGCGCCCTCTACATGGACGAACGGCAGCTCAGAAAGACGGCCGGCTTCAAGAGCCTCGCGGACGATCTCGCCGCCGTCTTCGCGGGCGTCACGCGCGGGACCGACAGCGACTTCGCGCCGCCGCGCCTCGCCGCCGAGTAGGCCGGACAAGAAAAAAGGCCGCTGTCGCCAGCGGCCCGAAGTTTAGGGAGGAAACGCCCAAGAAGGGCAGCGATACGGCGACGCCATCGCCATATCGCACTGCAATAAGATAAACCGCATCGCACAAAAAGCAAGGGCTGGCCGGCTCATCCCTGAGGCTGAGGCTTTGCGGCCACACTGGCCCGGGCCGGCGAACAAGAAAAAAGGCCGCTGTTGCCAGCGGCCCGAAGTTTAGGGAGGAAACGCCCAAGAAGGGCAGCGATACGGCGACGCCATCGCCATATCGCACTGCAATAATTAGGATGCGCCGCACAAAACGCAAGGGGTGCTGACCTATCCTGCCATGCGTTTTATGCATGGCGTCGCGGTTAACCGCTCAGGGCTCGGAAAGCCTTGCGAAGACCCCTCTGCTCCAAAGGACCCGCAATGCGCCCTTGCGGGACGCCGGCCGATGCGCCAAAGGCGGGACGCTGCCCGAAACCGGGCGGCGCGGAGACGCGGGCCGTGGGACCGATCGACTTCACCCAGTTCGTCAACGAGCTGGCGACCTTGTCCGGGCAGGCGATCCTGCCCTTCTTCCGCACCAGCATCTGCGCCGACGACAAGTCCCGCGGCGGGCTGTTCGACCCGGTCACCGAGGCCGATCGGGCCGGCGAAGTCGCGATGCGGCAATTGATCAAGCGCAGCTTCCCGACCCACGGCATCGTCGGCGAGGAATTCGGCTCCGAGCAGCACGAGGCCGAGTACGTCTGGGTGCTCGATCCGATCGACGGCACGCGCTCGTTCATCGCCGGCCTGCCGACCTGGGGCACCCTGATCGGCCTCAACCGCAGCGGCCATCCGGCCTTCGGCATGATGCACCAGCCCTACACGGGCGAGCGCTTCTTCGGCGACGGCGGCAGCGCCACCTTCCGTGGGCCGGGGGGCGAGCGGCGCCTGCGCACCCGCCGCTGCGCCTCCCTCAGCGACGCGATTCTCTCGACGACGAACCCGAAGATGTTCTCCGGGGATGCGCTCAGGGCCTACGACCGGGTCGAGAGCGTCGTCCGCCTCGCCCGCTACGGCTACGACTGCTACGCCTATTGCATGCTTGCCGCCGGCCATATCGACCTCGTCGTCGAGACCGGCCTGCAGCCCTACGACATCGTCGCCCTGATCCCGATCATCGAGGGCGCGGGCGGCATCGTCACGAGCTGGAGCGGCGGCTCGGCGGCCGGGGGGGGCTCCATCGTCGCCGCCGGCGACCGCCGCGTCCATGCCGCGGCCCTCGGGCTGCTGCGCGGCTGACCTCGCCGCGCAGGTGCCGCCGACGCACGGCCCGCGCGTGAGTTTTCGCACAGGGCCGACGCGGGAGGGCTACCGCTGGGGAAAAGTTCTGATATAGCGTCCGCGGTTAGATCGGCTTGCGCTGAAAGCTGGAGAGGACGCCCATGAGCTTGAACATCCTTGCTTCCCCCGGGGAGCAGAAGGTCAGCACCGGAGCCGCCGGCTTCAACCGCACCAACTCGGCCATCGCGGGGCTCGGCGACGGCGGCTGGGTGGTGACCTGGACCTCGAACGAGACGACCTCCGGCGACATCTACCAGCGCCGCTACACCAAGGCCGGCGCGACGTCGGGAGGCGACATCCTCGTCAACAGCCTCACCGGCAACGCGCAGACGGACCCGGCGATCGCCGCCCTGCCTGACAGCGGCTGGGCGATCACTTGGACCTCGAAGCTCACCGGTGACGGGGACGTCGTCGGCCGCGTCTACGACGGGAAGGGAGCAACCTCCGGCGCGGATGTCATGTTCGCGGGCGGGATCGGTACGCAACGCCAGGGCGATCTTGCGATCCTGCCGAGCGGCAATCTCGTGCTCGCGTGGTCGGCGAACGAACCGGGTTCGACGGGCTTCGACCCCCGCGGCGCGATATTTGCACCTGACGGGACGGTCCTCGCTTCCGCTCTCGGCGGCTTCGTCGTCAGCTTGGGCAGCAATGAATACGATCCAGTAGTTCTCACACTGCCGAGCGGGCAGTCGATCATCGCTTACAACTCGAATACCGTGGTTTCAGGCGACAGCTTCGATACCCTTTACGCGGTGGGCTTCGTGACGAGCGGCAGTCCCATCACCCCTTCGTCCGTGAATGGTAAGGCGAATGTCGGCACCGAAAAGCCGGACCTGATCAAACCTGTCGACGGCCCGACCCTGATGATTTACCAGCAGGAAGCGGTCGACGGGTCGGGCTATGCGATCTTGATGACGGAGCTCGGTGGATCGAGCCCCAAGCAGGTCAACACCTTCACCAACAACGACCAGATCAATCCGAAGGCCGCGGCGCTCGATGACGGCGGCTACGTGATCGTCTGGCAGTCGAAGAACCAGTTCGCGGTCGGCTCCGGCTGGGACATCTACCAGCAGCGCTACGATGCCGACGGCAACAAGGTCGGCCCCGAGTCGCGGGTCAACGGCGCCACGACCGGCGCCCAGCTCGATCCCGACGTCACGGCGCTCGATGACGGCGGCTGGATCGTGTCGTGGACCTCGGACCAGAGCGGCACGCCCGAGATCTACCAGCGCCGCTACACGCCGACGGGCCTCTCGCTCTCACAGTCGGAGGTGACGGAGAAGGGCGACCCCTTCATCGGCTTCCTCCAGCCGACGATGGCCGATGGGGCGAGCATCGCCTGGTCTCTCGTCGACAGCGCCGGGGGGCGCTTCAAGATCACTCCGGGCACGAACCAGCTCGTCGTCGCCAACGCCGCCGCCATCGACGGCGACGAGGGCGAGGACTCCTACACGATCACCGTGAAGGCGACGGCCGGCGGCGCCAGCGAGACGCAGACCTTCAAGATCACCCGCAACGACGTCGACGAGAAGCCGGTGAACCTGCACCTGATCGGCAGCGGCCCCGTCAAGATCGCCGAGAACAGCAACGCCGAAATCGCCGTCATGGCCGTCGAGGCGAAGGACCCGGAGAACGCAGCGATCACCTACTCCCTCACCGCCAACGGCGGCGGCGCCTTCAAGATCGATGCGGCGACCGGCGTCGTCAGCGTCGCCGACAAGACGAAGCTCGACTACGAAACGAACAAGACCCTCGGTATCGAGGTGAAGGCGAGCGACCCGGCCGGCAACTTCGTCAAGGCGGGCTTCACCGTCACGATCGAGGATGTCGACGAGACCGTCACGCCGCCGGGCGGCGGTGGCACGAACAACGCGCCGACGGGGGTGAGCCTGTCCGGCGCATCGGTGGACGAGCTTGCCTTGAACGGCACCGTCGTCGGCAAACTCTCGGCGATCGATCCCGATGCCATGCAGACCTTCAGCTACCAGCTTTCCGACGATGCCGGCGGGCGCTTCGTCCTCCTCGGCGATACGCTCTACGTGCTCAACGGCGTCGCCCTCGATTTCGAGCAGGCGGGCGCGCATCGGGTGACGGTCGTCGCGACCGACCAGGGCGGGCTCTCGAAGACGCAGACCCTGAGCATCGCCGTCGGCGACATCCACAACGAGACGAGCGCCGGCACCGGCTTTGCCGACACGCTCTTCGGCGACTACGGCAAGGACGTCTTCTCCGGCGGCGGCGGCAACGACGTCTTGAAGGGCTTCAAGAACGCCGACACGCTCACCGGCGGCGCCGGCAACGACAGGCTCTTCGGCGGCCTCGGACGGGACAAGCTTTTGGGCGGCAAGGGCAAGGACGTCTTCGTCTTCGACACCAAGCCGGCCTCGGCGAATGTCGACACGCTGAAGGATTTTTCGCACAAGGACGACACGGTCTGGCTCGAGAACGCGCTCTTCAAGGGCATCGGTTCGGGGTCGCTCGCAAAGCCGAAGAAGATGAAGGCCGACGCCTTCTTCCTCGGCAAGGAGGCGCACGACGCCAACGACCGCATCCTCTACGACAAGGCGAAGGGCGCGCTCTGGTACGATGCCGACGGCTCGGGTTCGCACGCCGCGGTGAAGATCGCGGTGCTGACCACGAAACCGGCGCTGACCCTGTCGGATTTCTACGTGATCTGAGGAAGCGCGCCCTTCGCCTCTCCCCGCTTGCGGGGAGAGGGTTCGGCCTTCGGCCGAACCAGCGGAGCGAAGCGAAGCGGGGGTGAGGGGGCGGTGCCGGAAGAGGCGCCCTTCGCGCCGCAGCGCCCTCTTCGTCGCCGCCCCCTCACCCTCGCCTGCTTCGCAGGCTTGCTGCCTCCGGCAGCCCTCTCCCCGCAAGCGGGGAGAGGTGAGAAGCGCTCCTTTTTGACCGCTTGGGGTGGCGGTCGCGAAGGGAAGAGGCGAACGCCGACAACGCGCCGTCAGCGCTCCGTCGCGGCGGCGGTGGCGCGGCGGGCCATGACGCCGATGAGGTGGGCGCGATAGTCGGCGTCGGCGTGGATGTCGCTGTTGAGGCCCTCGGCCGGGAGCGTCGAGGCCGTCGAGCGACTTCGGCGCGAAGCGGTTCTTCAGGGCGGCTTCCGCCTCCGGCCCAGCGGAAGACGCCGTTCGCGCCGGCGCCGGTGACCGCGACCCGGCACCTCGGCGGCGCGCTTGGCGACGAAGACGCCGACCAGGGCATAGCGCGAGGCCGGGTTGCGGAACTTCGCGTAGGCCGCCTTGTGCGGGCACCGGGAAGCGACACCTGGTGATGATCTCGCCGTCCTCGAGGGCCGTCTCGAAGAGGCCCGTGAAGAACTCCTCCGCGGCGATCTTGCGCTTGTTGGTGACGATCGTCGCGCCGAGCGCCAGGCAGGCGGCGGGATAATCCGCCGCCGGGTCGTTGTTGGCGATCGAGCCGCCGATCGTGCCGCGGTTGCGCACGGCCGGATCGCCGATCATGCTCGGCGAGCTCGGCGAGCGCCGGGATCGCCTCGCGCACGTCGGCGGAGGCCGCGACCTCGGCGTGCTTCGTCATCGCGCCGATCGACGACCGAGCGCGCCGTAGCGCTCGATGCCGCGCAGTTCCGCGATCTGGCCGAGATCGATCAGATGGCGGTCGGCGCCGCGAGGCGCTGCTTCATCGTCGGCAGCAGCGTGTGGCCGCCGGCGAGGAACTTCGCGTCCTCGGCCTTGGCGAGCGAGGCTCGCAGCCTGCCGCAGCGCTCGTCGGGCGGTGATAGTCGAAAGCGTACATGATCCGTCTCCCCTATTCCGCCGCCAGCGGCCATGGCGACTGCTCTTCTGCGCGGCGCGCCAGACGACCTGCGGCGTCGCCGGCATGGCGATGTCCTCGTGGCCGAGGGCGTCGGTGATCGCGTTGATGACGGCGGGCGGCGCGGCGATGGCGCCGGCCTCGCCGCAGCCCTTGATGCCGAGCGGGTTCGACGGGCACGGCGTCATCGTCATGCCGACCTGCGAAGGACGGCAGGTCGATCGGCGCGCGGCATGCAGTAGTCCATGTAGCTCGCCGTCACGAGCTGGCCGCGCTCGTCGTAGACCGCGCCTTCGAGCAGCGCCTGGCCGACGCCCTGGGCGATGCCGCCATGCACCTGGCCCTCGACGATCATCGGGTTGATGATCATCGCCGAAATCGTCGACCGCCGTCCAGCGCTCGATCTTGGTCACGCCGGTCTCGGGATCGATCTCGACCTCGCAGATGTGCACGCCGGCCGGGAAGGTGAAGTTGGTCGGATCGTAGAACGCGCCCTCCTTCAGGCCGGGCTCGAGCTCCTGGCCCGAGAACTTGTGCGCGATATAGGCCTGCAGCGCGACGTCGACCGAAGTCGAGCGACTTGTCGGTGCCGGCGACGGTGAACTTGCCGTCCTTGAACTCGATGTCGCCCTCCGACGGCTTCGAGCACGTAGGCGGCGACCTTCTTGCCCTTGGCGATCACCTTGTCGACCGCCTTGGCGATCGCCGACATGCCGACCGCGCCGGAGCGCGAGCCGTAGGTGCCCATGCCGAACTGCACCTTGTCGGTGTCGCCGTGGACGATCGTGACCTGCTCGATCGGGATGCCGAGCCGATCGGAGACGAGCTGCGCGAAGGTCGTCTCGTGGCCCTGGCCGTGGCTGTGCGAGCCGGTCAGCACCTCGACGGAGCCGGTCGGATTGACGCGCACCTCGGCCGATTCCCACAGGCCGACGCCGGCGCCGAGCGAGCCGACCGCCTGCGACGGCGCGATGCCGCAGGCCTCGATATAGCTCGAGAAGCCGATGCCGCGCAGCTTGCCGCGGCGGGCGCTGTCGCGCTTGCGCTTGCCGAAGTTCTTGTAGTCGGCGATCTCCAGCGCCTTGTCGAGCGAGGCGCGCGTAGTCGCCGGCGTCGTAGGTCATGATGACCGGCGTCTGGTGCGGGAACTTCCTGACGTAGTTGCTGCGTGCGGAACTCGGCCGGGTCCTGGCCGAGCTCGCGCGCCGCCTTCTCGACGAGCCGCTCGACCACGAAGGTCGCCTCGGGCCGCCCGGCGCCGCGATAGGCATCGACCGGCGCGGTGTTGGTGTAGACCGCGTCGACCTCGCAATAGATCGCCGGGATGTCGTACTGGCCGGACAGCAGCGGCGCGTAGAGATAGGTCGGCACCGAGGAGGAGAAGGTCGACAGATAGGCGCCGAGATTGGCGATCGTCTGCACCCGCAGGCCGAGGATCTTGCCGTTCTCGTCGAGTCGCCAGCTCGGCGTGGGTGACGTGGTCGCGGCCATGCGCGTCGGACAGGAAGGCCTCGGTGCGGTCCGCACGTCCACTTCACCGGCCGCTTGACCTTCTTCGCCGCCCAGACGCAGACCGTCTCCTCGGCATAGATGAAGATCTTGGAGCCGAAGCCGCCGCCGACATCCGGCGCGATGACGCGCAGCTTGTGCTCCGGCGCGATGCCGATGAAGGCCGAGAGCACGAGCCGCGCCACATGCGGGTTCTGGCTCGTCGTGTAGAGCGTGTAGGTGTCGGTGCCGAAATCGTACTCGCCGACGGCCGCGCGCGGCTCCATCGGCGTTCGGCACGAGGCGGTTGTTGACGAGGTCGATCTTGGTCACGTGCTTCGCGCCGCGCGAAGGCCGCGTCGGTCGCGTCCTTGTCGCCGAGATGCCAGTTGAAGACGGTGTTGTCGGGCGCGACGTCGTGGACCGCGCGTCGCCGCGCCTGCTGCGCCGTGCGCGGTGTCGACGACCGCCGGCAGGACGTCGTAGTCGACCGACGATCGCCTCGGCCGCGTCCTTCGCCTGCGCGAGCGTCTCGGCGATCACGACCGCGACGTGGTCGCCGACATAGCGCACCTTGCCCTGCGCGAGGGCCGGATGCGGGCCCGCCTTCATCGGCGAGCCGTCCTTGGAATGGATCATCCAGCCGCAGATGAGCCCGCCGATCTTGTCGGCGGCGAGATCGTCGCCGGTGAAGATGGCGACGCACGCCCGGCATCGCCTTGGCGGCGCTCGTGTCGATCGAGCGGATCGTCGGCGTGGGCATGCGGCGAGCGCAGGAAATAGGCGTAGGCCTGGCCCGGCCGGTTGAAGTCGTCGACGTAGCGGCCCTGGCCGGTGACGAAACGCTGATCTTCCTTGCGGCGTACCGGTGCGCCGATCCCTGTGGCGGTCATGACGTTCCTCCCCTGAGCTCGTGCGGCTCGTCGACCGGGCCGGAGCGCGCGGAAGACTGCGAAGGACGCTCGCAGAGACGTCGCTTGCTTCGACGAGGCCCTGGCAGCTCGCCCCGTCGGCGCGGCGGCGGCGCGACGGCGTCGCTTACTCGGCGGCCTGCGCGGACCGGCGCTGCGGCCATCGCCTGGGCGCCCGCCGCGATCGCCTTGACGATGTTGTGGTAGCCCGTGCAGCGGCAGAGATTGCCTTCGAGCTCGGCGCGGATCGTCTGCTCGTCGAGGCTGCGCGCCCTTGCGGTTCACGATGTCGACCGCGGACATGATCATGCCGGGCGTGCAGAAGCCGCATTGCAGCCCGTGATGCTCGCGGAAGGCCGCCTGCATCGGGTGCAGCTCGCCGCCCTCGGCGAGGCCCTCGATGGTCGTGACGACGCTGGCCTCGGCCTGGACGCGCGAGCATCGTGCAGGACTTCACGGCCTCGCCCGTTGAGATGAACGACGCAGGCGCCGCACTGGCTGGTGTCGCAGCCGACATGGGTGCCGGTGAGCCGCAGATTCTCGCGCAGGAACTGCACGAGCAGCGTGCGCGGATCGACGTCGGCGGTGACGGATTGCCCGTTCACCGTCATGGAGACGGTGGCCATGCGTGGTTCCTCCTCCGAGTGCCGGCTGGCGCGGCGCCGTCCGTCGGTCTCGGCGCCCCGGCAGCTGTTCTCGTTGGACGGCCGAGGAAGCCCGGCCCGTCGAAATCGAGTGTGAACCGCCCGAAATTGAGCGGTCAAGCGGCCATGATTCGGGAACTGGCGACTCGTAGAAACGGGCCCTTAGGCGGCGTTTTCGGCCGGAGACGAGGCTCTTGGCGAAATTGGCGAAAAACTCGTCGGCGTACTTCTTGGCGACGCCGTTGATGAGGCGCCCGCCGAGCTGGGCGATCTTGCCGCCGACCTGCGCCTCGACGTCGTAGATAAGCGTCGTGCCGCCCTCCACGTCGTCGAGGCGCACCTTGGCGCCGCCCTTGGCGAAGCCGGCGACGCCGCCCTGGCCCTCGCCGCCGATCGTGTAGCCGTTCGGCGGATCGAGATCGGTGAGTTCACGCGCGCCCTTGAAGGTCGCCTTCACCGGGCCCGATCGCCACCTTGGCGACGGCCTGGAACGCCGTGTCGCTCGATCTTCTCGAGGGCCTGGCAGCCCGGGATGCAGGCCTTCAGGACCTCCGGATCGTTGAGCGCCGCCCAGACCCTCGCCCGGTCGGCCGGCAGCAGCACTTCACCCTGCATCGTCATGGCCATCGGCGGATTCCTCGCTCTTGTCGGTGGATTTTCGCGAGCGCCAGTCTAGCGTACCGACCGGGCCCCTTGTCGAGGGCCGCGGCCGACGCTCAGAGCTCCCGGTAACCGCGCCCCTCGTAGAGGAGGGCCGGCCGGGCGACGCCGAGGCGGATCGCGATGACCTCGCCGATCATGACGTGGTGGGTAGCGACGAGGCGCGCGTCGGTCAGGCGGCAATCGAAGGAGACGACGGCCGAGACGAGCGCCGGCGCCCCGGTCGCGAGCTTCGACCAGGCCCCGGCCGTGAAGCGGTCCTGTCCCTGCAGGTCCCTGCGGCCGGCGAAGATGTCGGCGAGGTCGCGGTCGGCTGCGGCGAGGGCGTTGACGCAGAAGACGCCGTTCGCGGCGACGAAGGTCGCCGAGCGCCCCTCCGCATTGACGCAGACGAGGAGCGAGGGCGGATCGTCCGTCACCGGCGTGACGGCGGTCGCCGTGAAGCCCGCCCGGCCGGCCGGACCGTCGGTCGTGACGATGTGAACCGCCGCCGCGACCCGGCTCATGCCCCGGCGGAACGCCGCCGCATCCGGCGACGAGGCATCGGTCTCGAAGGCGCTGAGCGGCGGGACGGAATTGAGCATCGGGGGCGGATCTGGACCTTCGAGAGGAGCCGGCGGATAGGGCGCGGGCCGCTTTGCAATATGGGCACCGGCTGCGAATTTGGAAGCCGGCCCGGCGCCTGCCGCCGTGTTCTGCAACAGAGTGGCGAAAACCCGGGCGCCGTTCCCCGGGGGCACGATTGAAGCAGGGGCGGGCCTTTGCTAGAGAGCCGCCCCATCCAAAGGGCGGCTTGGCCTCGACCCTGCATCGTGGTTTGTTGAGGACCAAGTTCCAAGAATAACCCCATCCAGAGGGGGACCGGGCGGCATGGAAGTTTTCGTACAGCAGCTTATCAACGGGCTGACCCTGGGCTCGATCTACGGGCTCATCGCCATCGGCTACACGATGGTCTTCGGCATCATCGGCATGGTCAACTTCGCCCACGGCGACGTTTTCATGCTCTCCGCCTTCATCGCCCTGATCTTCTTTTTGATCCTGACCACCTGGATCGGCATCTCGTCGGTGGCCCTGGCGCTGCTCATCGTCATGGTCATCGCCATGATCCTGACCTCGCTCTGGGGCTGGGCGATCGAGCGGATCGCCTACCGGCCCCTGCGCGGCTCTTTCCGCCTCGCGCCGCTGATCTCGGCCATCGGCGTCTCGATCTTTCTGTCGAACTTCGTGCAGGTGGCGCAGGGCGCCCGCAACAAGCCGACGCCGCCGATGGTGCAGGACGTGATCCCGCTCTGGACCGGCGCCGACGGCTACACGGTCGCCCTGTCCTACAAGCAGGTCATCATCATGCTGACGACGGCGGCGCTGCTCTCGGTGTTCTGGTACCTCGTCCAGAAGACCTCCCTCGGCCGGGCGCAGCGGGCCTGCGAGCAGGACCGCAAGATGGCAGCCCTCCTCGGCATCGATGTCGACCGCACGATCTCGCTCACCTTCGTGATCGGCGCCGCCCTCGCCGCCGTCGCCGGCACCATGTACCTCCTCTACTATGGCGTCGTCAGCTTCAACGATGGGTTCGTGCCGGGCGTGAAGGCCTTCACCGCCGCCGTGCTCGGCGGCATCGGCTCCCTTCCCGGCGCCGTGCTCGGCGGGCTCATCATCGGCCTGATCGAGGTCTTCTGGTCGGCTTACTTCTCGATCGAGTACAAGGACGTCGCGGCCTTCTCTATCCTCGCCATCGTGCTGATCTTCATGCCGTCCGGCATCCTCGGGCGGCCGGAAGTCGAGAAGGTCTAGGGAGAGGACGATGAGCGCTCCCGCCCTGACCGCCGCCCCCGCCGCGAAGGCGACCGCCGCTGCGGCCGCGGGTTTCGACATCGTCGCCGCCCTGAAGAACGCAGGCTTTGCGGCCCTCGTCGCCCTCGGCCTGTGCATACCGATCCTCTCCTACAAGACGGAACAGAACGGCGGCCTTCTCTTCCTGGCGCCGCGCTGGGGCCTCGTGGCGTTGATCTGCGCCCTCGTCTTCGCCGGCCGCCTTGCCTACCGCGCCTACGATTTCCAGCGCGCCAGCCGCAAGAGCGCGGCGGCCGCGACGCCCGCGATCGCCGCCCGGCACGCGACCGGCACCGGCGTGCTGTCGCGCATCGGCGTACCGCTCTTCCTCGGCGTCGCCCTCGGTTTTCCGTTCATCGTCTATGCCGTCCAGGGCGGCCTCACCGAATCCCGCTATTGGGTCGATCTCGGCGTTCTCATGCTGACCTACGTCATGCTCGGCTGGGGCCTCAACATCGTCGTCGGCCTCGCCGGCCTCCTCGACCTCGGCTACGTCGCCTTCTACGCGGTTGGCGCCTATTCCTATGCCCTGCTCTCGACCACCTTCGGGTTGTCGTTCTGGATCTGCCTGCCGATCGCCGGCATGCTCGCGGCCTTCTGGGGCATCCTGCTCGGCTTCCCGGTGCTGCGGCTGCGCGGCGACTATCTCGCCATCGTCACCCTCGCCTTCGGCGAGATCATCCGGCTCGTGCTGATCAACTGGGTCGACCTCACGAACGGCGGCGCCGGCATCACCTCGATCCCGCGGGTCTCGTTCTTCGGCCTGCCCTTCACCGACAGCGACAACGGCTTCGCGGCGTTCTTCGGGCTCGAGTTCAATTCGATGCACCGCATCGTCTTCCTCTACTACCTGATCCTCGCGCTCGCGCTCATCACCAACTACGTCACGATGCGCCTGCGCAAGCTGCCGGTCGGCCGCGCCTGGGAGGCGCTTGCGCGAGGACGAGATCGCCTGTCGCTCCCTCGGCATCAACACCACCAACACCAAGCTCACCGCCTTCGCCCTCGGCGCCGCCTTCGGCGGCTTCGCCGGCTCGTTCTTCGCGGTGCGGCAGGGCTTCGTCTCTCCGGAGAGCTTCAACTTCCTCGAATCGGCGATCATCCTCGCCATCGTCGTGCTCGGCGGCATGGGCTCGCAGATCGGCGTCGCCATCGCCGCGGTCGTCCTCGTCGGCGGCCCGGAGATGCTGCGAAATCTCGGCTTCCTGAAAGCGATCTTCGGCGAGGGACTTCGATCCCAACGAGTATCGTCTTCTCCTCTTCGGCTTCGGCATGGTCGCGATGATGGTCTGGCGCCCGCGCGGACTCATCTCGGAGCGCGAGCCATCCGTGTTCCTCAAGCAGCGAAAAGCCATCTCCGGTTCCCTCGTCAAGGAAGGACACGGCTGATGCGCTGGGAGAACGATGCCGTCCTCGACGTCGAGCACCTCACCATGCGCTTCGGCGGCCTCGTCGCCGTCAACGATCTCTCCTTCAAGGCCGGGCGCGGCGACATCACCGCGCTCATCGGCCCGAACGGCGCCGGCAAGACGACGGTGTTCAATTGCATCACCGGCTTCTACAAGCCGACCGAAGGCATGATGACGCTCCGCCAGAAGGAAGGCCCGGAGTTCCTTCTCGAGCGGCTGCCCGGCCACGCCATCAACTGGCGGGCGAAGGTTGCGCGCACGTTTCAGAACATTCGCCTCTTCTCGGGCATGACGGTGCTCGAGAACCTTCTCGTCGCGCAACACAACCCGTTGATGATCGCGTCCGGATTCACCTTCCTCGGCGTGCTCGGGATCGGCGGCTATCGCGCCGCCGAGCGCGAGGCGATCGAGAAGGCGAAGCATTGGCTCGCGCGCACGCGCCTCATGGACCGCGCCGACGATCCGGCCGGCGACCTTCCCTACGGCGACCAGCGCCGGCTCGAGATCGCCCGTGCGATGTGCACCGACCCGGTGCTGCTCTGCCTCGACGAGCCCGCCGCCGGCCTCAACCCGCGCGAGTCCCTCGAGCTCAACGCGCTCCTGCGCGCGATCCGCGACGAGTTCGGCACGTCGGTGCTTCTGATCGAGCACGACATGTCCGTGGTGATGGAGATCTCCGACCACGTCGTCGTGCTCGACTACGGCACCAAGATCTCCGACGGCACCCCCGTCGAGGTGAAGAACGATCCGCGTGTCGTCGCCGCCTATCTCGGCGTCGAGGACGAGGAAGAGGTCGCGAAGGTCGAAGCGGAGGTGCTCGGATGAACGTCGCCGGCCTGAACGTCCTCGTCGAGGAGACTCGCGCCGCGGCCGCCGCGCGGCAACCGCTCCTGAGCGTGCGCGGGGTCAAGACCTATTACGGCAACATCATCGCCCTGAAGGGCGTCGACATCGACGTCAACGAAGGCGAGATCGTCACGCTGATCGGCGCCAACGGCGCCGGCAAGTCGACCCTGATGATGACGATCTTCGGCAACCCGCGGGCGCGCGAAGGCATCATCACCTATGCCGGCCGTGACATCACGCGGACTGCCGACGCACGAGATCGCGCGCATGGCGATCGCGCAGTCGCCGGAGGGCCGCCGCATCTTCCCGCGCATGACCGTCTTCGAGAACCTGCAGATGGGCGCGTCGGTCAGCGGCATGACGCATTTCGACCAGGACCTCGAGCGCGTCACCACCATCTTCCCGCGCCTGAAGGAGCGCCTGCACCAGCGTGGCGGCACGCTCTCCGGCGGCGAGCAGCAGATGCTGGCGATCGCGCGCGCGCTGATGAGCCGGCCGCGCCTGCTCCTCCTCGACGAGCCGTCGCTCGGCCTCGCGCCGCTGATCGTCAAGCAGATCTTCGACGTCATCAAGGAGCTTAACGAGAAGGACGGCATGACCGTCTTCCTCGTCGAGCAGAACGCCTACCACGCCCTCAAGCTCGCCCATCGCGGCTACGTCATGGTCACCGGCACCATCACCATGTCGGGCTCCGGCCGGGAGCTTCTGGAGAATCCGCAGGTCCAGGCGGCCTATCTCGAAGGGGGGCGCCACTGATGGAACGGGATTCTCTGGAGGAAGGCTCGATCTGGCCGTTCCTCGTGTTCACGCTGCTGCTCGGCGGCTGGGCCGCCTGGATGACGGGGCGGGCGACGGCGATCACCTGGCGACCTTACGGAATGTTGATCCCGTACCTGCTCATTCTGGCGGCGGCGGTCCGCTTTTTCCACTATGCCCTGTTCCAGGGCACGCTGCTGTCGCTGCATTATCTATGCGATCGATGCGACCGTCGTCCTGATCATCGGCTCGCTCGGCTACCGCTACAGCCGGACGCGCCAGATGACGACCCAATATCGCTGGCTGTACGAGCGAACGGGCCCGTTCAGCTGGCGTCCGAAACCGGCTCAGCCTAACGGCTGAGACGCCGCCAAATCCGGATGACATCGGCCAAAAAAGCGGCATGATGGCAGCCGGACGGCGGGCCAGACCCGCCAACCGGGCCGCAAAGCGGCCCCATAAAACCACCCAGAGGAGTGACCTCATGAGAAAGTTGCTGTTGACCGGCGTCGCGCTCGGTCTTCGGCCTCGCGTTCGCCAGCGCGGCCAACGCGCAGATCAAGATCGGCGTCGCCGGCCCCATCACCGGCCCGAACGCCGCTTTCGGCGCGCAGCTCAAGAACGGCGTCGAGCAGGCGGTCGAGGACATCAATGCGGCCGGTGGCATCAACGGCCAGAAGCTTCAGATCGTCGTCGGCGACGACGTGTCCGATCCGAAGCAGGGCGTGTCGGTGGCGAACAAGTTCGTCGCCGAAGGCGTCAAGATGGTCGTCGGCCACTTCAATTCCGGCGTCTCGATCCCGGCCTCCGAAGTCTACTCGGAAGCCGGCATCGTCCAGATCACGCCGGCCTCGACGAACCCGAAGTTCACCGAGCGTGATCTCTGGAACACCTTCCGCACCTGCGGTCGCGACGACCAGCAGGGCGCGGTGGCCGGCGCGTACCTCGCCGACAAGTTCAAGGGCAAGAAGGTCGCGATCATCCACGACAAGACGCCCTACGGCAAAGGCCTCGCCGACGAGACCCAGAAGGCGATGAACGCCAAGGGCCTCAAGGAAGTCGTCTACGAGGGCGTCAACACCGGCGAGAAGGACTATTCGGCGCTGGTCTCGAAGCTGAAAGCGGCGGGCGTCGACGTCGTCTATTTCGGCGGCCTGCACACCGAAGCCGGCCTGATCATCCGCCAGATGCGCGACCAGGGCCTGCAGGCTCCGATGATGTCCGGCGACGGCATCGTCTCGGCCGAGTTCGTCTCGATCGCCGGCCCCGGCGCCGACGGCACGCTCATGACCTTCGCGCCCGATCCGCGCAAGAACCCGAACGCGAAGGATGTCGTCGCCAAGTTCAAGGCGAAGAACTTCGAGCCCGAGGCCTACACCCTCTACGCCTATGCGGCGGCCCAGATCCTGGCCGACGCGGCGAAGCAGGCGGGCGGCGCCGACGGCAAGAAGATGGCCGACGCGATGAAGGCGGGCAAGCCGTTCAAGACCGTGCATCGGCGACATCTCCTTCGACAAGAAGGGCGACATCACCCGTCCGGACTACGTCATGTACGTCTGGAAGAAGGGCGCCGACGGCAAGATCGACTACGCCGGCAACGAGCTCTGATCGGCTCCGCCGCGTAACCCTCGACGACGACCCGCCCCGGGCGACCGGGGCGGGTTTTTTCATGTGCGTTTTTCCCGCGCCGTACTCATGCGCCGTCGCGCTCGAAGCGGGCGGCGAAGCAGCCGCGGCTTGCGAAATGCGCGTCGACGTGGCGGACGTCGGCACGGTCGAGATAGCGGCGCACGACGCCGAGCGCCGCCTCGCCCTCGGCGAGCTCCGCGGCGACGATGAAGGCGTCCGGATCGTAGGCCTTCAAGGCGAGGACGCGGTCGCGCATGATCGGCGGCAGCCTGTCGACGAACGTCTCCTGCCCGCGCCGGCCGACGAAGATCGGCCCGGCCGCGCGATAGGGGGAGGAGGGCTCCGGCCGGTGCGCATAGTTGAGGAGCAGAAGCTCGTCGCCGACATCGGCCCGCCGGAGCGAGACCCGGCAGGGAAAGGCGTCGGGCGCGTCGGCGAAGACGCGCCGCGCGCCTTGCGCGAGAAGGGCCTCGTCGGAAAGGGCGAAGAACGGCGCGAACAATTCGGGCGGAAGGCCTGTGGCGTGGAACATCGGCGTCTCCTGTCGTGTCCCGCTGTCCTACCGTCCGGCCGCGCCCAACGCCTCCCGGAGATTGCGGCTCAATTCAAGCTGCAATAGGGTTGCGCCGACGCCGTGGGAGGCCGCAGGTGCCCCGCGTACTGCTCTTCGCGACCGGCCTGATCCTCTCAACAGGTTCGCCGTTTGCGCCGCCGGCTGCGGCCGCCGGCCTCACGGTCCGGGGCTGCTGGGAATGGAGCACGCCCCCGGGCACGCCGCCGCAATCGCTGAGGCGGTGCTTCAAGTCGAAGTCGAGGCTGTGGGGTTCATCGTTCGACGCGGGCGACGGCTGGGACTACGGCGGTCGGTGGCGAGCCGACGGACGCCGCGTGACGATACGCTTCGACGGCGAGGCGGCGGTCACCTGCTCGTTCGTCATCGACCGGCGCCGGCGCACCCTGACCCTGTCGGCTTGCTCGAGCCCTAGCTACGACCGCACTTTCAGCCGCAGCTCCCATCAGGAGGAGTGAAGCATCCCCGCGGCGTCCGGTCTCGATCCGCCGATCCGAAGCGATAGCGTCACCCCAGGCGCCCGAGCACCGGAAACGTCTCCAATAGCCAGTACGACGCCTCCGTCAGCCAGCCGCCGAGGAAGGCCACCCCCGTCAGCACCAGAAGCCCGCCCATCGCCTTCTCGATAAGGGCGAGGCGGGTGCGCATGCGCTTCATGAAGGCGGCGAAGGGCTTCATCGCGAAGGCTGCGAGGAGGAAGGGGATGCCGAGGCCGGCGGAATAAACCGCGAGCAGGGCCGCGCCCTTGCCGACGCTGGCCTCAGACCCGGCCAGCGTCAGGATGGCGGCGAGGATCGGCCCGATGCAGGGCGTCCAGCCGAAGGCAAAGGCAAGGCCCATGACGTAGGCGCCCCACAAACCGACCGGCCGCGGCACGGAGAAGCGCGCCTCCCGGTAGAGAAGCCCGATGCGGAAGACGCCGAGAAAGTGCAGCCCCATGGCGATGATGGCGAGGCCCGCGACGGTCGACAGCACGACGAGATATTGCCGCAGCACCTGCCCCAACACGGAGGCCGTCGCCCCGAGGAGCACGAAGACGGTCGAAAACCCGGCGACGAAGAGAAGCGCCGCGAGGAGCGCGCGCCGGCGCACGGCCGCATCGTCGCCCGCCTGCAGCCGGTCGAAGGTGGTGCCCGCGAGGAAGCTGAGGTAGGGCGGCACGAGGGGCAGCACGCACGGGCTCAGAAACGAGACGAGCCCACCGAGCGCCGCCGCCGGGAGGCTGACGTCGACCATGCCCCGTCTCCTAGCCGGGCGCCGACGCGCCGGAAAGACGCCACGCCCTGCCGTCTCCCGCTTGTGATGCGTTCGGCCTGCGCTTTGCTCGTCCGCATGAGCAACCCGCGCAACCTCATTACCGACGTCGCCGGGGTCAGCGTCGGCAACGCTGAGGACGCGCGGCTTGCGAGCGGGGTCACCGCGGCGCTGTTCTCGGGCGACGTCGCGGTGTCCTACGCGGTCTTCGGCGGCGCTCCGGGAACCCGGGAAACGGACCTCCTTGAACCCGACAAGACGGTGCTGGGCGTGCACGCGGTCGTCCTCTCCGGCGGCTCCGCCTTCGGCCTCGATGCGGCCGGCGGCGTGCAGGCGTTCCTGCGCGAACAGGGCATCGGATTTGCCGTCGGCACGGCGCGGGTGCCGCTCGTCTCCCAGGCGGTCGTGTTCGACCTGCTCAACGGCGGCGACAAGGGCTGGAGCCGCTATCCGCCCTATCGCGAGCTCGGCTACACCGCCGCGGCGGCGGCGGGCCCCGACTTCGCCCTCGGCAGCGCCGGCGGCGGCTTCGGCGCGACAACGGCGGATCTCAAGGGCGGCCTCGGCTCGGCGAGCGCGTTTTCGACCGACGGCATCGCGGTCGGCGCGCTCGTCGTCGTCAACGCCATCGCGTCCGCGGTGATCGGCGGCGGCCCACATTTCTGGGCCGGCGCCCTCGAGGAGAACGAAGAGTTCGGCGGCGTCGGCCTGCCGGCGACGGTGACGCCGGGAATGCGGCGCCTTCACTGGAAGGGTGCGGCGCCCCCTTCCACCACGATCGCCCTCGTCGCGACCGACGCGGCGCTGACCAAGGCCCAGACGAAACGCCTCGCCGTCGCCGCCCACGGCGGCCTCTCGCGGGCGCTGCGCTTCGCTCACGGGAGCCTCGACGGCGACACGATCTTTGCGGCCGCGACCGGCCGGCAGCCCCTGCCCGACGACCCCGCCGCCCTCATCGAGATCGGGGCGCTCGCGGCGGACTGTCTCGCCCGCGCCATCGCCCGCGGCGTCTACGAGGCGACCGCGCTGCCCTTTCCCGGCGCGCTGTCCGCCTGGCAGGGGCGCTTCGGGCGAAGGTGACGCAGACCGCCGATCAGGCGCGGGCGGTCAGGCCGGGCGTGCGCGCCGGCGCCGGCGCGCAGCCTTCGATGCGCATGACCTTCGCGCGCTTGGGCTCGCCTTCGCCGGCGCGTCCGAGCTGGATGCGCACCGTGTTCTCGCGATTCCGGGACGCGCCGTCCGCGCTGCAGAACGCCGCGATGGAATCGGCGAAAGCGCCGAGCTCGGCCTCGCTTCCGACATTGCCCAGAATCCAGATCGTGTGCTTGTCCGCGAGATATTCCCGGATGCACTGCAGCGGACCGCCGAGCATGTCGCTGAACTGGGTGAGGTTCTCGAGGGTGGGAGCGCTTTCGAGGATCGGACTGATGTCGTCGATGATCAGGATCTGGGCCTGCGGCCACGGCCAGTAGGAGACGTTGACCGGCCCGAATTCGTCGCACAGCTCGAGCGGCTTGTTGTCGAAGTTCGTTCCGGTTGCGAACTCGACGAGCCGGTCGAAGCTCAGGTAGCGAACCTTTCGGTCGCGGAACGCGAACTCGGTGCCGAGACCGCTGGCGAAGGAGGTCCGCCCCGAATTGACCGGACCGGCGATGAGGATTTGCTGCGGATCGGCGTCGGGCGGCGCCATCGCCGAAACGAGACCGACGACCTGCCGCGCTTGCTGCGGCTCCATCAGGTGTTCGGCATTCGCTAGACGGAACAGGTAGGGAAGGCCCGCCTTCTGCCAGACGATCTTCTGGCGCAGCCAATAGGGCGCAAGGCCGATCGCGATGACGAGGCCGAGGAAGATCGCCCAAAGGATCATGCGCGGCTCCGGCGTGTGGAACAGGTACCCGAGCACCCCTCCGAGCGCCATGTAGCCCCAGGCGACGAGAGCGTTTCGCCCGAGCAGCTTCCAGTCGAGGGGGAACGGGCCCTTGGCGCCCCTCAACTCGAGGACGTAGGCGCCGATTTCCCAGGCCGACACCGCAACGATCGTGACGATGAAGCCTCTCCAGGCGGGTTCGGGGCCGCCCCACCCGAACGAGGCAAGGAGGGCGGTCGCCAGAAAAGCCAGAAGGATCCCGAGGCAGATGTGGCCGACCTGGTCGGCGAGCCAGGTGTAGGAATAGGTCGCGGCCCGCTGAACCTCCTTGCCCTGCACGTCGAGCCGGAACTGATCCCACAGCATCCGCGCCGTGATCTTGGGAGCGCTCGGCGCGACCGAGGGCTCCGCGGCGCCGGCTCCCTCCTCGACCCCGCTCCTCCTGAAGACCTGACCGAAGCCAAACGACGTCGACGGCAACCCGAGCGCCATTGTCCCCTCCTGGCATGTCGTTACGACATGCCAGTATGCGTGAGCATCCGCCAGGCCGGAACGGTCGTCCTTCACACATCGGGGCCGAAAAGCGCCGCCGGACGGTGCGAGGCTAGAATCGCTCCACCCGATAGGGCTTCGGATCGATCAGCGTTGGCGCGCCGGTCAGCATCTCGGCGATCAGCCGTCCCGTGACCGGCCCGAGCGTCAGGCCGTGATGGGCGTGGCCGAAGGCGAACCAGAGGCCCTTGTGGCTTCGGGGCCGGGCCGATGATCGGCATCATGTCGGGCGTGCAGGGGCGATAGCCCATCCAGGGCTCCGGATCGACGCGCTCGCCAGCGGGAAGAACGCCTTCGCGACCGGCTCGGCGCGGGCGAGCTGGACCGGCGTCTTCGGCGCGTCGCGGTTTGCGAACTCGGCGCCCGTGGTGAGGCGGATGCCGTTCGCCATCGGCGCGAGGAAATAGCCGCGCTCGAAGTCGAGGGTCGGGTGGTTGAGCACCGCGTTGCCGACCGGCCGGTAATGCATGTGGTAGCCGCGCTTGACGGCCAGCGGCAGCGCGTAGCCGAGGCGCCGCGTGACGACGTCCGCCCAGGCGCCGAGGGCGACGACGGCCGCGCCGGCCTCGACCGGCCCGTCTTCCGTCGTCATGCGCCAACCGGCCGGCGTCAGTTCCAGGGTCTGCGCGTCGCCGGCGGCGAGTCTGCCGCCGTAGCGCTCGAAAAGGCGCGACATAGGCCATCGTCAGCCCGTGCGGGTCGGAGACGGAGGCCGGATCGGTCCAGTGCACGCCGCCGACGAGGTCGGTCGTCAGATGCGGCTCCTCCGCCGCGACGCCCTTGCGATCGAGGGCGACGAAGTTGACGCCGAAATTCGCCGCGTCGCTCCTCGGCGTCCGCGACCTCCGTCGTCCATCTTGCTGGGTTCGGAAGACCTTGATCCAGCCGGTCGTGCCGGATGAGGTCGGTCGCGCCGGCCTCGCTCGCGAGCGCCATGTGCTCGTCGACGCAGTGCTCGATCAGCGGCGCATAGAGCCGGGCGATCGCCTCGTGCCGCGCGGGGCGGGAATGCATCCAGTACTGGTAGAGGAACGGCGCGATCTTCGGGATAGCGCTGAAGTGATAATGGGCGTCCGTCGTGTTGTTGAGCGCATAGCGCAGGAGTGCGCCGAAATCATGCGGGAAGCCGTAAGGATAGACGCCCTCGCGCTGGATCAGCCCGGCATTGCCGAAGGAGGTCTCGAGCCCCGGCTGTGCGCCTGTCGACGAGGAGCACGGAGCGGCCGCGCTTCTGCAGGTGAAGCGCGACCGACACGCCGATGATCCCGGCGCCGAGAACGACAACATCCACGCGCATGCCCGTCTTCGCCCTTTCGACCTTGCCCGGCCGCTCCGGGAATGGGAGGCTCGCGGCGCATTCCGTCAATATGCCTGACCTGTTCCCGATCAGTCTCTTAGCGCCCGCCGCCGCGGGCCGTCCATAGCTGTCGCATGACTTTCCTGACCGACGGCCTGATGGCCGGCCTCGCGCTCTTCGGGCGCTACGGGACGCAGGGCTTCGCGGCCTCGATCTTCCTCGGCCTCGCCCTGCCCCAGTTCGCCGCCGCGGCGCGGCCGCTGCTTGCCGTCTGCATCTTCGTCTTCGTGACCATCACCTTCGCCCGCGTCGAGGCCGCCGCCCTGCGCGGCCTCCTGCGCCGACCGGGGCCTCTCGTCCTCGCGAGCCTCTGGCTCATCCTCGCCCCGGTCGCGATCGTCACGGCCGGGCTCGCGATCCTCGGGCGCGAGACCCTCGACCCGGGCCTCGTCCTGGGCCTTGCCGTCCTCGCCGCGGCGCCGCCGATCATGTCCGCTCCGGCGGTCGCGATGCTGCTCGGCCTTAATCCGACCCTCGTCACCGCCGCCGTCCTTGTCACGACCACCCTGTCGCCCCTTGTCTCGCCCTTCCTGGCGGATCTCGTCGCCGGCGCCGTGGTGCCCCTCGACATGCGAGTCCTCATCACCCGCCTCGTCGGGCTGATCGGCGGCGCCATGGTTGCGGCGGCCGTGCTCCGGGCCGTCCTCGGCGAGGGCCGCATTCGGGCCCACAAGGCGCAGTTCGACGGGCTCGGCGTTCTCATGTACTTCCTCTTCGCGATCGCCGCGATGGATGGCGTGCTGGCGGCGGCGATCGCCGATCCCGGCCGAGTCGCGCGCTTCCTGTCGGTCGCCTTCTCGATCGCGCTCGCGGGCTTTGCCGGCGCGCAGCTTTTGCTGCGGCCCCTCGCGCCCGGGGACCGCTTCGCCCTCGGCTACGGCACCGGCCAGCGCAACATGGGCCTCCTCATCGCGGCGCTCGGCGCGTCGACGCCCGACTCGACCTTCCTCTTTTTCGCCCTCGCCCAGTTCCCGATCTACCTGATGCCGCAGCTCGTGAAGCCCCTCGCCCGGCGCTACCGCGCGGTTGCGGGAGAGGAGGAGCGCGTGTTACCCGCCGAGCGATGACCGCCGCCGGCGGATGGAAAGACAGCCCCATGGTTCCCCGCTACAGCCGCCCGGAAATGGTGGCGATCTGGTCGCCGCAGACGCGCTTTCGCATCTGGTTCGAGATCGAGGCGCATGCGACGACGGCGCTCGCCGCCCTCGGCGTCGTACCGGCGGAGGCGGCCGAGATCGTCTGGCGCAAGGGCGGCGCGGCCACCTTCGACGTCGAGCGCATCGACGCCATCGAGCGCGAGGTCAAGCACGACGTCATCGCCTTCCTCACCCACCTCTCGGAGATCGTCGGCCCGCAGGCCCGTTTCGTGCACCAGGGCATGACCTCCTCGGACATCCTCGACACGACCTTCAGCATCCAGCTCAAGCGCGCCTCGGACATCCTCCTTGCCGACATCGACGCGCTGCTCGCGGCGCTGAAGCGGCGGGCCTTCGAGCACAAGCTGACGCCGACCATCGGCCGCTCGCACGGCATCCATGCGGAACCGACGACCTTCGGGCTGAAGCTCGCCCAGGCCTATGCGGAGTTCGAACGCTGCAAGGTCAGGCTGATCGAGGCGCAGCGCGAAATCTCGACCTGCGCCATTTCCGGCGCCGTCGGTACCTTCGCCAACATCGATCCCGGCGTCGAGGAATACGTTGCCGAGAAGATGGGGCTCTCCGTCGAGCCGGTCTCGACGCAGGTGATCCCCCGCGATCGCCACGCGATGTTCTTCGCGACGCTCGCCGTCGTCGCGTCCTCGATCGAGCGGCTCGCGACCGAGATCCGCCACCTGCAGCGTTCCGAGGTGCTCGAGGCCGAGGAGTACTTTTCGGAGGGCCAGAAGGGCTCCTCGGCAATGCCGCACAAGCGCAACCCGGTCCTGACCGAGAACCTCACGGGCCTCGCCCGCATGGTCCGCGCCTACGCGATGCCGGCGATGGAGAACGTAGCGCTCTGGCACGAGCGCGACATCTCGCATTCCTCCGTCGAGCGCGCGATCGGCCCCGATGCGACCATCACCCTCGACTTCGCGCTGGTGCGGCTCGCGGGCGTGATCGACAAGCTCCTGGTCTACCCGGAGAACATGCGCAAAAACCTCGACCGCCTCGGCGGCCTGGTGCATTCGCAGCGCGTGCTCCTGGCGCTTACCCAGAAGGGCGTTTCGCGGGAGGATGCCTATCGCCTCGTCCAGCGCAACGCGATGCCCGTCTGGCGCGGCGAGGGCGATTTCCTCACCCTGCTGAAGGCCGATCCGGAAGTCGCGGCGAAGCTCACCGCCGCCGAGATCGAGGCCTCGTTCGACCTCGGCTACCACTTCAAGCACATCGACACGATTTTTCGGCGCGTGTTCGGGGCGGGTTGAGCGTCCGGCCCATACATCCGCCTGCGCCCCCGCGACCTGATCCCGAAAGCGTTTGAATCTTTCAGATAAGAGGCGCGGGTCCACCTCTCCCCGCTTGCGGGGAGAGGGCTGCCGAAGGCAGCAAGCCTGCGAAGCAGGCGAGGGTGAGGGGGGCGGTGACGAAGAGGGCGCGGTGGCACGGGAAGGCGGCTACCTCCAGGAGGTCTGCCCGGTCAGCCGCAAGCAGAAGCGTGAGGGCCGCGCGGCGACGGAGAAATCGTGAGCGCTTGCCGATAAGACCTGCGCTGTCTACCTCGGCTCCATGCGGACCTCCGATTGCGACATCCTGATCGTGCCCGGCTACGAGAATTCCGGGCCTGACCATTGGCAGAGCCGTTGGCAGCGGCAGCTCTCGACGGCGAGGCGCATCGAGCAGTCGGACTGGTTCCGGCCCGACCGGGCGGAGTGGACGGCACGCATCGTCGAGGCGGTCGCGCAGGCGCAGCGGCCCGTCGTCTTCCTCGCGCACGGCCTCGGCGTGCCGGCGGTCGCGCACGCGGCGCCGCGCCTGCCGGCGGGCAAGGCGAAGGGCGCCTTCCTCGTCGGGCTGCCGGACGTCGACAGGGAGGATTTCGAGCCGGCGGTCGCCCGCGCCTTCGCGCCGATCCCGTGCGATCCCCTGCCCTTTCCCTCGGTTCTGGTGGCAAGCCGGAACGACCCCACTTGCTCCTACGAGAAAGCGGAGGACATCGCCTATGCGTGGGGCGCGGCGATCGTCGATGCAGGCGGGTCCGGCCACCTCGACGCGGCAAGCGGCCACGGCCCCTGGCCGGAAGGCCTGATGCGGTTCGCGGGCTTCCTCAGGCGGCTTCAGGCTTGACGTCTGGAGGCGGCGGCCAGGGGCTTCTCCTGGCCGCGGACGGGGTCGCCGCAGCCGGCCCGGGCCTGCTTGGCTGGGCCGGTGACGCAAGGTCCGATACAGTCTCGGCGACTCGACGGTCTTGGTTTGAAGAAATGCCAAGTCGATGAACTGCGTCGGTTGCGGTTTCGTCATTCAGGCAGAGTTTGCGTTTTGCCCGAAATGCGGCGCGCGCCAGCCCGCCCGCTGCGCCGGCTGCGGCTATGCCTGCCCGCCCGATTTCGCGTTCTGCCCGAAATGTGGGCAGAAACAGGGCGCAACGCCCCAGCCGATCGAGGCGCCGCCAGATCCGCCACGCCGTCGCCTTCCGCTTCGCCGGAGCCGTTCCGGCCCGCCCCGCTTGCGCCCGCGCTCAGCAGGATCGCCCTGACGGGCGAGGCCGACCGGCGCACCGTCACGGTCCTGTTCGCGGACCTCAGCGGTTTCACGACGCTCTCCGAACAGCTCGACCCCGAGGTCATGCAGGCGCTTCAGAACGAGCTGTTCGAAGAACTGACCGCCGCGGTGCAAGAGTTCGGCGGCTTCGTCGACAAGTTCGTCGGCGACGCCCTGCTCGCGCTGTTCGGCGCGCCGCACGCCCATGAGGACGACCCCGAGCGGGCGCTCAGGGCGGCGCTCGCCATGCTCGAACGGACGGCGCGCCTCGATGCCCGCTGGCGCGGGCGCGCCGGCCTGCCGCTCACGCTCCACCTCGGCATCAACACGGGGCCGGTGGTGGCCGGCGGCTTCGGCGCGGGCAGCGCGAAGTCCTACTCCGTCACCGGCGACACGGTGAACACCGCGCAGCGCCTGCAATCCCTGGCGGGAGCCGGTGAGGTGCTGGTCGGCCCGACGACCTACCGCCTCGCCCGCCATGCCTTCGGCTTCGAGTCCATGGGCGAGGTCGCGCTCAAGGGCAAGAGCGGCCAGCATCCGGTGCACCGCTTGATTGGTCCGCTCGACGCCCCGCGCGAAGCCCGCGGGCTCGAGGCGCTCGGCCTGAGCGCGCCCCTGATCGGCCGCGACACCGAGCTCAGCCGCATGCTCGATTGTCTGGAACGGGCGGTCGCGGGCGACGCCCATGTGGTGCGCCTGATCGGCGATGCCGGCATCGGCAAGTCGCGCCTGGTGCGCGAACTCCTGGCGCGGGTCGAGGACGATGAGCGGTTCGGCTCGGTGGTGGTGCGGCGCACCGCCTGCTCGCCGCTCGGCGAACAGCACTTCGGCGCGCTCGGTGCGATCCTGCGCAGCGCCTACGGCATCGCGCCGAAGGAGAGTGCGACGGCGACGCGGGAGAAGCTGGCGGCAGGCATCGCCGAGCTCGGGCTGTCGCCGTCCGAGGGCGCCGAGCTCATGCCCTCCCTCGACCATGTCATCGGGCTCGGCGCGGTTGAGGCCGGGCAGAGCCAGGTCGAGCCCGAGCAGCTCAAGCGCCAGATCCACTTCGCGGTGCGCACGCTCTTCGAGCGGCGACTGGCGCGTGCCCCCGTTCTTCTCGTGGTCGAGGACCTGCATTGGGCAGATGCGGCCTCGCTCGAGGTGCTTCGCCTGCTCGCCGACCGGCTCGACCGTAGCCGGCTGATGATCGTGCTGACCCATCGACCCGCGTTCGAGGCGGGCGCGCTCGCCACCAGCCGCACCAACCACGTGGCGATCCGGCTGCCGCCCCTGCAGACTCCATCGAGCCATGCGCTGATCGGTGCTCTGTTCGGCGGCTCCCCTCTCCCGCAGGAACTGCGCGGGCGGATCGTCGAGCGCGCCGGCGGCAACCCGCTCTTCCTCGAGGAGATCGTCCGTGGCCTGATCGAGAACGGCACGCTGGCACGCGAGGGCTCAAGCTGGCGCACGCTCGCGAATGACGGCGCGGCCGAAATTCCGCTCAACATCCAGGGCATTTTGCTCGCCAGGCTCGATCGGCTGCCGCGCGAGGCGCGCACGCTCGCCCAGGAGGCCGCCGTCGTCGGCCCGCGCTTCGATGCCGCGCTCCTGCGCACGATCGCGAGCGACCCGGCGCGGGTGCGCAGCCAGCTCGATCTCCTGCTCGATGCCGAGCTGATCGACGAGGAGCCGGGCTCCGGGCTCGAGGCGCAGTTCCGCTTTACGCAGTCTCTGCTTCAGGACGTCATCTATCAGAACCTCCTGGTGCAGCGACGCATGGAGCTGCACGGCCGCGTCGGGCGCGCGCTCGAAGCCCGTGTGCCGGCCGGGGTCGAGCGGCTCGAGGACCTGATCGCCCTCGGCCACCATTTCTGCCTGAGCGAGGAGAAGGCGAAAGGCGCGCGCTTCCTGAGTGTTGCCGGCGATCGGGCCAGTGCGGCCTACGCCAATGACGACGCCATCCGCCACTACCAACAGGCGCTCGCCGCCCTGCGGGCGGCCAACGAGCAGGGGCCCGAGCAGCTTGTGCTCTGCGAGCGCATCGCCGATTTGTGCCGTCCGATCGGCCGACGCGAGACCGCGCAGGAACATTACAACGTGGTGCTGCGCGCCTATCAGGGCGCGGGCGATCATGCCGCCGCGGCCCGTATCATGCGCAAGGTCGGCGGACTCTTGTGGGACGCCGGCCGGCGCGATCAGGCCGAGGCGCGCTACGCCGAGGCGCTCATCTTGCTTGAAGGCACCGACGCGCCGATCGAGCGCGCGCATCTCTCGCAGGAACGCGGCCGCCTCGCCTTTCGCATGGGCGACCATGCGGGGGCGGTGAAGTGGGCGGACAAGGCGATCGGCTATGCGGAGACCTATTCGACCGATTCGGGCCAGGAGATCGGGCTCGAAGCTGCGCGGGCGGTTGCGGAGGCGCTCAACACCAAGGGTGTCGCCCTCGCCCGGCTCGGGCGCAACGTCGAGGCGGTGCGCGAGATCGAGCGCAGCGTGGCAGTGGCCGAGGCGGCCGGCCTGCAGAGCGTGGTGTGCCGCGCCTACACCAATCTCGGCGTGCTCTATGCGGTGGTCGATCCGGCGCGCGCCATCGCGGTCTGCCGCCGCGGCCTCGAGGTCGCAACCCGCATCGGCGATCTCGGCTTCCAGGCAAGGCTCTACACCAATCTCGCGGTCGCCTGCTGCACGTTCACCGACCGCTGCGGCGAGGAGGGTGTGCCTGCCGCCGAAAAGGCGATCGAGATCGACCGCGCGCTCGACCAGCGCGAGCACCTCGCGGTGCCGCTGACCGTGCTCGCCCAGATCCACCAGTGCCACGACGCGCCCGACCTCGCGCTCCGCTACTACCACGAGGCGCTCGAGGTGGCGCGCGAGACCGGCGAGCCCCAGCTCCTGTTTCCCTGCTATGATGGATTGGCGACGCTCTGCCTCGACCGCGACGACATGGAAGAGGCCGAGCGCTATTTCGGATTGGCACAAGAGCTTTGCGACCGGCACGGGCTTGACCCCGGCGCGCTCATCGTGCTGCCGTTTCTCGACTAGGAGAAGGAGGCTACCGTCATGCCTACGTCTCAGCCCGATCGCACGCTCCAGCCGGGCGACGTTGCGCCCAATGTCGTGCTCGACGCGATCACCCGAGAGGGCAAGGTGGCGGTCGACGACTATCGCGGCCGCACGCCGGTCTTGATCGGCATCTTTCGTGGGCTCCACTGTCCCTATTGCCGGCGCCACATCGCCGCGATGGCGCAGCTCGAGCCGGCGCTGCGCGAGAAGGGCATCGACGTGCTGACCGTGGTCAACACGCCGATCGAGCGCGCGCGCCTCTATTTCCGTTATCGCCCGATGCCCAATTTGCTGGCCGCGGCCGACCCCGAGCGTGTGTCGCACCGCGCCTTCGGCCTGCCTAATCTCGAATTCACGCAAGACGAAAGTGACTGGCCGCGCAAGGTCGCGATGAGCCAGATGATGTCGATGAAGATCAACGTGACCGGCGAACTGCCCGAGCCGCTCGACCCGATGGCGGCGCTAGCGGCCCTCAACAAGATGGACGGCTACGAAATCACCGATGCCGACCAGCAGATGCAGGCGACCGGCATGGGCCAGCTCGTTGGCGAGTTCCTGCTCGACCGCGAGGGAATCATCCGCTGGTCCTTTACCGAGGTGCCGGATGGCGGCAAGAACCTATTCGGCGCGCCGACGCCGCAAGACCTGATGTCGGCCGCCTCGCGCGTCGCGGGCTAATCCCGCGGCGACTGCGAGGCGGCGCCGAAACCGGATCGTCGTGGCGCAAAGCCGGGCCCGCCGGAACCGGGCGGCTTCAGCCTTAGTTCAGAGAATCGCCGGCAAAAGGGACGGCGAAGGGGCGATTCGTCCGTGCGATCCGCCTCGAACATGACCGAAATGTCATGCAACCTCCACGCACGGGAGAGACGGTCCGGCCGACACTCGTGCCGTTGTCCTCTTCAGGAGACTGGAATGAAACCCGTTGCTACCCTCGCAGCCGTTTCGCTCCTGGCCCTCGGCGGCGCCGCCGCCGTGGCCCAGCCCGCTCCGCCGCCGGCGCCGCCCCCGGGCGCAACGGCTCCCGATCGGGGCCCTGATCGGGGTCCGGCGTTTACCCGCGCCGAACTCAATTCTCTCACCAACGCCCGCATCGCCGGGATCAAGGCCGGCCTCGCCCTGACGCCGGACCAGCAGCGCCTGTTCGAGCCGGTCGAGCAGGCTCTTCGGACGATGGCGACGAACCGGGCGGAACGCATGGAAGGATTCCGCCGCAATGCCGGCACCCCGCCGCCGCGCCTCGACCTTTCGCAGCGCCTCGAGTTGCAGGCCGAGCGGGCGACGCGGGCGGCCCAGAGCCTGACGACGCTCTCGAGCGCTGTGAAGCCGTTCTACGCCTCCCTCGACGACAGCCAGAAGAAGCTGCTGCCGATGCTGATGCGTCGCGGCGGAGGGGGCTTTGGCCGCCGCATGGCAATGAGGTATGGTGAACGGCGCGGGACGATGGAGCGTGGAGCTCCGCACCCGTGATGAGTTCGGCTGCGGCGACGCGGCCCCCGGAGCCGGATAGGGATCCTTCAATCCGCTGATCCCGTCCGACGCAACGTTTTCGGTTTCGAGACCCGGAAACGGAATTGGCCGCCCGAAAGGGCGGCCTTTTTTCTTTGCGATGTCAGGAACTTGCAGGCGTCAGCGGGAGTAGAACTCGATAACGAGATTCGGCTCCATCTGGACCGCGTAGGGGACTTCCGAGAGGCCCGGCACGCGGGCCAGCTTCGCGGTCATCTTTGAATGGTCGACCTCGATGTAGTCCGGCACGTCGCGTTCGGCGAGCTGGCTCGCCACAACCACGACCTCGAGCTGCTTCGAGGCATCCTTCACTTCGACCACGTCGCCGGCTTTGACGAGAAAGCTCGGGATGTTGACGCGGCGACCGTTCACTTTCACGTGACCGTGATTGACGAACTGGCGGGCGGCAAACGGCGTCGCCACGAACTTGGCCCGATAGACGACCGCATCGAGACGACGCTCGAGAAGTCCGATCAGGTTCTCGCCGGAATCGCCGCGGAGACGGATCGCCTCGGCGTAGTAGCGACGGAATTGCTTCTCGGTGATGTTGGCGTAGAAGCCCTTGAGCTTCTGCTTGGCGCGAAGCTGCGTCCCGAAATCGGACATCTTGCCTTTGCGGCGCTGGCCGTGCTGTCCGGGTCCGTACTCGCGGCGGTTCACGGGGCTCTTCGGGCGGCCCCAAATGTTCTGGCCCATGCGGCGGTCAAGCTTGTGCTTGGCCTGAATGCGCTTCGACATCGCGATTCCTCTGTTGTCGAACGGTTTTCCGAGGAACGCGCCCTCCTCTTCCCTTCCGGGACGACAGCCTCGCGGCGCGGGTGCGTAAAAATGGACGCGCGGCCCTTGCGAGGACCGCGCGAACGGCAGTCGCTTAGGCCGACCCCGGCGGAAAGTCAACCAAACCGCGGCCATGCGGGCCTGGTCGGTTCATTGGTTGCTCCGCTAGGCGAGGACGAGCGGCATCGCCTCGCGCTCGATCTGCGGCAGGCCGCGCGCGAGGAGGGCCGCCCGCAGGGCCGGCCCGGCGCCGGCGCCGGTGAAGATGGCGAGAGCGTCGCCGTCGTCGGCCTCGTGACCGGGAGCCGGGCCGCCGATGAGCTGGACGACGCGCCTCGCGATCGCCGGAGCCGGATCAATGAAGGTCGCCGGCCAGGGCGCGAGCGCCCGGAACCGGTCGAGGAGCAGCGGAAAATGCGTGCAGGCGAGGACGACGACGTCCGTGCGGCCGCCCTCCCCTTCGACGAAGCACGGCGACAGCTCCTCCAGAATGTCCCGATCCGGGACCGGTGCGCCCGCGAGCTCCGCCTCGGCGAAACCGGCGAGGCGCTGCGAGCCGACGAGGGTGACGCTCCGCCCGGCGGCGTAGCTCTCGATGAGGTCGCGGGTGTAGTCGCGCGAGACGGTTCCGGGCGTCGCGAGAACGGAGATGAAACCCGTTTTCGACAGAAGCGCCGCCGGCTTGATCGCCGGGACGGTACCGACGAACGGGATGCCGAAGCGTGCCCGCAGGTGCGGCAGGACGAGCGTCGAAGCGGTGTTGCAGGCGATGACCGCGAGATCCGGCCGGTGCGCCGCGATCAGGCTGTCCATGACCGCGAGGACCCGCGCCACCAGCGCCTCCTCCGTGAGGCGCCCATAAGGAAAGCCCGCATCGTCGGCCGCGTAGACGAAGCGGGCGTCCGGCCGCGTCTTGAGGATCTCGGCGAAGACGGTGAGCCCGCCGAGGCCTGAATCGAAGACGAGGATGGTCGGGACCGGGGCCGGCATAGCGGATGGAACATAGGCCGTTCCGGCCAGAAGATCGACGCGCACGGGACCCTCTTCGCCGGCATCGTTGCAAAGGGTCCGGCGAGGATTATCGGGCCGCGATTAACGCCGGCTTGAGCAACGTCGTTAACGCCGGCAAGGACGTTTACCGGGCCGCTTCGAGGGATTTCGCCCGCTCCGACCAGAGACGCACCGCCTCCGGATCCGCGGCCGGGCCGATCACCGGGAGCGTCGTCAGCACCGCCTCGTCGAAACTGCGCGCCATCGCGGCCGCGCCGCGGGCATCGCCGGCATCCGCAGCGCGCTCGAAATAGAGCCTCGCGACGGCGATATCGCCGGCCTTGAGGCGCAACTCGCCCTTTGCGAGCAGCGCCGCGATCTCGTCGGCGGGCAGGGTCAGGGCCGGAGCCGCCGCGGCTTGCGGCCCCGCGGCGGGTCCCGGCAGGGCGGCGACGGCGGGCGGCGGCGGCGCGGGAACCGGCGTCGCCTGTGGAACGGCTGGCGGCTGGATTTGCGGCTGGGCGAGCCCGCCCGTGGTGTCGGGCTGACGGGCCTCCTCGGCGACCGGGGCGGGCAGGACCGGGGGCACCGGGGCGATTGCCGCCGTCTCCGTCGGGACCTCCTCCCGAGACGCAGCCTCGTGCGGCCCGCGCAGGTCGAGGGCGAAGAAGGCGAGCGCGCCGACCGCGATGAGGCCACAGACGCCGGCCGCGAAGAGGCTCGCGAAGCCGGCGGCGGGGGCGGACGGCCGCAGAGGGATCAGGTCCTCGGCCGCCCGATCGTCCTCCTCGGCGAAGGCGGCCCGGTCGTCGTTCGGGGCGCTCATCGGATGTCTCCCACCCGCTGGCTCGGGGCCGGCGCACGGGTGCTGATGCGATCGACGTCCTTCAGCTTCGCCTTGACCCAGTCTTCGGCGACGCGCAGGCGGCGCCAGCCAGCGACCTCGGCAGCGGCGTTGACCTCGCGCCATTTCGCCTCGCCGCCGTCCGCCGCGAGCGCCGGAAGCCGGTCGAGCAGGCGACGCGCGAAGGCGACGAGCGCGGTCTGCCGGGGCGAACTCTCGCGCCAACGCGGCGCGACCAGGATGGTGTCGAGGGCGACGGTCTCGACTTTGGCCGCGCCACCGGAAAGACCCGGATAGAGGTCATGCCCAAGGCTTGCCGGGTAGAACTCCGCGTCCGCGGCCAGGGGCGGCAGGGCCAGCAGCTTCAGGCCATCGCCAGCCCCGATCTCCGCGAGCGGCGCGTAGGGTTTCGGCGCCAGGACGAAGAGGGCCGCGACGCTGCCTTCGCGCAGAGCGGTCATCGCCTCGTCGAACGGCTGTTCGACCGCCTCGAAGGCGATCGACCGGGAGTCGAGAAAGGCCTTTGCGGCCACGGCCCCGTCGCTTTCGGCCGGGCCGACCGCGACGCGCGTGCCGCGCAAGTTCTCGAGATTGCCGATATCGGATTTTACAACCGCGTGAAGCTCTTGCGGAAAAAGCTTCGCAAGATAGACAAGCTTTTCCGATTGCCGCTTCGCCCGTTCGAGTCCGAGATTGGAGACGACGGCGGCGTCGACATTCGGCTGCGACAGGAGATTTTCGAGGACGCCCTTGCGTGCCGTCGCGGCTTCCACCTCGATAGCCGGCGCGAGGGCCGTCTTCAGGTCGGCGACGACGCCGTCATCGCCGCTGTCGGCGAGGAGCCTGATCCGAGGGGACACGCTCGCCGCGCGAGCCGGGGGCTCGGCGACGGGAGCGGGCCTCACGGCCCGGCGGGGCTTGCGCGCGGGCGCCGGCGCTGCCGTCGCGGGCGTAACCGCGACCGGCTCCGCCGGCGGCGGCGGCGGCGGCGCGAAAGCGCGGACGACCCGGCAGAGGGAGTTGCACTCCTCCGGAGGGGCCGGTGCGGCCCCTTGAGTGGCCGGGGCGGCCCCTTGGGCGGCTGGCACGCTTCCCTGGGCACCGGCCGCGCTTTGCGCCGGGGCCGGATTCTGCGCAAGCGCAGGACCGGCAAGGGCAGCGAGAAGGCAAAGGCCGGCGAGCCCAAGTCCGATGTCCCGTCTCATCGCTCCACTCCGCCGTTCTTACCGTTACGGCAACCGCGGAGGACCCTTGAGCGCGAATCGGGCCAGAATGGGACGGTCCGGCAATCCGTTAAGGCGCGGGACGGTCGCCGGGCCCCTAGACCGCGTCGGCCTGCGCCAGGGTACGCGGCTCCGCGGTGCGGGCAATCCAGCCGGCGAAGCGGTCGATCCAGCCGTTGAGGAAGCGCCTGGTGTCCTCGCTGGCGACGGTGTTGCCCTCGCCGAACAGCTCCGGCTTGTAGGAGAAATAGACCTCGGGCTGGCCCATCAGCACCATGTCGACGACTGTCAGGAGCCCTCTGAGCGCGTTTTGCCCGACCGCGGTGCCGATGGCGCCCGGAGAGGTCCCAATGATCGCGGCCGGCTTCGCCTCCCAGGAGTTCTTGCCGCGCGGCCGGCTGCCCCAGTGGATCGCGTTCGCGATCGCCGGCGAATAGGACCGGTTGTATTCCGGCGTGACGAAGAGAATGCCGTCCGCCGCCTCGACCTCCCGTTTCAGGCGCAGGACGGCCTCCGGCGGCTTTTGCCAGAGGTCCTCATTGTAAAGCGGCAGGTCGCCGATCTCGGCGAAGCGGAACGTCAGCCGGTCGCGGGCGAGGTGCCCCACGCTCTCGGCGAACTTGCGGTTGAGGAAGTCGCGGCGCAGCGAGCCGACCAGAACGGCGACGGTTTTCAAGGCGGTGTCCTTTGTCTACATTGGTGACCGACTGCACATTAGTGACTGTCGGCCGAGCCGCAAGACGGCACCTTTCGGCAAGCGAGGCACCTTGATGAAACCGATCGAAACCCATTCCTCGGGACGCTGCCAGCAGGCGAACGAAGTTCTCTCGCTCATCGGCGACAAGTGGAGCGTCCAGATCGTGATGGTCCTCGGCGCCGGCCGGAAGCGCTTCACGGAGATCAAGCAGGCCGTCGACGGCATCTCGCAAAAGATGCTCACCGTGACCCTGCGGGCGCTCGAGCGCGACGGCTACATCAGCCGCAAGGTGTTTCCCGTCATCCCGCCCAGGGTCGAGTACGACCTCACCGACCTCGGACGGGAGCTCGCCGTGCCGCTGCGGGCCCTCGGCGCCTGGGCGATCGCCAATCACGACCGGGTGGTCGAGGCGCGCCGCGCCTACGACGCGCGGGCCCTCCGGGACGCCGCCGAATAGGAGAGCCTCAGCCGCCGGCGGGGCGTTGCGAGGCGGTCTCGACCTCCTTGCGGCGATTGAGGCCGAGCCGGTGCTCGCGAACGAGCACGAAGAGCCCGGCCGCCGCGACCGTGGCGGCGCCGAAAAGAACGGCGCCGGCCGGCATCTCGCCGAACACGAACCAGCCGAACAGGAGCGCCCAGATCATCGTCGTGTACTCGAAGGGCGCGATGATCGAGGTGTCGGCGAAGCGGTAGGACTGGGTCAGAAGGATCTGGCCGATGCCGCCGAGGACGCCGATGAGGGTGAGGAGCAGGAAGTCGTCGAGGGGCGGCAGGCGCCAGCCGAGGACGATGGTGACGAGGCCGAGGATCGACGTCAGCAGCGAGAAATAGAAGACGATGGCGCCGGTCTTCTCGCTCAGCGTCAGGCGGCGGACCTGGATCGTCGCCCCGGCCGAGCAGAAGGCGCCGAAGAGCGCGACGCCCGCCCCGACCGCCGCCGCGAACTCCATCCCGTCCCGGTCGCGCGCCGCCTGGAGATGCGGCGAGAGCATGATGAGAACGCCGAGAAAGCCGATCCCGACCGCCGTCCAGCGGTAGACGCGGACCGTCTCCTTGAGCACGACGGCGGCGAGCACGACGACGATCAGCGGTGCGGCGTAGCCGATCGCGATGGCGTCGTGCAGCGGCAGGTAAGACAGGGCGAGGAAGCCCGAGAACATGCCGCAGCTGCCAATCAGCCCGCGCAGGACGTGGCCCTTGATGTCCCGCGTGCGGACGGCATTGACGAGGTCGCCCTGCCACCCGAGCCAGACGAGAAGCGGCACGAGGGCAAAGGCGGAGCGGAAGAAGACAAGTTCGCCGGTCGGGTAGTCGGCGCTGACGACCTTCAATCCCGCCGCCATCAGCGTGAAGGCGAGGGCCGAAAGGACCTTCAGGAGGATGCCGAGGACCGGCTTCTTCTGGGGAGACATGGCGGAGCGACGGGATCTTCAGACCATGCTTCCGCCGCGAAAGGAAGCGCGAATGCCGGCCGGTTCCCCTGCGTCCCTTGCATGAAAGCCGCGGCGGCGCGGGGAGGGCGCGGTTCTTACGGCACGTGATCCGACGCACGGCTGACTCGACCTTGGCGGCTCGGGAGCGCAGTGTGTGAAGCGGTTCACGCAGGTTATTGCCTTGGGAAGCTATTCCGAGGAGAACGTCTGCCCGTCTTCGACGGGAGCCCTGCGACGGAGGACAAGAACGTGACCCGCCTCATCCTGCTTGCCATCCTGGCCCTGGCCTTCTCGTCCGGCGCGCGCGCGCAGCCGGCCTTCACGGCCGACCAGTTCCTCGCCTGGTTCGGCGAGGTCGAAAAGACCGAAAAGCCGCGCACGCGCAGCCTCTGCATCGGCACCGAGGACCAGTGCCCGACCGCGAAGGCCCAGCCGAGCGCCTCCGCCTTCGACCTCGTGCTAGCCTTCGACTACAACTCCGCCGACCTGACCGCCGTCGCCAAGACGACCCTCGACGAACTCGCCAAGGCGATGAAGAACGAGCGCGCGGCGAAGGCGCGGTTCCAGATCGAGGGTCACACGGACGCCAAGGGTACCGAGCAGTACAATCTCGGCCTCTCCGTCCGCCGCGCCGACGCGGTCGTCGCCTATCTCGAGCAGCACGGCATCGAGGCGAGCCGCCTCGACGCCAGGGGCTTCGGCGAGACCCGGCCCCGCACGGCGGACCCGGGCGACCCCGCCAACCGCCGCGTCGAGACCCGCGTCATCTTCAAGTAGGGCGGGCGCCGGGTTGCACGGGCCGCAGGGCAACGGCGGCTCCGTCCGCCCGGCCGGAACAACAGCACGCTGACGACGAAGATCGCGCCGAGGACGAGCCTCGCCCAAGAGCCGACGCGGTCGGCAAGGACGTTCTCGAAGCTAGTCTAGCTGGTGATTATGAACGCGCCGACGAACGGGCCGGCGCGGGACCTCCGGATGCCCTATCCGCCCCCGCCTCGCCGCTCCCCCTCCCCGTCCCTTGCCTTCCCCGCCCCGTTCCCTCACAACCGTTCCTTGGATCAAACGGCCGTCCGGTCTTCCGGAACGAGGGCAAGCATGGGAATCGAGGGACGGGAGCGGCAGCGGACCTTGGAGGCCGGGGCGCAGGTGCTTTCGGGCCAGCTTGGCAAGACCATCCAGCGGCTGCGCAAGGCCTACAATCTCTCGCTCTCCGAACTCGCCGAGCAGTCGGGCGTCGCGAAGTCGATCATCAGTCAGATCGAGCGCAACGAGACCAACCCAACCCTCGCGACGATCTGGCGCCTGTCGCAGGCCCTCGACGTGTCGATCGAGCGCGTGCTCGCGACCAGCGACGAGGAGCCCTTCATCCAGAAATCGACGAAGGGCGACACGCCGATCCTCGTCTCCGACGACGGCAAGGTCCGGCTCGCCATCATCGGCTGGATCAAGACCGTCGAGTGGCTGCAATGGTACGACCTCTCCGCCGATCCCGGCGGCGTGCTCGATTCCGACGGCCACCAGCGCGGTTCGGTCGAGTGCCTGTCGGTGCTCGAAGGCGAGTTCGAGGTCGAGGTCGGCGGGGTCGCGCAGCGTGCCAAGGCCGGCGAGACCTTGCGCTACCGCTGCGACCGGCCGCACGTCGTGCGCTGCGTCGGCGAACAGCCGGGCCGCGCCACGATGGTCTGCATCCTCAAGGCCGCGGTGATGGATTAGACGCGGGCGGGGCCAGACCCGCCTCTTCCTTCTTCGGCGCCTTGAAGGCTTCCCGCGGCGGCAGCGAAAGCAGGAAATCGGCCATCGCCCGGCGGTCCGCTTCGGGCAGCTCGGCCGTGTTCTTCACCACTGCACCCATGAGGCCGCCGACCTTGTCGAAGTTCGGCGTCTCGCCCGTCTTCAACATCCCGGCAAGGTCGTCCGCGCTCCAGCCGCCGATGCCGGACGGATGCGGCGTGATGTTCGGAACGGCGCTCTTGCCGTCCGGATCCGGCCCGCCGGCATAGCGCCGGGACTCGACCACGGCGCCGGCGAAATTGCGCTCGCTGTGGCACTCCGCGCAATGCCCGGGCCCCTGCACGAGGTAGGCGCCGCGATTCCAGCCGGGGGATTTCGCGGGGTCCCTCGAAAACATCTCGCCGTCGAGGAAGGCGAGCTTCCAGAGCCCGACGCCGCGGCGGATGTTGAACGGGAACGGCAGGTCGTGATCGCGGACGCGGCCCTCGACCGGCGGCAGCGTCTTCAGGAAGCCGAACAGGTCGAGCAGGTCGGCCGAGGTCATGCGCTGGTAGGAGGGGTAGGGGAAGGCCGGATAGAGGTGCCGGCCGTCCGGCGCGAGGCCCTCGCGCATCGCCTGCACGAACTGCACCGGCGTCCAGGCGCCGATGCCGTCCGCCTGATGCGGCGAAATATTCGGCACGTAGAAGGTGCCGAAGGGCGATTTCAGCGCATAGCCGCCGCCGAGGCGGGTGCGGTCGTCCTGATTCTGCGAGACGTGGCAGGCGGCGCAGCCGCCCGCAAGGAACATCACCCGCCCGTTCTCGAGATCGACCGGCCGCCCGACCGGCACGTCCGTGGTGCCGCGCAACAGGCGCCAGGCGAGGGCCGAGGTGAGGAAGAGGAAAGCGGCGGCCCCGACAATGGAAAGGCCGACGAGAACGGCGAGAACCTTGCCCATCTCTCCTCCGGGCGGCGCCGACGGCCCGCCGACGCTTTCGCGGCGCTCAGCTCGGCTTGCGGAACTTGTCGTGGCAGGCTTGGCAGTTCTGCAGCACCTTCGGCATCTCGGCCTTGAAGCTCGCCTCGTCCTTGATCGCGGCAAGCGCCGTTGCGGCGTCCCGCCCGAATTTATCGGCGAGACTGACGAAGTCCGCCTTTGCCTCCCAGATCATCGGCAGGGCGGCGGTGTCCCCCCCGGTCTTCGATGTATCGGGAAACAGCGTCGGGACCAGCTGCGCGGCGTTCTGGTAGGTTTTCAGGGCGGCCTGCGTCTGCGCGAGGTCGAACGGCGCCTGCCCCCTGAGCATGCCGCCGACCGCCCGGGTCGCCTGCCCGTTCTGCTTCATCAGGGCCTGGCGCTGCTGAATGACGTTCGCCTGCGCGATCGCCGCCGTGACGCCAAGCGCGAGCGCGCCCGCGGCGAGAATGCTTCGAATCATCATCCCGTCTCCTCCGGTTCCCCGCCGGTTTCGGTCGCGCCGGCTCTCGCACAAGGCCTAGCCGGCCCGATCCGACTTGCAAAGCGCGGCGGCAGAAGGCCCCGCACACGACTTTGTGAGAACCCTTTCCGCCCCCTCCCTCCGGGAGAGCTGGCTGATGCCCCACATCTCGCTGAGCAGGCCCGCTTCTCGAAACGACCCCAGCCCCCTCATGCTGAGGAGCTTGTGAATCTTTCCGAGAGGAGGCGCGGCTTCGCCTCTCCCCGCTTGCGGGGAGAGGGCCGCCGGACCTCGGGTCTACCCGAGGTCCGTTCTTTGGTGCGCAAGCCGGGAACACCCGGCTTGCGGAGGCGGCAAGCCTGCGAAGCAGGCGCGGGTGAGGGGGCGGTCACGAACGAGGCGCTGCGTCGCTGAAGGGCGCCTCTTCCGGCACCGCCCCCTCACCCCCGCTTCGCTTCGCTCCGCTTGTTTCGATCTCAAGATCGAAACCCTCTCCCCGCAAGCGGGGAGAGGCGGACCAGCGCCTTTCGCCCGAAAGATTCACACGCTCTGAAGGATGAGGCTTCGAGAACCCTGGACCTGACGGTCCAGGGCTCCTCAGGATGAGCTGCGGGGGGTGGCCAGGTGATGGCTTCAACTCTGCCCATCCTGCGAATTGTGTGAATCGAGCAGGCTTGCGGGGAGAGGGGTGTCATTCGGCGGGCGCCGGCGCTGGCAGCGGCTCCTTCGGCCTGCGGCCGAAGCGGAGCACGAAGAGGCGGATGGCGACATAGAAGACCGGCGTCAGGAAGAGCCCGAAGAAGGTCACGCCGAGCATGCCGAAGAACACCGCCGTGCCGAGCGCCTGGCGCATCTCGGCGCCCGGGCCCGTCGCGATGACGAGCGGCACGACGCCGAGAATGAAGGCGAAGGCCGTCATCAGGATCGGGCGCAGGCGCAGGCGGCAGGCCTCGACGACGGCCGCGATCGGATCCTGGCCCGCTTCCTCGGCCTGCTTCGCGAACTCGACGATCAGGATCGCGTTCTTCGCCGCAAGGCCGACGAGAACGACGAGCCCGATCTGCGTCAGGATGTTGTTGTCCATGCCGCGCAGCATCACGCCGAGAAGCGCCGACAGCACGGCCATCGGCACGATCAGGATGATCGCGAGCGGCAGCGACCAGCTCTCGTATTGCGCCGCGAGCACGAGGAAGACGAACAAGCACCGAGAGCGCGAAGATGAAGATCGCCGTGTTGCCGGTCGCCCGTTCCTGGAAGGCGAGCTCGGTCCACTCGAAGCTCGTGCCCTGCGGCAGCACCTGCGCGGGCGAGCTCCTCCATCGCGTCGAGCGCCGTCGCCCGACGAGATGCCCGGCGCCGCGTTCCCCTGCAAGGGCACGGAGGTGTACATGTTGTAGCGCTGGATCAGATCGGGACCGGTGACCTCGCGCATCTCGACGAGGGTGCCGAGCGGCACGAGCGCGCCGGTCGACGAGCGCACGCGCAGCTGGTTGATGTCGTTCTGCTCGACGCGGAAGCGCTGATCCGCCTGCGCCCGGACCTGCTAGACGCGGCCGAGGAAGTTGAAGTCGTTCACGTAGGCGGTGCCGAGATTGACCTGAAGCGTCTCGAAGATGTTGGCGATCGGCACGTTGAGGATGCGCGCCTTCGTGCGGTCGATCTCGAGATAGATCTGCGGCGAGTTCGCCGAGAAGGTCGTGAAGACGCCGGTGAGGTTCGGATTCTGGCGGGCGCGGCCCATCAGCTCGATAGGCGGCGGCGAGCACGCGGCGGACCTCGTCGCCGGTGCGCTCCTGAAGCTGCATCTTGAAGCCGCCGGAATTGCCGAGGCCGCGCACCGGCGGCGGCGGGATCGCGATGATGAAGGCCTCCTCGATCTGCTGCATGCGGCCGAACAGGTCGCGGATGATCGAATTGCCGGCGACTGCTTCGCCTTGATGCGCTCGTCGAAGGGCTTGAAGCGGGCGAAGATCGCCGCCGCGTTCGAGGCGTTGGTGAAGGTCGCGCCGGAGAAGCCGGCGAAGGCGACGGCGTCCTGCACGCCGGGCGTTTCGAGCATGATCTTCGAGGCGCGCTGCACGACCGCGTCCGTGCGCGAGAGCGAGGCGCCGTCGGGCAGCTGGATGACGACGATGGCGTAGCCCTGGTCGAGGGTCGGGATGAAGCCGCGTCGGCACGTGCTGGCGCGATCCAGACCGTGCCGGCGAGGAGGCCGGCATAGATCGGCAAGCATGATGAGCTTGTGCGTGCGCGACGCCGGACGACCGCCCGCGAATAGCCGTGCGAAAGCCTGTCGAAGCCGCGTGTTGAAGCGCGTCCGCCGCCCAGTTCGCGCCACGCAGCAGCGGGTTCGTGCGGTTGCTCGTGCGATGCGGCCTGCAGGAGCATCGCCGCGAGCGCCGGCGAAAGCGTGAGCGAGTTGAAGGCGGAGATCAGGGTCGAGACCGCGATCGTGAGCGCGAACTGGCGGTAGAACTGGCCCGAGATGCCGGGGATGAAGGCGGTCGGGATGAAGACCGCGGCGAGCACGAGCGCGATCGCGATGACCGCGCGTGCCGACCTCGTCCATCGTCTTGTGGGCCGCCTCGCGCGGCGACAGGCCGAGGGCGATGTTGCGCTCGACGTTCTCGACGACGACGATGGCGTCGTCGACGACGATGCCGATGGCCAGCACCATGCCGAACAGCGTCAGCGTGTTGAGCGAGAAGCCGAGCGCCGCCATCACCGCGAAGGTGCCGATGAGCGAGACCGGGATCGCGATGATCGGGATGATCGCCGTGCGCCAGCATCTGCAGGAAGACGATGACGACGATGACGACGAGGGCCACCGCCTCGAACAGCGTCTTGTAGACCTCGTGCACGCTCTCGGCGATGAACTCGGTCGGATTGTAGACGATCTGGTAGTCGATGCCGGGCGGGAAGTTCTTCTTCAGTTCCTCCATCGTGCGGATGATCTCGTCCGCCGACTGCAGGGCGTTGGTGTTGGGCCGCTGGAAGATCGCGAGCGCGACGGCCGGCTTGCCGTTGAGATAGGAGTTGGTGACGTAGTCCTGCGCGCCGAGCTCGACGCGCGCCACGTCCTGCACGCGCACCAGCCGGCCGTCGTCCGTGGCGCGGACGATGATCTGCCGGAACTGGCGCGGATCCTCGAAGCGGCCCTGCGTCTTGACGATGAGCTGGAAGGCGTTGTCGGTCGGCGCCGGCTCCGCGCCGAGGGCGCCGCTCGAGACCTGCACGTTCTGCTCCTGGACGGCCTGGACGACGTCGCCGGAGGTCAGGCCGAAGGCCGCGAGCTTGTCCGGATCGAGCCAGACGCGCAGCGAATATTGGCGCTCGCCGAAGATCGTGAGATCGCCGACGCCGTCGAGGCGCAGCAGGACGTCGCGGACGTTGTTGCGGGCGTAGTTCGAGACGTAGAGCTGGTCGTAGGTGTCGTCGGGCGAGAGCATGTGCACGACCATCATCAGGTCGGGCGAGCTCTTCAGCGTCGTGACGCCGAGCGCGCCTCACCTCCTCCGGCAGGCGCGGCGTCGCGATCGCGACGCGGTTCTGGACGAGCACCTGCGCCTTGTCGAGATCGGTGCCGAGCTTGAAGGTGATGGTGAGCGACATCGATGCCGTCGGTCGGCGAATAGGAGGACATGTAGAGCATGTCCTCGACGCCGTTGATCTGCTGCTCGAGCGGCGTCGCCACGGTCGCGGCGACGGTCTGCGCATCGGCGCCCGGATAGGTCGCCCGCACCACGATCGTCGGCGGCGCGATCTCGGGATATTGCGCGACGGGCAGCGTCGTATAGGCGATGCCGCCGACGAGCAGGATGACGATCGAGATGACCGTGGCGAAGATCGGCCGGTCGACGAAGAAATGCGCGAAGTTCATCGCTCAGGCTCCAATCCCGAACCCGCCACCCTCAGCCTGGGCGCTTGCGAATCTTTGAGAAGGACGCGGGTCCGCCTCTCCCCGCTTGCGGGGAGAGGGCTGCCGAAGGCAGCAAGCCTGCGAAGCGGCCGAGGGTGAGGGGCCCGTGACGAAGAAGGCGCGGCAGCTTCGGGCGGACGCCCGTTCCGGAGACACCCCCTCACCCCCGCTTCGCTTCGCTCAGCTTGTTTTGGCCGAAGGCCAAAACCCTCTCCCCGCAAGCGGGGAGAGGCGAACCCGTGCTTTTCGCCCGAACAATTCACACGCTCTGAGGCGGCCGAGCAGCGGCCGTTTCGAAGGATGAGGGCCGGAGGACATCCCATCAGGTGCCGTTCCGCTCCCGGATCGGCGGCAGCGTCGCCATCTGCGGATCGACCTTTATGCCGGGGCGGACGCGGACGAGGCCGTTCACCACCACGGTCTCGTCGCCCTTCAGCCCCGAGCGGATCACCCGGTAGCCGTCGATGCGCGGACCCGGCCGCACCGGTACGAGGGACACCGTATTGTCAGCGCCGAGCACGAAGACGACGCGCCGGTCCTGATCGCTCGAGACCGCCTCGTCCGGCAGGAGCACGCCGCGATAGGGATCGGAGCCGCGGATCGTCACGCGGCCGAACAGCCCAGGCGTGAGAAAGAGGTCCTTGTTATCGAACACGGCGCGGGCGCGGATGGTGCCGCTCGCCGCGTCGAGCCGGTTGTCGACGAAGTCGAGCGTGCCTTCGCGGGTGCCCTCGCGCTCGTCGGTCATGGCCACCAGCGCCTTGATCTTGCCCTCGGCGTTCGCGAAGCCCGATTGCTGGCGCGAATAGGCGAGAAAGGAGCGCTCGTCGACGTCGAAGTAGAACTGGATCGGATCGAGGGAGACAATGTTCGTCAGGACCGTCTCGTTGGCGTTGACGAGGTTGCCGACCGAGACGAGCCGGCGCGAGATGCGGCCCGCCACCGGCGCCTTGATCTCGGTGAATTCCATGTCGAGCCGCGCCTGGCGCTGCGCGGCCTGCGCCCGGTCGAGATCGGCGCGGGCGGTGAGGTAATTGGTGCGGCGCTGGTCGAGAAGCTGCTCGGCGATGTTGCCGGACTTGCGCAGGCTCTCGGCACGATCGAGATCGTTCGAGGCGAACTCCATCCGCACCTGCGCCGAGGAAACCGTCGCGTCCGCCTGCTCGAGCGCCGCCTTATAGGGCCGCTGGTCGATCGTGAAGAGCGGATCGCCGACCTTGACGAGGGCGCCGTCGCTGAACAGCACCTTGTCGAGATAGCCCGAGACGCGGGCGCGGATCGCGACCTGGTCGACGGCCTCGAAGCGGCCGATGAAGTCGTCCTGCTCGACGACATCCTTCACGATCGGCTTTGCGACCGTCACCTTGGGCGGCGGCGGCGCGCCCTGGGCGAGGACGGCCGCCGGAAACAGCAGGCCGACCAGACAGATTGAGCGTGCAAGCATGCGAATCGGCATCGCGGCCTCCTCGTCGAAAGCAACCGGACGGCACCGCTGCCCGTCCGGGAATCCACCACGGGACCCGTCCGAACGCAACTGCGCCTGCGCCCCGCTGCAAGGATCGTTCCAGTGAGCCCCCGCCTCTCCCCACTTGCGGAATGACGGCATTCCCGCATCAGCGCCTGCCCGTCCTCAGAATTCCACCCGCTCGCCCGATTGCAGCCAATCCTTGAAGCCGCCGCGATAATGTTCCCGGATGTCGCGGCCGGCGGCCTGCGCGAACTCGATGGCGCGCAGGGAGCGCACGCCGGTGGCGCAGGAGAACACCACCCGACCCTCCGGCAGAGCTTCCGGATCGAAGCGCGAGAGCGGCATCGAGATGGAACCCGGAACGTGGCCGGCTTCGTACTCGTGCGGCTCGCGCACGTCGACGAGGACGAGGGAGCGGCCGGCGAGACCGGCCTTCACTGCGTCGCGATCGAGATCGACGATATCGGTCATGGCTTGGCTCACGCGATGGTGGAGAAGAGGTCGGCCCGGGACGGCAGGCGTTCCTTGAGGCGCAGCAGCGCAATGCGCGCGATCTCGTCGATCGCGGTCTCGAACTCGCGCTCCGGATCGTGCGCGAGACGCTCCTCGAAGGCCCGAAGAATCGCCTCCTTGCCGCGGCCCCTGACGGCCATGATGAAGGGAAAGCTGAACTTTTGGCGATAGGCATCGTTCAGCGCCAGGAAGCGGCGGCGCTCGGCGGCGTCCAGCGCGTCGAGACCGGCGCCGGCCTGCTCGGCCTGCGAATCCGCCGTGAGGTCCTTCAGCTTCAGGCGCCCGGCGAGATCGGGATGCGCGTTGACGAGGGCGAGCTTGCGCTCCCGGCCCGCCCCGGCGAGAACCTCGAGGAGCGCGGCGTGCAGGCCCTCCGCCGTGTCCTGCGCCGTCGTCAGCCCTGCCGCATGCGCTTGCGCCGCGATCCAGGGCGAGTGCTCGAAGACGTCGCCGAACAGTTCGACGAAGACCGCCCGGCTCATCCGGCTCGGCGTCAGGCCCGCCGGCCGGTGCCGGTGCGTCCAGTGCCGCGCGATGTCGATCCGCCGCGCGACGAAGACGCGCTCGTGCCCGCGCACGTAGTCGAGGAAGCGGGCGAGCGCCGCGGTCCGGCCCGGCCGGCCGGCGAGGCGCGCATGCAGCCCGACCGACAGCATCTTCGGCGCGCTCTCGCCCTCGGCGTAGAGCACGTCGAAGGAATCCTTGAGATAGGCGTAGAACTGGTCGCCGGAATTGAAGCCCTGCGGCGTCGCGAAGCGCATGTCGTTGGCATCGAGGGTGTAGGGCACGACGAGCTGCGTCAGGTCGCCCTCGTGCCACCAGTAGGGCAGATCGTCGGCATAGGAATCGGCGCTGTAGAGGAAGCCGCCCTCCTCCGCGACGAGGCGGATCGAGTGCTCCGAGCTGCGGCCCGTATACCAGCCGAGCGGGCGCGAGCCCGTCACCGCGGCATGGATGCGCAGCGCTTCCTCGAGATCGGCGCGCTCGTCCGCAGCCGAATGGTCCTTGTAGTCGATCCATTTGAGGCCGTGGCTGGCGATCTCCCAGCCGGCCTCGCGCATCGCCGCGACGGCGTCCGGGTTGCGCTCGAGGGCGGTCGCGACGCCGTACACGGTGACCGGCATGGCGCGCGCGGTGAAAATCCGCCACAGGCGCCAGAAGCCGGCGCGGGAGCCGTATTCGTAGATCGATTCCATGTTCATGTGGCGCTGCCCGACCCAGGGCTGCGCGCCGACGATCTCCGACAGAAAGGCCTCCGAGGCGCGGTCCCCGTGCAGGACGTTGTTCTCGCCGCCCTCTTCGTAGTTGATCACGAACTGGACGCAGATCCGCGCCTCGCCGGGCCAGTGCGGATGCGGCGGATGGCGGCCGTAGCCGACCATGTCGCGGGGGTAGGAGGGAGTCATCTAGCTGCCCCGATAGGTCGAGTAGCTCCACGGCGAGACGAGGAGGGGCACGTGGTAGTGGCCGTCCGGCTCCGCAAGGGTAAAGCGGATCGGCACCGCGTCGAGGAAGGGCGGCTCGGCAACCGGGACGCCCGCGCCGCGGAAATAGGCGCCGACATGGAAGACGAGCTCGTAGGCGCCGGTGCGGAAGCTCCCGCCGGACAGCAGCGGCGCATCCGTGCGGCCGTCGGCGTTCGTGGCGGCGCTGAGGACGAGCCGCCGCGCCTGCCCGTCGAGGGCGAACAAATCGATCGCGACGCCGGCGGCCGGGCGGCCGCGCACGGTGTCGAGGACGTGGGTGGAGAGGCGGCCCATGGCGGAACGGAATCCGGGCTCCGCGGGGCGGAGCGGGGTCCGGACTGTCCGGTCGCGGCGGGCCGGCGTCAAGGCGGCCGGGGCGGCGAAAAGCCGGGAGCCCCGGTTGCGCAAATCCGCGCGCCGCCGCACCCTTGGGTCGGCTCAGGTTCCCGTCGCGCATGATCGACCCCGAGATTTCCGAGTGGATCAGCCAGCTCCTGCGCTGGCTGCACGTCATCACCGCCATCGCCTGGATCGGCTCCTCCTTCTATTTCGTCCACCTCGATCTCAGCCTGAAGAAGCGCGACGGGCTGCCGGCAGGGGTCGCCGGCGAGGCCTGGCAGGTGCACGGCGGCGGCTTCTACAACATGCGCAAGTACATGGTGGCGCCGCCGGAGCTGCCGGAGGAGCTGACCTGGTTCAAGTGGGAGAGCTACGCTACCTGGATCTCCGGCTTCTTCCTCCTCGTCTGGATCTACTACCTGCACGCCGATCTCTATACGATCGACCCGGCGGTGCGCTCGCTGGCGCCCTGGCAGGCGGCGGCCATCGGCATCGGCGCCCTCCTCCTCGGCTGGCTCGCCTATGACGGGCTCTGCCGCTCGCCGCTCGGAAGGAGCGACGCCACCCTCGGCGTCGCCGTCTTCGCGGTCATCCTCGTCGCGGCCTTCCTTTTCACCCACCTTTTCAACGGCCGCGCCGCCTTCCTGCATACCGGCGCGGTGATCGCGACCTGGATGAGCGCGAACGTCTTCCTCGTCATCATCCCGAACCAGAAGAAGGTCGTCGCGAGCCTCCTCGCCGGCAAGATTCCGGACCCGGCCCTCGGCCTGCAGGCGAAGCAGCGCTCGACGCACAACAACTACCTGACCCTGCCCGTCCTCTTCCTGATGCTGTCGAGCCATTACCCGCTGGCCTGGTCGTCCCGCTACGCGGTCGCCATCGTCGCCTGCGTCGTCGTGGCCGGCGCCATCGTCCGACACTTCTTCAACGAGCGGCACGCCCACCGCGGCTCGCCCTGGTGGACCTGGGCCGTCGCCGCGGCCGCGATGGCAATCGCGATCTGGCTCTCGATCGCCGGCAAGCCGGGCGCCTCCTATGCGGCGAACGATCCGGCCTCCCCTCCCCCGAGCGCGCCTTACGACGAGGCGATGCTGGCGATCCAGTCGCGTTGCTCGATGTGCCACGCGCGGGAGCCGCTCTGGCCGGGCGTCGCCATCGCCCCGAAGGGCGTCTTCCTCGACACGCCGGAGGAAATCGCCCGGCATGCGGACGCGATCCTGGTGCAGAGCGTCCTCACCCACGCCATGCCGCCGAACAACCTCACCGAGATGACCGTCGAGGAGCGCCGCACCGTCGCCGCCTGGCTGGCGCAGCGCGACCGCGCGGTCCGCTGAGCCGGCTCCCGCACCGGAAAGAAAAAGTCGCGCCGGCGGTCGCTCCGGGAGCGTTCGTTGCAAGGTCTGAGCGTTCCGCGCCGGGATTTTGCGTTCAGGTCCAAATCGCGGAACAAGGCTGGACAGACCGGCCAAAGATGCACCAAAAGTACGAGAAGGGCCCCAAAGGCCGGCGGAGCCGGGCTTTCGGCACCGAAACTCGGCCGTTGGGCCGTAAAGAAGAGAGGGGAGATCCTAAATGTCAGGATGGGTGAAACGAACGGCCTGCGCCGCCTTCGCGACGGTGCTCATGTCGGGCGTCGCGATGGCCGAAGTCGTCTACAACCGCGGCAACGACGGCGAGCCCGAGACCCTCGACGTCCACAAGACCTCGACCGTGGGCGAGTCCCATGTCATGCGCGACCTCTACGAAGGCCTCGTGATCAAGAACAACAAGGGCGAGGTGATCCCCGGCGTCGCCGAGAAGTGGGAGCTCGCCGACGACGGCAAGACCTACCGCTTCAATCTCCGCGCCAACGCTAAATGGTCGAACGGCGATCCCGTGAAGGCGTCCGACTTCGTCTTCTCCTACCGCCGCATCATGAACCCGGAGACCGGCGCGAAATACGCCAACGTCCTGTTCCCGATCCTCAACGCCGAGAAGGTCAGCAAGGGCCAGGCGAAGCTCGAGGAGCTCGGCGTTAAGGCGATCGACGACCGCACCCTCGAGATCAAGCTCGAGCAGCCGACGCCCTACTTCATCGAGCTCCTGACGCACCAGACCGGCCTGCCGGTCAATCCGGGCGCGGTGGAGAAATTCGGCAAGGACTACGTCAAGCCGGGCAACCTCGTCTCGAACGGCGCCTACATGCTCACCGAGTTCGTGCCGAACTCGCACATCAAGGTCGTGAAGAACCCGAACTTCTGGGACGCCAAGAACGTCCAGATCGACACGGTGATGTTCTACCCGATCTCGGATCTCGCCGCGGGCGTGCGCCGCTACCAGGCGGGCGAACTCGATTCGCTGCCCGACATTCCGGCCGACCAGATCAAGTCGCTGAAGGAGCGCTTCGGCAACCAGGTGGTGCTCGGCCCCTATCTCGGCGTCTACGCCTTCCCGGTCAACACGTCGAAGGCTCCCTTCAACGACGTGCGCGTGCGCAAGGCCCTGTCGATGGTCATCGACCGCGAGTTCATCGCGGAGCAGATCTGGGGCCAGACGATGCAGCCGGCCTATTCCTTCGTGCCGCCGGGCATCGGCAATTACGGCAAGCCCGCGGAGGCCGACTACAAGGCGATGTCGCCGATCGACCGCGAGGAAAAGGCGAAGGCGCTGCTCAAGGAGGCCGGATACGGCCCCGGCGGCAAGCCGCTCAAGGTCGAAGTCCGCTACAACACGACCGACAACAACCGCAACACGGTCATCGCCGTTGCCGACCAGTGGAAGGCCCTCGGCGTCGAGACCTCCTTCATCAACACCGACTCGAAGACGCACTTCGCGTGGCTGCGCGACGGCGGCGACTTCGACGTCGCCCGCTACGGCTGGATCGGCGACTATTCCGATCCGCAGAACTTCCTCTTCCTGCTCGAGAGCGACAACAAGGGCTTCAACTACGGCAAGTGGAAGAACGCCGAGTTCGACGACCTCATGAAGAACAAGGCGGCGAAGGAGACCGATCTCGGCAAGCGCGCCGGCTACCTCCTCAAGGCCGAGCAGATCTTCATGGCCGACGAGCCCTGGATCCCGATCATGCACTACGGGACCAAGAACCTGATCTCGCCCAAGCTTTCCGGGTTCAACCAGAACATCTCGGGCGTCTACCCGACCCGCTTCCTGCAGCTGAAGAAGTAGGCAGAGCCTTCGGCTGGGCGGTCGCGCGAGCGACCGCCCAGCCGCACCATCGGCGCGAGCGCGTCCCGAGCGGAGGCAAGGCCAGTGTTCTCCTTCATCCTGCGCCGCTTCGTATCGGCCATCCCGACGCTCTTTCTGATCATTACGATCTCATTCTTCCTGATCCGGCTCGCGCCCGGCGGCCCCTTCGACCTCGAGCGGCCCCTCGAGGCGAAGGTGATGGAGAACCTCAACAAGATCTACAAGCTCGACCGGCCCCTCGTCGAACAATACCTGCTCTATCTCGGCGCCATCGTGCGCGGCGATTTCGGGCCGTCCTTCATTATGCGCGACTTCACCGTCGCCGAACTCTTCGCCCGCGGCCTGCCGATCTCGATGATGCTCGGCGCCCTCGCGCTCAGCGTCGCCGTGGTCGTCGGCGGCACCCTCGGCGCCATCGCCGCCTTCCGCCAGAACAGCGCCGTCGACTACGCCGTGACCGGGCTCGGCACCTTCGGCATCACCATCCCGACCTTCGTCGTCGCGCCGGTCCTGCAGATCGTCTTCGGCCTGACGCTCTCGCTCCTGCCCGTCGCCGGCTGGACCGGCTCGCCGAAGAACCTGATCCTGCCGGTCATTACCCTGTCGCTGCCGCAGATCGCCGTCGTCGCGCGCATGACCCGCGCGGCGATGATCGAGAGTCTGCGCTCGAACCACATCCGCACCCTGCGCTCCCTCGGCCTGCCGACGAGCGTCATCGTCCGCCACGCGCTGCGCGGCGCGGCGTTGCCGGTCGTCTCCTATCTCGGTCCCGCCGCCGCCGCGCTGCTCACGGGCTCCGTCGTCGTCGAGACGATCTTCGCGCTGCCCGGCATCGGCCGCTATTTCGTCGAGGCCGCACTGAACCGGGACTACACCCTCGTCATGGGCACTGTGGTCGTCGTCGCGGTGTTCGTGCTCGTCTTCAACCTCGTGGTCGACATCCTCTACGCGGTGATCGATCCGCGCGTGCGCTACGATTGAGGGGACGCCATGGCCGAGAGCGCCGCCACCCTTCCCGCCGCCCTGATCGAGCCCCCCGTCGTCGGCCGCTCGCTCTGGGTCGACGCCCGCGCCCGTCTCGTGCGCAACCGCGCCACGTTGACGAGCATGATCGTCCTCGGCGTCATCGCGCTCGCCTGCGTTTTCGGCCCCTTCTTCACCGGCCACCCGTTCGATCGGGTCTACCCCGACTACGTGCGTGTTCCGGCGAGCCTGTCCGCCTATCCGACCGAGGCGCAGATCGCGCCGCAGGTCGAGCGCATCGCGGCGCGGGTGCGCGCCAAGGCCGAGGCGATGACGGTCGCCGGCGACACCCTGCGCCTCGCGCTCGTCAGCACCACGAGCCGGCCGATCGACGAGCGCCTGCTCGCCTATTTCGAGCGCTCGGATCTCTTCGGCGCAGCGGTCGTCGCCGAGAAGCAGAACGACGGCCAGCGCCTCGTCGTCGAGGTGCCGATCGAGCGCCAGCATTTCCTGTTCGGAACTGACGCCAACGGCCGCGACCTCCTCACCCGGACCATGAAGGCCGGGCAGATCTCGCTCGCCATCGGCCTCCTCGCGACCTTCGTCGCCATCGTCATCGGCGTGCTCTACGGCGCCACCTCGGGCTATCTCGGCGGCCGCGCCGACCTCGTCATGATGCGCGTCGTCGACATCCTGTACTCCCTGCCCTTCATCTTCTTCGTCATCATGCTGGTCGTCTTCTTCGGCCGCAATTTCGTGCTCATGTTCATCGCCGTCGGCGCCGTCGAATGGCTCGACATGGCCCGCATCGTCCGCGGCCAGACGCTCTCGATCAAGCGGCAGGAATACGTGCAGGCGGCCGAAGCCCTCGGCGTCGGCACGAGGGGCATCCTGCGCCGGCACGTCATCCCGAACACCCTCGGCCCGGTGGTGGTGTTCATGACGCTTCTCGTGCCGAAGGTGATCCTGCTCGAGAGCTTCCTGTCCTTCCTCGGCCTCGGCGTGCAGGAGCCGAACACCAGCCTCGGCGTGCTGATCTCGGAGGGCGCCAAGAACATCCAGGACTTCGACCTGGATGCTGCTCTATCCCTCCCTGACCCTCGTCGCGATCCTGTTCTGCCTCAACTTTATCGGCGACGGCCTGCGCGACGCCCTCGATCCCAAGGACCGGTGAGGAACGCACCATGGCCGAGCCCGTCCTTCAAATCCGCGGCCTCAGAGTCCGTTTCCGCACCGGCGACGGCCTCGTGCAGGCGGTGAAGGGCGTCAACATCGACGTCGCCGCCGGCGAGACCGTCGCGATCGTCGGCGAATCCGGCTCCGGCAAGAGCCAGACCATGATGTCGGTGATGGGCCTGCTTGCCTCGAACGGCTTTGCCGAGGGCTCGGTCCGCTATCGCGGCGAGGAGCTGATCGGGCTGTCGCCCGACGCGCTCAACCACTATCGCGGCTCGAAGCTGACGATGATCTTCCAGGAGCCGATGACCTCCCTCGATCCGCTCTACCGGATCGGGTCGCAGCTCGCTCTGCCGCTCACCGTGCATGGCGGCCTTTCGAAGGCGGCGGCGCGCAAGCGCGCGATCGAACTTTTGGACCTCGTGCGCATTCCGGAACCCGAGCGCCGGCTCGGTTCCTATCCGCACGAGCTCTCCGGCGGGCAGCGCCAGCGGGTGATGATCGCGATGGCGCTCGCGAACCACCCGGACGTGCTTATCGCCGACGAGCCGACGACCGCCCTCGACGTCACCGTGCAGGCGCGCATCCTCGACCTCCTCGCCGACCTGAAGAGCCGCCTCGGCATGTCGATCGTCTTCATCACGCACGATCTCGGCGTCGTGCGGCGCTTCGCCGACCGCACCTACGTCATGAAGAGCGGCGAGGTGGTGGAATCCGGCGCGACGCAGGACCTCTTTTCATCGCCGCAGCATCCCTACACCCGCATGCTCATCGACGCCGAGCCGCACGGGCGCAAGGAACCGCCGCCGGCGAAGGCGCCGATGGTTCTCGACGCGCGCAACATCGAGGTCGTGTTCCAGCTCAAGGGCGGCTTCTTCGACCGCACCAAGCATACCCTGCGCGCCGTCGACGGCGTCAGCCTCTCGGTGCATGCGGGGGAGACCGTCGGCATCGTCGGCGAATCCGGCTCCGGCAAGTCGACCCTCGGGCGGGCGATCCTGCGCCTGCAACCGGCGGCGGGCTTCCTGCGCTTCGAGGACCGCAACCTGATGCCCCTCGACCGGGCGGCCATGCGGCCTCTCCGGCGCGAGTTGCAGGTCGTCTTCCAGGACCCGTTCGGCTCGCTCTCGCCGCGCATGACGGCCGGCGAGATCGTCACCGAGGGGCTGCTCGTGCACGAGCCGAGCATCTCGCGCAAGGAGCGCGACCGCCGCGCCGCCCAGGCCTTCGAGGAGGTCCGCCTCGACCCGGCTTGGCGCAATCGCTACCCGCACGAGTTTTCCGGTGGCCAGCGCCAGCGCATCGCCATCGCGCGGGCGATGATCCTGCATCCGAAGCTCGTCGTCCTCGACGAGCCGACCTCGGCCCTCGACCGGTCGGTGCAGAAGGAGGTCGTCGAGCTTTTGCGCGACCTCCAGACCGCGCACGGCCTCGCCTACCTCTTCATCAGCCACGATCTCGCCGTGGTGCGCGCGCTCTCTGACGAGATCATGGTGATGAAGAGCGGCAAGGTCGTCGAGCGCGGCCCGGTCGACGTCATCTTCGAGCGCCCGCGGGAGGACTACACCCGCGATCTCATCGCGGCGGCGTTCCTCACCACGCGAGGCGGCGCGCCATCGCCAAGCGCGCTCGCATCGTGAGGGCCGAGGCGAAGCCGGCTCCGTGGCGGGATCGTGCTTCGCCGGGGAGGTCGCGTTCGGCGGCCGGACCGGCGACGGGCTCGTCCGCCCCGCGGCCTTCAAGGGCCTGCGCGAAGACCAGGGAGCGGACGAAGTGGTGAAGGAAGGAACCGCATCGAAGGCGACGAAGTCCTCCGGCAAGGCGGCAACGAAATCCCCTCCCCGCGCCGCCTCCGTCGGCGGCGTGCGGCTTACGCATCCGGACCGGGTGCTGTGGCAGGAACAGGGCCTGACGAAGCAGGGCCTCGCCGAGTTCTATCTCGAGATCGGGGACTGGCTTTTGCCGCACATCGTCGGGCGTCCCCTCGCCCTCGTGCGCTGTCCGTCCGGCTCGGAGAAGGGCTGCTTCTTCCAGAAGCATTCCTGGGCCGGGCTCGACGCTCACATCCTGCGCGACAGCGTGCCCGACAAGGACGGCGCGGAGGAGGTGCTGCTCGTGCGCGACATCAAGGGCGTCGTCGCGCTGGTGCAGGCGGGCGTCCTGGAGATCCATCCCTGGGGCGCGACCATCGCCGACATCGAGCATCCCGACCGCATCGTCTTCGATTTCGACCCGGCCGAGGACGTGCCGTGGGCGGAGGTCATCGCGGCCGCCCGCGAGCTGCGCCAGCGCCTCGGGGCGATGCGGCTCGATAGCTTCGTGAAGACGACCGGCGGCAAGGGCCTGCACGTCGTCGTGCCCCTGCGCCCGAAAGCCGGCTGGGACGAGGTGAAGGCGTTTGCGAGAGCGGTCGCGGAAGCCATGGAGCGCGACGCGCCGGGACGCTTCCTCAGCAAGGCGACGAAGAGCGCGCGCCACGGCAAGATCTTCGTCGACTATCTGCGCAACGGCCGCGGCGCGACAGCGGTGGCCGCCTATTCGACTCGCGCCCGCGCCAATGCCCCGGTCTCGACGCCGCTCGGCTGGGACGAACTCTCCCCCGGCCTCACCTCGAACCATTTTACCGTCGCAAACCTGCCGGCCCGCCTCGCGCATCTGACGAGCGACCCGTGGGCGGAACTCTTCAAGCTAAAGCAGACCCTGCCGAAGTAGCGCGCTCCCACGGCCCCGCAGTTGCGGGGTTGGCCCCTTGCGGAGGAGAGGCGATCTCGCGCCAGGTCTTCGGCGAGGGAACGCCCTGGGATCCGGAAGCGCGGCCGCGCTCCGCCGGAGCGGCTTTCACGCGCAGCGAAGACGTGAAGCCGGCGCCGGTATGCAAAACTTCGCAAACTCCGTATGGACGAGCGAGGTAAATTCAGGGTCGCGACGGAGGCGGCAATCGTGCGCATGGCCGGAGCTGAGGGGGCATCGCGGGGCCGCGCGGCAACGCTGTCAGGTCACGCCTTCGGCGTCCCCTGCCGGCAGGGCGCCGTCGCCGATCCGCCAGGCGCTGGCCTCGAGGAGAATGCGGGTTCGCCGCTGCGCCTCGAAGGGCAGCATCGGGCGCGCGTCGTCGATATGCTGCCCGAACTCCCTCTGGAACGCGGCGCCGTCCCGCCACAGGCCGACATTGATGTACGAGCGGTAGGAGGGATCGAGCGGCCAGTTGATCCAGGGATACGGGCTCGGCTCCTCCGGCGCCGTCAAAAACTCGCCGATCAGTCCGGAGCGGTCGCCGACGCGGGACGACGTCGACCAGTAGCGGAGGAACTCCTCCTCGCGCCCGGGCGCGATCTTCCAGTGGACGAGGATGATGTGCATGCGTCGCGCCGATCTCTGCCGGCGGCACGATAGCGAAGGCGACGCGATGCCGGAAGCGAGCCGTTGCCGTCGATGAGCCAAGCGAAACCCAGCCAGGACATTCGCCGGGTGCTCCTCTGGATGAGCGTCGTGCTCCTCAGCTTTTCCGCCATGGCGGTCTCGATCCGGGAACTTGCGAAGGCGCTCAACGTCTTCGAGACGCTCGCCATCCGCAACATGGCGGGAATTGCAATCCTGCTCGTCCTCGTTCTCGTGCGGAAGGACCTGCGGCCGGCGATCGCGCCGCGCATGATGGGCTGGCAGGCCCTCCGCAACGCCTTCCACTTCGGCGCCCAGGCGGCCTGGGCCTATTCGATCACCATCCTGCCCTTCGCGACGGTCTTCACCCTCGAGTTCACGACCCCGATCTTCGTCGCGATCCTCGCGGCCCTCTTCCTGCGCGAGCGGCTGACGGTGCCGCGCCTCGTCGCCATCGGCCTCGGCTTTGCCGGCATCCTGATCGTCCAGCTGCCGAAGACGGGTTCGTTCGACCCGCTCACCGTCGTGCCGCTCGGGGCGGCGTTCGGCTTCGCCCTCGCGAACATCGTCACGAAGCGCCTCACGCGCACGGAATCGACCATCGCCATCCTCTACTGGATGAACGTGATGCAGTTGCCGCTCAATCTCCTTGCAGGCGCCGATGGCGGCTTCCTCGAAAAGATCCATTTCGGCAACCTGTTGCCGGTTCTCGGCGTCTGCGTCGCCGGTTTCCTCGGCCAGTTCGCGCTCACCAACGCCTTCCGCCATGGCGACGCGGTCACCGTCGTGCCGATCGACTTCATGCGCATCCCGCTCATCGCGGCCGTCGGCGCCATATTCTACGGGGAGGCGATCGACCCGCTCGTCTTCGTCGGGGCGCTCCTGATCGTCACCGGCATCGTCTACAATCTGCGCGCCGAGGCGCGGGCCCAGGGCTCCGGCGCCGCGCCGCCGGCGCTCCCGTTCCGGCGGGCCCTCGCGGCCGCCGCGGCGCGCGTTCAGGGCGTCGGCAGGAAGGCCGGCGTGTCGAGCGTCTTGCGCCACCGCGCCCGCAAGATCGTCGGGCGTTCCGGATAACGGTCGTCGAGGAACACGGCGCCAGCGACGCGGTCGGTGCGGAAATGCCGGAAGTCCCGCCGCAACTCGCACCAGGCGGCGAGCACGCGCACGGTTTCGAGATAGGCGACGGTGACCGGCCAGATCACGCGCTCGGTCGGCCGCCCCTGCTCGTCGCGGTAGTCGAGGGCGATCTTGCGGCCGGCCCGGATCCAGACCCGGACCTGGGCCATGTCGAGCCCGTCAACGGCGTTCGGCGGCCCGTAGTGGCTGCCGACGCCGGGCTCCAGCACATAGGGCCGCAGCTTCTCCGGCACGGCGGCCGCGAGCTTCGCGACGAGGTCGTTCGCCGCCCGCGCCAGCACCGGATCGCTGTGCCGGGCCACCCATTGCGCGCCGAGTACGGCCGCCTCGATCTCGTCCGGCGTCAGCATCAGCGGCGGCAGGTCGAAGCCGGCGTCGAGCACGTAGCCGGTGCCCGCCTCGCCGCGGATCGGAACGCGCTGGCCCATCAGGGTGGCGACATCCCGGTAGACGGTGCGCCTCGAGGTCTCGAGCTCGGCGGCGATGGCCTCGGCGGTCACCGGCCGGCGCGAGCGCCGGAGCACCTGGATGATCTGAAAAAGCCGGTCCGCGCGGCGCATGGGGCGATCCTCCGGCAACGCTGCTGACAGCATGGTGGCAGCAGCCCCGGATTAGACAAGAGGCCATTCGCACGGAGACCTCCGATGATTACGCTCTATGTTTTCGGCCCCGGCTTCGGCCTTCCGGAAGCCAGCCCGTTCGTGATGAAGACGGAGGTCCAGCTGCGCATGGCCGGCCTCCCCTATCGCAAGGATCCGACCGGCTTCGAGCGGGCGCCGAAGGGGAAACTCCCCTACATCGACGATTCCGGCACGGTCGTGCCCGATTCCACATTCATCCGCGACCATCTGGAGCGGACCTACGGCGTCGATCTCGACCGCGGCCTCGGTGCCCGCCAGCGCGCCGAATCCTGGGCGGTCGAGCGCATGCTCGAGGACCATCTCGGCTGGGCCTCCTCGTATTTCCGCTGGATCGTCCCGGAAAACTTCGCCGCCGGCCCGGCGCACCTTTTCGACCATGCCCCGGAGGCCTTGCGCGAGAGCCTGCGCCGGGAGGTCCAGGCCCGCATCGCCGACCGCCTTTTCGGGCAGGGCATGGGCCGGCACAGCCACGAGGAGATCGCCGAGCTCGGCACCCGCACGCTCTGGTCCCTCGCCGCGATCCTCGGCGACAAGCCCTACCTCATGGGCGACCGGCCGACCGCGGTCGACGCGACGGCGCTCGGGATGCTGGCCGGGCTCCTCGCACCGGTCTTCCGCTCGCCGCTGCGGGAGATGGTCGAGGACACGGACAACCTTGCCCTCTACACCGCCCGGATGATGCGCCGGTTCTATCCGGAGTTCGTCTGGGAGCCGGGCGAACAGGTGCGCCTGAGCCGTCTCGCGCGCCCGCGCGAACGCATCGACGCGGAGCTGGCGCCCCTCGGCTGAGCGGCGCCCCTCGCCCCGTCGCGCGGCCTATGGACTAGGTCAGGCGGCGAGGTCCGTCGACTGGATGCGGTGGATGCCGGCGCCGTCCAGGTCCTTCCAGGCTTTCGCGAGGGAGCCGCCGGCATCGATGCCGCGGCAGGCATCCTCGATCACGTAGACGTCGAAGCCGGCCTTGCGCCCGTCGAGCGCGGTCCAGGCGACGCAGAAATCCGTCGCCAGGCCGACGACGAAGAGGCGTTCGATGCCCCGCTCCTTCAGGTAGCCGGCCAGGCCGGTGCTCGTCTTCTTGTCCGCCTCGAGGAAGGCGGAATAGCTGTCGACGTCGCCGTGAAAGCCCTTGCGGATGACGAGGTGGGCGCGCGGCAGCTTCAAATCCTTCGACAGTTCGGCACCCTCCGTGCCCTGGACGCAATGGTCCGGCCACAGGACCTGCTGCCCATAGGGCAGGTCGACCGTGTCGAAGGGCTTCTTGCCCGCATGGCTCGAGGCAAAGGAGACGTGCCCCGGGGTGTGCCAGTCCTGCGTCATCACGATGTTCTCGAACGACCCGGCGATGCGGTTGATGACAGGGATCACCTGATCGCCATCCTTAACGGCAAGCGAGCCGCCGGGCAGGAAGCAGTTCTGCACGTCGACGACGATGAGGGCGGCTTTTCCATCCGGCTTGACGGCCGCGAGCGCCTGCGTGCGCCCGCCGAGGAGGGCCGCCGCGCCGGCGAGGGCCCCCGTAACGATGTGGCGGCGATGGAGCGTCATGGTTCGAGCCTCCGGGAGGAATGAGCCGGGCGCGATGCTAGCCTTTGCTGCGCTGCAGCGGAAGGGGAAGGCAGGAACCAAGCGTTGCCGCGAGGCGTTCTCTTCGGCCGCGTTCCGTCGAGAGCCGATCGCAACGACCGTGCGGAGGCGGCTTTCTCGGGGAGCCGGGCCACGCGCGCCCGGCCAGATGACACGGGGATTGCATGCCTCAGATCGCGACCGTTCCCGCACAGCTCGATTCGAGGCTGCTGCTCAAGGCCTTGCGCGCGCTCCGCAACGGCGACTTCGCCGTCGACCTGCCCTCTGACCTGACCGGCGCCGACGGCGAAATCGCCGCCGCCTTCAACGACATCGTCGAACTGAACCGGGGCCTTGCCCGCGAACTCGCCCGCATGGGAAGCGTCGTCGGCAAGGAGGGCCAGATCGGCGAGCGGGCGCGGCTGCCGGGCGCCAAGGGCAGCTGGAGCGCCTGCATCGATTCGGTCAACGCGATGATCGGCGATCTCGTGCAACCGACGGTCGAAGTCGCCCGCGTCATCGGCGCGGTCGCCAAGGGCGATCTCGGGCAGGCGATCGAGCTCGAGACCGCCGGCCGGCCCCTGCGCGGCGAGTTCCTGCGCATCGGCAAGGTCGTGAACACCATGGTCGGGCAGCTCGGCAGCTTCGCCTCGGAGGTGACCCGGGTCGCCCGCGAGGTCGGATCGGAAGGCAAGCTCGGCGGCCAGGCCAAGGTGAAGGGCGTCGCCGGCACCTGGAAGGACCTCACCGACAACGTCAATCTCATGGCCGCGAACCTGACCGGACAGGTCCGCAACATCGCCGAGGTGACGACCGCCGTCGCCAACGGCGACCTCTCGAAGAAGATCACCGTCGACGTGAAGGGCGAGATCCTGGAACTCAAGGACACCATCAACACGATGGTGGATCAGCTCAACTCCTTCGCCTCGGAGGTGACCCGCGTCGCCAAGGAGGTCGGCTCCGAAGGCAAGCTCGGCGGACAGGCGCAGGTGCGCGGCGTCGGCGGCGTCTGGAAGGACCTCACCGACAACGTCAACATGATGGCCGCGAACCTCACCGGCCAGGTCCGCAACATCGCCGAGGTCACGACCGCCGTCGCCCGCGGCGACCTCTCGAAGAAGATCACCGTCGACGTCAAGGGCGAGATCCTGGCCCTGAAATCGACCATCAACACGATGGTCGACCAGCTCAACTCCTTCGCGTCCGAGGTGACGCGCGTCGCGCGCGAGGTCGGCAATGAAGGCAAGCTCGGCGGACAGGCGCAGGTTGCGGGCGTCGGCGGCGTCTGGCGCGACCTGACCGAGAACGTCAACATGATGGCGGCGAACCTCACCGGACAGGTCCGCAACATCGCCGACGTCACGACCGCGGTCGCGAACGGCGACCTCTCGAAGAAGATCACCGTCGAGGTGCGCGGCGAGATTCTGGAACTGAAGAACACCATCAACACGATGGTGGACCAGCTCAACTCCTTCGCCTCGGAGGTGACGCGCGTCGCCCGCGAGGTCGGCTCCGAAGGCAAGCTCGGCGGCCAGGCGCAGGTGCGCGGCGTCGCCGGCACCTGGAAGGACCTCACCGACAACGTCAACCTCATGGCCGCGAACCTCACCGGCCAGGTCCGCAACATCGCCGAGGTGACGACCGCGGTCGCGAACGGCGACCTCTCGAAGAAGATCACCGTCGAGGTGCGCGGCGAGATCCTGGAACTGAAGAACACCATCAACACGATGGTGGACCAGCTCAACTCCTTCGCCTCGGAGGTGACGCGCGTCGCGCGCGAGGTCGGCTCGGAAGGCAAGCTCGGCGGGCAGGCGCGGGTCGAGGGCGTCGCCGGCACCTGGAAGGACCTCACCGACAACGTCAACCTCATGGCCGCGAACCTCACCGGTCAGGTCCGCAACATCGCCGACGTCACGACGGCGGTCGCGAACGGCGATCTCTCCAAGAAGATCACCGTCGACGTGCGCGGCGAAATCCTCGAACTCAAGTAGACCATCAACACGATGGTCGACCAGCTCAACTCGTTTGCCGGCGAGGTGACGCGCGTCGCGCGCGAGGTCGGCACCGAGGGCAAGCTCGGCGGACAGGCGCAGGTGCGCGGCGTCGGCGGCGTCTGGAAGGACCTCACCGACAACGTCAACATGATGGCCGCGAACCTCACCGGCCAGGTCCGCAACATCGCCGAGGTGACGACGGCGGTCGCGAACGGCGACCTCTCGAAGAAGATCACCGTGGCCGTCGAGGGCGAAATCCTGGAGTTGAAATCGACCATCAACACGATGGTGGACCAGCTCAACTCGTTCGCCGGCGAAGTGACGCGCGTCGCGCGCGAGGTCGGCACCGAAGGCAAGCTCGGCGGCCAGGCGCAGGTGCGCGGCGTCGGCGGCGTCTGGAACGATCTCACCGAGAACGTCAACATGATGGCCGCGAACCTCACCGGCCAGGTCCGCAACATCGCCGAGGTGACGACGGCGGTCGCCACGGGCGACCTCTCGAAGAAGATCACCGTCGACGTGCGCGGCGAGATTCTTGAGCTCAAGTCGACCATCAACACGATGGTGGACCAGCTCAACTCCTTCGCCTCGGAGGTGACCCGCGTCGCCCGCGAGGTCGGCATCGAGGGCAAGCTCGGCGGCCAGGCGCAGGTGCGCGGCGTCGCCGGCACCTGGAAGGATCTCACCGACAACGTCAACATGATGGCGAACAACCTCACCGGGCAGGTGCGCGGCATCGCCAGCGTCGTCACCGCCGTCGCCGAGGGCGATCTCAAGCGCAAGCTGACGGTCGACGCCAAAGGCGAGATCGCGGCGCTTGCCGACACCATCAACGAGATGATCGACACGCTGGCGACCTTCGCCGATCAGGTGACGAACGTCGCGCGCGAGGTCGGCGTCGAGGGCAAGCTCGGCGGCCAGGCGCGGGTGCCCGGCGCCGCCGGCCTGTGGCGCGACCTCACCGACAACGTCAACCAGCTCGCGGCGAACCTGACGACCCAGGTCCGCTCCATCGCCGAGGTCGCGACCGCCGTGACCAAGGGCGACCTGACGCAATCGATCACCGTCGGAGCCTCGGGCGAGGTCGCCTCGCTCAAGGACAACATCAACGAGATGATCCGCAACCTGCGCGACACGACCCTGAAGAACGCCGAGCAGGACTGGCTGAAGACGAACCTCGCCAAGTTCACGCGCATGCTCCAGGGCGAGCGCGATCTCACGACCGTCTCGAACATGATCCTTTCGGAGATCGCGCCCCTCGTCAGCGCGCAGCGCGGCGTCTTCTACACCGTCGACGACGACGGCGATCCGGCGCTCGACCTCGTCGCGTCCTACGCCTTCACGGAGCGCAAGCATCTTTCGAACCGCTTCCGCCTGCGCGAGGGCCTTGTCGGGCAGGTCGCCTACGAGAAGAAGCGCATCCTGCTCACCAACGTGCCGAGCGACTACATCACGATCGGGTCCGGCCTCGGCGAGGCGCCGCCGCTCAACATCATCGTCCTGCCGGTCCTGTTCGAGCAGGAGGTGAAGGCGGTGATCGAGCTCGCTTCCTTCAGCCGCTTCTCGGAGACGCATCAATCCTTCCTCGACCAGCTCACCGAATCGATCGGCATCGTGCTGAACACGATCGCCGCGAACATGCGGACCGAGGGGCTCCTGAAGCAGTCGCAGTCCCTGACGGGCGAGCTGCAGAGCCAGCAGGAGGAATTGAAGACGACGAACGACCGCCTCGAGCAGCAGGCGGCGACGCTGCGCCAGTCCGAAGAACTGCTGCGTCAGCAGCAGGACACGCTCCAGCGCACGAACGACGAACTCGAAGAGAAGGCGCGGCTCCTCGAAATCCAGAAGCGGGAAGTCGAGGCGAAGAACCGCGAAGTCTCGGTCGCGAAGTCCGCCCTCGAGGAAAAGGCCGAGCAGCTCTCGCTGACCTCGCGCTACAAGTCGCAGTTCCTGGCGAACATGAGCCACGAGCTGCGCACGCCGCTGAACTCGCTCCTGATCCTGTCGAAGCTGCTCACCGAGAACCCGGACGGCAACCTCTCGGACAAGCAACGCGAATTCGCGAAGACGATCCACGCGGCCGGCTCCGACCTCCTGGCGCTGATCAACGACATCCTCGATCTCTCGAAGATCGAGTCGGGCACGGTCAGCCTCGAAGTCTCGAGTGTCGGCTTCGAGGACCTCGTCGATCATCTCGAGCGCACCTTCCGGCAGATCGCCGAGGAGCGCCAGCTCGACTTCCATGTCGAGATCGACCCGGCCCTGCCGACGGCGGTGCGCACGGATTCGAAGCGCCTGCAGCAGGTTCTGCGCAACCTCCTCTCGAATGCCTTCAAGTTCACCGACGAAGGCGGCGTGACGCTGGCCATCGGCTCGGCCGAGGGCTCGCCCCTGCGCGCCGGCAGCGAGTGGATCGCGCTCTCGGTCACGGACACCGGCATCGGCATCGCCGAGGACAAGCAGCGCATCATCTTCGAGGCCTTCCAGCAGGCGGACGGCACCACGAGCCGCAAATACGGCGGCACCGGCCTCGGCCTCGCCATCAGCCGCGAGATCGCGCGTCTTCTCGGCGGCGAGATCGTCGTCTCGAGCGCCCCCGGCCGCGGCTCGACGTTCACGCTCTTCCTTCCGGTCGAGCCGCCGGTCAGCCACGAGATCACCGGCGCCGGCGCGCGGCCGAACGGGGCCGGCGAAACCCTGCCGCCGCCGATCCGCCAGCCCTCCGCCGCGATGGCGCTTTCGGCCTCCGCCGACGACCGCCACGCGATCGCGGCCGGCGATCACGTCGTCCTCATCGTCGAGGACGACGCGATGTTCGCCTCGGTGCTCCTGGAACTTGCCCGCGAGCAGGGCTTCAACGGCCTCATCGCCATGGACGGCGCCGCAGCGCTGGCGCTCGCGCATCGCTACAAGCCGCACGCCATCACCCTCGACATCGGCTTGCCGGACATGGACGGCTGGGCCCTGCTCGATCTCCTCAAGCACGACCCGCGCACCCGCCACGTGCCAATCCACGTCATCTCCGTCGACGACCAGAAGAAGCGCGGGCTCAAGGCCGGGGCCTTTGGCTTTCTCGAAAAACCTGTCGACCGCGACGCACTGATGCAGGCCCTCGACCGCACCAGGGATTTCGTCGAGCGGCCGGTGAAGAAGCTCCTCCTCGTCGAGGACGACGAGAAGCAGCGCCTTAGCATCGCCGAGCTCGTGCGCGACGGCGACGTCGACGTGACCGGCGTCGGCACCGCAAAGGCGGCGCTCGAATCGATCGGGACGCGGCAGTTCGACTGCGCCATCGTCGATCTCGGCTTGCCGGATTTGTCGGGCGCGGAGCTGATCGAGCGCATCCGCAAGACCCGCGGCGGCGAGCACCTCCCGGTCGTCATCTATACCGGCCAGGACCTGTCGCGGGCGGAGGAGCGGCGGCTCGAGGCCGTTGCCGCGACGGTGATCGTCAAGGGCGCCGGCTCCTCCGAGCGCCTCCTCGACGACACGGCCCTGTTCCTGCACCGGGCCATCGCGGCGCTTCCGGACGACGAGCAAATCGTCGTCGACCGGCGCGCCGACGTCTCGCTCGACGGCCGCAAGGCGCTCATCATCGACGACGACATGCGCAACATCTTCTCGCTCGCGAGCGCGCTCGAGCAGCACGGCATGTCCGTCCTCTTCGCCGAGACGGGCCGCGACGGCATCGACATCCTCGATGCCAATCCCGATCTCGACGTCGTCCTCGTGGACATCATGATGCCGGAGATGGACGGCTACGAGACCATGACGGAGATCCGCCGGCGACCGCATTGTTCCGGCCTGCCGCTCATCGCCGTCACCGCGAAGGCGATGAAGGGCGACCGCGAAAAGTGCCTCGCGGCCGGCGCGACCGACTACGTCTCGAAGCCCGTCGACATCGACCAGCTCCTCGCCGTGCTGCGCGTCCAGCTCGGGCGCAGCGTTCACGTCGTCCGGGATCGCGGCCCCGCGGCGTTCGGCGTCTCCGGCGGCGGGCACGCGCCGTGACCGAGCACGCGAGGCCCGCGGAACCGGATCCGCGCCGGCGGTGGCATCGCCCTGCGCATGCGAGCGAGCCCGTCGCCGCCAAAATCCTCGTCGTCGACGACGATCCGCGCAACCTCGTCGCGGTCGAGGAGCTGCTGAGCGCACCGGGGCTCGACATTGTCACTGCCGATTCCGGCGAGGCCGCCCTGCGGCAGATTCTCACCGATGATTTCGCTGTCATCCTCCTCGACGTGCAGATTGCCGCGCATCGACGGCTACGAGGTCGCGGGCCTGATCCGCGGCCGCGCACGATCGTCGCGGGTGCCGATCATCTTTCTGACCGCCTACAACAAGGACGATCTGCACGTTTTCCGGGGTTATTCGGCAGGCGCGGTCGATTTTGTCTTCAAGCCGATCGAGCCCCTGATCCTGAAGTCGAAGGTCGAGGTCTTCGTCGACCTCTACCGCAAGACCGAGGAAATCCGCCGGCAGGGGGAGGAGGAGCGCCGGCTCCTCATGGAGAACCTGCGCGTGCGCGGCGAGAAGCTTCGCACCGAGCAGGCCTTGCGCCGGCGCGAGGAGCAGCAATCCCTCGTCCTGCAATCGCTTCCGATCGCGCTCTATACTGCGTCGGTCAAGGACGGCCATCGCGAGCTGCACTTCACGAACGAGAGCATCGAGCGCATCACCGGCTTTGCGCCCGAGGCGTTCCTGAAGCGGCCGGACTTCTGGTCTTCGCGCCTCGATGCGGAGGATCGCGCGCGGGTGCTCGACCAGCTCTCGCGGCTCGGCGAGGAATTGGGTGCAACGCTCGAATACCGCTGGCGCTGCGCCGACGAGACCGAGCGGCACTTCCTCGACCAGACGGTGCTGATGCGCGACGAGGAGGGCCGGCCGCGCGAATTCGTCGGCATGTGGTTCGACATCAGCGAGCGCAAGCAGATGGAGCAGAGCCTGCTCCATGCGAGCAAGCTCGAGGCGGTCGGCCGCCTGACCGGCGGCATCGCGCACGACTTCAACAACATGCTGAGCGTCGTCATCGGCAACCTCGACCTCCTGCAGCGGGCGATCGAGGGCGACGAAAAGGCGGAGCGGCGCGCCCGCATGGCGATGGAGGGCGCGCAGCGCTGCGCCGATCTCACCCATCGCCTGCTCGCCTTTTCCCGCCGCCAACCCCTGCAGGCGACGACGATCGACGTCGCCGGACTGATGCCGGGCCTCTTCGAGTTGATGCGGCGCACTCTCGGCGAGCGCATTAACGCCAGTCTCGACGTTGCGCCGGACATCTGGCCGGTCAAGGTCGATCGCGCGCAGCTCGAGGCGGCACTGCTCAACCTCGCCGTCAATGCCCGCGACGCGATGCCGGAGGGCGGCGATCTCGCCATCCGCGTCGGAAACGGCGAGCGTGAGGCGAGCGCATCCACTCCGGCAGGCTCATTCGTCGAGATCTCGGTCGCCGACACCGGCATCGGCATGACGCCGGACGTGCAGGCGCGGGTCTTCGAGCCCTTCTTCACGACGAAGGAAAGCGGCAAGGGCACCGGCCTGGGGCTCAGCATGGTCTATGGTTTCGTGCAGCAGACGCACGGTCACATCGAGGTCGACAGCGCCGTCGACCGGGGCACGACGATCCGCATGTTCCTGCCGCGCGCCGAGGGCCGGCCGGACGATCGCGCCGACGCGCCGACGGCGACGACAGAGCCTTTCGGTGACGGGCGCAGCGTCCTCGTCGTCGAGGACGACGCCGATGTCCGGCAGGTGGCGGTCTCGACGCTGCGCTCGCTCGGTTTTACGGTCACGGAGGCCGAGACCGGCGACGAGGCGGCCGCTCTCCTGCGCCGCAACGGGCCGGTCCGCCTCGTTCTCTCGGACGTGCGAATGCCGGGCGAACTCACCGGCATCGACCTCGCGCGGCTGATCCGCCGCGAGATGCCCGACGTGCGCGTGCTCCTGACCACGGGCTACGTCGAAAGCGACGGCGTCGTCCCCGACGTCGACATTCTCTACAAGCCCTATCGGGCGACGGACCTCGCCGAGCGGATTCAGACGCTGTTGCAGGCGTGACGGCGAGCGGCGCCTCCGTGCGGCGTCGGCCTCACGCCTCACGCTCAAGGGCAGATGTAGCCGCCCGCTCCGTCCGCGGTGCAGCGCGTGCCGTTTGGAAGTCGCACGCCCCCGGCTCCATCGGGCGCGACATGGGCGCCGTTAGGCAGCGTAAAGCCGCCGTCGGAGTCCGCGGGGACGCTCGTTCCGTCGGGCAGGGTGTAGCCGCCGGCGCCGTTCGCGGCGATCCGTTTCGGGCCTTGCGGCGGCGGCGCCTGCATTGGGACGGCTCCCGGCGGCGCGAGGGCCAAACCGGGGTCCCGCGCGACGCAGCCCGCAAGACCGAACACAACGATCGCCGTCAACCAGCGCCACATGCCTTCCTCCGCCCCATGCCTATCGCTCGATCCGCGATGTCGAACGGCGCTTCGACGTCAAGAAACTCTGCAACGTCGCGACAGCCATCTTCATCGCCATTAAGGAATAACGGCCGCCGATACACAAGAGTTGCGGGAGGCGGTCGTTTTGACCCTAGTGGCCGCGCTCGACGTCTGTCGTCGGCCTGTTCGGCGCGTGTTGCCCGTTCGCGACCGCCCCGAGCGCCTCGGCGTCCTCGAAGAGACGGTCAAGGGCGAGTTCGACGTCGCGGATTTTGCTCAGGAGCGTCGAGGCCGGCGCGGATTCGGTGCCATGGCCGCGGGAGAGATCGTCGAGCATGGAGTTCCTCTGGAACGGCCGAAGAGCACGGCGCGTCATTATTTGTAGGCGATGGTCGGAGGGTTGGATGTGAGGCGGCATACATGCCGTCGCCGTCCGGCCTGCGGAGCGCCGGCGCCGCCCGCTTGCAAACCTTCAGCGGCGTTTCGTTTCGGGGCTGTGCAGGCGCACCCAGGGCTCGCCGCCGGCTTCGCCGCGCTCCCCCTCCGTCCAGCCCTCGCGGCGATAGAACGCGAGCGCGCGAACGTTCCGGACTTGGCATTTCAGGCTGGCGCGGCCGCCGGCGAGAGCGACCCCCGCACGCAGCAGCGCCCGCCCGATTCCGCGTCCGGCACGATCCGGATCGACATAGAGGTGGTGGATGAAGCCCGCCCGCACGTGGACGCCCGCAAAACCCAAGATTTGCCCATCCCGCGCCTGCGCAACGACGAGAGCGCGACCGGCCGACTCGCTCAGAAAGGCGTCGACGCCGACCGTGCGCGGCGCGTAGGGGTGGCCCGAGTTCCAGGCGCGCTCGAAGACCCTCGCGCAGCCTTCGGCATCGCGCGTCCCGTAGGAGCGCAGGACAAAGGCCGTCGGATCGCCGTCGGAATTGCGCATGCGGCCTGCGGCATCACCTCCGGTCGGCGCTCGCGACCGGGCAGCTCCCGAGCCGGCGCCCGACCTGTATTTCCGACATCGTCATATTCTTCGCGCCCATGGTCATGTCGATGCGCGCGCGAAATCCGTCCGGCGCGAGGGCATAGGCGGCCCGTGCCCTCGCCGCGCCGCGGCCTTCGCAGGCGATGTCGTAGCTCAAGCGGTCGCCGTCTCGCCTCTCGTTCGTCGCCCGGCACGCCGAGAATGGCGTGTTGTCGCTGAGAACCGGAAAGAGCGGCGTGCCGACGCCGCGTCCCGGCACGCAAACCGTTGCGACTTTCTCGATTGCAAAGCGCTCGACATGCGGCAGTTCCAGCCGGTACGCGATCCGGTAGGCGCCCTCCGGCAGGAAGGGCTCGTCCGCGCGCGCGGCTCCGACCCCGGCGCCGAACAGGCCGGCGAGCACGGCCGCAATCGGTATTCGCATCCCCCTCACCGCGCCGCTCCTCCCATCCGACGGCTGCCATCGTAGCGGCCCGGCGCGCGGCGCGCATTCCAAATCTTGCGCTCCAATCCTGGCCCTCAGCGCGTCGTCGCCTTCCGCCGACGCCGGGGCGCGTCACTGGCGAGCGCGGCGCGGCGGTCGGTGCTGCGGCGGCGCATGATCTCGACGCCGAGATCGACGATGCGCCGGTCGTCGCCGCGCCCGGCCAGCTTGTCGCGGATCGCCATCACCGCGCCGTGGCCGATGCGGTAGCGGTGCGTGCGCACGGTCGACAGCGAGGGCTGCGCGGACTCCATGAAATCGAGATCGTTGAAGCCGGCGATGCCCATGTCCTCCGGCACGCGGATGCCGCGCTCCTGGCATTCGAACAGGACGCCGAGGGCAAGCGCGTCGTTGTTGCAGAAGACGGCATCGAGATCCGGCGCCTCCGCGAGCGCGCGGGAAAAGAGCTCGCGGCCGAGACTCGGCCGCGCGACCTCGAAGAAGGGCCGCGCCGCGGGATCGGACGCCGCAGCCATCGCGGCGAGGACGTCGGCCGGAATCGAGTGCACGCTGCACGGCTCCGGCAGGCCCGCTTCCTTCAGGGCCTTCCGGTAACCGAGAAGGCGCCCGCCCGAGCGCCGGCTCATCCAGCCGCCCAGGAAGGCAATGCGCCGGTAGCCTTCCTCGATCAGGTGCTCCGTCATCAGCCGGCCTGCCTTCTCGTGCGAGAAGCCGATGATGAGGTCGATCGGATCGGGACCGATATCCATGATCTGGACGATCGGACAGCCGGCGTCCTCGAGCATGCGCCGACAGGCAGGAGTCTGGTCCGTGCCGGAGACGATCATCGCCGCCGGCTTCTGGCGCAGGAAACCTTCGACGAGGCGCGCTTCCGCGGCGCCGTCGAAGCGCGTGTTGCCGATCTGGATCTGCAGCTTCGTGCCGTCGACGCCGTCGTAGATGCCGCGCAGCACGTCGGTGAAGACGGTGTGCGACAGCGACGGCACGAGCACGCCGACGACGTCCGTGCGCGTCGAGGCGAGCGCGCGGGCGTTGAGATTCGGGATGTAGTTCAGTTCGCGCACCGCATCGTCGATGCTGCGCCGCAGCCCCTCCGAGACGAGTTCCGGATTGCGCAGCGCGCGCGACACCGTGATCGCGCCGACACCGGCGCGCGCGGCGACATCCGCGATGGTCGGACGACCGTCGCTGCGGCTGCGGCGCCGCGGCGCCGAAGTTCCCGTGCCGTTCCTGGCGATGACCATTCCCCCCTTTCCGTAGCGGCGCGGCCCCTTTACGCCAACGCCGGTCAGGCCTGCAAAACGCCGCTTGACATCAAAATCCTGGTAGCGCTACCGTGTCAACAGCCAAACGACAGATCGCAAGATCGGCATGGCCGGCGCGAGCGGGTTAGAGCGCACATTCCGCCTCCGCGAACGACGGCGATCACAGGGGAGGAGCGCATGTCTCTGACGAGGCGGAGTTTCGTGACGTCGGCCGCCGCGCTTGCGGCAGGGACGACGGGTTTCAGCCGCGCGGGCGTCGCGCAATCGGCCACCGACACCATCCGCATCGCCTTTGCCGCGCGCGGCAACCGGACCCTCGATCCGGCCAACTCGATTCAGGGCGCCGACAACTGGTCGATCGTCCACATTCATGACACGCTCGTCGATTCGCCCTACGGGCGCTTTGCCGAAAAGCCGGAGGATTTCGAACCGCGGCTCGCCAAGAGCTGGACGATGTCGCCCGACGGCAAGACCTGGACCTTCAAACTGCGCGAAGGCGTTCAATTCCACAAGGGCTACGGGGAGTGCACGTCCGAGGACGTGGTGTTCAGCCTCAATCGCGCCCGCGATCCGAAGCAGGGCAGCGGCAACCGCGCGCTGTTCGACAACATCGCCGACGTCAAGCCCGACGGCAAATACGGCGTTGTCGTGACGCTCAAGCAGGCCGACCCGCTCTTCCTCGGCGGCACTGTGCAGGATTATTCCTGCGTCATTCTGAGCAAGAAAGCCGTGATGGAGAAGGGCGAGAACCTCCAGCGCGATCCGATCGGCACCGGCGCCTACCAGTTCGTGAGCCTCGATCCCGACCCGTCGAAGGGCATCATGATGACGGCGAACCCGTCCTATTTCATGGGCGCGCCGGCGACGAAGAACCTGCACGTCATGTACATCCTCGACACGACTGCGCGCACGCTCGCGCTGCTGTCGGGAACGGTGCACATGATCGAGGGCGTTCGCGCTCCCGGCTGGACGAACTCGATCCAGCAGAAGAACCCAAACCTTCTCTTCGACGTCGCGGCGCCGGGCAGCCTGTTCACCATGCATTTCAACATGACGCGCAAGCCGCTCGACGACATCCGGGTCCGGCGCGCCTTCGCCTACGCCATCGACCGGGACGCGATCGCCCGCGCCATGGCGCCGATCAGCCGCCGGACCTTCGGCCTCAACGCGCCGGGCTTCCCGGCCGGGTATACGGGCGATACGGTGCCGGCGGAGTTCCGCTACAAGTTCGATCCCGACAAGGCAAAGGCGCTCCTCGCCGAGGCGGGCTTCGCGAACGGCCTTCCGATCGAAGCCTATACGAGCCAGCGCGAGGACTACAAGTCGGTGATGCTGATCGTGCAGGACCTGCTGCGCAAGGTCGGCGTCAACCTCAATCTGCAGGTCATCGACCACACGACGTTCCACGCCAACAACCGCAAGGACATGAACACCCTGCCGCAGAATTCCTCGGCCTATCCGCCGGTGCCGTCGCTGCCGCTCGCCGACAACCTGGCGAAGAGCGCCGAGGTGAAGCCGGACGGCTCGGGCGGCACGAACTATTCGCATTACGGCGTCGTCATGCCCGGCATCGACGAACTTCTGGCCGCCGCCGGCGCCGAGCCGGATTTCGAGAAGCGCATCGCCATCGTGCAGAGCGCGGAGCGCAAGGTGCTTGACGATCTGCCGCTGATCCCGATCAGCACCAACGGCTACCTCATCGTCCGCGATCCGAAGGTGAAGCTCGGCTTCGAGGTCAAGTCCGGCTTCGCCTATTGGCGCCTCGACAAGGCGGTGCTCGCCTGATCGCGCCGCGCGGGCAACGGCCGCGATGTGGCGGGCCATCGCTCTTCGGATCGTCGACGCGATCCCGACGCTGTTCCTGGTGCTCACGCTCGTCTTCGTGGCAATGCGCATCCTGCCCGGCGATCCCGCGCTCGCCGTCCTCGGGGAGCACGCGACCGCCGAGCAGCTTGCCGAGTTCCGGCGCAAGATCGGCCTCGATCTGCCGCTCTGGCAGCAGTATCTGAGCTTCCTCGTCAACGCGGCGACGTTCAGCTTCGGCAACTCGTTCGCCAACAACTTTTCGGTCGCGCAGCTCGTGCGGCTGAACCTGCCCTACACGGTCGAGCTGACGATTGCCGCGACGATTATCGGCACCGCCCTCGCCGTGCCGATGGGCGTCGCAGCGGCGGTCCATCGCGGCAAGGCGATCGACTCGACCACGCGCGTCTTCTCCCTCGCCGGCTACGCCGTGCCGGACTTCTTCCTCGGCGCGGTCCTCCTGATCGTCTTTGCCCTCGACCTGAAATGGTTCCCGATCAACGGCGGCGGCGACGGTTTCGTCGACCGGCTCTGGCACCTCGCCCTGCCGGCGCTTGCCCTCGGCCTCATCAAGGCGGCTTTCGTCAGCCGCCTGACCCGCTCCTCGCTCCTCGAGGTCGCGCGCAAGGACTACGTCCGCACGGCGCGCGCGAAGGGCGCGAACGAGCGCCGCGTCATCTATCGCCACGCGCTGCGCAACGCGCTGCTGCCGGTGATCACCGGCCTCGGCCTCTCCATCCTCTCGACGCTCTCGGGCTCCGTCGCCATCGAGCTGATCTTCGGCCGCCCCGGCCTCGGCAGCATGCTCGTCGGCGCCATCGAGACCCGCGACTATCCGGTCATTCAGGCCGGCATCGTCGTGTTCTCGCTGTTCGTGGTCCTCGTCAACCTCGCCATGGATATCATCTACACTCTGGTCGATCCGCGCGTCGGAGACGCGGCGTGACGGCCGGCGCCGAAACCACGATCGCCGTCGCGGTCGCCCGCCGCGATCCCGGCCAGTCCGCCCTCCGCCAGCTCTGGCGCAACATCGCGCACGAACCGCTCACCCTGTTCTTCTTCTTCGTCCTCGCGGCGATCGTCCTCGTCGCAATCTTCGCCGGCTGGATCGCCCGCTACGATCCCGTCGATCAGAGCCTGCTCGCGGTCAACGAGGCGCCCTCGGCCGAGCATTGGCTCGGCACCGACCAGTTCGGCCGCGACGTGCTCGCGCGCATCATCTACGGCGCGCGCACCTCCCTCATCCTCGGCCTCCTCGCACCGGCGCTCGCCGCCATCATCGGCACGACGCTGGGGCTCGTCGGCGGCTATTTCGGCGGCTGGCCGGACCGGGTGCTCGGCCGGGCGGTCGATCTCCTTCTGGCCTTTCCGGCGCTCCTCCTCGGCATCCTCGTCGCGGCGGCCCTCAGCTCCGGCTTCTGGTCGATGGTTGCGGTCTTGACCATCGCCTTCGCGCCGCGCTTTGCGCGCATCGCCCGCGCCTCGACGCTGACCCTGCGCAACGAGCCGTTCATCGAGGCGGCGATTGCGGCCGGCGTGAGCCATCCCCGCATCATCCTGCGGCACATCCTGCCCAACATCGCCGGCCCGGTGGTGGTGGTGCTGACGCTCTGGATCGCCACGGCGATCCGCCTCGAGGCGACGTTGAGCTTCCTCGGCATGGGCACGCAGCCGCCGCAGCCGAGCTGGGGCAACATCATCCGCGACGGCCTCAGCAACATGTACGGCTCCGCCTGGCCCATCATCGGCGCCGGTGTCGCGATCACGATCACCGTCCTCGCCTTCAACATGATCGGCGACGCCGTGCGCGACGTCCTCGACCCCGAGACGCGCGCGTGACGAAGCCGCTCCTCAGCGTCCGCGACCTCACGGTCGAGTTCGGGCCGCCGGCGGCGCCTCTGCGCGTCGTCGACGGCATCGGCTTCGATCTTCAGCCCGGCGAATGCATCGGCATCGTCGGCGAATCCGGCTCCGGCAAGAGCATGACGTCGCTCGCCATGCTGCGCCTCGTTCCGGAGGCGGGCCGCATCGCCTCGGGCACGATCGCGCTCGAGGGCCGCGATATCCTCTCGCTGCCGCTCGCTGCGATGACGGCGATTCGCGGCAAGGACATCGCCATGATCTTCCAGGAGCCGATGAGCTCCTTGAATCCGGTGATGACGATCGGCGACCAGATCGGCGAGGCCCTGTTCCTGCACGAACCGCTGGCGCCCGCGGCGCGGCGGGCGCGCGTCGTCGAAATGCTCGGCCTCGTCGGCATCCCGAGCCCGGAAGAGCGACTCTCCTCCTACCCGCACGAATTCTCCGGCGGCATGCGCCAGCGCGTGATGATCGCGATGGCGCTCGCCTGCAACCCGAAGATCCTCATTGCCGACGAGCCGACGACAGCCCTCGATGTGACGATCCAGGCGCAGGTGCTCGACCTCCTCAAGCGGTTGCGCCAGCAATTGCGCACGGCGATCGTGCTGATCTCGCACGATTTCGGCGTCATCTCCGACATTGCCGACCGCGTGCTCGTGATGTATTGCGGCCGCGTCGTCGAGAGCGCCGACATCGCCACCATCTTCGAGAGCCCGGCGCATCCCTACACCGAAGGCCTTTTGCGCTCGATCCCGAGCGCCGAAAGCGGCGGCAGACGCCTCTATCAGATCCCCGGCGCGGTGCCCTCGCCGCAGGACCGCGGACCGGGTTGCGATTTCTACGATCGCTGCCCGAAACGCATGGACGTCTGCCGCGCCGCGAAGCCGCCGCTCTTTCCCGTCGGCGAGCGCCATGGAGCCGCCTGCTACGCCGCCGTCGCGGGGATCGCGGCATGACCGAGACGCTGCTTTCCGTCGAAGGGCTGAGCAAGGTTTTTCCGTCGCGCCGCAGGGCGTTCGGCCTCCAGCGCAAGCCCGGCGTGAAGGCCGTCGACGGGATCGGCTTTGCGGTCGGGCGCGGCGAGACGCTGGCCCTTGTCGGCGAATCCGGCTGCGGCAAGTCGACGACAGGCCGGCTCCTGTTACGGCTCATCGAGCCGACTGCCGGGCGCATCCTCTTCCGCGGCCGCGACATCGCGGCGGCCGGACGACGCGAAATGCACGAGCTGCGCCGTCACCTCCAGATCATTTTTCAGGATCCCTACGGCTCGCTCAGCCCGCGCCGCACCGTCGCCGACATCGTCGCAGAGCCCCTCGTTGCGCACGGGCTCGTGCGCAACGCGGCCGAACGGCGCGACACGGTCGCGCGATTGCTTACCCGCGTCGGCCTCTCGCCGGACCTGATGCAGCGCTACCCGCGCGAGTTCTCCGGCGGCCAGCGCCAGCGCATCGGCATCGCGCGCGCCATCGGCGTCGATCCCGCCTTCGTCGTCGCCGACGAGCCGGTCTCGGCACTCGATGTCTCCGTGCAAGCGCAGATCGTCAACCTGCTCCAGGATCTTCAGGAACAGCAGGGGCTCTCCTATCTCTTCATCTCGCACGACCTGCGCGTCGTCCGGCACATCGCCTCGCGCGTCGCGGTGATGTATCTCGGCCGCATCGTCGAGGAAGGCCCGAAGGACGCGATCTTCTCCGCTCCGCAGCATCCCTATTCGCAGGCTCTGCTTTCGGCCGCGCCCGAGCCCGGCATCGCCCGAAGGAACCGCCGCATCATCCTGCAAGGCGACGTGCCGAGCCCGACCGCCGTGCCGTCCGGATGCAGCTTCCGGACCCGCTGCCCGCTGGCCCAGCCGATCTGCGCGGAGGAGCGCCCGGCGATGCGCGCCGTCGCGCCGGGCCAGGAAGCCGCCTGCCATTTCGCGCGGCCGAACCCGATCCCGATTATCGCGGCCGAAGCCGCGCCCGCCTTCACCGCCGCCTGATCCACGAACGACAACGAGGACGCCATGATGATCGCAGCTCGACTTGGTAGCGCTACCGCGACCCTGGCGCGGCGCTGACGATCGCCCTCGACGAGCGCCCTCTCATCCGCCGCGTTGCGCAGCTTCCGGAGTTTGCCGAATGCCGCCGTTTCCGACATCCGTCACGATCCTGCTTCCCGCCCGCGGTGCGTCCGAGCCCATTTTCTGGGCGGCGGGCGAGTTGCAGCGCGCCCTGCATCTGCGCGACGTCGCGGCGACGATCGGCGAATCCACGCAAGGTTTCACAATCGCCGCAGCGCTCGGTGACGACGGCGATGCGGCACGGGCGGCGGAAGCGGCGTCGGTGGCGCTGCCGCGGGTTCCGGAAGCGATGGCGCTTCTGTCGACGGCGGACGGCCTCCTCGCATGGGGCTACGACGAGCGCGGCCTCGTCTATGCGCTGTCGGAGCTTGCCGACCGCGTCCGCCACGCAAAAAGCGACCTCTTCGGGCCGGCGCCGCCGCTCGTCGAAAAGCCGTCTGCGCGCATCCGCAGCATCGCGCGGCTGTTCTGCTCGGAGGCGGAGGACAAGAGCTGGTTTCACGACCGCCAGTTCTGGCACGAGTATCTTTCCATGCTCGCCGGCAACCGCTTCAACCGCTTCTCGCTCACCCTCGGCATGGGCTACAACTATCCCTATCACAACAACTACATCAGCGACGTCTACTTCTATTTCCCCTATCCGTTCCTGCTCGACATGCCCGGCTACGGGATCGACGTAAAGGAGCTGACGCCTGAGGAACGGGACGGCAATCTCGAGACCTTGAAATTCATCGCCCGCGAGACCGCGCGGCGCGGCCTCGACTTTCACCTCGCGCTGTGGACGCAGCGCTACGATTTCGACGACGTTCCGAACGCCGCGCACACGGTCCGCGGCGTCACCGCCGACAACCTCGCGCCCTATTGCCGGGACGCGATCGCGCGCCTTTTGCGCGAGGTGCCGCAGATTGCGGGCCTCACCTTCCGCGTCCACGTCGAAGGCGGCATCGCCGAGGGCGATTATGGGTTCTGGAAGGAAGCCTTCGCGGGTGTCGCGGCCGCCGGGCGGCCGGTCGAGATCGACATGCACGGCAAGGGCCTCGATCACGAGACGATCGGCATCGCCCGCGCGACCGGCATGCCGATCGCGGCCTCGCCGAAATACATGGCGGAGCATATGGGCCTGCCCTATCACCAATCGGCGATCCGCGAGCGCGAATACCCGCCCGAGGTGGCGCGCAGCGAACGCGAGAAACTCAGCGAAGGGCTCGCGCAAGTTTCTGCGCTACAGCTACGGCGATCTTCTGCCGAAGGAGCGCGACTGGAAGGTGCTCTACCGCATCTGGGCGGGCACGCAGCGGGTCCTGATGTGGGGTGATCCGGCGATGGCGGCGGGCTATGGGCGCAGCTCGATCTTCTGCGGCTCCGACGGCGTCGAATTGTGCGAGCCCGGCTCCTTCAAGGGGCGCATGGGCACCGGCGTTCCGGGGCAGCGCTTCTCCTACCAGAAACAAGGTCTGGCGACAAAGTACGATTGGCAGAAGCACGCCTACCAATACCGCATCTGGGGCCGCCTGCTCTATCATCCCGATGCCGACCGCGAGACCTGGATGCGGCACCTTCGCAGCGTTTGCGGCGATGCGGCCGAGGCGTGCGAGCGCGGGCTTTCGCTGGCAAGCCGCGTGCTGCCGCTGATCAGCCTCACGCACGCGCCCTCGGCCTCGAACAATCATTACTGGCCGGAAATCTACTCGAACCTCCCGGTCGGCACCGTCGGCAACCGGCGGCCCTATGGCAGCGACATGGATGGGCCGGTCCGCTTCGGCAACGCGCCGACCTTCGACCCCCAGCTCTTCGCGACGCCGCGCGAGTATGCCGAGGCGCTGCATGGCGGACGGACGGAACGGCGTTACACGCCCCTCGACGTCGCGGATTGGCTTCAGGACCTCGCCGACGGCTGCGACAAGGTCCTGCTCGCGCTGAAGCGCAGCGCAAGCTTCCCCTCCGCGGAGGTGCAGCGCATCGCCATCGATGTCGGCATCCTTTCCGGCATCGGGCGCTTCTTCGCCGAAAAATTCCGCGCCTCCGTCTGGGTGGAGCTGTTCATCCTCTCGAAGGTCTCGCTCCTCGTCGACCGGGCCGAGGCGCATCTGGAGCGCGCCCACCTCGCCTGGGCGGGCGTCGCCGACATCGCCAGGGACGTCTATCACGACGACCTCACCTTCGGCCCGCAGACCTGGCTGCGGGGCTCCTGGCAGAAGCGGCTGCAGGAGATCGAGATCGAACGCGTCGACCTGCAGGCGATGCGCTGCGATCCGCCGCACGAGACCGTGCATCCCGACACGGCGATGCAGCGTGTCATCCACGCCCTCGACGGGCGGCGCCCGACCGCGAGCGGCGGCTTTGCGATCGAGGCGGCCGAGACGTTCGAGGCCGGCAAGGCCTTCGAGGTGAAGGCGTCCGCGACGGAAGACGCCGCGCTTGTGCTGCATTATCGCCACGTGAACCAGGCCGAGCGCTGGGCCTCGACGCCGATGACGAGGCGCGGCGACGCCCACATCGGAATCATTCCGGCCGGCTACACGCACTCTCCCTTCCACCTGCAATTCTACGTCACCGCCGTTGGTGCCGGCGGAGTCGCCCTCGCTCCGGGGCTTTGCGAAAACCTTTCCAACGAGCCCTACAAGGTCGCGCTGCAAGCCTGAGGCGCGCGAGGAACGTTCAAGATTTTGAAAGGACCCGACGCCGATGACCTCCGAACCGTGGTACCGCACGACCCTGCGCTGGGGCCAGACGAACCTCGTCGAGATCGATCCCGCGCGCTACGATGACGCCTGGTGGCGCGAGCATTGGCGCCGGACGCGCGTGCAGGGCGTCATCGTCAATGCCGGCGGCATCGTCGCCTATTATCCTTCCGAGTTCCCGCTGCATCACCGCGCCGTCGCGCTCGGCGATCGCGACCTCTACGGCGATGTGGTGCGCTCGGCGCGGGAGGTCGGCCTGAAGGTGGTTGCGCGCATGGATTCGAACCGGGTCGCGGAGGATTTCTATCGCGCCCATCCGGACTGGATCTGCGTCGACGCAGAGGGCAAGCCCTACCGCCAGGCTGACAAGTACATCACCTGCATCAACTCGCCCTATTACAGCGAGTACCTGCCGAGGATCATGACGGAGATCATTAAGCGCAGCCGACCCGACGGGTTCTCGGACAATTCCTGGCCCGGCATGCCCCGCGACCGCATCTGCCAATGCCGGAACTGTTCGGAAAAGTTCTTCGCAAGGGCCGGAATCGCGCTGCCGAAGGTTCACGATTGGGCGAGCGAGAATTACCGGCGCTGGATCCGCTGGAACTACGAGCGGCGGACCGAGCTCTGGGACTTCAACAATTCCGTGACGCGGAAAGCCGGCGGCGAGCATTGCGTCTGGAGCGGCATGATCAGCGGCGACGTCCTCAACAACGGCAACCGCTTCATCGATCTCAAGGCGATCCTGTCGCGGGCCGAGATCGTCATGCTCGACCATCAGCGCCGCAACGCCCTCGACGGCTTCTCCGACAACACCGAGGCCGGCAAGCGCCTGCACGAGGTCGGCGGCTGGGACAAGCTCATTCCGGAGAGCACGCCGCAATACCAGCTCGGCGCGCCCGCGTTCCGCCTCGCCAGCATGCCGCCGCCGGAGGTGCGGCTGTGGTCGTCCTCCGGCTTTGCCGGCGGCATCCAGCCCTGGTGGCACCACATCGGCGCGATGCACGAGGACCGTCGTCAATACGCGACGGCGGAGCCGATCTTCCGCTGGCACGCGGCGAACGAGGACATCCTCGTGCGCCGCGAGCCGCAGGCGGATGTCGGCGTCGTCTGGTCGCAGACGAACCACGACTTTCACGGCCAGGGCCGCGCCGCCGAGCGCACGCTGGGCCCCTATCGCGGCGTCGTGAAGGCCCTCGACCGGGCGGGCATCACGTACCTGCCCGTCCATGCCGACGACATCGCGAAGGCATCGGGCCGCTTCGGCGTGCTCGTGCTGCCCAATGTCGCCGCAATGTCCGACGCGCAGGTCTCCGCCATCGAGGGCTTCGCGCGGCAGGGCGGCTCGGTCATCGCCACGTCGGAGGCGACCGTTCGTTTCGAGTCGGGCGATTCCCGCGGCGACTTCGCCATCGGCTCTCTCTTCGGCGTGCATCGCGGGGACGGCGCGCGCGGCGGCGAGGACGCGCCCGATCCGAACATCGAGACGAGCGCGCGGCACACCTATCTGCGGCTTGCGCCGGAGCTGCGGGCGGGCGTCGACGGCCCGAAAGACGCCACCGCGCCGGCCGTGCGGGGTAGCCGGCATCCCGTTCTTGCCGGGTTCGACACCACCGACACGATTCCCTTCGGCGGCTATCTCCCGGTCGTGAGCGTCGAGGACGACGTCGCGGTGCTCGCGACTTTCATTCCCGACTTTCCGATCTATCCGCCGGAAACCTCCTGGATGCGCCAGCCGCGCAGCGACCTGCCGGCCATCGCGGTCCGCGAGCCGTCCTCCGGCGGCAAGCTCGTCTGGTTCGTCGCGGACCTCGACCGCTGCTACGCGCGGGACGAGAATCCGGAGCACGCGCTCCTCATCGCGAACGCCGTCCGCTGGGCGCTCGGCGGCCGCACCAAGCTCTCGCTCGAAGGCGGCCACGGTTTTATCACCGCCTGCCTCTACCGGCAGGGCGCGCGCCAGATCGTGCACCTCAACAACCGCATCCTGACCTCCCGCATCCCCGGCCGGCAGAGCGAACTCGTTCCGATCGGCCCGGTCGAGGTCCGGCTGCGCGCCGCTCCCGGCGCAAAGCCGCCGCGCGAGATCGACCTGCGCGTCGGCGGAAAGAAAGTCGCCGCCCGCATCGCGGACGGCAACCTGATCTTCAGCGTCGACGCGATCCTCGACCACGAGGTCGCGGTGATCGACTGGGCGACGTGATCGCCCGGCGCCCGCCCCCTCCCCTCAGCCGCCGATCTCGCCGGCGATCACCGGGCCGAAGAGCTCCCAGCGCTCGCCGTTGAAGCGCATCATCTGCATCTGCTCGATGGGGAAGAAATCGGTCTGGCTCGTGTTGACGACGATGCCCGGCAGGAGTGCGCCGATGGCGAGGTTCTTCAGGCTCGCAGCCTGCCGCATGACGTTCTCACGGCTGAGATCGTCGCCGCATTGCTTGAGCACCTGGACGAGGGTCTGCGACGTCGCGTAGCCGTAGACGGTGAAGTTGCTGCTGCGGTCGCCGTCGGGAAAGTACTTGTCCATGAAGGCGTTCCATTCCTTCAGGGCGGGATCGTCCTTCCAGGTCGGGTCGGTCGCGTCCTTGATGTAGGCGGTCGAGAGCACGTTCTTCGCGTGCTCGAAGCCCGCGGGCTTCAGCACGGAGCCGACCGAGTTCGAGACGTTGTTGAGGAGGTGAAGCGGCTGCCAGCCGAGCTCTCCCACCTTGCGGATCGCCTGAGCCGCGAATTTCGGCGTAGCAACGTTGACGAAGACGTCGGCACCGGAGGCCTTGAGCTTGACGACCTGCGAGTCGATCGTCGGCTCGGTGACTTCGTAGGGCGCCTCGGCGACGATCATCGAGGTCCTGTCGCGCAGCCCGTCCTTGAGGCCCTTCAGCACGTCCTTGCCGTAATCGTCGTTCTGATAGAGCACGGCGATCTTGCCGTCCGGCTTCGTGTCGAGGACGTACTTCGCGTAGATGCGGCCTTCGCTCTGATAGTTCGGCTGCCAGCCCATGGTGAAGGGCGAGGTCTTCGGGTCATCGCCGAATCGGGTCGCCCCCGTCGCAACGAAGAGCTGCGGCACCTTCTTGCCGTTCATGTAGCGCTGGATCGCGGCGTTCGACGCCGTGCCGAGCGGCTGGAAGACGAGGAGCACCTCGTCGCTCTCGACGAGCTTGCGCGCCTGCTCGACGGTCTTCGGCGGGCTGTAGCCGTCGTCGTAGGAGATGAACTCGATCTTCCGGCCGTTGATGCCGCCCTGGTCGTTGATCATCTTGAAGTAGGCGGCCTGCGTCTTGCCGATCAGGCCGTAGGCGGAGGCGGGTCCGCTGTAGGGCATGATGTTGCCGATCCTGATCGCCGTGTCGCTCGCGCCGGGATCGTATTTCTTCTGCGCCGCGGCGGGCATGGCGAAGGCTGCCGCGAATGCGGCGGCGGCGCTGAGTGTCTTCACGGTGGTCCGCATGGTGTTTCCTCTCCCTTCATGACGCCACGTTTCTTCAGGCGGCCCCAATACCGGAAAGCGGCGCGGACGAGGCCGCCGGCGCCGGTCGGCATCAGGTAGATGAGCGCGATCAGGATCGCGCCGTAGATCGCGCCGGACAGTCCTTTCGAGATCTGCTCGGCGACGTTCGGCACGAAGAGGACGAAGGCCGCTCCGAACAGGGCTCCGGGCAGCCAGCCGACTCCGCCCACGACGAGGCCGACGAGGAGCGCGACGGAGAGCGTGAACGTGAAGCTGTCGGGCGCGACGAACTGCACGACGATGGCGCCGAGGGCGCCGGCCACGCCCGTATAGAGCGCGCTGACCCCGAAGGTGAGCGTCTTGTAGAGCGCGGCATCGACGCCCATGCAGCGCGCGGCGATCGGATCGTCGCGGATTGCCATGATGGCGCGGCCGGTGCGGCTCTCGACCAGATTGCAGGCGGCCCAGTACATGACGGCGCCGACCGCGAGCGTGAAGCAGTAGAGCCATTGATCCTGGCTCATCGGCAATCCGAACGGCGCATCGGGCTTGACGATGACGAGGCCGCCGACGCCGCCGGTCCAACGCTCGACGAGGGAGAACTTGAGGAGTTGCGGCGTCGCCACCGCGAGCGCGAAGGTCGCGAGCGCGAGATAGAGGCCTTCGAGGCGCAGGGCCGGGAGGCCGAAGAGGAACCCGGCGACGAAGCAGACCGCGCCGGCCGCGGGCAGCGTCCAGGCGTACGGAACGCCGCCGAATTCCATGAGAATGGCGGCGGTGTAGGCGCCGATCGCATAGAACGCGCTGTGCCCGAGCGAGAACTGGCCGTTGAACCCGGTGAGCAGATTGAGGCCGAGGATCGCGATGGCATAGACCATGACGAGGGTGAGCTGGAACAGGAGGAAGTTCTTGGCGAAGAACGGGACGACGAGCGCAGCAGCGGCGACGGCGATCAGCGGAACGATCGAGGAGCGCGGGCGTGTCGGCGCGCGGATCGCGGCGCTCGGCAATGCAACGATTTCCTCGCGGATCGCCACGGCTAGACCCGCTGCACCGCGGCGCGGCCGAAGAGACCGCCGGGCTTGACGACGAGCATCGCGACGATGACGACGAGCGCGATCGGCAGCTTGAGCTCGCCGCCGACGACCGGGACATAGGTTCCGACGAGGTTCTCGATGACGCCGAGGCTGACGCCGCCGACCGCCGCCCCGCCCGGGCTCGTGAGGCCGCCGAGCACGGCGCCGGCGAAGCCGTAGAGCAGGATCGAGATCATCATGTTGGGCTCGAGGAACACCACCGGCGCGATCAGCATGCCGGCGATGGCGCCGATGGCGGCCGCCATGCCCCAGCCGACGGCGACGAGCCACCCGACCCGGATGCCGACGAGCCGCGCCGATTCCGGATTGCTCGCGGCGGCACGCATGGCGAGCCCGATCCGCGTCGTGTTGAAGAAGGCGTAGAGGAACGACAGGACGAGGATCGTCACGGCGATCATGCCGGCCTGATGGGTGCCGAGGAGGGGTGAGCCGAACAGCGGCGAGGAACCGAAGGGACTGGGAAAGGTCTTGATCGAGAAATCCCAGATGAAGCCGGCGAGGCTGTTGAGGATTGCGAACAGCGCGATGAACACGACGACATGACTCAGCACCGGCGCGTTCCGGATCGGCTTGAAGACGACGCGCTCGATGACGAGCCCGGCGGCAAACGAGATCGCGACGGCAAGAAGAAAGGCGGCCCAGTAGGGCATACCCCATTGCAGGAGCTGCCAGGCGAGGAAGGTCGAGAACATCGCCATCTCGCCCTGCGCGAAATTCAGATGATCGATCGCCTGGTAGATCATCACGACGGCAAGCGCCATGCAGGCATAGATGCTGCCCGTCGCGATGCCGGCGAGAACCTGCTGCAGAAAAAGCTCCATCCGCTACACCGCTAGTAGCCGAGATAGGACCGCCGAACGCTGCCGTTCTCGCGGATATCCCGTGCCGGTCCCGATAGGACGATCCGCCCCGTCTCGATGAGAAAGGCCTCGTCGGCAAGCGCCAGCGCGAGCACCGCGTTCTGCTCGACGATGAGGAGGCTGACGCCGTCCGCAGCGTTGATCCGCGCGAGGATCTCGAAGAGGCGGCTCACGGCGAGGGGCGCGAGCCCGAAGGACGGTTCGTCGAGGAGCATGAGGCGCGGCCGCAGCATCAGGGCGCGACCGACCGCGAGCATCTGCTGCTCGCCGCCCGAGAGCGTGCCCGCCTGCTGCCGCCGCCGCTCCTTCAGGATCGGGAAGTAGGCGTAGACCCGCTCGACGTCGTCGGCGATCTCGGCGCGGTTCCGGCGCGAGATCGCGCCGAGGGCCAGGTTCTCCTCGACGGTCACGCGCACGAAGGTGCCGCGGCCTTGCGGCACATGGGCGATGCCGAGACGAACGATGTCTTCGGTGCTGCGGCCGCCGATCCGCTTGCCCACGAAGCGGACCTCGCCCCGCGCCGCGATCATGCCGCAGAGCGCGCGCAGGAGCGAGGTCTTGCCGGCGCCGTTGGCGCCGAGGAGGACCGTGACGCCGCCGTCTCGGACGCTGAGATCGACGCCGTGCAGAACCTGCACCTCGCCGTAGGCGGCGGTGAGCCCGCGCACCTCGAGGAGCGCGCTCACAGCCGACCTCCGAGATAGGCCTCGATCACGCCGGCGTCGTCCTGCACGCGGTGCGGCGGACCGTCGGCGATCTTGCGGCCGAAATTGAGCACGACGACGGTATCCGCCGCCGACATCACGAGGCCCATGTGGTGCTCGACGAGGAGCACGGTGAGGCCGCGCTCGTCGCGAATGCGGCGGATCGTCCGCCCGAGTCCTGCCACCTCCTCGTGGTTCAGGCCGCCGGCGGGTTCGTCGAGGAGAAGCAGCTTCGGCTCGGCGGCGAGCGCGCGCGCCAATTCCACCCGCTTCTGCGTCCCGAACGGAAGGCCGGCGGCGGGCCTGTCGCGCACGCGGCCGAGGTCGAACGAGGAGACGAGCTCTTCCACCTTCGCGCGCAGTTCCGCCTCCCGCCTGCGCGTGCCGGGGAGGCGCAGGGCGTCGCCCGCGAAGTTGCCGCGGCTGCGCGCATGCGCGCCGACGAGGATGTTGTCGATCACCGACAGGTGCCGGAACAGGGCGAGGTTCTGAAACGTGCGGCCGATGCCGATGCGGGCAATGCCGTGCGCCGGGCGCCGCAGGATGCTGCGTCCCTCGAGGAGGATGTCGCCGGAGGACGGCGTGTAGAGCCGGCTCAGGCAGTTGAAGAGCGTCGTCTTGCCGGCTCCGTTCGGGCCGATGAGGCCGAGAATCTGTCCGTGCCGGAGATCGAAGGAGATGTCGTCGAGGGCGAGGATGCCGCCGAACCGCATGGTCACGTTCGACACCGCTAGGAGCGGCGCTGCCCGATGCGTTTCGGCGGGCGGGAGCATCTCAGACGCCTCCGCAAGGAGCGTCCGCAGCCGGCGGCCGCGCGGCAGGATGGCCACGTCTCGCGCACATGGGCGTCGCCCGCTCCTCCGGCTCCCGGGCCGATTCCGCCGGTCTTCAAGCCGGCCACGCTCGCTCGGGTTCCGAGCGGCACCTCCCGGAAAGCAGAAACCGAGTTTCGCGTGTTCCGCGGAGACAGTCAATTTAGTTGCTTCAGGCCGGGCTCTCCGGGATATCGGCGCGCGCGGGCGATCTCGGACCGCACGTCGCCGCACTGACAGCCGCCGCCGAGCGCGCCTCGGGCCTTTCCTCCTCCATCCGACCTCCGACGGCGAGGACGCCGCCGCTCAGCTCTTGACGGCGCCGGCGGTGAGTCCCCCCGACATGTAGCGGCGGAAGACATAGTAGATGGCGGCCGGGGGCAAGGCGTAGAGCAGGCCCGTGGTCATCAGCAATTCCCACGGCGAATCGTCGGCCGAGAGGAAGTTGCCGAGCGCGACCGGAAGCGTGATGTCGGTGTCGCGGGAGAGCAGGAGGAAGGCGTAGAGATACTCGTTCCACGCCAGAAGCACGGCGTAGATCCCGATCGCCACGAGGGACGGCGTCATCAACGGGAAATAGACGAGACGCAAGAGTTGCAGCGGCGTCGCGCCGTCCATCACCGCCGCCTCGTCGAGCTCGTAAGGCAATTTGTCGGACGCCTGTTTGAGCACCCAGATCGCATAGGGCGAGGCCACCGTCACCATGGCGAGGACGAGGGACCAGCGATTGTTGAGGAGGCCGTAGATGCCCATCGTCCGGTACATCGGCACGGCGAGGAACGCCGCCGGAATGAAATAGGTGAAGAGCGCGAGGTTCATCACGAGGCGGCCGCCGCGCACCCGCAGCCGGCTGATCGCGAAGGCCGCTCCCGTCGCGACGAAGAGGGTCAGGAGCCCCGTCGCCACGGCGATCATGACCGAGTTCCCGAGCTGCTCCCAGAAGTGAATGAGGAAGTGATGCTTTTGGCCGAGCACGACCTCGAAATTGCGCAGCGTGGGATGCGTCGGCCAAAGGTTCCCGGCGAAGGCGGACTCGCGCGGCGAGATCGCGAACAGGAACAGGTGGTAGATCGGCAGGATCGTCCACAGGAAGACCGGGATGCCGATCAGCAGCAGCTTGGCCTCGTCGCTGACGGCGCGGAGCGAGAGAGACTTCATTTCGAGAGCCTCTTCATCATCACGTAGACGAGCGGGAGGACGAACGGCAGCGCGCAGACGATCGTCGCCATCGAGAGGTTGACCGAATCGAGCCGGAGATAGCGGATGCCGAGCGTCGCGAGGACGTGCGTGAGATCGGCCGGACCGCCGCCGGTGAGGAGATAGACGCTGTTGAAGTCGCCGAGCGTCCAGATCATCGAGAGGATCGTGCAGGTCAGGTAGAGGGTCTGCATGGACGGCCAGGTCACGAAGCGGAATTGCTGCAGGCGCGTCGCGCCGTCGACGGAGGCGGCCTCGTAGAGATCGCCCGGAATCGCGAGGCGGCCCGAGATCAGGATCAGCGTCCAGAACGGCAGCGACTTCCAGATATGGACGAGGATCGCGAAGCTCAGCGCCAGCGAGGGCGTGTTGAGCCAGTTCGGGCCGTCCTCGCCGGTGAGGCGGAAAATGACCTGGTTGACGATGCCCCATTCGGGATTGAGCATGAAGCGGAAGGACAGGATGGTCGGGATCGACGGCACCGCCCAAGGCAAGATGAAGAGCAGGCCGAGCACCCGGATCCACCAGCGGTTCTGCGTGAAGAATCCCGACAGCGCGAGCGCCACCATCATCTTCAGATTGACGCCGACGATGAGGAATATGAGCGTGTTGCCGATCGCCCGCACGAAGATCGGATCGTCGAGCAGCTCGACGTAATTGTGCGGCGCGCGCGCGAGCCAGAAGCCGTAGGCCACCGGGTAGAGCACGAACAGCAGGAAGACGAGGACGTAGGGCGCGATGAGGATTGCGCCCCAGACCTGCCAGGAGGAGGACCATTCGGCGGTTTTCGGAGCCGCGATCGGCGGCGCATGCGTGACGGTGGCTGAGGTCATGCGCTCGCTCCTGCGGATGAGGCGGCCGCTCCCGGAAGGGGGCGGCCGCCGGGACGCCTAGCCGGCGACCTGCTTGATGCGGGCGATCATCTCGTCGACGGCCTTGTCGACGGGCACCTTCTCGTTGATCACGCGGTTTGCGGCCTTGGCCCAGACGTTCTCGTTGTTGAGGATGGTGAACTTGTAGTTCTTCGTGAACTCGAACGTCACCGTGCCGTCCTTGTACTGGTTGTAGACGGAGCGCCGGTGCGGATCGGCCTGCCAGAAGGGCTTTTCCTGCGCGTCCTTGGTGACCGGGAACCAGCGCCCGAGGGCGCCCTCGACATAGGGCGTCAGGTTCTCTTCCTGGAGCAGGAACTGCACGAACTCCTTCGCCTTCGCCTTGTTCTTGCCGTCCGCGAAGACGACGCCGGTCTTCACCGCCGTGCGATAGACCATCTTGCTGCCGTCGGGCTTCGCCGGGAAGCCGGAGGTCCGGATCAGCTGCTCATAGTTCTTCTTTGCCTGCGCGCGCTGTTCCGCGGTCAGAGTTTCGTTGTTCATGTCGTCGAGCCACTTCGCAGCGATCGAGATCGTCGCGTTGTGGGTCAGCACCGTCGTCTTGTTGTGGAAGGCGACGTTGTTGTCAGGATCCTTCCAGCTCGTCGCGGAGGGCGGCGCGCAGCCCTTGACGTATGGATCGGTATAGTCCTGGAGCGCGCCGATGAGGCCTTCGCGCGCCTTCGGATCGTCGACGAGGAGCTTGCCCTGGTCGTCGACGAGCTTGACGTTGTAGGCGTCGATGAAGGTCAGCATCGAATAGAAGGAGTCGCTGGAATCGACGCCGAGCGGCTGGCCGATGCCGTAGCTGCGCGCGCCCGTCGCCTTGCGGTGGGCCGGCTGGACCTTGTCGCACCAGAAGGACCAATACTCCTTCCAGGTTTTCGGGACGTCGCTCTCCTTGAAACCGGCCGCCTCGAGCATGTCGATCCAGTACTCGATATGCATCGTTTGCTGCTTTAAGGGAAAGGCGTAATAGGCGCGCTTCTTGCTCTTGTCATTGTAGAGGTAGGCCGTCTCGACCGTGTTCGGCGCGAACCGCGCCTTCATCGGCTCGATTACGTCGGAAACGTCTTCGAGGCGGCCCTCGAAGGCCCATTTCCCGGTGACCTGGAAATCGTAGACGTCGGCATAGGCGACATCCGGCGGCGTGCCGGAATCGAGCGCCGCCACGGTCTTGGGGATCATGTCCTGGACCGCGTATTGCGACAGGGCGACCTTGGTGCCGGTCTTCTGCTCGAACTTGCGGACCGCCTCGAACAGGGCGTCGTCTTCGGATTTGTAGAATCCCTTGACCCAGAAAACGTTCAGCGTCTCCTGAGCGACCGCCGGCGCGGCGGCCGCGATTATTAGAGCGGCGACGCCGCTGCACAATTGCAACTTCATTTCTTTCCTCCCATTTGGCCCGATCTGAGGCGTGTCGCTTGCGTCGGCGAAGCGCAGGCCCGGCGTCCGGCTCTTCTGATCGTACAGAAGCGCCGCGATCTGCAAAGCCCCCCGCATCGGGCGCAAGCCGGACGCTGTATACAAGTTAAACTTGCATTAAATCAGAAATACGTCTTAAGGTAGTGAAACCGGCGGTGTTCGGCGAATGACGACAGGCGCAATCTCGCGGCTCCCGGCAGGCCGGGAGGTCCGAATTCGCCTGTTTTCGGGGATGTGCGCCATCTGAGAGCGGGCTCACTGCGGATCCGGCCCACGCGGCACAGAATCCGGCCGACCTTCAAGCAAGCAGGTGTCGCCATGGCCGAGCCGAAAAAGCCGTTCTACGTGTCGTTCACCCACGATGCGATTTCGATCAAGGTCGATCACTCGCGCCCCTACCCGGGACCGCCAGGGGGGCCGGCCGACCGCGCCGGCTATACGAAAGTCACGAGCAAGCCGCGGTTCACGATCGCCTGGGACAACGCTCCTCTCGGCCGGGACGGACGCCTGCCGATCTTCGCTCGATCCGCCAACGTCTATTTCCGGCTCACCGACTATCTCGTCGCGATCACGTCCGACTTCACCGCCCGCTCCTGCGCCTACCAGGCGACGCTCCGGCATGAGGTCGACGCCCACATCTACGACCCGATCCGCATCTTTCACGCGTATCGGGACGTGATCATCGGCAGGCTCAACGCCATCGCCGTGCCGACGGAGACGGCGCCGCTCCGCGTCGCCTCGACGGCCGAGGCGACGACGCGGCAGGATGCGATCGAGCGCGCCGTCGTGCAGGCGATCAACGACACCCGTCAGGATATCGTGCGCGACCTGAAGGCGGCGAAGGCACGGCACGACGGCGCGGCCTCATACAGCCTCGTCTACAATCAATGCACCGCCACCGAGTGGGCGAGCGGGCGATAGCGGCTCGGCGCGCGCCTCAGGGCCGCTTCGGGATGTCGAGGCCGCGCTGCACGGCGGGACGCGCGAGGCCTCGCTCGAGCCAGGCGGGGACGAGCCTGAAGCTGCCCCATTCGACGAGCTCGCCCGCATCGTAGAAGCCGACGAGGTTGCGCACCCAGCCGAGCATCGCGATGTCGGCGATCGTGTAGTCCTCGCCCATGATCCAGGTGCGGCCGGCAAGCCGCGTCTCGATGACGCCGAGGAGGCGCTTCGACTCGACGCGATAGCGCTCGAGCGGCCGCTTGTCCTCGATCTCGCGGCCGGCGAATTTGTGGAAATAGCCGAGCTGCCCGAACATCGGGCCGATCCCGCCCATCTGGAACATCACCCATTGCAGCGTCTCGTAGCGCTGGGCGGAGTCGGCGGGGATGAGCTTGCCCGTCTTCTCGGCGAGATAGACGAGAATGGCGCCCGATTCGAAAAGGCCGAGCGGCTTGCCGCCCGGACCGTCGGGATCGAGGATCGCCGGGATCTTGCCGTTCGGATTGAGGGACAGAAATTCCGGCGTCCAGCTCTCGTTCGCGCCGATGTTGATCGTGTGCGGCTCGTAGGGAAGGCCGATCTCCTCGAGCATGATCGAGACCTTCACGCCGTTCGGCGTCGGCAGCGAATAGAGCTGGAGCCGGTCGGGATGGGACGCCGGCCAGCGGGCGGTGATCGGAAAAGCGGTAAGATCAGACAAGAGCGGCTCCTTCGCCGGACCAACGAGACGACATCGTCCCCGAGCGCATGCGGGAACACCCGCGTCGACGGGGCGCGAGTTATGGCTGCCGCTCGGAGAAATGACAAGGAGGCCGGTACATGGACCGCTCGCACGTGGTGCGGCGCGGACGCGCCCCGTCTCGCGGAAAAAGGCGGGTTCTCCTCTCCCCTGAAGCCGGGAGAGGAGAATGGCGACGCTCAGAGCCTGAGCGGGCCGATGTTCGATCCGTTGCGCTGGTCCGCGACGCGCCGGTCGACGATCCGGGTCCCGTAGATGTGCGACGCGATGCCGAGGCCGAGCATGACGAGGGAACCGCCGGCTCCGGGAAGGAGGCTGCCGACGACTTGCGGCAGAAGAACGCCGAGCGCGTCGACGGCCGACTGGCCGGACGTCTTGGCGACGCCGCTCGCCGGGCCGAGGATCTCGTGCGCCTTCTGGATCGCGCCGGTGAGCTGCTGGTTGCTCGCGCCGAAGAAATCGGTAAGGGCCTGCTGCGAGTTCAGGATGGAGCGCGCGAGGCTTTCCTTCGACGTGTCGGCGCTCGGACCGAAATTGGCGATCGCGCTGTTGCCGAGCCCCAGCCCGCCGAAGATCGACGTGAGCCAGCCGAGCTGACGCGTGCGATCGGCGTTCTGGACGATCACCGAGCCGTCCCGGCGCAGATCGTCGGCGGTCGTGTTGCGGCGCTCGAGCGAGAGCGGCCGGGCGGGCGCCTCGCGCAAGGCGGCCCAGGTCACCGCATCGACCGAACCGACGGTCTCGGGGTTGACCTTGTAGTCGACCTGGAAAGCGGCGACGGCGGCGGTCGTCAACGTGCCGTAGATTCCGTCGATCTTGCCGACCTGATAGTCGCGCGCGTTCAGCGCCTCCTGCAGCGCCTTCACCTCCGGGCCGCGATCTCCCGGCTTGAGGACGGCCTGCGCCTCGGACATTGTCTTTAGCGGCGCAGCGCCGGTGAGCCGCTGGACGAGTTGCACCAGGAGCTCCAAGCCGGCGGGCGAGAGGCCCTGCAGGCCCTCGATGGGACCGACAGGCAGCTTATGCATGACGGCGATCTCCGCGGGATGGACGACCGTCGAGATGTCGTCGTACGCCGCCAAGATGTCGCTCCCGCGAACGTTGACGAGGCTCGCCCATTCGTTGCGCAGTCCGACGACGTCGCGGCCGCGTCGCTCGACGAGCGCGACGGCAAGGCGATCCTGCAGCTCGGCCGAGTATACCTCTGAGTCGGAAAGGCCCAGTTCCTCCCTCAGGCCGCGCAAGGTCTTGCGGACGATCTGGTAGCGGCCGAGCGCCGAGGAATTCCAGCGGTTCTTCGGGTGATCGAGCATCGACCGCTGAAGGGAATCGATCTGGCCGAGGGTCATCCGCGACAGCTGTTTCTCGCCCCCGGTCAGAATGCCGAAACCCAGGGAGGTGTCGTAGCCGCCGCCCGGCCGATCGGCGGTCCCTTCGTGACGGGCGATGAAGTCGAGCAGTGTGCGAAAGCGCAGGACCTTCGTCGATTGAGCTTGCATGGGTGTCCCTTCCGTCAGGTCCCAGGCTTCCTGCCCGGGGAACCGGTGATGATGATCGTGATGATCCATCGAGCTATCGGAATAGCCGTCGAAGTCGGTCGGCCTGTGCTCGAAAACCCCTCCCCTCACCGTCGACCGGTCGACGCCCGTCGCGAGATCGGACGGCGACACGTCGATGTAGAAGTGCATCGTGTCCTTGCGCGTCGACCAGTCGCCGCCCCAGCCGAACAACGTCTTGCCGCTGCCCGTCCGGATCGCGCGGACGTCGGCGATCATCTGCGGCGTCATGTCGGTGTCGGCGACATGGTTGATGACGTCGAGGGCGCGCTGGCGCTGCGTCTGCTTCCGCGAGAAGCGCACGGGGCGCTTGTCCGGCGTCATGCGCATCGGGTTCGTCGTGGCGTTGACGTCGAGGGCAAGCCCGAACGCATGCAGGCTGCGCACGTTCGTGTCCTTCACGTTCCGCGGGAAATAGCCATGGGTGTCGTCCGCCCGGAATTCGTAGCCGTGCGCCGCGAAGATCGCTTCAAGGGCGCGCCAGGCGTCCGTCGTCGGACGGGCGACCCGGAGCCGATCAGACCCGAACGCGATCTCGACCATCTCGCGCTCGTTGGCGTCGTAGGATTTCCATGCTTCTCGCTGCGCAAACTCGCTCATCGTCACGCTCCTCAGAATCGCTTTTCAGCCTGCGGCCTATGGCAGCGTCAGCAATACCCGCGCGACGCGCTTCCGCTCGGAAGGCATGCTTCCCTGCCGCTCGCCCTGTCCCACGGCCTCGATCCGATCGGCCGTGATCCGCTGGCCGGTCAGGTAGTCACGGACCGCGGTCGCCCGCCGTTCCGAAATCGACTTCTTCTCCGACGGACTTCCCGCTTCATCCGAATAGCCGTCGATGCGAATGCGACAGTTGCTGCCGCGCATGGCCGCAGCGAGCTTTTGCAAATCGGGCAGGTTGGCGCTCCTCGAAAGGTTCGCGCCTTTCGGGAAGATCACCTCGACAGCGTCGAGGCGGCCGCCCAGCTGGTCCGGGCATGAGGCCAGGGCGGCCGTCTGCGCCGAAGCTTGGGAAGAGTTCGCAACCGCCGGACCGGTCGTCGTCAGACCGGCCGAGAGCAAAAGGGCGATGAGCGGATCCATGCTGCGCTCCTTCGAAGGACTTTCGGGTCGACGCGGTCTCAGGGGCCTGGAGGCGGCGGTGCCGCCGGCGACAACCCGACGCTCGCCGGGGATGCACTCGCCCGCCAGCGCTTCAGGTTGTCGAGGGCCGCGCCGCCGAGGCGCAAACTCCGCCCCTCCACCGAGCCGACCATGGCGCAGACGAGCCGTTGCCAGCGGCCCTCGGAAAAGGCGCGCAGCCAGACGGGACTTCCCGCCGTGGTCGCGAAACCCGCGCCAGCGCGCAGGCTGCGATCGCTCGCGCCGTAGACGCGTCCGGCGTCGAACCATTGCGTTCCGCGGGGATCGTCGCTCGGGTAGCCGGCGCTGTTGACGACGACCCCGCTCGGCTGCGGCGCCGAAAGGGCGGCGAGGCCGAAATGGCCGAGCCCCGGAAAGCCGTCGTCGTCGAGGAAAAGGCAACCGTAGTCGCAAGCCTGTTCGCCCCCGTCGATCCAGCCCTGCACGGTCTCGAAGCGCTCGGTCGTCGCAGAGCCGTGAGGCCGTCGCGAGCCGTCGAGGCCCGGAATCACCTCGACGTTCCGCGCCCAGCCCGAGGCCGGGTCGAACACGCACCGCGCGGTCGTAACGACGGCGCGAGGGGAAAGGAGCCATCCCGTGCTGAGGTGACGCTCGCCGCTCCTGCGGGTGACCACGAGCTGGCAGATCCAGGACCAGGGCGCCTCATCGGTCGCATCGATGCAGACGGTCCGGTCGTCGCTCGTCGCATCGTAGAGATCGCGCCGACGCTGGCGGAAGCGGTCGAAAAGGCCGCCGCCGTCGAAATCCGCGTAGGTGCCGGCGCCCTCGCCGTCGCGAAGGGCAGCGGCGCGATCGAACCCGGGCACCCACTCGACTGTGCCCGCCCGCATCGCCGGCGCGTCGGCGGCGACGATCTCGAACTGGGCAGCGGCGGAAGCCGATGCGGCGCTCGACACGGTTGCGTGCTGGTCCGGGGGGCCCCCGACGGGGAGATGACGCCGACCGACTTCGTCCGACATCGCCGACACCTTTCGAGCTGAAATCTGCAGGGCCTGACAGGTGATCGAACTCAGTACACGCGGGAAAATCTTCTTCGTCAAGAACGTGCGATTACGGATTAACCATCCGGGAGACTTAGCGGGGGACCCGGGTGTTTCACCAAGGCTGGCCAAAAACGCAGTTGACGGTGCCGTGAACGATGAAGACGCCGCTCCCGAGAGCGTGTGAAAGGCATCACACGCGGCGGCGATAATTTTACGTAACATGCCACCGTTGCACGATCCTCCTGAATCTCAGGAGACTGTGGCGCCGGGCACAAACGGCTTCAGGCCGGGTGTCCTAGAACAAGGGCGGGAGAGGAGGCAGAGCGGATCGGCGACCGTTCGGCCCCCTCTCGCGCCTGTCGAGGCGCCGGGAGGGGACCATGCATCACGAAGCCTTCTTTCGCAGCGCTCTCGAGGGCCTCCGTCGTGAGGGCCGCTACCGGGTCTTCGCCGATCTCGAGCGCCGGGCCGGCGCCTTTCCGCGCGCGCTGCATCACCGCGAGGGCGGGCCCGTCGAGGTCACCGTCTGGTGCTCGAACGATTACCTCGGCATGGGCCAGCATCCCGATGTCCTGCACGCGATGCACGCCGCCCTCGACCGTTCCGGCGCCGGCGCCGGCGGCACCCGCAACATCTCCGGCACGAACCATCACCATGTCCTGCTCGAACGCGAGCTCGCCGACCTGCACGGCAAGGAGGCGGCCCTGCTCTTCACCTCGGGCTACGTCTCGAACTGGGCGGCCCTCGGCACCCTCGCCGCGCAGATGCCGGGCTGCATCGTGCTTTCCGACACCGGCAACCATGCTTCGATGATCGAGGGCATCCGCCAGAGCCGGGCGCAGAAGATCCTGTTCGACCATAACAGCCCCGAGGATCTCGACCGCAAGCTCGCCCGCTGCGATCCCGCCGCGCCGAAGCTCGTCGCCTTCGAATCCGTCTATTCCATGGATGGCGACGTCGCTCCGATCGCCGCGTTCTGCGATGTCGCCGAGGCGCACGGCGCCATGACCTATCTCGACGAGGTGCATGCGGTCGGCCTGTACGGCCCGCGCGGCGGCGGCATTGCCGAGCGCGACGGCCTGAGCCATCGCCTGACCGTGATCGAAGGCACGCTCGGCAAGGCCTTCGGCGTCATGGGCGGCTACATCGCAGCCTCCGCTGCGCTGTGCGATTTCGTACGCAGCTTCGCTTCGGGCTTCATCTTCACCACGGCGCTGCCGCCGGTTCTCGCCGCCGGCGCCCTCGCCAGCGTCCGTCACCTCAAGGCGAGCGGCGCCGAGCGCGCGCGGCACCGGGACCGGGTCGCCGCCGTCCGCCGCCGCCTCGACCGCGCCGGCATCCCGCATCTTTCAAACGACAGCCATATCGTGCCGGTGATCGTCGGCGACGCAAAAAAGTGCAAGCGGATCGGCGACCTCCTGCTCGCGCATTACGGCATCTACATTCAGCCGATCAACTACCCGACGGTTCCCCGCGGCAGCGAGCGCCTGCGCGTCACGCCGACGCCGCTGCACAGCGACGCCGACATCGACCATCTCGTCGCCTCCCTCGCCGCGATCTGGGGCGAACTCGGGCTGAAGCAGGCTGCCTGAGGCCCGACCGTCACGCGGCAAGCAGCGCCGCGAAGCGGTCGAGGTCGACGTTGCCGCCGCTGATCAGGACGCCGACGCGCTGTCCGCGCAGGCGCTCCTTCGTCGCCCGCGCGGCGGCGAAGCCGAGGCAGCCGGTCGGCTCGACGACGAGCTTCATGCGCGTCGCGAAGAAGCGCATCGCCTCGACGAGCTCCGCGTCGCTTGCGGTCAGGATGTCGTCCACCTCGCGCCGGATGATCGGAAACGTGAGAGTGCCGAGGTGCTGCGTCTGGGCGCCGTCGGCGATCGTCTTCGGCGTCTCGATGTGCACGATCTCGCCGCTGCGGAACGAGCGCTGGCCGTCGTTGCCCGCTTCCGGCTCGACGCCGTAGAGCCTGCAATCCGGCGACAGCGCCCGCGCCGACAGGGCCGATCCGGCGAGAAGGCCGCCGCCGCCGAGACAGACGAAGAGAGCGTCGAGGGCGCCGACCTCCTCGAACAGCTCCTTCGCCGCCGTGCCCTGGCCGGCGATCACGTCGGCATGGTCGTAGGGCGGGATCAGCGTCAGGCCGTGCGCGTCCGCAAGGTCCCGGCCGATCCGCTCGCGGTCTTCCGTATAGCGGTCGTAGCTCACCACCCGGGCGCCGTAGCCCTTCGTCGCGGCGACCTTCGCGGCCGGCGCGTCGAGGGGCATGATGATGGTCGCCGGAATCTCCATGAGCCTTGCTGCGAGCGCGATCGCCTGCGCGTGATTGCCCGAGGAATACGCGACGACGCCGGCGCGGCGCTGCGCGGCATCGAACCGCGACAGCGCGTTGTAGGCGCCCCGGAACTTGAAGGCGCCCATGCGCTGCAGGTTCTCGCACTTGAAGAAAAGCGCGGCGGAGAGCTCCGCGTCGGCGGTGCGGGAGGTAAGGACCGGGGTGCGGTGGGCGTGCCCGGCAATGCGCCGGGCGGCAGCCGCGACGTCGTCGTAGGTCGGAAGCGCGAAATTCGTCATGAGGGAGACCAGAACGGAGGGGCCGCCACTCTGCCCGATTTCCTGCGGCAATGGCTAGCGGCGTAGGGAGGACACCTCCGCCCTTCCCCGCGGCGTGGAGCGGGTGGTAAGGTCCGGCCCGAGTCTTGCAAGACGCCGGGGGGCGGCTCGCAGCCAAAACGGGAGCCCTCTGTCGATGAAGCTTGGCATCGCGAAGGCAAAGACGATCGCCGCATCTCTGCTCGGGCCGCGCCATCGGGCGAGGCAGCTCGTGCGCCGCGAGCTCGCCACGGGCGAGCCGGAACTCGCTCTCATCCCGCTGCTCGCCGACGCCGCGCGCGACTTCCTCGACGTGGGCGCCAACGA
>CAVWII010000003.1:0-32934 GCA_963754975.1 uncultured Alphaproteobacteria bacterium | reverse complement strand
GAAGGGGCAGCTCGTCCGCGAGGCCCGCGGCGAGCGCGTCCGCCGGCCGCGTGTCGAGGGCGGCGAGGGTCGCGCCTGCCGCCGCAAGCTCCTCCGGCGGCTCCGCCGCGCCGGCGATGGCGGCGCCGAGGTCGCGGGCGGCGAAGAGCCCGTCGCGCAGCGCGGCGAGGTCGCGCGGGCCGCCGCGGCCGAGGCCGAGGCGCGAGAGCGCCCGGGCGATGTCCGGCGCCCCTTTGAGCACCCGGCGCAGGCGCTCGCGCAGGTCGCTGCCCTCGACGAGCCAGGCGACCGCCTCGTGCCGCGCCCGGATTGCCGCGACGTCGGTGAGCGGCCCGGCGAGGCGCTCCGCGAGGAGCCGCGCGCCGCCCGGGGTCACGGTCCGGTCGATGGTCGAGAGCAGGCTGCCCGCCCGCTCGCCGGACAGGGTGCGCGTGAGTTCGAGGTTCTGCCGGGTCGCCGCGTCGATCGCCATCGCCGCGCCGCCGGACTCGCGCGAAGGCGGCTGCAGGACCGGGCGGCTGTCGAGCTGCGTCTTCTCGACATAGTAGAGGGCCGAGCCCGCCGCCGTGACCTCGGCGCGCGAGAAGGTGCCGAAGGCGTCGAGGGTGGCGACGGAAAAATAGGCCTTCAGCCGCCGCTCGGCGGAGACCGGGTCGAGTCCCTCCTGCGGCAGCGGCGTCAGGGCGGCCCGGGTCTCGCGCCACAGGGCGACGAGGTCCTGGTCCTCGAAAATCGCCTCCGGCAGGAGGATCTCCCGGGGCTCGAATCGGGCGATTTCGGCCGGCAGGCCGGCGGCGTCCGTTTCGGCCACGAAAAAGCGACCGGTCGAGATGTCGAGAGCGGCAAGGCCGTAGGCGTGCGCCGCGTCGGACACGCGCCGGCGGGCGATCGCCAGGAAGAGGTTGGCGCGCCCGGGATCGAGGAGGCGGTCCTCGGTGATCGTGCCGGGGGTGACGAGACGGGTCACGTCCCGCCGCACGACCGATTTCGCGCCGCGCTTCTTCGCCTCCGCCGGATCCTCGGTCTGCTCGCAGACGGCGACCCGGTGGCCGAGGCCGATCAGGCGCTGGAGATAGTCGTCGGCGCGCTCGACCGGCACGCCGCACATCGGAATGTCGGCGCCCTGGTGCTTGCCGCGCTTCGTCAGCATGATGCCGAGCGCCCGGCTCGCGACCTCCGCGTCCTCGAAGAACAGTTCGTAGAAATCGCCCATCCGGTAGAACAGCAGGCAGTCCGGATTGGCGGCCTTGATCTCGATATACTGCGCCATCATCGGCGTCACCCGCGCCTCCTCCGCCCGCAAGGCGGAGGATGGCGGAGCGGCGGCGGGGTCGAGATGGTCTTGCGGAAGAGCGGAGGCGGGGCGGGACATCGGCCGGACCCTAGCAAACCTGTTCCACCCCCGCACGCGCGGGCTGTGGACATGTCTTGAGCGAAGCGGGCCGGATCTCTAAGGTCCCGGCCAGGAAACGCCCCGTCTCCGCAAAAAGCCAAACCATGAACGAACAGCGCCCGATCCGCCGCAGCCGCCCGACCTTCACCGACCAGGAGGCGCTGCTCTTCCATTCGCAGGGGCGGCCCGGGCAAGCTCGAGATCGTGCCGACCAAGCCGATGGCGACGCAGCGCGACCTGTCGCTCGCCTATTCGCCGGGCGTCGCCGTGCCGGTGCTGGCGATCGCCGAGGATCCCGCGACCGCCTTCGACTACACGACGCGCGGCAACCTGGTCGCGGTGATCTCCAACGGCACCGCGATCCTCGGCCTCGGCAATCTCGGCGCGCTCGCCTCGAAGCCGGTGATGGAAGGCAAGGCGGTCCTCTTCAAGCGCTTCGCCGACGTCGATTCGATCGATCTCGAGGTCGACACCGAGGACGTCGACGACTTCATCAACTGCGGTGCGCTATCTCGGCCCGTCCTTCGGCGGCATCAATCTCGAGGACATCAAGGCGCCGGAATGCTTCATCATCGAGGAGCGCCTGCGCGAGCTGATGGACATCCCGGTCTTCCACGACGACCAGCACGGCACCGCGATCATCGCCGCCGCCGGCCTGATCAACGCGCTGCATCTGACCGGCCGCGACATGGCGACGACGCGGCTCGTCGTGCAACGGCGCCGGCGCCGCCGGCATCGCCTGCATCGAGCTCGTCAAGGCGATGGGCTTCGCGCCGAGCAACGTCATCCTCTGCGACACCAAGGGCGTCGTCTACCAGGGCCGCACCGAGGGCATGAACCAGTGGAAGTCGGCGCATGCGGTCGAGACCGAGGCGCGCACGCTCGCCGAGGCGCTCGAAGGCGCCGACGTCTTCTTCGGCCTCTCCGTCAAGGGCGCGTTCACGGCCGACATGATCCGCTCGATGGCGCCGAAGCCGATCATCTTCGCCATGGCCAATCCCGATCCGGAGATCACGCCGGAGGAGGTCGCCCGCAGTCCGCGACGACGTCATCATCGCGACCGGCCGCTCGGACTATCCGAACCAGGTCAACAACGTCCTCGGCTTCCCCTACATCTTCCGCGGCGCGCTCGACGTGCGCGCCACGACGATCAACATGGAGATGAAGATCGCCGCGGCGCAGGCGCTCGCCGCGCTCGCCCGCGAGGACGTGCCGGACGAGGTCGCCGCCGCCTATCAGGGCGCGCGGCCGCGCTTCGGGCGCGACTACATCATCCCGGTGCCGTTCGATCCGCGCCTGATCCACGCGGTGCCGCCGGCGGTCGCCAAGGCGGCGATGGACACCGGCGTCGCGCGCCGGCCGATCGTCGACATGCGCGCCTACAAGACGCAGCTCTCGGCGCGGCGCGATCCGATCGCCGGCACGCTGCAGCCGCATCTTCGAGCGCGTGCGCAAGTTCCCGAAGCGCGTCGTCTTCGCCGAGGGCGAGGAGGAGCAGGTGATCCGCGCCGCGGTCTCCTTCGTCAACCAGGGCCTCGGCACGGCGATCCTGGTCGGCCGCGAGGACCGCGTGCGCGAGACGGCGGCCGTCGCCGGCATCGATCTCGAAGGCCGCGAAGGCATCGAGATCCACAATGCCGCGCCTGTCGCAGCGCAACGCGATCTACGCGCAGTTCCTCTACGAGCGCCTGCAGCGCAAGGGCTATCCTGTTCCGCGACTGCCAGCGCCTGATCAACCAGGACCGCAACCATTTCGCCGCCTGCATGGTGGCGCTCGGCGATGCCGACGCGATGGTCACCGGCGTCACCCGCAACTATTCGATCGCGCTCGAGGACGTCCGGCGCGTCATCGACGCGAAGCCCGGGCACCGGCGTCATCGGCGTCTCGATCGTGCCTGGCGCGCGGCCGCACCGTCCTCGTCGCCGACACGGCGATCCACGAGATGCCGAGCGCGCGCGGAACTCGCCGAGATCGCCGATCGAGGCCGCCGGCGTCGCGCGCCGGCTCGGCTACGAGCCGCGCGTCGCCATGCTCGCCTTCTCGACCTTCGGCCATCCGCAAGGCCGAGCGCGCCGAGAAGGTGCGCGAGGCGGTGCGCATCCTCGACGGCAGCGCGTCGACTTCGAGTATGACGGCGAGATGGCGGCCGACGTCGCGCTCAATCGCGACGTGATGGCGCAGTATCCGTTCTGCCGCCTCGGCGGCCCGGCCAACGTGCTCGTCATGCCGGCGTTCCACTCGGCCTCGATCTCGACCAAGATGCTGCAGGAGCTCGGCGGCGCGACGGTGATCGGTCCGCTCCTCGTCGGCCTCGACAAGCCGGTGCAGATCGTCTCGCTCGGCGCGAAGGACTCCGACATCGTCAACATGGCGGCGCTGGCGGCCTTCAACATCGGCGGGTAGGAATGCTCGATACGACACCGACCGCCGTCGTCTTCGACGTCGGCAACGTTCTCCTGCGCTGGGACCCGCGCAACCTCTACCGCAAGCTCTTCGACGATTCGGACCGTATGGAGTGGTTCCTCGCGAACGTCTGCACCAGCGACTGGAACCTCGAGCAGGACCGCGGCCGCGACTGGGACGAGGCGGTGACGCTCCTCGTCGACCGGCATCCGGACCACGCCGACCACATCCGCGCCTTCCACGAGCGCTGGCATGAGACCGTGTCGGGCGTGTTCGAGGACAACGTCGCGGTGCTGGAACGGCTGCGCGAAAGCGGCGTGCCGACCTATTGCATCACCAACTTTTCGAGCCCGAAATTCGCCGAGGCGAAGCTGCGCTACCCGTTCCTCGCGGATTTCGACGGCATTGTCGTCTCGGGCGACGAGCGCGTGCTGAAGCCCGATCCGGCGATCTACCGCCTGCTCCTCGACCGCTACGGGCTCAAGGCCGGCGAGTGCGTCTTCATCGACGATTCCCGCGCCAATGTGGAGGGCGCCCGCGCCGTCGGCATGCACGCGATCCGGTTCGCCGAACCGATGGACCTCGCGGCGGAACTCCGCGGCCATGGCATCCACGTCTGAAGCGGGCGCCGCTTTTCGCCTCGCCCGCCCCGAGGACGCGGCCGCCGTCTCGGCGCTCGTGCGCGCCGCCTACATGCCGATGGCCGCCGTGATCGGGCGCGAGCCCGGCCCGATCGGCGACGACTACGCGGCCCTCATCGCGCGAGGCTGCGTCCGCGTCCTCGAAGAGGACGGCCGCCTCGTCGCGATTCTCGTCCTCGTCGACGAGCCGGAGGCGCTTCTGCTCGACAACGTGGCGGTCGCTCCGGAGGCGCAGGGGCGCGGCCTCGGCCGCCGCCTCCTCGCCTTCGCCGATGCCGAGGCGCGCCGCCGGGGCCATCGCACGATCAGGCTCTACACCAACGTCAAGATGGTCGGGAACATCGCCCTCTACGAGAGCCTCGGCTATGTCGAGACGCACCGCGCCGTCGAGAAGGGCTATCACCGCGTCTTCATGACGAAGCGGCTCTGAACGGCGGCGGCGAACGCATCGTCCGAAGCAACCCCTATGCGCGGCTCCGCCTCTCCCCGCTTGCGGGGAGAGGCGGATTCGCGCCACGCATCGCGACGATTCACGCGCTCTGAGGATGAAGGCGCGAAGGTGAAGACGGCTCTGTGGGCGCGCCCTTGCGGCCGGCTCGCCGATCCGCCATCACGCCCCGATGCGCGCCTTCGACACCCCCCTGCCGATCGACGACGTTCTGCCGGCCCTGGCGCAGGCCCTGAATGCCGGGCCGAACGCGGTCCTTGTCGCGCCGCCCGGCGCCGGCAAGACGACGCGGGTGCCGCTCGCGCTCCTCGACGAGCCCTGGGCCGAGGGCCGCAAGCTCATCCTCCTCGAGCCGCGCCGGCTCGCCGCACGGGCGGCGGCGGACCGGATGGCGCGGACGCTCGGCGAGGAGGTCGGCGGCACGGTCGGCCTGCGCGTGCGCCTCGGCTCCAAGGTGTCGCGGGCGACGCGCATCGAGGTTGTCACCGAGGGCGTGTTCGCGCGCATGATCCTCGCCGATCCGGCCCTCGACGGCGTCGCCGGAATCCTGTTCGACGAGTTTCACGAGCGCTCCCTCGACGCCGATCTCGGCCTTGCCCTCGCCCTCGACGCCCAATCCGGCCTCAACGAGGATCTGCGCCTTCTCGTCATGTCGGCGACCCTCGACGGCGCCCGCGTCGCGCGGCTTCTCGGCGATGCGCCGGTGATCGAATCGCAGGGCCGCGCCTTCCCGGTCGAGACGCGCTATCTCGGCCGCGATCCGAACCGCCGCCTCGACGAGGCAGTCGCCGAAGCGACGCTGCGGGCGCTCCGCGCCGAGGCGGGCTCGGTCCTCGTCTTCCTCCCCGGCCAGGGCGAGATCCGCCGCGTCGAGGCGCTGTTGCGCGACCGCGTGAGCGATCCCGCGATCGACCTCGCGCCGCTCTACGGCGGTCTCGACCGCGGCGAGCAGGACCGTGCCGTGTCGCCCTCGCCGCCGGGCCGCCGCAAGGTCGTGCTCGCGACCTCGATCGCCGAGACCTCGCTCACCATCGAGGGCGTCCGCGTCGTCGTCGATTTGGGGCTGTCGCGGGTGCCGGTCTACGAGCCGGATCTCGGCCTGACGCGGCTCGAGACGGTGCGCGTCTCCCGCGCCGCCGCCGACCAGCGCCGCGGCCGCGCCGGACGCATTGAGCCGGGCGTCTGCTACCGGCTCTGGGAGGAGGCCGCGAGCGGGTCGCTCGAACCCTTCGCCCGGCCGGAAATTCTCGCCGCGGATCTGAGCCCGCTCCTCCTCGACTGCGCCGCCTGGGGCGTCGCCGATCCGACCCGGCTCGCTTTCCTCGATTCGCCGCCCGGCCCGGCCCTCGCCGAGGCGCGGCTCCTGCTGCGCGAACTCGACGCCCTCGATGCCGAAGGCCGCATCACCGCGACCGGCCGCGCGCTCCGCGACCTGCCGCTGCCGCCGCGCCTCGCCCGCATGGTTTTGTCTGCCGCTACGTCAGGCTCCGCACGGGATGCCGCCGACCTCGCCGCGGTGCTGGTCGAGCGCGGCCTCGGGGGCGACACGGTCGACGCGGGCGAGCGCGTCGAGCGCTTTCGACGCGATCGGTCCTCACGGGCGCAGGACATGCGGCGGCTGGCCGAAGGCTGGGCGCGGAGCGCCGTCGGATCGGCGCGCGGGATGCCTGCGGTGCAAACCGCCGGAAGCGCCGGCGCGCTCCTCGCCCTCGCCTATCCAGATCGCATTGCCAAGGCCCGCGGCAAGCCGGGCGACTTCCTGATGGCGAGCGGCCGCGGCGCCTCCCTCGAAGCGCATGAGCGCCTTGCCCGCGAGCCCCTCCTCGCCGTCGCCGAGGTCACCGGGCGCGCCGGCGCCGCCCGCATCCTCGCCGCCGCCGCTCTCACGGAAGAGGATTTCGAAGCCGCCGTCGGGCCGCATGTCGAGGAGCGCACGGAGGTCGCCTTCGACCGCGCCGCCAGGGCGTTGCGCGCCCGCGCCCTGCGGCGCTACGGCGCCCTCGTCCTGGCCGAGCGCCCACTGCCCGTCCCCGCGACGGAGGAGGCGGCGAAGGCCCTCGCCCGCGGGCTCGCCGCCGTCGGCGTGGAGGCATGGCCCTGGTCGAAAGCGCTGGCGCAATGGCGCGACCGGGTGATGTTCCTCCGCCGCGCCGAAGGCGAGGAATGGCCCGACCTCTCCGATGACGCCCTCGGCGCGACCGTGGAGGACTGGCTCGCGCCCCACGTCCTCGGCCGCACGGGCCTTGCCGACCTCTCCGCCGACCTTTTGGGCGAAGCCCTCCACGCCCTCCTGCCCTGGCCCCTGAAGCGCCGCCTCGACGCCGAGGCGCCGACCCATGTCGAGGTGCCGACCGGCTCCCGCATCCCGATCGACTATGAGGGGGAGGAGGGGCCGGTCTTGGCGGTGCGCGTGCAGGAGCTGTTCGGCCTCGACCGGCACCCGACGATCGCCGGCGGCCGCGTGCCGCTGGTCCTGCACCTTTTGTCGCCGGCGCAGCGCCCGATCCAGATCACGAAGGATCTGCCCGGTTTCTGGCGCGGCTCCTGGGCCGGCGTCAGGGCCGACATGCGCGGCCAGTACCCGAAGCATCCCTGGCCGGAAGATCCGCTGACGGCGCCGCCGACGCGAAGGGCGAAGCGGAGCGGGTCGAGAGACTAGACCGGCGCCTTTGCAAAAAAGGTCGTCATAAGCCGGTCCGCCGTTGCGCGGTTCAGCGCCATCGGGATGTCGTAGACGAGGGCGAGGCGCATCAGGGCCTTGACGTCGACGTCGTGCGGGTGCGGCGAGAGCGGGTCGACGAAGAAGATGAGGGCACCGATCCGCCCTTCCGCGATCATGGCGCCGATCTGCTGGTCGCCGCCGAGGGGCCCGCTCTTCAGGCGGGTCACGGAAAGGTCCGGGCAGCGCTCGGCGACGCGGGCGCCGGTCGTGCCGGTGGCGACGAGCGGGTAGCGGGCGAGGATCTCCCGGTGCGTCGCCGCGAAATCGGCCATCGCGGCTTTCTTGGCGTCGTGCGCGACCAGGGCGACCGAGAGGGCCGCCATCAATTCCCCATGCGGTCGCGCCACTGGCTCTCGCCGACGAGGCAATTCGTCCGCGGCGTCGCCTGGATGCGGTGGATCAGCGCCCGCTCCGGCTCGAGCCCCGCCACTTCGAGCAGGATCTTGGTCTTGATGGCGTTCACGAACTGGTCGCGCTCCCGCACCGGCACCATGAAGGCGCCCTGGCCGCCGATGACGCAGTCCCGGTAATAGACGTCGAGCTCCGGGATATCGAGATAGCCCGGCCGGCGCAGCATGATCGGCAGGCCGTTGATGGTGATGCCCTTCGCCACGGCCTCGTCCCGCGCCGGCATGACGAGCCGGCCCTGGTTGTTCGGGCCGTCGCCGGAAACGTCGATGACCCGGCGCTGCGCCTCCATGCCGCTCTCCTCGATCTGCTTCACCGAGAAGTCGATGGCGCCCGAGATCGAGGTCCGCTGCGCCCGGCGCAGGGGCGTCGAGGCGATCTTGTCGGCGAAGGCGAGGATCGATTTCGGGATTGTCGAGGATCGACCAGGGCACGATCACCTTCTGGTCGTAGGCGCCGGCCCATTCGACATAGGTGACGGCGATCCGGCCGAGCATGCCGCGACGGATCGCGTCGTGGACGAGAGGCGACTTGAACGCCTGCGCAAATCCCTCGCGCTGCAGGGCCTGCTCCTCCGGATCCATCGAATAGGAGATGTCGACCGCGATCACGAGCGCGAGATCGACCTCCGTATCGGCGCGGGCCGGGAGGACGGCGAGCGCCAAAAGGAGCGCGAGCCCGAGGACGAGGCGGTCGAGACAACGCACAACCATCGCGGTCTCCTCAATCGATGCCGATCGGTCGCAGAGGAGTGTGACAGTTTCTACGAGCGCGCGCAACCGTCTCGCGCCAACGTCATGGGGAGGCGACCGCCTTCCGCCTCGCCTCGACGATGTCGAGGGCCGCGTGGAAGGCGCCGTCCGGCGTCGAGGCCGGTGGTGTCGAGGATCGCCGCGTCCTCGGCCGCCTTGAGGGGCGCCGCGGCGCGGCTGCGGTCGCGCTCGTCGCGGCGGCGGATGTCGGCGAGGATGACCGCGAACTCCGCCGTCTCGCCGCGGGCGAGGAGTTCGAGATGGCGCCGGCGCGCCCGCTCCTCCGGCGTCGGCGGTGATGAAGAGCTTCACGTCGGCCGCGGGGCAGACGACGGTGCCGATGTCGCGCCCGTCGAGGACGGCGCCCGACCGGCTGGCTCGCGAAGGTGCGCTGCGCAGCGAGCAGCGCCTCGCGCACGCCCTGAAAGGCCGAGACGACCGAGGCGGCCTCGCCCATCGCGGCGCCGCGCAGGCGCGGATCGTCGAGGCGGCGCAGGTCGAGGGCGATGGCCGCGTCCGTCGCCGCCTGCCCGTCGTCGAGGGCCTCGCCGCGGTCGATGAGGGTACGGGCGACGGCGCGATAGAGGAGGCCGGTGTCGAGATGCGGCAGGCCGAAATGCCCGGCAAGGCGCTTCGCGAGGGTGCCCTTGCCGGAGGCGGCCGGTCCGTCGATGGCGATGATCATCGTCCGGCCGCCCGGTCAGTCGTCGAACGCGGCGCCGAGCCCGCGCATCAGCGGCACGAAGGTCGGGAAGCTCGTCGCGATCGATCGCGCCGTCGTCGATCGGTCACCGGCTCGCGCGGTGGCGAGCCCGAGCACCAGAAACGCCATGGCGATGCGGTGGTCGAGATGGGTCGCGATCGTGCCGCCGCCCGCGCACCGGCCGCCGCCGCCCTCGACGATCGAGGTCGTCGCCCTCGATCCGGTGCGGCGACGCCGGCGGCGCGCGAGGCCCGTCCGCGACGGCGGCGAGCCGGTCCGATTCCTTGACCCGCAGTTCGTGCAGGCCGCGCATCCGCGTCGTCGCCCGCGCGCGAAGGCGGCGGCGACGGCGAGGATCGGGTACTCGTCGATCATCGACGGCGCGCGCTCGGGCGGCACGTCGACGCCGGTCGAGCGGCTCGTCGCGCACGCGCAGATCGGCGACCGTCTCGCCGCCGTCCTCGCGCTCGTTCAGGCGCTCGATGTCGGCCCCCATCTCGAGCGAGCGTCGCGAGGAGCCCGGTGCGCAGCGGGTTCAGCATCACGCCCTCGATCGTGACGTCGGAGCCCGGCACGATCAGCGCCGCGACGAGCGGGAAAGGCGGCCGAGGAGGGGTCGGCCGGCACGACGACCTCGGCGCCGCGCAGCTCCGGCTGGCCCGTCGAGCGAGATGCGCGCGGCCGCCGGCGCCCGTGCGCTCGACCCGGACCGTCGCGCCGAAATGGCGCAGCATGCGCTCCGTGTGGTCGCGGGTCGCCTCGCGCTCGATCACGGTCGTGACGCCGGGCGAGTTGAGCCCGGCGAGCAGCACCGCCGACTTGATCTGGGCCGAGGCGGCCGGGGTCTCGTAGTCGATCGGCACCGTCTCGCGCGGCCCGCGCAGGGTGAGCGGCACGCGGCCGCCCTCGGCCTCGCGACGACGCTGCGTCCCCATGCGCGACGAGCGGGTCGAGGATGCGCCGCATCGGCCGCTTGCGGAGCGAGGCGTCGCCGTCGAAGGTGGCGGCGATCGGATGGCTGCCGGCGACGCCCATCATCAGGCGCGCAGCCGGTGCCGGCATTGCCGAAATCGAGCACGTCGGCCGGCTCGCGAGAGCCCGCCGACGCCGACGCCGCGGATGCGCCAGCGGCCCGGCGCCTCGCGCGCGACGTCGGCGCCGAGCGCCCGCAGGCCGCGGCGGTGCGCAGCACGTCGTCGCCCTCGAGCAGGCCCTCGACCCGGGTCTCGCCGATGGCGAGGAGCCCGAAGATGATGGCCCGGTGCGAGATCGACTTGTCGCCGGGCACCCGCAGGCGCCCTTTCAGGCCGGCGCCGCGCCGCGCCCCGACCGGTGATGACGGCGTCTCCCCGTGCGGCATCGAACTCCCCGTCAGCGTCCCGACCGGGCGGGCTCGTATCACGCGCCCGCACGGCCGTCACCCGCCTCGGCGGAGGCGGCCCGCCAAGGGCGGCATTTCGCGTTTGACAAGCCCGGATGCCGCGACTAACGGGAGCGCTCTTTCTGAGACCCCTGACCAAGGCTCGACATCGTGGCCAAACCGGACCTCGGCTTGAAGCGCCATTGCTTGAATTGCGGCGCGAAGTTCTACGACCTGAACAAGGACCCGGCAGTCTGCCCGAAATGCGGCACTCCGGTGCAGGCGTCGGTGGCAACGAGCCGCGCGGCCGCGCCGGCGGTCGCCCGGGCGGCGCCGGCCCCGACGGTGGCCGAGGACGATCCGGACGTCGAGGCCGGCCCGGAGATGGTCTCCCTCGACGAGGTCGAGGCCGGCGAGGCCGACAAGGATGGTGTCGGCGACGACGACATCGAAGTCGGCGACGACGCCGCCGACGACACCTTCCTCGAGGAAGAGGAGGAGGGCGAGGACGATGTCGCCGACCTCATCGACGGCGAAATCGAAGACGACGAGGAGGCTTGAGTTGGAAAGACGTCCCGACTATAGAGACGCCTCCGCTCAGGCGGGACCTTCGCCGCGGTCAAATCCCGACACCGCGGCCGGATCGGGGCCATAGCTCAGTTGGGAGAGCGCTTGAATGGCATTCAAGAGGTCGGCGGTTCGATTCCGCCTGGCTCCACCACCATTTTCACCTAGCAAGTGCTTGAGCGGCAAACCCTTTCCTCAGCCTGGCTTAGGCTGTTCCGATTTTTTTGGTCCCGGAGCGTGCTTCGCCTGCTTGCGAACGGATTGCCTCTTGTGCCGCGCTTCCCGGCGCTGACCCTCACAGCAAGGCGTTATCGTGAGGGCCCAGGGAGCCGAATAGGCGCCGTGCGGCGGCGTTGCGAGCGAATGCGGCGATCTCCTTTGGAGCTCCCTTGGCGGAACTTGTGCGTGTTGCTGTTTGCTGGAAGGCTTCCGCGCAGGCCGAGGCCGGACCAGCTGGCTGGGCGCAGGCCCGGAGGGCGTCGTGAGAGATCCGTACCAAGTCCTAGGCGTCGCGCGGGCCGCCCCCGCAGAGGAGATCAAGAAGGCTTACCGGGAGCTCGCGAAGCGGCTGCACCCCGACCTCAACCCGGGCGACAAGGACGCGGAGGCCAAATTTAAGGACGTGTCCGCTGCTTACGATCTTCTCGGGGATGCCGAGAAGCGCCGGCGCTTCGATGCGGGCGAGATCGATGAAACCGGTGCGGACAAGCCGGAGCGCCGGTACTACCGCGATTTTGCGGGGTCGGATGCGGCGCATGCCTACACGAGTTCGGCCGGCTTCGGGGACTTCGCCGACACCGACGACGCCTTTGCCGAGTTGTTGCGCCGGAGCGCGAAGGCGAGGGCAAACCGGCGCGGCGAAGACCTTCATTATCGCCTGCCGATCGGATTCGCCGATTCGATCACCGGCGCCACCAAGCGGCTGCATCTGCCGACGGGCGAGACCGTGGATGTCACAATTCCCCCGGACGTGGTGCAGGGACAAGTCGTCCGTCTCAGGGGCAAGGGTGAGCCGGGCGCCGGTACCGGTGGTCCGGGAGACGCGCTGATCGAGATCGAAGTCTTGCCGGACGCGCGGTTCTCACGGGACGGCGACGATGTCTCGCTCGAGATGCCCGTCTCCTTGACGGAAGCAGTGCTCGGCGGGCGAATTCGCGTCCCGACGCCCACCGGCGACGTAACGATGTCAGTGCCGCCGGGATCGAACACAGGAACGACATTGCGGCTGAAGGGAAAAGGGGCACCGCGCGACGGCGGCGGACGCGGCGATCAGTTCGTCAAGCTGAAGGTCGTCCTGCCGAAGAACGATCCGGAGTTGAAGTCGTTCGCAGAGAACTGGGAGGCGGGCAAGCAGTTCAATCCCCGAGAGGATGTCGTCCGATGATCATCGACGTGGCCGAGTTCCTCATCCGCTCCGGCATCGAAGAACGGACGATGGAATTGTGGATCGAGCGGCGCTGGCTCATGCCGGAGGGTCGAGACGAGCAACCCGCTCTGACCGATCTCGACGCGGCGCGAGCGCGCTTCATTCGCGAGCTTCGGGGCGACTTCGGCGTGAACGACGAAGGGATCGATATCGTCCTTCACCTCGTGGACCAGCTTCATGGGATGCGGCAGGCGCTCGGAGAACTGCGGGCAGAGTTGCAGCTGACCACGCACTCGGCGACCGAACGGACGAGCGGCAAGCCGGCGACCCGCTGACGGGCGAGTTTCGAGGCACTCGAGATGATTTCTGGCGCGACATCGATCCTTCTCTGGCGCTTCGATGTCTCACGACATGGCGCACCGCGGCGGGCGGCGAACGCGCCTGCTCGAGGCGGCGAGGATCCCCGCGATCAATTCGCAAGTCAGCGAGAAGTTTTCGATGGCGAACGGCGATTGCGCGAGACGACTCTTCTCCCAAAGGCGATCGTGAGAGAATTGTGGTCTTCACGCCTGTTATTCGCGAGCGAATGTCGAGAAATTCCTTGCCCGAAGCCGCAATCAGAAACAACGCCCATATCGTTTGCGTCGTTCTTTCAAAACACCCTCCACGGCATCCGCTCCGTTGACCCGCAGCTCGGGGAGATGCGAGCGCGGTCTCCTGCCGAAGCCGGTCCAGGTCGGCGAATGCGGTGCGCAAGCCGGGGACCTGACGCCCGCTCCGCGCATGGCGAGAGACGCAATGGCGTCTGGCGAAATCGGATCGCGGCGCCCATATCGGGTGCCGCGTCGTCCCAATCGATGGATCTTGCAATGAACGAAGTCGTCCGCCCGAATGTCGCCGTCAGCAAGCTGCTCTCGCCCTATCGGCTTGGCGCCCTCGATCTGCCGAATCGCCTCGTCATGGCGCCATTGACGCGCAACCGCGCCGCAGCCGGCAACGTGCCGACGCCGTTGATGGCAGAGTATTACGCGCAGCGCGCTTCCGCCGGCCTTCTCATCTCCGAGGCGACGCAGGTGAGCCCCGACGGGCAGGGCTACGAGGGGACGCCGGGCATCCACTCGCCCGAGCAGATCGAAGGCTGGCGCAAAGTGACGGATGCCGTGCATGCGCGCGGCGGACGCATCTTCCTCCAGCTCTGGCATGTCGGCCGCGTCTCGCACACCTCGCTGCAGCCGGGCGGCGCCGCGCCGGTCGCGCCGTCTGCGATTCGGGCGAACACCAAGACCTTTCTCGGCGGCGCATTTACCGAAGTCTCCGAGCCGCGAGCCCTGCGGCTGGATGAGCTGCCGGGCATCGTCGAGAAGTTTCGGAAGGGTGCGCGCAATGCGCTCGATGCCGGCTTTGACGGAGTCGAGCTGCACGGCGCCAACGGCTATCTCCTCGACCAGTTCCTGCGCGACGGCGCGAACAAGCGCGACGACGATTACGGCGGCAGCGTCGAGAACCGCGCCCGGCTCCTCCTCGAGGTGCTCGATGCGGTCATCGGGGAGGCCGGCGCGGAGCGCGTCGGCATCCGGCTCTCGCCGGTGACGCCGGCGAACGACCTCAGCGACCGCGATCCGACGGCGGTGTACGACTACCTCATCGGCGAGATCGACCGGCTGGCGCCCATCTACATCCATGTGATCGAAGGGGCGACCGGCGGCGACCGCGAATTCGGCCAGCCCTTCGACTATGCGGCCCTGCGCAACCGTTTCCGCGGCACGTATGTCGCGAATAACGGCTACACGGCCGCGGGCGCGGGCGCCGCTGTCGAGAGCGGGGCCGCGGATTCTCATCGCCCTCGGCAAGTCTTTCCTCGCCAATCCCGACCTCGTCGAGCGGCTTCGCCTCGGCGCGCCGCTTAACGAGCCCGACAAGGCGACGTTCTATGGCGGCGGCGCGAAAGGCTACACTGACTATCCGGCTCTCGGGCAGGTCGGACTTTAGGCCGTCCGATCCATACCTCGTGGTGATCCGCCTCGCCGCCGGTCGGCGTCACGGGCGGCGAGGATATTGACGTAAGGCCCCTCGGACCTCGCGCAGGATAGCAATGTTGGCGGGACGGCGTTCAATCCGAGGATAGGGAGAGGCTGGTGCCCGCCGCCCGCCCTCGGGCCTCCGCCATACCCGGCTTCCGAACTCTGCTATCATGCGGCCTCCCTGGCCACGAGAGGACATTCAATCCATGCTCAGGTTTGAGATTTATCGAGAAGCCAATGGCGACTGGCGCTGGCGTCTCCGGCACCAGAATGGAAATGTGATCGCCGACAGCTCCGAAGGATACAAGCGCCGCGAGGACTGCGAACGGGGGATTGCCATCGTCAAGGAGGCGGCCGCCGCACCGATCATTGACATGACGACGAAAATTGCGGGCGGATAGGCTGGACCCAAGCCGATCACCGCGTCCGTTTGCGGATCGAGACAGCGGGCCTACGAATTTTGGCAGGAGGCTGTCAGGGTGGTTCTTCCTCAAGAAATGCCGGGCGGTTCGTCGGAACTGCGGGAAGCGCCGGGCCCGCCGCGCGCGCGGTTCGCACGCCTCACCGCAGAGCGAGCCTGCAACCTGATTTGGGAAGGGGGCGGGAACGGCTTCCCCTAGAAACGACGGACGAGTCGGGTCCGAGGCATCTGGCGGCACCCGAGAGGTCGCCACCGTGTTTCGCCTCCTCTTGCGGCCGGGGACCGGGTGGCACCCGCGTTGCATTCAGCGCGAGGGAAAGACGATCCAATGACCGGCGCCACCCTTCTCGTCGCAGCCGCGGCGGTCCTTCTGATCGCCGCTTCCGTCCGGATGGGGCGGGGGCAGCCGCTGTCGCCCAATTGGATCGCCTGGTGCGCTGCGGCAGCCAGTGCCGTGGCGATTGTGCTGTGGCTGGCGGCGATCTTGATGGATTGACGCACGCTCACGTGGGCTAGCGACCGGGACCGACGCTGATTGAAGCTCAAGCGCTGTCATTCCGGGGCCGCGAAGCGGAGCCCGGAACGCATGAACACCGCAGTCTCCGTACCGTCGCGCGCCGTCCGCGTCGTCGCGTTTATGGATCCCGGGCTCCGCTTCGCAGCCCCGGGGATGGGTCATCTTGAACGGATTTGCTCTAGTGCTGCGGATTGCAGACGGCTCCGTCCGCTCACCTCGGGATGCTCGCCATGCGATCCAGCTCCTTGACCGCATCGTCCGGCAGTTCGAGGGCGGCCGCAGCGAGATTGTCCCGCAAGTGCGCGACAGACGAGGTGCCGGGGATCAGAAGGATATTGGGCGAGCGGCGAAGCAGCCAGGCGAGCGCTATCTGCATGGGCGTGGCGCCAAGGCGCGCAGCGACATTGGACAAGGTGGACGACTGCAGTGGGTTGAATCCTCCGAGGGGAAAGAACGGCACGTAGGGGAGGCCATCGCGGGCAAGATCGTCGATCAGGGCATCGTCATCGCGGTGCGCCAGATTGTACTCGTTCTGCACGCAGGCGATCTCGCAAATCCGGCGTCCTTCCGCGATCTGCGTAGGGGTGACGTTGCTGAGACCGACGCCACGGATCAGGCCTTGCCGCTGGAGTTCGGCAAGGACCGTCAGCGGCGCCTCGAGGGGCCCCTCTGCGGGCCCATGCGCGTCGAACATGCTGCGCAGGTTCACCACGTCCAGCACATTCAGGCCCAGATTGCGCAGGTTGTCGTGGACCGCCCGGGTCAGTTCCTCGCGCGAGAAGGCCGGGATCCACGATCTATCCTCGCCCCGCCGTGCGCCGACCTTGGTGACGATGACGAGATCGTCGGGATAGGGATGCAGCGCCTCGCGGATAATCCGGTTGGTGACGTGCGGGCCGTAGAAGTCGCTGGTGTCGATGTGGTTCACACCGCTTTCGACCGCTTCTCGCAGCACGGCCAGGGCGGCGTCATGATCCTTGGGCGGCCCGAACACGCCGGGACCTGCGAGCTGCATGGCGCCGTAGCCGAGCCGCTTAACGGTGCGGTCGCCGAGGGTAAACGTCCCGGACGGGTCGATACTGGACATGATCTGTCTCCCTTCCAAGCAACGCAACAGCCGTTGCCCGCGGTCGCCGAGCTCGTCGCTCCGACGGTCGAAAATGATCCTGTGACCGTTCGCCGTGACGACCTCGAGGCGGGATGAAGCCGCATCTTGGGCCCCCTCTTGCGCCCCCGGCGGCGCGCCGACACTTGGCTGCTCCGGCGCCGTAGGCCGGCTTCGCCTCCGTCAAGGCTTGCCGGTGATCGCCTTCCAGCGCTCGCTGAAACCCGGCGCCGGGAAAGTCCATTTTGCGTTGATGACATTGCCGCAGAAGTCACTGAATCGAAGATCGAGCACCGTCGCCTCGGCGAGGTCCTTGGCGAAGGCGTCGAGCGTCTTCCCCTGCAGAAAGACCGTCGTCGAGTCGGCCGAGGACAGCACCCCCGTCGTCGCCTCGTTGACTTTGCCGTTGTTCACGACCCAGGCAAAGGTCGAAGGCGCGCGCGGGTTGTTGCAGAGATAGCGCCCGAAGCTGACAAACAATTCGCGCTTCCCCTTGATGCCGCGCATGATGAGCGAAACCGAATTGCCCTCGTAGGGGAGGGTCATATCGTGCTTGTCGGCGTCCGATACGAACATCGCGACCGGGCCATCGACCTTGTCGCGGCGGCTTTGATCTTCCCAGGTCGCAGCCTGGGCGCTCATCGCGAGAGAGGCGAGCGCGATCGAAGCGAGAAGCGTTTTCATCAGTCGTATCATAGCACGGGACGATCCCGGGCGTCCGCGTGGCCGCCTGCGTATCAGGCCCGAGATGCCGCGCCGAGCTGTCGGTCGGCCGGGCATGCAGATGGCCGCCGGTCGTGACCACGGAGGCATGACCGGGAGCCGCCTGAACGAGATGCGCTGGCGCGCCGGTCGAGCGCCGGCCGGGGCGACTGGCTTTGCTGCTGCAGAGTCTACCGCGCGGTATAGACGTTATTCACACTGCCGGACTTCGCGTCCTTGAAGACAAGGCTCTTGCCCTGGGCGGTGACGCTGCTGCATTCGAGCGGCTCGCCCGGAACCGTCCAGCACATGTCGTCCCCGCTCAGCTGCCACGTCGCCGGAAGAGGGGCGGCCATGGACTGGATCGTCATCACGCCGGCTCCGCCTTGCTTCCAGACGACCGTGAATGGCTTTCCGCTCCTCGTCTTGCTCGCCCAGGTCTTCCCGATGACCTGCTTCTGGATATCGCCGGCCGTTAGCTTGCCGTCAGCCGCAACGCCGGACGAAACGAAGAACGCAGAGCCGACTACCGCAAGGCACAGTCTTCCCACACCTGCCATGACGCCCTCCCTCGCAGGCTGGGCTCCGTTGCGGGGCCCGTCGCCGGCTGAATGCTCCGACCGCCAAGCTCGACTGTAAAGGGCGACTTTGGGCGCGGTCACCATCGCGCCGCCGCCCAGCCGTCAGCGCTCCCGGGAGCTATGTCATGTTGGAGCGGCACATGCAGATGGGGGGACCGGCCGAGTGCTTACTTCGGCGCATCGGGGGAGGCAGTGGGCTGACTTCTGGCCGGGCCCCCGCAACTCGACGGTATACTGCTGAAGGACTCGCCAAGCCGCTTGCGTGTAGGCGCCGCTGAACACCAACGCGTCCGTTGCGAAGGCGATTACCAACAGAACGAGAAGGGTTCTGAGCATCGATCAAACCCCGAAATATCGCGCCGAGCCATTAGTCGGCTGACGGTAGAGATGGCGTCCGGTCGTGGCAAGAACGGACACGAGCTCGTTGCGCTCTCCCGCGTGCTTCGACCTGTTTTTTGTGGACGAAATCGCCCTCCCGCTCGCCGGCGGGGGAAGCGGAGTTGGCGTCTCGGCTTCTGGTCGTTTTCGCTAGAGCAGCATCCGTTCATATGGAATCTGACATGGCACCGTTATTCCGGGGCCGCGAAGCGGAGCCCGGAACCCATGAACAGCGCAGGCCGAGGACGAGCGCCGTACGGTCGCGCACCCTCCTGCACCGTCGGCGGTTATCGATCCCGGGCTCCGCTTCGCGGGCCCCGGGATGACAGGGCGGTGATGGATCGACCTGGACGGATACTGCTCTGGACGAGGGGCGGGGACCGCACCGCTACCGCCGGTCGATCCCGGACCAGCAAATGCCGAACTTCACCGCGGCACCAAATCCACGCCCTCAGCCTCCCCTTAAGCGGCCGAATCGCTCCCAGCCGCGCGGCATGGGGTCGCCGAAAATCCGGGCGAGCATCATGCGGCCGACCTCCGCAGAATAGTGGGCGGTGTCGCCCATCCAATAGTTCGGATCGTCCGAGAGCCAGTCGGCGCCGGTGAAATCCCAGAGCGGTGTGACGCGCGCAACCTGATCAAGCGCTTGCGAGAGATCCTTCGGCAAGTAGCGGCTCTCGACAGCACGATGGAGCGGACTGACAGCCACGATAAGCTCGGCGCCGCTCTGTCGGGAAAGCGCGGCGATGCGCTGCAGAAGCTGCAGCTGCTCTTCGAAATGCGCGCGCTGTCCGAACGGCCTGTTGTAGTCGCTTCCTGCCTGCGAGCCGCGCGCGGCGAAGCCGCTCAGCGCTGCAATACGGACGAGCGCCAATTTCACCTTCTCGATGGCCGAAGGGGCCTGACGATCCCTCTCCTCGATCACTACCCGGGCCTCGCGCAGGATACGCTGCCAGCTCCTGACCTGAAGAGCCGTCAGGTTGCGCCACCAGAAGTACACGCCGCTTTCGCCGCTCAGGGCCTGAGGCAGCAATGTCTCGATGTAGCGGTTGGTTGCTGCGGGATCTCCGAAGGTATCGATGTCGAGGAGGAGAAACACTGCCCGCAACCGCTGCCCTCGCTTCGCCTTGTCGGCGAGGACGTATTCGAGCGCGGGCAGGAAGTCCGGCAGCATTCCGCGTATGACCGAGAAATTCGCGAAGGTCACCCCGTTTATGCGGCGAGACAGCTCCGCCGGCGGAGTGGCCTGGGCGCGAGAAGAGCCGAACAGCACGCCGTCGAAGCGGTCCGGTGCAGCGTCATAGGCAGCGAGATTCCTGTAGTGGTAATTGAAGTTGGGCGAACGCGGAAGGATGTTCGTGCCGAACACGCCCTGCGGGTCGATCAGGAGATTCGCAGCTACGACGCTCATGAAGAGAGCCGCAGCTCCCAGGATCAGCGTTAGCGCATACGTCCGAGGCGTTCATCCCGGACGCGGCTCGAACCGGCTTTTCCTTACGCCGATGCATCGGGCAAGGCCGGCTCGAGCTCGGCAAGGCGGCCGTCGAGGAAAAGGCGGCGGGCAAGGCCGCGTTGGATCTTGCCACTCGTTGTCTTCGGCAGATTGCCGGGGCGGATCAGCACGATCTCCTGGATGGCAAGCTCGTGCTCGGTCGCGACCGCCTCGCGGATCGCGCCTTCGATGTCGTCGATGGAGACGCGCCGCATCTGCGTCCGCTCGACTTCCTGCACCACGACGAGCCGCTCCTCGCCATGCTCGTCCACGATCGAGAAGGCGGCGCCACCATGCCGGCGCAAGGCCGGATGGCTCGCCTGGACGGTGTCCTCCAGGTCCTGCGGATAGTGGTTGATGCCGCGAATGATGATCACGTCCTTGATGCGCCCGGTGATGAAGAGCTCGCCCGTGTCGTCGAGAAACCCGAGATCGCCGGTGCGAAGCCAGCGCTCCTCGGCTTCCCCTTCGATGCGCGCCCGGAACGTTGCGGTGGTGGCCTCGGCATTTTGCCAGTAGCCCTGAGCGACATTCGGGCCGGAAATCCAGATCTCGCCGACATCGCCCGTGCGCAAGCCGGCGGCGCGTTTCCGGATCGACGATCGTGAGACTTTCGCCGACAAGGGCCTTGCCGCAGCCCGCGAGGATCTGCGCGTCCTCCTCGCTCGACGGCGCGACTGCGCGATAGCGCTGCAACGCCTCCCGGCTCACCCGGCGCGCTGACGAGCCCCCGTCCCCGTCCGCCGCCGGAGGCGAGCAGCGTCGCCTCTGCGAGTCCATAGGCCGGGGAGCACGCCTTCGGATCGAAGCCATAGGGCGCGAAGGTCGCGGATGAAGCGCTCCATCGTTTCCGCGCGCACGGGCTCGGCGCCGTTGAGCGCAATTTTCCAGCCCGATAGATCGATCCCCGCCATCTGGTCGGGCCGGAAGCGATCGACGCAAAGATCGAAGGCAAAGTTCGGCGCCGTTGCGAACTCGGCGCGGTAGTCGCTGATGGCGCGCAGCCAGGTCAACGGGCGCTGCATGAAGCTCACCGGCGCCATGAGCAGGCAAAGGGAGCCGGCATAGAGTGTCTGCAGTACGTTCAGGATAAGCCCCATATCGTGATAGAGCGGGACCCAGCTCACATAAGTGGTCGCGCGCGTGTTGCCGTACACGAGCCGGATCATCTCGGAATTGGCGAGAAGGTTACCGTGGCTCACCATCACGCCCTTGGGATCCGACGTCGAGCCCGAGGTGTATTGCAGGAAAGCCAGATCCTGCAGGCCGGGCTCCGGGAAAATGCTTCCCGCAGGCGCCTCGGCCTCTTTCGTGGCGTCGACGTAAATGAAATCGAGCGTCGGTCGCCTTGAGACGCTCCGCGAGATCGCTTCGCGCCGCCTGCAGAGTCGGGACTCGTCAAAGCGAACAGCGGCGTGCAGTCGGCGACAATGCTGGCGCTCGAATCGCGCGCCCCTAGGCGCCGGGGCGGCATCATCGGCACCGCGATCGTGCCGGCGATGAGGCAGCCGAAGAAGGCGACGATGAAATCGAGCCCGGGCGGGAACATCAGGAGAGCGCGCTCGCCGCGCTGAGCCGCGGCCCACCAGCTGCGCCGCAAGCGCACTGGCGCGGCGCTCGAGTTCCGAGAAGGTCAGCGATGCCTCCTCGCCGCCGCGATCTGATAGAAAGACATAGGCGCGCTCGTCCGGCTGCTCCGCGGCGCGCGCACGCAGCAGCTCGACCATCGAGTTGTACGCGGTCTTGAGGACCGCAGGGCCGTCTTGCACCGTCGGGATTTGCTTCAATCGGGCCCACCCGCGAGGTGACGGGCGAGCTCGGCGATAGTAGGATATTCGAAGGCCACCTCAGGGGCAAGGTCGCGCCCGAGCCATTCCTCGAGCTCGGCCACGAGGTAGACCGCCATCGCGGAATCGACACCGAGGCGCGCGAACTTGGTCTGCGGATCGATTTTTTCCCCAGGGCGTCGCAGCGCCTTGGCGAGATGCGCGACGCACCACGCGGTGATTTCGGCTTCGCCCTTGTCAGTTGCCATCAACGCAACGCTCCCTGGCCGATCGTCAGAATTGGTAATAAAGGAATTCGCTCACCTGCCCGAGCCGGAAGAACACCTCGGCGAAGAGCAGGAAGGCGACGCACAGGGCGATGAGCGAGGGGCGCCAGGCGAGCGGGCCGACGCTCCTTCGCCAATTCGACTGAGCGTCGGCTTCGCGATAGCCGGTGATCTCCATGGAATCCGGCACGAACAAGGCGATGGCGAGCGCCAGCAGGGTCAGCGCGGTCCCGGTGGCCGACCAGGTGCTGCCGAACCAGGTGCGGATGAAGGCCTCCGATATCCAGCCCTGGCCGATCGCCCACCAGTCGTGCTGCAGCGTGATTGCCTCCGCGACTGCGGGGGTGCCGCGGCCTCCCATCGCGGCGAGAAGACGCCACGACGTCTCGATATCCGCGGCGCGGAAGAACACGGCGCCCACCACAAAGGCCGTGAAGGTCAGCGCCCATCCGACGAGCTGGCCCGCCCGTGTCGGCTCCGTCCCGCTCGGGCGTGACCCGCTGCCAGATCGTGTTGATGATGAGAAGGCAGCCGTGATAGGCGCCCCACACCACGAATGTCCACCCGGCTCCGTGCCAGAGCCCGGCCAAGGTCATCGTGATCATCACCGCAATGGCGCGCCACCACCCCATCGGACGGCCGAAGGTCAGCGGCCCGTAGATATAGTCCCGCAGCCACTGCGAAAGCGTGATGTGCCAGCGCCGCCAAAAGTCCAGGATGCTGGTTGCGCGCAGCGGTGCAGCGAAATTCACGGGCAGGCGGAAATTGAACAACAGCCCGAGGCCGATCGCCATGTCGGAATAGCCGGAAAAGTCGAAGTAGATCTGGGCCGAGAAGGCGAAGGCACGCGCCCCACGCGGCGATGGCGGTGACCGGGTCGCCCTTTGCCGCAGCGTCGAAGACGGCGCCGACATGCGGCGAAAGCGCATCGGCGATCAGTACCTTCTTGGCGAGGCCGAAAACGAAAATCGTAAGCCCAAGGGCAACGTTCGACCAATCGAGCCGGAAGCGCGCATCGTCGCCGAGCTGCCTCCCGAAGCTGTTCCAGCGCACGATGGGTCCCGCGATCAGATGCGGGAAGAAGGCGACGAAAAACGCGTAGCGGCTGAAATGAAACGGGATGTTGCGGCGGTAGACGTCGACCAAGAAGGCGATCTGCACGAACGTCGTGAACGACAGCGCGAGTGGCACGACCGGCGGCGCGGCCTTGTAGGAGTGAATGATCGAGAGAAGGAAATCAGCGTATTTCCAGTAGCACAGCACGAAGAGGTTGCAGGCGATGCCGAGGATCAGGAGCCGCTTCGACGCCGGCTTCCCCGCCGCCGCGATCAGCCGCGCGAACCAGAAATTCGCGACGATCGACGCCACCGGCAACAGCACGAAAGGCGGGTTCCACCAAGCATAGAAGACGAGCGACGACAGGATCGTGCCGAAGATCGCAGCCGTCGCGCTCACCCGCGCGAGTGCGAAGTGCACGAGCACCGCAAGAGGCAGAAAGACGAAGATGAACTCGGTGGAATTGAAGAGCATCGAAGCTTGCGGGCGCGCCAGAGGAACCGTGCGAGGCGGCGAGTTGCTTAACAGCCGAGGTGGATGCGCTCAAGAAGGGCCCGGTGTCGCAGGCGCGGCGATCGCTGCCCCCCTGAGGGACTGCGGCCGCTCGAGCCCAGACCTGCGGCTCCCGCGCCGGCAAAAGTGCTCCCGGCCCAGCCATTGACCCCGGTTCCCATGCCCCTGCGGGTTCTCCCTGATTGCTTGGATACCCGCCTTTATTATCCCTCGACGATCCGCTTCGCCAGGACGAACTTCCCGCCGTCCCACGAATATTTAACAGCGAGGTCGAATATTAGGGCAACATCCGTTCACGCTGAATCAAACTCAAGCGCTGTCATTCCGGGGCCGCGAAGCGGACCGGAACCCATGAACACCGCCGTCTGCGCACCGTCGCGCGCCGTCTGCGTCGTCGCGCTTACCGGGCTCTGCTTCGCCGCCCCGGGATGACAGAGCCGGGGATGGGTCATCTCGAACGGATGTTGCCCTAGGGTCCGCGGTTCCTTCACTGGGACGGACGCGGCGGGGCCGCCATGTCGACCTGCCGCCCAAGGTGCGCGAATTTGCGAGGACTGGACATCCGCACGACGCGGAGGCGCAGGCTGTCGCGGGCCGCACCGGGACCTGCGTGTTGTCCGTCACCCCCTGCAGGAGGGAGCCCAATGCGAGGGCTGCTCGTAGCGCTCGCGCCGTGGATCGGCATGTGAGAGTGCCGAGTGCGATGCCGTCGCGTTCATTCCGCCGAACGTCCGGTCGGACGGCGGAAGTTGCTTTCCGTCGATCGTCGTCGTCGCCTCAGGCGATCCTGGCGGGCCGGTTGACGGCTGCGCGGATAATGGCATCGGCGCCGGGAGTGCGCCGCGCCAAGGGCGATCCGTGGACGAGCAGTTGCGCAAGCCTCATCGGCTCCTCCCCCGATCGCTCGCCGGATCGCCCTCCGGCCCCTTGGCGCTTCGGCGCAGATCAACTGCGCCGGCACCGCGGAGAGCACGGTGGAACCGCGGACGACGAGTTACTTCGAGAGCACGATGCCGCGATCCTTGCGCATTTTGTCGAAGGTCAACCCGATCGCCTTGATCACCTTCACGGTGGGATTGGCCTTGCAGTAGACGATGATCTCGTGTTCCGCCTCACGCGAGCGAGGGATGTTGATGAAATGCTTCTTCCCCAGCCCATTGTACCAACCGCTGTACCATGTCGTCAGAAGGTCGGCGTCTTGCTGAAAGGTCCCGGCAAGCTGGGCACAGGTGAGCGCCTGCACATCAAGGAAGCCATCCTTGTCTGCATACGTCTTCAATTCCACTTGGGCGTTGGCAGGTGAGCCGAAGCAAATTGCAATAACGCTCGCGGCGAGCAGTAGTTCTTTCATCGTTCTCTCCCCAATTTTATCGACTCGGTCAAGCTTGGCCGAATTGGATCGCATGTCAATCTCCCGTCAGGAGATTGACCAACTTGAACCCGCAGCGTTCGACTGGACCAAAGCACACCTTCGCACTCGAATCACGCGAGACCTTTTAGCCGGGCGCAGTGGGTTCGCTTGACATTCGGAGACAGCGGCCTGCACGGCGCACGGGCAGGCAACTGCGTCCATGATAACAGCCGCGCTCGAATGTTCGGCAATCCTCCGGCGCCGGGCCCCCGCGATTGAACCGTCCGCCGGCTGTCGAGCACGCTCCGATCGGGTCCGGCAACCCGAAAGGCCGCGCAGTCGGCCCATCCCCGCTTCCGCGGTTCGCTGCACGATCTCTCGGGCCCGACGAGGACGGCGGCTTTTGCCTGCGGCGCATCTCTGCCGGACTTGTCAGCGAGCGCTCGGGCTTTATGAAATCTTTATATCGGAGCGCGGTTTCCCCTCTCAATTCACTATGCGGTTTCTGACATCTCTCGACATCTGGCGCTGAGAGCGGCGGCCTCGTTTGCTTGGTTTCGGTCAAGGACCGTGCCGATCGCAGACGCGGCCTGGGCGTGACAGGCTTGGGAGCTTCAAATGTGGGACGTTCTTTTCCTGGCGGTTGGGCTTGGATTCTTCGGCCTGTTCGTGGCTTACGCGACGGCCTGCGAGCGCTTGTGAGGAGGCCAGCATGCTTTTCGACTATTCGCTCGCCGGCCTCGTCACTCTCGGGCTGCTCGTCTACTTGATCTGGGCCTTGCTACGGCCCGAGCGCTTCTGAAAGGCGACCGTCATGAGTGTCAACGGTTGGATCCAGATCCTCGTCTTCTGCGCGATCGTCGTCGCGCTTGTGAAGCCGCTCGGCTGGTACATGACCCGCGTCTTCAACGGCGAACGCACGTTTCTGTCGCCTCTCTTGAGACCGGTAGAGGTTGGGCTCTACAGGGTCGCAGGAGTGGACGAGAACCGCGAGCAGCATTGGCTCGCTTACGCCGTCGCCATGCTCCTGTTCAATGCCGCTGGGTTCGTGATCCTCTACCTGCTTCAGCGCATGCAGGGGATGCTCCCCTTCAACCCGGCCGAGATGTCCGCCGTTCCGCCCGATCTCGCCTTCAACACCGCGACGAGCTTCGTGACGAACACGAACTGGCAGAATTACGGCGGCGAGGGCACGATGAGCTATCTCGTGCAGATGGCCGGCCTGACCGTGCAGAATTTCCTGTCCGCCGCGACCGGCATCGCTCTCGCCGTGGCCCTCATCCGTGGGTTCTCTCGCGCCTCCGCCCGCACCGTCGGCAACTTCTGGCTCGACATGACCCGCTGCACGCTCTACGTCCTGCTGCCGCTGTGCATCGTCCTGACGCTGTTCTACGTCTGGCGCGGCGTTCCTCAGACGCTCGCGGCTTATGCCGACGTCACGACCCTCGAAGGCGCAAAGCAGACGATCGCGGTCGGGCCAGTCGCGTCGCAGCTCGCGATCAAGATGCTCGGCACCAACGGGGGCGGCTTCTTCAACGCCAACTCGGCGCATCCCTTCGAGAATCCGGACGCGCTGTCGAACTTCGTCCAGATGGTGACGATCTTCGCGCTCGGCGCGGGCCTGACCAACGTCTTCGGCCGCATGGTCGGCGACGAGCGCCAGGGCTGGGCGATCTTCGCGGTCATGGGCGTCCTGTTCCTCGCCGGTGTCGTCATCACCTACTGGGCGGAGGCGGCCGGCAATCCGCTCCTGACGGCGCTCGGCCTCGAGGGCGGCAACATGGAGGGCAAGGAGGTCCGGTTCGGCATTGCCGTCTCGGCCCTGTTTGCGGTGATCACGACCGCCGCATCGTGCGGCGCCGTCATCGCCATGCACGATGCCTTCACGCCGCTCGGCGGCATGATTCCGCTGATCAACATGGAGCTCGGTGAGATCATCATCGGCGGGGTCGGCGCGGGGCTCTACGGCATTCTCATCCTCGTCGTGATCGCGATCTTCGTCGCCGGCCTGATGGTCGGGCGGACCCCGGAGTATCTCGGCAAGAAGATCGAGGCCAAGGAGGTCAAGATGGCGATGCTCGCGGTCCTGTCCCTGCCGCTCGCCATGCTCGGCTTCACGGCGGTCGCGATCGTGCTGCCGGCGGCGACCGCATCGATCGCCAATCCGGGACCGCACGGCTTCACGGAAGTCCTCTACGCCTACACCTCGGGCGCGGCGAATAACGGCTCGGCCTTCGCGGGCCTCGCCGGCAACACGCTCTGGTACAACCTGACCCTCGGCATCACCATGCTGATGGGCCGCTTTCTCGTCATCCTTCCGGCCATGGCGATCGCCGGATCGCTTGCTGCCAAGAAGACGGTTCCGGCTTCCGTCGGCACGTTCCCGACGCATGGCGGGCTGTTCGTCGGCCTCGTCGTCGGCGTGATCCTGATCGTCGGCGGCCTGACCTTCTTCCCGGCCCTCGCCTTGGGACCCATCGTCGAGCATCTCGCGATGATCGCTGGCCAGACGTTCGCGACGGGAGCTGAACCATGATTCCCCATGGTCAAATGCCTTCCCGGCGCTGTCGCTCCATGCTCGCGGGGCCGGCGCGCGCACCACGGCGGAAAGGACTGGCGGCCGTCGCAGCTCGTCCTCGCTCTGACCCTGGCGGCAGCTGCTCTCGTCCTCCTCGCCTCGGCGATCGCAAGGCTCGTCGCGGCGGGCGGCACTTCAATCAACTGATCAACCCGGAGCCCACGATGGCGAAGGCAACGCAAACCTCTCTCTTCGACCGCCGCATCCTGGTGCCCGCGGTGGGTGCCTCGCTGCGCAAGCTCGATCCGCGACTGATGATCAAGAACCCGGTCATGTTCGTCGTCGAGGTCGTGGCGGCGCTCACGACCGTCCTCTTCATCCGTGACGTCGTCAGCGGCGGTCCGAACCTGTCGTTCACGTTCCAGATCATCCTCTGGCTGTGGTTTACGGTCCTGTTCGCGAACTTCGCGGAGGCGGTCGCGGAAGGCCGCGGCAAGGCGCAGGCCGAAGCGCTTCGTCGGACGCGGACGGAGACCCAGGCGAAGCTGCTGGTGGGGAACGGCCGCACCGACTACAAGATCGTGCCGGGAACCCGGCTGAAAGTCGGCGATGTCGTTCTCGTCGAGGCCGGCGACATCATTCCCTCCGACGGCGAGGTGATCGAAGGCGTCGCCTCGGTCAACGAGGCCGCCATAACGGGCGAATCCGCTCCGGTGATCCGCGAATCGGGTGGCGATCGCTCCGCGGTCACCGGCGGCACGCAGGTGCTGTCGGACTGGATCAGGGTTCGCATCACGGCGGCGGCGGGCTCGACCTTCCTCGACCGGATGATCGCGCTCGTCGAGGGCGCGGAGCGGCAGAAGACGCCGAACGAGATCGCCCTCAACATCTTGCTTGCGGGCATGACGATCATCTTCGTCTTCGCGACGGCGACGATTCCGAGCTTTGCGGCCTATGCCGGAGGTGCCATTCCCATCGTCATCCTCGTCGCGCTGTTCGTGACCTTGATCCCGACGACCATCGGCGCGCTGCTCTCCGCGATCGGCATCGCGGGCATGGACCGGCTCGTGCGCTTCAACGTGCTGGCGATGTCGGGGCGCGCCGTCGAGGCGGCCGGCGACGTCGACACGCTTCTCCTCGACAAGACCGGCACGATCACCCTCGGCAACCGCCAGGCGACGGAGTTCCGGCCGGTGCGGGGCGTGCCCGAACGCGAGCTCGCGGATGCGGCGCAGCTCGCCTCCCTCGCCGACGAGACGCCGGAGGGCCGCTCGATCGTGATTCTCGCGAAGGAAAAGTACGGCATCCGCGGCCGCGACATGAAGGACCTCCATGCCCAGTTCGTGCCGTTCACGGCCCAGACCCGCATGAGCGGCGTCGACGTCGAGGGTTCCTCGATCCGCAAGGGGGCGGTGGACGCCGTTCTGAACTACGTCAACCAGGCGAGCACCGTCGTGACCGCCGGTGGAGCGGTTCGAGCCCTTCATCCGGCCGTCAGCGCAGACACGATCCGCGAGATTCAGGCGGCGGCCGACGAGATCGCGAAGACCGGCGGTACGCCGCTCGCGGTCGCCCGGGACGGCCACCTCCTCGGCGTCGTGCACCTCAAGGACATCGTCAAGGGCGGCATCCGGGAGCGTTTCGCGGAGCTGAGGCGCATGGGCATCCGCACCGTGATGATCACCGGCGACAACCCGATGACCGCAGCCGCCATCGCCGCGGAGGCCGGCGTCGATGACTTCCTCGCGCAGGCGACGCCCGAGAACAAGCTGCAGCTGATCCGTGACGAGCAGGCCAAAGGCAAGCTCGTGGCCATGTGCGGCGACGGCACCAACGACGCTCCGGCGCTCGCTCAGGCGGATGTCGGCGTCGCCATGAACACCGGCACGGTCGCGGCGCGCGAGGCCGGCAACATGGTCGATCTCGATTCCGATCCGACGAAGCTCATCGAGATCGTCGAGATCGGAAAGCAGCTTCTCATGACGCGCGGCGCCTTGACGACGTTCTCGATCGCCAACGACGTTGCCAAGTACTTTGCCATCATCCCGGCGATGTTCCTGGCCTTCTATCCGCAGCTCCAGGCTCTCAACGTCATGCGGCTCGCGAGCCCTCAGAGCGCCATCCTGTCCGCGATCATCTTCAACGCCCTGATCATCATCGCCCTCATTCCGCTCGCCCTCAAAGGGCGTTCGATTCCGGGCCGTCGGCGCCGGCGCCCTCTTGCGCCGGAACCTCCTGATCTACGGCCTCGGCGGCATTGTCGTGCCATTCGTCGGGATCAAGGCCATCGACCTCGCGATCTCGGCCATGCATCTCGCCTGAGGAGAAAATCATGTTGACCGAACTTCGTCCCGCAATCGTCCTGGCAGTCCTTCTGACCGCGATCACGGGCCTTGCCTATCCGCTCGGCATGACCGGATTGGCCCGGGTGCTGTTTCCGAATCAGGCGCAACGGAAGCCTCATCGAGCGCGCTGGCGCCCCGGTCGGCTCCAGCCTGATCGGACAGGCCTTCCAGAGCGATCGCTACTTTCACGGACGGCCGTCGGCGACGACCGCCGCCGATCCGAACGATCCGTCGAAGACCGTGTCGGCTCCCTACAATGCCGCGAACTCGGGCGGGGCCAATCTCGGCCCGACCAACCAGGCGCTCATCGAACGGATCAAGGAAGACCTCGAGCGGGCGAAGGCCGGGAACGGATCGGCCCCCGTCCCGATCGACCTCGTCACGACATCGGCATCCGGTCTCGACCCCGACATCTCGCCGCAAGGCGCGCTCGTTCCAGGTGCCCCGTGTCGCGCGAGCGCGCGGGTTGCCCGAGGATCGGGTGAGCCGCCTCGTCAACGAACACACGCAAGGACGGATCCTGGGCTTTCTCGGCGACCCGCGGGTCAACGTGCTGGCCCTCAACCTCGCACTCGACCGCCTGACCCCTTAAGGGGCGAGGACCGCGCGCGTGTTATCGACGACCGACCAACGACCTGGCGCGGACAGACGACCATCCCCGGAGGCGCTCCTCCTCTCCGGCAGGCGCAGCCGATCGCGCATCGAGCGTCCGCCGGCCGCGCTCAGCTCCGGCAGCGCGTTTCGGGTTGATCGACGCCGAGGGTGTCGAGCTCGTTCTTCTGATGCAGGAAGCCCGTCAAGGGAGCGCGCTCGATGATTGCGTTGAACGTGGTGAGGAACATAGGCTGCCTCAATTGGCGATCCCAGGCTCTGAAACTCAGCGGATTCCCTTTTGTCCCGTCGAGATTCATGCTGTCGCCCAGGAGGTAGTTCCGCACGGTGACGAAATCGGCCGACTTCGTGCGCAGCGAAGCCTGCACCAGCGCCTTCACCGCTACCCATGCAGACCAGTCGTAGCCCGTCATGCGCCGGCCCGCGCGCTTCTCGAAACGGCTATTGACTTGGGGGCCGCCGTTCCGTTCCCACGACCAGTGCCACGCCTCGGCCACGAGGCCCGTGCTGCCGACCACCGGCCTCGGCTGCTGCGTCCGGTAAGGGACATAGCGGCTGTACTCGCCGTCGCTGTCGGCGACGTAGACCACGTCGTAGGTGGCGTTCCCCGTCACGAGGGAAACATTGTTCTGATCGCGCTGCCGGGGATCGTTGGTGAGTTCGAACGGCCGGGTCTCGACGATCCGCGCACCGAAGCGTTGCGCCGCCCGCTTCAGCGCCTCGACCATCGCCGAGTCCTCCGGCCGCGGCCCCTGCAATGCGAGGATCCGCGTCCACTTGTGGACCACGAGATACTGCACCATGGCGTCCGCCTGCATGAAGTAGCTCGGAATGGTGTGGGCGACATTGGCGGAGCAATCGGCGCCGCGGAGGTTGTCCTCCGGAGCCGTTGCGTTGAGCAGCAGAACGGGAGAATCGCGTAAGGCCGCCGCAACGTCCGCCAACGCGGCGGCCGGGAGGTCCGCGATCACGAAATGGATGTCCGACCCCGCCGCCCACTCGCGAACCGTCCTCACGATTTCTGCCGGCGATGCCCCCGAAAACCGCTCCAGGCTGTCAGTTGATCCGCAGCACGCGGGAGATGCTGGCGGACTCGGTGATCGCGACTTCGGCACCGACGAAGGGACGGCCAAGCGGCCGGACCTGGATGCGCGCATAGGCACGCTCCTCGTCGTATCTGGGATCCTCTGAAAGTTCGACATACCCGATCTTGAGGTTGGCCTGGGCCGCCGGGGTCTGCGCAGCAGGCGGCTGCTGCGCGAAGGCGGGCCTGAGAAGTGCGCACGCCAGAGCGATGGCCAGCACCGCCGACGGCCGCGACTTAGTCATCGACGAGAACTCCCCAGGGAACCCGACCCACGGGCACGGTCTTGAGGACCTTCATCGTCGGCACATCGATGACGGCCATGTCGTCGCTCAGCCCATTCGCGACGTAGAGCCGTTTCTCGTCCCGACTGAGCTTCAGGCCCCAGGGTCGGCTCCCGACCAGCACATACAGGCCTCGGTCTCTGCGGCTCGTCACATCCACGACGGCGATATGATTGGCGCGCCCCAGCGTCACGAACGCCTTGCGCCCGTCACGTGTCATAATGAGATCGACTGGCGTGACGTCGACCTGGCGAAAGCCCGGTGGAAGGTACTTGAGCACCTGCTTTACGCTGTTCGTGGCTCGATCGATGATCGAGACCTCGCCGGACAGTTCCGAGGATACCCACAACTCCTTTCCGTCGGGCGTCAACGCGAATCGACGCGGTCTCGTACCGACGATGATGTTGTCGAGCACGGCCCCTTCCTTGGCATCGACGACGTGCACCATGTCGGACACTTCCGACGTCACGTAGATCGTCTTTTCGTCCTCGCTGAGTGCGACCCCTTCGGGCTCGGCCCCGGTCGGCACCTCGTGCACGACGATCTTGTCCTTGACGTCGATGATCTGAAGCGACGAGTTCTCTTCGTTCGAAACGAAGATGAGGAGAATCGTCTCGGCTGAGCTTGAAGGTCTCCGGACTCGCCCCCGTCGGAATCTTGTCGACGACTTTGCGCGCCTCGATGTCGACGACGTCGATCACGTCGCTGTCACCGCAGGCGACATAGATCAGGGTCCTGGTCCTGGTTGAAGTGCATGTCACGCGGCCGGCGTGAGGTCTTGATCGAGCCCACCGCCTTCGATTCTCTTGGGGATCGACGAGCGTCAGTTCGTTGCTCTTTTCGAGGTTGCTTACGGAGAGGGCGGGCCCGTGCCCTTGGCAAGCCCGTCATGGGGGGACGGCCGGAACGCGCGCGGCCAATCCCGCTGCCAGTTGGCCGCGCCGCCCGTAGATGATGCTCATCGCGTACCCTTTCCGATCCGGTTCCAGCGGTCTCGCCCGCTCCATGCCCGCCCTGCACCTTGAAGAATGCGGTGTCGGCGGCCCGCGACGCCGTCTCAATCCGAGCGCCGCAGCAACGGCGACGGCCGTTAGGACGAAGCCGGCGCCGGAGTGACCGGCAAGGCGAAATGCCATG
>CAVWII010000002.1:0-392416 GCA_963754975.1 uncultured Alphaproteobacteria bacterium | reverse complement strand
GTCGCGCGCGCTGCGAGACGATACGGAGCGCCGCACCCGAAACGGCGACCTCTTCGCACCTCACGCGCTCCTGAAAGCTGCGAGCAGCGCTTGCCCGCCGCAGGCGTGGGACCTGCATCTCGTCACCTGGATCGCCGCAAGCGAAGAGCCGGGCGAATACGAGGCGAACATCATGGTGTTCCACATGAAGCCGTCGTCGCACGGTCGACTCATGCTTCGGTCCCGCGATCCGTCCGAGCCTCCGCACGTCGAGCGTGGCTTCCTCTCGGACCCGGCCGACCTCCCCGTCGTCCTCGAGGGGCTCGACCTCGCGCGAGCCCTCGCTGCCGCGGATCCTCTGGCCGAGCTCCTGGCGGGCGAGCGACGGCCGGGGCCAGTCGCTCGCGACGACTACGTCCGGTCCTCGATCAGGGGGTACTTCCACCCTGCAGGGACGTGCGCGCTGGGCGAGGTCGTCGACTCAGACGGTCGCGTCCTCGGGATCGACGCACTCATCGTGGCCGACGCATCCATCATGCCCACGATCCCGCGAGCCAACACGAACCTGACAACCGCGGCAATCGCCGAACGGATCGCCGCGACGATCGCCTGAGCGAGCGCGGATGTTGCCGCGGTCGGCAGCGTGACGGCGCGGTCTACACTCAAGACCGTGCCCTCCGCGCTCTACCTGACGGAGTCCGACGAGGCGAACGCACTCCTCGCGCGCGAGCCCCTTGCACTGCTCATCGGGTTCGCCCTCGACCAGCAGGTGACGGTTCCGACCGCGTTCGCGGGACCGCTCAAGCTCGAGGAACGCATCGGCGGGCTCGACGCGAAACGGATCGCGTCGATGGACCCGGCCGAGCTCGAGGCGGCATTCCGCGAGCGTCCCGCGATCCACCGCTTCCCGGGCTCGATGGCGCGGCGCGTGCAGGATCTGTGTGCCGTCGTCGCCGACGAGTACGACGGGAAGGCCGAGCGCGTGTGGACCGAAGCGAGCGACGCCGCGGACCTGCGAAAGCGGATCGGAGCACTCCCGGGATTCGGCGCGATGAAGATCACCGGGCTCGGCTCGGTGCTAGCGCTGCGGTTCGGTGTCGAGGCCGCGCAGGAGCTCGTGCCCGATCATCCGTGCCTCGGCGCGGTCGACTCGCCGGAGGCGCTCGCCGAATACCAGGCCGCGAAGCGCGCGCACAAGGCCGAGCTGCGCGCCTGCCTCGGCGACCGGGTGACTCCGGACACCGAAGGCCCGATCGAGCTCGAGACGCTGACGGACGGGGGCCAGAGGCCCGCCGACATCGCCCGCGGTGTCGCCGGGTTCCTCTCACAGGCCCGCACGTCGCTCGACATCGCGCTCTACGACGTGCGCTTCGAGACCGCTGCCGGGGCGCTCGTGCTCGCCGCGCTCCTCGCAGCCGTGCAGCGCGGGGTCGAGGTGCGCCTGCTCTACAACGTCGCCCACCCCGGTCCGATCCCGGTGCCGCCGCCTCCCGAGACGGCGCCCGACGCCATCGAAGCGCTCCCGGTCGCGACGCGCGGGATCGCGGGGATCCCGGACCTGATGCACCACAAGTTCGTGGTTCGTGACGCAGGAGCCGTCTGGACGGGCTCGACGAACTGGACGGACGACTCGTGGTCGCGGCAGGAGAACGTCATCGTCACCGTCGACTCCCACGACGTCGCCTACGCCTATGCGCTCGCGTTCGGCCAGTTGTGGGAGAGCGGCAGAGTCGCGCACTCGGGCAAGGTCGATCCGCGGCCGGAGGACGTCGGCTCGGCCCAGGTCCGCGCGTGGTTCTGCCCGGAGCACGGTGAAGCCCTGTCGCACCGGGTGGCCAAGCAGATCGGCAAGGCGCGTGAGCGCGTGCGCATCGCCTCGCCGGTGCTCACGTCCGGCCCGATCCTCGCAACGCTCGTCGAGGTCGTGAACGAGAGGCGGTGCGACGTCGCCGGTGTCGTCGACGACACGCAGGTCGACCAGGTCTTCGGCCAGTGGCGCACGAACGGCGTGAGCGAGTGGAAGGTCCCGCTCCTGCAGCGCGTGATCGAGGGCGCGTCATTCAGCGGCAAGTCCTCCATTCCGTGGTCGCCGACGTCACTCCACGACTTCATGCACGCGAAGGTCGTCGTCGCCGACGACACGTCGTTCGTCGGGAGCTTCAACTTCTCGCGCTCGGGCGAGCGGAACGCGGAGAACGTGCTCGAGATCCGCGACGCCGCGATCGCCGACCGGCTCGCCTCGTTCGTCGACGAGGTGCGCGGGCGCTACCCGCGTGCCACCGTGCCTGCCTGAGCGATAGGGTCGTGGAATGACCATCGACGACGTCCTCGGCGCCGAACTGGCGACCGGACGAGCCGTCCCGACCGCCGAGACGGGCGAGCCGTACGAGTCGTGGCACGTCATCTCGGACGACGGCCGGGTCGAGCTCGGGATCTGGGAGGTCACGCCCGGGTCGTTCCGCGGCTCGTGCGACGGGTACTACGAGCAGATGCACTTCGTCGCGGGCCGGGGCTCGATCACCGATTCAGACGGCGCCGTCACCGCGATCAAGCCAGGCGTCGTCATGCTCTGCCCGGACGGCTGGTCGGGCGTCTGGACGGTCGACGAGACCGTCCGCAAGACGTACGCCGTCGTCAAGACCGGCTAGATGGTCGACCCACTCGAGCGCTGGCGCGAGCTCGGCCTGCCCGACAAGCCCGACTACGCCGGGCTCCTCACCTACGCCGGCATGCCGTACACGCAGGACCCCGCCGAGCTCGCCGGTGTCGACATCGCGGTGATCGGCGCGCCGACGGACGACCTCGTCTCCGATCGACCCGGAACACGCTTCGGCCCGCGCGCGATCCGCGCCGCCAGCTGTCCGCCCGGGCCGCATCTCGAGGCGAAGATCGACGCCCTCGCCGAGCTCCGCGTCGTCGACTTCGGCGACGCCGCAGTGATCCCGGCCGATCCGGAGCGGACACACGCGCAGATCGAGCGCACGGTCGGGCAGGCCGTCGCCGCGGGCACGATCCCCGTCGTTCTGGGAGGCGACCACTCGATCACCGAGGCGAACGTGCGCGCGGTCGCCGCGCGCCACGGTCCGGTCGGGCTCGTCCACTTCGACACGCACACGGACACCGGCACCGAAGTCTTCGGCGTGGAGCACTCCCACGGCACGCCCATGTACCGGCTCGTGCGCGACGGCCACGTCGACGCACGCCGATACGTCCAGATCGGGCTGCGCGGCTACTGGCCGGGAGAAGCGGAGTTCTCCTGGCAACGCGAGCACGGCATCACCGCGTACTTCATGCACGACGTGCGCGATCTCGGAATCCGCGAGGTCGTCGAGCGAACGGTCGCAGCAGTCGACGACGGGCCGGTGTTCCTCACCGTGGACGTCGACGTCCTCGACCCCGCGTTCGCACCTGGCACCGGGACGCCGGAGCCCGGCGGCATGTCGTCCGCCGATCTGCTCTGGGCGTGTCGCGAGATCGCGAGCCGGCTCGAACTCGTCGGGATCGACGTCGTCGAGGTCATCCCGACCGGAGTCGGCTCGGCGGACATCACTGCGCTCGTCGCGGACCGCATCGTGCGCGAGGCGCTCACGGGAATCGCCCTGCGGCGCCGCGACGCGCACGAAATGCTTACGCGTCGATAACAGCCTGCCCTCACAACCCGAACCCATCGGTGGCTGGATTCAGTGTGACCCGATCACAGGGAGGGAACGCAGTGAAGGGAGTCGTACTGATCGCACTCGGCGGGCTGGTGCTGGCGATCGCCGCCGTACTCGGGCCGACCGCGCTCGCGGGTAGCAAGCCGAAGACGGGAGACGAGCGCGCCGCGATCTCGCGCGCGGACCTCGTCGGCGTGAACTTCGTCGAGAACTGCCGCTACTCGCACCAGGCGCCGGACGATCCGATCGTCTTCCCGGGCAAGCCCGGTGCCTCGCATCTGCACACGTTCGTCGGCAACCGCACGACCAACGCATCTTCGAGCTTCGGATCGCTCCGGTCCGGATCGACGAGCTGCATGCGCTCCGACGACACGGCCGCCTACTGGGTGCCTGCCGTCTACCAGGGCACGACGGAGATCCTGCCCGTCGCCGCGACCATCTACTACCGCCGCGGGACGCTCGCCGAGGTGAGCCCGTTCCCGAACAACCTGCGCGTCATCGCCGGCGATTCGAAGGCGACGTCACCGCAGGGAATGGGCGTGACGTTCTGGAGCTGTGGCATCGAGTCGGGCGTCGACCGCTCGGCCGACGTGCCGACCTGCCCGGACACGCGCGGCTCGTTGCTCCGCCTCCACATCCGCTTCCCGGAGTGCTGGGACGGCCGCAGGCTCGACAGCCCGGATCACAAGAGCCACATGGCCTATGCGACGCGGGCCGGCTGCCCCTCGACGCACCCGATCGAGGTGCCGCAGATCACGCAGATCTACCGCTATCCCAGCCGCGGCGGCGAGGGCTTCTCGCTCGCCTCGGGCAGCGTCTACTCGGCACACGCGGACTTCCTGAACGCGTGGAAGCCGGGCGCGCTGCGCAAGCTCGTGGACGACTGCCTGAACGCGCTCGTCCACTGCGGACGCGGCTGACGCTTCCTCGGGAGGGCCGGGTCCGTCCCCGGCCCTCCTACCCGACGCTTGCGAGCAGGAAAGCGCGCGACTCCTTCAGCATCTCGCGCGCGATCACGAGCCGCTGGATCTCGTTCGTCCCCTCGTAGATCTGCGTGATCTTCGCGTCGCGCATCATGCGCTCGACCGGGTACTCGCGGATGTAGCCGTAGCCACCGAGAATCTGAACCGCCTCCGTCGTGACGTCCATCGCGGTGTCCGTGCAGTAGAGCTTCGCCATCGCAGAGGCCTTCGTCAGCTCCGCGTCGTCGGCGCCCTCGTCGACCATGCGACCGAAGCGATAGAGGAGGCCGCGTGCCGCCTCGCAGCGAGTCTCCATGTCGGCGAGCTTTCCGGCGATGAGCTGGTGCTCCGCGATGGGTTTCCCCATGGTCTCGCGCGTGCGCGCGTACTCGAGCGCGTAGTCCGTGGCGCCCTGCGCGATGCCGAGCCCCTGTGCAGCGACGCCCGGTCGCGAGCGGTCGAGGATCCGCATTGCGATCCGGAACCCCTCGCCTTCCTCGCCAAGCCGGTTCGCGACCGGGATGCGCGCGCCGTCGAAGGTGAGCTCGCCGGTCGTCGACCCGGCGATACCCATCTTCGGCTCGAGGCGAGCGACCTCGAACCCGGGCGTGCCGGCCTCGACGACGAAAGCGGAGATCCCGGGATGTCCCGCCTCGGGATCGGTCTTGGCGAACACGGTGTAGAGGCCTGCCACCGCCGCGTTCGTGATGAATCGCTTCGAGCCGTCGAGCACGTACTCGTCTCCCTCACGGCGTGCTGTCGTACGCATCGCCGCCGAATCCGATCCCGATCCGGCCTCGGTGAGCGCATACGCCGCCAGCATCTCCCCGGAAGCGAGGCTCGGAAGGAAGCGTGTCTTCTGCTCGTCGGACCCCGCCAGCTTGAGCCCGAGTGACCCGAGCTCCTGCACCGCGAGGATGAGGCCGCTCGTCGCGCAGACCTTCGAGACCTCCTCGATCGCGATCAGTGAGAGGAGCGTGCCGGTGCCCGTTCCACCGTAGTCCTCCCCGAAGAAGAGCCCGAAGATGCCGTGCTCGCGGTAGAGCTCGACGACGTCCCACGGGAACTCGTGCGACTCGTCGATCTCCGCGGCGCGCGGCGCGATGCGCTCGCGCGCGAGCGTGCGGACGAGCTCGCGGATCTCGAGCTGCTCGTCGGTCAGCGGCTCCCAGGGCATGGTCGGATTCTAGGTCGGAGCCCTGTGGCAGACCCCCTCGATGTTGTTCCCGTCGGGGTCGAGGACGTACGCGGCGTAGTAGTTCGCGTCGTACTGAGCGCGGATTCCTGGCGAGCCGTTATCGGTTCCTCCTGCCGCGAGCCCCACCTCGTGGAACCGGTCGACGGCGTCGCGATCGGGACAGGCGAAGGCGACGTGCGCGCCGCCGATCGGGTCGCGGCGTCCGATTCCGAAGTCGAGCCCGCGGTGGTCCGCGAAGTACGCGAGCGTGCCATCCTCCTCGTAAACGACCCGATATCCGAGCGTTCCGAGGAGCTCTTCGTAGAACCGCTTCGCCCGGTCCCACTCACCCACGTTCACAGCGACGTGCTCGACCATCTCGCTCCCTTCCCTCGGTACAGTCGCCGCGCATGATCCTCGAGAACGGCGTCATCCGCACGATGGATCCGTCGCTGCCGACGACTCGCGCGCTCGCGATCGCCGGCGCGCACGTGGCGGGCGGCGTCGGGACGCACGAGCTGGCGTTGCCCAGCCCTGATGTCGTCGATCTCGGCGGCCGCTGCGTCCTTCCCGGCTTCACCGACTCGCACGTCCACTTCCCGACCTGGTCGCTCTCGCAGCGCGAGGTGAAGCTCGATGGGGTGGCCGGCCTCGCAGACGCGCTCGAGCGAGTGCGCGCGCATCCACGGCACGGCAGCTGGATACGCGGATACGGCTGGCGCGTCCGCCGAGTGGGCCGAACAGCCGACGGCCGCGGTGCTCGATGCCGTCACCGGAGACACACCCGCGCTTCTCTTCTCGAAGGACTACCACTCGGCCTGGCTCAACTCGGCGGCACTCGCACGCGCAGAGGGCGACCTGCAGGTCGACGGCGGTGTCGTCGAGCGCGACGAGGCGGGTCGGCCGAACGGGATCCTGCGCGAGGAATCGGCCTGGCAGTTCCGCGCCCGAGTTGCGATGCCGACCGAGGACGAGTTCGTGGAGGCGACGCGCGAAGGCCTACGGATCGCCGCGAGCCGTGGCGTGGTTGCGATCCACGACAAGGACGGCTGGCTGGGCGCGCCGGGGATCTTCCAGCGCGTCGCCGAGCGTGACGGGCTGACGCTTCGTGTCTGGGGGTCGGTTCCGTACGAGCGCCTGCCGGAGCTCGAGGCGCTCGGAATCCACTCCGGAATCGGCGACGACTTCCTGCGGATCGGCTACCTGAAGGCGTTCATGGACGGGACGCTCGGATCGCAGACCGCGTGGATGCTCGACGGATCGGGCGTGCTGATCACGAGCGGCGAGGAGCTGGCCGAGGTCATCCGCGAGGGCGCGCGCCTTGGCTGGCCCGTCGGCGTGCACGCGATCGGCGACCGGGCGAACCGAGACGCGCTCGATGCGTTCGAGTCGACCCGCGACGTGTGGGCGCCACTCGGGCTTCGCCACCGCGTCGAGCACGCGCAGTGCCTCGCACCGGAGGATGTCGGACGCTTCGCAGCTCTCGGCGTCGCCTGCTCGGTCCAGTTCAGTCATGCGCCCTCCGATCGCGACCTCGCCGAGCGCTTCTGGCCCGAGCAGGCCGACGGCGCGTACGCGTTCCGCTCGCTGTGGGAGTCGGGAGCGCTCCTCGCCAACGGCTCGGACGCCCCGGTCGAAGAGCTCGATCCCCTCGCGGGGATCCGCGCCGGCGTGCGACGGTCGATCGACGAGCGGCCGGCCTGGCATCCCGAGCAGTGCCTGACGATCGAAGAGACGCTGGTCGCGAGCATCGTCAACCCGGCCTGGCTGTCCCGCGACGAGCGCCGGCGCGGGAAGCTCCTTCCCGGCTATCTCGCCGACCTCGTCGTTCTCTCACGCGATCCGCTCGAGTGCCCGCCGGACGAGCTGGAGACGGTCGAGGTCGTCGCGACGATGGTTGGCGGCCGCTGGGTGCACAACGCGCCGCCGTGGGACTGACATGACCAACCGCATTGCCAAATCCGAGGGCCGATGTGTCTTCGGGTCGGATCCGTCGACGTACGACGTCGCGCGGCCTGGGCACTCGGAGCGCGTCTACGAGCTGCTGGTCGCGCGGTGCGGCCTACGGCGAGGCTCGAGCGTGCTCGAGGTCGGGCCTGGAACGGGGCAGGCGACGAGACGCCTGCTCGAGCTCGGAGCCGACCCACTCGTTGCGCTCGAGCCGAATCCGGCGTTCGCCGACTTTCTGCGAGCGTCGACGGAAGATCGCGTCGACGTGCGCGTCGCCGCACTCGAGAGCTCGGAGCTCGCGGACGGCGAGTTCGACCTCGCGGCAGCCGCGTCGTCGTTCCACTGGGTCGAGGAGGACGTCGGGCTCCAGAAGATCGCGGCGGCGCTGCGGCCCGGCGGCTGGTGGGCGATGTGGTGGACGCTCTTCGGCGAAGGGCGCCGGAAGGACGCGTTCATGCAGGCGATCGACCCACTGCTCGAGAACCTGCCGTCGAGCCCGTCGTCCGGCTCGGGCTCCTCGGGGCCGGCGTTCGCGCTCGACGTCAAAGCGCGTGGTGCGGCACTCGCTCGAGCAGGCTTCGTAGATGTCCAACACGAGGTCGCTCGCTGGGAGGCTGCCTGGGACGGCACCGGAATTCGCGGGCTCTACTCCACTTTCTCCCCGATCCGCAAGCTCCACGAAGGCGCCCGCGAGAGGCTCCTCGACGAGATCGCGGCGATCGCAGAGCGCGACTTCGACGGACGGATCGAACGGACCCTCACGACGTCCCTCTATCTCGCGCGGAAGCCGACGTGAGCGACCAGTCGTACAATCAGCTCGTGGCCACTCGCACGATGCTCCCCGTTCACGCCGCGCCGACCTGCTCGGTCGCGGGCGCAGCCGAGATCGTCGGCTCGAAGTGGACGGTGCTCATCATTCACGACCTCTCCGAGGGCCCTCGCCGGTTCACGGAGCTCGAGCGCTCGTGTGCCGGAATCAGCCCGCGCACGCTCGCAGAGCGGCTGCGCTGGCTCGAGGCGGAGGAGATCGTCGCCCGGCAGAGCTACCCGGAGTCACCGCCGCGCGTCGAGTACGCGCTGACCGTCGAAGGGCCACGCCTTGCTGCCCGTCGTGCACGAGATGCGCCGCTTCGGCCACGAGTGGCTCGGCTGCGGCGTTCACGACACGTAGGCGCAAGATCGAAATCCGCTGAGCTATTCAGGCGCAGACCGAAATCGGCTGAATCGCGGATTTCGATCGCGCATAGATCCCTGAAGCCGGCTGCTTCGCAGCCGGGTCGCGTCTACTCGGTGAGGGCCTTCGCGAGCACCCGATCGCGGAGCCGCGTCGGAAGACGCTCGATCCAGGCGCGGATGTGCGCATCACGACCGACGAGGTAGCGCGCCTTCGGACGTGACGCGGTGAGAGCGTGCTCGACGGCCCGTGCCACGACGTCTGGGTCGATACCCGGCCCACGCTTCAGCGCGACCGCCCTGAAGCGCTCGATCCGCGCCGCGTAGAGCTCGTCCCGGTCGTGCGAGATCCCCGCACGCATGACATCTGCCTGCGCGGCTCCCTTGGTCCAGATTGCCGTCTTCACGCTCGCCGGCTCGACGATCGAGACGCCGATCCGCCACGGCGCGAGCTCGACGCGCAACGAATCGGCGATCGCCTCGAGCGCATGCTTCGATGCCGCGTACGGTCCGAGAAACGGAAGTGCGCTCCGTCCTCCGACGGAGCCCACCAGCACAATGCGCCCCCGCGCCCGCCGGAGCGCGGGTAGGAATGCCTGCAGCACGGCGACCTGCCCGACGACGTTCACCTCAAGCTGGCGGCGAAGCTCGTCGAGCGGGACGAGCTCGAGCGGCGCTGCGATCGCGATGCCGGCGTTGTCGACGAGGCCGTGCAGCTCGCCGCCAACGACCTCGGCAGCGGCCGCGATCGCCGCGGAGTCCGTGACGTCGAGCTGGAGCGGCTCGACGCCGTGCTCGCGCAGCCGCTCGGCGTCCTCCTCGCTCCGGACGCCACCGAAGACGCGCCAGCCGGAGCCGGCAAGCCGGAGAGCCGACGCGTGCCCGATCCCCGACGACGCTCCCGTGACGAGGACCGCGCGAGCCACGTCCTAGATGCCCGACCGGAAATTCACGCGAGCCGGCTGACAGCGACGACACGGCGCCGGATCGCCACCCGCGCGAGTCGCACAGGCTTCAGCCTGCGCGACTCGTACGTGCGACGCCCTGCTTGGTCGTAGCTGCCCCCGACCGCGCGCCAATTTCCGGTCAGGCATCTAGTCGGCGAGCCCTTTCGCTCTCAGCTCGGCGATCGCCTTGTCGGACTTCTCGAGCTCCTCGAGTCCCATCCCCTCGAGTACGCGCGGGCTCTTCGCGAACTGAACCGCCCGATAGTCCACGACCTGCCAGTGATTCCCCCACGGGTCGAGGAAGTCGTGGCTACCGATCAGTCGCGCGCCGGCCTCACGGGCACGACGCACGACCTCGGCCTGGTCGTCGACGACGAGCCCGTAGTGCCCAGCCGCGACCGGCTCGGCGGCGCGCTCGAGCGCGAGGAACTGGTCGCCCATGTCGACGAAGGCCATCGCACCGCTCCGTCCTCGCAGTTCGAGGCCGTCGACGATGCGCCCGAGGAACTCGATCATCGCGTCGAGGTCGCCGACCTGGACGGCGACGTGGTTGATGCCGACCAGGCGCGCCACGGTGGAGCTAACGACCGTCGCGTGCCGGCGATTCCGCCCAGACACCGGCGAGCTCGACGATGGTGGCGGCTGCAGCAGCCATGTCCTGCACGCTCGCCCACTCGCGCACCGAGTGGTACTCCTGGCCGCCCGTGAAGAGATTCGGCGTCGGAAGCCCCTGCGCGGAGAGGACTGCGCCGTCCGTCCCGCCGCGGGTGATCGCAAGCCTAGGTTCGACTCCAGCTCGGCGGATGGCCTCGAATGCAGCGTCGACCACGCCCGGCGTCGCCTCGATGAAAGGTCGCATGTTGCGGTAGGAGTGGCGCTCCTCGATGTCCACCTTCGCCCGCGGCTCGCGCACCTCGACCTCCTGTGCCAGCTTCCGGAGAAGCTCCATGTGCGACGCGAGGAGATCGTCGTCGTGATCGCGAGCGATGAAGTCGACGATCGCCTCCTCGGTGTTTCCGGAGATGCGATGTGGATGCACGTAACCCTCTCGTTCCTCCGTCGTCTCCGGAGAGAGGCGCCCTTGCGGAACGGAGAGGACGAGCTCGGATGCGAGCTTCACCGCGTTCACGAGCTTGCCCTTCGCGGAGCCAGGATGGACCGACAGCCCGCGAATCGTCACGCGCATCGCAGCGGCCGAGAAGGTCTCCATCTCGAGCTCGCCGAGGTCGGAGCCGTCGAGTGTGTACGCGACGTCCGCACCGAACGCCTCCAGGTCGAAGTCCTCGGCTCCGCGACCGACCTCCTCGTCCACGGTGAAGGCGACGCGGATCGGCGCGCGCTGACGATCCCCAGCCCGCGCGAGGTGGGCGACCGCGGCCATGATCTCCGCGATCCCCGCCTTGTCGTCGGCGCCGAGGAGCGTCGTGCCGTCGCTCGTGACGATGTCGTGTCCGATGCGCGCGGCGAGCGCGGGCAGCACCTCCGGATCGAGGGACTGCCGCGGATCACCGGGGAGCACGATGGTCTCTCCCTCCCAAGCCTCGTGGACGATCGGAGAGACGCCCGCGCCGGTCACGTCGGGGGTCGTGTCGACATGGGCGATAAGCCCGACGACCGGCGCCTCGGCGTTGCCGGGAAGCGTCGCGAAGACCGAGTAGCCCTCGTTCAGCTCCGCGTCCGAGAGGCCTATCTCTTGGAGCTCTGCGACGAGCATGCGCGAGAGGTCGAGCTGCTTCTCGGTGCTCGGCCGCTCGGCGACTCGATATGCCGCCTGCGTGTCCACGCGGACGTACCGCAGGAACCGCTGGAGGACGTCTTCCGCGAGCTCCTCGGCGAGCGGGCTCGAAAACGGCGCTCTAGGAGCCAAGCTGCCCGAGCCGGACGAAGACCTCGCGCATCGTCTCGACGCCGAGCTCGATGGCGTCTTCGGGGACGTTCTCGTTCGGCGCATGCACGTTGCACTCGCTCTCGATGCCGAACCCCGTGGCGATGGTCGGCAGCCCGCGAGCGACAAGGCTCGCGTAGATCGGCAGCGTGCCGCCGGATCGTGCGAGGAACGGTCGCGCCCCGACGACCTGCTCGAAGGCGTCGCCCGCCAAACGAATCGCGTCGGAGCCAGTCGGCGTGAGCGCCGGCCGAGCGCTGTTCTTCACGGTGATCTCGAGTTCAGCGCCGTTCGGCAGAGCGTCGCGGACGAGCCGCTCGAACGCCGTCCGGATCGTCTCCGGATCCTGACCGGGGGCGAGGCGCATGGACACGTTCGCGCGCGCCTCGACCGGCAGGACGGTCTTGACGAGATCCGGCGATCCACTCGCGATGCCGTTCACGTCGAGTGAGGTATCGGCGAACGTGCGCATGTAGAAGTCGTCCGCAGCGCCCGGCGCAATCGGCGACGCACCCTGCTGCGCGAGCTGTTCCACTCCCGACGGCAGCTGCGCCCAGGCCTCAAGCTCTTCGGCTGACGGTGGCGTTGTCCCTTGGCGCAGCTCGTCCGGGAGGCGACCGTCGGCGCCTGGCAGAACAGCGCTCAGAGCGGCCATGAGCGCGTGCGTGGCGTTGAGCGCCGCTGCGCCGAACATGCCCGAGTGCATGTCGGTGGCGCCCGTCCGGACATGCAGGTGCAGGTACACCATTCCGCGAACCCCCACCATGAAGGCGGGCTGCCCGCGCCTGATCATCGCGCCGTCGAGGATCAACGCCGCGTCCGCGTCGCCTTGATCGGCGTCGACCCACTCGACGATCGAGTTGCCGCCGATCTCCTCCTCTCCGTCGAACGCGAAACGGACGTTTACCGGGAGCTCACCGGCGGCTGCGAGCTGCCGGACGGCCTCGACGAGCAGGAACATGTTCCCCTTGTCGTCGGCGATCCCCCGCGCGAAGAGATTGCCGTCGCGCTGCGTGAGCTCGAACGGAGGAGACTCCCAGAGCTCAAGCGGATCGGGGGGCTGCACGTCGAAGTGCGCGTAGCAGAGGACGGTGCGTGCCGACCCGAAACTCTCCGACGCAGCGACCTCGCCGATGACGAGCGGTCGCGCGCCCCACGGGACGAGCTCGGCCGATCCCCCTGCGACGCGAATCTTCTCGGCAATCCATTCAGCGGCCGCAACGATGTCTGCGGCGTGCGCCGCGTCGGCGCTCACGGACGGAATGGCGATGAACTCGGCGAGCTGCTCGCGGAGCGTGTCGGACGGCGTCGGCACGGCCGCGAGTCTAGTCAGGCGTCGAGCACCGGGTACGCGGTTCGCGCATCCAGGCAATCGGCGAGGTAGAGCGCGACGCCGAGGTCGCCCGTCCACAGCGAGTACCGACCCCGGCCGCGGCTCGTCCGCTGCCGGCGCATCTGCGCCAGGGCATGAACCGCGAAGCGGCGGGCGCGCTCGAGCCAGCGCTCGTCTCCCGTCCGCGCGAACGCCTTCAGGAGCGCGTAGCCGTTACCGGCCGTCCCGTGACAGAGCGATGATCCCCGCTCATCCCCGTGAGGCCCGGCCCGCCACGTGAGCTCGGCGCCGGCGACGAGGAGCTCTTTGTCGAGGTAGTCGGCCGCCGATGCGACGACTCCAGGGGCTCCGTGGCACCACTGGACGCGGATGATCTCCCGTCCTGTGCACGAGCGCCTCGCTCATCGAAGGCGCCCAGTTTGCGAGGCCGTTCTCGACGACGGCAGTACGCTCCAGCACTGCGCTCGACGTTCGGTAGAGAGCAGCTCGCCGTCGCAGATCGAGGCCTCGACCGAGCGCGAGGACGTTCCCGACGAAACCGTGCGCGGGTCCGAGGAACCGATCCGTGTGCCCGTACAGCTTCTGCGTCCACAGGCCGTCGGCGTCGCGGCGCCCGAGAAGCGCTGCCGCGCCCTCTTCCCACGCTTCGCGCCAGCGCACGTCCTGTGTCCACTCGAGCATGTGACGCGCCGCGATGAGCGTGCCCGGCGAGCCCCACATGAGCTCCTCCGTCTCGTTCGCGATGTTCGCGCGCACGAGCCGGTGGAGCTCATTCGCGATCTGCCGGCTCGGTGCGACACGAAAGGCGGCAAGCAGAAGCCCCGACTTGCCCGTGAGGAGAGCGGACTCGCGCTCCTCGGGCAATGCGATCCCCGCCATGAAGTCAGGCCTGACTGCGTATCGCTCGAGCGTGCGCTCCGCGACCTCGGCGAGATCGAGCCGACTCTCGGCGTGGTCGCGACGCCGCAGGTCGTCGAGCGCCCAGATGACGCCCGCAGCTCCGCAGTACAGCGTCTTCAGCGGGCTCGTCGCCTGCCACCGATCCCAGTCGTCCGCACGCCACAGGAGCTTCGGCCCGCGAAACGCAGCGTCCGTGTCGTCGACGATCTCGCGGATGCCGGCGCGGATCCGATCCTCGTCCCAGGGCTCGTCGGTGAGCGGCTCGAAGTCCTCGGGCCGGTAGAGCACCGGCCGCTACGCGACGTCGCGGACGCGCTGCGCGTCGGCGAGGGCGCGGAGCTTCTTCAAGCCCTGGTGCTCGATCTGGCGGATCCGCTCACGCGTGACGTTGAACGCGCGACCCACCTCGTCGAGCGTGCGCGGCTGCTGGCCGTCGAGGCCGTAGCGCAGCTCGAGCACGAGACGCTCGCGCTCCGAGAGAGCGCCGAGGATCGAGCGAAGCGCCTCCCGCTGCAGCGTCGTCTCGGCCAGCTCGTCCGGGAGCGGTGCGGTCTCGTCTGCGAGGAAGTGACCGAACTCTGATTCGTCGTCGTCGCCCACGGGCTTCTCGAGCGAGACCGGAACCTGCGCACTGCGGCGAATCTGCGCGACTTCGTCCGGCGTCATCTCGACGTCGCGAGCGATCTCGTCGATCACGGGCTCGCGGCCGAGCTCGGCGCGGAGCTTCCGCTCCGAGCGCATGATCCGGTTGAGCTTCTCGACGACGTGCACGGGCATGCGGATCGTCCTGCCCTTGTCCGCGATCGCCCGGGCGACCGCCTGCCGGATCCACCAGGTCGCGTACGTCGAGAACTTGAAGCCCTTGCGGTAGTCGAACTTCTCCGCGGCGCGAACGAGCCCGATCGTCCCCTCCTGGATGAGGTCGAGGAACGGCAGGCCCTGGTTGCGATAACGCTTCGCGATCGAGACGACCAGGCGGAGGTTCGCCTCGACCATCGCCTGCTTGGCCGCGTGCTCGCCGCGCTCGATGCGCTTCGCGAGCTCGACCTCTTGCGCCGCAGTGAGAAGCGGCACCTTGCCGATGTCCTTCAGGAAGAGCTGCAGCGCATCGGTCGTGATCTCGGCCGCCGGCTCGACTTCGGGCTCGGTGTCGTCGACTGCGTCGGCGTGGACGACCGCGATCTGCGCCTCTTCGAGAGCTGCATAGAAGTCGTCCAGCTGAGCCGCGTCGAGGTCGAGCTCGTCGAGAGCGAGCGCGAGCTCGTCGGCGTCGAGCTGGCCGGTGCGATAGCCGCTCTCGAGCAGCCGCTGGCCCTCGTCGCTCGCGAGGATCTCCTCGATCGGCGTTCGAGTGGTAGCGCCCTGCGTTCCTTCAGCGGCCAGACCGCCCCCCTTCCTCGTCGGCCGTCACACGGTAGTTACTGGTGCGGCCGTCGTCAAAAGCGGCGGTCACGAGCGCGCTTTTCGGATCGTCTCGAGGTAGCGATCCGCCTCGCGCGCGAGCGGCGATCCCGGCCGCGCGCGGGCAGCGAGGCGGAACTGCCGCTCCGCGCCCTGTATGCGCCCCGTCCAGAGAAGCAGGACACCAAGGTGGAAGCGCACGGTCGGCTCGTTCGGATAGGTGCCCGACAGCGGGCCGAGCCGGCCGAAGGCCCTCCCGGGCGCGTCCTTGTCGAACTGCCCGACGGCCCCGGCCACCTGCGCCTCGACGTCGTTTCGGTAGCGCCGCGCCGCCTGGTCGAAAACCCGCGCGGCCGCGACCGGCCGCCCCACGCGCTGGAGGCCGACCCCGTAGAGGAGCTTCTCGTGAAGGCCACCTCGGCTCGCCGCGAGCCTGAGCGCCTCGAGCTGGCGCGCGGGCGGAAGGCTCGTGATCGCCGGCGACGCGCCGAACGACGGGATGAACGCGGGGAGCCCGCGCGGAAGTTCAGGATGCAGGAGGTTTCCGGCCACGACCGCATAGGGTGTGTCCGGCTCCGCGTCAAGCACGGCACGCCACGCCGCCACCGGATCTCCTTCGTTCGCCCACAACCGCGCGAGCCCGAGGTGAAGCTGCACGACTGCGACGCCCGGGTAGAGCTTGGCGAGCTGCTCGAGTCGGTCGAGCGACCCGTCGGGCCACGCGGCGAGGGCGCCGCCGACCTTCGCCTCCAGGGAGTCATGCCTCGCAAACAGACCCGCCGCGGCAGCGGTGTCACCGCTCGCGTAGAGCGCCTGGGCTTTCGTCAGATCGCGCGCTTCGGGATCCGTGCGAAAGCCGAGAGCGAACGAAAGCGGAGGGCGGCCCTCACGGGGGCCTGCGGTCGTGGTCTGCGCCGTTCCCGCCGAGTCGCCGTCCGAGGAGAGCGCGACACCGGCGACGACTGCGACAGCAGCCGCCGCAACCGCAGCGACGAACAGCACGATGCGGCGCCGCGGGGACACCGCGGGACGATAGCCAGGCACCCAACGCTATAGTTCCGAAAGTAATGGCGACGTACCGTGAGCTGCTCGCACAGGTCAGAGGCGAGATCGACGAGATCTCCACCATCGAGGCGCACGAGCGCCTCGAGTCGTCGGATGGGTCTCTCTTCGTCGACGTCCGCGAGCCGGACGAGTGGGACGAGGGACACATCCCCGGCGCGATCTACACGGGGCGCGGTCGCCTCGAGCAGCGGATCGAAGGGCTCGTGCCCGACAAGAGCCGCCCGCTCGTCGTCTACTGCTCCGCCGGCTCGCGCTCGGTCTTCGCCTCGAAGGCGCTGGAGGAGCTCGGCTACCTGAGCGTCGTCAATCTCGCCGGCGGATTCTCCGACTGGAAGCGCAACGGCTTCGAGGTGACGATCCCCCGCGTCCTCTCGCCCGAGCAGCGTTCGCGCTACAGCCGGCACCTGTTGATCCCGGAGGTCGGCGAAGAGGGGCAGCAGCGCCTCCTCGATGCGCGCGTCCTACTCGTGGGCGCAGGCGGGCTCGGCTCTCCCGCGTCGCTCTATCTCGCCGCCGCCGGAGTCGGCACGCTCGGCATCGTCGACGCGGACGTCGTCGACGAGTCCAACCTCCAGCGGCAGATCGTCCATTCGACGGACCGCCTCGGCGAGCCGAAGGTGCTCTCGGCGAAGCGGACGATCGAGGCGCTGAATCCCGACGTGAAGGTCGTTCCGTTCCAGGAGCGGCTCACCTCCGAGAACGTCGATCGCATCCTCTCCGAGGGCTGGGACGTCATCGTCGACGGCGCCGACAACTTCCCGACCCGCTACCTCGTGAACGACGCGTCCGTCTGGAGCGGGATCCCGGTCGTGCACGGCTCGATCTTCCGCTTCGAAGGACAGGCCACCGTCTTCCAACCGGGGGTCGGCCCCTGTTATCGCTGCCTGTTCCCGCAACCGCCGCCGCCGGAGCTCGCTCCGAGCTGCGCGGAGGGCGGGGTGCTCGGCGTCCTGCCCGGGATCATCGGCTCGATCCAGGCCAACGAGACGCTGAAGCTGATCCTCGACCGCGGCGACTCGCTCGCGGGACGGCTCCTGCTCTTCGACGCGCTCTCGACGACGCTCGACGAGGTGACGGTTCGCCGGAACCCCGACTGCCCGGTGTGCGGCGACAGCCCGACGATCACCGAGTACGTCGACTACGTCGAGTTCTGCAACGCGCCGGTGCACCTCTGATGGCTGCCGTGCGCATCCCGCCTACGCTGCGCGCCGATGTCGGTGGCGCGCGCGAGCTCGAGGCCGACGGCGACACGGTGGCCGAGGTCATCGACGACCTCGTCGATCGCTACCCGCCGCTCGGCGCACAGCTCCTGCAGGACGGCGAGCTTGCTCCGTTCGTGAACGTCTACGTCGGAGGCGAGGACGTGCGCACGCGCGACGGCCTCGACACCGAAGTACGCAGCGACGACCAGCTGATCCTCCTCCCCGCGATGGCGGGTGGAAGCTAGGACGCTTCCGGCGTCGCTCCTCGACCTCGTCGGGTCGACGCCGCTCGTCGAGCTCCCGCGTCTCTCGCCGAAGCCGAGCATCCGTCTCTACGCGAAGCTCGAAGGACAGAACCCGAGCGGGTCGGTCAAGGATCGCGTCGCGAAGGCGATGCTCGAAGCCGCTGAGTCGTCCGGCGAGCTCGAGCCCGGACGACGCCTGCTCGAGCCGACGAGCGGGAACACGGGAATCGCGCTTGCACTCGCTGCGAAGCTCCGTGGGTACCAGCTCACCTGCGTCGTGCCCTCGAACGTGACCGCAGAGCGCCGTCGGCTGCTCGGGCTCTACGGCGCGGAGATCGTCGACTCGCCGGGCGAGGAGGGATCGAACGGCGCGGTGCGCCTCGCGCTCGAGCTCGCGGCAGCGGACTCGACCTACTTCATGCCGTTCCAGTACGCGAACGAGGCGAATCCGCGTGCGCACTACGACGGCACCGGCGCCGAGATAGCTGCCGCGCTCGACCGCGTGGACGTCCTCGTCGCCGGACTCGGTACCGGCGGGACGCTGATGGGCGCAGGCGAGCGGCTGCGCGAGACGTTCCCCGACGTCGTGATCGCAGCCGCCGAGCCGCTTCCGGGCGACGAAGTCATGGGCCTGCGGTCGCTCGAGGACGGCTACGTGCCGCCGATCCTCGACGTGTCGAAGCTCGACCGGAAGCTGCTCGTGACGAACGCCGAGGCCATCGCCGGGCTGCGCCTGCTGCTCGAGCGCGAAGGCGTGCTCGGAGGCGTGTCCTCGGGAGCGGTGATCCATGCGGCGCTCAGGCTCGCCGGCGAGCTCGACGAGGGCGTCGTCGTCTGCGTTCTCGCCGACGGCGGCTGGAAGTACCTCTCAGCGGACTTCTGGGACGCGGCCGACGTCGAGCGCTCGATGGAGCGGTCCGTCTGGTGGTAGTCCCGGCGGCCGTTCGACGACGAGCTCGTCGAGCACGCGCAGGCCGAGTCGCCGAACGAAGCGTGCGGGCTCGTCGTCTGCAAGGACGGCGTCGCTGAGCGCTACATCGCGGGTCGCAACGCGGCCTCGTCTCCGTACCGCTTCGAGCTGGACGTGCCGCCGGAGACGTGGTTCCTCGAAGACGACGGCTACGAACTCGCGGTCTTCCACTCGCACCTCTCGTCGCCGCCGCGCCCGTCGCGCACCGACGTGGAGAACGTCGGCCTGTGGGCCGGCCGCCCGTATCTCATCTACACGGTGCGCACGGGCGAGCTCGCCGGTTGGCGGATCTCCAGCGACTCGATCGAGCCGCTGGCGCTCGGTTGACAGAAGGCCGCTCGGCGCGTTTAGTCCCGGCGACATGAAGACGTCGCTCGGTATCTGGGCCTTCGGCCCCATGGTGACGCGGTTCGTACCCGGCGGCTACCAACCTCAGCACGCGGGGGAGTCGACCGCGGCAAAGGTGTCGCGTGCGATCGGAGGCCTCGGGGATCTGATCGACGACTACGAGTTCCACTATCCGCAGGAGCTGTCCGAGGACAACCTCGAGGACGTGCGCGCTGCACTCGGTGGGCACGGAATCTATGCCATCGCGACGGGGACGCACCTAAACCCGCTGTTCGGGAGAGGAGGACTTTCGTCTCCTGACGACTCGGTACGAGCAGCAGCACTTGCCGAGGCGCTGCACGCAGCCGACTTCGCCGGTGCGATCGGAGCCCAGATGATCCTGTGGCCCGGGATCGAGGGCTACAACTACCCGTTCCAGACTCCGTATCGCGAAGCGTGGGCCCACTTCGTCGACGCCGTCGGCGAAGTCGCCGCTCGTTGCCAGGAGCACGGGATCAGCCTCTTCCTCGAGCACAAGAACTCGGAGCCGGCGATGAAGATCCTCATGCGGAACGTCGGCATGACGCTGCACGTCATCCATACGCTGCGCGCCCGCGGCATCACGAGCGTCAAGGTCAACATGGACTGGCAACACCTGCTGATGAACGGCGAGAGCCTTGCCGAATACGCCGCCCTGCTGGCCGCGGAGGGCCTGCTCGGCCACCAGCACGCCAACTCCGGCTGGGGCACCTTCGACGACGACAACATGGTCGGCGCGACCGCGTTCATGGAAACGCTCGAGCTCGCCGTCGAGCTCCGTCGGGCCGGCTATGGCGAGGCGGGCGAAAGGCTGGGCTTCGACCTCTACCCGTACACAGAGGACGCCGTCGAGGCGGTTCGCCGCAGCGTTCTCCAGTGGCAGTTCATCGACTCCGTCGCGGCGAAGATCGACGACGCGGCGCTCCGCGAGGCGCAGGCGCGCAAGGACGCAGTGCGCGCCTACGAGCTGGTCTACGCAGCGCTCGGCGCATAAGCGATGACGGCCGTCGCCGGGCTCGACGTCGGGACGACCGGCGTGAAGGCGATCGCGATCTCTCCGGACGGAAGCGTCCTCGCAACCGCCGAGCGCTCCTACCCGCTCTCGACGCCGCACCCCGGCTGGTCCGAGCAGGACCCGGAGGACTGGTGGAGCGCAGCCGAGTCGGCGCTCGCCGAGGTCGGTGCGGGACGCGAGCTCGCCGGCATCGGCCTTTCGGGTCAGATGCACGGGCTCGTCGCACTCGACGCCGATGAACGGGTCATTCGCCCCGCGATTCTCTGGAACGACCAACGAACCGCAACCGAGTGCGAGGAGATCGAGGATCGCCTCGGTCGCGCCCGACTGATCGAGCTGACCGGGAACCGCGCGCTCCCCGGCTTCACCGCGCCCAAGCTCCTATGGCTCCGCCGACACGAACCGGACTCATATGGCCGTATCCGACACGTCCTCCTCCCCAAGGACTACGTCAGGCTCCGGCTTACCGGCGAACACGCCATCGACGTGGCCGACGCCTCCGGAACGCTCCTCCTCGACGTCGCGGGGCGTCGGTGGAGCGACGAGGTGCTCGACGCGCTCGAGATCCCTCTGGCCTGGCTTCCCCCTGTGCTCGAGTCGCCAGCGATCTCCGGAACGACGGCGACCGGAGTTTCCGTGGCGGCCGGTGCCGGAGACTGTGCAGCGGCCGCGCTCGGCGTCGGTGTCGACCGACCTGGGCCTGCGTCGGTCGTCCTGGGAACGTCGGGCGTGGTGTTCGCCGCGCTCCCCGACATATCGCCCCGACGACCAGGCGCGCGCGCATGTGTTCTGCCATGCGGTCCCGGGCACCTGGCATGCGATGGGCGTGATGCTCTCCGCGGCGGGCTCGCTCCAGTGGCTCCGCGACACCATTGCGCCGGACATGTCCTTCGAGGCCCTCGTCGCGGAAGCGGCGACCTGGCGCCCGGGCGCCGAAGGTCTGGTCTTTCTGCCGTACCTGCAGGGGGAGAGAACGCCACATGCGGACCCGGATGCCCGCGGCGCCTTCACCGGGCTCCAGCTTCGACACAATCGCGGCGCGCTCGTCCGCGCCGTGCTCGAGGGTGTGGCCTTCGGGCTCCGAGACTCGTTCGACATTCTGCGTGGCCTCGGGATCGAGGTGTCGAGCGCGCGGGCGTCCGGCGGCGGGGCGCGCTCGGAGCTCTGGCTGCGAATCTGTGCGTCGGTGCTCGACGTCCCGATTGAGCGCACGGTCGCCGAGGAGGGCTCGGCGTTCGGCGCAGCGCTCCTCGGCGGCGTCGCCGGTGGTGTCTTCACCGACGTGAGCAAGGCAGTCGCCGCAGCGGTGCAAACGAAGGACGTCGTCGAGCCCGACGCTGAATGGGCACGCGTCTACGGCGAGCAGCAGCACCGCTATCGCGCGCTCTACCCGGCGCTGCGCGACCTCGAGCGGAGTACAGTCGAAGGGTGAAGGCCGTCCTCATCGAGCGGCCACATGAGGTCGCGTACGTCGATCTCGACCGACCCGCCGCCGGTGTCGGCGAGGTCGTCGTCCGCAGTCACGTGGCCGGCGTCTGCCGCACCGACCTGGAGATGCTCCACGGGGGCCTGACCGATCCACGCTGGGTGACGCTTCCCGCTCGTGCCGGGACACGAGTGGAGCGGCACGATCGCAGAGCTCGGCGAAGGCGTCGATGATCTCGCCGTCGGCGACCGCGTCGTCTGCGAGGGGATGATCCCGTGCAACCGCTGCAGGAGATGCAAAGAGGGGGAAACGCAGCTGTGCCTGAATTACGACCAGATCGGGTTCACGCGCGGCGGGGGCTATGGAGAGTACGTGCTCGCGCCGCGGCACGTGGTCCACCGTCTGCCCGACGAGGTCTCGTTCGCCGCCGGTGTTCTCGTCGAGCCGGGCTCCTGCGTCCTCCGGGGTATCGAACGTTGTCGCCTGCGCCCCGGCGAGACAATCGGGGTGATCGGGATCGGCACACTCGGCGCACTGGCTCTGACTCTCGCTCGGCTCTACGCGCCGGGTGCACTCGTCGCCTACGGCGTGCGGAACGCCGAGCTCGAGTTCGCAACGACACTTGGGGCACATGCCGTTGTGCACGTGACCGAGGAGGACGCGGTCACCGCAACCCAAAGCATCGTCGGCGACGGGCTCGACGTCGTCATCGAGACCGCAGGCGCAGTCGAAGCAGTTGAGCTCGCCACTCGGCTCGTCCGCCCCGGCGGTCGTGTCCTACTCCTCGGCATCGCCGGGGAGGGAAAGACGCTCGAGCTGCCGGCCGACCGGGTCATGTTCGGTGACATGGACGTCGTCGGGAGCTGCTCATACTCGACGTCAGCGTGGTCGCGCGTCGTCCAGCTGCTCGAGCGCGGCCTCGTCGACCTCGATCCGATCGTCACCCACCGCTTTCCGGCCGCACGCTTCTCCGAGGCATTCGACCTCATGGACGACCGTCGCGGGGTTGTCGCGAAGGTCCTCCTCGAGCACGTCACGTAGCAGCGGGGCCGAGCGACACCTGCTGCTGCTCGAGGCTCGCTGCCGTTCGGTCGATCAGGTCGCGCATTGCGCCTTCGGCGGCGGCGCCCTCCCCCTGGCTGATCGCCCCCGCGACGGCCGCGTGCTGACCGACGGTGTCGCGAGCAATCGGCAGCGTCCTCGCGAAGCTCGCGCGGAAGACGGAACGAAGGGTCACCCCGAGATGTGCGAGAAGCTCGTTGTGGCAGGCGTCGAGGATCAACGAGTGGAACCGCAGGTCCGCCGCGAGGTACTTGTCGCGGTTGTCGACGGCGCCCGCCATGTCGGCCAGCGCTCGCTCGAGCTGTCGAATCTCGCTTCGGGTCGCCCGTGTGGCCGCCAGACGAGCAGCGGCCGGCTCGATCAGTCGTCGGAGCTCGAACACTTCGACGAAGAAGTCGTCGCCGGGCGTCGCCTCGAGCCGCCAGGCGAGGACGTCTGGATCCATGAGATTCCAGAACCGGCGCTCTCGCACCTGCGTCCCGGTCTTCGGGCGAGCCTCCACGAGGCCCTTCGCGGCGAGGACCTTCACCGCCTCGCGGACGACCGTCCGACTGACGGTCTGACCACCTGCGTCGAACTCGCTCGGGAGTGCGTCGCCGGGCTCCAGATCACCTCGGAGAATGCGCACCCCGATGTCGTGCACGAGCTCTCCGTGCAGCCCTCTTCGAGGGTACGTGAGCTCTTTGATCATACGATAACCATATAGCTAGACACCCCGTTCCAAAGGTGTTAGGTTCGCCTCGTTTGGTCGTCTCGACGTCAAAGGAGGAGTCAGTGGATTCAGCAGACCTCGGTGGTCCGGACCCGAAGGGCATGGACGCGGACGAGCGGCGCGAGATGGTCGTCGACCGTCGTCAGATGCTCAAGCGGGCAGGCCTTGGGGCGGCGGCGCTCACGATGCCAGCGGCGATCATGGCAACGCCGTCGATGGGGGCCGTGACAGACGCTCTCGCAGCCGACAGCTTCATCAAGTCGCACCCGAAGTGGAAGTTCAACTTCGTCAACCACGTCACGACGAACCCGTTCTTCGTCCCGACCATCTACGGAGCACAGGACGCGTGCTCGCTCCTTGGCACCAGCTACCAATGGACGGGATCCCAAACGTCCGACATCAGCCAGATGGTGAACGCGATGAACGCTGCGATCACGGCCAAAGGCCGACGGCATCGCGGTCTGCCTCGTATCGCTGACGGCGTTCAACGGCCCGACGAACCGCGCCCTGGGCAAGGGTATCCCGGTCCTCAGCTACAACGCCGATGCCCCGAACAACCGGCTGGCCTACATCGGTCAGGATCTCTACCTGTCCGGCTACAACATGGGCCAGCGGATCGTCGACCTCGTCGGCAGCGGCGACGTGGCGCTCTTCATCGCAACGCCGGGCCAGCTCAACATCCAGCCCCGCATCGACGGTCTCGATCGCCGCGATCAAGAAGTTCGGCAAGGGCAAGATCAAGACGACCACGACGGCCACCGGCGCGCTCCTCCCCGACGAGTTGGCGAAGATCGAGGCCTACTACCTCGGTCACAAGAACCTCAAGGGGATGTTCGCCGTCGACTTCGGCTCGACGCAGGGCGTCAGCCAGGTCATGCAGAAGTACGGCCTCGCGAAGAAGGGCGTCAAGGCCGGAGGCTACGACCTCGGGCCGACCGTCCTCAAGGCGGTCAAAGCGGGCCACCTGGACTTCACGATCGACCAGCAGCCCTACCTGCAGGGTTGGCTCCCCGTCCTCCAGCTCTTCTTCTACAAGTACTCGTCAGGCCTCGTTGCACCGTCCGACACGAACACCGGCATCGCGTTCGTAACGAAGTCCAACGTGAAGCCGTACCTGACGACGAAGACGCGCTACAACGGCAGCTCGAGCAAGCAGAAGTACCCGGTGACGCAGAAGGGCTAAGTGGCGCAGGCGGCCACAGACGCCTCCCGAGCACCGCAACGCGCCGGCTTCGGTCGGCGCGTTGCTGGCGCGCTCATCCGACGGCGAGAGGCGAGCATCGCGCTCGTTGCGCTGGGGCTCATCCTCTACTTCTCGCTTCGCACGGAGGCGTTCTTCGGGTCGGACAACGCACGCTTGATCGCTGAGTACTCGGCGCCGATCGCGATCATTGCCGCCGGCGAGGTGATGCTGCTGATCTGCGGCGAGATCGACCTCTCCGTCGGGATGGTCTACGCGTTCTCGACCTGGATCTTCTACTTCGGAGTCACAGACTGGAGTCTTCCGATCTGGCTTGCGGTGATCGTCGGTCTCCTCTCGGCATCACTCGTCGGGCTCGTCAACGGGCTGATCACCGTCATGGTCGGTGTCCCCTCGTTCATCACCACACTCGGGATGGCCTACGCCCTAAACGGGCTCACGCTGAACATCTCGGGTGCATTCCCGGTCGAGACCCCAGGGGGTCACACGTTCTTCCGGTTCTTCGGGAGCTCGCCCTACGCGACGGTGTACTGGGCGCTCGGCGTGATCGTCGTGATGACGATCCTGCTCACTCGGACGCGCTGGGGGCTCCATACCGTGGCCACGGGCGGCAACCTGCTCGGAGCGAGCGAGAGCGGCGTCAACGTCCGCAGAGTCAAGGTCGGCAACTTCGTGCTCTGTAGCACGCTGGGAGCGCTCGCCGGCATCATCGAGTCGGTGCGGATCGACACGATCCAGGCCCTCCAGGGCGGTTTCCCGCTCATGTTCTACGCCGTCGCGGCGGCCGTGATCGGAGGCACCTCGCTCTTCGGTGGATCGGGCACCATCATCGGCGCTGCGCTCGGCGTGCTCGTCCTCGCCGTGCTGAACCTCGGCTTCACGATCCAGGGCATCAGCGCGTACTGGTTCGATTTCGTCCTCGGAGTCGCGATCATCGCGTCAATGTCGCTGAACGTCACGGTCGAGCGCATCCGCCAGTCAGGACTGCTCGGGGGCAGCACATGAGCGAGAGCGCCACCCCGGCGCCCGAGCCGACGGTCGTTGCAACGCCCGACGCCATCCGGGTCGAGAGCATCAGCAAGAGCTTCGGTGTCGTGAGGGCGCTCGAGGACGTCTCGCTCCATGTCCGCTCGGGTGAGGTGCTCGGACTGATCGGGGACAACGGCGCGGGGAAGTCGACGCTCGTGAAGATCCTGACCGGATTTCACAAGCCGGACACGGGAAAGATCTTCGTCCACGGCGAAGAGGTTCAGTTGAAGTCCGTGACGCACGCGCGCTCGCTCGGAATCGACACGGTCTTCCAGGATCTCGCGCTCGTGCCCGGGATGACCGTCTATCACAACATGTTCCTGAACCGCGAGATCACACGTGGGATCGGGCCGGTCCGTTTTCTCTCGAACCGCGCGATGAAGAAGCGCTCGCTCGAGTACCTCGCCGACATCGGCGTGCACGTTCCGTCGATCGACGCCGAGGTCGCGCGCATGTCAGGAGGACAGCGTCAGGCGATCGCGATCGCCCGTTCGACGCATTCGGACGCGAAGATTCTCCTGCTCGACGAGCCGCTCGCGGCGATGGGAGCGCGCGAAGGTGCGCTGATCATCGAGCTGATCGAGGAGCTGGGAAAGAACAGCGACGTCTCGATGATCGTCATCGCCCACAACTACGTGCACGTGCTCGAGATGTGCGACCGCGTCAACCTCCTCCGGAACGGCCGGATCATGCTCGACAAGCCGACGAACGAGACGTCCGTCGAGGAGCTGACTGAAATCGTCGCCGCCGAGTACCGCCTCCCGAAGACGGCGTAGCGCTACACGGCGGCGACAGCCCGGACCAGCGCGACGAGCTCGTTCGGGAACTCGGGATAGGGACCGAAACGCTCGTTCACGCGGTCTGTCAGCTCTCTCAGGCTATGCGTACCGGCCGCAACCTCCTCGCGTACCGCATGCCTTTGAAGAAGGCATCGACGGTTATTCGTTCACAAAAGCGGACGGCTCCGGTCCTTGCGGAGCCGAGCCGTCCGGAAGCCGGGACGGGGCGTCCCGGCAGACGATGATGAGACGTCTACGCCCCCAAAACCGAGCCCGGGTCGACCTTCACCCCCGGGCCCATGGTCGAGGAGATCGCGACGCGCTGGACGTAGGTGCCCTTGGCGCCGGCCGGCTTCGCCTTCGACACCGCGTCGGCGAAGGCCTTGATGTTCTCGACGAGCTTTGTCTCCTCGAAGGAGGCCTTGCCGATGCCGGCATGGACGATGCCGGCCTTTTCGACGCGGAACTCGACCGCCCCGCCCTTGGCGGCGGCGACGGCGCCGGCGACGTCCATCGTCACGGTGCCGACCTTCGGATTCGGCATCAGGCCGCGCGGGCCCAGAACCTTGCCGAGGCGGCCGACGAGGGGCATCAGGTCCGGGGTGGCGATGCAGCGGTCGAAGTCGATCGTGCCGCCGGTGACGCTCTCGACGAGGTCTTCGGCGCCGACGATGTCGGCGCCCGCCGCCCGCGCCTCGTCCGCCTTGGCGCCGCGGGCGAACACCGCGACGCGCACCGTGCGGCCGGACCCGTTCGGCAGGTTGCAGACGCCGCGGACCATCTGGTCCGCGTGCCGGGGGTCGACGCCGAGATTTATCGACACCTCGATGGTTTCGTCGAACTTCGCCTTGGCGCGCTCCTTCACGAGCTTCACGGCGTCGGCGATCGGATAGAGCTTCGTCGCGCTGATGCCCTCGTAGGCGCTGCGGATGCGCTTGCCTTCGTTTGCCATGTGCCGTCCTCCCTTACGCGACTTCGAGGCCCATCGAGCGCGCGGAGCCCTCGATCATGGCCATGGCGGAATTCGACGCTGTCGCAGTTGAGATCGACCATCTTCTTCTCGGCGATCTCGCGGATCTGGTCGCGGGTGACGCTGCCCGAGCGGCCGCCCTTGCCGGGGGTCTGCGAGCCCTTGTCGATCTTCGCCGCCTTCTTGAGGAAGTAGGAGACCGGCGGCTGCTTCATCTCGAAGGTGAAGGAGCGGTCCTGGTAGGCGGTGATGATGACGGGGATCGGCATCCCCTTTTCCAGCTGCGCGGTCTTCGCATTGAAGGCCTTGCAGAATTCCATGATGTTGAGGCCGCGCTGGCCGAGGGCGGGGCCGATGGGCGGGGACGGATTGGCGGCGCCGGCAGGCACCTGGAGCTTCACGTAGCCCGCGATCTTCTTTGCCATGGGACTGCTCCCGATGGGCCAGCGCTCCGGGGCCACCGGGCGGACTGGCGGTTGCAGGTCGCGGTGCGGCCCGTTGTTTCCCCGGCTGGCGACCGGGCGGACCTCCCGCGGGGTGTGCGGCCCCTTGCGGGGCCGTTCCGGTCAGACCTTCTCGACCTGGCCGTATTCGAGCTCGACCGGGGTCGCCCGGCCGAAAATGGAGACCGCCACCTTGAGGCGGGCGCGGCCCTCGTCGATCTCCTCGACGACGCCGTTGAAGGAAGCGAAGGGCCCGTCGGCGACGCGCACCTGCTCGCCGATCTCGAAATGGATCGAGGGCTTCGGCCGGTCGACGCCCTCGGCGACCTGGCCCTTGATGCGCTCGGCCTCCGAATCCGGGATCGGCACCGGCTTCGACTTGTCGGCGCCGAGGAAGCCCGTGACCTTCGGGGTGTTCTTGATGAGGTGGTAGACCTCGTCGGTGAGGTCGCACTTCACGAGCACGTAGCCCGGGAAGAACTTGCGCTCGGCGTCGACCTTGCGGCCGCGGCGCACCTCGACGACCTTTTCGGTCGGCACCATGACCTCTTCGAAGCGGTCGGACAGCCCGCGCTGGGTCGCCTGATCCTTGATCGACTGGGCAACCTTGTTCTCGAAGTTTGAATAGGCGTGGACGATGTACCAGCGCTTCGCCATCGATAGTCCCCTCACCCCTGAATCCCGAGGATCCAGCGCACCGCGTGGCCGAGGACCTGGTCGACGGCGAGGAAGAACAGGCTCGCCAGGACGACCATCAGGAAGACCATGGCCGTGGTGACCATGGTCTCCTTCCGCGACGGCCACGTCACCTTGGACGCCTCCGAGCGGACCTGCTGCAGGAAATCGAACGGGTTTACCTTCGCCATGTCCACTTTCCCGACCCGCCCGCGGCGGCCCGGAATCCTCTTCGGGCGATCAGCCCAAATTGACAGGGGCGCGAAGCGATCCGCCCCGCGCCACCCGTCTCGTCGATCAGAATTCGGGGAGGCTCTAGCGCAATTCAAGGGGGTTGTCGACTGGGGAGTGGCGATCGCGGCCTCGGGTACGACCCCGCGCAACGGGCGCCTTGGCAGGAGTGGAGGGGACTCGAACCCCCAACCCCCGGTTTTGGAGACCGGTGCTCTAGCCGATTGAGCTACACTCCTTCAGGCAGCAGCCGGGCGGCGGTGGCCCGCCGCCCGGAACGCATATGGGCGATGGGGCGCCCATTCGTCAATCGATGACGGAGGCGACGACGCCGGCGCCGACGGTGCGGCCGCCTTCGCGGATGGCGAAGCGCAGCTTCTCCTCCATCGCGATCGGCACGATCAGCGTCACTTCCATCGTCACGTTGTCCCCCGGCATCACCATCTCGGTGCCCTCCGGAAGCGTCACAACCCCCGTCACGTCCGTCGTCCGGAAGTAAAACTGAGGACGGTAGTTCGTGAAGAACGGCGTGTGCCGACCGCCCTCCTCCTTCGTCAGGATGTACGCCTCCGCCGTGAACTTCGTGTGCGGCTTGATCGAGCCCGGCTTGCACAGAACCTGACCGCGCTCGACCTCTTCCCGCTTCGTGCCGCGCAAGAGAACGCCGACATTGTCCCCGGCCTGACCCTGGTCCAGAAGCTTGCGGAACATCTCGACGCCCGTCACCGTCGTCTTCGCCGTCGCCCGGAGCCCGACAATCTCGACCTCCTCGCCGACCTTGATCACCCCGCGCTCGACACGCCCCGTCACCACCGTGCCCCGGCCCGAAATCGAGAACACGTCCTCAATCGGCATCAAAAACGGCTGGTCGATCGGACGCTCCGGCTGCGGGATGTAGCTGTCCACCTGCTGCATCAGCTCAAGAATTGATTCCCGCCCGATCTTCGCCTCCCGGTCCTCCAGCGCGCACAACGCCGACCCCTTCACAATCGGGATGTCGTCCCCCGGAAAGTCGTACTTCGACAAAAGCTCCCGGACCTCAAGCTCGACAAGGTCCAAAAGCTCCGGATCGTCGACCATGTCGACCTTGTTCATGTACACCACAAGCGCCGGTACGCCGACCTGGCGCGCCAAAAGGATGTGCTCCCGCGTCTGCGGCATCGGACCGTCCGCCGCCGATACCACGAGGATCGCACCGTCCATCTGCGCCGCACCCGTGATCATGTTCTTCACGTAATCCGCGTGCCCAGGGCAGTCCACGTGCGCGTAGTGCCGCGCCTTCGTCTCGTACTCAACATGCGCCGTCGAAATCGTGATCCCCCGCGCCTTCTCCTCCGGCGCCTTGTCAATCTGGTCGTAGGCCGTAAACGTCGCCCCGCCCGACTCCGCAAGGATCTTCGTAATCGCCGCCGTCAACGACGTCTTGCCGTGATCGACATGACCAATCGTCCCAATGTTGCAGTGCGGCTTCGTCCGCGCAAACTTTTCCTTCGCCATCTCGTCTACCTTGCTGGGGGCGATTTTCTGAGCGCGTCCGATATTGCGGATGGGTTATTTCCGCAAGAGCCAAATGGCGGCCCGCTTCGAGGATGACCGCCCCGGAGCGGGGAACTAGGCCCTTGTCGTCGGCGTCGGGAACGGGGTGGCAGAAAACAGCCGGGATTTGGTGTCTTCTCGAAGAGGGCCGAGGGGATACATATCCGCGCTCACCCGTCTGCCGACGGTGACGAAGGACGGCAATCGATCGGCATCGCTCGAACACAACCCAGAGGCGGAGAATCGAGATGCAACGCATCCCATGCGGAACGAAGCCCAGTCGGCGCGCACAAGCCGAGTGGTTTACCGGAACGGTCTGGATCGACCCGATCGCCGAGGTGGCGCCGCCGCAGCGGGTCACGGCGGCAATCGTGCGTTTTTCGCCGGGGGCGCGCACGAACTGGCACACGCATCCCCTCGGTCAGACGCTCCATGTCCTCTCCGGCTCGGGATTGGCGCAGAGCTGGGGCGGCGCCGTCGTCGCGCTTTGCGCCGGCGACACCATCTCGATCCCGCCGGGCGAAAAGCACTGGCATGGGGCGGGACCGAACAACGCGATGACTTCACCTCGCGATTCAGGAAGCGCTGGACGGGAAGTCGGCCGACTGGCTGGAGGCGGTGACCGACGAGCAATATTCGGCTTGAGGCCCGCGGCCGGGCGTCGGCCCGCCCGCGTCCACGCGAAGAATCCGTCACCCGAGCGGCCGGGCCGGACAAGCGGTGATTGGAGCGGGCGAAGCGAAGCGAACCCTCGTCCGGGCCGCGGCCGCCATGTGCGGGATCCGACGCGCGCCTGGCATCAACATGCTCCGTGCGAGCCGACTCATGAAATCATTCCCGCAAGATAGAGAAGGACCCCCGTCGCGGAGCACGCCGCGAGCGTTGAAATCATGCCGACCTTGAACCGGAACATCGCGAGCAAGGCCGCCGCCGAGAGGAGCAGCGCCCACGGGTCGACGCTTGCGAGCACGGGCGCGTCGAAGGAGAACCAGAAGGCTCTCACCGGCCGAGTTTCGGAAAATACCGTGTGAATGGCGAACCAGATCGCGAGGTTCAGAACGACGCCCACGACCGCAGCGGTGATGGTCGACAGAGCGCCGTGCAGGGCTCGATTGCCACGCAGGACCTCGATGAACGGCGCACCGAGGAAGATGAACAGGAAGCATGGGACGAAGGTGACCCAGGTGGCAAGCAGGCCCCCCAGCGTCCCCGCCAACAGCGGCGAGAGCGAACCGGGATCCCGATACGCTCCCATGAAGCCGACGAACTGGAGGACCATGATGAGCGGTCCGGGCGTCGTCTCCGCCATGCCGAGGCCGTCCAGCATCTCGCCCGGCCGCAACCAGCCATAGTTCTCAACCGCCTGCTGGGCGACGTAGGCCAGCACCGCATAGGCGCCTCCGAAGGTGACGACCGCCATCGTCGAGAAGAAGATTGCGATCTGGCTGAACACGCTGCCGGTGCCCAGCGTCCCGAGCAATGCCGCGACCGGAACGAGCCACAGCGCAAGGCAGACGGCGGAGACGCGCAATGCCCGCGCCACCTCCGGCCGCGCATGATCCGGCAACTCCTCGCCGAGCAGCGCCTGTGCGTCGGGCACCTCTTTGCCGTCCTCGGCCGCGCCGTGGCCGCTCGCAACCTGGAAGGCGGACACGCCGGCGCGCCCGCCGAAAAACCCGATGACGCCGGCCGTCAGCACGATGATCGGGAACGGTACACCGAAGAAGAAGATCGCAACGAACGCCGTCGCGGCGAGCGCGACCATCGCCCGGTTCTTCAGCGCCTTGCCGCCGATCCTCACGACGGCCTGCAGCACGACCGCGAGCACGGCGGCCTTCAGGCCGAAGAACAAGGCCGAGACAAAGCCGACTTTTCCGAACAGGGCATAGACGATGCTCAACGCCAGGATTGAAACGACACCCGGGAGCACGAACAGAAGGCCCGCCAGCATCCCGCCGGCGGTCCGGTGCATCAGCCAGCCGATGTAGATGGCGAGCTGCTGCGCCTCGGGACCGGGCAGGAGCATGCAATAGTTGAGCGCATGCAGGAAACGGTGCTCGCCGATCCAGCGTTTTTCCTCCACCACGATGCGATGCATGACGGCGATCTGGCCGGCCGGACCGCCGAACGACAGGAGCGCGACGCGCAACCAGACCCGAAACGCCTCGCCGAACGACACCCCGTGCGAAGGCGAGGCTTCGGTACCGGACTGCCCGGTGACCAGGGCGGAGGGCGCACTCATCGCGCGGTCTCCAGCGGCTGCCTGTGCTGCGGCTTCGTCGCGGGCCAATTATGAGTCTCGTCGGTAGCGTCGCGGCTCCAGCGATAAAAGGCGTCGTAGAGAGCCATCCCGGCCTCGAGCTGCGCGAGATCGTGCGCATACATTCTGGAAAGTCCAAGCGATGCAGCGAGCAGACCCGGCGCCTCCGGCGCGAGGTCCAGGCGGGCCGTGTCGGCGCCACGCACGATCGTGGCCAGGCGCTGGAGCGGCTTCGTTCCAAGCCCGAACTCCTCGACCATGACGTCGAAGGTGCAAAGCTCGCCGCGATGGCTCCAGAAGATGCCCTCCCCCTCGACGTCGAACGGCGTCGCGGCAAAGCGCTCGGCGACTCCCGCCACCTCGGAGGGGGAGACGAAGAGGAAGACGGCATTCGGGTCGACGAAGCGACGGATCAGCCAGGGGCAGGCGATCCGGTCGATCTTGGGGCGGGAGCGCGTCACCCAGACGGTCCGGCCGCGCGCATCCCGGAGCGGAAGTCTGGCCTCGGGCACCATGGGGAGGCCGGCTTTGGCCCACCCGAGCGCGCCGCCATCGAGGGAGTCGGCGGCGATCCCGGAATGCCGCAGCCAGGCGGCGACCCCTTCGCTGAGCTTCAGCCCCTTCTGACAGACGACCACGGCAGAACGCCCCGCGAACTCGCCCGCCCAGTCGCTCACGGTTTCGAACGGCCGGCGGAGAGCGCCCGGGATCAGCCGAGGGTCGGCGGCAAAATCCTCATCGGTCTGGACATCGATCAGTGCCGGACAGTCCGGCCGGCCGATCAAGCGCGACAGTTTCTCGGAGGAGATTGTGTTGATTGACGACATGATGCGTCCTCGCTGCAGGAGAGCTGGACGCGATGCTTGGGCATGTCGCCTCGTGGGGAGATCGCGGTCCCCATGCAGAAATAAATCGACTCCGCAAGAACGCTTGTCAATAGCGACCGTGGCCACCTATGCGAGCGGAGCCCGAGCACCTCGTGCGCCTGGCTCTGCGACTGATCGTGCAGGGATTGCGCCTTCGATCACGGGTGTCGTCGCCAAGGTCGTCTCCCTTGAGATGGGCATCAAAGCGACCGCGTCACTTGGAACGACGATCCGAAGCCGGTGCGGTCGGAACCGTCGCGGTCGCCCATCAGCATCCGAATCGTCGTCGGGATTGGGCGGCCGCGCGAAGGCCTCGGCGGCGGCGAGGGAGGCAGCGGGGCAGCTCTCCCCGACCAGTCCCCGATGCCTGGAAAGAGTGGAGCGGGTGAAGGGAATCGAACCCTCGTCATCAGCTTGGAAGGCTGTTGCTCTACCATTGAGCTACACCCGCCCGCGCCCCGGCCGATGGTGGGGGAAGTAGGACTCGAACCTACGAAGGCATAAGCCAGCGGATTTACAGTCCGCCCCCTTTGCCGCTCGGGACATTCCCCCGGCCGACCGATACGCGTGGCGTCCGTCGCCGCAAACGAAACGCCCCGCCGCAGGGCGGGGCTTTCGAGGCGGCTTTATGGTGACGGGTGGGAGTCCTGTCAACCGGAAAGGGGGGAGCGCATGGCCCGTTCGGCGCCCCGGCGCGGCTGTGCTATGCGGGCCGTCCCGACGCCGGAATGCGCCATGCCCGACCGATCCTTTTCGTCCCGCCCGCGGCCGCCGCGGCGTCCCGGCCGTCCTGCTGGAGGGCGCGGGCCGGCGGCGCCGCGCGGCCGGCGCAACGAGGAGGAGCTGACCGTGCTTTACGGCTGGCACCCGGTCTTCGAGGCCCTGCGCGGCGGCCGGCGCACATTCCACCGCCTGCTCGCCACGGAAAATTCCGCCCGCCGGCTCCTGGCGGAGCTGGGCGAGCCGCCAATCGCCCCCCTGATCGTCCGCCCGGACGAGATCAACCGGCTCGTCGAGCCCGATGCCGTCCATCAGGGGCTCTACCTCGAGGCCGATCCCCTGCCCTCGCCGGACCTCGGCACCCTGAGCGGCGAGCGCGTCGTGCTCGCCCTCGACCAGATCACCGACCCGCACAATGTCGGCGCCATCGTCCGCAGCGCCGCCGCCTTCGGGGTCGAAGCGATCGTCACCACCGCCCGCCACAGCCCGGCGGCGACGGGAGTTCTCGCCAAGGCCGCCTCGGGCGGCCTCGAGCACGTGCCCTTCCTGATCGTCCGCAACCTCGCCGATGCGCTGATCGCGCTCGGCGAGCGCGGCTTCCAGCGCATCGGCCTCGATTCGACCGGCGATGCGGAGATCGACGAGGTCGACCTGCGCGCGCCCCTCGTGCTCGTCCTCGGCTCGGAGGGAAAGGGGCTGCGCCAGCGCACGCGGGATGTCTGCGACACCGTCCTGCGGCTCGCCATGCCGGGGGCGATCAAGAGCCTCAACGTCTCGAACGCGGCGGCGATCTCGCTTTACGCCGTCACCCGCGCGCTCGCGCGTCCGCGCTGACGGCCTCAGGCCCAGGCGGCCGCGAGGATCGCGAAGGATTCCGCCCGCGGCTCGGCCGCGAGCGTGGTGACGGCCCCAGGCGCGAGGACGCCCTTCGCCTTCGTCCCGTCCGCCCGCCGCCAGCGCACGGCGACGGCGCGGGTCAGGTCGCGGTTGAACAGGAGGGCGCCGCGGGCGCGATCGAGAACGGCGAGGATGAGATCCGCGGGCACGGGGTCCCGAAGGCCGTCCGGCAGCGGAATGCGCCAGGGCTCGGCGCCGGCATTCGCCCGGAAGACGCGATCGACCCGGCCGCTCTCCGCGTCCGCGTCGCAACCGAGATCCCAGCTCTGGCGGGGGTCGATGCCGAAGGTGAACCAGCGGTGCGCCTCGACGGCGCCGGTCCGGCGCTCGTGCACGAGGTAGTGGAGGACCGCATCCGCGTGCTGGGGATGGATAAAGCTGTGGACCTGCCCTGCGCTACCGGCCGGCCCGCATCCTCCGAGCGGGGTCGGCGCGATGGCCTGAAACAGGATCGGGCCGAGCGCCCCACGCCAGATCTCGATCGAAATCACGTCGGGCGCTGCCTCCCCTCTCGCGCGTTCGCGACGCTTCGCTTGAGCCTTGTCCCGCTCCGTTCGTATCATTTATTAAGTGCCCGTCTCCACGGGCGCGGACGCCTTAGACGTAAGTCGCAGATACCAAATGGGAATTGTGACTTTGCTTCGCGCCGTTAGCGTCGGCACACTAGAATGTGAACGCTAGGCGAAGCGACTCGCCCGGCGAAGCCTTTCATGCCGGATCGGAGCCGGCCCCGAACAGAAGACCCGGCCACGGGCGACGTCTCGACTAACCTCGGAAGGAAACACTATGGCAACAGCTACGGCAACGCCCCGGTCGGACTCTGCCGCCCGCCCAATGACGGCCGAAGAGAGGAAGGTCATCGTCGCCTCCTCCGCCGGTACCGTTTTCGAATGGTACGACTTTTACCTCGCGGGCTCTCTTGCCGCGAACATCAGCCAGAACTTCGTTCCGGGCACGAACGATACCGCCAAGTTCATCTTCGTGCTGTTCGGCTTCGCCGCCGGCTTCGCGGTGCGCCCGTTCGGCGCGCTCCTGTTCGGCCGCCTCGGCGATCTCATCGGCCGCAAGTACACCTTCCTCGTCACCATGACGATCATGGGTCTCGCGACCTTCATCGTCGGCCTCCTTCCGGGCTACGCGACGATCGGCTTCCTGGCGCCGACCGCCTTCATCATCTGCCGTCTGCTGCAGGGCCTCGCCCTTGGTGGCGAGTACGGCGGCGCCGCGACCTACGTCGCCGAGCATTCGCCGCAAGGTCGGCGCGGCTTCTACACGTCGTGGATCCAGACGACGGCGACCGTCGGCCTGTTCCTCTCGCTCATCGTCATCCTCGTGCTGCGTCTCACCATGTCGCCGGAGAATTTCGCAGCGTACGGCTGGCGCATTCCGTTCCTGCTCTCGATCATCCTGCTCGGCTTCTCGATCTGGATCCGCCTCCAGCTCAACGAGTCGCCGGCCTTCCAGAAGATGAAGGAGGAAGGCACCCGCTCGAAGGCGCCCCTAACGGAAGCGTTCGGCCGCTGGGACAACGCCAAGATCGCCCTTATCGCTCTTCTCGGCGGCACGGCCGGGCAGGCGGTGGTCTGGTACACCGGCCAGTTCTACGCCCTGTTCTTCCTGACCCAGACCCTGAAGATCGACGGCACGACGGCGAACCTCCTGATCGCCTTCTCGCTGCTCATCGGCACGCCGTTCTTCATCCTGTTCGGCTGGATGTCGGACAAGATCGGGCGCAAGAAGATCCTGCTCGCCGGCTGCCTCATCGCCGCCGTCACCTACTTCCCGCTCTTCAAGATGATCGCGCAGGAAGCCAATCCGAAGCTCATCGCGGCGACGGAGCAGGTGAAGGTCGAGCTCATCGCGGATCCCGCGACCTGCGGCTCGCTGTTCGATCCGGTCGGCGTGCGCACCTTTACGACGCCCTGCGATATTGCCCGCCGCGGCCTCGCGACGAACTCGATCCACTACGACCTCGCGACGACCGGCGCCGCGGGCGCCGCCCTCGTCGCCAAGGTCAACGGCGCCGACGTCTCGACCGCCGACAACAACGGCAACGCCATCATCGCGGCGGCGCAGGCGGCGGGCTACCCGAAGGCCGGCGATCCGACCATCGTGAAGACGCCGGGGGTCGGCGAGGTGCTGAGCAATCCGCGTTCGCTGAAGCTGATCGGGCTATTGTTCATCCTCGTTCTCTACGTGACGATGGTGTACGGGCCGATCGCGGCGCTTCTCGTGGAGCTGTTCCCGACCCGGATCCGCTACACGGGCATGTCGCTGCCCTACCACATCGGCAACGGCTGGTTCGGCGGCTTCCTGCCTCCGACCGCCTTCGCCATCGTGGCGGCGAGCGGCAACATCTTCTCCGGCCTCTGGTATCCGATCATCGTCGCCATGATGACCTTCGTGATCGGCCTGCTCTTCCTGCCGGAGACGAAGGATCGCGACATCTTCACCTACGAAAGCGAAAAGTAGCCCCGCGCGAAAGCCGTCCCGGACAACCCCGCCGCACCTGCGGCGGGGTTTTTTCGTGACCGGCCGCCCGAGCCCGCGGGTTGAAGCCACCCCGCGCGGCTGCTATCGACGGCGGCTGGCGCCGGTGTAGCACAGCGGTAGTGCAGCGGTTTTGTAAACCGAAGGTCGGGAGTTCGATCCTCTCCACCGGCACCAGTCTGCCGAAGATAAAGACCAGGGCGTGTGCGAAGCCCTAAGTGACTGCTCTTCCGGGGAAAACGGACGGCTGACCGCGATGGGCCGATGTCCTTCTGCGGGTATCTCGGTATCCGATAAACCAAGTTCGAGCTCGATCGGCTCAGCAAGGATCGAAAGCGAGAATACGGCCAGAAGCAGTGCGCAGGTACTGCGGCCGCGCATCGAGGGCCGTTATCATTGCGAGTGCTCACCCAACCATGGCGGCGAGAATGCGCTGCCTAGGCGTACCCTAACGCTATGCTAGTCGCGCAGATCAACGAATCGGCGAAGCTTGTCGGGCGAGAGGATTGCAATCGTTCTGTAGCCGAGTGAAATGAAGCCTCGCGCGGCCAAGCGGCGCACCACCAAATTGACAGTGGGTCGAGAGACACTGCTAAGCGCCGCCAATTCATCCTGCGTAAGCCCTGCCTGAACGGGGATGTCGCCAGCGTCGCGGCATCCAGCAATGCGAAGCAGCGTGGCAGCGCAGCGCCGGTCTTTGTCACCGATAAGCAGGTCCGCGAGCGCCTGGACTGCTAGAGCGGCGCTCTCCAGCGAAAGCAAATTCATCCACCGCCACATCTCCGGTTTTCGGTGCAATAGTCTGCGAAGGCTGGCTTGCGGGACATTGGCGACAGAGCAAGGCACACGCGCTGTAACCGCTATGATGCGAGGGCGCTCATTCGTGACAGGGAAGAGCCCAAACCAATACCCGGGCCCCACGATGTGGAGCAGCGGCCCTTCCGGCGAACCGACAGCTGAAAACACGCTGGCCGATCCAGCTATGATGCCGAACATTCCGCCTGTCTCTTCGCCGCCGTGTGTAATTGCCTGCCCGGCTTTCAGATTGTAACACACGCACGCTTTCAGAATTTCACGCCGAAATTCCAGCGGCACTTGGCTCAGCCATCCCTGTGTCGTGAGGATTGACTCTTGGTGCGCGGAAATCGCCCTCAAGCTTGAGCCTCCACGTTCACAAGATTGCATAATTTCAGACAATCTTTGCGTGACGCAAGTGTTATCGTCCGGATGGGCCTTGCCTGACCACCCGTTCAAACGATTTTGATGTTGGGAGGAACCATGAAAGCTCACAGGAATATTTTGCTCTGCTCGCTGGCAGCGTCGTTGACAGTGCTGACCACACCCTCGGGAGCCCAGGAGGCGAAAGGCTGGGACCGGACTGTCCGCGTAGCTGACTACTTGGAACCTGCCATTCCGCATCAGACCCAAGAGCAGGCGGCCTTGGAGAAGTTACGGCAGCTTGAGGCGAAGACGGGCCGCAAGCCGAACGTCTTGATTATTCTCGTTGACGATATGGGCTATGGCGATCCGGGCGCGTACGGAGGAGGGACGATGCTCGGCGCGCCCACTCCGAATATCGATGCCTTGGCGGCAGGCGGTCTCAAACTGACTTCGGCGTACGCGACACCCGTTTGCACGCCCTCGCGAGCAGCCTTGATGACCGGTCGCATCCCCGCCCGCAGCGGCCTCACGCGTCCTCTCCTGGCCAGTGATCACCCGACAAAGAATCCATGGGCCGACGAGGTCTCGGCGGCAAAGCTGCTGAGCCAGAATGGCTATGTCACCGGCCTGTCCGGCAAGTGGCATATAGGCGAAGCCAAAGGGATGCAGCCACAGGATGTCGGTTATGACGAGTTCCATGGCTTCCTGTCAGTCGTCAGCGAATATACGCAGTACATGGATTCCGCCAAATACCCCCAGCTGATACTCGACCCGGAACGGTTGGCGACCTTCAAGAGCCTCAGTGAATATAACGGGATTGTCGAAGGCAAAAAGGGCGGTGACTTGAAGGTCGTTTACCCGCTCGACACGCCCAAGCAAATGGGCAACGTCGACCAGGACTTCGCCAATTGGTCAGTTGACTTCATCAAGCGCGCGGCAGACGCGAGGAAGCCTTTCTATCTTATCCATGCCTTCGCCAAGGTCCACTTCGACAATTACCCGGGCGACGGCTATGCCGGCCGCAGCGCGGCAAAGATGCCCTACAGGGATGCTGTCGTTGAAGTTGACGACATTGTCGGTCGCCTCAAGAAGACGCTCGAGGAAACCGGTCAAGCCGACAACACCTTGGTATTTTTCACATCCGACAACGGCCCCGAGGAAGATTCCTACCCGGACTCCGGCTTCACGCCCTTCCGTTCCGGGAAGGGAACGACCTGGGAAGGCGGCGTGCGCGTGCCTGGTATTGCCTATTGGCCGGGCATGATCAAACCAGGACGCATCAGCGACGGCCTTTTCGATCTTATGGACCTGTTCAACACCTCTCTGGCCCTCGCAGGTATTGAGAACAAGATTCCTGCCGAGCGGTATATCGACGGGGTTGACCAGACGAGCTTCCTGCTGGCCGACGATGGCGAGACCTGCCGCCAGGCGGTTTTTTCCTACAACCAGGCCGACTTCTCCGGAATGCGTTGGGGCGAATGGAAGGCCTATTTCAAGGTCATCCAATACGATCAGCCCTTCGCCAACATCAGCATGTCGACCTATGTGCCAGTCGGCGTAGCCCCTTGGATATTCGATCTTTATCGCGATCCCAAGGAGCGCCTCACCCGGAGCAATGGTGACTATGAGTGGCTCTACGGCCCCATTCTCCAATTGCAGTCTGCCCACGCCGCTACGTTCGTGAAATATCCGAAGAAGGATATTGGATTGGGGATCGGTGGCGGCGGCGATCCTCGCTAGCCGCCGGTGAACGCGACATCCGCTTCGAAGGAGCGGGTGTCGCCCAGCCCGCTGGCGCGTCTGACGTGATCGGAAGACAGGAGGCATTTAACGATTGCGGAGTGATGAGCCCCGCTCACTCGATACGCCGTTGCCCACGAGCGCGTTGTCGAGATGCATATTTCCAGATACTCGGCGTGTCGAAGTGGGTCCCCGCTCCTTATGGCGCTCGTCGCGGCAACCGATCGAGGCAAGAGCCTAGCGAAAGGTTAGGTCGTCATGCAATCATCATCGTCTCGTCTCGAAAGCGCAGGAGAAACCAACCATGTCAAAACTTGCTTGGACCCTCATGCTGGCGACACTTACAATTGGTCCCTCTGCTCTGGCGCAGACAGCAATACCCGACTTGCGCGGCACCTGGAAAGGCGACAGTGAATCGATCGTGACGGGCGGCGGGAATCCTCATCACGCCGCGCCCTCCTCGGCAGTGCCACGCCTGGACAGCATCGCCTTTACACTGACGGTCGACAAGCAGGACGGTCGCCGCTTTTCGGGCACGTTTTCCTCGGCACGGGGCAACGACCCGCTCATCGGCGTGATATCGCGCAACGGAACGATCCTTGTTGTCGATGACGACGGCTATACTGTGGGCACCGTGCTTGCGCCCAACCGGGTCGAGTTCTGCTACATGATGCTGTCCCCGGCCACGCGCATCGCATCCTGCACGGAACTGACCAAGGAGCCATAGGATTGCCGACGGCGTGCGCCGCGACGCGAACGTTGCCGCCCAGGCCGATGTCGGCCCGGCGATGTCAGTCGCCGTCCGAAGCCTGCCCTGGCGCAGCTTGTAAATCACGAGTTGATTTTCGCGATGCTTCGGGAAATGGCGGGCCTTCTTGAATCGACACAGTATATTTTCCTCGCGTCTCGCAACCTCAGCATCGGCGGCCTTCGTCGAACAACCCTCGCGTCTCCCTAACGCCGCGCGAGCCCGTGCGGCGTGCCTCGCGGGAGCCGCGGGCGAGTCTTTCCCGTCCGTGGGCCGCATCACAGTCGGCGGGGCGGGGCCTCCCCTAACCTTCAGGCGCCGGGCTCCCGCTCCGCCGCGCCGCCGTGAGCCGGCCGGCGACTTCGGAGCGCCGCGCGCGGCAGGCAGGGGGACCGCATGGCCTACGACATGACGCCGCTCAAGATGCTGATGCGCTACTGGAACCTCGAGGTGGTGACGCCCGACGGCAAAGCCCAGATCATGGTCAACAGCTACAAGTGCCGTACGCCGGCCTTCGGCGGCACGGTGAACGAAGAGAAGATCAAGGACGCCTTCATCGGCGTCAGCAAGAAGAAGATCATCGACGAGGCGGGTGGCCCGCTCCCCTATGTCGACGCCTTCGTCGGCAAGGCTTCGCCGGAGACCTTCGAGACGGTGCTGGCGCTCGTCTATCAGTACCGGGACGCGTTCATCGCGGCCTATGGCAAGACGCACAGCGAGCCCTACAGGACCTGCGCCAAGATCCTCGCCCAGAACGTGCGGCCGCAACGCATCCTGCAGGAGTTCTGCGACAAGTACATGGGGCTCGACTGCAACGGTTTCGTCGGCAACTTCGTTGCCAAGGCCGACCATTCTCTCAAGCTGAAGGCAAACTCGTCGATCAAGCACGAGTTCTTCCACAAGAAGACGGCGCTGCGCGCCAGCGCCGACGAGGTTCAGGGCAAGGACCTCATCATCTGGTCGAATTTCCAGCACATCGCTTCGATCGATGTCGGCTTGAACAACGAGTTCTTCGTCTGCCAGTCCACCGGCGGCGGCCCGCAGGCGAGCCGGAAGAACAGCTTCGTCTACCACCCGAAGGAAAAGCTGTTCTCGATCGACCCCTCCCCGGTCAAGTTCGTCGGCAAGGTGCACATCGTCTCGGTCGGCCTGTGCTGAGCGTTCACGCTGAATCAAGCTCAAGCGCTGTCATTCCGGGGCCGCGAAGCGGAGCCTGCAACCCATGAACACCGCCGTCGCCGCACCGTCGCGCGCCGTGTGCGTCGTCGCGTTTATGGATCCCGGGCTCTCATTCGCAGCCCCGAGATGACGGAGCCGGGGATGAGTCGTCTTGAACGGATTTTGCTCTAGCGCCTCTCCGCGAGGTGGAGGCGCATGACGATGTCCTGGTCGTAGTTTCCGAAGCCGCGGCCGAAGATGTTCACGCCGCCGGGATGCTCCGCGCCCTCGTCGATGCCGACCCGCAGCCGGATCGAATGATGCTCCGCGAGGCGGAGATCGGCGAGCGTCGTCGCCGAGAGCTTCTGCGCTCCGACGAAGGTGCCTTTCTCGGAGACGTGCCAGCGCGTGAGCTCGCCGTACTGCGAGCCTTCGAGCTTCCACCAGCGCGGCGTGAGGAGGCCGCGGCGATCGCCGTAATCCCCCGGCGAGGTCCAGGTTCCGATCTTGACGTCGTTGACCCAGAGCGAAATGTCGGAGGGCCAGTTCGCATTGGTCCCGGGCACCTCGGAGGACAGCTCCAGCAGGAACTCGAGGGCGGCGACCCGCGCGTTCAGCACCTTCGCATTGTTCGGAAACTTGTACTCGATGAAACCGCGGCCGAACCAGATCAGGGCCGCCTGCACGCGGCGCGGATCGAGGAAGAGGTCGGGCACGTCGAGGACGCCGACGATTGCCTGCGTCGAGCAGAGCCCGCACGGTGCGGCGACGCTGTAGCTCGTGTAGAGGCCGATCGGCATCTCGACCTCGACGACGTTCCTGTCGCGGCTTTCGACCTCCGCGTCGAGCCGGATGACGATTTCGTCGAAGCGGGCGGCGCAGATCTTCTGCTGCCCCTTCGCCGCCTTGACGAGGTCGACGTCGATAAGCTCTGCCTCTTCGAGGATCTGGACGTTCGTGGCGATGGTCGATTGCGGCAGGCCGAGCGCTTCGCTGATCTGGTTGACGTTCATCGCGCCGCGGCGCCGGAGCAGGCGCAGGATGCGCACCCGCACCGGCGAGGCGAGCCCGCGCACGACGCCGAACTGCCGCTCCGGATTGACGAGCAGGAAGCTGCGGCCCTTGTTCGGCGCGCCGCTCTCAGTCCCGGCCGGCTTCGGCGGCGGCCCGGCGGGGTCATTGCGATCGAGCATCGGTCTCTCCCCTGACGCGCCGAGCCGCCGCTCAGGCCGGCCCGAGGCGAATGACGTTCCACGAAGCGGGCTTCAGCGCTGCGCGGATTGTGCCGTTTTCGATCGACACCCCGGCGAGCCGGACGGGTGCAACCTTCTCCGGCTCGCCCTTGCTGTTGATGGCCTTGAGGTCGTCGTGCCGCAATTCGTGCGCCTCCGCCACGGCGAGAGGGCCGAAGCCGCGCGCGTCGATCGACACGGACATCCCTCCTTCGAGATCGCGATTGAGCAGGAAGAGCGACACCCCGCCCGCCTCGTCGGCGACCGCGGCCGCCTTCAGGTAGGCGCGTCTCGGGCATCGGGAAGAAGAGATCCTGGGCGCCGCGCGGATCGTAATAGGTCGCGGCGTAGGTATCGGACTCGACCCGCGTGCGCAAGCACCGCGCCGCGGCCGAGGCGGCTCATCTGCGCGAAGGGATGGAAGATGGTCTGCCGCCAGGCCGGACCGCCGGTCTCGGTCATGATCGGCGCGATCACGTTGACGAGCTGGGCGAGGCAGGCGACCTTGACCCGGTCGGCATGGTTGAGGAGCGAGATGCAGGCGCCGCCGAAGACGAGCGCGTCCTCCATGCTGTAGATCTCCTCGAGGATCGGCGGCGCCACCGGCCAGCCCTCCTTGACGCGATCGGCGCGGTTGCGCCGCGTGCGATACCAGACGTTCCATTCGTCGAAGCTCAGCATGATCCGCTTCGACGAGCGCCGCCGCGCCGCGACGGCGTCGGCGATCGCCACGACCTCGTCGATGAAGATGTCCATCAGGTCCGGCGAGGCGAGGAAGGCCCTGGTGTCGTTCGCGTAGTTGTTGAAGTAGGTGTGCAGCGAGATGTACTCGGCATGGTCGAAGGTGTGCTCGAGCACCTCGTCCTCCCAGCGCCCGAAGCGTCGGCATGTTGCGGCCGGAGGAGCCGCAGGCGGCGAGCTCGATCGTCGGATCGATCCAGCGCATCAGCTTCGCCGCTTCCTTCGCGACCATGCCGTATTGCGTCGCGGTCTTGTATTCCATCTGCCAGGGGCCATCCATCTCGTTGCCGAGGCACCAGAACTTGACGTCGTGCGGCTTCTCCCAGCCGTGCGCGCGCCGCAGGTCCGACCAGCCGGTGCCGCCGGGATGGTTGCAATATTCGACGAGGTTGCGGGCGGCATCGCCGGCGCGCGTGCCGAGATTGACCGCGAGCATCGGCTCGATGCCGGCGGCCCGGCACCAGTCGACGAACTCGTTGGTGCCGAAGGTGTTCGGCTCGGTCGTGAACCAGGCGAGGTCGAGTCGCGCGGGGCGCTCCGTCGACGGGTCCGACCCCGTCCTCCCAATTGTAGCCGGAGACGAAGTTGCCGCCCGGATAGCGCATGATCGTCGGGCCGAGCTCCTTGACGAGGGCGAGCACGTCGCCGCGGAAGCCGTTCGCATCGGCGGTCGGATGGCCGGGCTCGTAGATGCCGCCATAGACGCAACGGCCGAGATGCTCGACGAAGGCGCCGAACAGGCGGGGGTCGGTTCGGCCGATCGCGAAGTCGCGATCGAACATCACTGTCGCTGCTCTCATCGATATGTCTCCGGCACAAGGAACGGGAAGGACGGGTTCAAGGCGGCTCGGCCGCGGCGGCGGCCGGGGTGAGGACGGCGTCGCGCAGCTGCCGCGAATAGGGGTGCTGCGGCGCGGTGAGCACGGCACGGGCCTCGCCGCCTTCGACCACCACCCCTTTCTGCATGATGATGAGACGGTCGCTGATCGTGTAGGCGGTGGCGAGGTCGTGCGTGATGTAGACGATCGAGATGCCGAGATCGTCGCGCAGCACGCGAAACAGGTTGACGATCGACATCCGCAGCGAGGCGTCGACCATCGAGACCGGCTCGTCGGCGACGATGAGGCGCGGCCTCGACACCAGCGCCCGCGCGATCGCGACCCGCTGCAGCTGGCCGCCGGAGAGCTCGTGCGGAAAGCGGCCGCGGATCTCGGCGAGCGACAGCCCGACCTGGCGCAGGGCCTCGTCGGCGAAGGCTTGCGCATCCGCCATCCGCGCCGCGCCGCGGAAGCGCCGCGCGGTCAGGAACAGGTAATGGTCGAGCTGCTTCAGGGGATTGAAGGCTTCGAACGGGTTCTGGAAGATCGGCTGCACGCAGCTCATGAACTTCATGCGCGACGCCCGCCCGCCGAGCGCGGCGACGTTCCGGCCTTCGAGAGAAAGGGTGCCGGACGACGGCTCGACGATGCCGAGAATCATCCGCGCGAGCGTCGTCTTGCCGCTGCCCGACTCGCCGATGATGGTGAAAATCTCCGGCCGCTCGGCATCGATGCGGAACGAGACCTCCTTCACCGCCTCGACCCGCCTCGGCGAGAACAGGCCGCCGCGGTGGTAGGTCTTGGTGACCTCGTCGAGTTCGAGGAGCGCGCTCATGCGGCTGCTCCGTCCGTCACCGCAAAGCAGGCGACGCGGCGCTGCGGCGCGACCTCGACGAGGGGCGGCGGCGCCGCGCGGCACCGTTCCATGGCGATCGGGCAGCGCGGGTGGAAGCGGCAGCCCGGCGGCGGATCCGCGAGGTTCGGCGGCGAGCCTTCGAGGCCCTTGCGGCGCTGATCGTCGCCGATCCGCGGCAGGCTGGCGATGAGGTGGCGCGTATAGGGATGCAGCGGTCGCGCGAACACCTGCGCCGTCGGCCCCTCCTCGACGAGGCGGCCGGCATACATGATGCCGAGGCGGTCCGTCAGATAGGCGTGCACGCCCATGTCGTGCGTCACGAACAGGACGGAGGAGCCGATCTCCTGCTGGATCGAGCGGATCGTGCCGAGCACGTCCTTCTGAACGAGGACGTCGAGGGCGGTCGTCGGCTCGTCCGCGATGATGAATTCCGGGCGGCAGATGGTGGCAAGCGCGATGGTGACGCGCTGGCGCATGCCGCCGGAGAGTTCGTGCGGATAGGCGCTCAGCACCGAGGCGTCGAGGCGCAGGCGCGCAAGATGCGCCACCACCGCCTCCTCGAAGCGGCCGTGCGAGTTGCCGAGATCCGGCGCCATGTGGCGCCAGGCGAAATCCTCGAAGGTGCGGCCGATCCGCCGCAGCGGATTGAGCACGTTCATCGAGGCCTGCATGATGCTGGAGAGGTGACGCCAGCGGATGCGCTGGACCTCCCGCGCAGGCGCCCGGAAAAGGCCGTCGTAGCCCGGCAGGAACGAGAACGAGACCGTGCCGCCGACGACCTCCAGCGGCGGCTTGACGAGGCCGGCGATGGTCTTGACGAGCGTCGTCTTGCCCGAGCTTGATTCTCCCGCGAGGCCGTATATCTCGCTCCGGCGGACGTCGAAGGTGATGCCGTCGACCGCTCTCACCTCCCGGTTGACGCCGAAATAGCGGGTCCGGAAATAGGCGCGCAGGTCGCGCACGCTGACGACCGCGGCCGCCGCGGCATGCCGGCCCCGCCGTTCCGTCGCGAGCGGAGCGGCCGGGCTCACGCGCCGCCTCCGACACGCGCGAGGCGGCTGCGCGGATCGATGTACTCGTTCATCGACACCGCGAGGAGGAAGAGGCCGACGAAGGCCATCACCACCACCGCCACCGGGAAGGCGATCCACCACCAGATCCCGGCCACCATGGCCGTGTGCTGATTTGCCCAGTAGATCATGCCGCCGATGGTCGGCGTCTCGATGTCGGTGAAGCCGAGGACCGAGAGCGTGACCTCGAGGCCGATCGACCAGTTCATGTTGTTCATCGTCGTCGAGAAGACGATCGGCATCACGTAAGGCAGATGCTCGCGCACCAGGATCTCGCGGGTGGTCATGCCGGAGAACACGCTCATCTGCGTGAATTCGCGAGTCTTGAGACTCATGGCGACGGAGCGGATCAGCCGGGCATCGTAGGCCCAGCCGAGGCCGGCCATGATCAGCGCGAGCAGGCCCCAGGACATGCGGTCGCGCAAAACGAAGTAGAACAGGATCAGGATCGGAAACAGCGGGATGACGATGAAGGTGTCGTTCACCGACATCAGAACCTTGTCGATGAAGCCGCCCTTGTAGCCGGCGAGGAGCCCGATCACGAGCGAGAGGATGCGGCTGAGGAGGGCCACGACGAGGCCGAACAGGAGGGTGTTGCGGATCGCGACGGTGACCTGCCAGAAGACGTCCTGCCCGCGCGAGGTCGTGCCGAACCAGTAGGCCGCGCTCGGCGGCAGGTCCGGCGGCACGACGTAGACGTCCGCCGTCGGATAGGGCGAGACGAAGGACAGCGCCGAGAGGAGAAGGACGATCGCGACGAGGCCGAGCCCGATGCGGAACTCGACGTTGTACCTGAGGAGGTCGCGCAGGATCGCAAGCATCAGCCCACCTGCACGCGCGGATCGAGGAGCGGATAGAGCAGGTCGATGATCAGGACGCCGACGGAGACGCCGAGGATCGAGACCGTCGTGACGCCGAGGACGAGGCCGTAATCGCCGGCATAGACGGCGTCGACGAGGAGCGTGCCGACGCCAGGATAGCCGAACACCTTCTCGGTGATGATGGCGCCGTTGAAAATGCCGCCGAGCGACATCGCGAGCCCGGTCACCTGCGGCGCGAGGGCATTGCGCATGACGTAGGACGTCAGGATCCGCCGGCGGTCGACGCCGGCGAGGTCGGCATAGGTGACATAGTCCTCGGTCACGATGTTCGAGACGAGGGAGCGCATGCCGAGGAACCAGCCGCCGAGGCCGATCAGGATCAGCGACAGTGCCGGCAGGATCGAGTGCAGCGCGACGCTTGCGACGATAGGCCGCGGTGAAGCCCTGCGGCAGGTTCATCGCCGAGCCGCCGCCGATCGGCAGCACCGGCCAGACGAACCCGAACACGATCAGGAGCACGAGCGCGACGATGTAGTAGGGGATCGGGTGGATGCCCATCGCCACGACGCCGATCAGCTTCAGGCCGGTGCTCTTCTGGTAGTAGCCGGCGAGCCCGCCGAGCAGGTTGCCGAGACACCAGGTGATGATCGTTGCCGTCACGAGGAGGCCCGCGGTCCACGGCAGTGCACGGCCGATCAGCGTCGAGACGGGGGTCGGAAAGGCCGACAGCGAGGGCCCGAAATCGGCCCGCAGGATGCGGCTCCAGAAGTTCGCGTACTGCTCGAACGGCGAGCCCTGCAGGCCGTAGAGCTCGCGCAGAGACTGCCGCATCGGTTCGATGGCGTCCGGAGCGGTGTTGCCGAAGGAGGTCGCGGCCGAGATCGACTGCTCGACCGGATCGATCGGCGTCGCGTGGGTGATCACGTAGGCGAGGTTGATGCCGATGAACGCCACGAGGGCGAACTGCGCCAGACGCTTGCAGAGATAGGTGAGATATCCGCGCATGGTGCTTGCCGCCGCCTGGAACGATCGGGCGGAACGGCGGCCGCAGGAACTGCGGCCGCCGCGAAACGCCCGATCTAGCTGGCCGGCTTCAGCTTCACCAGCATGTAGCGGGAATTGCCCCAGTTCGGCACCGGATTGGTGTAGGGGTTCTCGGCGGTCGGGAAGCCCGTCCAGTAGGTCTGGTCCACGGCCGTGAAGACGTTGTAGGCCATGAGCGGGATCGTCGGCATCTCGCGCACGGCGAGCTTCACGTAGTCGCGTCCGAGCTCGATGCCCTTCGGATCGTCGAAGGCGATCGTGCGGGTCTGCTCGATGATCCGGTCGAGCTCGGGATTGCTCCAGCGCTGCCAGTTGCGCAGGGGCTGCGGCTTGCCCGCCTCGGCGACGAACTGCGAGTGCCAGCTGTCGAGGAAGTAGGACAGGTCCTGGTGGCCGCCCCAGGTCTCGACGCTCCAGCCGATGAAGGTGTCGAAATCGCCGGCGCCGCGGCGGGTCGGCAACGTGCCCTGCGCGACGTCGATCTTGGCGTCGATGCCGGCCTGCCGCCATTGCTGCACGATCATCGAGCCGGCGCGGGTCATGACCGGGCGCAGGTCGCCTTCGACCATGACGCGCACGGTGAACGGCTTGCCGTCAGGCGTCATCCACTGGCCGTTCTGCTTCTTGTAGCCGGCCTTTTCGAGCAGTTCCTGCGCGGCCTGCGGATCCGGCTTCCACCAGCCCATGCCGAAGGCCTTCGCGACCTCCTTCGAATCGACCGGGATCGCCTCGCCCATGGAGGGCCGCAGCATGTCGGCGATCTGCTTGCCGATGGTCGGATCGTAGGGCTTGATCTTGCGCTTGCCGGTGTCGAGCTCGAAATTCGCGAGCCACGGCTCGAGCGGCTCGTGATAGGCGGCCGGGTGCGTGCCGGTCGGCGGCACGCCGATCGCCGAGATCGTCGCCGCGCCGCGATAGGCCGCCATCGCCACCGCCTTGACGTCGATGAGGAGCGCGAGGGCCCAGCGCACGTCGCGGTTCTTGAAGTTCTCGTTTTGCGTATTGAAGATCAGCGCCGGCAGCGTCGGATCCGGATGGCCATAGGGGAAGCCCTTGAACCAGGCGCGCGTCGCCTTGCCTTGCTTCATCAGGGTGAACATGCCCTCGGGCGCGATGTCGTGCACGACGTCGAGCTCGTGGTTGAGCTGCGCGATGACGCGCTTGTCCGGCGGGCCCGGATCGACATAGGCGAGATATTTCGGGCCGGGCTTGCCGAAGCGGCCGAGGCTCGTGCGCTGCCAGTCGTCGCGGAGCTGCCAGATGTACCACTTGCCGTCCGGATCGTAGCTGTGCAGCGTGTAGGCGCCGAGGGAGACCGGCTTGTTGAAGTCGAACTTCAGCGGGTCCTCGACCTTCTCGAAGACGTGCTTCGGCAGGATCCAGATGCCGGCCCAGCGCACGGTGAAGTTGGCGTGGAAGCGCGAGTTCGGCTTCTTCAGCTTGAAGACCACCGTGTAGGGATCGGGCGTCTCGACCGCGGCGACGTTGTTGGCGAGCACGGCGCCGAAGCGCATGGCCGGATTCTTCGCCTGGATCTCGACCGTCGCCTTGACGTCGGCGGCGGTGAACTCGACGCCGTCGCTCCAGTAGATGCCCTTGCGCAGCTTCGCCGTCATCTCGGTGAAGTCGGCGTTGTAGATCGGCTTCTCCGAGGCGAGCGAATTGTCCCAGACGCCGTCGAGGCCGCTCTCGGGGTCGATGTACCAGAGCGTGTCGAGGCCGACCTGCTGCAGGCCGTTCGACTGCGAGCCGGCGTTGATCGCCCAGATGTTGAACCAGCCGGCGTTCTTGATCGTCCCTTCCGGGTTCTCGAGAATCAGGATTTCCTTGCGCGGGATGTTCTGCGGAATGCCCTGCGCATCGGCGGTCCCCGGCATCACGAAGATGCCCGGCGCCATGACGCAGGCGGCCAGCAGCAACGCACGAATGCGACGCATCGTTTCCTCCTCGAAACGAGAGCTTCAGGCTCCCTTGCCGCCAGCTTAGCGACGCCGCTTTTGACGAGCAACGGCAATTCCGATCCGTACCCGAATTACTGATAGAGTTGCGCCGGAACCGGGACCGGGACCGTTTCGCCCGCCGAAAATGCCGCCGATGCAGTTTGCGCCGAGCGCCAACTTGTCGGGCTCTTGAGCCAGGGTCCGGGTGGCGGAGTGTCGTGGGCATCAGCGCATCGTTCAGGAAGCCGCGCGCGCCGGCCGAGGCCGATCACGGCGTCGTCTTTCGCGACGATGCCGCGTTCTGCGGCTGGCCCTTCTATTGCGGGCTCTGGGCGCTGCCCGGCGGCGAGGTCCTGGCCGGCTTCAAGCGCATCCCCAGCACCTACGGGGCGGCGGCGGAAATCAGCCATACGCGCCTGACGGTCGGCCAGGGCCGGCTCGTGACGATCCGCTCCGCCGACGGCGGCGCGCGCTTCGATCCCGGCAGCCTGAACGTCGTCTTCGACCTCGGCACCTCGGCGGAGGAGATCCTGCGGACGGGCGGCCACAACTACGACGGCGAGCCGCCCCTCAACTTCCTCGACCGCAACGTCATCGTCATGTCGGGCGCGATGCCGGCCCTTCTGAAGCCGGACAGCCGCGCCTGGCTGCGCGCCTCCGCCGATGGCGGGCGGACATGGCGGCGGACGATCCTGTTGCCGCTCGACGGCCTGTCGTCGCTCACCGGCCACGGTCCGCCGACGGTGCGCGCCGACGGCGTCGCCATCCTCGGCCTCGCGACGACCTCCGCCGACGGCTGGACGAACCGGCCCCTCGTCTATGCCAGCACGGACGGGGCACGCTGGAACTTTCTCTCCTTCATCACGCCGCAGATCGAGGGCGGCTCGGCCGTCAGCGACCGCGGCGAGCTGCCCTTGTTCGGCGCCATCCGGCACTTCTACGCCCGCCCGCTGGCGCTGCGCGACGGGCGCATCCTCGCCTCGCTGCGCTTTCAGCGCGACGCGCGCGGGATCTTCTGGACGGACATCTTCGAAAGCGAGGACGGGGCGCGGACCTGGCGCTTCCTGTCGCGCGTCAACGACTGGGGCGCGCCGGGCGACATCGTCGAGATGGCGGACGGCCGCATCGTCTGCGTCTACGGCTATCGCCTCGCGCCCTTCGGCATCCGCGCCCGGGTCAGCGAGGACGGCGGCCGCAGCTGGGGCTCGGAACTCGTGCTGCGCGACGATGGCGGCAGCTGGGACCTCGGCTATCCGCGCGTGATCGAGGCGGCCCCCGGCCGCCTGCTGACGGTCTACTACTTCAACCGCAAGGACGATCCGATCCAGCTGAACGGCGGCGTCCGCCACATCGCAAGGACGCTCTTTTCGCCTGACTGATCGTCCGCTCGCAGGGAGGTTCTGATGAAAGGGACACGAACATTTCTGGCCGCTGCCTTCGCCGGGCTTCTCGCCACCGGGCCGTCATCCGCGCCCACGGCAGCCGACGCCTATCCGACCCGCCCGATCACGATGATCGTGCCATTCGGAGCCGGCGGCGGCACCGACATCATCGCCCGCACGGTGTCGGAGGAGCTGAGCCAGGCCCTCGGTCAGTCGATCGTCGTCGAGGCGCGGCCCGGCGCGAACGGCGCCATCGGCTCCGCCGTCGTCGCGCGTGCGGCGCCCGACGGCTACACGCTCCTGTTCACGGCGCAATCGACCTATTCGCTGAACCCGAACCTGATGAAGGAGCCGCTGCTCGACCAGCTTAAGGACCTCGTCCCGGTCGCCTCGATCGGCCGCAGCCCGTGGCTGATCGCGGTTCCCGCGGACAGCGCCTTCAAGTCGGCCGCTGACGTCGTCGCCTACGGCAAGGCCAATCCGGGCAAGCTCGTCTTCCCGTTCTGGCAGAGCAGCGTCCTCGTCACCGGCGAGACCTTCGGGCGGCTCGGCGGCTTCGAGATGCGCCGCGTCCCCTACAAGGGCCAGGTCGAGGCGACGACGGACTTCCTCGGCGGCCGCCTGCCGCTCATGGTAACCGACATCGCCGGCGGCCGCGCGCCCGTCGAAGCGGGCAAGATGCGCCTTCTCGGCACGACCACGGCGAAGCGCACCGCCGCCTTCCCGGACGTGCCGACGATGCGCGAGCAGGGCCTCGACGTCGTCACCGATTCGATGCTCGCGGTCTTCGCGCCGGCGGGAACGCCGCAGCCGATCCTCGACCGCCTCAACGCCGAGCTTTCGAAGATCATCATGACGTCGGCAAAGGTCCGCGACCGCCTGCGCCAGCTCGGGCTCGAGCCGACGGCGATGACGCAGGCCGAGGCCGACGCCTTCGTGCGCTCGGAACTGACGCGCTGGGCCGAACTCATCGAGCGCGCCGGATTGAAGAAGGAGTAGGATGCCGCGCCCGGCGACGATGAGGGTGCGCGGACCGCAGGACGTGCTCGCGGGCGCGATCGTGCTCGTCGCCTCGGCGGCGATCCTCCTCGCCCTGTCGCGCATCTCGACGACGAGCTATCAGGCCTTCTCGCCGGCCCTGTTCCCGCGGCTGTGCACCGGCGGCCTCGTTGCCGGCGGCATCGCGCTCGTCGTGCGCGGCTTTCTGAAGGACGGTCCCGGGCCTCGAGGGGCTGCCCCTGCGCGCGACGATCCTCGTCGTCCTTGCCGTGGTCGCGTTCGGCATCGTCACGCCGGTCATGGGCTACGCGCCGGCCGGATTGCTCACCATGATCGTCGGCGGCCTCGCGACGCCGCAGGTGCGCTGGCGCGAACTCGCCGGCATTTCGGTCGCCCTCACCGCGCTCAGCGTCGTCCTGTTCAGCCTTCTCCTCAAGCTGACGATCCCGATCCTCGTCCTGCCCGGGCTTCGGTTCTAGGATGATGACGTCCGTCCTCGCCGATCTCGGCCTCGGCTTCTCGATCGCGCTCACGGTCAACAACATCGCTCTGTGCCTCATCGGCTGCCTGATCGGGACCCTGATCGGCGTGCTGCCCGGCATCGGGCCGATCGCGACCATCTCGATCCTTTTGCCCTTCACCTTCGGCATCTCGCCGGTCGGCTCGATGATCATGCTCGCCGGCATCTACTATGGGGCGCAGTACGGCGGCTCGACCACGGCGATCCTGGTGCGCATGCCGGGCGAGGCGAGCTCGATCGTCACGATCATCGACGGCAACGCCATGGCGCGCCAGGGCCGCGCCGGCGCCGCGCTGGCGCTGGCGGCCTTCGGCTCGTTCTTCGCCGGCTGCGTCGCGACGGTGATCATCGGCGCCTTTGCGCGACCGCTCGGGGAGGTCGCGCTGCATCTCGGCCCGGAGGATTACTTCGCGCTCATCGTGCTCGGCCTCGTCTTCGCCGTCGTGCTCGCCAGCGGCTCGCTCCTGAAGGCGGTGCTCTCGGTCCTCATCGGGGTGGTGCTGTCGTCCGTCGGCACCGACATCGAAACCGGGGCGCAGCGGCTGACCTTCGGCCTGCCGTCGCTTCTCGAAGGGCTGAACGTCTCGATCCTCGCCATGGGGCTCTTCGGCGTCGCCGAGATCATCCATAACGTCGAAGGGCCGGAGGGTCGGCCCGACATCTCCGCCAAGATCGGCCGGCTCTGGCCAAGCCGGGACGAAATGCGCCGCTCCGCCGGGCCGATCGCCCGCGGCACCGTCATCGGCTCCCTCCTCGGCGTGCTGCCGGGCAGCGGCACCCTGCTCGCGCCGTTCGCATCCTACGTTCTGGAGAAGAAGATCGCCCGCGACCCCACCCGCTTCGGCAAGGGCGCACCGGAGGGCGTCGCGGGGCCGGAGGCCGCCAACAATGCCGCGGCGCAGACCTGCTTCATTCCGCTCCTCAGCCTCGGCCTGCCGCCGAACGCCGTAATGGCGCTGATGCTCGGTGCGCTGACGATCCAGGGCATCGTTCCCGGACCGGAGGTCTTCACCAAGTACCCGGACCTGTTCTGGGGCATGGTCGCCTCAATGTGGATCGGCAACCTGATGCTGCTCGTCATCAACCTGCCGCTGATCGGGCTGTGGGTATCGCTCCTGAAGGTGCCCTACCGCCTGCTCTTCCCAGCGATCCTGCTCTTCTGCTGCATCGGCCTCTACTCGGTGAACCGGCTGCCGGAAGACATCTATTTCATGGCCGCGTTCGGCGTCGTCGGTGTCGGTCTCGCGAAGCTTGGCTTCGAGGCGGCGCCGCTGCTCCTCGGCTTCGTGCTCGGCGACTCGCTCGAGTCGAATTTTCGGCGCGTCCTGATCCTCGGCGACGGCGACTGGACGGCGTTCGTCGCGAGCCCCGTCGCCGACCTGCTTCTTCTCGCCGCGCTCGCGATGCTCGCCTTCATGCTGGTGCCGGGTTTCCGCCGGAGCCGCGCGTCGCTCGTCGAGGACTGACTTTTTCCTGACGCCGGCGCAGCCTCGTCGCAATCGAAACCGCAGCGCGTCGAGGCGGGCTGGGCTTGATCCGCATCGCTCGACGGTTCGCCGCGCGCGGCTCCACCCCTCGATGCGACGGCCCGACGACGCACTGGAGCAGCATCCGCTCATACTGAATCAAGCTCAAGCACTGTCATTCCGGGGCCGCGAAGCGGAGCCCGGAACCCATGAACACCGCAGTCTCCGCACCGTCGCGCGCGGTCCGCGTCGTCGCGCTTATGGATCCCGGGCTCTGCTTTGCAGCCCCGGGATGACAGAGCCGGGGATGGCTCATCTTGAACAAACGCTGCTCTAGCGTCCTTTTCTAAATGCGGTGACGAGCGGTTCTCGCACGCGCCACCGGGCGGCGTTTGCCGAAAACATGTGGAGATGTTCGGCCAGTCGAAAAACGTTGAGCGGAAGCAGGATGAGATGGAGAAGGGCGACGGGGTAGAATGAACCGAGTATGCCGTACGAAATGAACAGCAGGTTTGCGCCGACCGCGAACAGCCGCATGGGGACGATGCGACGCTGCGCAAACGTGATGAGCGTCGCGAAACCCGCCGAGTACCCGATCGCATCGATGGAAAGCATGGCATCCATGGCGCTCCTCCTCGGCTCGAGGCGACATGCTCTGGGCGTCCCACGTTTTAGTACCAAGGCAATCTCTCGCACAAAGGAGAACCGGCGCCGCTCTGTGAAACCCCCCACACGCCGGGACCGGGAAGACGTATCCCGGATCGGCCCAGAGCTGAATCAACTTCAAAAGTCTTGTCGCCGTCCTTCGCGACGTCAGGCGAAGGCGGCACCTGGAGCTCGCCGGCGAACAGCCGTGCGACGTCTTCTGCTCGTCGCCGCGGCTCCCGTCCCCAGCACCTTCTGCCTTCGCCGCGCCGCCAAATGCGGCGAACGCGGAGCGGCCGCTGCCGCTGCCCCGGTTGTCTGGAATCTCGTCGCGGATGGACCTATTTTGGTTTTGACTTGGCGCCGGCGAGAAAGACGTCGCGGTTCGGAAACTTCTCAACCAGTTCCAGCGGCTGCGCGAAATTGGTGGCCAGCACGTTGGCAGGGTTGCCCGCAATCCATTGCGACAGGTCGATCGCCTCATAGGTCCCGGCATTGAGTCCAATCAGGATGCGACTCGGCTGCTCGCCCACATTTTCAATCGAATGCCCGTACCCTTGCGGAATGTAGCCGACGTCTCCTTTTTCCAGGGTTTCGACGCGGAACCGCCCTTGCGAGCCGAACAGCGTGACGGACACGCGGCCGTCGATGATATACTGCCACTCGTCGGCGTTCGGATGCCAGTGCAACTCCCGCAGCGCCCCTGGATCGAGATCGAGGATTACGCCGGTGAGGGTCTTCGAGATCGGAAAGCGACTCGAATCCACCCGCCATTCTCGGCCGCTCTCAAAGACCGCATGGGGTATCTGGGCAAGAAGACGATATCTGTGGGTTTCTGGCGGCAGCTTCAGCCCTTGCAGCGGCGCCGCCGGTCGTTCGGGCGGAAGGGGCCCGTGCGCAAAGTAGACCTCCTGCTTGGGGAACGTGTCGAACGCGCTTTCCGGCAGGCCAAAGTTCTTGGCCAGAAGCGGCTTCGGTGCGTGGCCGACCCAGTCCGTGATGCTGAACGTGCCGAATTCGGAGAAGTACCCATTGTCGAAGATAAGAATGAAGTGGCAGGGCTGCGCACCGAGGCACTGCAACATGTGACCGTGGCCGCGGGGAAAGTACCAAACATCGCCCGGATCGAAATCATTCGTTTCAGCCGAGCCCTGGGGATCGATGACTGTGGTTCGGACCCGACCCTCGATGACGAACGCCCATTCAGCCGCCGTTGCGTGCCAGTGAAGTTCGCGCATGACGCCCGGCCCGAGCCGCATCGAGACCCCGGCGAGGCCCTTGGAAAGCGGCAATTGTGTAACCGTCGCCTCTTTCCCGTAACTATCCCCGACGACCTTTCCGACCGACTTCTCAAGGGCAAACTTGAAGGTCGGCAGTTCATGGTCCGACAGGATGGGGTCAGGGACGTTGTTCATGAAGCTCGGATCGCCGGCCACTGCCGTTTTCCCTGCAGTTAGGGCCGTCGCCGTGAGGCCCAAGGTACCGATCAATAGGTTGCGCCGCCGTTCATCGCACATGGTATCTCCTCGCGAACGTTCAAGCAGGAGCACCAAGTCATACCGTGAAATGGGGAAAGGGACTCGCTCGTCCCTCCGGGTCGGAACCGGGCTGGAAGGCCGGCCTCCTCACGCCGGCCGCGGTCGGCTGCGCCTTCGACGATGGTCGGCGCATCAACGCACCCGTCGCGCCACCGTGGTGCCGTCGCCAAGCGGCAAGAGAACCGCATCGACGCGGTCGTCGGTCGCGATCCTGGCGTTGAGCGCACGAATCGCGTTCGTGCCTTCGTCGTCACTCTTCGGGTCGGCGACCCGTCCATCCCGCAGCATGTTGTCGAAGATAATCAGGCCTCCGACCCGGACGAGTCTGAGACAGGACTCGTAGTAGTCGTTGTACTCGGTCTTCTCGGCATCGATGAAGGCGATATCGATGCGGCCGGCGCGCCCCTCCCGCTCAAGCGCGGCGAGCGTGTCGAGGGCCGGCGCGAGCCGCAGCTCGATCTTCGCCTCGACGCCTGCCTCGGCCCAATGCTTGCGGGCAATCTGCGTCCAGTCCTCGCTCACGTCGCAGGCGATGAGCCGCCCGTCGGTGGGAAGCGCCAGGGCCACCGCGAGCGCGCTGTAGCCGGTGAAGGTGCCGATCTCGAGCGCATTTCCCGCGCCGATCAGTCGCGTCAGAAAGGCGAGGAACTGTCCCTGCTCCCGCGCAATTTGCATCCCGGCCATGGGCATCCTTCCGGTAAGGACGCGGAGCTTTTTCAGCACCGGGTGCTCGGGCGCGTGACAACGGGCGATATAGTCGTTGAGACGGTCGTCGAGACCGATCGATCCGCGGCTCATTCTCTCGCTCCCCTCATTTTTCAAACCCGAGTTGCGCCGCAGGTCGGGAGGGCGCGGGCAACGGCGCCTGCGACGCCCGCCGGGTGTCCTTCGGGTGTCCCGGCGAGCCCTGCGCCCGGCCAGTTCGATCCGCTCAAGGCTTCGCCAGGAACTCCGCGATCTTCGGCCCGGCCGGAGCGATGTGGAGGACGCCGTTGAGGTGGCCGTTCGGGCCGCCGATGGTCATCGTCTCGACCGGCGTGCCGGCGGCCTTGAGCGCGGCCGCGGTGCGCTCGATCACCACCGGCGGGAAGACGAGGTCGGTCGGCGTGGAGACGATCAGCGTCGGCGCCTTGATCTTCGCCGGATCGGCGGCGGCGAGCTGGTTCGCCTTGACGAGGTAGAGGAAGTGGTTCGCGTCCGAAATGCCGGCGCGGGCGGCGCCGCCGGCATCGAGGGCCGCCTCGATCTTGAAGCGGTTGTCGATCGCCTTGGCGGGGTCCCTGCCCTCGACCGCCGGGGCGAGACCGAAGGTCTGCGTCGCCCATTCGGCGCCGTTCGCGTGCAGCGAGACGATCTTCAGGGCCGCGGCGAGGCCCTCCGTCGGCGCCGCCTTGCCGTAGTAGTCGCCGCCGTTCCATTTCGGGTCGAGGCGGATCGGCTGCGCCCACACGTCGAGCCAGGCGATCAGGAACGGATCGCCGCCCGCGGCGCCGATCACCGGCACGATCTTTTCGACCATGTCCGGATAGGCGACCGCCCATTCGTAGGCCTGCAGCGCCCCCATCGAGGCGCCCACGACCTTGATCTTGCGGATGCCGAGGCTGTCGAGGAGCGCCTTCTGCACGGCGACGATGTCGCGCATCGTCACGACAGGGAAGCGCATGCCGTAGGGCTTGCCGGTGTCCGGGTCGATCGAGGCCGGGCCGGTGGTGACGACGCCCGGCAGGTTGGCGTTGAGGTTGACGAGGGTGTCGGAGGAGAGGACGAAATACTTGTTCGTGTCGAGGGCCTTGCCGGGGCCGATGATCGGGTCCCAATAGCCCGGCACCTTCTCGTCGGCCTTGTACTTGCCGGCGGCGTGGCTCGTGCCAGAAAAGAAATGCGTCACCAGGATCGCGTTCGACTTGTCGGCGTTCAGCGTACCGTAGCTCTCCCAGCCGATCTTGACGTTCTTGATCGTGCCGCCGCCGACGGTGGTATAGGACGGCATCTCGAAGGTCTTCTTCTCGGTCAGGAGATCGGCCTGGGCGAGGGCCGGCGTCGCGGCGAGCGCGCAGGCGAGCGCGATGACGGTTTTGCGAAGGGTCGACATGGATTCTCCCGCTGGCGGCGGGCCTCGATGCACCCGCACGGATGGCAGCGAAGCAGATGGCGGCGCCGGAGGAAAGGGGCGATCGTGCCGGCCCTGACCTCCGTCACCGACCCGCTCGACCCGCGCCTCGACGCCTATCGCGACATCCGCGAGGGCGACCTCGTCGGCCGGAAGGGCCGCTTCGTCGCCGAAGGCGAGGTCGTGCTGCGCGTTCTCGTCTCCCGCTCGCCCTATCGGACCGAATCGGTTCTCGTCGCCGAGAACCGGCTGGCCGCGGTCGAAGCCGATCTCGCGCGCCTTCCGGGCGAGGTGCCGGTCTATGTGGTCGGACGGGATGCGATGGCCGCGATCGCCGGCTTCCCGATCCATCGCGGGCTCCTCGCCATCGGTCGCCGGCCCGATCCGCCGAGCGCCGACGCCCTCCTCGCGGGCCTGCCGGCGCGGGCGCTCATCCTCGGCCTCGTCGGGCTCGCCAACCACGACAATGTCGGCGGCGTTTTCCGCAATGCGGCCGCCTTCGGCGCCGACGCGGTGCTGATCGACGCGGCGACCTGCGATCCCCTTTACCGAAAGGCGATCCGGGTCTCGGTCGGCGCCGCGCTGATCGTGCCCTTCGCGCGCGTCCCGGAGGGGGCGGCGCTCGCCGAACTTCTGGCGCGGCACGGCTTCGAGACGCTGGCGCTCAGTCCGGCCGGGCGGGAGGCCCTGAGCGCTGTCGTCCCCGGGGCCCGCACCGCCCTCCTCCTCGGCACCGAGGGGGCCGGCCTGCCGCCCGACATCCTCGCCGGCAGCCGTACCGTCGCAATCCCGATGCGGGCAGGCTTCGACAGCCTCAACGTCGCAACCGCGAGCGGCATCGCGCTGCATCATCTCAGGGCCTGCGCGATGCCTCCCCCCGCGGCCGGCGGGCAACGGCGTCCCGGCGACGATCCGGGCGGCGCCGACCCTGCGACATCGGCCGCAGGACGGGCGAGGCTCCCTTGACCGCCAAAATCCTTGGATCCAATATCCAATCGCCCCTCGAACTCCCCGCGCTCGCCGGGGGCGGGCACCTGTCGGGGAAGCCGGCCATGCGTTTCGACCTTGCCCGCGCCCGTGCCGATACGCCCGGCGTGGCGAACGTCGTGCATTTCAACAATGCCGGCAGCGCCCTGCCGCCGAAGCCCGTCGTCGACGCGATGATCGAGCACCTGAAGCTCGAGGCGACGATCGGCGGCTACGAGGCCCACGAGCGCGAACGGGCGGCGGTCGAGCGGCCCTACGCGGCGCTCGCCGCGCTCCTCAACGCGCGGCCGGACGAGATCGCAATCGTCGAGAACGCGACCCGGGCCTGGGACATGGCGTTCTATTCCCTGCCGCTGCGCCCCGGCGATCGCATCCTCACGGGGAAAAGCGAGTATTGCAGCAATTACATCGCCTTCCTGCACCGCGCCCGCCGCGACGGCGTCCTGATCGACGTGGCGCCGAACACGGCGGAGGGCGAGATCGACGCCGCCGCCCTCGAGGGGATGATCGGCCCGCGCACGAAACTCATCGCGATCACGCACGTGCCGACGAGCGGCGGCCTCGTCAACCCGGCCGGGGAGATCGGCCGGATCGCCAGGAAGGCCGGCGTGCCGTTCCTGCTCGATGCGTGCCAGTCCGTCGGACAGATGCCGATCGATGTCGAAAAAATCGGCTGCGACATGCTCTCCGGCACGGCCCGGAAATTCCTGCGCGGACCGCGCGGCATCGGCTTTCTCTACGTGCGCAAGGACCTCATCGGTCGCCTCGATCCGCCCTTCCTCGACGACCACGCCGCCGACTGGACGTCGGATGAGAGCTTTCGCGTCCGCGAGGACGCCCGCCGCTTCGAGACGCCGGAATGCAGCTTTTCCGCGAAGATCGGCCTCGGCGTCGCCGTGGACTACGCGATGCGCTGGGACATGGACGCGGTGACGGAGCGCGTGCGCGGCCTCGCCCAGGACCTGCGGGACAAGCTTCGCGCCCGCGCCGGCGCGCGCATCCACGACCTCGGCGCGACGCGCTGCGGCATCGTGACGTTCTCGCTGCCTGGTCTCGGCGCCGACCGGATCAAGGCGGAGCTTGCCGCGCGCGGCATCAACGTCACGGTGTCGTCGGCCGAACTCGACACGGCTCGACCTGGTGCCGCGCGGGCTCGACCGAATCGTGCGCGCTTCCGTGCACTACTACAACTCCGAGGACGAGATCGAAATCTGCACGGCCGCCGTGGCGCGCCTCGCGCGCGAAGCTGCATGACGACGCCCGGCGGCTGCCGCCGGAGCAAAAAACGGGAGAGGACCATGAGGTATCGCAGTTCGAGTTCCGGTCTCGCCTTCGCGCTCGCGGGGGCCTTCACGCTCGCGGCGAGTCCGCTTCTCGCCAAGAGCCTCAGGGTCAACATCACCGCCGATCCGGCGATGGTCGACCCGATCACCTATTCCGAACTCGTCGCCGGCCGGATCATGGACAACATCTACGAGGGCTTCACCGACAAGACCCCCGACGGCAAGATCATCCCAGCCCTCGCGACCTCCTGGGAGGCCCTCCCGGACGGCAAGGGCTTCCGCTTCAACCTGCGCAAGGGCGTCGTCTTCCACAGCGGCCGGCCCTTTACCGCGAAGGACGTCAAATACACCTTCGAGCAATTGCTGCTGCCGGGCTCGAAGGCGGGTCTCAGCGCCGGCTATCTCAACGGGATCGTCGGCGCGGCCGAGATGAAGGCCGGCACGGCAAAGGAATTGTCGGGCGTCGCGATCGTCGACGACAACACCCTCGAAGTGCGCTTTACGAAGCCGGACGTGCTGTTCCCGATCTATCCCTTCCAGTTCATGGATTCCGGCATCGTTGCCGAGCTTGGTCCGGACTGGATGACGAAGGTCTCGGCCGGCACCGGCGCCTTCAAATTCGAGCAATGGAAGCGCGGCGTCGAGGTCGAGGTCGTGGCGCACAAGCAATACTGGGGCGGCGCGCCGAAGATCGACGGCGTGCACTTCATGATCATCCCGAACGCCGGACACGGCCCTGTCGCAATACGACGCCGGCGAGCTCGACTTCCTCGACGTCCAGGAATCGACCTTCCGCCGCGTGCTGCGCGACGAGCGCTACAAGGACCAGATCCAGAAGGTGCCGCGGGCGCAGTCGCGCTATCTCGGCATGAACCAGAACCTCTACGCGCCCTTCAAGGACAAGCGCGTGCGCGAGGCCGTCTCGCTGGCGCTCAACCGGGACGCCATGATCCGCGGCCTCTATGACGGCGCCGCCTTTCCGCTCAACGGCGTCATGACGCCGGGCGTCGCCGGCTACAACCCCGACCTGCCGGCGCTGAAATTCGATCAGGACCGCGCCAAGAAGCTTCTCGCCGAGGCCGGCTATCCGGACGGCAAGGGCATGCCGCCGATCGACATCTCCTGCACGGCGCCATTCAAGGACGAATTGACCTACTACGCGAACCAGCTCAACCGCGTGCTCGGCATGCAGGTCAACGTCAACGTCGTCGAGCGCGCGACGTTCATCAAGTCGATGAATGCCGGCGAGGTCGCCTTCTTCCCCTGGGGCTGGACCGCCGGCTATCCGGACGCGCTCTACTACCTCGCGCAGATGTGGTACGGGCCGAGCCCCTACAACCGGCCGCGCTGGAAGAACGCCGATTACGACGCCGCGATCGACGAGGCGCAGACCACCTTCGACAATGAGAAGCGCTTTTCGCTCTACCGCAAGGCCGAGAAGATCCTGCTCGACGATTGGGGCTCGGCGCCGCTGCCGCTCACCGCGGCCATCGGCCTCTCGCAAGCCGAACGTGACCGGGGCGCAGGTGACGCCGTTCGGATTTGCGCCTTTCAAGGACGTCGAGATCAAGTAGGCTTCTCCGATGCTGCGGTTCATCCTGCGCCGCGTCGTCGGACTGATTCCGGTCCTCGCCCTGGTGCTCGTCGCGACCTTCCTCGCGACGCGCGCCCTGCCGGGGGACCCGGTGATGGTCATGCTGAGCGACCATTCCTCGAACGAGGTCATGGCCGCGCGGCTGCGCGCCGAATACGGCCTCGACCGGCCGCTGCTTTCGCAGTTCGTCACTTATGCCCTCGGCGTGCTGCATGGAGATTTCGGCCTGTCCTTCAAGCATGTCCGCGTGCCGGTCACGGAGATCCTGAAGGACGGGCTTTCGATCAGCCCTGTTCTCGCGATCTGCGCCGCTCGCCCTCGCTCTGCCCCTCGGCACCCTCGCGGGGATCGTCGCCGCGGTCCGGCGCAACTCCTTCGCCGACACCGCGATCATCCTCGTCCTCGTCGCCGGACTCTCGATCCCGAACTTCGCCATCGCGACCTTTCTCGTCTACGTCTTCTCGATCAAGCTCGCGCTCCTGCCCGTCGCCGGCTGGGGCACGATCGACAAGGCGATCCTGCCGGTCGTGATCCTCGCCATCCCCAGCGCCGCCTACATCGCGCGGCTCGCCCGCACCTTCATGCTCGAAGTGCTGCAGCAGGACTACATCCGCACCGCCCGCGCGAAGGGCCTCGGCGAGAGGCTCGTCATCGGCCGGCACGCCTTGCGCAACATCCTGGTGCCGCTTCTGACCTCCGCCGGCATCATCCTCGGCGGGCTGATCAGCAACACCTTCGTCGTCGAGACGATCTTCAACATCCCCGGCCTCGGCCGCATCGCCATCGATTCGATCTTCGCCCGCGACTACCCGGTCGCGATGGCGATCGTCGTCCTGTTCACCCTCTTCTTCATCCTCATCAACCTCGCGGTCGACGTCGCCTATGCCCTCATCGACCCGCGCATCTGCGCTCGCGGATGCTCGCCTCATGAGCGCCGGCGCCGTCGACCTCCACGCTCGATGGCGTCGTCGCCGCGCCGACGACGCTCGGCCGCTTCGGCCGCCGCTTCCTGCGCCAGCGCAACGCCGTCGTCGGCGGCATCGTCGTCGCGATCGTGCTCCTGATCGCATTGTTCTCGCCGCTCGCTCGTGCCGCATCCGCCGGCCGAGACCGATCTCCTCAACGCCTGGAGCCCGCCCGTCTGCCGAAAACCTGCTCGGCACCGACAAGCTCGGCCGCGACATCCTGAGCCGCCTCATCGTCGGCGCGCGGACATCTCTTGTCGTCGCCGGCGCGGTTCTGACCATCACCCTCCTCGTCGGCACCGTGCTCGGCATGATCGCGGGCTATTTCGGCGGACGCATCGACGCCTTCCTGATGCGCGTCGTCGATGCCACCCTCGCCTTTCCCGAGGTCGTGATCGCGATCCTGGTCGCGGCCGTGCTCGGCCCGGGCATCGGCACCGTCGTCGTCACCCTCGCCCTCGTCTGGTGGCCGGGCATCGCGCGGCTGACGCGCTCGCTCGTCCTCGTGCTGCGGGAGGAACTCTTCATCGATGCGGCGATCGTCGCCGGCACGCCGACTTGGCAAATCCTCTGCCGCCACCTGTTGCCGAACATCGTCGCGCCGATCCTGGTGCGCGCCTCGGTCGGCGTCGGCTTCATCATCATGGCGGAGGCGACGCTGAGCTTTCTCGGCCTCGGCATCCAGGAGCCGAACGCGAGCTGGGGCGGCATGATCCGCGACGGCCTGCCGGTCCTGCGCACCGACCCCTCTCTCGCGCTCTTCGGGAGCCTTGCGCTCGGGGTCACGATCATCGGCTTCAACCTCCTCGGCGACGGGCTTCGCGACATCCTCGATCCGCGCCTGCACGGACGCTGACGCGATGGCGGAAATCCTGCTCGCCATCGAGAATCTGACCGTCGCCTTCGACGGCGAGGGCGGCCGCCGCGAGGTTCTCCGCGACGTCTCCTTTTCGGTCGCGCCGGGCGAGATCGTCGGCATCGTCGGCGAGAGCGGCTCGGGAAAATCGGTCACCGCCCTCGCCATCATGCAGCTTCTCGGCGCGCAGGGCGCCATCGTCAACGGCGCCATCCACCTCGCCGGAACGGGCGATCTTGCGAGGATCGACGCCCGCGCCATGCGGCGCGTGCGCGGCCGGAACATCGGCATGATCTTTCAGGAGCCGATGACGAGCCTCAACCCGCTTGCTGACGGTCGGCTTTCAGGTCGCCGAGGTGCTCGAGGAGCACCTCGACCTTGACGCCGCCACCGCGCGGGCGGAGACGATCGCCGCCTTCCGGCGCGTCGGCATCCCGAATCCGGACCTGCGCTTCGACGATTACCCGCACGCCATGTCCGGCGGCATGCGCCAGCGCGTCATGATCGCGATGGCGATGGCCTGCCGGCCCGACCTCCTGATCGCCGACGAGCCGACGACCGCGCTCGACGTCACGATCCAGGCGCAGATCCTCGCCCTGATGAAGGAGCTCCGGCGCGAGCACGGCACCGCGATCCTGCTCATCACCCACGACATGGGCGTGATCGCGCGCATGGCCGACCGGGTCGTCGTGATGTATGCGGGCGAGGTCGTCGAGATCGGCGAGATGCGCGCGGTGTTCGCGCGGCCGCTGCATCCCTACACGCGCCTTCTCCTCGCGGCGATGCCGACGGCGCGGCGGCGGAGCGGGCGCCTGCCGGTGATCCCGGGCCAGATGCCCTCCCCCGGCGCGATGCCCGCCGGCTGCCGCTTCCATCCGCGCTGCCCCGACGCGATCCCGGTCTGCCGCGCGGCGAGGCAGGACGTCGTCGCGATCGCGGCCGGACGCGACGTCCGCTGCTGCCGCGCCGGTGAGTTCGCGCAGGACGCGGCGCCGGCCCTCGCGCGGGTGCCGTCATGAGCGCGGCCGTGCTGAAGGTGACGAACCTGAGCCGGACCTTCGTGCAGCAAAACGGCGCGACGCTCGCCGCCGTCGACGACGTCTCCTTCGAGATCGGCGCCGGCGAGACCCTCGGCATCGTCGGCGAGATCGGCTGCGGCAAGAGCACCCTCGCGCGCATGGTGCTGAAGCTCCTGCCCGCGACCGCGGGACGGATCGAGCTCGAGGGCCGCGACGTGACCGACTCTGTCCGAGCGCGAGATGCGGCCGTTGCGGCAAGCCATCCAGGCCGTGTTCCAGGACCCGATGTCCTCGCTCAACCCGCGCATGCGCGTCGGCGAGATCGTCGCCGAGCCGCTCCGCGCCGCCGGCCTCGACCGCGTCGCGCGCCGGCGCCGAGTCGCCGAGATGCTCGCCGTCGTCGGCCTGCCCGCCGATGCCGGCGAGCGCTACCCGCACGCCTTCAGCGGCGGCCAGCGCCAGCGCATCGCCATCGCCCGGGCGCTCGCGACCTCGCTCGCGCATCGTCGTCTGCGACGAGGCGACCTCCGCCCTCGACGTCTCCGTGCAGGCGCAGGTCCTGAACCTCCTCGCCGACCTGCGCCGCCAGCTTCGGCCTGAGCCTGATGTTCATCTCGCACAATCTCGGCGCCGTGCGGCACGTCAGCGACCGCGTCGCGGTGATGTATCTCGGCCGCATCGTCGAGATCGGCTCGGAGGACGACATCTTCGAGCGCCCGGCGCATCCCTATACGATCGCCCTGATCGAGGCGATTCCCGAGCCCGATCCGGACCAGGCCGTGCCGCCGCCCCTTGTCGGGCGAGATCCCGAGCCCGCTCGACCGGCCGTCGCGGCTGCCACTTCCACCCGCGCTGTCCGCGCGCCGAGGCGCGTTGCCGCGCCGAGGATCCGCTCGCTTCGGCCGCGCCGCGACGGGCATCAGGTCCGCTGCCACTTCCCGAGCTGAGAAGCGATGATCATCGAACGGACGCAATACTTCGCCAAACCCGGCCTTGCCGAGCGCGCGCTCGAGATCCGCCGCAGGGCGAACGCGGTGCGCCGCGACATCGGCCTGCCCTCCGGCCGCATCTTCACGAAGACCGCGGCGAGCGACGCCGGATTCGCCCGACGTCGTCTGGGAATGCAGCTTCCGCGACGCCGCGGCGCAGGCCGCCGATCTCGCGGCCCGCGCCGCGAGCCCCGCCTTCGTCGCCGTGCGCGCCGACATGACCGCCTGCCTCGCGCGCTTTCACCGCCACATCCTCGCCGAAGCCGACGGCGCGCTGCCGAACGGGATGCGCGCGATCGACACTCGCCGATCATCCGATCGTGCCGCGCGAGATCGCCTTCGAAAGCGGTGGCCTGAGGCTCGTCGGCTATCTCTTCCTGCCGCCGGGCGAGGGACCGTTTCCGTGCCTCGTCGTGCAACCACGGCAGCGGCATCGACAAGGGCACGCTCGACGTCAGCCGGCCCGGGCACGGCGGCGTTGCTGATGTCGTGGGGCATCGCCTCGTTCCTGCCGCACCGGCGCGGCTACGGCAATTCGCCCGGCGCCGCCTGGCGCGAGGAGGTGCTCGTCCGAGTTCGGCACGGACGAATACGACGCGCAGCTCCTCGCCCGCCTCGACAGCGAGAGCGACGACGTGCATCGCCGCGCTCGGCGTCGTCGCAGCGCTGCCGGAGATCGAGCCCGGCCATGTCGGCGTCATGGGCTCGTCCTTCGGCGGCACCAACACCCTGCTTCGCCGCTGCGAAGGACCGAGCGCTTCACCTGCGCCATCGATTTCGCCGGCGCGGCGATGAACTGGGACCGGGCGCCGGCCCTGCGCGCCGGCATGATCGCCGCCGCGGCGAGGGTGACGATGCCGCTGTTCCTGATCCAGGCGGCGAACGACTATCAGCACCGGCCCGACGCGCGAGATTTTCGCATCGCTGGCGCGGAGCCCGCGGCCGGTCGTTCTCGAAGATCTATCCGGACTTCGGCATCAACCCGATGGAGGGCCATCTCCTCGAAAGCCGCGGCGCCTCGATCTGGGCCGACGACGTGCTTCCGCTTCCTGGAGCGCTACCTGTGAGCGGCGCGCCCGGAGCCTGGATCGAGGATCTCGCCTGGCCGCAGGTCGCCGCGCGCATCGCCGCCGGCGCCACCGTCCTCGTGCCGATCGGCGCCCGCGCCAAGGAGCACGGCCATCACCTGCCGATGAAGACCGACTACCTTTTGGCCCGCGCGCTCTGCGACGGCGTCGCGCGGCGCCTGCCGGTCCTCGTCGCGCCGGTGGTCGATTTCGGCTACTACCCGGCCTTCGTCGCGCTATCCCGGCAGCCAGCATCTCAAGGCCGAGACCTTCATCGCCGTGCTGGACGGACGTCCTCGAAGGCCTCATCCGCCACGCGGTCGCGCGACATCGCCATCGTCAACACCGGCGTCTCGACGGAAGGGCCCGTCGCATCGCCGTGCGCAACATCCTCGCAGCGGCACGGCGTGCGCGATCGCCGTCGCCGACATCCGCGCCCTCGGCAAGGCGCAGCGCGGCCTGCTGCAGCAGACGCTCGGCGGCCACGGCGACGAGCACGAGACTTCGCTGATCCTGGCGATCGAGCCGCAATCCGTCGACCTTGACCAAGGCCGTGCCCGACTACGGCAACATGCGCGAGGAACCCGAGACCGTGTTCTACCGCCCCGCGATCTTCGCAGACGACCCCGGGCGCGGGCCCGATCACAGCCTCACCGGCGTGCGCGGCGATCCGACCCTCGCGACTGCCGAGAAGGGCCGCGCCATGCTGGCAGCCATGATCGACGAACTCGTCGACGGCCTGACGAAGCTGAAGGGCGGCCATGACGAACGCGGCGGACGCCTACGACGTCGTCGTCGTCGGCTACGGCTACGCCGGCGCCGTCGCGGCGATCGCGGCGCACGATGCGGGCGCGCGCGTCCTCCTCGTCGAGAAGGGCGAGACGCCCGGCGGCATCTCGGTCTGTTCCGCCGGCGGCCTGCGCGTCAGCGACGGATGCGGACGAGGCCCTCGCCTACCTCGTCGCGACGAACGCCGGCACGACGCCCGAGCCCGTGCTGCGCGTCCTCGCCGAGGGCATGGTGGCGCTGCCCGCGCAGGCGGCACGGCTTTGCGAGGCGGCCGGCGCGACGCTCGGCGTGCGCGCCTCGCCGGCAAACTATCCCCTCCCCGGCTACGAGCAGCTTCGGCTTCGCCTATGTCGACGCGCTTCCCGGCTTCGATCCGGCGAGCGCCTTCCCGGCGGTGCGCGGCTCGCCCGCCGGCGCGCGGCTGTTCGAGGTCGTCCGCCGCAACGTCGCCCTGCGGCCCGCGCATCGCGGTCGCGCTCGGCACGGCGCCGAGCGCCTCGTCGTCGAGAACGGCGCGGTGCGCGGTGTCGTCGCGGGCGGCCGGACCATCGCGGCGCGGCGCGGCGTCGTGCTGGCCTGCGGCGGCTTCGAGAGCGATCCGGCCCTGCAGGCGCAGGTCTGGTCGCTGAAGCCGGTGCTCTCCGCGGCGGTGCGCTCGCAACACCGGCGACGGCATCCGCATGGGCGCAGGCCGCGGGCGCCGGGCTCTGGCACATGTGGCACTATCACGGCTCCTACGGTTTCAGGCATCCCGACCCGGCCTATCCGTTCGGCGTGCGCATGAAGCGGCTGCCGGACTGGAACCCGGCCGAGGGCCTGCGCGAGGACGTGACGATGTCGCTGGATCCTCCTCGACCGGGACGGCCGCCGCTTCATGAACGAATACGAGCCCTACATGCAGGATACCGGGCATCGGCCGTTCGAGTTCTACGATCCCGTCCGCCAGCGCCTCCCGCGGGTGCCCGCCTTGATGCTGCTCGACCGCGTGGGGCGCGCGCTCTATCCGCTCTCCGCGCCGACCTGGCACGACGCGGAGGTCGCGGAGCGCTATCGGCATCTCGGCCCGCGCGACTTCGACGAGGCGATCCTTTTCGAGGGACCGACCCTCGATGCCATCGCCGCGCGCTTTTGCCATCGACCCCGCCACGCTCGCGGACGAGCGTCGAGTCCTGGAACGCCGCCTGCCGCGGCGGCCGCGACGGCGCGCACGGGCGCCCGCCCGGCAGCATGATGCCGATCGCCGAAGCCGCCCTTTCGCCGCCGCCGAAATCTGGCCGATCGTCTCCAACACGCAAGGCGGCCTCGTCCACGACGAGCGCCAGCGCGTGCTCGACGCCTTCGGCGCGCCGATCCCCGGGCTCTGCGTCGCGGGCGAACTCGGCAGCGTCTTCGGCCATCTCTACATGTCCGGCGGCAATATCGCGGAATGCTTCGTCGGCGGCCGCATCGCCGGCGAAGAGGCCGCCGGCGCGCGCGAAGCCCTTGCCAGAGACGACGCCGCATGAGATTTGCCGCATCTTCAGGTCGGGAGCCATCGTGATGCCCATGCCGTCCCGCAATCTCGGCCGCTGCTTTGATGCGAGCGCGCATCCGGACAAGGTCGCAATCGTCGACCTGTCCCGCCCGGAGGCGCCGGAAGAGATCTCCTATGCCGAACTCGACGCGGCCTGCGACGCCGTCGCGCGCGGACTCCTGAAGAGGGGCCTGCGGCGCGGCGACCGGGTCGGCATTCTCGCCCTGAACTCGACGAAGCTGCTCGCCGCCTATTTCGGCATCATGCGCGCCGGCCTCGTCGCGGTCCCGATCTCCTTCAAGCTCGCGCGCGAGACCGTCGACCACATCGTGCGGGACGCCGATCTGCGCGCCGTCTTCCATGACCGCGAGCGCGCCGACCTCGTCCCGGCGGGCCTCGAGCGGATCGATTTCGACGCCGCCGGCGCGTCGGACGCCTTCTGCGATCCCGGCCCCTTCGAGACGATCGAGCCCGAGCCGCGGGAACTCGCGATGATCCTCTACACCTCGGGCTCGACGGGAAAGCCCAAGGGCGTGCTGCTCTCGCACGATTCGCAGCGCTGGTCCCTCGAAACCTCCGCGGCGCTCTACGGCGAGCGCTCGCATCACCGCTACATCGTCGGCGCGCCGATGTTCCACATGAACGCGACGATCAGCGTCAAGGGCGCCCTCGCCGTGGGCGCCAGCATCGTGCTGCTGCCGGCCTTCGACGCACGGGCCTACGCGAAGGCGATCGAGCGCTGGCGCGTCACCTGGCTCACCTCCGTGCCGACCATGCTCGCCCTCGTCGCGAAGGAACGCGACCTTGTCGGCGGGCTCGACTTCTCCTCCGTCACCAACGTCACGATGGGCTCGGCGCCGCTGACGCAGGCCCTCGTCGACAAGGTGCAGGCGCTGTTTCCGAAGGCCCTCATCAACAACAGCTACGGCACGACCGAGGCCGGCCCGGCGCCCTTCGGCCCGCATCCGGACGGCCTGCCGCGCCCGCCCGTGGCACTCGGCTATCCCGTGCCGGGCACGGCGTCCGAACTGCGCGAGGGAGCGGGGCCGGACGAGGGCGTGCTCTACATGAAGAACCCGATGCTGATGGAAGGCTACAACAACCTGCCCGAAAAGACCGCGGAGGTGATGATCGACGGCTGGTATCGCTCCGGCGACATCATGCGGCGCGACGAAAACGGCTTCTTCTACTTCCTCGGGCGTGCCGACGACATGTTCGTCGTCGGCGGCGAGAACGTCTGGCCGGGCGAGGTCGAAAAACTCGTCGAGCGCATGGCGGGCGTGCTGCAGGCCGCGGTCGTGCCGGTGCCCGACGAGGTCAAGGGCACCCTGCCCTTCGCGTTCGTCGTCCGGCAGGCGGGCTCGGAGGTGACCGAGGCGGAGATCAAGTCGTTCGCGATCGGCAACGGGCCGGCCTTTGCGCATCCGCGCTTCGTCGCGTTCAGGGACGCCATTCCGCTCGCCGCGACGAACAAGCCGGACCGCCGCCGCCTGACGCAGGAGGCGGAAGCGCTGGCCGCCGCGCGCCGCGCCGCCGGCGAGCGCAGCTGACGGAGAGAACACGATGAGCGATCCGGACACGGACGATGTCGGCGCGCTGATGCGCGAGATGCTGCGCGGCAGCGGCGGCTTCCAGAGTTTCTTGCAGATGGAGCTCGTCGCGCACGATGCAGAGATCGGCGCGGTGACGATCAGGGCGCCCTGGCGCGCGGAATACGAGCGCGGCGCCGGCTCGCGGCAATGGCACGGCGGGCCGATCGCCGCGCTGATCGACATCGCCGGCGATTTCGCGCTCATCGCGAAGATCGGGCGCGGCATCCCGACCATCAACCTGCGCATCGACTATCTGCGCCCCGCCGTCGCCACGGATTTCGTCGCGAAGGCGCGCACTTTGCGGGCCGGAAAATCCATCGGCGTCGTCGACATCGAGGTCGGCGACGATGCCGGCCGCGTCGTCGCGGTCGGCCGCGGCAGCTACTCGCTGCTCTAGGAGCGAAGTCCATGAGCGCCATCGAAGCGAACGAAGCCATCGGCTGCATCGACCACGTCGTCATCGTCGTCGGCGATCTCGAGGCGAGCGCCGAGACCTATCGGCGCCTCGGCTTCACCCTGTCGCCGAAGGGCGTGCACAGCGCGGCGCTTGGCAGCGCCAACCACACCATCATGCTTCAGCGCGACTATTTCGAGCTTTTGACGGTGATCGCGCCGACCGAGCGCAACGGTCGCTGGCGCGACGCCATCGCCGCCGGCGGCGGCATCGAGGGCGTCGCCCTGACGACGGAGGACGCCGCCGCCGCGCGAGAAATCTGGCAGGCGAGAGGGCTTGCGGCGGACGAACTGATCCGCTTCTCGCGCGCGGTGACGCGGCCCGCCGGGCCCGATCTCGAGGCGCGCTTCGAGGTCGTCGCCCTCGCCGACATTCCGGAGGCGGGCGTGCGCGTCTTCGTGTGCAGCCAGCCGACCCGGGAGGCGGTGTGGCTTCCGGAACTGATGACACATGCGAACACCGCGCGGGCCGTCGCCGGCCTCACCGTCGTCTCGGCCGACCCGGAAGCGGCCGCGCGCATGTGGGAGCGCATCGTGCCCGGCCTGAAGGTGACGACGAGCGCCGGCGGCGTCACGCTCGAGACCGGGCCGAACCGCATCGCCCTCGTTACGCCTGCGACCGCACGGCAAAGGTTCGGCGTGACGGTTCCCGGCGGGCGCACGCGCGCCGTCGGCATCGACTACCGCGTCGCGAGCCTCGAGGCGTGCCGCGCGGCGCTGCGCGCGAACGGCGTGCCGCACACCGAAGCCGCAGGCACGATCGTCGTCGCGCCCGACGCAGCCTGCAACGTGCGCATCGGCTTTTCGGAGTAAGCGCCTCCCTTCGCCTCTCCCCGCTTGCGGGGAGAGGGTTTCGGCCTTCGGCCGAAACAAGCGGAGCGAAGCGAAGCGGGGGTGAGGGGGCGGTGCCGGAAGAGGCGCTCGGTCCAAGCTGCCGCGCCTCCTTCGTCGCCGCCCCCTCACCCTCGCCTGCTTCGCAGGCTTGCTGCCTTCGGCAGCCCTCTCCCCGCAAGCGGGGAGAGGCGAAGGGAGCCCTTCCCGCGGCGGTGTGACCCGTCGGCAACAGGCTCCGGCAATGCGCGCCCGCGTCCCGCCCGGTCAAGCCGGCGCGCGCGGTTGCTCTCCCAGTCGCGGGACTGCCGAACGGAGAGCTTGATGCGGGATCGCGTGCGACGCCTCACTTGGGCCCTCGTGGCTCTCCCGCTGACGATGTCGGCCGCCGCCGTCGGCGCCCGGGCGGCGGACCTGCCGCCGGCGCCGGTCGCAGCACCCGAGCCGCCGCCCCCGGCCTGGACCTACCGCTTCATCCCCTACGGCTGGTTCATCTGCCCTCGACGGCACGCAGACGGTACGGGGCCGAAGCGTGAAGGTGAATGCGACCTTCATCGATATCGTCGAGGAGAGCGACTCGATCGCCGCCCTGATGGGCGACTTCGAGATCAGGAACGGACCGTTCGCAGGCCTCGCCAACCTCGCCTGGAGCAAGATCGGGTTCGACGGAAGCGAGGTGCGTACGCCGTCGCCGGCGCCCGGCATCGTCGGTACGGTCGGAACCTCCCTCGGCCTCGACATCGAGATGGCGATCCTGGAAGTCGGCGCGGCCTACGAGTTCGCGCGGGTCGGTCCGGTCGCCTTCGACGTGCTCGGCGGCGTGCGCTACTGGTATCAGCAGGCGGACCTCTCCCTCGACGTCGCCGGCACCGTCGATCTCGGCGATCTCACCGTCTTCGGCGGCCGGGCGCTCGCCAAGTCCGGGACCGTCGACTGGCTCGATCCGCTGGTCGGCGCGCGGATGCGCTATTCGCTGGCGCCGGGGCACCAGTTCTTCCTGCGCGGCGACATCGGCGGCTTCGACGTCGGCAGCCGCTTCTCCTGGCAGGCGATCGCCGCCTACGGCTTCGACTTCGCCACCTACAACGGCATCACGTTCGCGGGCGTCATCGGCTACCGCGCCCTCTCCGTCGACTATTCGCAGGGAAGCGGGCCGCACGCGCTACGAGTTCGACATCATTCTGCACGGCCCGTCGTCGGGCTGAGCATCAAGTTCTGAGCCGGCGCGCCTATGGCTTCTTCGGGCGGCGCGACTTCAGGGTCGTCGTGACCTGGTTGTCCCGATACATCTGCAGGCAGGTCAGGACGTCGACATAGCTCGGCGAGCCGGCGATCTCGGTCTCGCCGACGCATTCGCGCTGGTTCGCCGGCGTAAATGTCGTCCATTGCGCCCGGAGTTGGCCGAGCGCCGTGTTCTCGTCGTCGATGCAGGCCTTGACCGGGTCCTTCTCATCGAGGCCGAGGGTCGGGACGCCGCGGCAGGTCGCCTCGACGTCGAAGCGCGGCACCTCTTCGGCGAAGGCCGGACCCGCGCCGGCGAGGACGACGAAAACCGCTGCCACCATCGCACGCATGACCGCTCTCCTGACGAACGCATCGGAATGGGCCCCATTATCGCAGGGGAACCGGCCGCGGTCTTGACCGATTGGGACAGGTCCACGCAGGCAACTTTGAAATGCAGGCAACTTTGAAGCGCGCGTTCTCCCCTCGCCCGTTCGAACGACCCGATTCGCATATGGGACGCCCTCCGACGGACGGACGACGCGCCGCGGATCGCGGGGATCGATATCGGGGAATGCAAAGCTTATCAGTTGCTTATGGCGGGGCCAGGGCCGTGAAAACCAGAAATCCGTTACACGCCGCGTTCTCTCGAGCGCAGGCGCCAGCAACAGGCATTCACAGACCGAGGGCCACTGCTACCGCAGTATCCGCATCGATCCGGCCGTAACCGTACCAGCGGCTGAACTCTGCGACGCCGTCCCCGTCGAGATCCTTCCACTTTCCGGTCGGGTTGGTCGTCCCGATGTCGACGCGGGTCGCCGTTTGGCGCAGGACGTCCCGTACTTGCATCCAGGTAAGATCCGGGCGCGCGGAGATCACAAGCGCTGCCACACCGGCCACGACGGGGCAGGCGTGACTCGTGCCGCCGAAACTCGCACGATAGTCGTTGCACTGGGGCCCAGCGCAGCCGTTGATGTCCCCGGTTCCGACGCGGACGCACGACATAATGGGATCGAACATTACGCCATTCTTGTCATAGGCCGTATGCGACGGAGCGACAAAGTCAGGCTTCTCCAGCATCGCTGAGCCGAACGGGCTATAGAACGTGCGCCGGTCGACCTGGGTCGGGATGTCGGTCGAGGGCCCGCCGGGAACGGGATAATACGAGGTCGCAACGGGGTTCGTTGGATTGACATTGATACTCGCTCCAACGGCGATCGTCTTGGCAGACGTTGCCCAGGCTCGAAATCTGACGCCGGCCGGATCGGTGAAGTTGAGATAACCGGTATTGCCGATAGAGAAGCATATAAAACAGCCTCGGCCGCCGCGACCGGAGGTGGTCAGAAACTCGAAGCAGTCGCGGATCGTATCCGACAGCGTTACGCCGTCATTTCCAAAGCTTGCGGAAATGACGTCGGCAGGCGGGTTCGGTAGAGGTAGCCCTGCTCCGCTGTTTCCGAAGCCTGCCGCCCAGAGGAATGCGTCAGCCATTTCGACTGCAGTTGGCGTCGCATGGATCCGCGCACCGATCAGATGACAGTTCGGCGCCGCGCCCGCAATGCCGCGCTGGTCGTCGAAGGCAGCGGCGGCGGAGCCCGCACATTGTGTGCCGTGGTCATCGCCGAGGTCGGCAACAGTCTGGATCACCGGGGGGTATACGGTGAAGTTGGCATTTGCCACCATCTTGGCCGTCTTGTCGGTGAGACTTGCGGTTAGCTCCGGATGGTCTGGTGCCACGCCTCCAGGGTCGATGACCGCGATCGTCACGTCGGGGGATCCGCCCCGCAGCGAGAGCGACTCGTTGCCGAGCCGATCCCAGGCTGCGTCGCACCGTACGAGCTGAAGGTGTGGAATGCTCGGCCAAAGCAAGTCGTCGGGAGTGTATTGGTCCAACTGCAGCACCGTGACGAGATTCTGCTTCGACGTAGACGACCCCGGACTCCGCCCTGAGCGCGTCGATAGCGTCGAGAACTCCGTAGTCAGGAATGCCCGGCCGGTTCAGAAGAAAAGCGTTGCCGGCGTGGTGCAATTCGCGGACGACACTGAAACCGTGGCTCGCCGCTAGCCGGTCGATGCGGCTGCGATCGGCGGCGGGCGCGAAGCGCGCGACGGCCTCGTTGCCAAGCCCGTGAGGTACTCGATCGCCGTGGCCGATGAGACGGGTGATGACGACGTCGATCCTGGCATCCTGGAAAGCTTTCGCGGCATCTTCCACGGCGAGGACACTCGCCTCAACGACGACCGCCGCCTCGTCCGCGATGCTATTGACCAAGTTCCAGGTGTATTGACCGGACGAAGGATCGCGGACAATCCGTTCGGGAGTAGCGCGGGTCTTTATCCCGACCTGCGCGATCACCCCGGCAGCGCGTCTCGCCACGTCGTGGCCGCGAAGGAGCAACAGGAAGGCATCGGGATCGGGCGCGAAGGACAGTCGGCTATCCCCTTGCGTGTAGGATCGCTCGCCCGGCCGCGGAAGCCCTAACACGACGAGATGCGTGGGATCGCGAACCAGAATTGCCAGGCGCTGCTGCTCAAAGCCGCTCGCCGACGCTTCGAGCATCAGCGAACCGTGGGGCACGCCGCGCAGCAGGTAATGGCCGTCGGACACCTGGACTGCGATTGGTTCGGCGCCGGCCGCCTGCGCCTTCAGCACGGCACTCGCGACGCGGCTCTTGGCCGAGTTGACGATATGAACGGCAATGGTGGACGTTGCGGTGTCCGGCATCAATGCCATCCCGCTTGCAAAGTCGGCGCCAGCCTAGCCGAGAAGCGACTGCGATTCCACCCTTGTCGACTGGCGCGCCATTCGAGCGCTCTCGGTCGCCTCGTCAATGGCAGTTTCCAGGGATGTCGCTTCACCGATTGCCCATTCGGCCGCGAAGCGCGCATCTCCGAGACGGGCCTTCGCGAGAGCCATATCCTCGTCCCGACGCGCGCTGACGGCAGGCCACAGGGCCAACCCGTTCCGCTTCTGGAGTACTTCGGCACTGGCCGACAGCCGAACCGCCCGGATCGCCGCGCCGCTGCGTAGCGACAGAGACGCGAGGTCCTGGAGACACTCGGCAACCCGATCGCGCGAACCGACGTCTCGGAAGGTCAGAAGACTGGTCCTGAGCCAATCCTTTGCCTTTTCGAGATCCCCCGAAGCCCATGCAACGCCGCCGAAACCCGCCTGTGCCAACCCAATGCCCCATTTGTCACCGACGGTCGTGCTTAGACCGAGTGCCTCCTCGCACAGCGCCGACGCCCGGTCCAGTTCTCCCCGCCTCAGGATCACCTTGGCAAGATATCCGAGCACGCGCCCGATCCCCCAGATATCGCCGATCCGACGCTGGACCTCGAGCGTCGCCTCATAGAGTTCTGCGGATCGACCATAGTTCTGCCGGAAGTCCTCCGCGACGGCCAAGTTGAACATGGATCGGGCGATGCTCCGGTCGTCACCGGACGGCATCCGCAACGACAGACTTTCCTCGAGCAAATCGATGCCATGATTGAGGTCTCCCAACCACTGCTTGACAAGACCGAGGTGACTGAGCGCCCAGGCCAGCCCCTCCGCGTCGTTGAGTTCGCGCCACATTGCGACGCTCGCCTCAAGGAGGGTTTCGGAGCGCTTGAAATCCCCGAGCATTCGAGCCAAAGACCCGTCCCCAGTCAGTAGTCTTGCCCGAAGGAGCAGGTCAGCCTCCGGGCAGACCGCGTAGGCTTGCTGGATCCAGCGGCTTCCTTCTCGCAGATAGGCCCGCCTGAACCAGAATACCCAGAGGGTCGCCGCGAGCTTTGCACCGGTTACTGCGTCGTCTCCGCCAGCGCCAAGCGACCATGCCAACGCCGCACGAAGATTGGGGTGTTCCTCGTCCAAGCGGCCCAGCCATTCTGCCTGCGAGGGACCGCCGGCCTCGCGCTCCCCCGCTCCTGCGAGAGCCAGGAAATAGGTTGCATGCCGCCGCCGCCTCTTCGAGAGTTCGCCTGCGCTTTCGAGCTGCTCGATGCCGAACTCGCGGATGGTCTCGAGGAGCGAGAACCGCGCAGGCCGATCTGGCCTTTCGTGTCGTTGGACGAGGCTGTTGCTGACGAGGCGCGCGACGCCATCGATGATCTCCAGGGGAACCTTGCGTCCAAACGGGCCGCCCTGCGACTTAAGATGCGCCGGGCCTTCTTCCTCCACGACGTCCTCCAACAAGAACCCGCCCACATAGGCAGACAATCTCCGGAACAGCTGCTGCTCCGACGGGTTGAGCAGACCGTAGCTCCAACCGATCGCATCGCGCAGCGTTCGGTGACGGCTGGGAGCGTCACGCATTGCGTTCGTCAACAGGTCAAGGGACTCGCGAGTACCCGCTCCCTCGATGCGCGTCAGGATTTCCTGAGGGCTGAGAAGGGCAGTCCGCGCTGCCGCCAGCTCGATCGCGAGCGGCAGGCCGTCGAGCCGGCTGCACAGGCGCGCGATCGACTCGAAGTTCCAGCGCGAAACCGCGAAGCCGGGATTGGCCGCGGTGGCCCGCTGCGCGAACAGGGCCGTGGCCGGATATCTTTCGAGTTCCTCATGGGACGGCAGCGAATCCAAGCTTGGGACCTCAAGCGGAGGTACAGCGAACTCCTGCTCGCCGGAGACTTGGAGCCGCGCTCGGCTCGTGGCGAGGACCTTGAGTTTGGTACAGGCCGAAAGGAGGTCTGCCACAAGCGGCGCGGCGGCGAGAAGATGCTCGAAGTTGTCGAGGACCAACAGTGACTGACGGTCGCGCAGGTATCCGATCAGCGTTTCCTCGAGAGAGGTCGCTCCCGACTCCTGCAGCCCGAGGCGACGGACGATCGTCGAGGCCACCAACTCGGAATTGCCGATTGGGGCCAGCTCAACAAAGCAGATGTCGTCCCTGAACAGGTCCGTCGCACGGAATGCCGCCGCGACGGCAAGCCGCGTTTTGCCGGTACCGGCCGGACCGGTGAGCGTGATGAGCCGTGCGTCAGTCGACAACATGTGCCGCAGAAGACCGATCTCGCGCTCCCGACCGATCAGTGTCGTACGCGGCTGCGAAAGCATCGAAAGCCTTACGTCCACGGCCCTGAGCGGCCGGAAATCAGTCCTGAGATCGGGCGCTGTCACCTGGAAGATCAGCTCGGGGCTTGGCAGGTCCCGGAGCTGATGCTTGCCGAGAAGAAGCAGGCCGACGCCTTCCGGCAGCCTGTCCTCTACGAGCGTCCGGGTGGTCTCCGAAACAAGGATCTGTCCGCCATGGCCCGCTTCGCAGAGCCGGGCGGCTCGGTGCACGTCGAGGCCAACATAGATCTCGTCTGTCGCGCCCGAGGAGCGGCTAAGGGAACCGGAATGGATGCCGATGCGCACCCGGATCTCGCATCCGCCCGGCCAGGGGTGGTCCGCCAGGCTGCGCTGGCACATCACCGCCGCCCTGACAGCGTCCGCTGCGGATTCCGTGAAGACGGCAAACAGCGAGTCGCCGCGACTGCCCAGGACCTCGCCGCCTGCCGTCTCGAAAGTGGATCTGAGAAGGCTCGTGTGGAGGCTGAGCAAACGTCGGTAGGCCTCGTCGCCGACAGAGCTGAGGAGACGCGTCGATCCTTCAATGTCGGTGAAGACCAGCGTGACGGAACTGGCAACGTCACTGCTTTGGGTTTCGCCGCCGCCGACCATCGCGGATAATGGCTCGCCTTGTGGAGTGTGAACAGGTTCACTTTTCGGACAGCTGCCGCATAATAGCGTACCCGCCGGCTCGGTCCAGAATTCTGGCCGCGGCGCAAAGACCTGCACGAGGGAGGGGCAAATGGCCGGATGCAGCACGTTGCCGACGCCTTGCGACCCGGCTGAGCCCGACCCACCCGATTATGATGAGCAGGCTAACGGCGACATCGTCCGTCAATTCATCGAGCAAGTGTGGAACACGCCCTGGACGGCTGACGACGACAGGGAATTTCTTGCACAGATGGCAGCCGGGAACACCGCTTTCGTTCCGAAGCCGATCGCAACCGCCCTCGAACTGCTCCGGCGCGACGACACCGTCCGGCACAGACGTGACGCCGATCAGAAACCTGTCAAGTCGAGCGGGAAGGACGACTATGCCAGATGCGTGAACAGAGTTCACGAAATTGCGCAGGACATTCGTATCGCGGTCATCGACCTTCTGCCTGTCGAAGACCGAGTCACTGCCGTCCTCCAGGTCAGAGGCGTCGACAGGCGTGCGGATGGGCGATCCGACCTTCCCGGTGCATTCGGCAGGATGCCCCCGAGCGGACAGCCGTTTCGCCTTCAGACCGCCACGGTTTACCGTATTGCGAATGGAAAGATCGCGGAAGATTGGCTCTTGTACGGGGGTATGCCAGTCTATCCCTAGTCTTGAACGCCTCAACAACTCAGGCCGCGTCGCCTGAGCTGCGGCGGCTCCCTCGACATGGACACTTCCAGCGTTCCAAGGCGATGATCCACGTCGCCACCTCCTCCTCCTCTGCGCCGCATCAGCAAGCAGGTCGTGCGGACCCTGCGCGCGGCCGGAGGGCGATAGCGGCGAGTGTGAGGACGGCGAGACTTGTGCTTTCCGAAGCAGAAGTCGACGAGGTGGCGCTCGGCGTAAACGACAATCGGATATGCAAAGTCCGGATCGTCCGCGGGCGCCTCAAAGGGGCGCCACCGTCGCTTTCGCGCTCCCGCGACTGAAGCGCCAAAACACGCTGTTCCGGTCGCGCCAGGGCAAGCTTGTGCGCACGATCCCCAGCACTCCATCGGGCGGCCGATAACCAGACTGGAGCTGAGATGTCGACCCCTTTGGGTAGACGATGCGGGACGCGCGCCGGGCAGCACATTAGAACGCCTATAAACTATTGATCCCACTGCGTTTTTCGTTGACGAAAAAGGGCCGTCATGGTCTCTCGGAGGGGTCGCCTTCAGGTCGACCGGGGCCTTGAACCCCGGCGCGCGAGGACATCATGACGACGTTCACATCCGCCAGACGGCCCCTCGCCGCGGCCCTCGCAACGGGCCTTGCGGCCTTCGCCGCCCCGGCCTTTTCGGCCGAGGAGGTCAACCTCTACACCTATCGCGAGCCGGGCTTGATCAAGCCGCTCATCGACGAGTTCACCAAGGAGACCGGCATCCGGGTGAACACGGTCTTCGCCGCGAGCGGCCTCGAGGAGCGCCTGCGCAGCGAGGGCCAAAACAGCCCCGCCGACGTGCTCCTCACCGTCGATATCGGCCGCCTGCAACAGGCGAAGGAGTACGGCGTCACGCAGCCCCTCGCCTCGCCCGTGCTGAATTAGGCGATCCCGGCGGCCTTTCGCGATCCGCAGGGCCATTGGTTCGGCGTCAGCCTGCGCGGCCGCGTCGTCTATGCCGACAAGGACAAGGTGAAGCAGAACGCGATCGGCTATGAGGAGCTTGCCGACCCGAAATGGAAGGGCAAGCTCTGCACGCGCTCCGGCCAGCACCTCTACAATGTCAGCCTGATCGCCGCGGTGATCGCGCACAAGGGCGAGGCGAAGGCCGAGGAATGGCTGAAGGGCGTCAAGGCGAACCTCGCCAAGAAACCCTCCGGCGGCGACCGCGAGCAGGCCCGCGACATCCTCGCCGGGGCCTGCGAGATCGCCCTCGGCAACACCTATTACGTCGGCCTGATGCGCAGTGCGACGAACGAGCAGCGCCAATGGGGCGAGGCGATCAAGGTGCTGATGCCGACCTTCCAGGAGACCGGCGCCACGCACGTCAACATCTCCGGCGTCACGCTCGCGAAGAATGCGCCGAACAAGGCGAACGCCATCAAGTTCATGGAGTTCATGGTTTCCGACAAGGCGCAGGAGATCCACGCCGACGCGAATTTCGAGTACCCGGTCAAGGCCGGCATCCCGCTCGACGAGATGGTCGCCTCCTTCGGTACGCTGAAGCCCGACACGATCCCGATCGCCGAGATCGCGAAGTACCGCAAGGCGGCAAGCCAGCTCGTCGACAAGGTCGGCTTCGACAATTGAGGTCCGCCCGCCGCGGGACGGGCAAGGCGTGACCTCGCTCGCCCTGCGCCCGGTCGGACCCGGCCTTCGCTCCTTCCGGCGGCGCCTCTTCAGGGATGCGCCGCTCTGGTCTTTGGCGGTGCTCGCGCTCACCGCCGCGCTCGTGCTGACGCCGATCGTCTCCCTCGTCGCGATCGGCGCCGAGGGCGACGCCGAGATCTGGCCGCATCTCGTCGAGAACGTGCTGCCCCAGGCGCTGCGGGACACCGCGCTTCTCCTCGGCGGCGTCGCCCTCGTGACCGGCGTCATCGGCGTCGGCTCCGCCTGGCTCATCACCGCGCACCGCTTTTTCGGCCGCGACGCACTCGCCTGGCTCTTGCCGCTGCCGCTCGCGGTGCCGACCTACATCACGGCCTACGTCTACGTCGAGATCTTCGATGCGGCGGGACCGGTGCAATCCGCCTTGCGCAGCACCTTCCACGTGACGCGGGCCGAGTACTGGTTCTTCGAGGTGCGCTCGCTCTACGGCTGCGTCGCCGTGATGTCGTTCGTGCTCTACCCCTATGTCTACATGACGGCGCGGGCGATGTTCGTGACGCAGAGCGCCTGCATGATCGAGGTCGCGCGCACTCTCGGCGCGTCGCGGGCGATCCTGTTCCGCACCGTCGCGCTGCCGCTGGCGCGGCCGGCCCTCGCGGTCGGCCTCGCGCTCGCCATGCTGGAAGCGCTGAACGACATCGGCGCCAGCGAATATCTCGGCGTGCGCACGCTGACGGTCGCCGTGTTCACGACCTGGCTCAACCGCGGCAGTCTGCCGGGCGCGGCGCAGATCGCCTGCCTGATGCTCGCCGTGGTGATCGCCCTCATCGTCCTCGAGCGGCATGGCCGGCGCGCGCGGGGCTATGCGCTCTCGGCCCGCCGCCCGCGGCTCGCGCAGCCGGTCGCGCTGCCGCGCGGGCCGGCCCTTGCCGCAACCCTTTTCTGCGCAGCGCCGGTGCTGCTCGGCTTCGCGCTGCCGTTCGGCTTCCTGATCGGTCAGGTCGTCGAGCGGAGGCTTTTTGCGCAGATCGACGCGACCTTCCTCACCCATCTCGCGACGACGGTCGGATTGTCCGCGGCGGCGACGCTCGCCGCCCTCGGGCTCGGCATCGTCGTCGTGACGACCTCGCGGCTGAGCCGCAGCCGCCCGACGCGGATCGCGCAGACGATCGCCGGCCTCGGCTATGCCATTCCCGGCACGGTGCTCGCCCTCGGCCTGCTGTCGCCCCTCGTCGCCATCGACGATGCGCTCAACGCGGTCTGGCGCGCGCTCGGCGGTGGACGTCTCGGCCTCGTCCTCGCGGGCTCGGCGGCGGCGATCGCGATCGCCTACACGATCCGCTTCCTGCCGATCGCCACCGGCTCCCTCGCCGCCGGGCTCGAGCGCGTCTCCGGCAGCCTCGAGGATGCGGCGCGCACCCTCGGCGCGGCGCCGCGGGAACTCGTCACCCGCGTGCAATTGCCGCTGCTGCGGCCGGCGCTCGCGAGCGCGGCGCTCCTCGTCTTCGTCGATTGCCTGAAGGAACTGCCGGCGACCCTGCTTCTGCGCCCGCTCAACGTCGAGACCCTCGCGACCCTCCTCTACGCGCAGGCGGCGCGGGGCCAGTTCGAGGACGGCGCGCTCGCGGCGCTCCTCATCGTCCTCGTCGGGCTCGTTCCGGTGATGCGTCTGACGCGGCACGCCGAGCGAAGGCCGCAGGAGGCGGAGAGGTGACGCGCGGATTCGCCTCTCCCCGCTTGCGGAGGGCGGATCCGTGCGAAGGGTTCGGCCATCGGCCGAACGAGCGGAGCGAAGCGAAGCGGGGGTGAGGGGGCGGTGCCGGAAGAGGCGCCCTTCACCGGCGCAGCGCCTCCTTCGTCGCCGCCCCCTCACCCTCGCCTGCTGCGCAGGCTTGCCGCCTTCGGCGGCCCTCTCCCCGCAAGCGGGGAGAGGCGAAGCGCTACTCCGCCGCCTGGGCGACGCCGCCGAGCGCGACCTTGTAGTCCGCCTCCGTCTTCGCCCTGATCTCGTCCGCGGTGACGCCGTCGGCGAGCTCGATCAGGGTCGTGCCGGCGCTGCCCTTCTTGTCGATCGAGAAGACGCCGAGATCGGTGATGACGAGGTCGACGACGTGGGCGCCGGTGAGCGGCAGGTTGCAGGCCTTCAGGAGCTTCGGCTCCTCGCGGCCGTCCTTCGCCCTCGCAACGTGCTCCATGACGACGACGACGCGCTTGACGCCGGCGACAAGGTCCATGGCGCCGCCCATGCCCTTCACCATCTTGCCGGGAATCATCCAGTTCGCGAGGTCGCCGTTCTGCGCCACCTGCATCGCGCCGAGGATCGACAGGTCGATGTGGCCGCCGCGGATCATCGCGAAGGAATCGGCCGATGAGAAATAGCTGGTCGTCGGCAGTTCCGTGATCGTCTGCTTGCCGGCGTTGATAAGGTCCGCGTCCTCCTCGCCCTCGTAGGGAAACGGGCCCATGCCGAGCATGCCGTTCTCCGACTGCAGCTGCACGTTCATGCCGGCGGGGATGTAGTTCGACACCAGCGTCGGGATGCCGATGCCGAGATTGACGTAGAAGCCGTCGCGCAGTTCCTTCGCGGCGCGGGCGGCCATCTGTTCGCGGGTCCAGGGCATGAGAACTCCTCCTCGTTCAGGCGGCGACGCGCGGGCGCGTCGTGCGCTGCTCAATGCGCTTCACCGGGTTCGCGACGTGAACGAGGCGCTTGATGAAGATGCCCGGCGTGTGAATGTGATCGGGATCGATCTCGCCCGGCGCGACGAGATGCTCGACCTCGGCGACCGTGATCTCGGCGGCGCTCGCCATCATCGGATTGAAGTTGCGCGCCGTCTTCCGGTAGACGAGGTTGCCCTCGGTGTCGCCCGTATGCGCATGCACGACGGCGATGTCCGCGAAGAGGCCGCGCTCCATGACATAGGTCTCGCCGTCGAAATCGCGGACCTCCTTGCCGTCGGCGATGATGGTGCCGACGCCGGTCTTGGTGAAGAAGGCAGGGATGCCGGCGCCGCCGGCGCGGATGCGCTCCGCGAGCGTGCCCTGCGGATTGAACTCGAGTTCGAGCTCCCCGGACAGGAACTGCTGCGCGAACAGCTTGTTCTCGCCGACGTAGGACGAGATCATCTTGCGGATCTGACGGGTCTCGAGGAGCAGGCCGAGGCCGGCTCCGTCGACCCCCGCATTGTTCGAGATGAAGGTCAGGTTCTTCGCGCCGGAATCGCGGATCGCGTGAATCAGCGTTTCGGGGATGCCGCAGAGGCCGAAGCCGCCGGCCATGATCGTCATGCCGTCCTTGACGAGGTCCGCCATGGCGGCGCCCGCATCCGGATAAACCTTTTCCATGGCTGTCATGTCCCTCGGCCGCCGGGCCGTAACAGGTCTTTAGATCGTTCCCCGGTATGGTTGCAAGGCAGCCTTACTTTGGACAAGGCGGAGGGTTGTAGGTATGGCATGGCCGTGTCGCGGGCCTGACGTTCCCGCCGGGGGCGATGCTCCAAACGCCCCGCCGCGACCCGGGGACCACCGGAAGACCGCCCGCCCGATGCCTCGCCGTTTCGTCTTCGTCCTGGCCCTCGCCTTCCTTGGCCTCGTCGCCCTCGCGGCGGCGCCGTGGACCCTCTCCGGCGACGGCCTCGCCGCAGGCGTCAGCCGGCACCTCCTCGCGACGTACGGGCTCCGCCTCGACGTCCGCGGACGCAGCACCCTCGCGCTCCTGCCGGTGCCGCGGGTGAAGTTCGAAAATATCCGCCTCACCGGCGGCGGCATCGAGGCCGACGGCGGCACGCTGAGGGCCGAGATGCGGCTCCTGCCCCTGATCGGCGGCCGCATCGACCTTGCCGAGGTGACGCTCGCCGGCAGCCGCGTCGCCGTGCCGGGCGGACCGGCCGCGATCGTCGAGGGGCCGCTCACGCCCCGGCTGAAGGCGCGCCTGTCGCAACAGATCGGCCTGCGCCGCGTCGTCGTCACCGGCACGGACGTGCGCTGGCCGGAGGGGCGGGTCGACGACGTCAATCTCGTCTTCACCCTGCCGGGGGGCGACCGGGTCGAGACCGCCGGCTCCCTGACCTTCCGGGGCGAGACCTTCGAGATCGCCCACGCCACGATCGCGCCGGGCCTGTTCGCGGCCGGCCAGCCGAGCCCGGTCACCCTCACCGTCGCCGCCCCCGGTCTCCGGGCGACCCTCGCCGGCGATTTGCAGGCGGGCTCCGATCCGCGGCTCACCGGCGAAGGCACCCTCGAGCTGCGCTCGCCGCGGGACTTTTCACGCTGGAGCGGGATCGAGGTGCCCCTTGCGGCCACCCTGCGCAAGGCCACGGTCTCGGGCGAGTTCTCCCTCACCCGGCGGGCCGCCACCTGGCCGTCCGTTTCGATCGCGCTCGGGCCGGACGTGCTCGAGGGCAGCCTGTCGATGCGCCTCGACGGCCGCCGCGCCGCCATCACCGGGACCCTCGCCACGAACCGGATCGACCTGACGGATTTCTTCGCCCCCTTCCTCCAGGCCCGCACCGCGTCCGGCCTGTGGAGCGGGGAGGAAGCCTCCCTCGACCTCTCGACGGGCGGCGATCTCGACCTGCGCGTCTCCGCCGCCGACGCCGTGGTCGGCCGCCTGAAGCTCAGCGACGTGGCGGCGAGCATTCTCGTCCGGCCGGGCCGGATCGAGGCCTCCCTCGGCCGCGCCGGCATCGACAAGGGCAGCCTCAAGGGCCGGCTGGTCCTGAGCGAGGCCGGCGAGACGACCGACCTCAAGCTCCAGGGCAATTTCGACCAGGTCGACATCGCCTCCTTCCTCGCCGAGACCGGCCAGCCGCGCTGGATCACCGGCCTTGCGCAGGGGCAGGTCATCCTCGAATTGGGCGGCTCGACGGTCGTCGATCTCGTCCGCCAGAGCCACGGCAAGGCGACCATCGTCGTGCGGCAGGGCGAACTCCTCGGCATCGGCCTCGCCGATTCCCTGAAGCGGATCGAAAAGCGGCCGCTTGCCGGCTCGACCGATTGGAAGGGCGGCCGCACGGTCTTCGATCAGGCCCATGTCGCGCTCAACATCGGCGCCGGCGTCGGCGAGATCGTCGACGGGGCGGTCACCGCCTCGAACCTGCGCACCACCCTCCACGGCCGCGTCTCCCTCATCGAACGCGCGGTCATGGTGCGGGCCCTCGTCGACCCGGCGCTGCCGAGCCCCCTGCCCTCGCCGATGCTGATCCTCAACGTCGCCGGCAGCTGGGACGACGTCGCCATCGTCCCCGACGCGAAGCCCCTGATCGAGCGCTCCGGCGCCGCCAAGCCCCTCTTCGGCTCCGTGCCCCGCGCCCAGCAGCCCCTCGCCACCGCTCAGTGAGAGCGGGGGGAGCCCCTCACAGCATCGGCCGCAGCGCCTTCGCCATCGCGGCGGTGCCCGCGTAGTCGACCTTGCCGTTGCCGAGCACCGGGATCGCGGTGACGAGGACCGCCTTCGGCAGCCAGAGGTCCGGGAACCCCTGCGCCTTGGCGTGGGCGGCGAGGGTTTCGCGGTCGGCGGCGGAGAAATCCGTGGCGAGGACGATCTGCTCGCCCTTGCGCGCGTCGGGGAGCGCGACGGCGACGTGGCTGCCCGCCGGCCACAGACTCTGCGCCATCGCCTCGACCGCCGCGAGGGAGACCATCTCGCCGCCGATCTTGGCGAAGCGCTTGGCGCGGCCGCGGATGACGACGAGGCCGTCCTCGACGGTGACGATGTCGCCGGTGTCGTGCCACCCGTCCGGCGGCGGGACGAGGCCGCCCGGCGCCGCCGGGTCGAGATAGCCGAGCATGACGTTCGGGCCGCGCACGGAGAGCCGGCCGCCCTCGTGGATGCCCTCGACCGCATCGAGCCGCCAGGCGATCGCCGGCAGGAACGGCCCGACCGTGCCGGGCCGGCCGCGCTGCGGCAGGTTGCAGGCGATGACCGGCGAGCACTCGGTGGCGCCGTAGCCTTCGAGGATGGTGGTGCCGAAGCGGTCCCAGAGGCGGCGCGTCTCGTCCTTCACGCGCTCGGCGCCGGCGATGACGTAGCGCACCGAGTCGAGGTCGCCCTCCTCCGCGGCCCGGGCGTAGCCCTGCAGGAAGGTGTCCGTGGCGAGGAGGATCGTCGCCTTCGTCGCGCCGATCAGCTTCGGCACCTGCCGGTAATGCAGCGGGCTCGGGTAGAGCACCGCCTTGATGCCGTTGAGCACCGCCGTCAAAAGGCCGGCCGTGAGCCCGAAGGAATGGAACATCGGCAGCGGGTTGAAGAACGTGTCCGCCGGCGTAATGGCGCCGTCCGCATGGGCGATGACCTGGCGAGCGTTTGCGACGAGGTTCGCGTTCGAGAGCGCGACGGCCTTCGGCACGCCCTCGGAGCCCGAGGTGAACAGGATCACCGCGGGATCGTCCGGCTTGCCGCCCTGCAGGCGATGGACGAGGCGCGCGAAGGCGGCCTCGACGACGCCGCGGATCTTGTCGAGGCTTGTCACGCCGGCGCGCACGTCCTCGAGGAAGAGCACCTTGCGCCCCTCCCCGATCGCCGCCAGGACCTCGTCGAGCTTGCCCTGCTCGACGAACCGGCGCGAGGTCAGGACGGCGCGCAGCCCGGCAAGCTCGCAGGCGGCGCGCAGGTTCTTCACGCCGGCGGTGAAGTTCAGCATCGCCGGCACGCGGCCGAAGGCATTGAGGCCGAACAGCGCCACCGCAAGCCCGTTGACGTTCGGCAGCAGCACGCCGATGCGTTCGCCGGGTTCCGTCAGCGCCGCGAGCTTGCGCCCGAGGACGAGGGCGGCGAGGACGAGGCGGCCGTAGCTCAGGGGCCGGCGCTCCTGGTCCTCGACGGCGATCCTGCCGGAGCCGTGCGCGGCACGCGCATCGAGGAGCGCCCCGAACAGGGTCGTACGCGTCGACGCAAGCTCGAAATGCATCGGCGTCCCTCCACCGGCAGGGTAGCGCAAGTCCGCGGAACGGCAACGCGGCGCCGTTCCCGAATTTCCCTCTCCCGTTCGCGTGCGCTCGCCTCTCCCCGCTTGCCGGGAGAGGGTTTCGATCGTGAGATCGAAACAAGCGGAGCGAAGCGAAGCGGGGGTGAGGGGGCGTCTTTGGAAGAGGCGCCCCGGCCCAAGCCGCCGCGCCTTCTTCGTCGCCGCCCCCTCACCCTCGCCTGCTGCGCAGGCTTGCCGCCTTCGCAAGCCGGGTGTTCCCGGCTTGCGCACCAAAGAACGGACCTCGGCTAGACCCGAGGTCCGGCGGCCCTCTCCCCGCAAGCGGGGAGAGGCGAATGGGAGTCTTTCGCTTCACCCCTCGGCACCCTCCTTGATCGGCGCCTGGTAGGTCAGGCCCATGTCCCAGGGGAAATAGATCCAGGTGTCCTGGCTCACCTCGGTGATGAAGGTGTCGATGGTCGGCCGCCCGGCAGGCTTGGCGTAGACCGTCGCGAAATGCGCGTTCGGCAGCATGTCCCGGACGATCTTGGCGGTCTTGCCGGTATCGGTGAGGTCGTCGACGACGAGGACGCCGCGGCCGCGGCCGTCGCCGATCGCCTTGATCGAGGGCGCGATGTCCTTCAGGACGGCGAGCTCGCCCTGGTTCCTGTAGTCGTGATAGCTCGCGATGCAGACGCTCTCGATCAGCCTGACGTCGAGCTCGCGGGCGACGATCGCCGCCGGCACGAGGCCGCCGCGGGTGATGCAGACGATGGCCTCGAACGGCCCCGCCGCGGCGAGCCGCCAGGCGAGCGCCCGGGCGTCGCGGTGAAACTGGTCCCAGGAGACGGGGAAGGCTTTCGGCGAGGTCGGGGACATGCGGGCATTCTCTCCGGCAAAACGTCAGACGGGCGCGCGGTCGGCCTGAAGACCGGCGATGAGCGCGCGGACGGCGGCGGCGGCCGCGCGCGACCGCATCCGGGTCCTTGCCGCGCACCACGATCTGGTTGCGGAAGCCCGCGCCGGTAAAGGACGGATAGGAGCCGATCGAGACGGCCGGATGCGCCGCCGCGATCGCCGCAAGGCCGCCCGCGTAAAGGCCTTCCGGCAGGTTCTCCGCGTCGAGGGTCTCGACGATCATGCGGGCGCCGGTCGCGAGCGTCGGCGCCACCGCGTCGAGCATCGCCTGCATGATCGCCGGCACCCCCGCCATGACGATGACGTTGCCGATCCGGAAGCCCGGCGCCTTCGAGATCGGGTTCTCGACGAGGTCGGCGCCCTCCGGGATGCGGGCCATGCGCAGGCGCGCCTCGTTGAGGTCCTCGGGGCGGTAACGCTCGAGCATCATCGCCCGCGCCCGCTCGTCGATGTCGATCGGCACGCCGAAGGCCTTGGCGACGCAATCGGCCGTGATGTCGTCGTGCGTCGGGCCGATGCCGCCGGTCGTGAACAGGTAGGTGTAGCGCGGGCGCAGGGCATTGATCGCGGCGACGATCTCCTCCTCGATGTCCGGCACGACGCGGACTTCCCTGAGATCGATGCCGATGTTCGTCAGGTACTCGGCGATGTAGCCGATGTTCTTGTCCTTGGTGCGCCCGGACAGGATCTCGTCCCCGATCACGAGGAGGGCGGCGGTGACGGTCTTGGCCATTGGCGCAATCCTTTCCGGCGCGTGTAGCGCCTCGAAGCGGAGGGCTCAAGCGACGGCGGCGTTGAAATCGCCGACGCTTGCCTTTATGGCCGGCACCCCATGCGTTTCTCCGAACCTCTCCTCGAAGGACGGCTCGTTGCGCGCTACAAGCGCTTCCTCGCCGATGTCGACCTTGCCTCCGGCGAGCGGGTGACCGCCCATTGCGCCAATCCGGGCGCCATGCTGGGGCTCAACGCTCCGGGCAGCCGGGTCTTCCTGTCGCGCGCGAAGAACCCGGACCGCAAGCTTCGCTACGACTGGGAGTTCGTCGAGGTCGAGGCCGGCGGCGGGCCGGCGCAGCTCGTCGGCATCAACACCGCGCGCCCGAACGCCCTCGTCGCCGAGGCCCTGCGCGAGGGGCGCCTTGCGCCCTTCGCCCGCTACGACCGGGTCCGGCCTGAGGTCCGCTACGGCGAGGCGAGCCGGGTCGATTTCCTGCTCGAGCGGGAGGGCGAGCCGCCCTGCTAGCTCGAGGTCAAGAACAGCCACCTGATGCGCGAACCGGGCTTTGCCGAGTTCCCGGACTGCATCGCGGCACGCAGCGCGAGGCACCTCGACGAACTCTCCCGCATGGTCGCGGCCGGCGCCCGGGCGGCCCTCGTCTACGTGGTGCAGATGCGGGCGGAGCGCTTCGATGTCGCCCGCGACATCGACCCGGCCTACGACCGCGCCTTTCGCCGCGCCCTTGCAGGTCGGCGTCGAGACCTACGCCTACGTCTGCGACATCGATCGCGCCGGGGTGGCGATCGCCCGCGAGATCCCGGTCATCACGCCGCGGGGCTGACGTCCTTGCGCTCGTAGAGGAGGTTCAGGCGGGTCTGCGCGACGAGGCGGTAGCCGGAGCGCTCGAAAAGACCCTGGAGATCGATCTGCCAGTGCTCGCGCCCATCCTCGATGATGAAGAGGGCGGGATGGAGGCTTTCCGGCGCCGTGCGGAAGAACGGGTCGAGGATCAGGTCCTCCGCGCCCTCGACGTCGAGCTTGATGGCGTCGACGCGGGCGATGCCCTCGTCCTGGAGGAGGTCGAGCAGCGTCACCGCCGGCACCCGGATCGCCGGGGCGAGGCTCGAGCCGACGATCTTGACGCTCGATTCGCCCTTGTTCCGGGTGTCGAGGAAGAGGGTCAGCTCGCCCGTCTTGTCGGCGACGGCGCAGGCGACCGCCTTGATCGTCCCGAACGGGTTCTGGCGGATGTTGTAGGTCAGCCGGTCGAAGACCTCGGGCTGCGGCTCGACAGCGAGGATGCGGGCGTGCGGCCCCGCCCGGGCGGCGACGAACAGGGCATAGGCGCCGACATTCGCGCCGACGTCGACGAAGATGAAGCCGTCCCGGATCCGGCTCTCGAGGATCTCCAGTTCCTCGGGGTCGAAGAACTGCGGCGTGAAGAGCACCTTCTTCTCGCAGTTGTTGTTGTAGGGGTAGAGCCGCATCCGGGCGCCGAGAGTCTCGATATCGACCGGGGCGCCCTGCAGGGACTGGATCGCGACCCGGCGCAGCAGGCGCGAGCCGGCGCGAGGCCCAGTGTCGGGCATGGCGCGGGTCCGCTCGATCGCCCAGCGGGCGAATCCGGTCGGGGCATAGGCGCCGAAGGGGCGGGGATCGGTCATGAATGTGCCGCGGATCTTGCCGAAGGCCGTCGGGTCAGGTTAGCGGGAGGCGGCGCTCATCGCATTGCGACGGCCGTTCCGCAAGGCCGGGCTGCAACGTCCCGGCTTGCGCGCCGACCCCGATTCCTACATTCGGGCCTCCAGCAGGATGGAATGATGACAGAACTCGACGTCCTCGAGCGCCGGCGGGCCCCCGAGGCTCCGCTCCACGGTCCCGAGGCCTTCGCGGCGATGCGCCGGGCCGGCCGCCTCACCGCCGAGGCGCTCGACATGCTCGTCGGCGCATGTGCGCCCCGGGCGTCCCCACCGACGCATCTCGACAGGCTCGTCTTCGACTTCGCCATGGACCACGGCGCCTTTCCGGCGACGCTGTTCTACCGCGGCTACACGAAATCGATCTGCACCTCGATCAACCACGTCGTCTGCCACGGCATCCCGAACGAGAAGCCGCTGCGCGACGGCGACATCGTCAACATCGACGTGACCCTGATCCTCGACGGCTGGCACGGCGATTCGAGCCGCATGTACTATGTCGGCGACGTGCCGCGGCGCGCCCAGCGCCTGTGCGACATCACGCTACGAGGCGATGATGCGCGGCATCGCCGCGATCCGCCCGGGCGGCTCGACCAACGACATCGGCGCCGCCGTCCAGAGCCTCGTCGAGGCGGAGCGCTGCTCGGTGGTGCGCGACTTCTGCGGCCACGGCCTCGGCCGCGTCTTCCACGACGCGCCGACGATCCTGCACTACGTCGAGCCGGCCTACAATGTCGAGTTGAAGCCGGGCATGATCTTCACCGTCGAGCCGATGGTCAATCTCGGCCGCCCGCACGTGAAGGTCCTCTCCGACGGCTGGACCGCCGTGACCCGCGACCGCTCGCTCTCGGCGCAGTTCGAGCACACGGTCGGCGTGACCGAGACCGGGGTCGAGATCTTCACCCTGTCGCCGAAGGGCTTCGACAAGCCGCCCTTCGCGGCGTGACGGTTGACCGGCGCGGCCGTTCCGGCCATCGTTGCAACGGCGTTACAGCGCCGGCGATGAACGGCTTTCAACGCGCGCATGAGCGGCAGCGGCGATCCTCCCCACTATCACGGCCACCGCGACCGACTGCGCGCCCGCTTCGTCGAGGTCGGCGGCGACGCGCTTCCCGATTACGAGCTGCTCGAACTCATGCTGTTCCGGTCGCATCCCGCGCCGGGACGTGAAGCCGATCGCCAAGGAGCTCCTGAAGCGCTTCGGCACCTTCGCCGAGGTGCTCGCCGCGCCGCCCGGCCGGCTGACGGAGGTCGACGGCATCGGCGAGAGCGTCGTCGTCGACCTCAAGATCGTCGAGGCCTCGGCCCGCCGCGCTCGCCCGGGCGCGGTGAAGAACCGGCGCTGTCCTCGCCTCCTGGGCGGCGGTGATCGACTATTGCCGGACCGCCATGGCCTTCATGGACAAGGAGCAGTTCCGCCTCCTCTTCCTCGACAAGCGCAACGTGCTCATCGCCGACGAGGTGCAGCAATCGGGCACCGTCGACCACACGCCGGTCTACCCGCGCGAGGTCGTCAAGCGCGCCCTCGAACTCTCCGCCTCGGCCCTGATCCTCGTCCACAACCACCCCTCGGGCGATCCGACGCCCTCCGCCGCCGACGTGAAGATGACGCGCGAGATCATCGAGGTCGCCAAGCCCCTCGGCATCACCGTCCACGACCACATCATCGTCGGCCGGGAGGGCCACGCGAGCCTGAAGGGGCTGCGGCTGATCTGAGCGGGCGGGAGAACCGCGCGCGGACCTCGGGTCGGCCGCGAGCGCAGGGTGAAGGGGCCGTGACCGAAGGAGGCGCGGCGGTTTGGGCCGACGCGACGCCTACACGACGAAGAAATCCGACGCCTTGAGCGCAAGATGGGGGTCGAGCCTCGCGAAGGCGACGGGCGCCCCGCCTCCGGTGCCGTCGCGGTCGTAGAAAAGCGTGCCTGTCTTCTCCTGGTAGACGATGCGATCGTCGCCATCGTGCGCGATCCAGGAGCTCCTGGTGACGGAGAACGCGGCGGCGTCGAGCGTCCCCGGCACCTTCAGCGCCTTGAAGACCGAGTTCTGCAGCTCGATGCGGTCCCAGCCCGGCGTGAAATCGTCAACCGCGTCGAGGTTCCTTGCGGCGTTCGGCGCCGTGTTGAAGACGAAGGCGTCGCGGCCGCCGCCGCCCTTGAGGATGTCGTTGCCGCCGCCGCCCAGGAGCGTGTCGGCGCCGGCGCGCCCGTTGAGGGTGTTGGCGGCGCCGTTGCCGGTGAGGCGGTCGTCGCCCGACCCGCCGATGGCGTTCTCGATCACGACCTTCCGGGCGATGGTGAAGCCGCCGGCGACGTCCTCGCCGTGGGAGGGAAAGCCGCCGGCGTTCGGGCTTCCGGCCTTCAGGGACGCCGCGCGCAGGTCGATGACCGCGTCGCGCTTCGAGGATCCGGCCGTGATCGTGTCGATGCCGCCCGCGTCCCAGATCGCCGACCAGCCGGTCTTCTCCCCGTTCGACATGCGCAGGACATAGGTGTCGTTGCCCGCATGGAACGTCCGGTTGGCGCCGTAGAGCGCCTGCAGCGCCGCGATGTCGAAGGCGCCGAGGCCGCTCTGGGCCCCGTAGGCGAGGTTGTGCGGCGCCTCGTTCCAGCCGGTGTTGTAGGACATCACCGTGAAGATGCCCTGGTTGAGGTCGGCCGTTCCGGTGTCGTAGCCGTCGTCCGGCGCGACGCCCGGAAAGCGCGTCGCATCGGCGCTCTCGCCGCCGTCGTGGGGATGGGCGAGACCCATGCCGTGGCCGAGCTCGTGCATGATCGTGTCGCGCCCGTCGCCGCCGGGCTTCAGGTAATGCCACGAGACGTCCCGGTCGTTGAAGAAGCCCCAGGACGGGGTCGGCCCCGGAGGGTCCTGCGTCCCGAGGGTGCCGTCGCCGAAATCGTACTGAATCCAGAGCAGGTTCGCCTGCGTCGGCGACGGCGCCTCCGCGAAGGTCAGGCCGCTGACGCTCGAAAAGACCGCAAGGCCCGCCTTGAAGGCCGCGATCTCGTCCGCGCTCCACGTGCCGAGCTGCGACGGGGCGATGAGGTATTCGCTGCCCTGCGCCGCCGCCGCAACGGCCGCGCGGTCGGAGGGCCCGCCGAACCAATAGGTGACCGGACCCTTGGCGAGGTCCCACGCCGTGCCGCCCCAGATCAGGGCGTCGACGAAAACGTTCCCGTAGCCGCGGCCGGGCACTCCGGTCCTGACCCCCGCCATCGTCCCTCCCCTCGCCCGGCCGTGCCGGCACTTGCATCCTATCGGCCGTACGCCCGCCCGTCGCGGGGCGACGGGCAGCGCCGAAACCGGCGAATCTGCCGGCGAACGTGGCAGCGTCGCCTGGATCCGGCAGTGCCGGGAGGCACGCGCCGCCCGCCCAGCGGTCGCCCCGGCGAGATACTTTCCCTGGAACGCAAATTGCGTCTAGGCTGACGGGCACGACCGACGTTCTGAGGGTGAGATGGGCCGACAGGCGTTCGACGAGATGACCGGCCTCTTGAATGGAGAGGCGCCCACCATCCGCTCGGCCTACGACCGCCTGAAGCGCTGGCTCGACGACACCCCCTCCGAGGTCTTCGACGCCAGGCGCAGCCAAGCCGAGCTCTTCTTCCGCCGCATCGGCATCACCTTCGCCGTCTACGGCGACGACGAATCGACCGAGCGCCTGATCCCCTTCGACATCATCCCGCGGGTGCTGACGATGCCGGAATGGGTCGGGCTCGAACGCGGGCTGAAGCAGCGGGTCACCGCGCTCAACGCCTTCCTCGCCGACGTCTACGGGCCGCAGGAATGCATCAAGGCCGGCATCGTCCCCGCCGATCTCGTCCTACAGCAACCCCCATTACCGCCCGGAGATGATCGGCTTCGACGTGCCGCACGGCATCTACGTGCACATCGCCGGCATCGACATCGTGCGCGTCGACGAGACGACCTTCTACGTCCTCGAGGACAATGCCCGCACCCCGTCCGGCGTCTCCTACATGCTGGAGAACCGCGAGGTGATGATGCGGCTCTTCCCGGAGCTGTTCACCGCGCCACCGCGTGGCGCCGGTCGAGAACTATCCGGACGCGCTGCTCGCGACCCTGCGCTCGCTCGCGCCGCGCTCGGCGAGCCGCGACCCGACGGCGGTGCTGCTGACGCCGGGCCGCTTCAACTCGGCCTTCTACGAGCACTCCTTCCTTGCCGACAAGCTCGGCGTCGAGCTCGTCGAGGCCTCCGACCTCTTCGTCAAGGACGAGGTCGTCTACATGCGCACGACCGAAGGCCCGACGCGGGTCGACGTCATCTACCGGCGCATCGACGACGACTTCCTCGATCCCCTCGTCTTCCGGCCGGATTCCGTCCTCGGCGTGCCCGGCCTGATGAGTGCCTATCACGCGGGCAACGTGACGCTCGCGAATGCAGTCGGAACCGGCGTCTCCGACGACAAGGCGGTCTACTCCTACATGCCGGACATCGTCCGCTTCTTCACCGGCGAGGACCCGATCCTGCAGAACGTGCCGACCTGGCGCTGCCGCGAGGAGGACAGCCTCGCCTACGTCCTCGAGCACCTCGGCGACCTCGTCGTGAAGGAGGTCAACGGCTCCGGCGGCTACGGCATGCTCGTCGGCCCGCACGCGACGAAGCGCGAGATCGAGGAGTTCGGCCGCAAGCTCCGGCACGCGCCGGACAGCTTCATCGCCCAGCCGACGCTTGGCGCTTTCGACCTGCCCGACCTTCGTCGCCTCCGGCGTCGCGCCCCGGCATGTCGACCTCGACCCTTCGTGCTGACCGGCGCCGACGACATCCGCATCATGCCGGGCGGGCTGACCCGCGTCGCCCTCAAGGACGGCTCGCTCGTCGTCAATTCGAGCCAGGGCGGCGGCACCAAGGACACCTGGGTGCTGGATGGCTGATTTGACATTCCGCCGGGGCCGGCTTAGCCGGCGAGGGGCGCGCCTGCGCCCGCCCCCGCCGTCCTGCCGCCGCGACCATGCTCTCCCGCACCGCCGATAACCTCTACTGGCTCTCGCGCTACATGGAGCGCGCCGACTTCGTCGCGCGCATCCTCGACGCGACGCTCCGCCTCGCCTCCCTGCCCTCGACCTACGGCGGCGAGCGCAACGAATGGGAGAGCGCCGTCGCGGTCGCCGGGGATCCTGTCGAGTTCAAGCGGCTCTACGACGTCGCGAACGAGGACACGGTGCGCGACTTCCTCGCCTTCTCGCCGAACAACCCGTCCTCGATCCGCACCTGCATCGAGACGGCGCGCGAGAACGCGCGCTCGGTGCGCACGGCGCTGACGGTCGAGATGTGGGACGCGATCAACGGCGCCTGGCTCGAACTGCGCCGCATCGCCCCGGGCGAGATGACTCGCGACGAGTTCGCGCAGCTTCGTCGAGTGGGTGAAGAGCGTCACCCTCGCCTTCGACGGCTCGGCCTACCGGACGATGCTGCGCAACGACGCCTTCTGGTTCACGCGCCTCGGCAGCGCCATCGAGCGGGCCGACAACACCGCCCGCATCCTCGACGTCAAGTACCACGTGCTGCTGCCGGTCACCGAGCGGTCGGCGGCTCGCCTCGACTATTTCCAGTGGACGACGATCCTGCGCGAGGTGTCGGCGCTTACCGCCTATCACTGGGTCTACCGCGAGAGCATCAAGCCCTGGCTCGTCGCCGACCTTCTGATCCTGAACCAGCAGATGCCCCGCTCCCTCGCCAACTGCTACGAGATCCTCGTCCGCCATCTCGATCTCATCGCCGATGCCTACGGCAGGCGTGGGCCGAGCCAGAGGCTCGGCGAGCAACCAGCTCGCCAGGTTCTCGAGCCTGCGCATCGAGACCGTCTTCGCAGCAGGGCCTGCACGAATTCGTCGAGGAGTTCATCGGCGAGAACAACCGCCTCGGCACCGCCGTGGCCGAGCAGTACCTGACCTAGATGCCATGCGCAGTCCGCGTTCTTCACGACACCGTCTACACCTACGACCGGCCGGTCCGGGAGCTGATCCAGGTCGTGCGCCTGACGCCGCGGGACCACGACGGCCAGCATCTGCGCTCCTGGCGCATCGAGCCCTCCGCCGACGGCCGTCTGCGCCGGAGCGAGGACTGTTTCGGCAACCTCGTGCACACCTTCTCCGCCGACGGGCCGGTGGAGGAACTGACCGTCCGGGTCGTCGGCGAAGTCGAGACGTCCGACACGCACGGCATCGTCCGCGGCACCGTCGAGCGGCTGCCCGATCTTTTCTATCTGCGCGAGTCCCCCTCGCCCACGCCGATACGGAGCTGCGCGCCTTCGCCACCGAGGTCGCGGGCGACCATCGCGCCGATCCCCTCGCCGCCCTGCACAGCCTCCTCGCCGCGATCCATGCGGAGGTCGCCTATGCCGGGGCCTCGAACCGGGAGGCGACGACGCGCGGCCGAGGCGTTCGCGCGGCGCCGCGGCGTCTGCCAGGACCTGAGCCACATCTTCATCGCCGCGGCCCGCCTGCTCGGCATCCCTGCGCGCTACGTCTCGGGATACGTCTATCGCGGCGAGGCCGCCGAGCCGCAGACGAGCCACGCCTGGGCCGAGGCAAAGGTGCCGGGCTTCGGCTGGGTCGGGTTCGATCCCGTGAATGGCATCAGCCCAGGCGAGGCGCATATCCGCGTCGCCATCGGCCTCGACTATCTCGGCGCCGCGCCGATCCGCGGCAGCCGCATCGGCGGCGGAACCGAGACCCTCGACGTCAAATTGCGCGTGGAGACGCCGCAGTTTCAGGTCCAGGCGCAGGCGTAGGGCAACACCCTTCCTCTCCCGTTCGGGCGGCGGGAGCGAGGCCGGTCTCAGAATGGGCGCGGCCGCTGCGACGCTCGGCGCGTTCCCTTCTTTGGTCTCGAACAAACGGGCGTCGTCGCCGTTTGTTTCACCGAAGCCCGCACCTTGACTTCGCCGGGGTGTGGACGAATCCTGAACCGATTGACAATGCGGAACAGCGGAAGCCCGCATTGCTTCTCGACCTCACAGCGTAGCAATCGATCGCCGTCCGGTTGGAGAATCCCCGATGACCGAACCATCGTTGGCGGCCCGCGCGGGCCAGGACAATTTTCGAGCCCAGCCGAAGACCGGCATCACGCTTCATGTGAACGGGGTCGCCCGCGCCCTGTCGGTCGCGCCCTGGACGACCTTGCTCGACGCGCTGCGTCTCTATCTCGACCTCACCGGCACCAAGAAGGGCTGCGACCACGGCCAATGCGGCGCCTGCACGGTGCTCGTCGACGGGCGGAGGATATATTCTTGCCTCACCCTCGCGATCATGAAGGACGGCGCGCAGATCACGACGATCGAGGGTCTCGCCAAGGGAGCCACGCTGCATCCGCTGCAGCAGGCCTTCATCGAGCACGACGCCCTCCAGTGCGGCTACTGCACCCCCGGTCAGATCTGTTCCGCCGTCGGCCTGATCGCCGAAGGCAGGGCGCAGACGGCCGACGACATCCGGGAGCTGATGAGCGGCAACATCTGTCGTTGCGGCGCGTACCCGAACATCGTGGCCGCGATCGAGGAGGTCATGCGCGGCACGGCCGCCGAGAAGCCCGAAAGGTCGATGCGATGAACGATTTCGACTATTCTCGCGCAAGCGACGTCGCCGATGCCGTGCGCCAGAAGGCGGCCGATCCGGCCGCGAAATTCATCGCCGGCGGCACCAATCTGATCGATCTCATGAAGGAGAACGTCGTCCGGCCGTCGCGGCTGATCGACATCACGCATCTGCCGCTTGGCGGCATCGAGGAGAGCGAGTCCGGCGGCCTGAGGATCGGCGCGCTGGTCCCGAACAGCGATCTCTCCTATCACCCGCTGATCGGCGCGCGGTATCCCCTCCTCGCGAGCGCGATTCTCGCCGGGGCCTCGCAGCAGCTGCGCAACATGGCCTCGACGGGGGGCAACCTTCTGCAGCGCACGCGCTGCTTCTATTTCTACGATACGGCGACGCCATGCAACAAGCGCGAGCCGGGCAGCGGCTGTTCGGCGATCGCCGGCATCAACCGGATGCACGCGATTCTCGGCACGAGCGAGCATTGCATCGCCACGCACCCCTCCGACATGTGCGTCGCCCTCGCCGCCCTCGACGCCCGCGTGGCGGCGACCGGCCCGGCCGGCGAGCGAAGCATCGCCTTCGCCGATTTCCACCGCCTGCCAGGCGACAGGCCGCAGATCGACAGCACGCTCGACGCGGACGAAATCATCACGGCCGTCGAGCTGCCGGCGAAGGGCTTTGCCCGGCATTACAGCTATCTCAAGATCCGCGACCGCCTGTCCTATGCCTTCGCCCTCGTCTCCGTCGCCGCCGGCCTCGAGATCGAGGACGGCACGATCCGGGAGGCCCGCCTGGCGCTCGGAGGCGTCGCCCACAGGCCGTGGCGCGACCGCGAGGCCGAAGCGCAGCTCGAGGGCGCATCCGCGACTCGGGAGAGCTTTCTGCGCGCGGCGGACGTTTTGCTCCGGCAGGCGCGCGGCTTCGGCCACAACGACTTCAAGATCGAGCTGGCCCGGCGGAGCATCGTCCGGGCCCTCGAGCAAGCGGCTCGCGGAACGCCGCAGTCGCAGGCGGACAAGCGCATCGCATAGACGGGGAAGCGCAATGACGGCGACGAGCTATCTCGGCGAGCCGACCTCCCGCATCGACGGACGCGCGAAGGTCACCGGAAGCGCGAAGTATGCCGCCGAGAACGACGTCCCCGGGCTCGCGCACGGGGTCGTCGTCTCGTCGGCCGTCGCCAAGGGCCGGATCGCGCGCATCCATGTCGCGGACGCACTTGCGGTCGAAGGCGTGCTCGACGTGTTCACGTACGAGCACCGGCCCAGGATGGCATCGTCCGACAAGAGCTACGCGGACGAAGTCGCGCCGCCCGGCTCGCCGTTCCGCCCGCTCTTCGACGACAAAATCCTGTTCAGCGGCCAACCGGTGGCCCTCGTCGTCGCGCGGGAGTTCGAGATCGCGCGCGCGGCGGCGTCGCTCGTCCGCGTCGAGTACGAGCGGGAGACGCATGCCACCGACCTCGATGTGGAACGCGAGCGCGCCAGGGCCTCGGGAGCGGCCGAGCCGGCGCCTTTCGCGACCCGCGGCGATGCCGCCGAGGCATTTGCGCAAGCCGCCGTGCGCGTCGAGGCCGAGTATCGCATCCCGGTCGAGCATCACAATCCCATGGAGCCGTTCGCGGCGACGGCCGTGTGGGGCGACGACGGCGCGATCACGGTCTACGACAAGACGCAGGGGCCGCAGAACTGCCAAAACTACGTCGCCAACGTGTTCGGGATTCCCCGCGACAAGGTGCGGGTGCTCTCGCCCTATGTCGGAGGCGCGTTCGGGGCCGGGTTGCGTCCGCAATATGAGCTGCCGCTCGCCGTGCTGGCGGCCCGCGCGCTCGAGCGGTCGGTACGGGTGACCCTCACCCGCCAACAGATGTTCACGCTCGGCTATCGCGCCGAGATCGTTCACAAGCTCGCGCTCGGAGCCGACAGCGACGGCAAGCTCGTCTCGTTCCGGCACGAGGCGGTCGCCTCGACATCGCGGTTCGAGCAGTTCCAGCGCCATTTCGTGATCTGGTCGAGCCTGCTCTACAAGTGCGCCAACACCGAGCTGCGCCAGAAGCTCGTCGCGCTCGACCGGAACACCCCCTGCGACATGCGCGCGCCGGGCGGAGCGGAAGGGGCTTTCGCCATCGAATGCGCCATGGACGAGCTCGCCTGCGCGGCGAAGATCGATCCGCTCGCGCTGCGCCTGATCAACTATTCCGACAAGGACCAGATCGAGGACCGCCCCTACAGCAGCAAGGAGCTGCGCGAATGCTACCGGCAGGGCGCGCAAAGGTTCGGCTGGTCCGGCCGCAATCCGAAACCGCGCTCGATGAGAGACGGCAACGCGCTGGTCGGCTGGGGAATGGCAACCGGCATTTGGGAAGCGATGCAGATGAAGGCCAGCGCCAGGGCGGTGCTCACCGCCAACGGCGCCGTGGAGATCTCGAGCGCGACCGCCGACATCGGCCCCGGAACCTACACGATGATGGCCCAGATCGCGGCCGAGATGTTGGGCGTGCCGCTTCAAAACGTCACCGCGAAGCTCGGCGACTCGACCTTGCCGAAGGCGCCGGTCGAAGGTGGCTCGTTCACGACCGCCTCCGTCGGCTCCGCCATTCATGCGGCCTGCCGGGCCGTGCAGGCGGAACTGCTCGGACTGGCGCAGAAGGTTTCGGGGTCGCCGCTTACCGGCGCGACGCTCGACGACGTCGCGTTCGTCGACGGAAAGATCCGGTTCCGGCACGACGGGGGTCGCGAAGTATCCGCCGCGGACGCGATGCGCGCCGGCGGCGCCGACCGGATCGAAAAGGAAGCCAGCGCCGAACCGAACTCGGCCAGCACATACGCTCATTATGCGCACTCCGCCGTGTTCGCGGAGGTGAAGGTCGACGAGCAGCTCGGCGTGATCCGGGTCACTCGCATGGTCAGTGCCGTGGCCGCGGGCCGAATTCTCAATCCGAAGCTCGCGGGCAGCCAAATTCTCGGCGCCGTCGTCGGGGGCATCGGCATGGCGCTCCACGAGGAGAGTCTGACCGATCACCGATTCGGTCGCTTCATGACCCACAATCTCGCCGACTACCATGTGCCGGTGAACGCGGACATCCATGAGATCGAAGTCATTTTCGTCGAGGAGAAGGACGACGAGATCAATCCTCTCGGCGTCAAGGGCGTCGGCGAGATCGGCATCATCGGGACCGCGGCGGCGATCGCGAATGCCGTCTATCACGCCACCGGCAAGCGGGTGCGCGACCTGCCGATCACCCTCGACAAGCTCCTGCGGGACTGAGAAGCCGGAGGGCGAGTTTGCGGCGCTCCTGCGACGGCCCGCGACAGGCGGCTCGGCGCCTCGATCGCCGCCGACCGTGGCGTCCGTGGCGGATGCGAAGACGTCTTCCCTTCTTTCGTCGACACGCCTTCGCGAACGTTGACGATGCCTTCGGGGATCGCATTCGCGGCGCCACGAAATCGCCGGCCTGCGGCTGATCCATGTCCCGGACGGGAGCGATCCGGCCTGCAGCGCGGTGGACATTCGGCAGATTTTCAGCGCGCTTGACGCCTCCGCCACAGGTGGCCGGCCGTCGCGCCACGCCTGGCCGTACAACGGCGATCCGAGCAACGGAGCGTCGAACGGGCGACGTATCCGGAAGAAGATGCTTCACAAAGGTGTATAAACGATGGTATAATCGTGGTCTTGCATCGCGTATCGTCCCTCGTGTTGCCGCCGAGACGGTCTGGAAGTTGCTTCCGGCGCCAGTGAGGTCATGCCGAAATGGGTGCAACGCAATCCCTCGACAAACCTCGCGGCAGCGGAACCTTTCGTAGTTTCGCATCGGGTGCCGTTTTGGATAAAATGAAAGGGCGTGCAAGTCTTGGAATCTTGAGTAATCCGCTTTGGATTTTTGGTTTAATGCGCGTCGTCGCACCGGTTTTCAGGATACCCATTTTTAATTGGTGGATCATTACGCGCTACGATCACGTAAAAGAGGTTCTCGCCACCGACGAGATTTTTCTATCGACCCTGAACAGCAAAATCCGCGAACTCAGTACGGGCGAGTTCAAGGAGTCGCGCCCTGGCGATTCTCTCGCCGATGAGGACGGTGTTTTCGCCCTCGGCCTCGATTCCGAGGGCCACACGAGGTCGCTCCGGCAGATCATGGGCACGTTCAAGCTGTCCGACGCTTCCGATTTGTCGGAAATGTCGGCGAGAATGGCGCGCGAACTCATCGAGGCGCATCTCGCCGCCGTCAAGGAAGGCCGGGCGAACGAGTTCGACGTCATTCAGGATTTCGTGACGCGCGTGCCGACGCTCATCTGCCGCGAGTATTTCGGTGTCGACGTGCCGGTCGAGGACGAGAAGTGTTTCGGCGACTGGTGCGTCGACATGAGCACCTACGTCTTCGCGCCGAGCCCGAACGAGACCTACCGCGAGGCTGCCGTCGCCGGAGCGCGGCGTATCAGGTCCCTGATCGAAAAGTCGGTCGCGCAGGCTGGCGCGCAGCCCGCTCGCTTCGCCGATACGATCGTTTGCCGGCTGGTGAACCAGCAACGCAAGGGATCTCTCAGCGCCGTCAGCGTCGAGACGCTTGTACTCGGCATGATCATGGGTTTCGTGCCGACCGTGACGATGGCGGCGGGAGACGTGCTCGATGCGCTCGTCGGCACGGGACTCTTCCGCTCGTTTCGGCGAAGCAAATTTTCGGGACCGACGCTCAAGGCCCTTCGCGCGGGGGACGATGTGCGATTCGCGCGCTGTCTCAGGGAGACCCTCCGCTTCAAGCCGATCAACCCCGGTCCGTTCCGCTACACCTTGAAAAGCTACACATTCGACAAGGCAGGCTGGTTCGGCCGGGGAGCCGTGACGATTCCGGCCCAATCGAAGGTCCTCGCGTCGACGCAATCGGCCATGTTCGACAAAAGACGGGTCGCGAACAGCTACCGTTTCGATGAATCGCGATCCGCTTCCGACTTCCTCGTCTTCGGATCCGGCGTGCACGCGTGCCTCGGAATATTCGTCGCGATGGCACAGATCCCGCCGGCCTTCCGGGTGCTTTTCGCGTACGATTTGGAGCGGTCGAGCCGGTTCATGGAGAGACGGGGTCCGTTTCCGGCTCACCTTCTCGTGAAGGTCGGCCCCAGGAAAGCCTGACGGATCCGCAAGGCGCCGCGCACGTCGGAGAACGTGATGACTTCACAATCCTTCATAACCATCGTTCGTCGGCTCGATCGTCGCTCGGCCGAGGGCGCGAAGGAGGCGTTGCAGCCCTACGGCAACCTGCACGGCGACGCGACCTGCAAGCGCAAGGTCGGTTTCGCGACGGCGCTGGACCGCGCCCGGATCGTGCATTTTCTGAGCATCAACGTCGAGATCGATGCCGGCCTTGCGGACGAGGCCACGGAGCCGCCGCGGCCGCCCGACGCGCATGGGCACCTCATCGTCGAGATTGCGGCCGACGGTTCGGCGAGCGACTGTCTCGCTGCGGTGGCTCCGATCCTGATCGCTCACGCGCCGGATCTTCTCACGGCGGCGCGCCTCCCCTCCGAGCCCGGCGAGCTCGCCCACGCGCTTGCCGCGGATCAGATCGCGATCGGTGCAGGCTTCGGAAAGGCTGTCGGACTTCCCTTCTCGGGCGCTCCCGGCCTGTCGGTGCGGCGCATCCTCGACGAGGCCGAACTCGCACGCACCGTCGCGCAGTGGGTCTTCGAAAAGAGGGACGCATCGCCCCGGGATATCCTGAGGGAGGTTCGCGGGAAGCTTTGGGACGCCGGCGAAAAATGGACGATTGCGGCCGAGCCGATTCCGTGGCTCGGATCGAAGCCGTTCGGCTTCTGGCCCGGCCTCATCATGACGTTGCTTCCCCTCGGTCTGCTTTTCCTGATCGGGCTTGCGGTCATCGTCGGTGCATTGTGCTTCGGCCTCGCGTGGCGATGGCGGACCGCGACCCTCGTCGCGTGCGTCGTCGCCGTGGGCGTTGCCGGGGCCCTCTACGCATGGTTCCGGTGGTCGGAATCGAAGGACGTGCCCCAGGACGCGGCGCCCGATGCCGGCGCCGTCGCCGCCATCATGGCTCAGGAAAATCACGCGGCTCAGAACCATCTCTTCTCGGTGTCGACGCTGAAGGCATCGCGGATCCGGCGGCTGACGCTGCGCCTTGCGTTCTTCCTTATCGGGGGCTTGGCGAAATACTCGTTCCGCCCCGGTTTCCTGCAGGATATCGGATCGATCCATTTCGCCCGCTGGTTCGTGATTTCCGGCACCGACCGGCTCGTCTTCTTGTCCAATTACGGTGGCAGCTGGGAAGGCTACCTCGAAGATTTCATCGAGCGCGCCAGCAAGGGATTGACGGCGATATGGAGCAACGCGATCGGTTTCCCGCGCACCACGAACCTCGTTCGCGATGGGGCGGAGGACGGCGATCGCTTCAAGCGCTGGGCACGGCGCCATCAGCTTCCGACGGGCTTGTGGTACAGCGCGTACCCGAGCCTGACCATGGCGCGCATCAGGGCGAACGCCGTCATACGGCAGGGGATCGCCGTCGCGGCGACGGAGGGAGAGGCCGCGGACTGGCTGGCATGCTTCGGCTCGGCGCCGCCGCCTCCCGACGAGCTCGAGGCCGCTGAAATTCCCGGCCTGATCTTTGGCGGCTTCTCGCCGCTTCCCTACGGCCAGGCCATCATCTTCAGGCTGAAAAAGGGCGGCTCGCCCGCGGAATGGCTGAATCTTGCCCTTCATGACCTGAGTTACGGCCAGGGACGCCCGGACCCCAAAAGCGGCGCCACCCTCGTCGCCTTCACGAGCACCGGCCTCGCTGAAATCGGCCTGAGCGCCGACGATCTCGCGACGTTCCCTGCCGCGTTTCAGCATGGCATGAGCGACCCCGTTCGAGCCCGGGCTCTCGGGGATGTCGACGCTGATGATCCGAAACTGTGGAACTGGGGAAGCGGCGACAACGCTGCGGACGGAATCGTGCTTGTTTACGCCGCCTCGCCCGGAGATTGAACACGCTGGCCGCGCGCCGTCGTGCGGAGCTCACGAATTCAGGACACGAGATCATCACCGAGGTTCTCTTCCAGAAGCTGAAGAGCCAGCAGAACATCACCTCGGCGCCCCTCAAAAAGGACCAGAACGATCGAGCCAATGACGATCTGGCGAAGGAGCCTTTCGGATTTGCCGACGGCATTTCGCAGCCGATCATCCGCGGCACACGCCGCTACACCCGCATCCGGGACGCAATTCACGTCGTCGAGCCCGGCGAATTCATCCTCGGCTATCCCGACAATCGCGGGCGCATCCCTCCGTCTCCGGCGGTCGGAGCGAGGCGTGATCCGAACCACCTTCTCCCCGGATACGGGGCGGACCCGTTCCGCTCTCGGCCCGACTTCTCGACGCCGCAGCCGACCGGGGAACGCGACTTCGGCCGCAACGGGACTTTTCTCGTCGTCCGGCAGCTTTCCCAGGATGTGGATGCCTTCTCCGAATTCCTCACCCGGACCGCGCGGCGCCTGAAGAGGCAGCACAAGGCGATGGCGGTGAAATCCACCGACGAGCGCCGCGAATGGATCAGAGCGAAACTCGTCGGCCGTTGGCCGGATGGCACCTCGCTGGTTCGCTTTCCGACGGAACCGGGAACGGGCCGTGGCCGATCGGCGCGACCGGACAACGATTTCCTCTATCGACAGGACGATCCCGACGGGCGGCGCTGTCCCTTGGGCGCGCACATCCGGCGGGCCAATCCCCGAGACAGCCTCGCCTCGAGCAACGGCGAAACCAAGGTCGCGAACCGGCATCGGATTCTTCGCGTCGGCCGTCCTTACGCGGACAACGTCGACGACAAGATGGCGCGGGGGCTCTTCTTCATGTGCCTGAACGCCGATATCGAGCGGCAGTTCGAGTTCGTTCAGCAGTCATGGGTTGGATTGCCGACGTTCCACGGGCTCGAAAACGAAACCGATTGCTTTGCCCCGCGCGGCCAGACGACGGTCTTCACCGTGCCGACCGAGAAAGGTCCCATCTGCCTCGAGCGTCTCGAAAACTTCGTGAAGGTCATCGGCGGCGGCTACTTTTTCATGCCGAGCCAAAGGGCCCTCGGCTATCTCGCGAGCGTGGCGGCCGCCAAATCCGCGCCGGTCTGCAAGCCGGCGCAGAGCGAAGCGCTCAGCGAGGCCGAAGCCTGACGCATCCCCGAAAGATCGTTGCGGAGTCGCCGCCGCGCTTGCGTGCCTCGCTACGATACTATGTTTTTCCCCATCGCTGGGCGGAGAGCACGCCGGCCGGTCGACAGCCAGCCGAAATTCAACGGATGCGTGCAACGTCCGCTGACAATGGCGGCGGGACGCCGGCTCGAAGAGTTCAGCAAATACGCTCTTATACTTTTTGCCGATCTCCCCGGGACCAGATCGAGTACACTATCCGCCGCAGCGGCTGGCGGCTCGTGCCACGCATATGCGAACGGTCCGGCGTCCGCTCGGGAGCTTGCGCAGAGATGTCCCCGCGGTCGTCCGGCGATCCAGGCAAGTTCGCGCCCTTCGGCCGAACCGCATCGGGCGGCGCACGCAGTTGCCCCATCTGCGGCGGAGACCGGCTCGATCGGAACGGCGCCTGCGAGACCTGCGGACATAACCCGACGCGCGCGTGTCCGCGATGCGGCACTTCGACGACGGACGCGGCGCAATTCTGCCCGAACTGCGGAAAGCGCCTCGCGCCGAAGCCGCGCAGCACGACGGCGGCCGGCGCGCGGCTGGAGCGACGACACCTGACGGTGATGTTTTGCGACCTCGTCTCGTCCACGGAACTCGCCGCGAGCATGAACGAGGAGGACTACACGGATCTCATTCAGACATTTCAGACGCGCGTCGCTGCGACGATCGCCTCGTTCGGAGGCATTGTGGGCCGCTTCATGGGGGACGGGGCGATCGCCTTTTTTGGATATCCCCAGGCCAACGAGGACGATGCCGAGCGGGCGATCCGCGCGGCGCTCTCCGTCGTCGCTGGCGGCTATGGCGCGCTCGGAGCCGGCCTTCCGGTCGCGACGAGAGCCGGAATCGCGGCAGGACCGGTCGTCGTCGGCCTTCTCATGAGAGATGTCGGCTTTTCGAACGTCGATGCGGCGGGCGCGGCGCCGAACCTCGCCGCCCGGCTGCAGACGATGGCGCAGTCCGGCACCGTGTTGATCGACGACCAGGTCCGTCAGATGGCCGCGAGGTCATTCGAGTTTCGCGATCTCGGTCAGCGCCCCGTGCGCGGCTTTGCCGACAAGCTGCAACTCTGGCAGCCGCTGCGGCCCGTCCCCGAAGCCAACCGGTTTGCGGCGCGGTTCCGGGGCACCTCTGCGCCGCTCATCGGCCGCGGCAAGGAGATGATGCAGCTTCGCGACCTTTGGGCGGCCGCCCGGAAAGGCTCCGGCCGCGTCGTGTTTCTCTCCGGCGAGCCCGGGATCGGCAAGTCGCGGATCATCGCGCAGCTTCTTCACGACGTGATCGATCCCGAGACCGAAAAGATCCAGCTCTTTTGCACGCCGCTCGGACAGGGCGTATCGCTGAATCCCATCATCCACGCCCTCGAGGCCGCCGCCGATTTCTCGGCCGGCGAAGGCGGCGCCGCCAAGCTGGCGAAGCTCGAGCGAGCGTTGCCCGACGCCCAGCCCGCGTCGCTCACGCTCGTCGCCGACCTCCTCGGCCTGCACGTCGACGGCCAGCTGCCGAAACTGCAGCTCGCCCCGCACCGCATCAGGGAGCGTCTCCTCGACGCGCTTCCGGGAATTCTCCTCAGCCTTGCCCGCCGCCGCCCGCTGGTGCTCGTGTTCGAGGATGCCCACTGGAGCGACAGCGCGTCCCTCGAAGTCCTGACCGCCACGATCGAGCGCGCGGCCTCGCGCCCGCTGTTCTTGATCGTGACGGCACGGCCGGAATTCGACCCGCCGTGGAAAACGCTCCCGCAGCTCACCTCGGTCGTCCTTCCGCCGCTCCCGGCAGACGCGTCGGCGGCCCTCGTTCGAAGCATCGGCGGAGACACGCTCGAAGAGGCCACGGTCGCCGAGATCGTCTCGCGCGCGGACGGGGTCCCTCTGTTCGTGGAAGAAATCACGAAAGCGATTCTGGAATCCGGCCCGTCGGGGAAAGCGCCGGCCGGATCGATTCGGTCGAGCGCGCCGACCTCGGTTCCGCGTTCGCTTCACGCATCCCTCATCGCGCGGCTCGACAGGCTCGGAGGAAGCCGGGACATCCTGGAGACCGCGGCGACGATCGGGCGCCAGTTCGACGCTCGCCTGCTGTCTCTCGTCGGCGGACGAGCCCAGGGCGGCTTGCAGCATGCGCTCGGAAAACTCGCAAAGCTCGGGCTCGTCGAGCGGATGAACGCTCCGAGCTCGGGACTCTACCGCTTCCGGCACAGCCTGATCCGTGACGCCGCGTACGGACTGATCGTTCGGGAGCGCAGGCGCAAGCTCCACCGCAGGCTCGCCGAAGTGATCGAGCGCGACGCCCAGGACGGCACCTCGATCGAGCCGTACATTCTCGCCTATCACTGGACCGAGGCTGCCGAGCCCGCGAGGGCCGCCGAGTGGTGGTTGCGGGCCGGCATCAAGTCGATGCAACGGTCGATGATGTCGGACGCCGTCGTTCAGATCAATCTCGGCCTCGGCCTCGTCGCGCAGCTGGAGCCCGGAGAGGCGAGCCGCCTCCTCGAGATCAATCTTCTCGTCGCCCTCGGCAAGGCCCTGATCGCCAGCAAGGGCCATGCGGCCCCCGTGGTCGGCGAAACCTTCGCCCGCGCCCACGCGCAGTCCCGGCATGTGACGTCGATCACCGCGCTTCCGACGATCGTCTTCTGCGAATGGACGCATGCCCTGTTGCGCGCGGAGCTCGATCGGGCCGACGAATGCGCGGCCGAGCTGACGCAGCTGAGCGAAACATCGAACGACCCGGTGTTGCGCGTCATCGCCCATTTCGCGACCGGCGTCAGCCGGCTGCCCCGGGGGGACTTCTCCGGATCGATCGCCGAGGTCGGGCGCGGACTCGCGATCTTCGATCCCGCCATTCGCGCGCGCTACTCGGCGCTCGTGATCGGCGACGCCCGCGTGGTGATGCGCACCTATCTCTCGCGCGCGCGCCTATGCATCGGCGACCTGGACGGCTGCGAGCGATGCGCGAGCGACGGCATCTTGGAAGCCCGGCGGCTGGGCCACGTCTACACCCTGTGCCACGCGCTCTTCCAGTCAGGTTTCGTGACCGCGAATCTCGAAGTCTCCGTCGCAGGCGCTGCCGGAGTTCCAGGAGTTGCGCTCGGTCGCGCATGAGCACGGCATCGCCTTCTTCGAAATCTGCGCGACGATCATGATGGGCTGGTGCCTCTGCCAGATGGGCGAGCGTGAACGCGGCTGGCCTCAGCTCAGCGGCGGCGTCGCCGCCTATCGCAGCTCGGGCTGCATGCTCTACGTACCGAGCTTCCTGCGCTTCGAAGCGGAAGCGCTGGCGATGCTCGGTCGGCACGACGATGCCTTGAAGCGCGTCGCCGAGGCGCAAGCGGCGGCCCGCGAAACGGCGGCCCGCTGGGACGAGCCGGAAATCGTCCGCCTGCGCGGCGAACTCCTTGCGGCCACCGGGGACTACGCCGGCGCCCGAACCGCATTCGTCGACGCGATCCACGAATCCCGCTCGTGCGGCGCTCGTCTGTTCGAGTTGCGCGCCGCGATGGGCCTCGCGGAACTCGAGCTTGAAGGCGGGGATCCGGGCTCGGGCCGCGAGTTCTTCCTCACGGTGCATCCGCTCGTGAGGGGCGGCAGCGGGAGCGTCGATCTCGACCGGGCGCGAGCCCTCGCCGAGCGGCTCGCGCCGACCGCACCGCAGCGCTCCGGCGCGCCCTTGGGCGGCGGTTTCAGCGCATGATCCCGCCTCTCCCGCAAGCGCAAGCGGGGGAGGTGGGAACGCCGCTTACGCCGCCTCTTTCATCAGCCCGGCGAAGACGCCGTTCTGGCGGCGCAGGAAAGCTTCGAGCCGGACGCCGTAATCCGCGACCACCGCGCCGGCGACGGAGGGGCGATCGAGGAGCGCGCGGCGCCACGCTTCAACCTTCGGCAATCCGTCGAAGACGCCGAGATCGGAATGCCGGTCGAGGGTGTCGAAATAGCGGAAGAACGGCGCGTAGACCGCATCGACGACACTGAAGCGCTCGCCCTCGAAGTAGGGCCCGGCGCCGAGGACGGCCTCGAGCCGCGCGAGCTTCTCGGCGACGGCCTTGCGTTTCGCCTCGAACACATCGCGGTCGGCCGTGGTCTCGATGGCGTAGAGATCGCCCATGAGCGCCGAGCCGAACTCGATCCAGGCCCGGTGCTGCGCGCGGCGGAGGGGATCGCGCGGATGCAGCGGCTTTGGCTGCGTCTCCTCCAAATACTCGACGATGACGCCGGACTCGAAGATCGCCTCGCCGTCGGCGACGAGCACGGGCACCTTGCCGAGGGGTGAGATCCGCAGGAACCAGTCCGGCTTGTTTGCAAGATCGATCGTTTTGCGCGTGAAGGGAACGCCCTTCTCGGCGAGCGCGATGGCGGCGCGCTGCACGAAGGGACAAAGGTCGAAGCTGACAAGTTCCAGGGCGGGCATGGGTCTTCTCCGGGGCCGGTCGATTTTCAATGCAAATGCATATACCGCATTTACATGCAATTGCAAGTGACTTATCCCACGCCATGGCGAGCGCCCCGACGAAGAAGCTTCTCCTGCCCGCGGTCGAGGAGGCCTGGGTCGGGCTCGTGCGGGCCGAGCGGCAAGTGATCGAAGCCGTCGAGGAGGAGGTGCGGGCGAAGCGGCTGCCGCCGCTGGCCTGGTACGACGTGCTGCTGGAACTGTGGCGACGTCCCGACCATCGCCTGCGCCAGAGCGACCTCCAGGCCAAGCTGCTCTTCGCGCAGTACAATCTCTCGCGCCTTATCGACCGGCTGGAGGCGGCGGGACTTCGTCCGGCGCGAGGCCTGTCCCGAGGACGCGCGCGCGAATTTCGTCGTCGCGACCGCGGCGGGCCTCGCCCTGCGGGAACGGACCTGGCCCTCCTATGCCGCCGCGATCGAGCGCCATGTCGGCGCCAAACTGACCGCCGAGGAGGCCGCGACCCTTGCGAGACTGCTCGGAAAGTTGATAGGCCGGTAGCGATCGCGGGCCCCATCGTCATGACCTATTGCACCGGAATCCTCGTCGGCCAGGGTCTCGTGATGATCGCGGACACCCGCACCAATGCGGGGCTCGACAACGTCTCGACCTTTCGCAAGCTGCACACCGTCGAGGTCCCGGGCGAGCGTATCCTCTGCCTTGCCTCCGCCGGCAATCTCGCCGTCTCGCAATCGGCGGTGAGTCTGCTCGTCGAAGGCCTCGAAAACCCGCAGACGGGCGAGGTCGAGACCCTCGAAAAGTCTCCCAGCCTGTTCCGCGCCGCGCAACTCGTCGGGCGCGTCATCCGGCACGTGCGGGCGATCGACGCGAAGGGCCTCGAGGAGGCCTCCCTGTCCTTCGACGTCTCGTTCCTGTTCGGCGGCCAGATCCGGGGCGGGCCGATGCGGCTCTTCATGATCTACTCGGCCGGCAACTTCATCGAATGCGGGCAGGACGCGCCGTTTCTCCAGATCGGCGAGCTCAAATACGGCAAGCCGATCCTCGACCGGGCGGTGACCTACAAGACGGACCTCTACGACGCCCTGAAGATCGGCCTGATCTCGATGGATTCGACGATGCGCTCCAACCTCGGCGTCGGCCTGCCGATCGACATCGCCGTCATCCGCCGCGATGCGCTCGTGCCGGAGGTGGTCCACCGGATCGAAGCGGGCGAGCCCTATTTCCACGACCTGCGCGAGCGCTGGTCGGCGGCGCTTCGGGCCGCGCACATGGCGATCCCGCGGCCGCCCTACGGCGCGGGCCGCTGAGGGCACTTCGCGCTCACAGAAACTTTTCGAAGCCAGCGACGACGGCCCAGACGAAGCTCGCGCTCAAGGTCAGACCGATCGAGCCGACGGCGAGCCCGCCGAGGACGACGAGCCCGTCCCGTTCGACGAGCCCGAGCCCGACGAGACAAACGCCGACCGCGAGCGGGATCTGCCCGACGATCGGCGGCAGGGCGAAGATGATGCCGACCGAGAGCAGGAGCAGGACGACGCCCGTGAGCTGAAACGCGAACCCGCTCTCGAAGACGCTCATGCGCGGCCGCGAGAAGCGCTCGAGCCGGCGCAGCACGGGCGCCGCCCGGCGCACCGCCCGCTGGACATCGACGCGGGCGACGGAGCGGTTGAGCAGGATGCGCGGCAGCCAGGGCGTGCTGCGCCCGAGCGCGATCTGGATCGCCACGAAGGCGAGGAGGAAGCCGCAGACGAGCGGGATCGGCGGCGGCATCGGCAGGCAGTTCGGCAGGGCGAGGACCACGACGAGGAGCGCGAAGGCGCGATCCCGCAGCACCTCGACGGCGTCGCCCACGGTGAGGCGCTCGCCGGGTCCGGAGGCAAGGGCGGCAAGAACCTGGGACGTGCGGGCTTTGGACAAGGAACCTGGCGGGTGTGGGTCGGATCAGGGGCGTTCCTCTACCCGAGAAGGACCCGCCGGCCAAGGGCGGAGGTCATTTCGCCTCGCCCGCTTGCGGGGCTACGGCGTTCGCACAACGGGGGTAGCCGCGTTGCGGGCGAGGGGAAGAGTTCCATTCACCTCTTCCCGCAGGCCTGGGGCATTCAGCCATCTCTGAAAGGCGCGATTCGCCTCTCCCGGCTTGCCGGGAGAGGCGGGGGGCGTGCTTCAATGCAGGGTCAGCACGCCATTGACGGCCTGGTACTCGGTTGGGCGGATCAGGCGGGAATGGGCGACCGTCACGGAATGCAGCGGACCCTCGAGCTCGCGGTTCCAGAATTCCAGGAACGCGGCGAGGACCGGGAATTTCGGGGCGAGGTCGTACTCCTGCCAGATGTAGCTCTGCAGGAAGTCCCGGTGGTCCGGCATCCGGTACAGGATGCGGGCCGTCGTCAGCCCGTAGCCTTCGAGCTGTCGGATGAACGCCTTCGATACCATGGCACCTCCTCGGGAACGCGCAGGCGGCCCGCTCGGCAATGGTGGCTGCGCCGGTGCCCATCTTCAAGCCCAACTTCTGAATTAAGTGTTTAATCGCAAGGCATTAGCAGCAATCGCGGAGAGTGCTGACAAAACTGCGGCGGCGCCGGTTGGCACTCTTCAAGCCAGAGTGCTAAAAACTTGCCCCGGCCCCCTTGCGGGACCGGCGCGCCTCGCCTAAGTCGCGCCTCAGGGCGGCGCACCGCCGGTGGCGGATCGCCCTCGAACGCTTTCGATTGCCCAATCAGACCAGGAGGATCGCCATGAAATTCCGTCCCTTGCACGACCGCGTCGTCGTCCGCCGCGTCGAAGCCGAAGAGAAGAGCGCCGGCGGCATCATCATCCCCGACACCGCCAAGGAGAAGCCGCAGCAGGGCGAGGTTATCGCCGTCGGACCGGGCGCCCGGGACGAGAACGGCAAGATCCAGCCCCTCGACGTCCGCGCCGGCGACCGGGTGCTGTTCGGCAAGTGGTCCGGCACCGAGGTCCGCATCGACGGCGAGGATCTGCTGATCATGAAGGAATCCGACATCATGGGCGTGCTCGACGTCCCGGCCGCCCGCAGGAAGGCCGCCTGACCACGCCTCGCCTGTCGACGATTTCAGTCTCCCAAGGAGCGAAACGCATGGCTGCCAAAGACGTGAAATTTTCAACTGACGCGCGCGACAAGATGCTGCGCGGCGTCGACATTCTCGCCAACGCCGTCAAGGTCACCCTCGGTCCGAAGGGCCGCAACGTGGTGATCGAGAAATCCTTCGGCGCGCCCCGCATCACCAAGGACGGCGTCACCGTCGCCAAGGAGATCGAGCTCGAGGACAAGTTCGAGAACATGGGCGCGCAGATGGTGCGCGAGGTCGCCTCGAAGACGAGCGACGTCGCTGGCGATGGCACCACCACCGCGACGCTGCTCGCGCAGGCGATCGTGAAGGAGGGCGCGAAGTCGGTCGCGGCCGGCATGAACCCGATGGACCTGAAGCGCGGCATCGATCTCGCCGTCGAGGCGGTCGTCGCGGATCTCAAGACGAACGCGCGCAAGGTGACGAAGAACGACGAGATCGCGCAGGTCGGCACGATCTCCGCGAACGGCGACCTCGAGATCGGCCGCTTCCTCGCCGAGGCGATGCAGAAGGTCGGCAACGAGGGCGTCATCACCGTCGAGGAGGCGAAGTCGCTGGCGACCGAGCTCGACATCGTCGAGGGCATGCAGTTCGACCGCGGCTATCTCTCGCCCTACTTCGTCACGAACGCCGAGAAAATGCGGGCCGAACTCGAAGAGCCCTATGTCCTCATCCACGAGAAGAAGCTCTCGTCGCTGCAGGAATTGCTGCCGATTCTCGAAGCCGTGGTGCAGACCGGCAAGCCGCTCCTCATCATCGCCGAGGACATCGAGGGCGAAGCGCTCGCGACCCTCGTCGTCAACAAGCTGCGCGGCGGCCTCAAGGTCGCGGCCGTGAAGGCGCCGGGCTTCGGCGATCGCCGCAAGGCGATGCTGCAGGACATCGCCATCCTGACCGGCGGCACCGCCGTCTCCGAGGATCTCGGCATCAAGCTCGAGAACGTCACCCTCGACATGCTCGGGCGCGCGAAGAAGGTCGTGATCGAGAAGGAGAACACGACCATCGTCGACGGTTCCGGCAAGAAGGACGATATCGAAGCCCGCATCGGCCAGATCAAGGCGCAGATCGAGGAGACGACCTCGGATTACGACCGCGAGAAGCTCCAGGAGCGCCTCGCCAAGCTTGCCGGCGGTGTCGCGGTGATCCGCGTCGGCGGCATGACCGAGGTCGAGGTGAAGGAGCGCAAGGACCGCGTCGACGACGCCATGCACGCGACGAAGGCGGCGGTCGAGGAGGGCATCCTGCCCGGCGGCGGCGTCGCGCTCCTGCGCGCCGTGAAGGCGCTGTCGTCGCTCAAGGTCGACAACGCCGATCAGCGCACGGGCATCGAGATCGTCCGCAGGGCGCTGCAGGCGCCGGCCCGCCAGATCGCGCTCAACGCGGGCGGCGACGGCTCCGTCATCGTCGGCAAGATCATGGAGAAGACCGACTACGCCTACGGCTACGACGCCCAATCGGGCGAATATGGCGACATGTACAAGCTCGGCATCATCGACCCGGCGAAGGTCGTCCGGCACGCGCTCCAGGACGCGGCCTCGATCGCCGGCCTTCTCATCACCACGGAGGCGATGGTGGCCGAGGCGCCGAAGAAGCCGGCGCCTCCGGCGCCCGGCGGCGGCGGCATGGATTACTGAGCCAACCGGGGATCGCGCCGCCGGGCGGGCGCGATCCTGTTCCAAAACCCTGAAAAGCTGTGGAATGTCAGGGCGCGGGTCTTAATCCCGCGCCCTTTTTCGTGCGCGGCGTGATACATCGCACAGTCCAGAGCGGCCGGCGGGGTGCACATGACCCTGAAGGAGGCGGTCATGGACGTCCTGATTCTGCTCATGCTGGTCCTCATCGTCGCCGGCACGGCGGCGCTCTTCTACACGAAGCCGATCCGCTGGCCGGAGGAGAAGTGACGGCCGCCGACGCTCGGGTTTGTTGCGTAGTGCATTCCGGTCTTCGCCGTTCTACCTAGAGCTTCGGTCGGCCCACAGCGCGGCGATGCGGCGCCGGACCTCACGGGAGCCGGCATGCGCTTCGCCTTCGCGGGAATCGATTTTCTCGGCGACGTCTTCGAGACGCTGATCGACCGCGGCGCCGAGCCGGTGAAGCTGTTCACCCGCGCCTGCGACAACGTCTACGATTTCAACGACGTCACCGTCGGCCGGGCGCGGGCGCTGCGCATCCCCATCCAGATGTCGCGCATTCGCCCGGCGGACCTCGCCGGGCTGAGGGCCATGCGCTGCGACCTCCTCGTGGTCGCGGGCTATCCCTGGCTCGTCAAGGACTGGGAGCCGCATCTTCCCTATGCGCTCAACATCCATCCCTCCCCCCTGCCCGAGGGCCGCGGCCCCTACCCGTTGTTCAAGGCGCTCCTCGACGGCCGCCCGGACTGGGGCGTCACCGCGCACGCGTTGACGCCGGCCTTCGACGCCGGCCCCATCGTCGCGCAAGAGCTCTTCCCCCTGAGCCCGGGCGAGACCCACGACAGCCTCCTCGCCAAGTGCCAGATCGCCTCAAAGCGCCTCGCGGCGACGATCGCCGCCGACCTGCCACGCCTTTGGGCCGCGGCGCGCCCGCAGGCGGGCGGGTCGTATTGGCCGCGCATCCGGGAGAGCGAGCGCACCCTGGACTTCACCCGCGACGTCGCTGACCTGCTGCGCCAGGTCCGCGCCTTCGGCTCGATCGAGACCCTGGCGAGCGTCGGCGGCAAGCGCGTCTATGTCTGGCAGGCGCTCGGCTGGACCGAGCCGCACCGCTTCGCCCCCGGGGTCGTCATCCACAAGCACCGCCGCCACCTCGTCATCGCGGCCCGCGACGGCTTCATCCAGCTCACCGGCTGGAGCACGCTCGCGCCGGAAAGCGCGCGGGAGACGGGGCGGTGACGACAAGGCGCACATGGCGCGACGGCGCGCGGAGCGTCGAACGCGGAGATCCGCGAACGTCGGAAGGAATTCGTCACCGATCGGCGCGTTTCAGCGTCCCCAGCCCGAACTCGTCGAGCCATTCGATCACGACCTCGGCCGCGCGTCCGTCCGGGCCGATGGCGAAGCGGACGGCGGCGGACTTGTCGGGCGTCTCGGCGTCCGGCACGGCGAGGAAGAGATCGCGGTCGAAATGGCGCAGCGGATAGGTGCGCTCTCCTTTCGGACCAAGCGCCAGCATCAGCCCATCGCCGGCGCGGGCGACCGTCGCCGTGCCGAGATAGTCGTTCTCGTAGCGCCCGGCATAGCGCTCGAGGGGCAGCGGCGGCGAAGGCGGGTCGGGCGGCCGCGCATAGGCGGCCTGCGCAGCGGCGACGACCGGGCCGAAGAGGCCCTCGAAAACGGCATTCCAGGGCGGCACCCAGTCCTTGCCCGGCGCTCCGTCGAAGACGACGTCGAAGAAGTTTTCGGCGAGCCCCTCCGGAACGCCGGTCGGAAAAGCGTTCGTCAGGACGACGATGCCGAGCTTCGCCTTCGGATAGAGCGTGACGAGCGTGTGCGCGCCGACGCTGAAGGCGCCGGCATGGCCCCAGGAGAGGCCGTGCCGGCCGAATTCGACGTTCCAGCCGAGCCCGTAAAACGAGGCCGCGCCCGTGACCGGATTGTCGCCGCGCGCGATCAACGGCACGTGCGTCTGCGCGATAGCCTCGTGCGCGACGAGCCGCTTGCCGTCGAAGACGCCGTCCGCGAGTTCGAGGCGCAACCACTGCGCAAGATCGCGCGCGCTCGAGCTGACGCCGCCGGCGGGCGCCTGCACGTCGGGCTGGCGCGTCAGCTTCGCCGCCCAGGCCCCGCCGAAGCGGGTGTGCAACGCGGCGCGGTTGGCACGCGCCAGGAAGTCGCTATGGCGCGAGCTCGTCGCGTTCATGCCGAGCGGCCGGTAGAGAACCTCGTCGGCGATCGTGGCCCAGGGTTTGCCCGTCGGCTTCACCGCGGCGACGGCTCCGGCGGTGAAGCCGGCATTGCTGTAGGAATAGCCGGCGCGGAAGCTCGACGATGGCGGTACGAGACGGAGCCTGCGCCTGACCTCGTCGCCGCCAAAGCCGATAGCCTCGAGTTCGTCGCCGGCGGTACCGGGCAGGCCGCTGCGATGGGAGAGGAGATCCCGCACCGTGAGCTGCGCCGTCGGATAGGCTTCGAAGAGCTGGAAGGACGGATCGAGGTCGGCAATCCGCGAATCCCAGCTCACGACGCCCTCGCTCACGAGGGCCGCGACGATCGTCGCGGAGACCGGCTTCGACATCGAGGCGAGCTGGAACACCGTGTCGCCGTCGACCGTCTCCGGCTTGCCGGCCTCGCGCAGCCCGAAGCCGCGAACATAGACGACCGCATCCTCATGAACGACGGCGACGGCGAGGCCGGGAACGCCGCCATTCGCGACGATCTCGTTCGCCATCGCCTCGAGCGTCGGCAAGGCCGCAAGCACTTGCACGCGAGAGGCGGCGTCGCTTTGCGCCGCGGCGCCGGCCGCGCTCAGGCAAAGCGCGAGCCCTGCGAGGGCAACGTTTCGGCAAAGCTCGGCCGCGCCCGTTTCAAGCATCGAATCCCCCGTCTCACGGGGCGGGAGAGTGGCGCAGCGGCGGGTCGGCGCCAATCGGGGTAAGTCTCGATGGCCGGGCGCGGTGGAACCCGCCCGCGTTCTAGTCGGTTGAGCTTGTCGAAGCAGCAATGGAGAGCGATCCATGAAAGCGCATGGTCTTGTTCTGGCGTTCGGTCTTGCCGTCGCGGCTCTTCCCGCCGCGGTGCACGCGCAGAGCTTCAACGAAGGCGTTCACAAGGGCAATGCGGTCGGCAACAAGGTCGCTGGCCCGGTCGGCGGCGCCGTGGGCAGCGTCATCGGCGGCGTTTCCGGCGGCGTCGCGGGCGGCGTGAACACGGTTCTGCACCTGCCCTCCGCGACAGGCTCCATCGACCGCCATCGCGCGCCCGCGAAGAAGCGGATGCAGCATCGGTAACGATCACCGAGCGATCGCCTCTCTCCGCCAGCGGGGAGAGGCGAATTGGCGCGCACCCATTCAGCGACGCAGTTCGCAGAGCCTCTCCTGCGTGTCGACATCCTGGATGATCGCAGCATCGTCGACGACGGCGAGAACGACATCGTCCCTGCGCCGCAAAAGCGCCCCGGCGCCGATGTCGCCCGAAAGGCGGCGATCGCAGCGCCCATCGATCTCGCGAGGATCACCGGATTGCCGCGCGCGCCCTCGTAGATCGGCACGAGCGCGGCGGGACGTCCGGCCCCTTCCCAGCGTCCCGCGAGTTCATCGATCAGCGCCGCGCTCACCCGCGGCATGTCCCCGAGCAGGATGACGGCGCCGTCCGCGTCCGCGGGAAGCGCGGCGAAGCCGGCCTTGAGCGAGGTCGAGAGGCCGTCGGCGTAGGCGGCATTGCGAACCACGGCGACGGCGAGATCCGCAACCGCCGCTTCGACTTCGGCCGCGCGATGGCCGGTGACCAGCAGCACCGGGCGTGCCACCGACGCGCAGGCCGCTTCGACGACGTGGCGGACGAGCGGCTTTTCGTCGAGCGTCGCCAGAAGCTTCGGCACGTCGCCGAAGCGCGTGCCGCGGCCCGCCGCGAGCACGATGGACGCGACGACTCATTCGTGCTCGCTGTCGCCGCCGGCGCGCGGCTGCGGGCGCGAGACGATCTCCATCAGAAGGCCGCCGACGCCAAGCCCGGCGATGTCGGCGCGAGTCACCTCAAGGCCCGCGAGCAGGCGCTGCAGGACCCAGTCGAAGCCGTTCTCCTTCGGCGAGCGCGCGCAGCCCGGCGCGCCGATGACCGGCTTTCCCTCAAGCGCGCCGACGAGCAAAAGATTGCCCGGATCGACCGGCATGCCGAAATGCGCAACGGTGCCGCCCGCGGCCTCGATCGCCGCGGGAATGACGTCGCGGCGGTCAGCGATGGCCGAGGCGCCGAACACGACGACGAGATCCGCCGGTCCCCTCACCTCCTCCGCGAGTGCCTTCGTCAGCGCCGCCGTGTCGTGCGCGACGCGGCTTTCGGCGACGATGGCGGCGCCGGCCGGTTCGAGGCGCTTGCGCAGAACCGCCAGAGTCTTCTCGACGACGCTCGGCTTCAGCCCCGGCATCAGGGTCGAGACGACGCCGACCTTCTTGCGCGAATAGGACGCGACGCAAAGGCCCCGTCCCGCCGCCGCGACGGCCCGATGCAGAAGTGGCGCCGGCACCGCGTAGGGAATGATCTTCACGGTGCCGATCATCTCGCCGGCAACGACGGGCTTGAAGGCGGGCAAAGTCGCCGCGGTGATCGCCTCGTCGATGGTGTTGATGCGGTCGACCGCCCCGCGGTCGACGACGAGGACGCCCGGTCGCGTCGCAAACAGATTCGCGCGCCCGGTAAAGGGGTGCTCGACTAAAACGCCCTCCCCCGCGACGGCTTCCGCGAGCGCCTGCGCGGCTTCGTTCTCGCCGATGTCGTCGCCGTCGAGCCGCACCGCGACGAGGGTGGCGATGCCGGCGGCGCCGAGGCGCGCCGCATCTTCGGCGCTGATGACGCTGCCCTTCTTCACCACCGTGTCGCCCGCACGCACGGTGTGCGCGGCGATGGCGCCGGCGGCCTCGGCGATCGGAATCGGGCCGAACTTCACGCCGCACGCCTGCGGTCGCGCCGCAGCGTGGCGACGATCTCGGCGAGGATCGAGACGGCGATCTCCGCCGGCGAGACCGCGCCGATGTCGAGGCCGATCGGCGCCTGAATGCGCGCGATCTCGGCCTGCGAAAAGCCTGCCGCCGTCAGGCGCTCGACGCGGCGCGCATGCGTCTTCCGCGAGCCGAGCGCGCCGATATAGAAGCATTCCGCCCGCAGCGCCGCGGCGAGGGCCGGATCGTCGATCTTCGGATCGTGCGTCAGGGCCGCGACCGCGGTGTAACGGTCGAGCCCGATTCCCGGCAGCGCCGCGTCGGGCCATTCGGCGACGACCGACACGTCGGGAAACCGCTCCGGCGTCGCAAAGGCGGTGCGCGGATCGATCACGATCATGTCGAGGTCGAGGTTCCTGGCCATCGGCGCGAGCGCCTGGCTGATATGCACGGCGCCGATCGCGACGACTTTCACCGGCGGCACCTGCACGCTGAGGAAGGCCTGGCGTCCCTCGCTTTCGACGACGCCGCTCTTGCCGAGGCGCAGCTTGTCGGCAAGCGCCTCCGCAAGCGGATCGCCATCGACCTCCGCTTCGCGCACGAGCCGCTGCTCGCCGGAGGCAAGGTCGGTAACGAGCACCGCCGCACGCCGCGCGGCGCGCTCCGCGTTGAGCTCGCGAGGAGATCGAGGCGCATGGTCAGGTCCGGTCGAGGGCGAGCCGCGCGCCGAGGCCGACGAGGATCGAGCCGCCGCCGTAGCGCAGGAGCTTGCGCGCGAGGCCGTCGCCCCGGAAGCGCCGCATCACCGTCGCCGCCGCGAAGACCGTGACGAGGTCGGCGGAGGAGAAGGCGAAGTTGACGATCGTGCCGAGGATCAGGAACTGCACGGAGATCGGGAGGGACGCCGAGGGATCGACGAATTGCGGCAGGAAGGCGATGAAGAAGATCGCGACCTTCGGATTCAGAAGCTCGACGAGCACGCTTTCGAGGAAGGCGCGCCGCGCCGTTTTCGGCGCCGGCGCCGCGGCCTCGGCCGCGCCGGTGCCGCGGCTGCGCAGCATGCCGATGCCGAGCACGACGAGATAGAGCGCGCCGACGATCTTCAGCGCCGCATAGAGTTCGGGCACGTGCCGGAACACGGCCGAGAGGCCGAAGGCGGCGGCGAAGACGTGGGCGTAGCAGCCGAGATGGATGCCCAGCGCCGCCATCAGGCCAGCGCGCCGTCCGCGCGCCAGGGTCTGCGCCGCCGTATAGAGCAGAGCGGGGCCGGGGAAATAGGCGAAGACCGCGGTCGCCGCCGCGAAGGCGAGGAGAAGGTCGAGGCCGGGCATCACTCGCACCCGCTCGACGAAGACCCGGATGCGCCCGCCGCAGGAGAGCCCGACCTTCCAGGCGGTCTCGTCGGCGACCCCGAATTCGAGCATGCGCGGCTTGCCGTCGCCGATCACGTCGAGGGCCTCGGTGATGACCGCGCCCTCGACGCAGCCGCCGGAAACGGAGCCGAGGAAGTTGCCCTCCTCGTCGATGGCGAGATGGCTTCCGACCGGCCGCGGCGCCGAGCCCCAGGTCTCGACCACGGTCGCAAGCGCCACGCCCCGGCCGGCCTGCCGCCAGCGCTGCGCTTCGCTCAGGATGTCGGTGTCGGTGGAGAGCATGGTTCGCGGTCCTTTTCGGGGGGCGGAGCGGCGCCGGGCCCTTCCGGGTAGGTATGCACTCGTGCGGGGCAACCGCAAGGGCGGGCCGGCCGCCCGAAAACGGGCGACCCCGGCAGGGCTCGAACCTGTGGCCTGCTGCTTATAAGGAAGCAAGTTCATAGATTTCAATGGGTTCGGTTGACCCGAACGCGCATGCACGCCGGCGGCTATGCCGACTGCGTCCGCTGGTTATTCCGGACCGCCTGCCGCTTCCCTACCGGCTGTCCCGTGGCAAAATAGCGAGTCCGAGGCCGCTTTTCTTTGGGGAAGCGAGACCTGAAACTCAAGGCACCCTCCCCGCTGGAACCCGGCCATGTCGCCCCTTCTCATCCTTGCAATTGTGACAGCCCTGCTCGCCTCCCCGGCGCAGGCCCGGTCCAAAGCGGCGGACTATCTCGTGCGCGACCAGATTGCCGATGCCTGCGAAGGCGGAAAAGGATCAATCAATCCAGCCGCCGTCATCGAGCGGGACCTGACGGGCGATGGCCAGCCCGATCTTATCATCAGCCATGACGGGATCACTTGCTCCGACGGCGGGCGAAGCAACGCCTGCGGAATGCAGGTCTGCTCGGTCACCATATATGTCCGCGACGGCGCGCTGCTGAAACCGGCGGTGGATGATCTGCTCGGAACGATGGTCACCGTCAGCGACGGAAAGATTTCCGGTCATCCACTGGCGCGGTCACGGGGGTGGGGCGCACAGCATGAAGTGGAACGGTAGCAAGTTCCCGAGATAAGCTGGTTCATGCCGCCAGTGCGCGGCAAAGGAGTGGAGGGGGCCGTTATGAAGGCTATTCGCGCTATCGGACTGATCGCTGCGGCGTCCGCCGGCCCTGCGGCGGCCGCACAGCCCGCCTATGTCGGACGGTGGTCGCACGTTCCTGCGGTCGAATGCAAAAGCACCCCGGACGCAACCCTCACCGCAGGGGGGCTGGAAGGGAATGAGATATCCTGCCGTTTCACCCGCGTTGAGGGCGGCAACGGCCGCTGGCGCATGCGTATGTCCTGTCATGGCGAGGGAGACATGCCGAATGCGGTCGACTTGGCGGTAAAGGGCAACGTCCTCGAGATGAAATATCCCGGCGACGCCAAGGCCGACCGGCTGACCCGCTGTCCTTGAAACCCTCCCAAGGCGCTGTTCGGGATGATCATCCTTCTCGGCGTCATCGTTGCTGGGCTGTTCGCCGGATGCGCTCGCTTGTGGCGATGTGAAGCTTCGTCAGCGCCGGGGAATTCGACCAAGGTCGCAGTTTGCGACTATTGTTGAAGGATCTCTGACGGCTTTGGCTGTCGCGAGCAAGGGATTGGCGTGATCCTACAAGCTGGCCAGCGTCGCATTGGCCATCTGTCTTCTGCGAGGATGGGCGGCGTGCTCAGCGTACCTCGTTGGCGCAAGCCAGGCTCGGGCCCGAAGAGGTGGCGCACAAGCCTCCCGGCGCTCGAGCCGAAAGTCACCTGGACATGCGCAAGCCCTTTTTCACGCACCTCGAGGCCCTTGCGCCTCGCACCCGGAAGGTCGCCGCCTCCTCGCTTTGGGAAGCGCGGCGCCTCACCGACGACACGCCGGTTGACCGGCGCACCACCTATGTCGTCGCCGCCGCTCTCGCCCGTGCCGACGCCGAGCGGCTCAACGGGTCGAACCGGTTCGGCGAGATGCACGCCAGGACCGCCGCTTGGGCGCTCGCCCGTACGGCCGAAGCGATGGGAGAATGACGCTTCAGGTGAGGTACTTGGATCGTCCTTCACCCCGATCCGGATGATCCTTTACGAGTTCGTGGCCTAGCTGGCGAACGGGGTCGCGTCGAGAGCTTTGCCAAGCTTGCGATGCTCGACTTGCGATCAAGCCTCGACGAGCCCGCTTCGGACCGCGTATCGGATCAGGGCGGCCGTCGTGTCGAGGTTGAGCTTGCGCATCGCGGAGGCGCGATGCGTCTCGACGGTCTTCGGGCTGATGCTGAGGGTGTCGGCGATCTTCTTGTTGGTCTGACCTTCGGCGATCAGCTGTACGATCGACCTTTCGCGGGATGTCAGCAGCGTCGGCGTCGCCCTTCGCCAGATAGGTCTCGAGCAGTGTCTCCGAGACCTTGCCGGTAAAGAATGGCTGATGAGCGGCGAGGCTCTCCACCGCCGCGATCAGGAACTTTCTCGCGTCCGATTTCAACAGGAAGCCCTTGGCCCCCGCTTCCAGGACCTCGCGCACGAGATTGCTGCTGTCGTGCATCGTGAAGATCAGCACTTCGGCGCCCGGAACGCGGGCACGGATCTGACGGGTGGCCTCGATCCCGTTCAGCACCGGCAGCGAGTAGTCGAGCACGACGACGTCCGGGCGGGTGGTCAGCGCCTGACTGATCGGCTTCCTTCCCATCGCCGGCCTCGCCGACCACCTCCCAGCCCGCTTGCGCCTCCAACACGGCCCGCACTCCGGACCGGACTACGTCGTGGTCGTCGGCGATCAGAATGCGTGTCATCGCGAGGTTCTCGGATTGTACAAGGGCTCGTCCTGGCGGAAGGCCGATCCTATCGGAAACATTGGCAGGGATGGGCCCTCCAAAACCCTAAAACTGATGATGTCAGACCCTGAAAGTGGGGCCTTTTCAAGCGTCGACTCGCGGCGCGCGAAGGTTGCGGAGCCTTTGCGCCATCCGCGGCGGCAGGCTCCGGCAAGACCCTTCGGCGTTCCGACAAGGGCACGGACGCCAAGAGCGAGGTTCCATTCGGTCCGGTTCTGATCTTCAGAGTGCCGCCGAACTGCTTCAGGCGGGCATGCATCCCCGGGATGCCGACGCCCAATCGAAGGCGGCCGACGGACCGGCTGGGTGCCGGCATGCCGCGGCCGTCGTCGCGGACCCGGACGATCATCGCGCCGGCAACGACCCTGGCGCCGACGCGCACCTTGGACGCCCCGGCATGGCGATGGACGTTGGCAAGCGCCTCCTGCACCACCCGCAGGATGGCGCGTTGAATTTCCGGCGAAGCGTCGTCGACCGCCTCGGACATGCGGACGCTCGCCTGCACTCCGGTCCGCCCCGCAAACCCTTCGACGAAGTCCCGCAGCGCTGCGCGAAGCCCATCGCTGGCCAGATTGGGCGGGTGAAGCAGGTACGTGAAGACGCGAAGCTCCAGGAGCGCGCGGTCGAGCAGGTCACCCATCTCGTCGCACGCCTTCGAAGCGGACGGAACCTGGCGGGTCTGTCCCGTGAGCCGCATCAGCACCAGATTCGCGGCGACGAGGTGCTGCGCCGTCGAATCGTGCAATTCGCGGGCGATGCGCTGACGCTCCTCCTCCTGCAGGGCGAGCAGCTGCTCGGAGAGCTTGCTGACCTCGCCCTTCGCTTCCGTGACCAGGTATGAGAGCGCCCGCAGGGGGCGCTCGACCTGGCGTGTCGTGAACCAGGCGGCGAGGCCGCCGGCGACGAGGAGGAGCAGGGCCGGCCCGGCGAGTTGCCAGAGAACGCCCCTGACCGGGGCGTCGACGACGGCCATGGGCACAACCGCCGTTGTCGTCCAGTTGGTGGTTCCGGAGCGGCGATAGGCGACGAGGATCGGAATCCCGCTGCCGTCGACATCCTCGACGAAGCCCTCGATCGTATCGTTCGGGCCGGCGCCGGCGAGGCGGCTGCGCAAAGCCGTGGGTGCCGTCGCCTCCGGCATCGCCTGCCCGCCCCTCTCGGCGACAATGAGCTGGAGGCTCCGGTCGTAGACGGCCTTCGTCCAATCGGCGGGTGTTTTCTGCTCGGCCAGGATTGCAGCGAGGCGCCGCTCCGACAACATCGTGGTGATGAAATTCTTCATCTCGCCGTCGGGCCCGTCGATCCTGAGGCTGAGCGCAATGACGACAGAACCCTTCACCGGGCCGAATTGCCGCCCCGAGACCGACCAGCCCCGGTCTCGAATGCGGGCGATCTGCTCCTGGTAGTTGGAGACGGCGGTGTGCTCCGGGAGCGGAGCGCCGAACGGGCGCAGGGTATTCGCCAACTGACGCTCGAGGTCCTGGAGGATCAACCAGGATCCCTCCGGGACCGGAGTTGCCTTCATCTGGTCGTAGAATGCCTTGGTGTCGCCGGAGAGCAGCGCCGGCGACCGCGAGAGCCCTTTGAGGAGGGCGTTGACCGCCGCCACTTCCTGATCGAAGCCGAAGGAAAGCGCGACCGCCGTGCTCGAGGCGCGATCCCGGATCGCCTGTCGCTCCTCCAGGGCGTGCGAGAAAAGGACGCCTCCCATGACGATGCAGGCGGCGAGCACCACCGCGGCGAATGTCAGCGCGACGCGCCCTCCGACATGCTGCGGGAGGCCGCGGGGCGGGCGGGCGATCTCCTGCTTGACGATGCCGGCCATGGGGCTTCCCTCGGGCCTGTCCCGACCGAACACGTCGGCTCGCGGGCCGCGCGAGCCGGGTTCCCTTACGTTAAACCCTGGCCCGAATACGGTCGAGGACGTCGTAAACCGGACCGGTTTCGGCCATGACACAGCCGTTCCGGATTAGGCGGAAGGGCGTCGACCGCTCTCGAATCCGGGTCCGGCGCCGCCACTTTGCGGGAATTCCCCGGTAGTGCCTCGCCGGCCATGAGCGGAAAGTCCCGCCCTCCGGCCCATACGTACAAATCTGAAAAGTACGTGCGTCATCGATAGTCGCGGCATCGGATCGAGATCGAGGCGGTTCGCACACTCGGCTCCGACCGTTGGTCGGAACGCCAGATCGCCTTGGGAGGTTTCAAATGAGCATCAATCTGATTTCATTCATCACGCAGTACCTGACACCGGAGGTGATCGCGAAGATCTCCTTTGCCCTCGGGTTGGACAAGTCCACGGCCGGAAAGGCCATCGCCGCGGCGGTGCCGGGCCTTCTTGCCGGTCTTTCGGGCGTCGCCTCGACGCCGGCCGGATCGCGCAAGCTATTCGACGCTGTGAAGCAGCAGCCCCCGCTCGCGCTCGACAATCTGGCCGGCCTGTTCGGCGGCTCGGGAGCGAAGGCGGTCCTCGACAATGGGACCAATATGCTGACGTCCGTGCTCGGTGGGTCTGGTCTATCCGGCCTCGGCGATGCGGTGGCGAAGTTCGCGGGCCTCGGTCGAGGCGCGAGTTCGTCGCTGCTCGGGCTCCTGGCGCCGGTGGTGATGGGCGCGCTCGGTCAGAAGGCGGCCGGACTCGACGCCTCTGGTCTAGCCCAGTTACTGACCTCTCAGAAATCCAACATCTCGGCGGCGCTGCCGTCGGGATTTTCCGAGATGCTCGGCAGCTCCGGCCTCCTCGGCGCGCTCGGCGCCGGCGCGGCCAGCCCGGCGGCGACCGCCGCGCCTCGGGCGGTAGCCGCCACGGCCAATCGCGCCGCTGCGCAGGCGTCCGGCGGATGGCCCCAGTGGCTGACATGGGCCCTTCCCGCCCTGGCCGTGCTGGCGCTCGGGTGGATGTATTTCGGACGCCCTGCCCCGACGGCGGTCGAGGAAGCCAAGACGACGGCGACGCAAGCCGCGCAGGGGGTCGCCGATCAGACGAGGCAGGCGGCCGGTCAGGTCGCTCAGGCCGCTGCGAACTTCGCCGAGCAAGCGAAGGCGGCCGCGGCACCGGCGCTGAAGTCGCTGCAGGACGTGACGGCCGGTGGCGTCAATGTCGGCACGGCGATGCAGACGGCGATGACTCAACTGACCGACTCGCTCAAGGGCATCACCGATGCGGCCTCCGCGAAGGCGGCGCTCCCCAAACTGCAGGAGGCGACCTCTAGAAGCTTGAATCATGAACCGCCTCAAACCGCCATCCCGTGTTCAAACGGTCTCTTAGAGCAAAATCCGTTCAAGATGACCCATCCCGGCTCTGTCATCCCGGGGCTGCGAAGCAGCGCCCGGGATCCATAAACGCGACGACGCAGACGGCGCGCGACGGTGCGGAGACGGCGGTGTTCATGGGTTCCGGGCTCCGCCTTCGCGGCCCCGGAATGACAGCGCTTGAGCTTGAGTCGATATGAACGGATGCTGCTCTGGGAGCTCTAGTAAGTCAGCGTCGGAGATTGGGCTCAGAAGAGACCTATTTGCTTTAAAGCAATTCTACCGAGTTGCGGTTAAGTTTGACCGAGACATATCTGCTGCATCGGCCGAAACGAACCCCAACGTAACGAGTAGATCGCACGCTGTTTGAGATCTCCTCAGATCTCAAGCCGAACCAACCCGGTCCAGCAGGATAGCACGCGGATCGAAGATCAGGACGAGTAAGGGCGCCTCGGGCAGGCCTCTGCTCAGAATCCGCTTCTTGTCGGAACCATCACGGCGACGACGGGCCGGCCATGCAGGACCACCAGCGCCCCGATGTAATAGGTCGCGAGAACCACGGCGAAAACTGCCGACAGCAGCAAAAAGTCCGAGCCGGCGGGAGGGCGGAGCTTCATGAAGGCGTCCACTTTCAAAAAAGTCGCGGGATGCAAGTCGGTGCCCGGCGACCACCATACATCGACCTTGGAGGCTCAGCGCAACCCCGCCGTCACCACCGACGTCATCGCCGCCGCGCCCGCCCGTACCGACGCCGGGCGCTGCCCCGGTGTGGCGAATTGCACGCGAGGACCGCCGCTTGGGCGGGCGCCCGTAAAGCTGCTCTGCCAAGGAGCTGATTTTGCGGGCGACCCCGGCAGGGCTCGAACCTGCGACCTACTGCTTAGAAGGCAGTTGCTCTATCCGGCTGAGCTACGGGGCCGTCGCCGAGGGCGCCGGGCGGTCAGTGGGTCCAGGCGCCGACGCGGTTGAACTTGAAGTTGTCGGAATACGACATCGTCCGGCGCTTCAATTCGTGCGGCTCCTCGACGCGATAGGGGATGCCCTGCCGGCCGGCATAGGCAACCGCCTCCTCCTTGGTGTCGAACCACAGGCGCAACTGCTGCCGCGTGTCGCCGGAGGCGGTCCAGCCCATCAGGGGCTCGATCTCCCGCGCCCTGTCCTGCTCGAAGACGAGGAGCCATTGCTTGGTGCGCGCCATCCCCGACTGGGTGGCGGCCTTCGCCGGCCTGTAGATCCGTGCCGCCATGGCTCCCGTCTCGCCTCGTCCCGTGCCGGCGGCCGATGGTCGGGGCGGCCGGATTCGAACCAGCGACCCTCTGCTCCCAAAGCAGATGCGCTACCAGACTGCGCTACGCCCCGCCTGTGGGCCGCCGGAGCGCTGTCTCGCTACCATGGCGATGCCGGCCGTCGCAAGAGAGGCGGCCCTAGCGCTTGAAAAGCGGGTGCTCGATCCGGTCTCCCGCCTTGACCCCGAGCCGGGCCGTGGCGCCGGCGTTGAGTTCGAGGACGGCGAGGACCGGCTCGCCGGAAGGGATCGTCCGCGTCGACAGGGGCTCGGTGTCGGCGGCGATGCGGGCGATGGTGCCGTCCGGGCGGATAAAGAGCATGTCGAGGGGCAGGTAGGTGTTCTGCATCCACATCGAGACGCTCTCGACCCGGCCGAAATCGAACAGCATGCCGTGGTTGGGCGCCATCGCGCGGCGGAACATCAGCCCCTGGGCGCGGTCGGCGTCGTTGCGCGCCACCTCGACCTCGAAGGCATGGCGCTGGCCGGATTTCGTGACGATCGTCAGGGGCTCGATCGTCTGCGCCCCGGCGCCGGAAGCGGCGAAGGCGAAAAAGACCAGCAGGAACGCAAGAACGCGGGTGGCCATGCTAGTGCGAATGCGGCAGCGTCGTCTCGGCGAGCCGGACCTCGGCCGCCATCAGCCCCTTCGAGCCGTCGCCGTAGCGCACGAAGACCCGCTCCCCGGGCTTCAGCTCGGCGATGCCGTAGCGCCGCAGGGTCTCCATGTGCACGAAGATGTCCGGCGTGCCCTCGCCGCGGGTCAGGAAGCCGAAGCCGCGCAGGCGGTTGAACCACTTCACCACCGCCGGCTCGAGCCCGCTCGTCGGCGTCACCTGCACGTGCGTCCGCGGCAGCGGCAATTCGGAGGGGTGGATCGCCGTCGACTCGTCGAAGGAGATGATCCGGAAGGCCTGCAGCCCGCGCGGCCTCTGCACGGCCTCGACGACGATGCGGGCGCCCTCGTTGGCGGACTGATAGCCGTCCCGGCGCAGGCAGGTCACGTGCAGGAGGACGTCCGACATGCCGTTGTCCGGCACGATGAAGCCGAAGCCCTTGGCGACGTCGAACCACTTGATGCGGCCGCTGACCTGGACGAGGTCGAGAGGGCGCTCCCCCGCAATGTCCTGCGACGTCTCCTGACGATTGCCGTCCTGGGACTCCGCCTGTCCCTTCTCGTACGAACCGGAACCGAAATCGTCAGACATGTACAAACCCAACGTCGAATCGCAGGCTGAATTCTTAATGACAAGATAACACCGTCATGAATCGGGGGAAGCCTGAAAGATCGTCAGACGATACCCGAGGCGAAGGTCAGGACAAAGTGTTCCAAACCTGCGACAGGAGGGGTTCGAACACCTCTCCGATCTCACCGGAAACCACGAGATCCGCGCTCGCGTCGAGGTCGGTCGGCTCCCGGTTGACGATGACCAGCGTTGCACCATTGCGTTTCGCGGTGACCGGAAAAGCGGCAGCCGGATAGACGACGAGGGACGAGCCGACGACGAGGAAGAGGTCGCAGGAAAGCGCCAGCGCCTGCGCCCGGCGCATCGGTTCGGCCGGCATGCTCTGGCCGAAGGAGATCGTCGCCGATTTGACGATGCCGCCGCAGGCGAGGCAGGTCGGCGGCTCGCCCGTCGCCTCGAACAGGAGGCGGATGGCGCCAAGCTCATGCCGGAGGCCGCAGGAGAGGCAGGCGGCGTAGGTGCCGTTGCCGTGCAGCTCGACGATCCGGTCCGGGGGAATTCCCGAGGCCTGGTGCAGGCCGTCGATGTTCTGGGTGACCACCGCCGGCATCCGGCCTGCCGCCACGAGGGCGGCGAGCGCCCGGTGACCGCGGCTCGGCTCGGCGTCGCGGCCGAGATCGTCGATCGCGAACTTGCGCCGCCAGGCCTCGCGCCTCGCCTCGGCGCTCGTCACGAAGGCCTGGAACGGGATCGGCTTATGGCGCATCCAGGGCGAATCGGGCGAGCGGAAGTCGGGGATGCCGCTCTCGGTGGAAATGCCGGCGCCGGTAAAGCCGACGATGGTGCGGGCGCGGCCGATGAGGTCGAGGAGCGTTTCGGTCGCGCGGGTCAAGGATGCGGGGCCTCCGGCGGATCGATGCGGCGGAGCGCGGCGCCGCCGCCCTCCCCTCGCCGCTCCCGGAATGCTAACCCGTCCCGATGAGTCTGTCCCCGCCCGAGTCCGGAAAGCGCCGTTTCGACACGGTCGACATCGCCCGCGGCGTCGCCGTCGCGGCCATGGCGGTCTACCACTTCTCCTGGGATCTGAGCGCCCTCGACTTCATCGAGACGAACGTCATCGAGGCGCCCGGCTGGCGGCTGTTCGCGCGCAGCATCGCCGGCTCCTTCCTGATCCTCGTCGGCATCGGCCTGACCCTCGCCCACGGGCGCGGCCTCCGCCTCGAGGCGTTCCTGCGCCGGCTCGTCAAGATCGCGGCGGCGGCGCTCCTCATCACCGTCGCGACCTATTTCGTCTTCCCGCAGAGCTACATCTTCTTCGGCATCCTGCATTGCATCGCGCTTTGCAGCGTGCTGGCGCTGCCCTTCCTGCGCGCGCCCGCCTGGCTCGCGCTCCTGTGCGCGGCCATCGTCTTCGCGGCGCCGTGGTTCGTCACCGATCCGTTCTTCGACCAGCCGATGCTCGCCTTCCTCGGGCTCGGCGCCGAGGAGCCGATGACGAACGACTATGTGCCGGTCTTTCCCTGGTTCGCGCTCATCCTCGCCGGCCTCGTGATCGGGCGCGCCGTCGCCGCCTCGTCGCCCCGGCCGGCGCGCGCGCCGCTCGCGCGGTTTGCGGCCCTCGTCGGGCGCTGGAGCCTGCCGATCTACCTCGTCCACCAGGTCGTGCTGTTCGGCGGCCTCTCCGGCCTCAGGGAGTCGCTCGGGCCGAACCCGGCCGTGTCCTGCGTGCGCGAGTGCGGGCGGACGGGCGTCGCGCTCGGCCAGTGCCGCGCGAGTTGCGCCTGCGTCCTCGGCATCGTCAAAGATCGCGGCGCCCTCGACCGCCTTCTTTCCGGGCCGCGCAGCGACGCCGACCAGGCGCTCCTCGACGAGGCGGCGCAGCTCTGCCGCCGCGCTCCGGCTCAGCCCTGAACGGCGCGCAGGCGCGCCTCGCCTGCCGGGGGGTCCCGCTCGGCGCGGGATTCGGCGAGGAGGCAGAGCAGCTCGAAGGCGATCGAGGCGCCGATCAGCGCCGTGCCGCCGGAGGGATCGAGGGGCGGCGAGACCTCGACGACGTCGGCGCCGACGAGATCGAGGTGGCGGAAGCCGCGCACGAGCTGCAGCGCCTCGCGGGAGGTGAGCCCGCCGATCTCCGGCGTCCCGGTGCCGGGGGCGTAGGCGGGATCGATCGAGTCGACGTCGAAGGTGAAGTAGGTCGGCGCCGCGCCGACGACGCGCCGCGCCTCGGCGATCGTTGCGGCGATGCCGATCTCGGCGACCTCTTCCATGTCGATGATGCGGATGCCCTGGTCGAGGGCCCAGTCGCGCTCGTCCGACGCATACATGGTGCCGCGGATGCCGATCTGGACCGTGCGCTTCGGATCGAGCACGCCGTCCTCGATGGCGCGCCGGAACGGCGTGCCGTGGGTGAGCTTCTGGCCGCCGAAATAGACGTCGCCGGTGTCGGAATGGGCGTCGACGTGGATCATGCCGAGCGGCCCTTTGGCGCCGAGGGCGCGCAGGATCGGATAGGAGACGATGTGGTCGCCGCCGATCGAGAGCGGCGTCACGCCGCCCGCCGAAAGCCGCGCGATCATGGCCTCGATGCGCCGCAGCGTGTCGGCGACGTCGATCGGGTTGACCGGCACGTCGCCGACATCGGCGCAGACGGCGAGCGAATAGGGCGCGACATGCGTTCCGTAATTCACGAGGCGCATCAGCGAGGAGGCCTCGCGGACCTGGCGCGGGCCGAGACGGGTGCCGGGCCGGTTCGTCGTCGCGCCGTCGAAGGGAATGCCGAGAAGCGCGATGTCGATCTCGCCCGGCGCCTTCGCCGCATCGAGGATCGGCAGGCGCATGAAGGTGGAGATGCCGGCAAAGCGCGGCACGACCATGCCGGAAAGGGGCTGGTAGGCCTCGATCCGCTTCGCGCGGTCGGCAGCGTTCGACTTCGTCGCGGGCTTCGTCACGGGATCCGTCCTTGGAAATCGCCTTGCGGGATCAGCTCGCGGCAGCGAAGACGCGCTCGATCCGCTCCATGCCCCAGTCGATCTCCTCGCGGGTAATGGTGAGGGGCGGCGCGAAGCGCAGCACGGTGCCGTGGGTGTCCTTGGAGAGAACGCCCTCGGCGGCGAGGGCATCGCACAGGGTGCGCGCCGAGACGACGTCCGGATCGACCTCGACGCCGACCCAGAGCCCTTTTCCGCGCACGTCCCTGACGACGTTGCTGCGCATCGAGCGCAGGCGCCCGAAGAGATAGTCGCCGAGCTCGGCGGAGCGGGCGACGAGGCCCTCCTCCTCGATCACGTTGAGGGATTCGAGGCCGATCCGCGCGGCGAGCGCGTTGCCGCCGAAGGTCGAGCCGTGCGAGCCGGGACCGAAGACCTGCATGAGTTCGCGGGTCGCGACGAAGGCGGAAACCGGATAGACGCCGCCGCCGAGGGCCTTGCCGAGGATCAGCCCGTCGGGCCGGATACCCTCGTGCTGGTGCGCGAACCAGCGGCCCGTGCGTCCGAGGCCCGACTGGACCTCGTCGAGGATCAGGAGCACGCCGCGCTCGTCGCAGATCGCGCGCAGGTCGCGCAGGTAGCCCTCCGGCGGCACGACGATGCCGGCCTCGCCCTGGATCGGCTCGATCATCACGGCGCAGGTGACGTCGGAGATCGCCGCGGCGACCGCCGCGGCGTCGCCGAACGGGACCGCCTTGAAGCCGCCCGCGAAGGGCCCGAAGTCCTCGCGGTAGGAAGGGTCGGAGGAGAAGCCGACGATCGTCGTCGTGCGGCCGTGGAAGTTCTGCTCCGCGACGATGATTTCGGCGCGATCCCGCGGAATGTTCCTGAAGCGGTAGCCATGGCGGCGCGCCGCCTTGATCGCGGTCTCGACCGCCTCGGCGCCGGTGTTCATCGGCAGCGCCATGTCGAGGCCGGCGACGTCGACGAGTTTTTTCAGGAACGGCGCCAGCGTCTCGGCGTAATAGGCGCGGCTCGTCACCGCGAGGCGCGAGGCCTGCTCGGCCATGGCGTTGAGGATGCGCGGGTGGCCGTGGCCCATGCTGACGGCGGAATAGGCGCTCATCATGTCGAGGTAGCGCTTGCCGCAGACGTCGGTCACCCACGAGCCCTTGGCCTCGCGCAACACGATCGGCAGCGGGTCGTAGTTTCCGGCCGCGACCGTCTTCTCGAAATCGATGTAGCCCATGGGTCCCTTCTCCATGAGCCAAGACTAGCTCCGATCCGGGGCGAAAGGGGGCCGTTCTGGGAGCGGGCCGCGACAGGATCTGTCGTTTCGGCCCGCTCGCCGCTCAGTTCCCGCTGCCGTCGACCGGGTAGCCGTCGAAGGCTTTCAGGGTCTTCAGGACGAAGGTGGTGTGGATTTTGGCGATCCCGAAGGCCGGATCGGCGAGAAACGCCCCCGTGAGGGCCTCGTAGGCGGCGAGCGTCGGCGCGACGATGCGGGCGACGTAGTCGTAGTCGCCGTTGACGACCTCCAGTTCGGCGATCGCGGGGTGGGCGCAGAGCGCCCGCTCGAGGCGCTGGCGCACGCCGGCGGACGGGTCGCGCATGGCGATCTCGGCGAAGGCGATGATGTCGTGGCCGACCGCCGCCGGTTCGACGAGGGCCGTGAAGCCGCGGATGACGCCGCGCTGCTCGAGCCGGCGCACCCGCTCGAGGCAGGGCCGCGCCGACAGGCCGACCCGCTCGGACAGCGTCTGAAAGGTCATGCGGCCGTCCCCGCGCAGGGCTTCCAGGATGGCGCGGTCGATGCGATCGAGGCCGGCCGGGCGCTTCGGCCGCTGCGGAACGCGGTGGCTCACGGCCTGGCCGCCGCAACCGCGAGGGCATCGCGGAAGAAGGTCACCGCCGCGCGGCCGACCGATTCATGGATCGCGGCCCGGTCCACCCCCGGCGCATCGATGCAGGCTTCCGGAAATTCGTCGCGGCCGTCGTCGTTGCACTCGTTGACGAAGATCTCGTGATCGACGGCGCCCGGAAGGACCGCGAGCTGCGCGTGCGGGATATGGGCGGCGGCAAACTCGGCATTCGGCCCCGGCGGGGTCTGGGTGTCGCGGGCGCCGACCGTGATGTAGGCAGGGATCGACATCCGGCCGAGGCCCGCCTCGTTCATGCCGAACGCCTTGACGATCCCCGGCGCCATGGCGAAGGCGGCCTTGACGCGGCGATCGCGGACGGCAAGCGCCGGCGTCGCGTCGAGGGGCAGCTCGCGACGCAGGTGCTCGGGCACCGCCTGATTGTTGCGCCAGCCCCGCTGGAAGGCGAGATAGCCCTCCGCGCTGACCTCGGCCCCGCCGATCCAGAGCGCGGTGAAGCCGCCCTGCGAATGCCCGGCAACGCCGATCCGGTCGGGATCGATCATCCCGGCCCAGGCGGGCTCGCGCAGGAGGAAGGAGATGGCGAGCCCGATATCGACCGGACGCTGCCAGAGCCTGTTGGCGAGATAGGCGATGTTCGAATTGTAGGTGTTCGCCCGATAGTGGTCGATGGCGGCGACGACGAAGCCCCGCTCGGCGAGATACTGGGCGAACCAGGCGTAGAGCAGGCCATTGCTGCCGCGCCCGTGCGAGAAGACGATCAGGGGACGGCGCGCGCCGTCCGAAAGCGGCGGCGCGCCGGGCAGCACGGAGACGTTGACGAAGAAGGGAAAGAAGAACGGCTTGGTCGCGCCGTCGTTCCTTGCCGGGTAGAACATCGAGAGCGCGATCGTGCGCTCGCCGTCGGCGAAGGCGATCTGGCGAAGGCCGACCGGACCGGGCCTGTCCTGGGCCTCCGCGATCGCCGCCGCGAACGTGAGCGAGAGCCCGATCGCACCGCCCACGATCCTGAGCCATCCGACCATTGGCTTGCCTCCGCCGCTTGCCCAGGCCCGCGCCTCGCGGCATTGGACGATTCCCTAACTACCCTCCGGGCCGGGGCGCCGTCGAGGGCCGGCCTTGCCTCGCGCCGCGCTCGCCCGCAGAGTGGCGCGCCTTCCCATCGGTTTCCCATGCTCATCAAGAACGATCTCGCCGCCGCGATCGGCAACACGCCCCTGATCAAGCTCCGGCGCGCCTCCGAGGCGACCGGCTGCACAATCCTCGGCAAGGCGGAATTCATGAATCCCGGCCAGTCCGTGAAGGATCGGGCGGCCCTCTTCATCATCGAGGACGCGGTGAAGAGCGGGAGCCTGCGGCCGGGCGGCGTCATCGTCGAGGGCACCGCCGGCAATACCGGCATCGGCCTCGCCCTCGTCGGCAACGCGCTGGGCTTCCGCACCGTGATCGTGATCCCGAACACCCAAAGCCAGGAGAAGAAGGACATGCTCCGGCTCGCGGGCGCGGAGCTCGTCGAGGTCCCGGCCGTGCCTTATGCGAACCCGAACAACTACGTGAAGGTCTCGGGGCGCCTCGCCGAGCGGCTTGCGGCGAGCGAGCCGAACGGGGCGGTCTGGGCGAACCAGTTCGACAACGTCGCGAACCGGCAGGGCCATGTCGAGACGACGGGACCCGAAATCTGGGACCAGACCGAAGGCCGGGTCGACGGCTTCGTCAGCGCCGTCGGCACGGGCGGGACGCTCGCCGGCGTCGGCATCGCCCTCAAGGAGCGCAACCCTGCCGTCCGCATCGCGCTTGCCGATCCGATGGGCGCCGCGCTGTTCTCCTACTACACGACCGGCGTCCTCAAGGCGTCGGGCTCCTCCATCACCGAGGGCATCGGCCAGGGCCGGATCACCAAGAACCTCGAAGGCGCGCCGATCGACCGAGCCTTCCAGATCCCCGACGAGGAGGCGATCCCCCTCGTCTTCGAGCTTCTCGAATACGAAGGCCTCTGCCTCGGCGGCTCGACCGGCATCAACGTCGCCGGGGCCATCCGCCTCGCCCGCGAGCTCGGGCCCGGGCACACGATCGTGACGATTCTCTGCGACTACGGCACGCGCTACCAGTCGAAGCTGTTCAATCCCGAGTTCCTGCGCTCCAAGAATCTGCCCGTACCGGCCTGGCTCGAACGGGGCGCGGGCATCGATCCGGGCCTCGTGCCGGTCTAAGGGCTCAGCGCGCCCCGCCGGTCCTCGCGACGACGCTCGACCACATCGGCGCCGCGAAATCCTGCGGCGGGCGCATGGCGAGGGCGACCTTGCCCATCCGCAGCACGATCTCCCGCGGCGTGCCGACGAAGTTCATCGTCCGCCGCCAGGGCGTGGCGTTGAACCTGACGCCGCCGCGGTCGAAGCGGGTCAGCTTCATCGGGTTGACGGCGCGGTTGCCGGTCTCGTCCTCGACGATCATCGTGTTCCCATCGGGCTCGAAATCCGGCACCCATTCCGAGAACGGCGCGAAGGTCCCGTCCCGGTAGTCGACGGCGACCGAGAGGCCGTAGCGCTCGGGGCAGAGCCGCAGCGAGACGAACTCGCGCGCCGTCGAGCGGGCGAGGACGCAGTCGAAATCCTTCGACCAGCTGAGCGCGATGCCGCGCACCTCGCCGAAATAGGTCGTGAGGCGGGCATTCGCCGGCGCGGGCGGCCGCGGCGGAGCGGCGTTGGGCGCCTGAAGCAGCAACGGGGCCGGCGGCACGGGCGCAGACGGCACGGGCACAGACGGCACGGGCACAGACGGCACGGGCACAGACGGCACCGGGACGGTCACGGCCGCCTCGCGGCGGAGGCCCATTTCGAGGCCCGTCCCGGCCGCGACCCGGGCCGCCGCCTCGCCGCCGCGCAGGGCCGGCGGCAGCGCGACGGCGGTGAACTTGCCGGGATCGACGCGCCACGCGCCCAAGGATCCGGTGACGAGAATCACGCCGGTCGCACGCAGATCGCCCTCGGTCAGGATCGAGATGCTGGCATTGTCCGTGCCGAACATCCGGCGCTGCACCTCGAGGGAGACGTCGAGCCGGTTCAGGACCGCGACGGTCCGCGCGAGCCGTTCCTGCATGCGCTGGAACACGGCGTTGAGCGCGGCGCCGTTGGGGATATGGCCCGGCGGCGCGGTCAGGGTGACGGCGGCCCGGTGGACGCCGAGGCGCGTGCCGGCCATCGCGATCCGCCGCGGCAGCCGGGCGACCTTGTCGTAGCCGCCGAAGAAGACGACGCTGCAGGCGCTGTAGCAGGTCGCGCCGGGAAGCAGGATCGTCCCGGTTCCGGTCCAACGCAGCATCTCCGCCATGTCGAGGGCTTCGATGAGTTCGCCGCCGGGCGAGTTGAGCGAGACGAAGAGGTCGCCCTTCGCGCCCGGGGCGGCGGCGAGGGCCTGCTGGAGCTTCTCCGAATCGCCCCGGCCGATCTTGCCTTCGAGGGTCAGGACCGAAATGCCGAGGCGAGGCTCGACGGACTGGCGAAACGTCGCCGCCGAGCCGTCATCCGGCGCGAACGCTCCGAAAAGCGCGAAGGCGGCCGCCGCAAATGGGAAGGACGAACGGACCAATGTCTGAGCACCGCAATGACGCATCATTATAACGCTTCCGAGGCGGGCCGCGTCAATGCCCTGCCCGCTTGACGTGTGCGCCGGCGCGCGGGAACAAGCGCCATGACAGCGAGCCTCGGCGACTTCCTCGACCCCCTGCCCCTCGTCGCGATCCTGCGCGGGCTCGATCCGGACAAGGCCGAGGCGACCGGGGCGGTCCTCGTCGAGGCCGGGTTCCGGATCGTCGAGGTGCCGCTCAACTCGCCGGACCCGTTCCGCAGCATCGCGACGCTGGCGCGGACGCTGCCGAAGGAGGTGCTCGTCGGGGCCGGGACGGTGCTCGATCTCGCGCAGGTCGACGGCGTCCGCGACGTCGGCGGCCGGCTCGTCGTGATGCCGCATGGCGACGTCGCGGTGGTGCGGCGGGCGAAGGAGCACCGCCTCCTCTGCACGCCCGGCGTCGCGACGCCGACGGAGGCCTTCGCGGCGCTTGCCGCCGGCGCCGACGCGATCAAGATCTTTCCGGCCGAGGGCGTTCCGCCGGCGGTGGTGAAGGCGTGGCGCGCCGTGCTGCCGCGGGAGACGATCCTCTTGCCGGTCGGCGGCATCCGGCCGGAGACCATGCGCGCCTACCGGGACGCCGGCGCAAACGGCTTCGGCCTCGGCTCGGCGCTGTTCACGCCGGCGATGAGCCTCGACGAGGTGGCGCGGAACGCGAGGGCGTTTGCGGAGGCCTGGGCGGCGCTCGGTTGACCAAGCGGTGTCATCCCGGGGCGCCGAAGGCGAGCCCGGGATCCATAGCCGCCGACGCTGCAGCATTCGAGCGCTGCCGGCTGCGGCAGCTTTTGCGGCGTGGCGTTCATGGGTCCCGGGCTCCGCTTCGCGGCCCCGGGATGACACCGGCAGGAGTTGAAGGTGCCGGCGAGCGGCCGGCTCTCACGAACTCTCCGCGCCCGCGTGCCGCGAGACCACGATCTCCTCCCCCAGCAAGCCGCGCGGGCGCGCAAGCAGGATCGCGGCGAGGAGAAGGCCGATCAGCATCACCTGCAGGCTCGCCGCGCGGGCCTGGTGCTGCACGGGGACGATCTCGCGCAGCAAGCCGCCGGAGAGCGTCCACAAAGCCCAGACGATGAAGGCGCCGAGGATGGCGCCGCGGTTGTTGCCGGCGCCGCCGACGATCAGCATCGTCCAGAGCTGGAAGGTGAGGATCGGCAGAAAATCCTCGGGCGCGATGTAGCCGACGAAATGCGCGTAGAGCGCGCCGCCGAGGCCCAACAGCATGCAGCCGATGACGAAGGATTGCAGACGGAACGCGAAGGCGCGCTTGCCGAGCGAGGACGCCGCAATCTCGTCCTCGCGGATGGCGCGCAGGACGCGCCCCCACGGGCTGCGCACGAGCCGCTCGATCGCCGCATAGGCGAGGCCGAGCACGAGAAGCACGATGAAAAGATAGGCGGCGTTCCAGGCCAGGTTGTCGGCCAGGATGCCGGCGAGGGGCTTCGGGATGAATTGCAGGCCGAACGGCCCGCCGGTCAGGCTCTGCGCGTTGAGCGCGACGAGCTGCAAGGTGACGGCGACGCCGAACGTCGTGATGGCGAGATAATCGTGGCGCAGGCGCAGGGCGGCAGCGCCGATCACCGCCGCCGCGAGGCCCGACGCGGCCATCGCGCCGAGCCAGCCGACGAGGACCGGCAACCCGAGCCCGCCCAAAAGGTTCGGATCGGCCGGCCGCGTCAGCAGCGCCGAGGCGTAGGCGCCGATGGCGACGAAGCCGGCGGCGCCGACGTTGAAGAGGCCGGTGAAGCCCCATTGCAGATTGAGGCCGAGCACCATGACCGCGAAGATCGCGGCGAAGACGAGGAAGAAGGTGCCGTAGGAGAGGACGCCGAGAAGATCGGGCATCACGTCTCCTCGCCGAAGAGGCCCGTCGGGCGCACGAGCAGGATCGCGATCAGGACGACGAAGGCCGTCGCGGCGCGATACTCGGCGCCGACGAGGGGCACCGACAGGCTCTCCGCGAGCCCGACGATGAGGCCGCCCGCGACGGCGCCGTAGACGCTGCCGATGCCGCCGAGGATCGCCGCCGAAAAGAGCGGCAGAAGAAGATCGAAGCCGAGCTGCGGGCGAAGCTGCACGGTGAGCCCCGAGAACACGCCCGCGACCGCGGCGAGCACGGCGCCGACGATCCAGGTCGCGCGCACGACGCGCTCGACGTCGATGCCGGCGATTCTCGCGAGCTGCGGGTTGAGGGAGACCGCGCGCATGGCGCGGCCGAGGGTCGTGCGCGTGAGGAAGAGATGCAGCGCGACGACGAGGAAAGCCGTCAGCCCGATGACGAAGAGCTGGTCCGGCGTGATGCGCAGCCCGCCCAGATCTCGCGCGGCACGAGGCGGATCGCGACCTGGATCTCGCGGCTGTAATATTCGGGCACGCCGCCATAGACGAATTGCAAAAGGTTGCGCAGGACGAGCGCGGCGCCGAAGCTCGCGATGATGAGCGTGATGGCGCTGCCCGGTGCGCCGCAGCCGCGCGAACAGGAGCGCGTCGACGAGGAGCGCGAGCGCCGCCGTCAGCGCCGCCGCGACGGCGAGCGCGGCGAGGAGCGGCCAGCCGAAGGAGAACGGCCCGATCGGCGCCGCCGGTCCGATAGCGGCCGCAAGGCCCGTCAGCGCGGTCAGCGCGAAATAGGCGCCCCAGGTGAGATATTCGCCATGCGTGAAATTGGCGAAGCGCAGGATCGAATAGGCGAGCGTCAGGCCGACCGCGCCAAGCGCGATGGTGGAGCCGACGACGATGCCGTCCGCGACGAGCTGGAGCATCAGCGCGCGCCTCCGCGCTCGCCGAGATAGAGCGCCGCGACGCGGCCGTCGGCGGCGAGCGCGCGGGCGTCGCCGACGATGCGCTCGCGGCCCTCGACGAGGATCGCGGCGCGGTCGGCGATCGCGAGCGCCGCCTTCACGTTCTGCTCGACGAGGACGATGGTGACGCCGGTCGCGCGCACCTCGGCGAGCTTGTCGAAAACGAGCGCGACGAGCTTCGGCGACAGGCCCGCGGACGGCTCGTCCAGCATCAGCACCTGCGGCTCGCCGATCAGCGCCCGCGCGACGGCGAGCATCTGGCGCTGGCCGCCGGAGAGCCGCCCGGCCGGCAGCCTGCGCTGCCGCGCAAGGTCGGGAAACAGCGCGTAGAGACGCTCGAGATGCGCCCGCCGCGGCACCTTCAGGATCGCCGCGCAGAGATCGAGATTGTCCTCGATCGAGAGATTGACGAAGACGTTTTCGGTCTGCGGCACGAAGGCAAGGCCCTCGTGGATCATCAGATGCGCGGCGCGCCCGGTGATGTCGCGGCCGGCAAGGGCGATGCGGCCGGCGCTCACCGGCACGAGGCCGGCGACGGCCTTGACGAGGGTCGACTTGCCGGCCCCGTTCGGGCCGAGGATGGCGACGATCTCGTTCTGCGCGACGGCGAGGGAGGCGCCGCGCACGATCGGCAGGCCGGGCTCGTAGCCGGCTTCGAGCGCCTCGATCAAGAGCGCGCTCGTCATGCCGCCGCTCCGCCGAGATAGGCCTCGATCACGCGCGGGTCGGCGCGGACCTCGTCGGCGCTGCCGGAGAGGAGGATGCGGCCCTGCGCCATCACCATGATCGGCCGGCACAGACGTCATCACGAGGTCCATGTTGTGCTCGATGACGAGGAAGGTGATGCCCTGCCGGTTGAGCTCGACGATGCGCTCGACGATCGTCTCGAGCAGCGCCGGGTTGACGCCCGCGCCCGGCTCGTCGAGCAGGATCAGGCGCGGCTCGGCCATCAGGACGCGGGCGAGTTCCAGAAGCTTGCGCTGGCCGCCCGAGAGCACCCGCGCCGGCCGATCGCGCGAGCGCCGAGAGGCCGACGAAGTCGATGAAGTGCCGCGCCTTCGCGGCAAGCGCGCGCTCCTCCGCCGCGACGCGCCGCGGCAGCGCCCAGTTGGCCCAGAAGGTCTCGCCGCGCTGGCCGATCGGCGCCACCATGACGTTCTCGAGGACGGTCATTTCCGGAAACGGCCGCGGGATCTGGAAGGTGCGGGCGAGCCCCATGCGGAAGACGCGGTCGGGCGGAAGCCCGTCGATGCGCTCGCCGTCGAGGAGGAGCCGGCCGGAGGTCGGCGGGATCAGGCCCGGCGAGGCAGTTGAAGAGCGTCGTCTTGCCGGCGCCGTTCGGCCCGATCAGTCCGGCGATCGTGCCCCGCTCGATCGTGAACGAGACGCCGTCGACGGCGCGGTTGCCCCCGAAGCTCCTGGTGATCGCCTGCGCTGTGAGCATGGACGACGGGTCGGGGCGGGCTCGGCATGTTGCCGGGGCGGCGACTTTGGGCCATCACAGGCTTTCGACGCAACCGCCCTCACGCCGCGAGTTCCCGTGCGAGACGACAGCTTCGAACTCTACGACCTGAAGGTCGAGGTCGTGGCGCCGGAGGGCGCGACGATCCATTGCGGCGCCAAGCCCGGCGATTATCTTCGAGCTGCACGGCGAGATGCTGCATCTGCCGCCCGGCCAGGGCTTCTCGATCTATTCGCTCGCGGCCCTTCTGCCGCTGCTGCCGGCAAAGCAGAGGCCGACGCGATCCGAACGACTGGATGGCGACGCGACGCCGAGGTCGCCTGCCCCGACCCGAACTGCCCGACCCGGTTCCGCATCACGCGCACCGGCCGTCGCACGCTTCCGCCACGGGGAGGTGACGGCGGTGCCGCTGCCGCCCGCGGAGCGCACGTGAGATGGGCGTCGAGCGGATCGAGCTTGCGCCCGGCTACGCGATCTCGCGGCTCCTCCGCGGCGGCTGGCAGCTCGCCGGCGGCCACGGCCCCGTCGACGCGAGAGCGGGCGGTCGCCGACATGCAGGCCTTCCTCGATGCCGGCGTCACCACCTTCGACTGCGCCGACATCTATACCGGCGTCGAGGAGCTGATCGGCGCGCTTCCGCGCCGCCTACGCCGCAACGGGCCGGCGAGGACGCTCTCGCCCGCCTCAAGGTGCACACCAAGTTCGTGCCGGACCTGGAGCGATCTTCGCCGGGTCGACGCGGCCTACGTCCGCGGCATCGTCGAGCGCTCGCTGCGCCGGCTCGGGCAGGAGCGCCTCGACCTCGTCCAGTTCCACTGGTGGGACTACGACATCCCCGGCTGCGGTCGACGCCGCTCTGGTGGCTGACGGACTTGCAGCGCGAGGGCAAGATCGACCATATCGGCGGCACCAATTTCGACACGCCGCGGACGCGGGCGCTCCTCGATGCCGGCGTGCCGCTCGTCTCGCATGCAGGTGCAGTATTCGCTGCTCGACGACCGCCCCGAGAACGGCCTCGCCGCGCTCTGCGCCGAGCGCAGAATCAAGCTCCTCTGCTACGGCACCGTCGCCGGCGGCTTCCTCTCCGACGCGCTGGCTCGGCCGCAGCGAGCCCGGCACGGCCTTCGAGAACCGCTCGCTGACGAAGTACAAGCTGATCATCGACGATTTCGGCGGCTGGGACCTCTTCCAGGCGCTTGCTCGAACGGCTGCGGCGCGATCGCGCGCGCGCCACGGCGCCGACATCGCCGCCGTCGCGAGCGCGCTGGGTGCTCGACCGGCCGCAGGTCGCGGCGGCGATCGTCGGCGCCCGCTACGCCGAGCACCTGCCCGAGACCCTCAAGCGTCTTCGACCTTGCCCTCGACGAGGAGGACCGGGCCGCGATCGACGCCGTCCTCGCCGAGCGCGGCGGGCCGGAGGGCGATACCTTCACCCTCGAGCGCGACCGCGACGGGGCGGCACGGGCGGATCATGAAATACGATCTCAACAAGGCCTGACCGATGGCCTCGACCCGCTTGCGCAGGCGGCCGCTCGACGAGGTCGTCGGCCTGCATCGCTTCTTCGAATCCTGGCTCGGCGGCACCGGGCCCGACAGCGACGCCGCCTTCGCCCGGCTCGACCGTGCGCTGGCGCCGAATTCTCGATGGTGACGCCGAACGGCAGCCGCCTCGCCCGCTCGGCGGTGATCGGCTGGCTCCGCCACGCCCACGGCGCCAAGGCGGAGCCGGCGCCGTTCCGGATCGCCATCAAGGATGCGCAGGTGCTCCATGTCGCTCAGGGCCTGCGTCGCCGTCTCCTATGTCGAGGAACAGTACCGTGGCGGCCTGTCGAGCGCCGGCTCTCGACCGCCCTGTTGCGGCCGGACCCCGCTCCGACGGGCACTGCACTGGCTCCTCGTGCACGAGACCTTCATGCCGCCGGGAGCCTGACGCCGCCGCCGCGAGAGCGCTTGCAAATCGTCGAGCGCCACGAAAGACTTGCCGCGGACCGAAAGACCGCAAGAAGACACCGAGGGGAGATCCGACCGTGCGCAACGCATTCTCTCGCCGCCGCCGGGCTCGCGGCGGCGCTCTGCCGCTGGCCGCTTCCGCCCAGCCGCTGCACGCCACACGATCGGCGTCGTCATGGAGCTCACCGGGCCGGCCGGCCGATTCGGCCAGGCCGGCGCGAAATCGGTCGAGATGGCCTTCCGCGACATCAACGATGCGGGCGGCGTCGCCGGCTGCAAGCTCGTCACCGACACTGCGCGACTCGCAGAGCCAGGGCACGGTCGCCGTCGACGCGGCGCGCCAGCTCGTCCAGGTCAAGAAGGTGCCGGCGATCATCGGCGGCATCATCTCGTCGGTGTCGATCCCGATCCTGACCTCGGTCACGGCGCCCGGCGAACGTCGTGCAGATCTCGCCCGCCTCCTCCTCGCCGACGCTGACCGAGCTCGGCCGAGGAGGGCAAGACCAACGGCGTCTTCTTCCGCACCATCACGTCGGACGCGCTGCAGGGCACCGCGGCGGCGAAATACGCCCTCGACCAGGGCCTGAAGAAGCTCGCCGATCATCCACGTCAACAACGACTTCGGCGTCAACATGGTGGCCGAGTTCCGCAAGGCCTACGAGGCGCTCGGCGGCAAGATCGTCTCGACGACGCCCTACAACGAGAAGCAGGCGAGCTACAGCGCCGAGGTGACGCGCGGCGCTGGCCGGCGATCCGACGGCGCTCTACCTCGTCAGCTATCCCGGTCGACGGCGCCACCATCGCGCGGCACCTGGATCTCGCAGGGCGGCCCGGCGAAGTTCCTGCTCAACGACGGCATGAACAGCGCCGACTTCATCAAGAACGTCGGCGCCGAAATATCCTGAACGACGCCTACGGCACCTCCTCCGGCACCGACGGCAACGCCCTCGACCGAGTATTTCACGCCAAGCCTACAAGGCCTTGTCCGGCCTTCGATGCCGGCGCAGCCCGGCGGCCGACCGGGCCTACGACGCGGGCGCGATCGTCGGGCTCGCGATCGCGCAGGCCGGCAAGGCCGAGGCCGCGGCGATCAAGGACGCGATCCGCAAGGTGATCGACCCGAACGGCGACGATCATCCATGCCGGCAAGGACGAGTTCGCCAAGGCGCTCGCGCCTGATCAAGGACGGCAAGCCGATCCGCTATGAAGGGCGTGATCGGCCCGGTCGCCTTCGACAAGTACGGCGACATCACCGGCCCGTTCCGCCTCTGGCGGATCCAGAACGGCGAGATCACCACCGTCGGCGAGATGTCGACCGACGACGTCAACGCGGTCAAGGCGAAGACCGGCCCGCTGAGCGCAGGCGCAAATGGCGGGCTTTGCGGGAGCGCGCAGCCCGTCCCCTCGTCCGCTGCAGGAGCGAGCCCGCAAGTCCGCTTCGATTCCCACGGATGAAAGGCGCGGCTTCGCCTCTCCCCGCTTGCGGGAGAGGGCCGCCGAAGGCAGCAAGCCTGCGCAGCAGGCGAGGGTGAGGGATTTGGGGTTGGATGGACGAGGAAGCCAGACGCTGAGGAGCCGATGACCGCGCCGCGTCCCGACCGCTACATGCTCGCCCCCGGCCTGGAGATCAGCCGGGTCGTCACCGGCCTCTGGCAGGTCGCCGACATGGAGCGCGACGGTCGCAGCCTCGATCCGGAGCGCGCGCGGCCGACGCGATGGCGGCCTACGCCGGGCGACGGCTTCGACACCTTCGACATGGCCGACCACTACGGCAGCGCCGAGGTCATCGCCGGCCGCTTCCTCGCGCCGCGCGGCACGGCCGGCGTGCGCCCGGCCGCCTTCACCAAGTGGTGCCCGGCGCCCGGCGCCGATGACGCCGCGAGGTCGTGCGCGCGGGGTCGAGCGAGCGCCTGGCGCGGCTCGGCGTCGACGACGATCGACCTGCTGCAGCTCCACTGGTGGAGCTTCGAGCATCCGGGCTACCTCGACGCGATGCGCGAGCTTGCGGCGCTGCGCGAGGAAGGCGCTGATCCGCGCATATCGGCGTCACCAATTTCGACACCGATCATCTGCGCGTCCTCGTCAGGCAAGGCATTCCGGTCGCCACGAACCAGGTCTCGTTCTCGCTCCTCGACCGGCGCGCCGCCGAAGACATGAGCGCCTTCTGCCTCGAGAACGGCATCCGCCTCCTCGCCTACGGCACGCTCGCCGGCGGCTTCCTGACCGCGCGCTGGCTCGGCGCGGCCGGAGCCGGCGGCGATCGCCGACTGGAGCAAGATGAAATACAAGCGCTTCATCGACGCGATCGGCGGCTGGGCGGTGCTGCAGAGCATTCTCGTCGCGCTCGACGCCGTCGCCAAGCAAGCACGCGCGTCTCGATCGCCAATGTCGCGACGCGCTGGGTGCTCGAACAGCCGGCGGTCGCGGCGGCGATCGTCGGCGCGCGCCTCGGCGAGAGCGAGCACCGGGCCGACAACGCCGCCCTCTTCTCCTTCGCCCTCGACGACGACGACCGGGCGACGATCGACGAGGCCCTGGCCGAGGCGCAGCCGCATCCCGGGCGATTGCGGCGACGAATACCGCAGCCCGCCCTTCCTCACCGCCTCGGGCGACCTCAGCCATCACCTCGAGCGGCTGCCGCCGCGTCTATCGCGGCGATGCCGGTCGCCGGGCCGGCCGGACCGCCTGCGCATCGATACCGGCAGCGTCTGGGAGCCGATCTGCGGCTACAGCCGCGCCGTCCGGGTCGGCGACCGCATCCTCGTCAGCGGCACGACGGCGACCCACGGCGCGGGCGAGGTCGTCTGCCCGGACGATGCCGCACGGACAGGCGGTCTACATCCTCGACAAGATCGCGGCGAGCCTCGACGCCCTCGGCGGCATGCCTCGAGGACGTCGTGCGCACCCGCATCTATCTGCGCGACGCCGACGACTGGGAGCCGGTCTCGCGCGTCCACGGCCGCTACTTCGGCGCGACGCGCCCGGCGAACACGCTGTTCGAGATCGGGCGGCTCGTCGGCGCCTACGCGGTCGAGATCGAGGCGGAGGCGGTGGTCGGCTGAAGGAACCAGGCCGTGAACCCATAAATCTGCCGGGTGGCCGGCCTGCCTCAAGTCCGCGATGCCCCGATCGCGAGCAACAGCGAAATGACGCGAAGGGCCGCCCGGCGACATCGTGCGCCTGCGCCGGCAAAAACGCGCTTCCGGTCGTCTTTCGGGCCCCCCTCAGGGCGTCAGCGGCAACGCCTTCAGTTCCTTCCGAGCCGTGCCGAAAGTGCCAAGCTGATAGACCGATGCGCCGGTCGCCGAGAACGTGAACGAGTTCGAACGGCTCGGCCAACATCGTGTTCAAGAAGGCTTCCGTTCCGACGCCGATCGTCACATGCGGATTGAAGCGCTTGCCCGCCGCGACCGAAACGAAGTGGGAGACGTACTCGATCAGGGATTTTTGAATGTCGCGTCCGCCAACTTCGCTGAAGAACGCCGCCGGGGTCCCGGTCTTCGCGGTGTAGGGCTCAACGGCCTTGATGAGTTCATCTTGTAGCCGATGCAGGTCTTCAGTCGGTTCGACGACGATCCCCGCGAGGCCGACCGGCGGAGACGGGATGTAGTAATACTTGAAAGCCTTCAGCGTCCAAGACGTAGGCTTTTCTTTGGCCAGAACCCCATTCGCCGCGGCAAATACGTTATCGAGGTCGGCCGTGCGGACGAACTGCTGCAACATGGTGACGTGCGGGTGGTGCGTCTCATCCAGAGTAAAGCCCTTCGGGAAAGACTTGAGCAGACGAGCGTTGGCGTCCTTCGCGTGCTGAAGCATCGTCGCGTCGGGTTCGAGCGCGATGTCGATCGCCGTCAGGGGATTTTGCTGCGCGACGGCCCCTTGGGCGAAGCCGAGCACCAAGGCCAGCCCGAGGCCGATGGCTGCAAGGACTGGCGCGCCTGGACGACCCAGGTCATCCGGAGGGGCAGGGATGCTTGCCAAGACGGCACTCTTCATCGCTCTCCTCCCCAAATATGTGCAAGTAAGGTTTCGTCGCGCGAAGTTTAGTCGAAAGCGACTCGGCGCGCCTTGCGCCTTCGGCGGCCGACGATCTGGCGAAGCGCGCGTCGATCCGCGCCTGGTTGCGTGCTAATCGAGTTCCGCGCCCTGGCTCGGCGGCGCGGCATTCGCGTTGACGCGGCCCGCCCACCGAAGGAGACGCCCGATGGCAGAGGGGAACCTGTCGCTCGCCGAGCGCGCGGCCTACATGGCGATCGGCCTCGGCATCGCCGCGGCCGGGGCGAAGCCGCGGCCGAACCCGCTCCTGAACGTGCTCGCCCTCGGACTTGGCTCCTACATCGCCTGGCGCGGCTATGTCGGGCAGTGCCCGATCAAGGCCGCGCTGATCGACGGTCCCGGCGACATGGACCGCATCGCCGACCGATCGTGAATGCGGCACCGCGCCTTCGAGGGCGCGGGGGCGCGCAAGTGTCCATGGGCCGCCAAGGGTCTATGGGCCGCACGGTGACGGGCCTTGGACCGCTGGGTCCAAGGCGTCACGGCAGATGACAGATTCGGGGTCGGTCCGGTTCAGACCGCCGAACGCCGCCCGGAGATGAGACCCCAGATCAGGAGCACGACGACGGCGCCGACGATCGCCCCGATGAAGCCCGCTCCCTCGTCGGCGCGGTACCATCCGAGCGCCTGCCCGAGCCAGGTCGCGACGAAGGCGCCGACGATGCCGAGGATCGTCGTCAGGATGAATCCGGACGGCTCGTTGCTGCCCGGGGTGACGAGCTTGGCGATGACGCCCGCTACGAAGCCGATGATGATGGTCCAGATAATGCCCATGATCGTGCAGTCCTCATGTTGATACCGGCGGCGGCGAAGAGCCGCCCCCCGTTGCCTCGCCACGCTCGTGAACCGACCTGGCCGCGAATCGCTCGCGGCCGCTTCGGTCCGTTGCGTTAACGGCGCACGCCCAAGCTTGTTCCGGCGGGATCGCCGCCTGCCCCCTGCGCGGCCGCGACGGCAGGCGTGCTCCCTTCCCTCCCCCAAGATCCCTCTCCACGCAAGCGGGGAGAGGCGAAAGTCGCGGCCTTCGCCCGGTTTCGCCCTTGCGAAACCGGCGCAAGGGGCACTAACATGCTAGTTGGAGGCAGCCTGCCGCAGACGGGCGCCGCCGAGGGATGAAACATTCAAGTCGGGAGGAAATCTATGGCCGCTGCCATTCGCATGCCCGCGCTCGCGCTCGCGGGCTTCCTGTTGTCCGGCGTCGCTGCCCTCGCCGGCGCCGAAGATCGTCTCGGGCCCCGGGCCCGGATGCCGGCCTGCTTCAAGCCCTGGTCGGCGCAGACCAAGTACATGCAGTGGGACAAGAAGCCCGGGCCGTACCGGATCGCCGTCGTCAACGGCTTCGTCGGCAACACCTGGCGCATCCAGATGATCCAGACCGCGAAGGCCTTCGCCGAGCAGCCCGGCATCAAGGAGAAGATCAAGGACTTCAAGGTCGTCTCGACCGGGACCGACGTCGCCGCCCAGCTCGGCGCCATCGAGGACTTCATCAACCAGGGCTACGACGCGATCATCACCATCGCCGTGGCGCCGGACGGCTTCGACCGCGTCATCCGCCTCGCCGACCGCAACAACGTCGTCATCGTGCCGTTCGACAACGTGCTCGACACCGACAAGGTGATGCAGGTCAACGAGGACCAGCTCGAGATCGGCCGCATCGCCGGCGAACTGGCTCCTCGACCAGCTCGGCGACGAAGCGCGACGGCAAGATCCTCGAGGTGCGCGGCCTGCCCGGCAACTCCGTCGACCGCGACCGCCATATCGGCTTCCGCGAGGTGATGGAGAAGGAAGGCAAGTTCGACATCGTCGAGATCGTCGGCAACTGGGACGACGGCACCTCGCAGAAGGCGACCGCCGACGCCATCGCCGTGCACCGCAAGTTCGACGCCATCTTCACGCAGGGCGGCTCGACCGGCACGGTGCGGGCGCTGATCGATGCCAAGCACCCCTTCGTGCCGATGGCCGGCGAGGCCGAGAACGGCTATCGCAAGCTCATCGCCAAGCATTCCGGCGACGGCCTCAAGGGCTGGTCCTACGGCCAGTCGCCCGGGCTCATCGCGATCTCGATCAAGGCGGCGATCTCGGCGCTCGAAGGCAACCCGATGCCGCAGCTGATCTCGGTGCCGATCCCGATCGTCGACTACACGACCCTCAAGGACGGCACGAACTTCTGGTCGAACCTCACCGACAATTTCTTCGCGGCGAACGAGTTCGCGCCCTGCGGCGTGAACATCTCCGCGCCGGAGATCATGGCGAAGGACGCCAAGAACTCGCAGTAGCGCCGACGACGGCCGGCCGGGCGAGCCACGCCCGGCCGGCGCTCCCGCCGGGACCGCTTCAACGACACCGTCGGGACAGATCGGCCGAATGCAGCACGGCAGCCCGCTCCTCGCCGCTGCAGAACGTCTCGAAGCGCTACGGCGGCGTGCAACGCCCTGCAGCGACGTCGACTTTTCCTGCGGCCGCGGCACCATCCACGCCATCCTCGGCGAGAACGGCGCCGGCAAGTCGACGCTGATCAAGATCATGGCCGGCGTCGTGCAGCCGGACGAAGGCCGCATGACCTTCGACGGGCGAGGCGGTGCGCTTTCGCCAACCCGGCGGCGGCGAACCGCGCCGGCATCGTCTGCATCTTCCAGGAACTCTCCCTGATGCCCGACCTCACGGTCGCGGACAACATCACCCTCTCCGACCCGCCGCGCCGCCTCGGCCTGATCGACGGGCGGGCGCAGCGCCGGCGCGCCGAGGCGCTCCTCGCCCGCGTCGGCTGCGAGGACATCAACCCGCTTGCAGCCGCGTCCGCGATCTGCCCCTGTCGCGCCGCAGATGGTCGAGATCGCCAAGGCGCTCGGCCGCGAGCCCGAGGCTGCTCATCCTCGACGAGGCGACCTCGGCGCTGACCGCCGCCGACGTCGAGCGGGTCTACCGGATGCTGTTCGACCTGCGGGCGCAGGGCCTCGGCATCCTCTACATCTCGCACCGCATGCACGAGATCGAGGCCCTCGCCGAGACCTGCTCGGTGTTCCGCAACGGCCGCCACATCGAGACCTTCCCGAAGGGCACGCGCAGCGCCGACGAGATCGTCAGCCTGATGATCGGCCGCGAGATCGAGAGCCAGTTCCCGCCAAAGCCCGAGCGGCCGCGGCCGGCGCCGCTCATCGCGGTCGAGGACCTTGCCTGGGAGAACCGCCTGCGCGGGCGTCAGCCTCGAGGCCGGGCGCGGCGAGATCGTCGGGCCTCGGCGGCCTCGACGGACAGGGCCAGAAGGAGCTGCTCCTCGCGCTCGTTCGGCGTCCTGCAAGGGCGTCAACGGCGAGGTCACGGTCGACGGCAGGCCGCGCGCCTGCCGCTCGCCCGCGCGCGGCCAAGCGCGGCCGGCCGGCGATGGCGCTGATCCCGGAGGACCGCAAGAGCGAGGGCCTCATCCTGCGCGATGTCGATCGCCGACAACCTCGCCCTCGCCTCCCTCGACGCCTTCGCGCCGGGCCCGTTCATCGACCGCAGCGCGGCTGGCGCGCGCGGTCGAGCGCGGCCATCGCGCGGCTGCGCATCAAGATCGGCGCGCCGACCGACGCGGTCTCGACGCTGTCGGGCGGCAACCAGCAGAAGGTCGTCATCGCCAAGTGGCTGATGACGCGAGCCGGGCATCATCCTCCTCAACGATCCGACCCGCGGCATCGATGTCGGCACGAAGCAGGAGATCTACCGCCTCCTGCGCGAGCTCGCCGACGCCGGCGCCTGCATCCTGTTCTACTGCACCGACTACGAGGAGCTGATCGGCTGCTGCGACCGGGTCGCCGTGATGTACGGCGGCCGGGTCGTGCGCGAACTCGCGGGCGCCGAGATCAACGAGCGCAACATCATCGCGAGCGCCCTCAACATCGACGCCGCCGCGGACCGCGAGCCCGAGGCGGTCCATGGCTGACGCGGCCGACCCTCCCCGCGCCGCTCGCGGTTCGTCGCTCGCGACTGGCGTTTGCACCTGCGCCACCGTTCGGGGCTCGATCGGCGCCATCGCGCTGTTCGTCGTCATGTACGTCTTCTACCAGGCGCAAGCATCCCGAAGGGCTTCACCGAGCCAGATCTTCATCCAGAACGCCAACGAGGCCTTCGCGCTCGCGCTCGTCGCCATGGCGCAGACCGTGCCGGTGCTGATGGCCGGGCTCGATCTCTCGGTCGGCGCGGTGATGACCCTCGTCGGCTGCATCGCGAGCCATCTCGTCGCCGGCTCGCCGTTCGAGATCGCCTTCGGCATTCGTCGTCTGCATCGCCACCGGCGCGGTCTGCGGCTTCGTCAACGGCTGCGTCGTCGTCTACGGCCGCATCCAGCCGATCATCGCGACGCTCGCGACCGGCGCCATCTATCGTCGGCGTCGCCCTCTTCCTGCGCCCGACGCCGGGCGGCAAGGTCGACGAGGATCTGTCCTGGGCGCTGACGAGCAACCTCGGCGAAGCCTTCGCACACCTACGGCCTTGGCGAGCGCCGCGCTCGGCCCGCTCGACGCCGTGCCGGTGCCGCTCATCCTCCTTCTCCTCGATCGTGCTCGTCGTCTGGGTTCCGTTCGCGCGCTCGGTCACCGGCCGCACGATCTACGCCATCGGCTCGGCGGAGCAGGCGGCCTACATGTCGGGCCTGCCGATCGAGCGGCGCGAAGCTCGCGGCCTTCACGATGGCGGGCCTCTTCGCCGGCCTCGGCGGGCTCTTCATCGCGCTTGCAGACCTCCTCGGGCAACGCCGACATCCCGCAGGCCGGCGCCTACACCCTCAACTCGATCGCCGCGGTCGTCATCGGCGGCACCTCGCTCCTCGGCGGCACCGGCTCCGCCATCGGCTCGATCTTCGGCGCCTTCATCCTGCGCACGATCTCGTTCAACTTCCGCATCTTCGACGTCGACCCGCTGCTGCAGCCGATGTTCGAGGGCATCGTCCTCCTCGCCGCCGTCAGCCTCGCCGGCTTCGAGGTGCTGCGGCTCAAGAACCGGCTCGAGGTTTTCCGATGAGCGCGGCCGAACCGCCTCGCGAACGGCGGCAAGACGTTCCGCCTCGGCCGCGACGACCGCCCGATCCTGATCGCCGGCGCCTTCGTCGTGCTGATCCTGGCCGCCGGCACCGCCTACACGATGCTGACGCAGGGCACGGCGACGCTGCTGCAGCCGCAATACCTGCTGCAGCAGCTCCAGGTCGGCTCCTTCCTCGGCATCGTCGCGGCCGGCATGATGGTCGTGATCCTGCTCGGCCATATCGACCTCTCGGTGCCCTGGACGGTCACCGCCGGCGCCATGATGGCGACCGCGGTCGGCGGCGCCCTGCGCGATCCCGGTCGGGATCGGCGTCGGCCTCGCTCGTCGGCCTCGTGAACGGGCTCGGCGTCGCCTATCTGCGCGTGCCCTCGATGATCTTCACCCTCGGCGTCAACGCGGTGATGCGCGGGCTCATGGTCGCGCATACCGGCGGCTTCGCGCCGCAGACCGCGGCGACGCCGGTGATGCAGTATCTCGCCGTCGGGCGCATCGCCTCGGCATCCCGGTGGCGCTCCTCGTCTGGCTCGCCGTCTCGGCCGTCGTCGTGATCCTGCTCACGCGCACGACCTTCGGCCGCGCCGTCTACGCGATCGGCAACCGCGAGCGCGCGGCGTACCTGTCGGGCATCGACACCAACCGCGTGATCCTCGCCGCCTTCATCCTCTGCGGCATGGCCTCGGGCCTCGCCGGCGTGCTCCTCGCCGGCTATTCGACCAAGGCCTATCAGGGCATGGGCGACGCCTACCTCCTGCCCGCCATCGCCGCGGTGGTGATCGGCGGCACCAACATTCTCGGCGGCCGCGGCCGCTATCTCGGCACCTTCGTCGGCGTCATCCTGATCGTGCTCCTGAACTCCGTGCTCTCGATCATGCAGATGCCGGAAGCGGGCCGGCAGATCATCTACGGCTGCGTCATCATCGCCATGCTGCTCGTCTACGGCCGCGGGGAGAAGGCGTCCGCCTGAGGCCGAGGGAACCCTGGCGGCCGGTGGGAACTTCCCTTACGTTATCCTCCCCCCGAGAAGGAGCGCAGCCATGCCCGACGATCGCGAAAAGGAAGGCCAGCAGCCGGAAGCCCTGCGTTCCCTCGAGGCGGCGGCCGAGCACGGCAGCCGCAAGCCCGCCGATCAGGGCCTGACGGCGAAGGGCGATACCGCCCCGCAGCCCGCCTCCCTGGAGCAGGAGGAGGAGACCGCGGCGGCGATCCTCAAGGCCGGGGCCGAGAAGGACCTGGCGGCCATGGAGAAGGCGGCGAAGAAGGCTCCGCCGCGCTGAGCGCCTAAAGCGTTGCGACGAGGGCGGCGAGCTGGCCGGCGCATTGGCCCCAGCCCGCGTGAAAACCCATCTCCTCGTGCGCCCCGCGGTCCGCCGCCGTCCAGTGGCGCACGGGCGCGGTGTCGTGCGTCCGGCCGCCTTCGTCATTCCGGGGCCGCGAAGCGGAGCCCGGAACCCATGAACCCTGCAGATTCGGAACGGGCGCCGCGCCGCCGTGCGCCTCCGGCATCGTCGCGTTTATGGCTCCCGGGCTCCGCTTCGCGGTCCCCGGATGACAGAGCCCATGATCTTCAGCCTGAATGGATGTCGCTCCAGCGTGGCGCGGAGGACGGGCGGACGAGGGCCGATCCGACAGCGACGGCGATTTTCCACACGGGCGAACGACGACAAGGGCGCCCTTCGCCGCGCCCGGGATAGGGCGCAAAGCGGCACGGCAGGACCTCTCCCGACGGCACGGGCTTTGCGAACCGCCGGGCGCGTGCTACGGACCCGCGCCAACTTGCCGCCCGGCGGTCCCGCCCGGCGTTCCGATCCCCCTCAGGAGTTGGCCCATGCCCCAAATCGCCGATCGGCTCATCGAAGGCCTCACCTTCGACGACGTGCTGCTGCGGCCGGGGCGTTCCGAGGTGCTGCCGGGCGAGGTCGACGTCGCGACCCGGCTGACCCGTTCCGTCGAGTTGAAGCTGCCCATCGTCGCCTCCGCGATGGATACGGTCACCGAGGCCCGCATGGCCATCGCGATGGCGCAGAACGGCGGCCTCGGCGTCATCCACCGCAACCTCGAGCCGCAGGAGCAGGCCGAGCAGGTCAGGCTCGTGAAGCGCTACGAATTGGGAATGGTGCTGAATCCGATCACCATTCACCCCGACGAAACCCTCGCCGACGCCCTCACGACGATGAAGCGCCACACGATCTCCGGCATTCCGGTGGTCGAGCGCGGGCCGAACGGCTCCAAGGGCAAGCTCGTCGGCATCCTGACGAACCGGGACGTTCGCTTCGCCTCGAACCCGGCCCAGCCCGTGTCCGAGCTGATGACGAAGGACCGGCTCATCACCGTCCGCGAAGGCGTCGGCCAGGAGGAGGCGCGTCGGCTCCTGCACCAGTTCCGGATCGAGAAGCTCCTGGTCGTCGACGATCACTTCCGCTGCATCGGCCTCATCACCGTCAAGGATATCGAGAAGCAGGTCGCCTATCCGAACGCCGCGAAGGACGAGCAGGGCCGCCTGCGCGTCGCCGCGGCGACGAGCACCGGCGAGCAGGGCTTCGAGCGCTCCGAGCGGCTCATCGACGCCGGCTGCGACGTCATCGTCGTCGACACCGCGCACGGCCATTCGGTGCGCGTTCTGGAGACCGTCGCCCGGGTGAAGAAGCTCTCGAACGCCGTGCAGGTGATCGCCGGCAACATCGCGACGCGCGAGGGCGCGAAGGCGCTGATCGATGCGGGCGCCGATGCGATCAAGGTCGGCATCGGGCCGGGCTCGATCTGCACGACGCGGATCGTCGCCGGCGTCGGCGTACCGCAGCTCACGGCGATCATGGAGGCGGTCGAGGCCGCGGCCGACGGCAACGTGCCGGTGATCGCCGACGGCGGCATCAAGTTCTCGGGCGATCTCGCCAAGGCTCTCGCCGCCGGCGCCTCCTGCGCCATGGTCGGCTCGCTCCTTGCCGGCACCGACGAGACGCCGGGCGAGGTCTTCCTCTACCAGGGCCGCTCCTACAAGGCCTATCGCGGCATGGGCTCCGTCGGCGCCATGGCCCGCGGCTCCGCCGACCGCTACTTCCAGGCCGAGGTCCGCGACGCCCTGAAGCTCGTGCCGGAGGGCATCGAGGGCCAGGTCGCCTACAAGGGACCGGTCTCGACGGTGCTGCACCAGCTTTCCGGCGGCCTGCGCGCCGCGATGGGCTATGTCGGCGCGGCCGATCTCGCGGAGTTCCGCGAGCGCGCCCAGTTCATCCGCATCACCAATGCGGGCCTGCGCGAGAGCCATGTCCACGACGTCACCGTCACCCGGGAAAGTCCGAACTACCCGACGAGGATGGGATGAGCGTCCAGGCGGTCCTGCTGCCGGTCTTCGTCCAGGCCGGCCTCACCTTCGCGCTGCTCTTGTGGATGGGCATGGCCCGCGTTTCGGCCCTGCGCGCCGGCGAGGCGCGAATCGGCGAGACGGCCCTGCGCGAGCCGGCCTGGCCGAAGCGGGTGCAGCAGGTCGGCAATGCCTGCCACAACCAGTTCGAGACGCCGATCCTGTTCTACGCCGTCGTCGCCTTCGCCATGATCACCCGGCAGGCGGATTTCATCTTCGTCCTCCTGTCCTGGCTGTTCGTCGCCTTCCGCCTCGTCCACGTCTTCATCCACACCACCTCGAACGTGGTGCGCCTGCGCTTTTCGGCCTTCCTCGCCGGCGCGAGCGTGCTGACGATCCTGTGGGTCCATTTCGCGGTGAAGATTTTTTCCGCGCCGATGGCTTGAGGAGGCGGGCAAGCGCTTGGCTCGCCCGCGCGACGGCGGTCACATCTTCTTGCCGCTTTCGAGCTGCGTCTTGGCGTCGTAGGGCTTTTTGGGCGGCGGCACCAGGTCGGGAGGCGGAGCGGTGGCGCAGGCGGCGACGGCGAGGGCGAGGGCGACGGCAACGAGGCGGGCCGCACGGGTGAACATCGAAAGGCACTCCAGGGTCGCGGCGGGCGGAATGCCCGCGCCGCGGTGTGGTCGATCCGGATCGGGCGGGAAGCTGGGCTATAATGTGTCAAACTGGCGGCGCCCGGCCGGTGTGGCTTTGCGATGACACCCGCCGCGCGCCTCTCCGCGGCCATCGAGGTCCTGGCGCAGATCGATGCGCAGCGCCGGCCGGCGGCGGCCGCCCTCAAGGACTGGGGCGTTGCGCACCGATTCGCCGGCGCGAAGGACCGCGCCGCCATCGCGAGCCTCGTCTACGACGCGCTGCGCCGAAAGGCCTCCGCCGCCTGGCTGATGGGCGAGGAGACGCCGCGGGCGGTGCTCCTCGGCGCCCTGCGGCTGCAGCGCGGGCTCGATGCCGAGGCGATCGCGGCGCTGGCTTCGGGCGAGCGCTTCGCGCCGGCGCCCCTGAGCGGGGACGAGCGCGCCCGCCTCGCCTCCGGCCGTCTCGACGGCGCGCCGGCGGCGGTCGCCGCCGACTTTCCGGATTGGATCGAGCCCTCCCTCGCGGCGTCCTTCGGCGACGACCTCGTGCCGGAGCTTCGCGCCCTTGCGACCCGGGCGCCCCTCGACCTGCGCGTCAATACGCTCAAGGCGTCCCGCGAGGAGGTTTTGGGCGCCCTTGCACATCTTGCCGCGACGCCGACGCCGCATTCGCCGGTCGGCCTGCGCATCGCCCCGTCCGAGGACGGGCGCGGACCCTCGGTGCAGGCGGAGCCGGAATTCCTGAAGGGCCTTGTCGAGATCCAGGACGAGGGCTCGCAGCTCGCCGCGCTCCTCTGCGGCGCCCGGCCGGGCGAACAGGTCGTCGACCTCTGCGCCGGCGGCGGCGGCAAGAGTCTCGCGCTTGCGGCGCTGATGGGGAATCGCGGCCAGATCTACGCCACCGACGGCGACCAGCGCCGCCTCGCGCCGATCCACGAGCGCCTGTCGCGGGCGGGCGCCCGCAACGTCCAGGTCCGCACCCCGCGCGGCGGCGCCGAGGCGATCGCCGATCTCGACGGCCGCATCGACCTCGTTCTCGTCGATGCGCCGTGCACGGGCACCGGGACCTGGCGGCGCAATCCGGACGCCAAGTGGCGCCTGCGGCCGGGCTCCCTCGAAGCCCGGCGCAAGGAGCAGGCGGCGGTGCTCGACCGCGCCGCGGGGCTCGCAAAGCCCGGCGGCCGCATCGCCTACGTCACCTGCTCGATCCTGCCCGAGGAGAACGACGGCGCGGTCGCCGACCTGCTCTCGCGTCACGGCGGCCTCGGCGTCGCTCCGAGCCCGGAGGTCATGGCCGCGGCGGGCCTCGGCGCGCTGCCCGTCCGCCTCATGCGGCACGGCCTCCAGATGACGCCCCTGCGCACCGGCACCGACGCCTTCTACGTCGCGCTCCTGCGGAAGGGGTGAAGCGTCGCGCTGAAAAAACGTGCTTCTCGAGACCGGCCCCAACCCCCTGAACGTCGATCTTGCTGCCTAGGGCCGTCGACGGCGGCGGCGGCCGAAGGCGGCGGGGCGGGCGGGCCCGGGGGTCGGTTCGGGGCGTTCGTAGCGCACGCCCGTGAAGAGGAGGATCTGGCCGCAGGGCTCGCCGACGCCGGGCGCGCTGCGGGGCGGCCTTGCCTCCGGCCCGGGAAAGGCAACGACCCGTCCCGCGGGCTCCGCCCGCCCGTCACGCATGATCCGACCCTCCGGGCGGCCGGCTGCGCCGCCGGCCCAACGAAAGGCGCGCGATGGTTAACGGGCGGTTTCCAGCCGCGGCGCGAGCGGGAGGATCGGCGCACATTGCTCTAGCTCGGGCGGTCGCGCGTCGCGACGGCGGCGTTCGCGACGAAGCGCACCGTCCCCGGCACGGCGGTTTCATAGGGACTCGCCGGCGCCTCGCTCAGCCGGCGGAAGGCGGCGACGATCTCGGAGGGGCGGTAGGGCTTCCGGACGAACAGGCTGCCCGGCACCATGCGCTCGCTGTCGGAAGCGGAGGCGGTGGCGTAGATCACCGGCCGGAACGGATGCGCGAAGCGGAACTCCTCGGCGACGCGCCAGCCGTCCGCCTTGCCGGGCAGGCGAATGTCCGTGAACAGCCAGTCGATGCGCTCGCCCCGGGCCCAGAGGAGATCGACGGCCTCCTCCCCGGTCCGCGCAGCCATCACCGTATAGCCGTGATCGGCGAGGGCACGGCGGACCGCCTCGCGGATCGCGCCCTCATCCTCGACGACGAGGATGGTCGTCGGCCTTAGCTGACGCATCGGATTTGGCGCCCCCGCGCGTATCAACTCCAACTCGTGACCTTCCATTAGAGATCGTTCACGTTATTTCGCCGGAACATTTATGAATGTTATGACCTATCGACGTGAAGAGATCCCATCCGTTTGCCTGAATACTACAGCACTCTCGAAACCGGTAGACTAGTGATGCAAAGGCACATGTTGAAATCAGGTGATTACCGGATGACGCGGCCGATCGACCCGATAATTCGCCGGCGCCGGCGGCTGACCTCCCCAGGGCCTGGTTAAGCGCACCTTAAGAGAAAGCCTCTAGATCCCGTGAACGAAGACCGTGTTCGCGTTTGAAGAGTGCGTTGCGTATGGCGATCGCCGCCTGGCCGGACCTGTGGGAGCTCGCGCAAGCCGGGCGCGGCTCCGACGATGCCCGCGCGACGCTCTTTCGCCTCAAGGTCGAGCTTTTCGCCGGCGCCGCGGCCCGGGACGACGAGGCCATCCGCTCCTTCCAGGCGATCGCCCTCGGCTTCCTGCCGCGGCTCGATCCGGCCGCCCTCGCCGAGGCGGCCCGGCTCCTCGCCCCGTGCCCCGATACGCCGCCCGCGATCCTCGACGTCCTGATCGCCCGCGATCCCGAAACCCGGGACATCGTCGCGGCCCTCGCCCCGGCCCTGTCGCCCAAGGCGATCGACGAACTCCTCGCCTCGCCCGAGGGCCGCCATCGCCTCGCCGCCCGGGCGGACCTGACGCCGGCGACCCTGGCGCGCCTCCTCGCGCTCTACGACCCCGATCTCGACCGGGCGCTCGCGGTCAACCCTTCGGTGAGGCCGGACGGCGAGGCTTTCGCGATCCTCTTCGCCCGCGCCCGCGGCGATACGGGCACCGCCGGCGCGCTCCTCCGCCGCGGCGACCTGACGCTCGCGGACGAGGCCGCGCTCTATCTTGCGGGCGACGAGCCTCGCCGCGCCGGCATCCGCGCCCGCATGGCCGCGAGCGCCCTTTTCCGGCGGCCGGGCCTCGGGTCGCGCGCCGACGCGGCTCTCGTCCAGGACCTTCTGGAGATCGCGCGGGCGGGCGATGTCGCCGCCTTCGAGGCGCGGCTCGGCCAGGGTCTCGGCATGGCCGGGGAACCCGGGTGGCGGATTCTCGCCGCGGGCCGCGACGACCTCTTCGCCCTCGGCCTCGTGGCGCTCGGCGTCGAGGAGGAGGACGCGGTCCGCCTCGCCCTCCTCCTGCACCCGGCGATCTCGCATTCGGTGGCGCGGGTGCAGGCGGTCGCGCATCTCGTGCGCACGGTGCCGCGGCCGATCGGCCTCGCCCTCGTCGAGGCGATCCTCGACGCGCCCTCGCGGGCCGGCCGCACCGCCCGGCACGATCCGGTCCACGATCCCGCCGAGCGCCCCGGCACCCGCCCCCACTCGTCCCGCCTCCCCGCCGAGGAGCGCAGCCGCCAGATCGGCTGAACGACGCCTTGCGCTCCGCGGTGAGGGAATGCGGCTGCGCGGGAAGCACCGACGGCGGACTCTTACCCCCGGCCAGTCTCGCGGACGGGAGACGGGGGTCTGCGCAGAGCGGCAAGCGCGCCGAGGGTGATCGGCTTCACCGGGTTGCGCAGGTTGAAATGGCCGATCTCCTCGACGGTTCGGCCGCTCGCCTGGGCCATGATCTCGCTCACCGTCAGCCCGCAGAGGCGGCCCTGGCACGGGCCCATGCCGGCGCGCAGGAAGGCCTTGGCCTGGTTCGGGCCCGGCGCGCCGCGGGCGGTGGCGGCGCGGATCGCGCCGGCGGCAACCTCCTCGCAGCGGCAGACCGGAACGTCGTCGGCGGGGATGCGGAAGCGGTCGGCGGGCCGAAAGATCCGGTCGAGGAAGCGCCGGCCGTGCAGCGCCCGCGCCAGGGCGCGGCGGAGCGGCGCGGCCCGGGCGTCCCGCGCCGCCGCGTCGAGGCGGCCGGCGCGGGCGGCGATGGCGAGGGCCGCGATCCGGCCGGAGGCCGCCGCCGCAGCCGCCCCGGCGATGCCGCCCGCATCGCCCGCGACGAAGACCCCGGGGACCGTGGTCTCGCCGGAAAAATCGCGTTGCGGTTCAAACGCTAGGCGCTCGTCGTTCCAGCGATGGATGCAGCCGGCGGCGATGGCGAGATTGACCTGCGGGACGACGCCCTGATGCAGAAGAAGCGTCCGCGCCGCGAGCCGCCGCCGGCTGCCCTGGGCTTCGTAGGCGACCTCCCGCACGGCACCCTCCCCGATCGCGGCGAGCGCCGTGACGCCGGCGACGACCGGCGCCGCGCGGCGGGCCTCGGCCAGCAGGGCGGCGCCCTTGCGCGCATAGGCCGAGACGAGAAAGCCCGGCGCGGCTCCGAGCGCCCCGCGCCAGTTCGCGCGCGGCGTCGTGTCGAGGAGCGCCGCGATCGGGACGCCGGCGCGGGCATATTGCGCGGCGACGAGGAAGAGGAGCGGCCCGGTGCCCGCCAGCACCGTCGGCCCTTCGGGCACGATCCCGCTCGCCTTGAGGAGAGCCTGCCCGGCGCCGGCCGTCATCACGCCGGGGAGGGTCCAGCCCGGGATCGGGAACGGACGCTCGAGCGCGCCGGGGGCGAGAAGAACGAAGCGGGCCGCGACGAGGCGGGCCTCTCCGGCCGCGAAGAGACCGACCGAGAAGGCGCCGTCCGGCCCCGGATCGACCATCCAGACGGAGGTCCGCGGGGCGAAGGCGGCGGCGGACTCGTCGAGCGCCCGCACGAGGGCCTCGCCGGCGCGGTACTCGCTGCCGAGCACGTCCGATCCGGCGAGGGGAGTTGTCGCGACGGCGCGGAAAATCTGGCCGCCGGCGGCCGCGTTCTCGTCCGCGACGAGGACGGAGAGGCCGAGGCCCGCCGCCTCGGCGGCGGCCGCGAGCCCGGCCGGACCGGCGCCGACGACGACGAGGTCGAAGGCGGCGGCAAGGCCCGCGAGGCTCACCCGCCGCCCTCCGCCGCGAGGTGCCGCCGGCCCGCGCCCGTCTCGACGATCATGCCGTCCCGCACGGGCGTCAGGCAGGCCTGGACGGCGCCCTCCCCGTCGATGGACACGAGGCACTCGAAGCAGGCGCCCATGCCGCAATAGGGCCCGCGCGGCGCCCCCGACACCGGCGAGCGGCGGAAATCCCCGATGCCCGCCGCGAGGAGCGCCGCCGCGACCGTATCGCCGGCCGCCGCGGCGACGGCCCGGCCGTCGACGCAAAGCAGCACCGTTTCGGCGCTCTCACGCAGCCTGCGGAACATCGCGTAACCGCCTGGCGCTGAAGGCTTCGACGCCGCTTGGAAACGCCCCGGCGGCGAGCCCGGGCGCAAGCTCCAGGGCATGCGCCGCGGCGAGCGTCACGCCGCTGTGGCAGGTGACGACGAAGGCGCCCGGGCAGTCGCGCGAGGCGTCGTAGATGGGGAAGCCGTCGGGGCTCATGACGCGCAGGGCGGCCCAGGTCCGCACGATGCGGGCCCGCGCGAGGAGCGGGAACATGCGCACCGCGTCCGAGGCGAGGGCGGCGAGGACGTCGATGCCGGTGCGCGCATCGAACCCGGCATCCTCGTTCGAGGCGCCGATCATCACCGCGCCCCCGTCGGCCTGGCGCAAGGTGCCGAGGGGATAGTCGAGGAACGGCTCGAGCTTTTCCGTCACGAGGATCTGCCCGCGCTCGGGACGAACGGGCGCGTCGAGCCCGAGCATCGGCGCGAGGCGGGCGTTGCCGAGACCCGCCGCGAGAACGACGCGCTCCGCCGCGACGGCGCCGGCCGCCGTCTCGACGACGAAGCCGCCGCCGCCCGGCCGGATCGCGCTGACGGGTGCGCCGGGGCGATAGGCGACGCCGCGTCGATGGCAGGCCTCGGAGAGGGCGTTGAAGAACCGCAGCGCGTCGACGTGCCCGTCGAGGGGACAGAAGGTGCCGCCGACCACCTCCGGCCCGATGGCCGGGAGCATCCGTGCAACGGCGTCATGGTCCATGACCTCGAACGGGACCGGGTCGTTGCCGAGGGCTTCGGAGAGGGAAGCGAGCTCTGCGGCGCGGGCCGCCAGATCCGCCTCGTCGAGGGCGAGGAGGAAGCCGCCGCGCTGATCGAGGCCGACATCGACGCCGGTCTCGGCGCGGAGATCCGCGGCGAGGGCCGGCCAGAGCCGAACCGAAAGCCGCGTCCAGCGGGCATAGTCCGGCAGGCCGACGCCCTTGCCCTGCTGCCAGACGAGGCCGAAGTTGCCGCGCGAGGCGCGAAAGGCGCGGTCGCCCTCGTCGAGGACGACGACACGGGGTCCTCGGCGCGCCAGGCCGTAGGCGAGCGCCATGCCGACGAGGCCGCCGCCGACGATCGCAAACTCGAAATCCCCGCCAGCCCGCATCGCCGCCTCCCGCCCCAGTCTCGCGGTTCCGCGGCGCCTGTAAAGCCGGCCCGGGCGAGGCGGCTTAACCAAGCGGTAGGGCTAAAGTATTGAAATTGCTGAGCCTTGTTCATGAATGACGCGAATTGTGAAGTCGCAGGGGTTGCCAATTTAAATGGCTTGGTTATAGCGTCGCAGCATGGGCAGAATGCCAGTCGCGCCGCCACCGGACATCTTGTGTTGCGTTAAAGGTGCCGTCGCCTGTGACCTGTGATGTCGGCTACTCCTCCCCACTTTGCGGTGCTTTACCGTCCGGAATGGCCCGTGGTACTGGAACCGGGATCGCCCGAGGATCATTGCCTGACGGGTCAATGAGGCCGGATCGATGAACGTCCAGCGCACTGTTCTATGCTTCATTCATGGAAACGGCTCGAAGTGGGAGGCCGCCTGCCTCGACTTCGACCTTTCCGTAGCCGCCAGCTCTGAGGATGAGGCCAAGGAGTCGCTCGTCCGTGCCATTCGTCTTTACGTGCTCGGCGCCATGAACGAGGACAAGGCGACGCGGGAACGACTCTTAAATCGGCGCGCTCCGCTCCAGACCCAGCTCCTGTTCCGCTTCCGTTTGGCGCGTAGCCGTTTTGCAAGGCTGCTTGGACGGAAACAGGAGGAGCGTGACCGGGGATTCCGGCTTCCGTGCCCCGCCTGAGATGCGACTACCGGGAGTTCATTTCTATCCTACTTACTTACAATTTTGTTTTATCCAGGCACGATGGAACCAGCCATCGCCAATATCGTGCCGTGATCAAAGGCGAGGTCAAACTCGTCACGGTCGCCTGCCACAATGAAGGCGACGATATCCCGGTGGGGACCCTGAAAGCGATGATCCGTCAATCCGGGCTGCCGTCGAAGATTTTCCGCAAGTAGGCCGCCAACGTCGGCGCCGCGGCGTTGGCGACTGCAAAACCTGGTCGAAGCCGCACGTTAACGAACCGGTAACGCCCCTTGCGGACTCTGCCGCCCCCAAATCACGGAGGCAGTCATGTCGGACATTGCGGGCGTAGCAGGCGACCAGATCCGGTCCCTCGTCGAGCGGATCGAGCAGCTCGAAGCGGAAATCCAGGAGCTCAACGAGGGCAAGAAGGAGATTTTTGCCGAAGCCAAGGGCAACGGCCTCGACGTCAAGATCCTCAAGGAGATCGTCAGGCTGCGCAAGCAGGACCAGGAGGAGCGCGACGAGCGCGAAACGCTCCTCGACCTCTACATGCGGGCGATGACCGGCGCCGCGACGGCGAAAGCGGCCTGACCGGCACGCGGGCGCTGCGTTTCGGGCGAGGGGAAGGGCTCCCTTCGCCTCTCCCCGCTTGCGGGGAGAGGGCCGCCGAAGGCGGCAAGCCTGCGCAGCAGGCGAGGGTGAGGGGGCGGTGACGAAGGAGGCGCCGTGTCGCCGAAGGGCGCCTCTTCCGGCACCGCCCCCTCACCCCCGCTTCGCTTCGCTCCGCTCGTTCGGCCGACAGGCCGAACCCTCTCCCCGCAAGCGGGGAGAGGCGAAGCCGCGCGCTTCAGAGAGAGAAGCCGCGCGCTTCAGAGAGATCCGTTGCGGAGGAAGTCCCCCGCGCTAGGGCCGGCAGCAATCCGTGTCCGTCGGCGGGCCGGGAAAAAGCTCGCTCGTGCGGCCGCCGAGGCGGTAGGCGACGAGGCCGGCCCATTCCTTCGCGGCGACGTCGAGACGGCGCAGGCCCTCCGAGACGGAGGTGAAGAAGCGCCAGGCGTTGGCGCCGCCCCCGGTGCGGCTGTCGACCGGGTAGGCGATGACCGCAAACCCAACCTTCCGGAAGGCGCCGATCGCCCGCGGCATGTGCCAGGCCGACGTGACGAGAAGCCAGCGCTCGCCGGGCTTCTGCTTCACGAGGGCGGCCGTGAAGACGGCGTTTTCGGCCGTCGTGCGGGAGCGGTCCTCGACGACGAGCCGCCCCTTGTCGATGCCGATTTCCTCGAAGTAGCGGGCGACGAGCGGCGCCTCCGGCGTGCCGTTGGCGAAGACGGTTCCGCCGCCGCCGGAGATGGCGATCCGCGCCTGCGGATAGCGACGGGCCAGCGCGACCGTCGCCAGGATGCGCTCGCCGGATTCGTTCACCACCGTCTGGCCGAGGGCGGCGCTGTCGTCGGCCTCGAGGGCGCCGCCGAGGAGGACGATGCCGTCGACCGGCCCGCCGTCATCGCGCACGATCGGGAAGCGCGTCTCGAGGGGCAGGAGGAAGAGGCTCGACAGCGGCGACAGGCCGGCGATCAGGGTCAGCGCCGTGCACAGGGCCGCAAGGATGAGGCCGAAGCGCCGCAGGCGGGGGACGAGGGCGGCGAGGAGCCCGACGGCGATCAGGGCGACCAGGAGGTTCGACGGCGTGGCGAGGAACCACGCCACCTTGGAGGCGGTGTAGAACATGGCGGCGCCCTACACGACCCTCAGGCTTTCGTCTCGGCCTCGTAGCGGGCTTTCGTCTCGGCGTTCGGCGGATAGAGGCCGGGCAGCGGCACGCCCTTCTCGACCTCCTTCATGATCCAGGCTTCGAGGCGCTCCTGCTCGACGGCGGCGACCGCGACCTCGTCGAGGAGCGCCGCCGGGATCACCACGGCACCGTCGCCGTCGGCGACCACGACGTCGTTCGGGAACACGGCGACGCCGCCGCAGCCGATCGGCTCCTGCCAGCCGACGAAGGTCAGCCCGGCGACGGAGGCCGGCGCCGCGACGCCGGCGCACCAAACCGGCAACCCCGAGGCCTCGACGCCGGCGCCGTCGCGCACGACGCCGTCCGTGACGAGGGCCGTAACGCCGCGCTTCTTCATGCGCGCGCAGAGGATGTCGCCGAAGATGCCGGCCTCGCCCGTGCCCATGGCGTCGACGACGACGACGCACGCCTCCGGCATCTCCTCGATGGCGGCGCGGGTCGAGCGCGGCGACGACCAGGATTCCGGCGTCGCCAGGTCTTCGCGGGCCGGCACGAAGCGCAAGGTGAAGGCGCGCCCGACGAGGCGCTCGCCCTCGGCGGAAAAGAGCGGCGTCGGGCCCTGCATCCAGGAGCGGCGGATGCCCTTCTTGAGGAGCACGGTCGTGAGCGTGGCGGTCGAGACGGCGCGCAGGGCGCGGAGGATGACGGGGTCGAGCGACATGGACATTCCTTTGCGGTCGCCGGGCGCGACAGGCTTGGACATGCGGCCAGGGACGAATCGGCGCGCGGATCCGGGCAAGGCGGTCCGCAGGAGCGGTTCACGGCCGAAGGGGACCTGTCAATATTGCAGATCTTGCGGACAGGGCGCGTCTTCGCCCCGCCGGCGGCCGATTTCTATCGCCGCGTCACCGTCAGGTAGACGATGAAGGCGCCGAGGCCGATGGCGGCGGCGATGAGCGCGAACTGGCGGACGTCGCCCGTCAGCGTCGCATCGCGCCGCATCTCGGCAAGGCGCTCGGCGTGTTCCGGATCGTAGCCGACGAAGATCGAGACGACGATCAGGAGCGTCACGAGCCCGAGGATGAGATAGGTCCGGCGCATGGGGGCTCCCCTCAGGCGCCACAGAAGCGCGGCGCGCGCTTCTCGCGGAAGGCCGCGACGCCCTCGGCGAAATCGGCGCTGAAGCCGGCGAGGCTCTGCAGCCGCGCCTCGACGGCGAGCTGGGCGGAAAGATCGTTGCCGTGGCTCTCGGCCACCGCCTGCTTCGTCAGCCGGAAGGCGAGGAGCGGCCCGGCGGCGAGCTTTTCGGCCAGGGCGCGGACCTCCTCGGAAAAGCGCGCGTCCTCGAAGACCTTGTAGACGAGGCCGAGGCGCTGCGCCTCCTCGGCCGGGATCGGGTCCGCGGTCAGCATCAAGGCCAGCGCCAGCTTCGGCCCGACGAGGCGCGGCAGGAGCCAGGTGCCGCCCGCATCCGGGATCAGCGCGATCTTGGCGAAGGCCTCCTGCAGATAGGCCGAGCGCGCCGCGACGACGACGTCGCAGGCGAGCGCGATGTTCATCGAGGCGCCGACCGCGGGCCCGTTGAGGGCCGCGATCACGATCTTCGGAAAGGCGGTCAGCCGGGCGATGAGCGGGTTGTAGTCCCGCGCCAGCGGCGGCCCGAGGTCGATGCGCCCGGAGGCGTCCCGGGGCAGGTCCTCCGAGAGATCCTGGCCGGAAGAGAAGGCCCTGCCCTCGCCGGTCAGCACGACGACCCGCACCGCCTCGTCGCGCTCGGCCGCGTCGAGCGCCTCGCGCAGCTCCGCGTGCAGGGCCGCCGTGAAGGCGTTGAGCTTGTCGGGCCGCGCAAGCGCGATGGTGCGGACGGGGCCGTCCGTCGTCAGGCGCAGATTCGTCGGCATTCGGGCCGTTCTCCTTGCGGCGCCGACCATAAGGGCAAGCGCCCGCTCAGGCGAGCGCGCTCGGCCGCGCCGCGACGCCCTCGTACCAGCGCCGGACATGGCCGAGTTCGGCGGGCAGGCTGAGCCGGGCCGGCTTCATGAAATCGACCGCGACGTAGCCGGTGATGTCGGCGACGGTGAAGGCCTCGCCGCAGACGAAGCTGCGGTCGGAAAGATGGCGGTCGAGGAGGGCCAGAAACTCCATCACCTTCGGCTTGTTGGTCTCGCCCCAGACGGCGACCTGGGGCACCTCCATCACGGCCATCGCCGGGTGCAGGTGCCGGAACACCGCCGCCACGGTGCCCAGGAGCCCGAATTCGAGCCGCCGCTGCCACATCTCGACCTGCGCCCGGCCGACCGGCCCGATCCCGAACAACGGCGGCTCGGGATGCAGCTCCTCGAAATAGCGGCAGATGGCGATCGATTCGGTGATGATCGTGCCGTCCGGCAGCTCCAGGGCCGGCGTCTGCTTCAGCGGGTTGACGGCGACGAAGGCCGGCGCCCGGTGCTCCAGGCTGTTGAGGTCGATCGGCGACAGCGGCACGCGCAGCTTCTTCTCGGCCAGAAAAATCCGCACCCGCCGCGGATTCGGCGCCCGGCCGGCGTCGTAGAGCTTCATGGCGTCTCCCCTTCCCGCGGACAGGATCACGCCCGGGGGGAAGCCGGTCAACGGACCACCCCGGCAAAAGAAAAAAGCGCGACTTGCGCCGCGCTTGAAGGGGTCTCAGGGAGGAAACGATCAGTAACCATAACCCATCGGAAGCCAGGCCCATGTGTGCCGGCTCACACGCCGCGCATTCTTCGAGACGCCGGCCGTTCGACAAAGTCCGCGCGGGGGCTCGCCTCTCCCCGCTTGCGGGGAGAGGGTTCGGCCTTCGGCCGAACAAGCGGAGCGAAGCGAAGCGGGGGTGAGGGGGCGGTGCAGAATAAGGCGCCTTCCCAGACGGAGCGCCGTCTTCCGGAGACGCCCCCTCACCCTCGCCTGCTTCGCAGGCTTGCTCGCCTCCGGAGGCCCTCTCCCCGCAAGCGGGGAGAGGCGAAGCCGCGCTTTTCGCCGCGATGTGTGCCTGCGCCAGCCGCGCCGGCGGGGAGAGGCGAATCCCCCCGACGCTTACGCCCCCCTTAGCGCCTCCAGGTCGAGCGGGAGGGAGCGCAGGCGCTTGCCGGTGGCGGCGAAGACGGCGTTCGCGATGGCGGGGGCGATCGTCGGCACGCCGGGCTCGCCGATGCCGGTGGGCGCCTCGCTCGAGCGGACGATGTGGACCTCGACGCGGGGCATCTCGCTCATGCGGGTCGGCTCGTAGGCGTCGAAGTTCGTCTCCTGCACGACGCCGTCCTTCAGGGTGATGCGATTGCGCAGCACGGAGGAGAGCGCGAAGCCGACGGCGCCCTCGACCTGCGCCGTGATGACGTCGGGATTGACCGGCACGCCGCAATCGACCGCCGCGACGATGCGCGTCACCTTCAGGGCGCCGCCCTCGACCGAGACCTCCGCCAGCATCGCCACGGACGAGCCGAACGACTTGTGCACCGCGACGCCCTGGCCGCGGCCCGGGCCGAGGGCCTTGCCCCACCCGCCCTTGTCCGCGACGAGCTTGAGCACCGCGGCCTCCCGCGGCGCATCCTTGAGGAGCGCGAGCCTGAAGGCGACCGCATCCTCCCCCGCCGCCCGGGCGAGCTCGTCGATGAAGACCTCCATCGCCTGCGCGGTATGGGTGTGCCCGACCGAGCGCCACCACAGCACCGGCACGCCTTCCTTCGCGTTGTGGACCTCGGTGCGGAAGTTCGGGATCGCGTAGGAGGTGTCGGCGACGCCCTCGACGCTCGTCGAATCGATGCCGTTCTTGACCATCATCGCCTCGAAGGGCGAGCCGATCAGGATCGCCTTGCCGACGACCGCGTGCTGCCAGCCGACGATCTTGCCCTGCGCGTCGAGGCCGGCGCGCATCCGGTGATAGACCATCGGGCGGTAATAGCCGCCGCGCATGTCGTCCTCGCGCGTCCAGACGAGGTGGATCGGCGCCTTGCCGCCGCTCGCCTTGAAGATCGTCGCAAGCTCGGCGTGGTAGTCCGCCGTCGGCGTCGCCCGCCGGCCGAAGGAGCCGCCGGCCCATTGCGTGACGAGATTCACCTTGTCCGGCGTGAGCCCGAGAATGCCGGCGATCGTCGCCTGCTCGACGGTCTGGAGCTGGAAGCCGGCATAGACGTCGACGCCGCCGCGATCGTTCGCCACCATGGTGCCGTTCATCGGCTCCATCGAGGCGTGCGCGAGGTAGGGAAACTCGAACTCCGCCTCGAGCACCTTCGCGGCGCCGGCGATTCCCTTTGCGGCATCGCCGCGATCGGCGGCGACGAGGCCCGGCTTTTTCGCCGTCTCCCGGTACTCGGCCATGATGGCGGCGCTCGAACGCGCTTCCGCCGCGGCCTCGTCCCACGTCACCTTCAGGGCCTCGCGGCCCTTCAGCGCCGACCACGTATCCTTCGCGATCACCGCGACGCCGGTCGGCACGCTGACCACGTCGACGACGCCGGGGACGGCGCGCGCCGCCTTGTCGTCGACGCTCTTCGGCACCGCGCCGAAGCGCTGCGGATGCGCCACCATCGCGGTGAGCTGGCCGGGCTTGCGGATGTCGAGGGAATAGATCGCGGTGCCGTTCGTCTTGATCTGCCGAATCGATGCGCGGCACGCGCTTGCCGATATAGATCCAGTCCTTCGGGTCCTTCAGCTTGGGATCCGCCGGCACCGGCTGCGTTGCGGCGGCGGAAGCGAGCTCGCCGAAGGTCGCGGAGCGATTCGAGGCCGCGTGCCTGACGACGCCGCGCTCGACCGAAATCTCGCCCGCCGGCACCGTCCAGGCCGACGCGGCGGCGGCGACGAGCATCGCCTTCGCGGCGGCGCCGGCCTTGCGCAGCTGCAGCCAGGAATTGGCGATGGCGGTCGAGCCGCCGGTGCCCTGCACCGGGCCGAACAGGAGGTTGTTGTAGAGCTTGGCGTCGGCCGGCGCGAAATCGATGCGCATCTGCGCCCAGTCCGCGTCGAGCTCGTCGGCGACGATGGTGGCAAGGCCCGTCGTGTTGCCCTGTCCCATGTCGAGATGCTTGATCATCACCGTGACGGTGTTGTCCGGGGCGATCCTGACGAAGGCGTTGGGCTGAGCCGGCCCGGGATCGACGCCGCCGCCTTCCGCCGCCAGCGCCTTCATGCGCGGGAAGGCGATCGTAATGCCGAGAATGAGCGCGCCGGCGGTGGCGGCGGTGCCGCCGAGAAAGGCGCGGCGGGAGGAGGTCAGGGAGAGCGGATTTCCGGTCAGCATGGCAACCTCCCTCACGCCAGCGCCGTGGCGGCGTCGTGGACCGCGGCGCGGATGCGCTGGTAGGTCCCGCACCGGCAGATGTTGCCGTCCATCGCGTTCTCGATGTCGGCGTCCGTGGGCTTCGGGTTCTCCGTCAGGAGGCCGATCGCGGTCATGATCTGGCCCGACTGGCAATAGCCGCACTGCACGACGTCGAGCTTGCGCCAGGCGGCCTGCACCGCCTCCGCGACCTTGCCGCCGACGCCCTCGATGGTGGTGACGGCCGAGGCGCCGACATCGCCGAGGCGCGTCTGGCAGGAGCGCACCGGCATGCCGTCGACATGCACGGTGCAGGCGCCGCACTGGGCGATGCCGCAGCCGTACTTGGTGCCGGTGAGATCGAGGTGATCGCGGATCGCCCAGAGAAGCGGCATGTCCGGATCCGCATCGACCTGGTGCGATGCGCCGTTGATGGTCAAGGCGATCATGGAAAGCTCCCGCGGCTCATGAGGGCATCGCGTGGGGGAAGAACGACTCGATGGTCAGCATTTCGGCCGGGTGACGTCCGCAATGTGCGCTAGCGCACATGGCTCGCGACCTCGGTCACGGGCGCGGATGCTCGCGCCGCCAGGCGCTCGGCCGCTCGAAGCGCCCCGCCCAAAGGCCGGCGCCGCGCGCCCGCGCCGCATTCTCCTCCGCCTCGTAGGCCCCGAACGCGACCGCAAGGCCCGCCGTCACGAGCGCCGCCCCGAGGTCTTCGCCGCCCGCCGCGCACTGGGCGAGCCCGCGCCCGTAGCGGTCGCGGCCCTCGATCCGGCACTGCACCGGCCGGTCCCCGATCGCCTTGACGAGCGCCTCCCGCGCCGCCTCGCCGCAGCGCCAGGGTTCGCCCCGGCGCTCGCAATCCTGGTGCAGCTCCGGCGCGTCGATCCCCTTCAGCCGGATGTCCTCGCCGCCGACATGGAGCGTATCGCCATCGACGACGCGCACGGCGCCCTCGGCGATGCGCGGCGGCCTGACCTGCTGCAGGAGAATCGCCCCGGAGACGATGAGCGTCCCGAGAAGAAGCGCCGCCCGCAGGCGCGACGGTGCGGCGGGGCGGCGCTCGCGGAAGAGGCTTCGATCACCCAAGGGCTGCTCCGTTCCGGATCGCCTCTCCCCGCCCGCCTATCGTGTTCACACATTTCTCTGAAGGGCGCGGATTCGCCTCTCCCCGCTTGCGGGGAGAGGGTTCGGCCTTCGGCCGAACGAGCGGAGCGAAGCGAAGCGGGGGTGAGGGGGCGGTGCAGGAAGAGGCGCCCTTCCGATGCCCCGGCGCCTCCTTCGTCGCCGCCCCCTCACCCTCGCCTGCTGCGCAGGCTTGCCGCCTTCGGCGGCCCTCTCCCCGCAAGCGGGGAGAGGCGAGACGCGCTCCCTTTCGATCGCGCGGGCTCCGCCACCTCACAGCTTCTCCGACACCCCGGCCTGCGAAAACGTCGCCATGTCCCGGTGCAGGGCGGCGGCGGATTTGACGAGGGCGGCGGCGAGCGCGGCGCCGGTGCCTTCGCCGAGGCGCATGCGCAGGGACAGGAGCGGTTCCTTGCCGAGGCGCTGCAGGACGTCGGCATGGGCGCCCTCGGCCGAGACGTGCCCGGCGAGGCAATGGTCGATCGCATTGGGATGCAGGCAGACGAGGATGGCGGCGGCGGCGGTCGTCACGTAGCCGTCGAGGAGGACCGGGATGCGCTGCTGCCGCGCCGCGAGGATGGCGCCGGCGATGGCCGCGATCTCGCGCCCGCCGAGGCGGCGCAGCACCTCCAGGGGATCCCAAAGGTGCTCCCGGTGCCGCTCGAGCGCCGCCTCGACCGCCGCCACCTTGCGCGCCAATCCCGCATCGTCGAGGCCGGTGCCGCGGCCGACCCAGTGCGCGGCGGGACCGCCGAACAGGGCGGCGTAGATCGCCGCCGCGGCGGTGGTGTTGCCGATGCCGAGCTCGCCGACGCAGAGAAGATCGGTGCCGCCGGCGATCGCCTCCATGCCGAAGGCCATGGTGGCGACGCAGGACTTCTCGTCCATCGCCGGCTCCTCGACGAAATCCGCCGTCGGCATGTCGAGGGCGAGGTCGAAGACCTTGAAGCCGAGGCCGAGGCCGGCGCAGATCTGGTTGATGGCGGCGCCCCCCGCCGCGAAATTGTCGAGCATCTGCCGGTTGACGGAGGACGGGAAGGCCGACACGCCCCGCGCCGCGACGCCGTGGCTGCCGGCGAAGACGCAGACGAGCGGCCGCTCCACCGAAGGCATCGCCTTGCCCTGCCAGGCGGCGAGCCATTCGACGATCTCCTCGAGGCGTCCGAGACTGCCGGCCGGCTTCGTCAGCTGCGCGTCCCGGGCGCGCACGGCCTCGACCGCCGCCCCGTCGGGGCCGGGCATGGCGAGGGTCAGGCGGCGGATGTCGGCGAAGGGCGCGCCGGCGGCGTCGTTCATGCTAGGAGGCTCCGGCACGGGAATCGGGCAGGCCGCGACCTATAGCGGGCGGCCGCAGCGGGGTGAAGCATGGCGAGGAGCTGGCAGGACGTCGTCGCCGACATCGCGCGGGCGGTGCGCTTCTGCTCGCGCCTGCCGGTGCCGGCCCTGCCCTTCGAGAAAGAGCCGCACGGCCCGCCCGACACCGGCGCGCTGGCCCGGGTCATGCCCCTTGCCGGCCTCGCGATCGGCCTTCTCCCGGCCCTTGTCCTCGCGGCGGCCCTGGCCATGAAGCTCGGCCCCTTCCTCGCCGCGGCGCTTGCCGTCGCGGCCCTGACGGCGATCACCGGCGCCTTCCACGAGGACGGTCTTGCCGATGCCGCCGACGGCCTCTTCGGCGGCGCCACCCCGGAGCGGCGCCTCGCGATCATGAAGGACAGCCGCATCGGCGCCTTCGGCGCCTGCGCCCTCATCCTCGCCTTCGCGCTCCGGATCGGGGCGCTTGCCGCCCTCGCCGAGCGCCTGCCTGCCTCCGGCGCCGCGGCGGCGCTCCTCATCGCCGCGGCCCTGTCCCGGACGGCCGCCCTGATGCCGCTGGCGCTGCTGCCGCCGGCCCGGGCGGAGGGCGCCTCCTTCACCGTCGGGCGGCCGGATCGGGACGCCCTGCGCGCCGCCTTCCTCCTCGCCGGCTGTCTCACCCTCGCCCTCGGCCTTTCCGTCAAGCTGCCGCCGCTGGCGATCGTGCTCATGCCGGCCCTGGCGGCGCTGGCCGGCCTCGGCCTCACCCGCCTCGCCGCGCGCCTCATCGGCGGCCAGACCGGGGACGTCGCCGGCGCCGCGCAGCAGGCGGCCGAGATCGCCGCGCTGCTCGGGCTCCTTGTCGCAATTGAACCGTGACACGATCTTTGCTTTGACCTTCGCCATGACCCGCGCCTCAACTCCCTGCATCAAGGTCTGCCTCCTCGACCCCGAGACGGGCCTGTGCGAGGGCTGCGGGCGCACGCGCGAGGAGATCGCGCGCTGGTTCAGCTTCACCGAGGAGGAGCGCCTGCGCATCATGGCCGACCTGCCCGCGCGGATGCGCCGGGTCTTCCTCGGCGAAGGCGAGCGGGCCTGAGCGATGGCCGGCTTCTCGACGCTTCTTCTCGCCGTCGCGGCCCTGGTCGCGATCTATGTCGACGAGCCCATCGCCGGATTGCCGCCCTGGGAGGTCGCCGTGCTGACGGCGATGCTCGGCATCGCGCTGGGCATGGCCGGCGCCGTCGTCGCCGACTACCGGCATTCCTGGGGCGCCGGCATCCGCTCGACGGTCCTGTGGAGCCTCGCCTACGCCGTCCTCGTCGCCGCCTATTTCCGCCAGGACGTCATCGTCACGTCCTTCGACCGGCTCATCGGCGAGGTCGCAACCGGCCGCACCAGCGTCTCGCCGACCGGCGAGGTCGTGGCGGCGCGGCGGGCGGACGGCACCTTCACCCTCAACGGTCGCGTCAACGAACGCGAGGCGCACTTCGTCTTCGATACCGGCGCCAGCGCCGTCGTGCTCACCGCCGAAGGCGCCGAGGCGCTCGGCTTCCACCCCGACGGCCTCAGCTTCACGATCCCGGTCCTGACCGCGAACGGCCGCAGCCTGACGGCCCCGATCGTCATCGACAGCCTCGCCATCGGCCCGATCGTCGAAAGGCGCGTCCGCGCCCTCGTCGCCAAGCCGGGCATGCTGCGCGAGAACCTCCTCGGCATGACCTTCCTCGACCGCCTGCAATCCTACGAGGTCCGCGGCAACCGGCTGATCCTGCGGCCGAAGGAGGGGTAGCTCCCGCGCCTCTCCCCGCTTGCGGGGCCAGCGGGCACATTTCGTCGAAAGACGCGGGTTCGCCTCTCCCCGCTTGCGGGGAGAAGGTTCGGCCTTCGGCCGAACGAGCGGAGCGAAGCGACGCGGGGGTGAGGGGACGGTGCCGGAAGAGGCGCCTTTCCGAACCGCAGCGCCTCTTTCGGCACCGCCCCCTCACCCTCGCCTGCTGCGCAGGCTTGCTGCCTTCGGCAGCCCTCTCCCCGCAAGCGGGGAGAGGCGAAGGGCGCACTTCGCCTTGGTCCGCCCTGTTGGCTTCGGCGGGGCGCGGGGCCATTCTCCTCTCGAACGCAATCGGAGACGACGGGTTTTGACGGGCACACGGAACGCGATCCGCTTCCTTCGGAACGGCCGGGCGGTCGAGCTTGCGGACGTCGCTCCGACCGCGACGCTGCTCGATCATCTCCGCCTGACCGAGCGCAGCCTCGGCACCAAGGAGGGTTGCGCGGAGGGCGATTGCGGCGCCTGCACGGTGGCGCTCGGGCGGCTCAGGGACGGGCGGCTCGTCTACGAGCCGGTCAATGCCTGCATCCTCCTCGCCGGCCAGGCCGACGGAGCCGAAATCGTCACCGTCGAGGATCTCGCCGATGCGGACGGGCTGCATCCGGTCCAGGCGGCGATGGTGGCGCAGCACGGCTCGCAATGCGGCTTCTGCACGCCGGGCATCGTGATGAGCCTGTTCGCGCTCTACCAGGAAGCGCCGCGCCCCCTGACCCGCGAGGCGGTCTGCGACGCCCTCGCCGGGAACCTCTGCCGCTGCACCGGCTATCGGCCGATCGTCGACGCCGCCCTCGCGGCTTGCGCGGACGCGCCCGCGGACGCCTTTGCCGCGCGCCGCGCGGCGACGGCGGAAATGCTCGCCGCGGCGGCGGCTGCGGACGACCTCTTCGTCGGCGACGAGAGGCGCTTCTTCGCGGCGCCGGCGAGCGAGGACGCGCTTGCGCGGCTCTATGCTCGCCCATCCCGACGCGACCCTCGTCGCCGGCGCGACGGATGTCGGGCTCTGGATCACCAAGGCGCTGCAGCCGATCGAGAAGGTGATCTGGCTCGGCCGCGTCGCCGGCCTCGATGCGCTCGCGGAGACGCCCGGCGCGCTCGCCATCGGCGCGACCGCGAGCCATGCGGCGGCGCATCCGGCCCTCGCAAGGCTCGATCCCGATCTCGGCGAGATCGTGCGCCGCTTCGGCTCCTGGCAGGTGCGCGCCTCGGGCACCGTCGGCGGCAACATCGCCAACGGCTCGCCGATCGGCGACCTCGCCCCGGCCCTCATCGCCCTCGACGCGACGGTCGACCTGCGCCGCGGCGACGATCTTCGCTCCCTGCCGCTCGAAAACTTCTTCATCGCCTACCGCAAGCAGGATCGCGCGCGAGGCGAATATCTGCGCCGCATCGTCGTGCCGAAGCTTTCGGCAAGCGAGGTCTTCCGCGCCTTCAAGGTGACGAAGCGCCTCGACGAGGACATCTCCGCCGTCATGGGCGCCTTCCGCTTCACGCTCGCGGGACGCCGCGTCGCCGCGGCGCGCATCGCCTACGGCGGCATGGCCGGCATTCCGCAGCGTGCGCCGGCGACGGAGGCAGCGCTCGCCGGCATCTCCCTCGACGAGCCGGCGTCGTGGAACGCCGCCGCGGCGGCGCTCGCGCAGGACTTCCAGCCGATGAGCGACCACCGCGCCTCGGCCGCCTATCGCGCGAGCGTCGCGAAGAACGTGCTTCTCAAGGCCTTGACCGAGATCGCCTCCGGCGACACCCGGCATACGCGCATCGTCGGCCATCGCCCGACGCTTGCGGCGGCGGAGTAGCGCCATGGACGAGACCGTGCAGCGCGCAGGCATCGCCGCCGAGGAGGACGGCCCCGTCCTGCGCCATGTCCGGCAGGCGCTGCCGCACGATTCCGCGATCAAGCACGTGCAGGGCGCGGCGCAGTACATCGACGACATCCGCGAGCCCGAAGGCACGCTGCACATCGCCATCGGCGGCGCGCCGAAGGCCCGCGGCCGCCTGCTCTTGCTCGACCTGTCCGCGGTCCGCGCCGCGCCCGGCATCGTCGCGGTGCTGACCGCGGCGAACGTTCCCGGCAAGAACGACGTCTCGCCCGCCTTCGGCGACGATCCGATGTTCGTCGAGGGCGACGTCGCCTTCCACGGCCAGGCCCTGTTCGCGGTCGTCGCGAGCGATCGCGACGCCGCCCGCCGGGCCGCGCGGCTTGCCCGCGTCGAGATCGCGGCGGAGCGGCCGAGCGTCACGATCGACGATGCGCTGGCGCGCGGCGAGACCGTGCTGCCGGATTACGCCTTCGGCCGCGGCGATGCCGCCGCCGCGCATGAAGGCCGCGCCGCACTGCGCTCGACGGCGCCCTGCGCATCGGCGGCCAGGAGCACTTCTACCTCGAAGGCCAGATCGCCCTCGCGATCCCCGGCGAGGACGGCGACATCCACGTCGTCTCCTCGACGCAGCATCCGAGCGAGGTGCAGCACGTCGTCGCGCGGGTGCTCGGCCTGCCCGATTCCTACGTCACCTGCGAGACGCGGCGGATGGGCGGCGGCTTCGGCGGCAAGGAGAGCCAGGCGACGCAATGGGCGGCGATCGCGGCCCTCGCCGCGAAGGTCACGGGCCGGCCGTGCAAGATCCGCCTCGACCGCGACGACGATTTCATGCTGACCGGCAAGCGCCACGATTTCCGCTCCGACTGGCGGGTCGGCTTTGACGGCGAGGGCCGGGTCCTCGGCTATTGCGTGGAGCACCTCGCGCGCTGCGGCTATTCGGCCGATCTGTCGAGCGGCGTCGTCGACCGCACCATGTTCCACTCCGACAACGCCTACTTTCTCCCCGCCGTGCATGTCGGCTCGAAGCGGCTGAAGACCAACACCGTCTCGAACACCGCCTTCCGCGGCTTCGGCGGGCCGCAGGGGATGCTCGTCATCGAGCACGTCATGGACCGCATCGCCTGGGCGAGCGGCCGCGACCCGCTCGACGTGCGCCTTGCGAACCTCTACGGCCCGGCCGGGAACCTCACGCCCTACGGCATGGCGGTCGAGGATGCCGACACGCTGCGCGGCATCGTCGCGACGCTGGAGCGCACCTCCGACTACCGCGCCCGGCGCGAGGCCGTGCGCGCCTTCAACGAAACCTCCCCGATCCTGAAGCGCGGCCTTGCCCTGACGCCGGTGAAGTTCGGCATCAGCTTCACGCTCATCCATCTCAACCAGGCCGGCGCGCTGGTGCACGTCTACCAGGACGGCTCGGTGCATCTCAACCACGGCGGCACCGAGATGGGCCAGGGGCTCTACATCAAGGTGGCGCAGGTGGTGGCCGAGGAATTCGGCATCGCGCTGGAGCGCGTGCGCATCACCGCGACGACGACGGCGAAGGTGCCGAACACGGCGCCGACCGCGGCCTCGGCCGGCTCCGACCTCAACGGCATGGCGGCGCGCATCGCGGCGCAGGCGATCCGCGGCCGCATGGCCGCCGTCGCGGCGCAGAAGTACGGCGTCGGCGAAGACGAGATCGAGTTCCGCGACGACCGCGTCTTCGCGGGCAACGAGAGCCTGTCGTTCGCCGAGCTCGCGAAGCTCTGCGTGATGGCGCGGGTGCAGCTCTCGGAAGCGGGCTTCTACAAGACGCCGAAGATCAGCTGGGATCGTGCCACGGCGACCGGGCGGCCGTTCTTCTACTTCGCCTACGGCGCCGCCTGCGCGGAGGTTGTCGTCGACACGCTCACCGGCGAGAACCGCGTCACGCGCATCGACATTCTCCACGACGTCGGCCGCTCGCTCAATCCGGCGATCGATCTCGGCCAGATCGAGGGCGGCTTCGTGCAGGGCATGGGCTGGCTGACGACGGAAGAACTCGTCTTCGACGGCGAGGGCCGGCTTCTGACGCATGCGCCCTCGACCTACAAGATTCCGGTCGCCTCCGACGTGCCGGCGGACTTTCGCGTCGCGCTCTATCCGAACGCCAACCGCGACGACACGATCTACCGCTCGAAGGCGGTCGGCGAGCCGCCGCTGATGCTCGCGATCTGCGTCTTCTGCGCCCTTGCCGACGCGGTCCATGCGCTGGCGCCGGACCGGCCCGTGCCGCTCGACGCGCCGGCGACGCCGGAGGCGATCCTTGCCGCCTGCGAGGCCCTGCGCGGAGGCGCCTGAGATGCGCATCTTCCGCCGCCTCGTCAAATTGATCGTCGACGAGGGCCGCGCCGCCCTCGTCACGCGTGCACGCGGTCGAGGGCTCGGCGCCGCGGGAAGCCGGCGCGCGCATGGCGGTGCGGCGGGACGGCGCCTTTTTCGGCACCATCGGCGGCGGCGAGCTCGAATGGCGCCTCCTCGCCGAGGCCCGCGACGCCCTCGATGCCGGCCGCGGCCCGGCCCGCTTCCTGTCGCAGGCCCTCGGGCCCGATCTCGGCCAGTGCTGCGGCGGCCGGGTGACGCTTTTGGTCGAGACCTTCGACGCCCGCGACAGCCAGGAGCTCGCCGCCCTCGCGACGGCCGAGGCGCAGGGCATCGCCGAGGTCGAGTGCCGCCTCGTCGACGGGCGCGTGCGGCGGACCGTTGCTGCCGCCTCTCCCCGCTTGCGGGGAGAGGGTTCGGCCTTCGGCCGAACGAGCGGAGCGCAGCGGAGCGGGGGTGAGGGGGCGGTGCCGGAAGAGGCGCCGGACGCGCGACAGGCCCTCTCCCCCCTTGCGGGGGAGAGTTGGAGAGGGGGGTATGACGCCGACCGGATCGAACCAGCGCCGTCCTTGTCCCGTCGGCGCCGACCCCCCTCCCTGCCCTCCCCCGCAAGGGGGGAGGGGCGCGAAATGCCCGATGACGGGGTGGCTGCCCCCGCTCGCCCGGACGGGAGAGGGGACGCCGTCTGGCGCGAGCCGATCGCCGATCCGCTGACGCCGCTCCTCCTCTTCGGCGCCGGCCATGTCGGGCGGGCGCTCGTCCTCGCGCTCGCGCCCCTGCCCTTCGCGGTGCGCTGGATCGATCAGCGCGACGACGCCTTTCCGGTCCACATCCCCGCCGCGGCGACGCCCGTGCGCACGGCCGACATCGAGGGCGAGATCGCGCGCGCGCCGGAAAACGCCTTCATCCTCGTGGTGACGCACTCGCATCCCCTCGACCTGGCGCTGACGGCGGCGGCCCTGCGGCGGCCGTTCCCGTTCGTCGGGCTGATCGGCTCGGCGACGAAGCGGGCGCGGTTCGAGGCGCGCTATCGCGCCCTCGGCATCCCCGAGGCGCGCATCCGCGCCCTCGCCTGCCCGATCGGCCTGCCGGGAATCGCGGGCAAGGAGCCCGCCATCATCGCCGCCGCGACGGTTGCGCAGACTGCTGCAGGTGCGGGAGAAAAACGCCGCCCTCATCGCGCCGCCGGACCTCCGCAACCGGGCCTGAACCCATGACCCTCTCTCCCGACGAGCAAGCTCCACCTCGCCCGCGCCGTCGCGCTCTCGCGCGAGCACATGGAGGCCGGCGCCGGCGGCCCGTTCGGCTCCGTCGTCGTGCGCGACGGCCGCGTCATCGGCGAGGGCTGGAACCAGGTCACCTCGACGAACGACCCGACCGCCCATGCGGAGGTCGTCGCCATCCGCCGCGCCTGCGCCGCCATCGGCAGCTTCTCGCTTGCCGGCGCGACGCTCTATGCGAGCTGCGAGCCCTGCCCGATGTGCCTCGCCTCGGCCTATTGGGCCCGGGTCTCGCGCATCGTCTTCGCCAACACCCGCGAGGAGGCGGCCGCGATCGGCTTCGACGACCAGCTCCTCTACGACGAAATTCCGAAGCCGATCGAGGAGCGCCGATCCCGACCCACCGCGTCCCGGACGAGGAAGCCGCCGCGATCTTTCGCGATTGGCTGAAGAAGGCGGACAAGATCGCGTATTGAAGGCTCCCATTCGCCTCTCCCCGCTTGCGGGGAGAGGGCCGCCGAAGGCGGCAAGCCTGCGAAGCAGGCGAGGGTGAGGGGGCGGTGACGAGAAGGGCGCGGCGGCACCGGCCGGGCGCCTTGATCCTGCGCCGCCCCCTCACCCCCGCTTCGCTTCGCTCCGCTTGTTTCGATCTGCGATCGAAACCCTCTCCCGCAGGCGGGGAGAGGCGAATCGGCGCCCTGCCCCCGCCCGCTTCCTCGGCAAATTTCTGCCCAATTCCCAGGCAGCGTCCTCGCCTCGACCCTTGCACCCCCTGCCCGCCGCGGCGATGCTCTCGCGATGCTGATGACGACGCCAGCGGATGCGCGGCGGCTGCCCGCCTTCGTGCGGGCGGCGGGGGGCGTGCGGCTCACGGTCGCGCGGACGGGCCGATTCTCGCGGCCCATGACCATCGCCGAGAGCGGCGGCTACCGCCTGCGCTTCCCGAAGGGCGAGACCTGCGAGGGCGTGCTCATCAATACCGGCGGCGGCATGGCCGGCGGCGACCGCCTGACGGTCGAGGTCGCCCTCGGGGAAGGCGCCAAGGCCGTGCTGACGACGCAGGCGGCGGAAAAGATCTACCGCTCCGACGGCGCCGAGACGAGAGATTTCCGTGCGGCTCGCCCTTGCCGCGGGCGCCCGCCTCGCCTGGCTGCCGCAGGAGCAGATCCTGTTCGACGGAGCCGCGCTTCCGGCGCCGGCTCGATGCGGAGCTTCGCCGCCGATTCGAGCCTGACCCTCGTCGAGAGCACCGTCTTCGGCCGTCTCGCCATGGGCGAGAGCGTCGCGATCGGGCCGCTTCCTCGACCGCTGGCGCATCCGCCGCGGCGGCCGCCTCGTCCTCGCCGAGGACGTGCGCCTCGACGGGCCGGTCGCGCGCCCTCCTCGACCGCCCGGCGCTGGGCGGCGGCGCGCGCGCGGTCGCCGCCGTGCTGCATGTCGCGCCCGACGCCGAAGGCCGCCTCGACGAGGCGCGGGCGCATCTTGCCGACGCGCGCTGCGAATGCGGCGCCAGCGCCTGGGACGGTCTTCTCGTGGCACGCTTCTTGTCCTTCGACCCGCAGGCCTTGCGCGCCGATCTCGTCCGCTTCCTCGCCCGCTTCCGCGGCGCGCCGATGCCGCGCTCCTGGCAGAGCTGAGGTTTTTCGATGCAGTTGTCCCCCCGCGAGAAGGACAAGCTCCTCGTCGCCATGGCGGCGATGGTGGCGCGCCGGCGCCTCGAGCGCGGCGTCAAGCTCAACTATCCGGAGGCCGTCGCGCTGATCACCGACTTCGTCGTCGAGGGCGCCCGCGACGGCCGCACCGTCGCCGACCTGATGGAGGCCGGCGCGCACGTCCTCGCCGCCGACCAGGTCATGGACGGCATCGCCGAGATGATCCACGACGTCCAGGTCGAGGCGACCTTTCCGGACGGCACCAAGCTCGTCACCGTGCACCGGCCGATCCGCGGCTGGAGCGGCGCCCTCGAGCCCGGCGAGATCGTCACCGCGCCGGGCGACCTCGTCCTCAACGCCGGCCGCGAGGCGATCGTGCTCACCGTCGCCAATACCGGCGACCGGCCGATCCAGGTCGGCTCGCACTACCATTTCTTCGAGACGAACCCGGCCCTGCGCTTCGAGCGCGAGAAGGCCCGCGGCATGCGCCTCGACATCCCCGCCGGCACCGCGGTGCGCTTCGAGCCCGGCCAGAGCCGCGACGTGCGCCTCATCGCGCTTGCCGGAACCCGCGAGGTCTACGGCTTCCGCGGCGCCGTGATGGGCGGGCTGTGAGCGTGGGCGTGGAAGGGCGCGGATTCGCCTCTCCCCGCTTGCGGGGAGAGGGTTCGGCCTTCGGCCGAACAAGCGGAGCGAAGCGAAGCGCGGGTGAGGGGGCGGTGCAGGAAGAGGCGCCTTGCCGCGCCACTGCGCCTTTTCCGGAGACGCCCCCTCACCCTCGCCTGCTGCGCAGGCTTGCTGCCTTCGGCAGCCCTCTCCCCGCAAGCGGGGAGAGGCGAGACGCCGAACTCTGAAAGGAAACCGCCCCCATGGCCTTCTCCTATCCGCGCTCGTCCTATGCGGGCATGTTCGGGCCGACGACCGGCGACACGGTGCGGCTCGCCGATACCGACCTCGTGATCAAGGTCGAGCGCGACTTCACCACCTACGGCGAGGAGGTGAAGTTCGGCGGCGGCAAGGTCATCCGCGACGGCATGGGCCAGAGCCAGGCGACGAACGCAGCGAGGCGCCGTCGACACGGTGATCACCAACGCGCTGATCCTCGACCATTGGGGCATCGTGAAGGCCGATGTCGGCCTGAAGGACGGGCGCATCCACAGCGATCGGCAAGGCCGGCAATCCGGACATCCAGCCGGACGTCGACATCGTCGTCGGCCCCGGCACGGAGGTGATCGCCGGCGAGGGCAAGATCCTCACCGCCGGCGGCTTCGACAGCCACATCCATTTCATCTGCCCGCAGCAGATCGAGGACGCGCTGATGTCGGGCCTCACCTCGATGCTCGGCGGCGGCACCGGCCCCGCCGCGGGCACCGCGGCGACGACCTGCACGCCCGGGCCCTGGCATCTCGAGATGATGCTGCGCGCGGCCGATGCCTTCCCGATGAATCTCGGCTTTTCCGGCAAGGGCAACGCCTCGCTCCCCGCCGCCCTCGTCGAGATGATCGAAGGCCGGCGCCTGCGCGCTGAAGCTGCACGAGGACTGGGGCACGACGCCGGCGGCGATCGACAATTGCCTCGCCGTCGCCGACGACCACGACGTCCAGGTGATGATCCACACCGACACGCTGAACGAATCCGGCTTCGTCGAGGACACCATCGCGCGCCTTCAAGGGCCGCACCATCCACGCCTTCCACACCGAGGGCGCCGGCGGCGGCCATGCGCCGGACATCATCAAGGTCGCGGGGCTGCCGAACGTGCTGCCCTCCTCGACGAACCCGACGCGGCCGTTCACGGTCAACACCCTCGACGAGCATCTCGACATGCTGATGGTCTGCCACCATCTCGACCCGTCGATCGCCGAGGACCTCGCCTTCGCCGAGAGCCGCATCCGCAAGGAGACGATCGCCGCGGAGGACATCCTGCACGATCTCGGCGCGCTCTCGATGATGTCCTCGGACAGCCAGGCCATGGGCCGCATCGGCGAGGTCATCACGCGGACCTGGCAGACCGCGCACAAGATGAAGACGCAGCGCGGCGCCGCTTGCCGAGGACCGCGGCACCGGCGCCGACAATTTCCGCGTCAAGCGCTATCTCGCGAAATACACCATCAACCCGGCGATCGCGCACGGGGTCTCGCGAGCAGATCGGCTCGGTCGAGGAGGGCAAGTTCGCCGACCTCGTGCTCTGGTCGCCGGCCTTCTTCGGCGTCAAGCCGGACCTCATCGTCAAGGGCGGCGCCATCGCGGCGGCGCCGATGGGCGACCCGAACGCCTCGATCCCGACGCCGCAGCCGGTGCATTACCGGCCGATGTTCGGCGCCTTCGGCAAGGCGCGCACGGCGACCTCGCTGACCTTCGTGTCGCAGGCGGCGCTCGCCATCGGGGCTGCAAGGCCAGCGCCTCGGCCTCGACAAGCGCGCTCGTCGCCGTCGAGAACGTGCGCGGCGGCATCTCCAAGGCTCGATGATCCACAACGGCGCGACGCCGGTCATCGAGGTCGACCCCGAGACCTACCGCGTGACCGCGGACGGCGAATTGCTGGTCTGCGAACCCGCAACGGTGCTACCCCTGGCGCAGAGGTATTTCCTGTTCTGAGGCGCCTTCGCCTCTCCCCGCTTGCGGGGAGAGGGCTGCCGAAGGCAGCAAGCCCGCGAAGCGGGCGAGGGTGAGGGGGCGGCGACGAAGGAGGCGCCTCTTCCGGCACCGCCCCCTCACCCCCGCTTCGGCTTCGCTCCGCTCGTTCGGCCGCAGGCCGAACCCTCTCCCCGCAAGCGGGGAGAGGCGAGGAACACCGGTTCGATTTTTGAAGGAACAACACCATGCTGCGCGCCACCGCCATCGTCCGCAAGCCCGCCGTCAAGGCCGAGCGGGTCGTCGACACGGTCACGCTCGACCACGAGGGCCGCAACCGCCGCCGCATCGCGCTGAAGGGCGAAGGCGGGCTCGACTTCCTCCTCGACCTCGACCGCGCGACGAGCCTTGCCGACGGCGACGCGCTGAAGCTCGAGGACGGCCGGCTCGTCGTCGTCAAGGCGGCGCCGCAGCGGCTCATCGAGATCCGGGCCGAAAATCCCGCTGCGGCTCGCTGCGGGTCGTCTAGCACATCGGCAACCGGCACACGCCCGCCGAGATCGCCGGCCGACGCGGTCTACATCGAGGAGGATCACGTCCTCGAAGAGATGGTGCGCGGCCTGGGCTGCACGGCGAGCGCCGTGATGCGCCCGTTCCAGCCGGAGGGCGGCGCCTACGAGCACGATTGCGGGCACGACCACGGCCATGCCCATCATGAGCACGGCCACGCGCACGCTCACGCCGATGCGCACGCGCATAGCCACGAGCACCACCACCACGATCACGACCATCACCACGATCACGATCACGAGCACGAGCACGATCACGAGCACCCACGGCCAAGCACAAGCACGAGCATCGATGACAGATTCCGCTGCCGCTTCTCGTCTGGCTGTCGCCGTCCTTCCCGGTCGGCGCCTTCGCCTATTCGCACGGGCTCGAATGGGCGCAGGAGGCGGGCGACGTCCGCGACGCCGCGAGCCTCGAGGCGTGGCTCGCCGACCTTCTCGCGCATGGCGCGGCGCGCAACGACGCGATCCTGCTCGCCGAGGCCTTTCGTGCCGCAAGCGCCGGCGACGACGGGGCGCTTTTGGCGGCGGCGGAGCTGGCGCTGGCGCTCGCCTCCTCCGCCGAGCGGCGGCTCGAGACGACGACGCAGGGCGACGCCTTCCTCGCTCGCCATCGCGCGGTCCTGGCCCTGCGAAACCGCGACCCGGCTGCGCGACAAGGTCCTTGACGGTCCGATCGCCTATCCGGTCGCGGTCGGCGCCGCGGCGGCGGGCCATGGCGGTGCCCCTCGCCCGACGCTCTTGCGCGCCTCCGTTCTCGCCTTCGTCTCGAACCTCGTCTCCGCCGCCGTTCGCCTCGGCATCGTCGGCCAGACCGACGGGCAGCGGGTCCTCGCCGCGCTGATCCCCGCCGTCGAGGGGCTCGCGGCCGAGGCCCTCGACCTCACCCTCGACGATCTCGGCGGCGCCGCCTTCCGCTCGGATCTCGCGGCGCTCCGTCACGAAACCCAGTACACGAGGCTTTTCCGCTCATGACCTTCTCCGCGCACGGCCCCCTGCGCGTCGGCATCGGCGGCCCGGTCGGCTCGGGCAAGACGGCGCTGATGGAAGCGCTCTGCAAGCGCTTCCGCGACCGCTACGATCTCTGCGCCATCACCAACGACATCTACACCAAGGAGGATGCGCGCCTTCTGACGGTCGCCGGCGCGCTGCCGGAAGAGCGCATCATGGGCGTCGAGACCGGCGGCTGCCCGCACACGGCGATCCGCGAGGATTGCTCGATCAACCTCGCCGCCATCGAGACGATGCGGCGCCGATTCCCGCGCCTCGACCTGATCCTCGTCGAATCCGGCGGCGACAACCTCGCGGCGACCTTTTCGCCCGAGCTTGCCGATCTGACGATCTACGTCATCGACGTCTCGGGCGGCGAGAAGATCCCGCGCAAGGGCGGCCCCGGCATCACCCGCTCGGACCTCCTCGTGATCAACAAGATCGACCTCGCCCCTTACGTCGGCGCCGACCTCGAGGTGATGGAGCGCGACGCCCAAAGGATGCGCGGCGAGCGCCCCTTCGTCTTCACCAACGTCCGCGCCGGCGACGGCGTCGACGCCGTCGCGGCCTTCATCGAGCGCGCAGGGGGTTTGTCCGCGGCGGCGTAGGCGCCCTCTCCCCGCAAGCGGGGCTAGGGGACGCCCACATCTCGCTCGGCGTGACAAAGGACGCGCCTTCCCTCCCCTAAGGGGAGGGTCAGGGTGGGGTGATTCCGAGCGAAGCGAGGAAGCGAAGGGCGCGGCGCTATCAGGAGCGCCTTCTGCGCTCTCGCGGCACGCACTCGCGCTGCGCGCGATCACCCCACCCTGACCCTCCCCTTAGGGGAGGGAAGGCCCAGCTTGCATGGTTTGAGGCACTCCCCATCCGGGAAGACGATCTGTGAATCCGCTAGGCTTGCGGGAGAGGCGATCGGCGCTCGTCACGTCTCGGCGGGAGCGGACATCCGCTCGACCGCGCGGGCGATGTCGCGGGCCTCGTGGTAGCAGCCGAAGCCGAAGCGGATGCGGGGGCCGCGGACGTCGGTGACGATGCGGCGGGCGAGGAGGTCGCGGTACAGCGCCTCGGCGCGCGGCGTCTCGAAGGTGAGGAAGTGGCCGCGGCGCGGATCCGCCATCGGCGTGACGAGCCGGGCGCCGTCGAGGCCGGCGATGGCGCCGCTGCGCACGCGGTCGAGAAAGTCCTTTTGCAGGGCGAGGACGTGGGCGTGAATCGCCGCGACCGTCAGGCCGATCTCCTCCAGCCATGCGAACACCGCGCGCATCCGGTAGAGGCCCGAGGGATCGAAGGTGGCGCCGAGAAAGCGCGAGCCGTCGGCGCCGTAGGGCACGCCCTTCTGCTTCTCCGTCAGCGCGCCGAAGGCCGCGAACCAGCCGGTGTCGCGCGGGCGCGGCGCATAACCCGGCGGGCAATGCATGAAGCAGGCGCCCTCCCCCGCCATCGCGTACTTGTAGCCGCCGGCGATGTAGAAGACCCGGTCCGCGACGGCCGCAAGATCGGTCGGCACCGCCATGAAGCCGTGATAGCCGTCGATCGCGACGAGCGTTCGCGGATCGCGCACCGCGCTCGCGAGCGCGAAAAGATCGCCGCTCGTGGCGCCGGAATTGAAGAAGACCTGGCTGACATAGACGAGATCGTGCCCGCCGCGCCGCGCGGCCTGCGCGAAGCGCTGCGGAAACGTCGCCGCGGGCTCCGCCGGCACGCGCTCGACCGTGACGAGTCCGTCCTCCTCCAGCCGCGCGATCTGCCGCGTCAGCGAATGAAACTCCCCGTCCGTGGTGAGGATGCGGGTCGGTCGCCCGAGCGGCAGGCACGGACAAGCAGCCGGCGCAGGAAATCGTGCGTGTTCGGCGCCACCGCGATCGTCGCGGGATCGGGCAGGTTCAGGATGCGCGGCGACGCCGCGCCTGCACGGCCGGTATGACTTCGCCGAAGACGACGTCCCATTTCTCGTCCGCGTGGCGCGCCGCGTCCTCCCAGCAAAGGCTCTGCGCGCGAAGGTGACGTCCGGCCAGTAATGATGGCTGTGCGCGGCAAGATGGATGCGCTCCGGGTCCGCCGCGCGAAAAGCGCGAGAAATGGCGGGCAAGGTCGAGCACAGATTTACTCCACTGGTTGCCTGGTCTCTCCGACGAAGCTCGTGCCGCGGGCGATCGCAGCCGGCCGCGGCGGCCGCGCGATGACGAGCCCATGATGTCGTCAGCCTGAGTTCGCCTAGATCTTCCGCGTAGACGAAGCCCATGCCGCGGGCGACGGGCGCCGGCAGGGCGGCAGGGCCGAGCGCGGGATGAGATAGGTCGAGAGACGGAAGAGGTCCGTGAAGATGCCGTGCCGCTCGGCCGTCGCGCGCAGGTAATCGTGGCCCGACGAGCCGCCGGTGCCGACCTTCACGCCGAGCATCCGGCTGACCATGAGCGCGTGCCGATAGCGCCACAGCGTCATGGTCTCGTCCACGTCCATGAGCGCCTGGAGCAGGCGGAAGGCCTGGTTCAGCGCCGGCTCGTCCCGGTAGAGGGTGATGAGGAGCGCCGCCTCGATCGCCCGCCCCGACATGCGCCAGGCGCCGCATCGGCGGCGTCGATCGAAGATCGCGGAAAAATTCTTCAGCGCCGCCTCGATCGCCAGGGCCTCGCGCGGCGCGCTGCTGCGACGAGAGCAGGGCATCGCCGCGCACCTTTTGCGCGTCCGCGTAAAGCATGCGCACGACGGCGGCCCGATAGGCTTCGCCGGAAGCGGCGTGCCGCCCCAGTCGACGAAGGGCGTGCGGGCGAGCCAGGCGTCGAGGAGCGTCAAGCAGGCTCGGCCGCGCGGCGGCGCGGCGCAGGCGTTCGCGATCGGCATCCGACAGCTTCGACTCGAAGGGGGCGCGGTCGAAGGCGAGGCGCGTCTCGCTGCGGCAGGCCGAGGCGGATCTCGATCTCGCCGGAACTGCGCCGACTGGAAGCCGGAGGCCGGGATAGAGCAGGTCGCGGAAATCGAGGAAATCGAGGGGCGTCATGGTCTCCATGACGTCGAGCTGGTGCACGAGAAGCTTCAGGATCTCGTGGATGCGGATGAGGCCGTGGATGATCCGCCCGAGCTCGCGGTCGTCGACCGGATTTCTCGACGAAGTCGGTCTCGATGCGCGTCAGCTCGTGCAGGATCTGCTTGAACCAGAGCTCGTAGACCTGGTGCACGGTGATGAAGAGCATCTCGTCATGGGCGGGCTTGCCCGCCGCGTCGCTCGCCGGCTGCTGGGCGGAGAGGAGCTGGTCGAGCTTGAGATAGGTGCCGTAATAGCACCCGGCCGGCGCCCCCTTCGCCCCGCCCGCGGCGGCTTTCGACATGGCCGATCTCCTCAGGTTCAGGATCGCGCGAACGCCAGAAGCGCTTCCAGGCGATGATCGTCCGCCGCGCGAAGCGCCGCAATGGACGTCCGGCGCAATTCGCCCGTCTCGACGAGGCGTCCGCTAGCGCCGCGCCCTTCGCTCGGAGAAGGCGCGGGTCCGCCTCTACACCAGAACGCTTGCGGGGAAGCGAATGACGGGTTCACGGCCTTCGGCCGAACGAGCGGAGCCGAAGACGAAGCGGGGGCGAGGCGGGCGTCGTCCGGAGGAGGCGCCCTTCGAGGACGATCGCCAGCGCCTCCTTCGTCGCCGCCCCCTCACCCTCGCCTGCTTCGACAGGATGTGCCGCCTTCGGCGGCCCTCTCCCCGCAAGCGGGGAGAGGCGAACCGCGAAACCCCTCTCAAAACCCCCGCAGCCGCTCTCCCAGGCCCGGCCAGCACCTCCGTCCCGACATTGGCGAAGGCGACGCGGAGATGGCTCTCCTGTCCGGGGCCGAAATAGCTGCCCGGGAGGGCAGAGGACGCCGCGCTCCTTGGCCAGCCGCTCGGCGACCTCGCGCGCGGTCCGCCCCGGAAATGGGTGGCGCAGATAGGCGAAGTACGCTCCGACCGAGTTCGATCCGCCAGCCCGGGAGCGGTGCCAGCGCGTCACGAAAGGCCTCGGCGCGGCGGTTGATCTCGGCCCGGTTCTCCTCGCGCCAGCCGGCGAGGGCCGTCGATGGCCCAGGGCAGCGCGGCCTGCGCCGTGCGGGGCGCGCAGATCTGGACGCAATCGAGCACCTTCGCGATCTCCCCGATCACCGGGGCGCCGGCGAGGATTGCCCCGCGCGGTGGCCGGGGATCGCGTAGGCTCTTCGAGAAGGAATAGAGCTGGATGACGTGGGCGCGCCAGCCGGCGACTCGAGAAAAGCCCGTGCGGCGCGGTTCGTGCCGGCGCGGCAGGAAATCGCGGTAAGTCTCGTCGATGACGAGAAAAATGCCGTGCCGGCGGCAGAGCTCCGCGAACGCCTCGACGACATGCGCCGGATAGACCGCCCCGGTCGGGTTGTTCGGCGTCACGAGGACGATCGCGCGCACGCGCCCGTCGATCAGCCCCTCCGCATCCGCGAGCGCGGGCACGAAGCCGGCCTCCGGCGCGCAGGGCAGGGCCCGCGCCTCGATGCCGAGCATGGCGAGGGAAGTCTGATGGTTGAAGTACCAGGGCGTCGGCAGGAGCACCGCGTCGCCGGCCCGCGCGATCGCCAGCATGGCCGCGAAAAAGGCGAGGTTGCAGCCGGCGGTGATCGCCACCTCTCCCGCCGCGACGCTCGCCGCCGTAGAGCGCGCCGACATCGGCCGCGTAGGCCTCCCGGAGCGCCTCGTCGCCGGCGATCGGGCCGTAGTGGGCGCCCGCCGCGGCGCCCGCGGCCGCGGCGAGGCGGGCGAGGAACGCCGCCGGCGGCGGCGTGCCCGGCGCCGCCTGGGAGAGGTCGATCAGGGGGCCGCGGGCGCCGGCATAGGCGCCGGTCCAGCCCTGCGCTTCGGGATCGGCGGCGAGCCGCTGTCGACGACGAGCGGGTTGAGGGCGGGCACGGCCGCGCCCGGGCGGGGCGCCGCGCTCAGTCCTTCGCCCGCTCCACGTAGGAGCCGTCGGCGGTCATGATGACGACGCGGGTGCCGGCGGTGATGTGCGGCGGCACCAGGGTGCGCAGGCCGTTCGAGAGCTTCGCCGGCTTGTAGGAGGAGGACGCGGTCTGGCCCTTCATCGCCGGCTCGGTCTCGACGATCTCGAGGGTGACCCGCTGCGGCAGCTCGATGGCGATCGGGATGCCGTTATGGACCGAGAGCATCACCGCCATGCCCTCCTGAAGATAGGCGGCCTGATCGCCGACGATCTCCTCCGTCACGGGGACCTGGTCGTAGGTCTCCGGGTTCATGAAGTGGAAGCCCTCGCCGTCCTGGTAGAGGAAGGTGTATTCGCGGTCCTCGACGAAGGCGCGCTCGACCTGCTCCGTGGTGCGGTAGCGCTCCGAGACCTTCACCCCGTCCGAGATGCGGCGCATGTCGAGCTGCGTCACCGGGGTGCCCTTGCCGGGATGGATGTTCTGGGCCGTCAGGACGACGTAGAGCCTGCCGTCCATGTCGACGACGTTGCCCTTGCGGAGCGAGGAGGCGATGACCTTCACGGAAAGCGTTCCTTGTGACATGGAGGGCGGCCGCGGCGGCGCCCGTTCGGCAATCTGTCGCGGCCGCACCTAGCCCATTCCGGCGCGATCCGCCAGTCGTCCCGCCGCCTGCCGGGGCATTACAACATTGCCGATCCATCGTAGGATGGGCTTCGCCGCGCGGCGAAGCCGGCGGATACGCGAATCGGCGGCAACCGGCACGGGGGGACGGCGTGACCCAGACAGCAAGCAGGCTACGCGCGGCAATCGAGTCGCAAAGGTCTCTCGGAATGAAGGGCGACAATTGGGACAACTACGCCGTCGGTTTCGAGACGCTTGAGGGCGATCTCGGTCGCGGCGCTTCGCGACCCCAGCCCTATGACTTCGACGACACGACGAGAGACATCTTGATCGCGCACACCCGCCAGGACGCGGCTCACGCTCTCCTCAACACGATCTCGCTTCTGCGCCGGCTGACAGCCCTGAGAAGGCTTGTCTATTTGCAGTGTTTTGCTGTGGGCGTGCTGGCGCTGATGCTGTTGTCAGGTCGAGGTCGGATATAAGTCGGCGTCCGGGGCGAACCGGACCGCCCCGTTCGCAACGAAAGCCCGTGCCCGAGCCCCCCTCCCCCTGGTGGATGCCTCACGTCCATGCGGACCGGCGCCCGTTCCTCCTCGCGCGGAACCGGATCGTCGCGGCCCTGCGCGCCTTCTTCGCCGCGCGGGACTTCGTCGAGGTCGAGCCGGCGGCGCTCCAGGTCTCCCCCGGCAACGAGGCGCATCTGCACGCCTTCGCGACCGAGGCGCTTTCGCCCGACGGGACGCCGCAGCCGCTCTATCTCCACACCTCGCCGGAATTTGCCTGCAAGAAGCTCCTGGCCGCCGGCGAGCCCCGCATCGCCTCCTTCGCGCGGGTGTACCGCAACCGCGAGCGCGGGCCGCTGCACCATCCCGAATTCACGATGCTCGAATGGTACCGGGCCGGCGAGACCTACGAGAGCCTGATGGCCGATTGCGGCGCGGTGCTCGCCCTCGCGGCGCAGGCGGCCGGGACGCGCGCCTTTAGCTTCCGCGGCCGGACCATGGACCCGCTCCGGGAGCCGGAGCGGATCACGGTCGCCGAGGCGTTTTCGCGCTTTGCCGGCATCGACCTCTTGCGCAGTCTCGACCGGTCCGGGGGGTGCGACCGCGCGGACCTCTCCGCCCAGGTCGCGGACGCGGGCATCCGGCAGGCGCCGGACGACACCTGGTCGGATCTCTTCAGCCGCGTCCTCGTCGAGCGCGTCGAGCCGCGGCTCGGCGAGGGCCGCGCCACCATCCTCGACGAATACCCGGTCGCCGAGGCGGCCCTGGCGCGGCCGACGCGGCACGATCCGCGGCTTGCGGAGCGGTTCGAACTTTACGCCTGCGGGGTTGAACTCGCGAACGCCTTCGGCGAATTGACGGACCCGGCCGAGCAGCGCCGGCGCTTCGAGGACGAGATGGACGAGAAGATGCGGGTCTACGGCGAGCGCTACCCCCTCGACGAGGATTTTTTGGCCGCCCTCGCCCGGATGCCGGAGGCGAGCGGCATCGCCCTCGGCCTCGACCGCCTCGTCATGCTCGCCGCCGGCGCCTCCCGGATCGAGCAGGTGATGTGGGCGCCGGTGCCGGAGCCGGGACGATGAGGGGGACGCGCCTCGATCGCCTCTCCGCGCGGGCGAGGAATGCACCCATCGCGGCTGCGGCTGCAAGCGCTCGAAAAAGAGCGCGATTCGCCTCTCCCCGCTTGCGGGGAGAGGGCTGCCGAAGGCAGCAAGCCTGCGCAGCAGGCGAGGGTGAGGGGGCGGCGACGAAGGAGGCGCTGCGTCGGGGAAGGCGCTTCTTTCCGCACCGTCCCCTCACCCCCGCTCCGCTTCGCTCCGCTCGTTCGGCCGAAAACCGAACCCTCTCCCCGCAAGCGGGGAGAGGCGAAGCGGCGCCTCATCTTGGAAGGCGCGCGCGTCCATGACCCGCGCGACGCTCCGCACGCCCGCCGACCTCGTCGCCGCGGGCCTCGCCGCGCCCGCCCTGCGGCCCGCCCTCGACGCCGTGGCGGCGCGCTATGCCGTCGCGGTCTCCCCGGCGATGGCGGACCTGATCGTCCCCGGCGACGCGGCCGATCCCATCGCCCGCCAGTTCGTGCCGGACCCGCGCGAACTGATCGCCGCCCCGGAGGAGCGGGCCGATCCGATCGGCGACGCGGCGCATTCGCCGGTCGAGGGCATCGTGCACCGCTACCCGGACCGGGTGCTGCTCAAGGCGGTGCATGTCTGCCCGGTCTATTGCCGCTTCTGCTTCCGGCGCGAGAGCGTCGGCCCGCAGGGCGAGGGCACCCTCGGGCCGGAGGCGCTGGACCGGGCGCTTGCCTACATCGCCGCCGATCCCGCCATCTGGGAGGTGATCCTGACCGGCGGCGATCCCCTCGTCTTGTCGCCGCGCCGCCTCGCCGCGATCGGCGAGCGCCTCGCGGGCATCGCGCACGTGAGGATCGTCCGTTTCCACACCCGGATGCCGGCGGTCGAGCCCGCGCGCATCGATGCCGATCTCGTCGCCGCCCTCAAGGCCAGCGGCAAGACGGTCTACGTCGCGCTGCACGCGAACCACCCGCGCGAGCTGACGCCGGCGGCGCGCGCGGCCTGCGCAAAGCTCGTCGACGCCGGCATCGTCATGCTGAGCCAGACCGTGCTCCTGCGCGGCATCAACGACGACGTCGAGACCCTGTCGGCCCTGATGCGCGCCTTCGTCGAGTGCCGCATCAAGCCCTACTACCTGCACCACCCGGACCTCGCCCCCGGCACGGCCCATTTCCGCCTCCCCATCGAGGAGGGCCAGGCCCTCGTCGCGGCTTTGCGCGGGCGCCTCTCAGGCCTCTGCCAGCCGACCTATGTCCTCGACATCCCCGGCGGCCACGGCAAGGCCCCCATCGCCGCCGCCGCGATCGCCGGCCGCGACGGCTGCTTCACGGTGCGGGATTTTCGCGGCGCGGAGCATGGGTATCCGCCGGCGGCGGGGGCGTAGGACGTGGGGCGTGGGGCGTGAAGTCGTGGGTCGTGAAGTCGTGAAGTCGTGGGTCGTGAAGTCGTGAAGTCGTGGGTCGTGGGTCGTGGGTCGTGTAGTCGCACTAACAAGCAGCGGTGAAAAGGTCCGATTTACGTTCCACTACTCACTACTCACTACTCACTACTCACTACTCACTACTCACTACTCACTACTCACGACCGACGACCGACGACCCACGACCCACGACCGACGACTTCACGACCCACGACTTCACTCCCCCACCTCCCCGCGCAACCGCTTCACCTGCCCCCGCTTCGCTTTCGTCTCGAGGCGGCGCTTCTTCGAGGCGAGGGTGGGACGCGTGGGGCGGCGCGGCTTTGGGCGTTCGGCCGCGGCGCGGATGAGATCGACAAGGCGCGCGAGGGCGTCCTCGCGGTTGCGCTCCTGGGTGCGGTGCCGCTGGGCCGTGATGACGATGACGCCGTCCGCCGTCAGCCGCCGCCCGGCGAGCCGTTCGAGCCGCGCCCGCACATCCTCGGGCAGGGACGGCGAGGCGCGCGCGTCGAAGCGCAGCTGCACCGCGGTCGCGACCTTGTTGACGTTCTGCCCGCCGGGCCCCGAGCCGCGGATGAAGCTTTCGGAGATTTCGCTGTCGTCGATCGCACGAGGCGTCGGCGGTGACGGCCGCCAATCGAGTCCTCGGCCTCGTCGCGGCGAGGGCGCTATTCGGCACGCCCCGCGCGCCCCTCGCGCCGCCTCTCCCCGCAAGCGGGGAGAGGCGAGGGGCGCTCAATTCGCCTTGGCTGTCATTCCCTCGAGCGCGTGCGCCAGGACCTTTCGCATCAGCCCGGGCAGCGCCTCCCCGGCGAGCGCGTTGCGGGGGGTCCAGCGGGCGCCGGCGGGGGCCTCGGTGCCGCGGGGGACCCTGGCGAGGAGGACGGTGAGTTCGAGGGGAAAATGCGTGAAGACGTGGCGCACGATCCCCGGCAGGCGGCGCCAGCGGGCGTCCAGGGGCGCGTCGAGCATCGCGGCGGCGGGATCGTAGCCGGGCTCGAAGGCGCTCGTCGGCACCTCCGCCATGCCGCCGAGGAGGCCCTTCGGCGGCCGCGTGCGCAACAGGATCGCGTCGTCCGCGCGCAGCACGACGAAGGCGGCGCCGCGGCGCAAGGCGCCCTCGACCTTCCTCTCCTTGCGCGGAAAGGTCTCCTGCAAGCCGGCCGCCCGGGCGCGGCAGGGCGGGAGCCACGGGCAAAGCGCGCAGGCCGGACGCTTCGGCGTGCAGATCGTGGCGCCGAGATCCATCAAGGCCTGCGCGAAATCGCCGGCCCGCTTCTCCGGCACCAGCGCCTCGGCCAGCGCCCGCACCGCGCCCTTCGCCTTCGGCAGCGCCGCCTCGACCGCGAAGAGCCGCGTCACCACCCGCTCGACATTGCCGTCGACGGCCGCGGTCCTGCGATCGAAGGCGATCGCCGCGACGGCCGCGGCGGTGTAGGCGCCGATGCCGGGAAGCGCCAGAAGCTCCGCCTCCGTCGCGGGGAAGCGGCCGCCATGGCGCGCGACCACGGCCCTCGCGCAGGCATGGAGGTTGCGGGCGCGGGAATAGTAGCCGAGGCCGGCCCAGGCCTGCATCACCGCCTCGGTCGGGGCCGCGGCAAGGGCCTCGACATCCGGGAAGCGCATCAGAAAACGCTCGTAGAACGGCTTCACCGCCGCGACCGTCGTCTGCTGCAGCATGATCTCCGACAGCCAGACCCGATAGGGATCGGCGGCCTCGCCGGGCCTTGCCCGCCAGGGCAGGTCGCGGCGGTGGCGGTCGTACCAGGCGAGGAGGTCGCGGCTTTCCGGTTTGGCGGCGCGGGGCGGTGACGCTAGCATGTGCCCTGGAATAGCGGGGCCGCGGAAAAAGGGAACGATGCGACGCGCCAAACGCACAACGCGGCCCCTGGCCGACTTCGTCGAGGGCTGCCTCGGCCCGAGCCTTGCGGCGCAGGGCTTCGCCTCGGCCGACGTGATCGTCGCCTGGCCGGAGATCGTCGGCGAGCGCCTCGCCGGCTTCACGCAGCCCCTCAAGGTCGAGTGGAAACGCCGCCCCGCCGGCGCCGACCCGGAGGCGCGGCCGGACCCCGCCGCCCTGGTGGTGCGGGTCGAGAGCGCCTTCGCCCTCGAAATGCAGCATCTCGCGCCGCTGATCGTCGAGCGGGTCAACACCCATTACGGCTGGCGCTGCATCGGCCGCCTCGTCCTGAAGCAGGGGCCGGTCCGGCGCGCCGCGACGGCGAAGCGTCCCCCCGCCATCCGCCTCGACGAAGCGGAGAGAGGCCGCATCGGCGAGGCCGTCGGCGGCATCGGCGAGGACGGGCTGAAAGACGCCCTCGGCCGGCTCGGCGCCGCGATCCTTGCCGCGCGAAAGGCCGAAAGGGCCACGAAAGCGTGACGCCCCGCCGCCTTGCCTCCGCCGCGCTCCCCCTCTACCGCAGAACCGAACGAGACCGGAGAACACCGATGATCACCCGGCGCAAGGCGCTCGATCTTATCGCGAACGCGGCCGGCCTGGCCGTCCTCGCTACCACCCTCCCGGCCTTCGCGCAGAACGTGCCGCCGGCCGACCTCGCCGTCCCCGGACCGCTCGGCGACGTGGTTCTGGGCCCTGCCGACGCCAAGGTCACGATCGTCGAGTATGCCTCGATGACCTGCCCGCATTGCGCGGCCTTCCACAAGGAGACCTGGCCGGAACTGAAGAAGCGCTACGTCGACACCGGCAAGGTCCGCTTCATGCTGCGCGAGTTCCCCCTCGACCCGCTGGCGACGGCGGGATTCATGCTCGCCCGCTGCGACGGCGGCGACAAATACTACCCGATCGTCGACCTTTTGTTTTCTCAGCAGCGGGCCTGGGCCTATTCCGACAAACCCCTCGACGCCCTGCGCCAAATGATGAAACAGGCCGGTTTCTCACAGGAAAAATTCGATTCCTGCTTGAAGGACCAGAAGCTTTATGACGCGGTGAATGCGGTGAAGGCGAAGGCGCTCGACGTCTTCAAGGTCGATTCCACGCCGACCTTCTTCATCAACGGCCAGCGCCACCCGGGCAACCTGTCGATCGATGAGATTGAGAAGATCATCAAGCCGATGCTGGAGGTCTGAGGCGAGGGGCTCAATTCGCCTCGCCCCGCCTGCGGGGAGAGGGTTTCGGCCGCAGGCCGAAACGAAAGCAGCGAAGCGCAGCCGGGGCGAGGGGGCGGTGCAGGAGGGAGCGCTGCCCGCAACGCGGCGCCTTTACGCCGCCGCCCCCTCACCCGCGCCTGCTGCGCAGGCTTGCTACCTCCGCAAGCCGGGTGTTCCCGGCTTGCGCACCAAAGAACGGACCTTGGGTAGACCCGAGGTCCGGCAGCTCTCTCCCCGCAAGCGCGGCTACGGCATTCACACATCTGGCGATTGGGCGTTTTGCGCCCCTCCCCCCTTGCGGGGGAGGGCAGGGAGGGGGGTCGGCGCCGACGGGACAAGGAGGGCGCCGGTTCCATTCGGTCGGCGCCATACCCCCCTCTCCAACTCTCCCCCGCAAGGGGGGAGAGGGCCTGTCGCGCTTCCAGCGCTCGTCCTGCAAGGCCGCTGCTGGCGCGTGAGCGCCTCTCCGACATGTGTGAATCCGGTAGGCCTGCGGGGACAGGCGGTAGGCGCCCGTCGCGCGATCGGAGGCGCCGCATGAAGCTCACCCGCCTGCGCATCGTCGGCTTCAAGACCTTCGTCGAGCCGACGGATTTTCTGATCGAGCCGGGGCTGACCGGAATCGTCGGGCCGAACGGCTGCGGCAAGTCGAATCTCGTCGAGGCCCTGCGCTGGGTGATGGGGGAGAACTCCCACAAGAGCATGCGCGCCTCAGGGATGGACGACGTCATCTTCTCGGGCTCCGGCGGCCGGCCGGCGCGCAACACCGCCGAGGTGATGCTGACGATCGACAACGAGGCCCGCACCGCGCCTGCGGCCTTCAACGGCGCCGAGGTGCTCGAGATCTCGCGCCGGATCGAGCGCGAGGAGGGCTCGCTCTACCGCATCAACGGCAAGGAGGTGCGCGCCCGCGACGTGCAGATCCTGTTCGCCGACGCGGCCACCGGCGCGCGCTCCCCGGCCCTCGTCCGCCAGGGCCAGATCAGCGAGATCATCAACGCCAAGCCGCAATCCCGCCGCCGCATCCTCGAGGATGCGGCCGGCATCGCCGGGCTGCACGCCCGCCGGCACGAGGCGGAGCTGCGCCTCAAGGCGGCGGAGGACAATCTCGTCCGCGTCGAGGACGTCCTGCGCGAGCTTGCGGCGCAGATCGAATCCCTGAAGAAGCAGGGCCGCCAGGCGGTCCGCTACAAGAACCTCTCGGCTGAGATCCGCAGGCTCGAGGCGCTGCAATTCGCGATCGGCTTCGCCGAGGCGCGCGAGCACGCCGCCGCCGCCGAGACCCAGGCGCAGGAGGACTTGAAGGCGGTCGCGACCGCGCAGGAGGCGCAGACCCGCGCCGCCACCGAACAGGCCGTCGCCGCGCACGCCATCCCCGGCCTGCGCGAGGCGGAGGCGGTCGCCGCCGCCGCCCTGCAGCGGCTGACGCACGCGCGCACCGAACTCGAGAACGAGGAGCGCCGCGCCCGCGAGCGCCTCGCCGAACTCGAGCGCCACATCGCCGAACTCGACCGCGACATCGCCCGCGAGGCGAGCCAGCGCGCCGACGCCGAGGCGACGGTGGCGCGGCTCACGGACGAGGATCTCGAGCTCGGCCGCGCCATGGCGGGCGCCGAATCGGTCCGCGCCGAGCACGAGGCGCGGGTGCGCGCGGCCGAGGCCGTGCTCGCCGAGGCCGAGGCCGCCCTGGCGCTCCTCCAGGCCGAGGTGTCCGACCTCAACGCCCGCCGCGCCGCCCTCGAGCGCGGCGTCCGCGAGGAGAGCGAACGGGCGAACCGGTTCGCCTCCGAGAAGGCCCGCGTCGAGCGCGATCTCGAAGCGCTCCTCGCCTCGGTCGGGGACGGCGCCTCCCCGGACCTTCTGCGCGGGGAGGTCGCGTCCGCCGAGGCCGCGGCAGCCGCCGCCGAGACGATCGCCGCCGAAGCCCGGGCCGCCCTGTCCCACGCCCGCGAGGCCGAGCAGCGCGCGCGCCAGCCCCACGCCGAGGCCGAGCGGCGGGCGCAGCGCCTCGACACCGAGGCGCGCACCCTGGCGAAGCTCTTCGCCCGGGCGGCGAGCGACCTTTGGCCGCCGGCCCTCGACCAGATCACCGTCGAGAAGGGCTACGAGACCGCGCTCGGCGCCGCCCTCGGCGAGGACCTCGACGCCTCGACCAACGTCACCGCCCCGGCCCACTGGGCCATGACCGGCGCCGATGCCGAGGACCCCGCCCTGCCCGAGGGCGTGCAGTCGCTCGCGGAAAAGTCCCGCGCGCCGGCCGCCCTCGCCCGCCGCCTGCGCCAGATCGGCATCGTTACCCGCGCGGAGGGCGAGCGCCTGCGCGACCTCCTGAAGCCGGGCCAGCGCCTCGTCTCCCGCGAGGGCGATCTCTGGCGCTGGGACGGCTACACCACGGCGGCCGAGGCGCCCTCCGCGGCCGCCCGGCGCCTGGCCGAGAAGAACCGCCTCGGCGACCTCGAGCGCGAGGCGGAGGCGGCCCATGCCGCGGCGGAAAAACTGCGCGCCGAGGCCGAGGCCGCGCAGGCCGCGATTCGCGCCGCCGCCGCGCGCGAGCACGAGGTCATGGAGGCGGCGCGGAGCGCCCGGCAGACCTTCGATGCGGCCCGCTCGCGGCTTGCCGCGGCGGAGCGCCGCGAGGCCGAGATCGCCTCCCGCCGTTCGGCCCTGCAGGAGGGCCTCGCCCGCCTCTCGGCCAGCGAGGCGGAGGCGCAGGCGCGCCTCGGGGATGCAAAGACCGCCCTTGCGACCCTGGCGCCGGCGCCGGACCTCGACGGCCGTCTCCTCGCCGAGCGGACCCGGGTCGCCGAGGAGCGCGCCATCGCTTCGCAGGCGCGGGGCGCCTTCCAGGCCCTGGTGCACGAGGCCGACCTGCGCCGGCGCCGGCGCGATGCGGTCGCGGTCGAGATCGGCACCTGGGCCGAGCGGGTCGCGCGCGCGATCAAGGCCGCCGCCGATCTGTCCGAGCGCCTGGAGCGCACCCGCGGCGAGCACGCCGCCCTTGCGGAGGCGCCGGACACCTACCTCGCCCGCCGCCGCGCCCTGATGGGCGAGATCGAGGCCGCCGAGGCGAAGCGCAAGGACGCCGCCGACCGCCTCGCCGACGGCGAGACGGCCCTCGCCGAGACCGACCGCGCCGCCCACCTCGCCCTCGAAGCGCTCGCCGCTGCGCGCGAGGCGCGGGCCGGCTCGCAGGCCCGCCACGAGGCGGCGGTCGCGCGCCTCGCCGAGATCGGCCGCGCCATCGCCGAGACGATGGAGACGACTCCGGCCGGCCTGTTCGAGGCGGCGGGGCTGAAGGATCTCGGCGGTCCTGCCGCCGCTGCACGAGATCGACGCCAAGCTGCACGCCTTCAAGGCCGACCGCGAGCGCCTCGGCGCCGTCAATCTCCGGGCCGAGGAGGAGCTCGTCGAGCTCACCGCGAAGCACGACGGCATCGCCGCCGAGCGCGACGACCTCGTCGAGGCGATCAAGCGCCTGCGGCAGGCGATCGGCAGCCTCAACCGCGAGGGCCGCGAGCGCCTGCTCGCCGCCTTCGGCACCGTCAACGAGCATTTCAAGCAGCTCTTCACGACCCTGTTCGGCGGCGGCACCGCCGAACTGACCCTCGTCGATTCGGACGATCCCCTCGAAGCCGGCCTCGACATCCTGGCGCGTCCGCCGGGCAAGAAGCCGACGACCATGAGCCTGCTCTCCGGCGGCGAGCAGGCACTCACCGCGACGGCCCTGATCTTCGCGGTGTTCCTGACGAATCCCTCGCCGATCTGCGTCCTCGACGAGGTCGACGCGCCCCTCGACGACGCCAATGTCGAGCGCTACTGCGACCTGCTCGATTCGATGGTGCGCCAGACCGACACCCGCTTCGTCGTCATCACCCACAACCCGATCACCATGGCCCGCATGAACCGCCTGTTCGGCGTCACCATGGCCGAGCGCGGCGTCTCCCAACTCGTCTCCGTGAACCTCGAAGCCGCGGAGCGAATCCTGGAGGCGGTGTAGGGGCTGCGTTGCGGTGGGCGAAGAGGGATTTCGCCTCTCCCCGCTTGCGGGGAGAGGGCTGCCGAAGGCAGCAAGCCTGCGCAGCAGGCGAGGGTGAGGGGGCGGCGACGAAGGAGGCGCCGCGGCTCGGAAGGCGCCCTGTTCCGCACCGCCCCCTCACCCCCGCTTCGCTTCGCTCCGCTCGTTCGGCCGAAGGCCGAACCCTCTCCCCGCAAGCGGGGAGAGGCGAAGCCGCGCCTTTCGCCAGGATGTGTGCATCCGCTCTCCCCGCAAGCGGGGAGAGGCGACAGGCGCCCCTCCACCCCATCCTGAAGGAACGAAAACCCGTTCTTCCTCAACCCCTTAACCTTCACCCCTGCCGCCTTGACACCCCTATGCCCCAAACCTATGGTGCGGCGGCTTTCGGGGGTCGCCCGCAAGTCCTTTCACGCATTCGATCGTGCGGGTTTCGCCATGAGCGACGACGGCGCGCAGGACGGGCGCGGGACGGGACGGCGGCGCGCCGAAGGGGACGATCTCTCCGCGAGGCTCGAGCGTCTCGAAACGCAGCTCGACCGGAAGCGGCCCGCGGCTCCGCCGCCGGGCGCGGCTTCCTCCGAGCCGTCGGCGATGGGCCGCGCGTTCCGCATGTCGGCGGAGTTCGTGGCCGGCGTCCTCGCCGGCGGCGGCCTCGGCTACCTGCTCGACCGCGTGGCGGGGACCTCCCCCTGGGGTCTCATCGTGCTCCTGCTGCTCGGCTTCGGCGCCGGCGTCTGGAACGTGATGCGCGCGTCGGGATTTCTCGAGGCGCCGGGGGCGGGCCGGAAGCCGCCGCGTTAGGCGGATCGCTCCGAGACGCTTGATTTTAGCGGGATCGTGTCGGAAAGGTGCGGACCTGACGGCGATCATGCGTTAGTGAACCGGACGCGGCCCCCGCCGCCGTCCCTGACAGGTGCCAACGAGAAGGACCGAACCGGCGATGGCCGATCCGATCCACCAGTTCGAGCTGAAACCCCTCGTCTCGTTCGGCCATATCGGCCATTCCGAGATCGTCTTCACCCAATCGTCGCTCTACATGGTGCTGGCGGTCGGGATCATCACCGCGCTGACGCTGCTCGCGACGCGGCAGGGCTCGCTCGTGCCGAGCCGCCTGCAATCCCTCGTCGAGATGTCCTACGAGTTCGTCGCCTCGACCGTGCGAAGTTCCGCCGGCGAGGAGGGCATGCGCTTCTTCCCGCTCGTCTTCTCCCTGTTCATGTTCGTCTTGCTCCTGAACCTCTTCGGCATGGTGCCCTACGGGTTCACGGTGACGAGCCACATCATCGTCACCTTCGCGCTCGCGGCGATCGTCATCGGCACGGTCCTCATCTACGGCATCGCCAAGCACGGCAGGCATTTCTTCGGCCTCTTCGTGCCCTCGGGCGTGCCGGTCTGGCTTTTGCCGCTCCTCGTCGCGATCGAGATCATCTCCTTCATCTCGCGGCCGATCAGCCTCTCGGTCCGTCTCTTCGCCAACATGCTCGCCGGCCACATCGCCCTGAAGATCTTCGCGGGCTTCGTCGCGACGCTCCTGACCGCCGGCATCTGGAGCATTCTCGCGCCGCTGCCGCTCGCGCTCACGGTCGCGCTCACCGCCCTCGAGCTTCTCGTCGCCGTGCTGCAGGCCTACGTCTTCGCGACGCTGACCTCGATCTACCTCAACGACGCCCTTCACCCCGGTCACTGACCGATCCTTTCGACCCACCACCCCCTGAAGGAATAGGAGTTCTTCCATGGATCCCGTTGCTGCGAAGTACATCGGCGCCGGTCTCGCCTGCATCGGCATGGCGGGCGCGGGCATCGGCCTCGGCAACCTGTTCGGCCAGTTCCTCTCCGGCTCGCTGCGCAATCCCTCCGCGGCCGACGGCCAGCGCGCCACCCTCCTCCTCGGCTTCGCGCTGACCGAGGCGCTCGGCATCTTCTCGCTGCTCATCGCGCTGCTCCTCCTGTTCGCGGTCTGAGCGCTCCGACCGGGTTCCCGACGCCGGGGGGCGACGCCCTCCGGCCGCAGAGGACAGCCATGGCTACGACCGAGACCAGCTCAACCCACGCCGCCCCCGAAGGCGGCCACGGCGGCGGGGCCTTTCCGCCGTTTGAGACCGAGACCTTCGCGTCCCAGCTCCTCTGGCTCGTGATCACCTTCGGCCTGCTCTACGCGCTGATGTCGCGGGTGGCGCTGCCGCGGGTCGCCGCCGTCCTCGACACGCGGGCCGACAAGCTTGCCGGCGACCTCGACGAGGCGCAGCGGCTGAAGGCGCGCGCCGATGAGGCCGGGGCGGCCTACGACAAGTCCCTCGCCGACGCGCGCGCCAACGCCAAGGACATCGCGCAGAAGAACCGCGATGCCTTGAACGTCGAATCCGACAAGCGCCGCAAGATCCTGGAGGCGGAGCTTCACAAGAAGCTGGAGGCTTCCGACGCGGCCCTGCGCAAGCGCACCGCCGAGGCGATGGGCAATGTCCGCGGCATCGCCGCCGACGCCGCCGCGGCGATCGTCGAGCGGCTGACCGGCCGCGCGCCCGAGCCGAAGGCCGTCGAATTGGCCCTCGACCGGGCGGCGAGATAGGGAACGACCATGCTCGAAGCGGAATTCTGGGTCTTCGTCGCCTTCGTCATCTTCGTCGCCATCGTCTGGAAGGTCGGCGGCGGCAAGGCGCTGATCGGCGGCCTCGATTTCCGCGCCGAGCGCATCCGGGCCGAGCTTGCCGAGGCGCAGAAGCTGCGCGAGGAGGCGCAGTCGCTCCTGTCGAGTTTCGAGCGCCGGCGCGGCGAGGCCGAAAAGGAGGCCGCCGACATCGTCGCCGCGGCCCGCGACGAGGCCGAGCGCATCGCCAGCGAGGCCGAGACGAAACTCGCCGAGTTCGTCCGCCGCCGCACCGCCGCCGCCGAGACCAAGATCGCCCAGGCTGAAGCCGCCGCCGCGGCCGAGGTCCGCGCCGCCGCCGTCGATGCCGCCGTGAAGGCCTCCGAGGTCGTGCTGCGCGGCCAGCTCGCCGGCGCCGCCGCCGAAGCCCTCGTCGCGAAGGGCCTCGCCGACGTGAAGCGCAAGCTCAACGGGTAGGCCGCGCAGTGCAATTCGCCTCTCCCCGCTTGCGGGGAGAGGGTTTCGGCCTTCGGCCGAAACAAGCGGAGCGAAGCGAAGCGGGGGTGAGGGGGCGGTGCAGACAAGGCGCTCGGCCCGAGCCGCCGCACCCTCTTCGTCGCCGCCCCCTCACCCTCGCCTGCTGCGCAGGCTTGCTGCCTGCGGCAGCCCTCTCCCCGCAAGCGGGGAGAGGCGAATGAGCGCCTCGCCTGACTGAGCTCCGCGAGCGGCGCTTGCGGCGCTGCACAAGCTCAACGGGTAAGGCGCGCGGGGAATACGAGAAGGGCGCGCTGTCGCCTCTCCCCGCTTGCGGGGAGAGGGTTTCGGCCTGCGGCCGAAACAAGCGGAGCGAAGCGAAGCGGGGGTGAGGGGGCGGTGCCGGAAGAGGCGCCTTGCCAAGCCGCCGCGCCTTCTTCGTCGCCGCCCCCTCACCCTCGCCTGCTGCGCAGGCTTGCTGCCTGCGGCAGCCCTCTCCCCGCAAGCGGGGAGAGGCGAATGAGCGCCTCGCCTGACTCAGCTCCGCGAGCGGCGCTTGCGGCGGCCAAGCTCAACGGGTAAGGCGCGCAGGGAATACGAGAAGGGCGCGCTGTCGCCTCTCCCCGCTTGCGGGGAGAGGGTTTCGGCCTTCGGCCGAAACAAGCGGAGCGAAGCGACGCGGGGGTGAGGGGGCGGCGCCGGAAAGGCGCCTTGCCTTGCCGCCGCGCCTTCTTCGTCGCCGCCCCCTCACCCTCGCCTGCTGCGCAGGCTTGCTGCCTGCGGCAGCCCTCTCCCCGCAAGCGGGGAGAGGCGAATGAGCGCCTCGCCTGACTCAGCTCCGCGAGCGGCGCTTGCGGCGCTGCTGGCCGAGGCCCATTTCCTTGGCGAGCTCGGACCGGGCCTTGGCGTAGTTCGGGGCGACCATCGGGTAGTCGACCGGCAGGCCCCACTTCTCGCGGTACTGCTCCGGCGTCATGTTGTACTGGGTGCGCAGGTGCCGCTTCAGGGATTTGAACTTCTTCCCATCCTCAAGGCAGATGATGTAGTCCGGCGTCACCGACTTCTTGAGGGGCACGGCCGGCTTCGGCGCTTCGGTCGGAACCTCGACGGTGCCGCCTGCAACCTTAAGAAGGGCGCCATGCACTTCGCTGATCAGGGAGGGCAGGTCACCTGACGGAACCGAATTATTGCTCACGTAGGCGGACACGATGTCGGCCGCGAGTTCGATGTAGTTCGAGGTCGCGAGTGATTCGCTCATATCGCTCTTCTTTCCGTTTCGGTTCTCGACGCGATCGGCCGCCGCATCAGGCTTGGAGTCGCAACGCGTTCATGAAACCAGTTCTTCGCTTCATGATCCTGGCAGCGCCGCGACCGTCATGGGATGCCATGCGGCGCGCCCTCGACTGTCGGATTATGGCAAAAAGCTTCCCGGCGCAAGATGTTCACGGGGAAATCTGGTGTGAACAGGCCGTGATCTTCACAGCCTAAAGAAGAGGCCCTTCCCTATCGCAACATCCGACCCGACCCGGCCAAGGTTGCGCCGCGGCCCTCGGCGCGCCACATCTGCCGGACATCCGGACGGACGCCCCATGAACCTCGTCTCCCGCCTGCCGGCCCCGGTCGCGCCGAGGCATCCCCACGCCGTTACCGTGCACGGCATCGCCGTCACCGACGACTATGCCTGGCTCAAGGCGGAGAACTGGCGCGAGGTCCTGACCCAGCCGGAGCTGCTGCCGGAGCCGATCCGCGCCTACCTCGCCGCGGAGAACCGGCACACGGCCGAGCTTCTCGCCGGCGGCGAGGCCCTGCGCGAGACCCTCGTCAAGGAGATGCGCGGCCGGATCAAGGAGGACGATTCCTCCGTGCCGCAGAAGGACGGTCCCTTCGCCTATTTCAGCCGCCACCGGGAGGGCGGCCAGCATCCCCTGATCTGCCGCGAGCCGCGGGACGGCGGCCCCGAGACGATCCTGCTCGACGGCGACCGGGAGGCGGCGGGGCACCCGTTCTTCGACCTCGGCGCGGCCGACCATTCGCCGGACCACCGGCTTCTCGCCTGGAGCGCCGACATCAAGGGCTCCGAGTACTTCACCATCCGCGTCCGCGACCTCGCCAGCGGCCGCGAGCTTGCGGACGAGATCCCGACGACCTCGGGGGAAGCCGTCTGGACGGCCGATTCGTCGGGCTTCTACTACATCGAACTCGACGAGAACCATCGCCCGGTGCGGGCCAAGCGCCACCGCCTCGGCACCCCCGCCGCCGCCGACGAGATCGTCTACGAGGAGGCCGATCCGGGCTTCTTCGTGCATCTCGGGCACACCCAGTCCGGCGCCTTCGTCGAGATCGTCGCGAGCGACCACGAGACCTCCGAGATCCGTCTCCTCGACCGCGCGGACTTCAAGGCCGAGCCGCGCCTGATCGAGCCGCGCACGCCCGAACTGCAGTATTCCGTCGAGCATCGCGGCGACACGCTCTTCATCCGCACCAACGCCGACGGGGCGGAGGACTTCAAGATCGTCGTCGCGCCCGTCGCGACGCCGGGGCGCGCCCACTGGCGCGACCTCGTCCCCTCCCGGCCGGGGATCATGGTGCTCGCCCACGTCGCCCTCGCCCGGACCCTGGTCCGGCTCGAGCGCGAGGACGCGAAGCCCCGCATCGTGCTGCGCGACATCGACAGCGGCCGCGAGGAGGCGATCGCCTTCCCCGAGGAGGCCTACGCCCTCGGCCTCGACGTCGGCTACGAGTTCGACACCGACACGATCCGCTATTCCTATTCCTCGCTGACGACCCCGACCGAGGTCGTCGACTACGACCTGAGGACCGGCGGGCGCAGCCTGCGCAAGCGCCAGGAGGTGCCGAGCGGGCACGATCCCGCCGCCTACGTGACGCGCCGGCTCTTCGCCCGGGCGCCGGACGGCGAGGAGGTGCCGGTCTCCCTCGTGCACCGCAGGGATCTCGCCCTCGACGGTTCGGCCCCCTGTCTCCTCTACGGCTACGGCTCCTACGGCACGGCGATGCCGGCCTCGTTCCGGACCAACATCCTCTCCCTCGTCGAGCGCGGTTTCGTGTTCGCCATCGCGCATGTCCGCGGCGGCACCGAGAAGGGCTGGCGCTGGTATCTCGACGGCAAGCGCGAGAAGAAGCCGAACACCTTCACCGACTTCATCGCCGCCGGCGAGGCCCTGGCGGCGGCGGGGTACACCGCCCGCGGACGCATCGTCGCCCATGGCGGCAGCGCCGGCGGCATGTTGATGGGCGCCGTCGCGAACCTCGCGCCGGACCTCTTCTGCGCCATCGTCGCGGACGTCCCCTTCGTCGACGTGCTCAACACGATGCTCGACGACACCCTGCCCCTGACCCCGCCGGAATGGCCCGAATGGGGCAATCCCGGCGCCGACGAAGGGGCGTTCCGGACGATCCTCGCCTATTCGCCCTACGACAATGTCCGCGCCCAGGCCTATCCGGCGATCCTCGCCCTCGGCGGCCTCACCGACCCGCGGGTGACCTACTGGGAACCGGCGAAATGGGTCGCGCGCCTGCGCGCCACGATGACCGGCGGCGGCCCCGTCGCGCTCCGCATCAACATGGAAGCCGGCCACGGCGGCGCCGCCGGCCGCTTCGACCGGCTCGAGGAGGTGGCCCTGATCTACGCCTTCGCGCTGCGGGCCGTCGAGGGTTTCGCCTGACAGGCAATGGTGCGTTAGGGAATAGGGCTTTCAATGGCGGCCCCGCCTCTCCCCGCTTGCGGGCTCACGAATGCGCCGATTTCAGCGAAGGACGCGATTTGCCTCTCCCCGCAAGCGGGGAGAGGGTTCGGCCTTCGGCCGAACGAGCGGAGCGAAGCGAAGCGGGGGTGAGGGGGCGTCTCCGGAAGAGGAGCTCGGCCCAAGCTGCCGCGCCTCTTTCTGCACCACCCCCTCACCCCCGCCTGCTTCGCAGGCTTGCTGCCTCCGGCAGCCCTCTCCCCGCAAGCGGGGAGAGGCGATGACGCCCTTTCGGCGAAACGAGGGGGTTCGGCGTTGTTCCGTTTAGCCCGATGAAACGATCCATGACCGAGGGACGATCGCCGGAGGAGCCGCGTTGCGCCGAGGCGGACCTGCGCGACAGCGAGGCGCGCTGCCGGGCCCTCGCCGAGGCCCTGCGCAAGAGCGAGGAGCGCCTGCGCCTGTCGCAGGAGGCGGGCGGCGTCGGCCTGTTCGACTGGAACCTTGCCACCGGCGAGGTCTACTGGTCGCCGTCCCTGCGCGACCTCATCGGCGTCGGCGCCGGGGAGGCGGCAAGCGCCGAGACCTGGGACAATCTCCTTCATCCCGAGGACCGCACCGCCGCGAGGGCCGCGGTCGCGGCCGTCCTCGCGGACGGCGGCAAGCTCGACGTCGAGTTCCGGATCGTCTGCCCGGCGGACGGGCGCACCCTGTGGCTGGCGAGCCGCGGCGAAGCCGTTCTCGGCGAGGACGGGGCGCCGGCGCGCCTCGTCGGCGTCAACTACGACGTCAGCGCGCGAAAATTTACCGAGGCCGCGCTCTGGGAAAGCTCCGAGCGCCTCCAGCTCGCAATGCGGGCGGCCGAGCTCGGCGACTGGCGCTGGGACGCCGAGAGCGACCTCGTCACCATGTCGGAGCGGGCGGCGGCGATCTTCGGCATCCCGCCCGGCCCGCACCTGACCTGGACCGCGATGCGCGATCTTTTGCATCCGGCCGATGCCGAGCGCGCCGCGGCCGCGGTGTCGACCGCCGTCGACACCGATGGCCACTACGACATCGAGTACCGGCTGCGCCGCCCGGCGGACGGCCGCGAGATCTGGGTCGCGGCGAAGGGCCGGCCGACCTTCGCGGCAGACGGTTCGCCGGCCGGCATGATCGGCGTCGTGCAGGACGTCACCGGCCGCCGCTACGCCGAGGAGCGCCAGCGGCTGCTGATCCGCGAGCTTCACCATCGCGTCAAGAACACCCTGGCGACGGTGCAGGCCGTCGTCTCCTCGACGGCGCGCACGGCGACGAGCATCGACGAGTTCTACCAGGGCTTCGTCGGCCGCATCGTCTCGCTTGCGCGCACCCACAACCTCCTCACCGAGGACGACTGGCAGAACGCCTCCCTCGGCGAGATGGTGCGCAACGAGCTCGGCCCCTACGACGACGGCGCCCGGGGCCGCGTCCGCGTCGAGGGACCGTTCGTCGAGCTGCCGTCCGAGGCGGCGGTGCCGATCGGCATGGCCGTGCACGAACTGACGACGAACGCGGTCCGGCACGGCGCCCTCTCGGCGCCCGGCGGCCGCGTCTTCGTGTCCTGGCGGATCGAGCCCGGCGAGACCGGGCCGCTGCTCGTCTTCGAGTGGCGCGAGCGCGAGGGCAGGCCCGTCGCCGCGCCGACCCGGCACGGCTTCGGCTCGCGGCTCCTGCAGCGCGTCCTGACGACGCAGCTTCAGGCCGAGGTGAACATCGACTACGATCCCGCCGGCCTCAGCGTCTCCATGCGCCTGCCGCTGCCGAAGAAAACAACGGTGTTCGAGCCCGCCCCATGACCGCAGACACGATCGACCCGCGCCGGTCGTTCCTCCTCGTCATCGACGAGCAGGAGCGCCTGATGCCCGCCATCGCCGAGGCCGAGCGCGTCGTCGCCAATACGGCCATCCTGCTCGCCGCGGCCGGGCGGCTCGCGGTCCCGGTGACGGTGACGGAGCAATATCCGAAGGGTCTCGGCGCGACGATCGCCGACCTCGCGGAGCGCCTTCCCGAGGGCGCCGCCGTGCTCGCGAAGACCGCCTTCTCGGCGGCGGCCGACGAGGGCGTCGCGGCCCGTCTTGCCGGCCTCCGCGGCGAGGGCCGCGACCAGGCCGTGATCTGCGGCGTCGAGGCGCATGTCTGCGTGCTGCAGACGGCGCTCAACCTCAAGGCGGAGGGCTTTTCCGTCTTCGTCGCCGGGGACGCCGTGTCGAGCCGCCAGCCCGCGAGCGTCACCGCGGCCGGGGCGCGCCTCGTTCAGGCAGGCTGCGTCCTCGCGACGACGGAGATGGTGCTGTTCGAATGGATGCAGCGCGCCGGCACCGAGACCTTCCGCGCCCTCTCGCCCCTGATCAGGGAGCCCTCGCCGCGCCTTCCGCCGCGATGAAGGCCTTGAGTTCGTCGAGGGAGGAGAAGCGGAAGGAGCCGTTCGGCGTCTCCGCCTCGATCGCGCCGTCCGAAAACATGATGTAGTGGTTGTCGCCGGAATTGTAGGTCCCGACGACGGTGACCGGCGGCGGCATCTCGGGCAACGGCGGCTCTTTCGCGGCAGGCGGCTCCTTCGGGGCAGGCGGCTCCTTCGGGGCAGGCGGCGCGATCTCGTCGGCGGCAGGCAGAGCGGGGGGCGGCTCGGCGGCCGCGGCCGCTTCCTTCGCGGGCTCGGCGGGAATCTCGGGCTTTCGCGGCTCGGGCGGCGGCAGGTCGAGTTCCGGCTCGGCGTCGCGGGGCTGCATGAAGGCCGGCAGCGGCGGGCGCACCTCGTCCATGCCGTCGTCCCTCGCCTCGCCCGTCGCGGCGACGGCCGGCGGGATGGCGACGAGCGGATCGAGCGCCGCATGGTCGGAAAGACCCGGCTCGCCGCGCCCGATGCGATCGTGGATGAGCGCGAGGGTGCGCCGGATGCGCCCGAGGCGGACGACGATCGCGGCAAGGCCGAGCATCAAGAAGCCGCTCGCGGCGACGACGCTGCCGGCGATCACCATCACCCAGCCGCGCTCGTTGAGGACGATGTCCCAGCCGAACACCGCCGCCATGGAGCCGCCGACGATCATCGCGAGGCTGACGAGAAAAAGCGCGACGACCATGCAAGCTCCGGGACGCGGGGCGGACTGTCAAAACCGTTCGGAGATTTGTTCCTATAGGGCAATCGCCTCCGAATGGGAAGCTTGGGCGTTGCCCTTTTGCCTTCAAGGGCTTACCCCGGGCGCAGGCATTTTCTCCATGCCGACCTTTTCCCTTCGCGCGAAAATGCTCTAGGTAGCGAAACCGGAACCCCCAACGAGGAGGCGTCGATGACTTTCACCCTGCCGGAACTCCCCTATGCCTACGATGCCCTCCAGCCCTACATGTCGAAGGAGACGCTGGAATACCATCACGACAAGCATCACGCGGCCTATGTGAACACCGGCAACACCCTGCTGAAGGGATCGGAGCTCGAGGGCAAGAGCGTCGAGGAGATCGTCAAGGCCTCGTACGGCAAGAACCAGCCGCTCTTCAACAATGCCGGCCAGCATTACAATCACACGCATTTCTGGAACTGGATGAAGGCCGGCGGCGGCGGCGCCATTCCCGGCGCCATCGAGAAGCGCATCGCCTCCGATCTCGGCGGCGTCGACAAGTTCAAGGAGGACTTCATCCAGGCCGGCGTGACGCAGTTCGGCTCCGGCTGGGCCTGGCTTGCGGCGAAGGACGGCAAGCTCGTCATCATGAAGACGCCGAACGGCGAGAACCCCCTCGTGCACGGCGCGACGCCGCTCCTCGGCGTCGACGTGTGGGAGCATTCCTACTACATCGACTATCGCAACCGCCGTCCCGACTACCTCAAGGCCTTCCTCGAGAATCTCGTCAACTGGGCCTATGTCGAGAAGCTCTTGGGCGAAGCGAAGGTGTAGGCGGGATTCGCCTCTCCCCGCCTGCGGGGAGAGGGCCGCCGGACCTCGGGTCTACCCGAGGTCCGTTCTTTTGTGCGCAAGCCGGGAACACCCGGCTTGCGAAGGCGGCAAGCCTGCGCCGCAGGCGAGGGTGAGGGGGCGGTGACGGAAAGGGCGCTGCGCCAACGAAGGCGCCTCTTCCGGGACCGCCCCCTCACCCCCGCTTCGCTTCGCCCGCTCGTTCGGCCGAAGGCCGAACCCTCTCCCCGCAAGCGGGGAGAGGCGGGATCGCGCGCCCTCCCCACCATTGACGGCTGCCCTCCCCCGGGCTTCGATGCGCGGCTTCAGCAGGGGATGGATCGGATCTTGGCCTGGTATACTCAGACGTGGACCTTTTTCGACGGCGGCTGGCACGAGGGCAATCCGCCCATCATGGGGCCGCGCACCCATGCGGCCTGGCTCGGCTCCTCCGTCTTCGACGGCGCCCGCGCCTTCGAGGGCACGATGCCGGACCTCGACCGGCATTGCGAGCGCGTCAACCGCTCCGCCCTCTCCCTCGGCCTGAAGCCGCTCATGGAAGCGGGCGCGATCGCCGACCTCACCCGTGAGGGCGCGAAAAAATTCGCGCCCGGGACGCCGCTCTACCTGAAGCCGATGTACTGGGCCGAGGCGGACGGTCCCTCGACGATCATGGCCGATCCCGAATCGACGCGCTTCTGCCTCTGCCTGTTCGAGGCGGCGCTGCCGGTGCCGGGCGGCTCGTCGATGACGAAGTCGCCCTATCGCCGCCCGACCCTCGAATCGATGCCGACGGATTCGAAATCCGGCTGCCTCTATCCGAACAACGCCCGCGCCTTGCGCGAAGCGAAGGCCCGCGGCTTCGACAATGCCCTCGTCTGCGACGCCCTCGGCAACGTCGCCGAGACGACGACCGCGAACGTCTTCCTGGCGAAGGACGGCATCGTGCGGACGCCGGCGCCGAACGGCACCTTTCTCAACGGGATCACCCGCCAGCGCGTCATCCAGCTTTTGCGCGAGGACGGCGTCGCCGTCGTCGAGTCGACCCTGCGCTACGAGGATTTCGCGGCCGCGGACGAGATCTTCACCTCCGGCAACTACGCCAAGGTGATGCCGGTTTTGCGCATCGACGAGCGCGACCTCCAGCCCGGTCCGTTCTACCGCAAGGCCCGCGCGCTCTACTGGGATTTCGCGCATTCCAGGGCCGCCTGAATGCGGCTCCCCGCGCTCCTGCCGGCGCTCGCTCTCGCGGTTTGTCTCGCCGCGCCCGCCCGCGCCGAACAGGTCGATCTCGAACTCGTCTTCGCCGCCGACGGCTCGGGCTCGATCGACGACGACGAACTGCGCCTGCAGCGCCAGGGCTGGGCCGACGCGCTGACGAGCAAGGAGGTGCTCGACGCCATCCGCGACGGCGCGCAAGGCGCGATCGCGGTCGCGTTCATGGAATGGGGCGGCCCGCAATCGCAGGTCCTGATCGTCGACTGGCACGTCATCCGCGACGCCGCGAGCGCGCAGGTCTTTGCCGACACGCTGATGCGCTCGCCGCGCGGCGCCTATGGCTACAACTCGATCTCGAACGCCATCGACTTTTCCGTGCGCCTCGTCGAGACGAACGCGCATGTGGGCGAGCGCAAGGTCATCGACGTGTCCGGCGACGGCCCGAACATCGGCGGCCGCCCGATCGCCGCCGCCCGTGCCGACGCGCTCGCCAAGGGCTTCACCATCAACGCGCTGGCGATCCGCCGCGAGGGCGGCCGGCCCGGCGGCCCGGGCGGCATGGCGCTCGAGGACTACTACGCCCGCGAAGTCATCGGCGGCCCCGGCGCCTTCGTCGAGATCGCCGACGCGACGAAGCCCTTCGCGGTCGCGGCGCGGCGCAAGCTCTTGACGGAGGTCGCGGGCGCGCCGCAGCCGTCGCGCTTCGCCGCGCGGTAGATGGCGCTTCGCGCCGAGTGGAACGCGACGCGATTTCGCCTCTCCCCGCTTGCGGGGAGAGGGCTGCCGAAGGCAGCAAGCCTGCGCAGCAGGCGAGGGTGAGGGGGCGTCGCCGAAGGAGGCGCCGCGGCGAGGGAAGGCGCCTTATCCAGCACCGCCCCCTCACCCCCGCTGCGCTTCGCTCCGCTCGTTCGGCCGACGGCCGAACCCTCTCCCCGCAAGCGGGGAGAGGCGATGGGCGCCCTTACTTCCGCGGCAGCGTCATCGCCAGGGCGGCGGCGATGACGAGCGCGAGGGCGGCGACGAGGCTCGGGGCGGTGAAGCTGCCGGTGCGGTCGTAGAGAAAGCCGCCGAAGAACGGGCCGACGATCTGGCCGAGCCCGAAGGCGCCGGTGACAAGCGCGAGGACGCGGCGCGGATCGGAATTCGTCAGCGTGCGCGCGCCGACGAGGCCGAGCGCCGTGAGCCCGGTGATGGTGCCGCCGAGGCACAGGGCGGCGACGAGCGCGCCGACGACGTTCGGCACGAGCACGCTCGCGGCGACGCCGACGGCTTCGACGAGGGCGGCGGCGGCGAAGGCCGCAAAAATGCCGATGCGGCGCCCGAGCCACGACCACAGCGACACCGACGGAATCGCGGCAAGCCCGAGGGCGATCCAGATCACCGGCTCGAGCGGCCGCAAGGCCGGCGCGCCGCGCACGATGGCGACGAGGAAGGTCGCGGTGATGACATAGCCGAATCCGAAAAGGCCGTAGGCGGTGCTCAGCACGACGAGGCGCCCCGAGACCGACATGCCGCGCGACGCCGCGCGGCCCGCGACGCTCTCCGGCTCGGGCGGCACCGCCCGCGCGACGAAGGGAATGCAAACCGCCGCGACGAGCCCGGCGCCGAGCCAGAGCCCGCGCCAGTCGGCGCCCGCCGCCGCGAGCAGCGAGACGAGCGCGGCGGAGAGCGCGATGCCGACGCCGACACCCGCGAACTGGACGGTCGACAGGCGCGCCTCGCCGGCCGCCGCGAGCCGCTCCAGCACCGCCGCCGACGTGAACACGAGCACGAGCGCGCTCGCGACCCCGCCGAGGAAGCGGATGGCGGCGAGGAACCCCAGCGCGGCGCTGGCGGCGGTCGCGATCGTCGTCGCCGCGCTCAGCGCCAGCGAAGCGAGCAGCCATCGCCGCCGCGATCCCCTGAGCCACGGCGTCGCCGCGGCGAGCGCGCCGACGAGATAGCCGAGAAAATTCGCGGAGGCGATGAGACCCGCCGCGCTGCCCGAGAGCGGGATCTCCTCGACCATGAAGGGCAGGATCGGGGTGTAGACGAAGCGTCCGATGCCGAGCGCGGCGGCGAAGGCGAGAAGACCGCCGATGGCGAGACGCCAGGGCCGAACGGGCGCCGCGGATCCCGTCACCGCCGCGGCAGCCTGACCTTGAGAAGCTTCAGGCCGGCGAGGAGCGCGATCCCGTAGAGCGCCGCCCCGGCGGCGCCGAGAAGCGCCACCTGCGCCTCCGCGCGCCAGCGCGGCAACGCCGCGGCGAGGCGCGCCGCCGGCGCCTCGCCGAAAAACGCGAACAGCGCCAGGAGTATGCTCGCGATCGTCACGGCGAGCGCGACCTTCATCAGCGCCGCGCTCGGCGCCGTCCAGTCGCGGCGATAGGCGAGGACGAAGAGGAGGACGAGGTTGATCCAGGCTCCGAGCGCCGTGCCGAGCGCGAGGCCGGCGACGCCGTAGGGGCCGGTCAGCACGATCTTGAAGGCGATGTTGATCGCCACCGCCGTGAGCGAGGCGATCAGCGGCGTCTTGGTGTCGGAGCGGGCATAGAAGCTCGCGACGGCGGAGCGGATCAGCACCACCGCGGGAAGCCCGACCGCATAGGCCGCGAGCACCGCGCCGGCCTCGCGCGCCGCCGCTTCGTCGAAGGCGCCGCGCTTGAACAGGGCCGCCATGACGAGGTCGGGCATGGCGAGGAAGGCGACGAGGAACGGCGCCGTCAGCGCCAGCGTGAATCCGACGGAGCGGTTCTGCGCCTGGTGGGCGCCGGCGACGTCGCCGGTCGCGATGCGCCGGCTCATTTCCGGCAGCAGGACCGTGCCCGCGGCGATGCCGATGACGCCGACCGGGAGCTGGTAGAGCCGGTCCGCGAAGTAGAGCGCCGAGACGGCGCCGGTCGGCAGGAACGAGGCGATGATGGTGTCGGCGAACATCGCCAGCTGCACGCCGGCCGAGCCGACCACCGCCGGCCCGAGAATCCTGAAGAAGGTCCGCATCGCCGGATCGAGGCGCGGCCGCTCGAGGGTCGGCGCGATGCCGGCGCGGCGCGCGTCGGCGAAGACGAGGAGGAGTTCGGCGACGCCGGCGACGGCGACGCCCCAGGCCGCGGCATGAGCGACGCTCGGAAACAGGAACGACAGCCCGAGCGCCGAGACGAGGGAGACGTTCAAAAGCACCGGCGCCGCGGCGGCGGCGGCGAAGCGCCCGTTCGCGTTGAGGACGCCGGAGACGATCGTCACCAGCGTCACGAACAGGAGATAGGGAAAGGTGATGCGCGTCAGCGCGACGGCAAGATCGAAGCGCTGCGGATCGCCGGGAAAGCCCGGCGCGAGCAGCGTCACGACGAACGGCATCGCCGGCAGCGCAAGCGCCAGCAGCACGACCTGCACGATCAGCATCAGCGTCGAAACGCGGCTCGCGAAGGAGCGCGCGGCGCCGCCGCCGGCGGTTTCGAGCGCCTTCGCGTAGGTCGGCACGAAGGCGTTGTTGAAGGCGCCCTCGCCGAAGATGGCGCGGAAATGGTTCGGGATGCGCAAGGCGACGACGAAGGCGTCGGCCATCGGGCCGACGCCCATCGCGGCGGCGATGACGACGTCGCGCACGAAGCCGGTCAGTCGCGAGACGAGCGTCCAGCCGCCGACCGAGAGGATGCTGCGGAGCATCGGCGCTTCAGGCCTTGGCGCGCCGGCGCTCGTCGCGCACGAGCGCGTCGCCGCCGCTCTCGGCGGCGGCGCCGACGCGCTCCGCGACGACGTAGAGCGGCCGCCGCTTCACCTCCGCGAAGATGCGCCCGACATACTCGCCGATGATGCCGAGCGACATCAGCTGGATGCCGGAGAAGAACATCACCGAGACGAAGATGCTCGGAAAGCCGGGCACGTCGGTGCCGTAGAGCAGCGTGCGGACGATGTAGTAGAGCGCCGTGACGATCGAGCCGATCGAGATGAGGATGCCGAGATAGGTCCAGATGCGCAAAGGCGCCGTCGAGAACGAGGTGATGCCGTCGAAGGCGAAGCGGAACAGCGTCCGAAAGTTCCACTTCGTGCGGCCGTGCTGGCGCTCGGCGACGACGAAGGGCACGCCCGTCGCGCGAAAGCCGATCCAGGCATAAAGACCCTTCGAGAAGCGCGAGCGCTCGCCCAGCGTCTTCATCACCTCGACGCCCTTGCGGTCGATGAGGCGGAAATCGCCGGCGCCCTCCGGCAGGCCGATCTCGCCGAAGCGCTCGAACAGGCGGTAGAAGAGATGCGCCGAGCCGCGGCGGATGCGCGTCTCCTCCGAACGGTCGGTGCGCTGGCCGAAGACCATGATGTAGCCCTGCCGCCATTTCTCGACGAAGGCGGCGATCATCTCCGGCGGATGCTGCAGATCCGCGTCCATGATCACGACCGCGGCGCCGCTCGCATGGTCGAGCCCCGCCGCGATGGCGATCTCCTTGCCGAAATTGCGCGAGAAGGAGACCGCGCCGATGCGCGGATCGCGGCCGCTCTCGGCCTTGATGCGGGCGAGCGTTTCGTCGCGGCTGCCGTCGTCGACGAAGACGATCTCGAAGGACGACGCGACGCTCTCGACGACGGGGATCAGGCGCGCGCAGAGGGGGCCGATATTGGCCGCCTCGTTGAAGACCGGGATGACGATGCTGAGCTCGGGTGAGGCCACGCGGCTGTCCTTCATCGAAACCGTCGGCGCGACGCCGCCCCGCCCCTATAGAGCCGAGTTTCCTCTTTGCCTCAAGAGGGTTACCGGCATGGCACCGACACGTCTCTCCGAAGGGCGCCGCTTCACCTCTCCCCGCTCGCGGGGCGCCCCTTCACCTCTCCCCGCTCGCGGGGAGAGGGTTTCGGCCTTCGGCCGAAACAAGCGGAGCGAAGCGAAGCGGGGGTGAGGGGGCGGTGCCGGAAAAGGCGCCCTGCCTAGCCGTCGCGCCTTGTTCTGCACCGCCCCCTCACCCTCGCCTGCTGCGCAGGCTCGCCGCCTTCGGCGGCCCTCTCCCCGCAAGCGGGGAGAGGCGAAGCGGCGCCCGTCCCCGCCCCGAAGCCGCGCCCGTCCCCGCCCGAAACGGAATCCCGTAGCGACGATGCCTGCGGATGTCCTAGGAGTGGGACAGGCGAGCGGAGGGATCGCGGTGACGGATTTGGTGCTCTGTGCCGACGATTTCGGCCTCACCGAGGGCGTCAGCCGCGGCATCCTCGCCCTGGCCGAGGCGGGCCGCATCTCGGCGACCTCGGCGATGACGAACCGTCCCGCCTGGGCGAGCCTCGCGCCGGCCCTGAAGCCGTTCGCCGGGCGGATCGGCGTCGGCCTGCACCTCAACCTGACCGTCGGCGCGCCGCTTGAGGCCATGCCGGCGCTCGCGCCGGGCGGCACCTTCCCGCGCCTCGAGGACCTCCTCCGCCGCGCCTTCACGGGACGGCTCGCGCCGGCCGAGCTTCGGGCCGAGATCGAGCGCCAGCTCGACGCCTTCGAGGCGGCCTTCGGAGCGCCGCCGGCGTTCGTCGACGGCCACCAGCACGTGCACGTCCTGCCGGCGATCCGCCCGGCCCTGCTTGGCGCGCTCAAGGCCCGCGGCCTTGCCGGAAAGCTGTGGCTGCGCGACCCGACCGATGCCGTCGTGCCGATCATCCGGCGCGACGTCTCGGCGAACAAGGCGCTCTTCGTGAAAGCCCTGGCGATCGGCTTCCGCCGCGCCGCGCGGACGGCCGGGTTTTCGACGAACGAGGGCTTTTCGGGCTTCAGTTCCTTCGACCCGACGACGCCGCCCGAGCGCGTCTTTTCGCAGGCGCTCCTCGACCTCGGCCCGCGCCCGCTGGCGATGGCCCATCCCGGCCACCCCGACGCGGACCTCGCCCGCCTCGACCCCGCCGTCGAGAGCCGCGCCGAAGAACTCGCCTACCTCGCCTCGCCCGCCTTCGCGCGCCTCATGGCGGCGCGCGGGATCGTGCTGGTCCGGGAGCCGGGCAATCCCGCGGGCTAGGGCAAAATCCGTTCAAGATGCGCCATCCCCGGCTCTGTCATCCCAGGGCTGCGAAGCACATCTCGGCGAAAGGCGCCCCTTCGCCTCTCCCCGCTTGCGGGGAGAGGGTTCGGCCTTCGGCCGAACGAGCGGAGCGAAGCGGAGCGGGGGTGAGGGGGCGGTGCAGAAAGAGGCGCTGCCCACGACGCCGCGCCTTCCTCGTCGCCGCCCCCTCACCCTCGCCTGCTGCGCAGGCTTGCCGCCTTCGGCGGCCCTCTCCCCGCACGCGGGGAGAGGTGAAAGGCGCTCTTTTTTGACCGCGTGGAGTTGCAGCCGCGACGTGGGAGTCCGCTCCCCGCTTGCGGGGAGAGGCATGGCGTCGGCGCGTCAGATCACGAAGAAGTCGGCGTAGGTCATCTTGAGCTTCTTCGGCAAGGTGGCGATCTTCACCGGAGCGGCCGCGCCCCAGCCGTCGGAATCGTAAGAGAGCGCGCCGCTCGTCGCATCGTAGATCACGCGGTCGTTCCCGTCGTGCGCTTCGGTGCCGAGATAGAACGCCTTCTTGGCGAGCTTGACGGGCGCCTCCGGCGTGCCCTTGCCGAGCTTCGTGAAGACCGCGTTGTCGAGGAAGATCGAGTTGTCCTTGACGACGAAGTCCTTCACGGTGTCGAAGGCGCTGTTCGACGGCTTCGTGTCGAAGACGAACACATCTTGGCCGGAGCCGCCGGTCAGCGTGTCCTTGCCCGGGCCGCCGAAGAGCTTGTCCCGGCCGGAACCGCCGGCGAGGGTATCGGCGTTTGCGCCGCCCTTGAGGATGTCGTTGCCGCCGCCGCCGGCCAGGCGATCGACGCCGGCGCCACCGACGATCGTGTCGGCGCCGGCCGTGCCGGCCGTCCTCTCCGCCGAGACATTGCGGATTTGGATCTCAAACGCCTGCTCGACGGCATGACCGGCCGCGTCGACAGCGCGGACGATGACGTGATGCTGCCGGTGCTGCTCGTAGTCGAGCGCGACGCCGTTGCGCACGACGAGCTGATTGCCGGACGTGGTGAAGCGCCCGCCGGCATCGTCGAGGAGCTGGAAGTCGATGCGGTCGAGGGGGCCGGCCGCGGGAAGCGTGCCGACCACGGTCCCGTTCTTTGCGAGTTCGGACACCGCGGCGCCGCTCAGGCTGAGGCTGGGCGGGGAGGACGCGTACTGGCGGTGGTGCGTATCCAGCATCACGCCGTCGGCGCTCCAGGCCACCACCCAGCCGCCGCCCTCCAGCCCCGCCACGACGGGATAGGTCGAGAAGCCGTCGACGGCGACGAGGGCCGGTTCGCCGGCCTTGGCGCCATCCGCCCGGTAGCGCTGGATGTAGGTGTATCCGCTCGTGGCGGCGCCGTCTCCGGTTTCCCAGGTGACGAGCCAGCCGCCGTCCTTCAGCGCGGTGACCGCCGAGCCCCACAGGCCGACGAGCGCCGCCGCGACGACGCCGATCTCACCGACCGGTTTGCCGTCCTTGTCGTAGCGCTGCTGGCTCACGCCGATGTCGTTGGCGAGAAAATTCCAGGTCGCGATCCAGCCGCCGTCCGCGAGGGCCGCCACGTTCGGATACGCGTCACCCGCGTCCGGCGTCTCGATCACGATCTCGGCGTCGACTTTTCCGGCGGCGTCGAAGCGCTGCTGATGCGTGTCGTTGCCCTCGACCCAGGCGATGACCCACGTTCCGTCGGCGAGCCCGGCGACGGCCGGCATGAGATCGGGAAGAGGCGCTCCGTCAGCGTTCGTCGGGGGCGGATCGGCGGCGATCGTCACCTGCGTTTCGGGGCCGGCCGCGCCCCCGCCCGCTGCGAAGCGCTGGAAATAGATCTCGGTGCCGTCGGACACCCAAGTCACCACGAAGCCGCCGTCGGCGAGGGTCGCGATGGCCGGAAAATGCTGGTATTTGCCGTCCTGGCCGCCCTGGCCGTTGTTGACCAGGGCGGCGGTGGGACCCGTCTTGCCGCCGTCCTTGTCGTAGCGCTGGAGGTAGATGTCCGCGGGGTCCACCACCGCGCCGGCGAAGATGTTCTCCGCCTCCCAGGTCACGACCCAGCCGCCGTCGGGCAGGGCCGTGACCATCGAGAAGGATTGAAAGCCCGTCTCCTCGTCGTTGACGAGAGTTCTCGTCGCCGAGCCTCTTCCCGTCGGCACTGAAACGCTGCTGGTAGACGCCGTAGCCGTCGAGGTCGGCGCCCTCGTAGGTGGCGATCCAGCCTCCGTCGACGAGCCCGGCGAGGGTGGGAACCCACTCTTCGGACTCGTCCTTCGTGTTCGTCGTCTGCACGTCGAAGGGAGTGATCATGCGCTTGTCCCCGGTCGGCCGGCAGGGTCAGATCACGAAGAAGTCGGCGTAGGTCATCTTGAGCTTCTTCGGCAGCGCCGCGATCTTCACCTGCGCCGCCGCGCCCCAGCCGTCGGCGTCGTAGTAGAGCGCGCCGCTCTTCGCATCGTAGATCACGCGGTCGTCGCCGTCGTGCGCCTCGGTGCCGAGATAGAACGCCTTCTTGGCGAGCTTCACCGGCGCCTCCGGCGTGCCCTTGCCGAGCTTCGTGAAGATGGCGTTGTCGAGGAAGATGGTGTCGTCCCTGACGACGAAGTCCTTGATCGCGTCGAAGTCCGTCTTCGTCGCCTTGGTGTCGAGCACGAACGTGTCGGTGCCCGCGCCGCCGAAGAGAGCGTCCTTGCCGACGCCGCCGGTGAGCCTGTCGGCGCCGTCGCCGCCGAAGAGGGAGTTCGCGAAGGCGTTGCCGACGATGATGTTGCCGAGCGCGTTGCCGACGAGCGAGATGGCCCCCGCCGCCGCCGCCGCCGCGAGGTTCTCGACCTCCGCCGCGAGCGTGGTGCTCGCGCCGGCGATCACGAGGTCGACGCCGCCGCCCGCCGCCTCGACCACGCTGTCGAGCCCGTCGACCAGGTAGGTGTCGTTGCCCTTGCCGCCGGTCAACGTATCCGCGCCGCCCGCCCCGTTGAGCGTGTTCGCGCCGTCGTTGCCGGCGATGGTGTTGGCGAGCTCGTTGCCGGTCAGCGAGATGCCGGCGCTGTCGAGCGCCGTGAGCTTCTCGACGTTGGCGGCGAGGGTGTAGCTGACCGTTCTCGACTGCCCGCCCGATCCGCTCGCTGTTGTCGCCGACACTGGGGCCCGCCATAGAGCGCCTCACATCGAAACCTCACGCGCCCCGGAATCAGACCTCCTCGAGGCCGTGCAACTCAATCCGCTCTAGAGCGCATCCGTTCATATTGAATCATGCTCGCGCTGTCATTCCGGGCCGCGCGAGCGGCGGGTGAGGGGGCGGTACGAACGAGGCGCTGCGGCGCGAGGGCGCCTCTTCCGAGACGCCCCCTCACCCCCGCTTCGCTTCGCTCCGCTTGTTGCCGAAGGCCAACCCTCTCCCCGCAAGCGGGGAGAGGCGGACCCGCGCCTTTCGCCCGAAGGATTCACACGCTCCGAGGAGCGGCGGACCGGAGAAAGAGGCGCGGCTTCGCCTCTCCCCGCTTGCGGGGAGAGGGCTGCCGAAGGCAGCAAGCCTGCGCAGCAGGCGAGGGTGAGGGGGCGGTCACGAACGAGGCGCTGCGGCGCTGAAGGGCGCCTCTTCCGCAGACGCCCCCTCACCCCGCTTCGCTTCGCTTCGCTTGTTTTGGCCGAAGGCCAAAACCCTCTCCCCGCAAGCGGGGAGAGGCGGAGGTCGCGCGGGTGGGGACTACCCCGCCAGCGCCGAAAGAATCCGCGCCCAGCTTCGCGTGCCCTTGTGAAAGCTCTTGAGGTCGTACTTCTCGTTCGGCGAATGCAGGCGGTCGTCGTCGAGGCCGAAGCCGACGAGGAGGGTGTCGAGGCCCAGGGTGCGCTTGAAGTCGCCGACGATCGGGATCGAGCCGCCGGTGCCGATCGTCACGGCCTCGCGGCCCCATTCCTCCGCCAGCGCCGCCTTCGCGGCGGTGAGCGCCGGCATGTCGTAGGGCAATTGGATCGCCTTCGAGCCCTTGTGCGCAATGAACTCCACCGAACAATCCGCCGGGATGCGCGCGCGGACAAAGTCCTTGAAGGAAGCCGAGATTTTCTTGGGGTCCTGGTCGCCGACGAGGCGGAAGGAGATCTTTGCGCTCGCCTCGCCGGCGATCACCGTCTTCGCGCCGACGCCGGTGTAGCCGCCGACGATGCCGTTGACGTCGCAGGTCGGGCGCGACTGGATCTGCTCGATCAGCATGCGGCCCTTCTCGCCGGCCGGAATGCGCAACCCGACCTGGCCCAGGAATTCCTCCGGCGTCAGGTCGAGCTTGCGCCATTGCTCCAAGACCTGCGTCGGCGTTTCCGGCACGCCGTCGTAGAAGTGCGGCAGGGTGATGCGCCCGTCCGCATCGTGCAGGTCGGCGACGATGCGCGCGAGCACGCGGATCGGATTTTGCGCGCCGCCGCCGAACAGGCCCGAATGCAGGTCGCGGTCGGCGCAGCGCACGATCACCTCCTCGTAGACCATGCCGCGCAGCGAACTCGTGATCTGCGGCGTGTCGCGATCCCACATGCCGGTGTCGCAGACGAGGACGACGTCGGCGGCGAGATCCTGCGCGGTGCGCCGCGACCCATTCCGGCAGATGCTTCGAGCCGTCCTCCTCCGCGCCCTCGACGAGGAAGGTGAGGCCGATCGGCAGCTCGCCGGTGACCGCCTTGAAGGCGCGGCAGGCCTCGAGAAAGGTCATCACCTGGCCCTTGTCGTCGCAGGCGCCGCGGGCGCCGATGACCTTGCGCCCATCGGGAAGCGTCGCGCAGCCGCGGCTCGAAGGGCGGCGTCTCCCACTGCTCGAGCGGATCGACCGGCTGCACGTCGTAATGGCCGTAGAACAGCGCGTGCGGCCTGCCCGGTTGCGGCGCCTGCCCAAGCACGACCGGATGTCCGCCGGTCTCGCTCAGCGCCGCCGCAACGCCGAGCGCCGGCAAGCTCGCCCTTGAGCCATTCCGCGGCCTTGCGGCAATCGCCCGCATAGGCGGGATCGGTCGAGATCGAGGGAATGCGCAGCCAGTCGAACAGCCGCGCGAGGGAGGCGTCGAGATCGGCGTCGATCTTGGCAAGAACGGTTTCGATGGAGGACATGTCAGGCCTTCAGTTGCGCTTGGATGTGGTAGAATTCGTTGACGACGAGCGCGATATCGATCCGTGTCGATCCGAGATCGCCGTGGGCGATGCGGTTTCGCAGGGCGCGCACCGAAAGACCCCGGCGCCGTCGGTGCGTCGGCCGTATCCTGAGAGGCGACGCTTTTCTGCGGCCCCGGACATTTCGTACGATATGGTGCGCCTTACTTGCTCAGGCTCGCCAGTACACCTCGCAGGATCGCCTTGCCGATCTCGTTCCCACCGTGCGGGCGCCGCAGGACGCAGCGCTCGGGATGCCATGAACGCCACGATGCAGAAAGCGCGCAGCGACGGGGCGTTCTTGCGCCATTGGCGATCCGTTGCTTCTGGCACTTCGCTCGCCCCTCACCGCTTCAGCAATCCGCCGAGCGTCCCGCGCACGACGGCGCGGCCGATCGAGGAGCCCTGCCGTCCGCCGATCGCCTTGCCGAGTTCGGCGGCAAGGCCGCCGACGGTCGCCGCGACGACGGTGCGGGTGACCTCGCGGGCGACGTGCTGGCCCGTCGAGAGGTCTCGCCGCGCTTGCGGGTGGTGCCGAAGATCGAGCCGATCATGTCGAGGATGCCGCCCGAGCCGGCCGAGGCCTCCTGCGCCTCGCCTGCCGCCTTTTGCGCGCGCTTCGCCAGCATCTCGTAGGCGGATTCCTCGTCGATCGCCTGGTCGTACTTGCCCCTGAACGGGCTTGCCGCCATCAGGCGCTGGCGCTCGGCGTCGTCGATCGGGCCGACCTGGCCCATCGGCGGCGCGATCAGCGTGCGCTCGACCATCGAAGGCGTGCCGCGCTCCTCCAGCGTCGAGACGAGCGCCTCGCCGACGGCGAGTTCGGTGATCGCCTTCTCCGTCGAGAAGGCCGGGTTCTGGCGGAACGTTTCCGCCGCGACGCGTACCGCCTTCTGGTCCCGCGGCGTGAAGGCGCGCAGCGCATGCTGCACGCGGTTGCCGAGCTGCGACAGCACCGTCTCCGGCACGTCGACCGGATTCTGCGTGATGAAGTAGACGCCGACGCCCTTCGAGCGGATGAGGCGCACGACGCGCTCGACCGCATTGAGCAGCGCCTGCGGCGCATCGTTGAAGAGAAGGTGCGCCTCGTCGAAGAAGAAGACGAGCTTCGGCTTGTCGAGATCGCCGACCTCGGGCATCTCCTCGAACAGTTCCGACATCAGCCAGAGCAGGAAGGTCGCGTAGAGCCGCGGGTTGTTCATCAACTTGTCGGCGGCGAGGATGTTGACGAAGCCGCGGCCGTCCCGGTCCGTGCGCATCAGGTCCGCGATGTCGAGGGCGGGCTGGCCCAGGAACTCCTCGGCCTTCTGGTTCTCGAGCACGAGGAGCTGGCGCTGGATCGTGCCGACGGACGCCTTCGAGACGTTGCCGTAGCTCGTCGTCAGGGTCGACGCGTTGTCGGAGACGAGCTGCAGCAGGGCGCGCAGGTCCTTCAGGTCGAGGAGCAGGAGGCCCTGCTCGTCGGCGATCTTGAAGGCGATGTTGAGCACGCCCTCCTGCGTGTCGTTGAGGTCGAGCAGGCGCGAGAGCAGGAGCGGCCCCATCTCGGAGACGGTGGCGCGCACGCGATGGCCCTGCTCGCCGAAGAGATCCCAGAACACGACCGGGAAGCGGTCCGGCGCGTATTCGACGCCGACCTCCGCCGCGCGCTTGACGAAGGCGGGCTTCGCGTTGCCCGGCGCCGCGACGCCCGAGAGGTCGCCCTTGATGTCCGCCGCGAACACCGGCACGCCGGCATTCGAGAAGCCCTCGGCGAGAACCTGGAGCGACACGGTCTTGCCGGTGCCGGTGGCGCCGGTGATGAGCCCGTGCCGGTTCGCGAGCTTGAGATGGAGGTATTCCGGCTTGGTGCTCTTGCCGATGAAGATCGCGCCGTCCTGAAGCATGGACCGTCCCCGTTTGCGTCGTTCTTCATAAGGCATTTGCGCGGGCGGGCGGAAGTGGCGCTTCGCGCCGCGCATGGGGCGTGGGGCGTGGGGCGTGGGGCGCTTCTCGCCTCTCCCCGCTTGCGGGGAGAGGGCCGCCGAAGGCGGCAAGCCTGCGCAGCAGGCGAGGGTGAGGGGGCGGTGACGAAGAGGGCGCTGCGCCAACGAAGGCGCCTCTTCCGGCACCGCCCCCTCACCCCCGCTTCGCTTCGCTCCGCTTGTTTCGGCCGAAGGCCGAAACCCTCTCCCCGCACGCGGGGAGAGGCGACCGCGCCGGCCGCGGCCTTGATTTCGGCGCTGCGGGCGGCGATGGATCGTCGGCCGCATTCGAGGAGAGCGACATGGACGAGCTTCTGGCCCGCATCACGCAGGTGACCGGCCTCGACGCCGCGACCGCGACGAAGGCGATCGGCATCATCCTTGCCTTCCTCAAGAAGGAGGGACCGCCGGCCGAGGTCGGTCAGCTCTTCGCCGCCATGCCGGGCGGCGAAGCCGCGGCGGCGGCGGCGGCGTCCGACGAGGGAGGCGGCCTCATGGGGATGATCGGCTCGATGGGCGGCGGCGTCATGGCGCTCGGCGGCCAGCTCATGGGCATCGGCGTCTCGATGGGCCAGATGCAGCCGCTCGGGCGGGAGCTTTTCGCCTACGGCCGCGAGAAGGCCGGCGAGGACGTCATGGGACCGATCGTCGGCTCGATCCCCGGCCTGTCGCAATTCGTCTGATTTTTGAGCGCGATGGACGATCTGCCCCTCGCCGCGATCTTCCCCGCCGCCAGCCGCGAACGATGGCTCGCGCTCGTCGCCGGCGTGCTGAAGGGCGCAGATTTCGAGAAGCGGCTCGTCGCGACGAGCCGCGACGGCATCGCCGTCGCGCCGCTCTACGGCAAAGCCGAGGCGGAGCCGGTGGCGCGGGCGGCGCCCGGGCGCTGGCGCATCGCGCAACGGATCGACCACCCCGATGCCGCCGCGGCGAACGCGCTCGCCCTCGCCGACCTCGAGGGCGGCGCCGACGAACTCGTCCTCGTGCAGGACGGCGCGCCGTCGGCGCGCGGCTTCGGCGTGTCGACCGGGGATCTCGACCGCATTCTGGCCGGCGTGAAGCTCGATCTCATCGCGCTGCGCGTCGAGACCGCGCCCTTCGCCGGGCGCCCGGTTGCGGCGGCCCTCCTCGACCTCGCCCGCAGCCGCGGCCTCGACCCGGCGGCCCTGCGCATCGATTTCGGCCTCGACCCGGCCGGCGACATCGCCCGCACGGGCGGCTCTCCCCTGCCCTGGCCGGACCTCGCCGCGCGCTTCGCCGGCACCCTCGCGACGATCCGCGAAGCCGGACTGCCCGGTCCGGCGGTCCGAATCGACACCCGCGTCTACCACGAGGCCGGCGCCGCCGAGGCGCAGGAACTCGCCGCCGCGCTCGCCACGGGGGTCGCCTATCTGCGCGCGCTCGAAGCGAACGGGCTCGGGCTCGATGCGGCGCGGGACGCCCTGTCCTTCCTCCTCGTCGCCGATGCGGACGAGTTCTTCACGGTCGCGAAGCTGCGCGCCCTGCGCCGGCTCTGGGCCCGGGTCGAGGAGGCCTGCGGGCTCAAGCCGAAGCCGCTGGCCCTGACCGCCGAGACGGCCTTCCGGATGACGACCCGCCGCGACCCCTGGGTCAACCTCCTGCGCGGCACCATCGCCGCCTTCGCGGCCGGAATCGGCGGCGCGGACAGCGTCACCGTGCTGCCGTTCACGGTCGCCCTCGGCCTGCCCGACGGCTTCGCGCGCCGGCTCGCCCGCAACACGCAAAACATCCTCCTCGAGGAGGCCAGTCTCTGGCGCGTCGCCGATCCGGCCGCCGGAGCCGGCGGCTTCGAGGCCCTGACGGATGCGCTCTGCGGGCGGGCCTGGACCCTCTTTCAGGAGATCGAGCGGGAGGGCGGCCTCGTCGAAACCCTGCTTTCCGGCGCCTTCGCGCGGCGCCTCGCGGCGGTCCGCGAGGCCCGGGCCCGCGATGTCGCCACCCGGCGCGAGCCGATCACCGGCACGAGCGAGTTCCCGAACCTCGCCGAGGCCGAGGTCGCGGTGCTCCGGCCCGCCCCGGCCGCCGCCCCGTCCGGCGCGGGCGCCCTGCCCTCGCAGCGCGCGAGCGAGCCCTTCGAGGCCCTGCGCGATCGCGCCGACGCCGGTCTCGCCCGCAACGGCGCGCGGCCGCGGGTGTTCCTCGCCAATCTCGGCCCGATCGCAGCCTTCACGGCGCGGGCCAGCTTCGCCAAGAATTTTTTTGAGGCGGGAGGCATCGAGGCCGTCGGCAACGATGGTTTCCCCAATGTTGCCGCAATGATGAATGCCTATTCAGAGAGCGAGGCCAAGCTTTGCTGTGTGTGCTCTTCGGATGAAATCTATAAGGAACAGGCGGTTTCTGCCGTTCAAGGATTGCGATCCGTCTCCGATGCGGTTATCTACATGGCGGGCCGCCCGGGTGATTCCGCTGAGGAACTGAAACGGGCCGGCGTCGCCACATTCATCTTCGCCGGTTGCGATACCCTTTCGATCCTGCGTGAGGCGCTCGACCGCGCCTCGCCTTGAGGGGGTGGGCCGGCCCGAACCGGAGCCCGCCCATGCCGAGCCGTCGCCTCCTCGCCGCCCTCGCCCTCACCGTCCCCTTCGCCGGCGCCGCCCTGGCCGGGGAACGGCCGCACGACGGCACCTGGAGCGTGCGCATGGTGACGGATTCGGGGGTCTGCAAGGCGACCTACAGCTATGCCATCGCGGTCGAGGACGGCGCCGTGCGCTACATCCGCGCCCCGGGCGACGCGCCGACGACGGTCGGCGGCCGCATCGGCGCCGACGGCAAGGTCGACCTCGACATCCGCCGCAGCCTCGCCAAGGTCGACGCCGCCGGCCGCCTCGACGGCGGCACCGGCGCCGGCACCTGGCACCTCGCCATGCTCGGCTGCACCGGCCGCTGGACCGCGCAGAAGCGCACGCAGACGGTTTCGTACTGAGGCGCGCCCCCGCCTCTCCCCGCGGGCGGGGAGAGGGTTCGGCCTTCGGCCGAACGAGCGGAGCGAAGCGCAGCGGGGGTGAGGGGGCGGTGCCGGAAGAGGCGCCTTTCCCCGACGCAGCGCCCTCTTCGTCATCGTCCCCTCACCCTCGCCTGCTGCGCAGGCTTGCCGCCTTCGGCAGCCCTCTCCCCGCAAGCGGGGAGAGGCGAATCCCGCGTCGTATTTCCATTCGCCATTCGCCCTTCGCCATTCGCCTCTACGCGAGCACGCGCTCGAAAACCGCGCGCACCTTTTTGCGCATCTGCGCCAGCGACTCCAGCAGCGCCGTCGCGCTCGGCAGGCCCTCGACGGCGGCGAGGCGCTTGAGGATCGGCTGCGGGACTTTTTGGGCGTCGAACGGCCCCTCGATGGTCAGGCGCTGCCACTGGAAGATCTCGTTGAACACGCGATGCGCATCGACGAGAAAGGCGGCCTCCTCGGCGCCCAAGAGCCCCGCTTCCGCCGCCTGCGAAAAAGTCGCTTCCGTCGGAAGGCCGAACAGCGCCGGAAGCGCGTGCGCGTGCGCCAGCACCAGCCCCTGGGCGAGGAAGTCGAGATCGGTGAGGCCGCCGCGGGCGAGCTTCAAATCCCAGGGATCGTCGTCGCCCTTCTCCTTTGCGATCAAGGCGCGCATCTCGCGCACCGCCGAAAAGACCGTCCGCGCGGCGCGCTTTGCGGAAACGATCGCGCGCACCGCCGCATCGACCCGGGTCGAAAAGGCGTCGTCGCCGGCGAGGGCGCGGGCGCGGGTCAGCGCCATGTGTTCCCACAGATCCGCCTCGCCCGTCTCATAGGCGGTGAAGCCGCGGAACTGCGAGGCGACCGGGCCCTTGCCGCCCTGCGGCCGCAGGCGCAGATCGACGTCGTAGAGCCGGCCGCGGCGGGTCGGCGCGGTGAGCGCGGCGACGAGCCTCTGCGTCAGGCGCGTGTAGTAGACGACGACGTCGAGCTTGCGCGGTCCCGAGCTCTCGCGGCGCGCCTCGTCGAAATCGTAGACGACGACGAGGTCGAGATCGGAGCCCGCCGTCAGCTCGCGCGTGCCGAGGCGGCCGAGGCCGAGGATCGCGATCTCGGCGCCGGGCACGCGGCCGTGCTCCGCCTCGAAGCTCTTGCGCGCCTCCTCGAAGGAGACGCGGATCGCCGCCCGCGCCACCGCCGCGTAGGCTTCCCCCGCCTGCGCCGGCGAGAGGATTTCCGACAGGAGCCGCGCGCCGGTGACGAAGCGCATCTGCCGCGCCGCGTCGCGGGTGCGGTCGAGAAAATCCTCGTAGTCGGACGGCTTGCCGATGAGCTGGCGGACCTGCCGCTCGATCGCCGCCTCGTCGACGAGCGGCACGCCAAAGGCCGGATCGATCAGGGCGTCGAGCACGTGCGGCGACTGCGCCACGGTGTCCGCGAGCCGCGGCGCGGTGCCGAGAAGATCGGCGAAGAGAAGGCGCAGCCTGTCGTGCGATTGCAGGATCGTCAGAAGCTCGACCGCCGCCGGCATCCGCCCGAAGGCGCGGTCGAGGGCGGCGAGCGCCGCATCCGGATCGGCGGTGCCGCCGAGCGCGGCGAGCAGCGCCGGGACGAGTTCGGTCAGGACCTCGCGGGCGCGGTTCGTCTGGATCGCCGGACGGCGGCCGAAATGCCAGCCGCGCACCGTCTCCGCCGCAAGCTCCGGATTCCTGAAGCCGAGGCGGCGCAGGGTCGAGAGCGTCTCGGGATCGTCCGTGGTGCCGGTGAAGACGAGATTGCCGATGTCGGAGGCAAGCTCCGGCCCTTCCTCGAACAGGAGCGCGTAGTGGCGCTGCACGATGCGCGCCTGCGCCGTCAGCGCCCGCGCGAATGCCTTGGTTCCGGTATAGCCGCAGAAGCGCGCGAAACGCTTCACGTCCGCCTCGGCGGCCGGCAGGCGCTGCGTCTGCTCGTCCGCGAGCATCTGCAGCCGATGCTCGATTGCGCGCAGGAAGCGATAGGCGTTCGAGAGCTCGTCCCGGGCCTGCGCGGTGATCCACCCCTCGGCCTCAAGCTCGGCCAGCATGTCGAGGGTGCGCCGTCCGCGCAGGGCCGGGCGGCGTCCGCCGAAGACGAGCTGCTGCGTCTGCACGAAGAACTCGATCTCGCGGATGCCGCCGCGCCCGAGCTTGATGTCGTGGCCCGCGACCGCGATCTCGTCGTGTCCGCGCACGGCATGGATCTGCCGCTTCATCGCATGCACGTCGGCGATCGAGGCGAAGTCGAAATACTTGCGCCAGATGAACGGCGCGAGGTCGCCGAGGAAGTCCTGGCCGAGGTCGAGATCGCCGGCGACGGGACGCGCCTTGATCAGGGCCGCGCGCTCCCAGTTCTGGCCGACCGTCTCGTAATAGGTATAGGCCGAGGGGAGCGAGACGGCCGTCGGCGTCGAGCCGGGATCGGGGCGCAGGCGGTAGTCGACGCGGTGCACGTAGCCGTCGGGCGTGCGCTCCTGCAGCAGGCGCGCGACCTGCTGCGCGATGCGTGTGTAGACGGTCGCGCCTTCCGCGCCCTCGGGCAAAGCCGGCGATTGCGGATCGAAGAAGACGACGAGGTCGATGTCCGAGGAATAGTTGAGTTCGCCGGCGCCGTGCTTGCCGAGGGCGAGCACGGTGAAGCCGGAGCCGATGCCGGGATCGTCGGGATCGGCGACGACGATGCGGCCGAGCGCCGCGTTCTCGCCGAGCACGACCGCGACGGCGCCGCGGGTCGAGGCGTCGGCGAAGTCGGTGAGGCTCTGCGTCACCGCCTCGACGCTCCAGACCCCGCCGAGATCGGCGAGCCCGACGAGGAGCGCCTGCGCGTTGCGGTTTTGGCGGAAGGCGCGCACGACATCCTCGCGCGCAAGCTCGCCGTCGCGCAGCCGGCGGAAGAGGGACGATTGGTCCGCCGCGAGCTGCCGCGCCGATTCCTCCGGCGAGGTCGTCGCGAGCCGCGCGAGCCGCGCCGGATCGGCGATCGCGAGATGCCACAGGAAGGGCGAATGATCGGCGATCGCGAGAAGGAGATCGTGCAGCGGTCCGGCGGAAAGATGCGGCCTCAGCGCCGCGGCGGCGGGGTCGGCGGCGGCGCGCTCGACGAGATCCCTGAGCCGAGCCTTGGCGCGCTTGCGATCCGCGACGAGGGGGGCGGTCGCGAGGCGGGAGAGGAGGAGATTTGGCGTCAAGGTTGCGGCGTCGTCGGTCAATCGCATTGGCGGAGCGTATCCGAAAAGCTCGGAATTCACCTCTCCCCGCAAGCGGGGAGAGGGTTCGGCCTGCGGCCGAACGAGCGGAGCGAAGCGAAGCGGGGGTGAGGGGGCGTCTGCGGAAGAGGCGCCCTTCACCGACGCAGCGCCTCGTTCGTGACCGCCCCCTCACCCTCGCCTGCTGCGCAGGCTTGCCGCCTCCGGCGGCCCTCTCCCCGCAAGCGGGGAGAGGCGAGAGGCGGCGCCCTACCCTCTTCCCACCAGGGCGAGCCAGCCGTCCTCGTCGAGAACCTGAAGGCCGAACTCCTTCGCCTTGTCCAGCTTCGAGCCGGCGCCGGGGCCGGCGACGACGATGTCGGTCTTCTTCGAGACGGAGCCCGCGACCTTGGCGCCGAAGCGCTCGGCCATCGCCTTCGCCTCGTCGCGGGTCATCTTTTCGAGGGCGCCGGTGAAGACGACGGTCTTGCCGGCGACGGGCGAATCCGAGGCCGCATCTTCCAGGGGCTCGGGCGTCACCTCGCGCAGGAGCGCGTCGAGCATCTCCTCGTTGTGGCGCTCGCGAAAGAACTCGACGATCGCATCGGCGACGACCTCGCCGATGCCGCCGATGGCGGTGATCTCCGCATAAGCCTCCGACTCGCGGTCGGCCGCCGCGAGCGCCGTCGCGCGCAAGGACTCGAAGCTGCCGAAATGGCGCGCCAGGAGCTTCGCCGAGGTCTCGCCGACATGCGGGATGCCGAGCGCATAGATGAAACGGTTGAGCGCGATCGAGCGCCTCGCCGCGATCGCCGCAAAGAGATTCCTGGCGCTCGTCTCGCCCCAGCCTTCCCGGTCCGCGATGTGCTTCTTGCCGCGCGCGTCGCGGGCTTCGAGGGTGAAAATGTCCTGCGGCCGCACGATCATGCCCTCGGCATAGAACTCCTCGATGCGCTGCTCGCCGAGGCCCTCGATGTCGAAGGCAAGGCGCGAGACGAAGTGCTTCAGTCGCTCGCGCGCCTGCGCCGGGCAGATGAGCCCGCCGGTGCAGCGGCGCACCGAATCCTCCTTGCCGGTGCGCGGATTGACCTCGCGCACCGCATGGCTGCCGCAGGCCGGGCAGATCGTCGGGAAGTCGTAGGGCTTCGCGTCCGCGGGGCGCTTCTCGAGGATGACGTCGATCACCTTCGGGATGACGTCGCCCGCGCGCTGCACGACGACCGTGTCGCCGACGCGGATGTCGACGCCGTTGCGGATCGGCTCGCCGTTGCCGCCGATGCCGCGGATGTAGTCCTCGTTGTGCAGCGTCGCGTTCGAGACGACGACGCCGCCGACCGTCACGGGCTTCAGCCGCGCGAGCGGATTGAGGGAGCCAGTGCGGCCGACATTGATCTCGATCGCCTCGACGATGGTGATTGCGTTCTGCGCCGGGAACTTGTGCGCGAGCGCCCAGCGCGGCGAGCGCGAGACGAAGCCGAGCCGGTTCTGCAGCGCGAGGTCGTCGACCTTGTAGACGACGCCGTCGATGTCGTAGCCGAGATTGGCGCGGTCGGTCTCGATGGCGTGGTAATGCGCGAGCAGCTCCTCGACGCTCGTGCAGAGGCGCATCAGCGGATTGGTCTTCAGTCCCCAATGCGAGAAGCGCGCGATCATGCCCGATTGCGTGTCCGCCGGCAGTGCGCTCATCTCGCCCCAGGCATAGGCGAAGAAGTGCAGCGGCCGTGAGGCGGTGACGGCGGGATCGAGCTGGCGCAGGCTGCCGGCCGCCGCATTGCGCGGATTGGCGAAGAGCGGCTTGCCGGCCGCCGCCTGGCGTTCGTTGATGGCGGAGAAATCGCGATGCGAGAGATAGACTTCGCCGCGGATCTCGGCGATCGCCGGCACGTCCTTGCCCTTCAGGCGTTCCGGAATGTCCTCGACCGTGCGCGCGTTCGCGGTGACGTCCTCGCCCTCGGCGCCGTCGCCGCGGGTCGCGGCGGTGACGAGGCGGCCGCCCTCGTAGCGCAGGCTCAGCGACAGCCCGTCGATCTTCGGCTCGGCCGTGATCGGCAGCGGCGCGTCGGGCGCAATCTGCAGGAAGCGGCGGATGCGCTCGACGAACTCGGCGACGTCCTCGTCGGCAAAGCCGTTCGAGAGCGACAGCATCGGCACCCGATGCCGCACCTTGCCGAATTTCTCGGACGCCTTCGCGCCAACCTTGCGCGTCAGGCTGTCGCTGCCCTTGAGCTCCGGAAACGCCTCCTCCAGCGCCTCGTAGCGCCGGCGCAGGGCATCGTATTCGGCATCGGAGACCGTCGGCGCATCCTCGCCGTAGTAGCGCTCGTCGTGTGCCGCGATCTCGCGGCCGAGGGCCTCGTGCTCGGCCCGCGCATCGGCGGCGGACAGGTCGGACACGGGGAGAATGCGGGGCGCTTGCGAAGGGGCCATGGACGGGCTCGAGAAAAAGCGCCAGCACCATAGCGTTCGAGACGAGCATGGGAAGGGCGCAGGTTCGCCTCTCCCCGCTTGCGGGGAGAGGGTTCGGCCTGCGGCCAAACGAGCGGAGCGAAGCGAAGCGGGGGTGAGGGGACGGTGCCGGAAGAGGCGCCCGGCCGCGCCGCAGCGCCTTCTTCTTCACCGCCCCCTCACCCTCGCCTGCTGCGCAGGCTTGCCGCCTTCGGCCGCCCTCTCCCCGCAAGCGGGGAGAGATGAATCGCGCCTTTCGCTCCTACCTCACCGCCGCCTCCAGAAGCCTTGCTGCGGCGGCTCGCGCTTCCTCCGTGATCGTGGCGCCGGCGAGCATGCGGGCGATCTCCTCGCGGCGCGGCGGGCGGCGAGCGGCATGACGCGGGTCGCGACGCGGTCGCTCCCCTTCACGCCCTCCTTGGCGATCAGGAAATGGCTCTGCGCCCGCGCGGCGACCTGCGGCGCGTGGGTCACGGCCATGACCTGGACGCCTTCCGCGAGCCGGGCGAGGCGCTGGCCGATGGCGTCGGCGACGGCGCCGCCGACGCCGGTGTCGATCTCGTCGAAGACGAGGGTCGGCGCCGAGCCGCGGTCGGCGAGCACGACCTTGAGCGCCAGCATGAAGCGGGCAAGCTCGCCCCCCGAGGCGACGCGCATCAGCGGGCCGGCGCGCGTGCCGGGATTGGTCTGCGCCAAGAACTCGACGCGGTCGAGGCCCGCCGCATCCCGGCTCGCCTCGTCGACGGCGATCTCGGTGATGAAGCGGGCCCGCTCGAGCTTGAGCGGCGGCAGCTCCGCCTCGACCGCGGCGTCGAGGGCCTTGGCGGCCTTTTGCCGCGCGGCCGAGAGGGCCTTGGCGGCGGTCAGATACGCCTTCTCGGCGGCGCCGAGCGCCGCGTCGAGGGCAGCGAGGCGCTCCTCGCCGGCATCGATCGCGACCACCTCGCCGCGAAGCGCTCGCCGAGGGCGGCGAGCTCGTCCGCCGGCACGTCGTACTTGCGGGCGGCGCCCGCAGCGCGAACAGGCGCTCCTCGGTCCGTTCGAGGTCGCGCGGGTCGAACTCGGTCGCGCGCATGGCCGTCTCGAGGGCGGCGCGCGCCTCGTCGACGGCGATGAGGGCGGCGTCGAGAGCGCGAACGCTCGGATCGACGAGGGACGGCGCCTGGGCGCCGCGCCGCTCGAGCTTGCGCAGGGCCGCCGCGAGGACCGGCACCGGCGAGGCGGCGCCGGCGACGACGTCGTAGGCGTCGCTGAGTTCGCCCGCGATCTTCTCGGCCTGCATCATGACGAGGCGGCGCTCGGCGAGGGCCGCCTCCTCGCCCGGCTGCGGCGCGAGCTCGGCGAGCTCGTCGACGGCGTGGCGCAGGAAGTCGGCCTCGCGGCGGGCGCGCTCGATCAGGGCCCGGTGCGCCGGAAGTCCGCCCGCGCCGCCCGGACCTGCCGCGCCGCCTCCGCCGTCGCCCGGACCTTGCCGCCGTGGCCGCCGAAGGCGTCGAGAATCGCCCGGTGGGTTGCCGGATCGACGAGGGCGCGGTCGTCGTGCTGGCCGTGGATCTCGACGAGGGCGGCGCCGATCGCGCGCAGGACCTGCACGCTCACCGGCTGGTCGTTGACGAAGGCGCGGGTGCGCCCGTCCGCGATCTGCACGCGGCGCAGGATGAGGTCGCCGTCGGTATCGATCTCGGCTTCGGCCGCGATCCGCCGGGCCGGATGCTCGGGCGGCGAATCGAACACCGCCGTGACCTGCCCCTGCGCCTCGCCGTGGCGCACGAGGGAGCCGTCGCCGCGGCCGCCGAGGGCCAGCGTGAAGGCGTCGAGCAGGATGGACTTGCCGGCCCCGGTCTCGCCCGTGAGGACCGACAGGCCCTCGCCGAAATCGAGGTCGAGCCTGTCGATCAGGACGATGTCGCGGATCGCCAACTGGACCAGCATGAGGGTCCCTTGTCGGCTACCCCGTCCTCTGGCCGACCTTGGGAATGCCGCGGAAGGCCTTGCTGATCCAGGATTCGCTGTTCTCGTAGGCTCGACACCGCCGGAGCGCACGAGGGCATAGGCGTCCTTGTACCAGGGGCTGTCCGGGAAGTTGTGGCCGAGCACCGCCGCCGCGGTCTGCGCCTCGGGCACGATGCCCATCGCCATGTAGCACTCGGTGAGACGCTCCAGCGCCTCCTCGACGTGGCGCGTCGTCTGGTACTTCGCGACGACGCTGCGGAAGCGGTTGATGGCGCCGGTGTAGTTGCGCTTCTGCAGGTAGAAGCGGCCGACCTCCATCTCCTTGCCGGCGAGCTGGTCGCGGGCGACCTGGATCTTCTGGCGGACGTCGCTCGCATATTCCGACGTCGGATAGCGGTCGACGAGCTCCTGGAGCGCGACCAGGGCCTTCTCGGACTTGTCCTGGTCGCGGTTGATGTCCGGGATCTGGTTGTAGTTCGACATGGCGAGCAGATACTGCGCGTAGGGCGCGTCGGCGCTCGCGGGATAAAGCTGGAGGTAGCGCTTCGCGGAGGTGATCGCCTCCTCGTAGGCGCCGCCCTCGTAATTCGCGTAGGCCTTCATCATCAGCGCCTTGCGCGACCATTCCGAATAGGGCGCCTGCTTCTCGAGGTCGCCGAACTTCTTCGCGGCGCCGGTGTAGTCGCTCTTCTGGATGCGCGCGAGGCCGTCATTGTAGAGCTGGTCGGCCGGCACCTCGGGGACGATCTCGGGCTTGTAGCTGTCGCTCTTGTCGAAGGGGTTGAGCGAAGACAGGGTGTCGCAGCCGGCAAGCGCGAAGCCGCAGGCGAGGAGAAGGGCGGCGCGGACGGTGGCGGTTCTTGCCCTTGCGGTAGCCTTCGCGGCCATCATGCGGTGCCGGTCCTTTCAGAATCCTGAAGCGCGTCGTGTGACATTGCTCGATCGCTCTTTACCCCAACCGGGAGGGAAGAGCCAAGCCCACATCGCCGCGCAGCGTTCCCGCCGGGCCGGCCGCAGCCGGGATGCCGTTCAGTGGATCTCGGGAGCGAAGGCCGGGACGGCGATGCCGTTGCCGAGTTCCGCGTAGCCCGTCTCGCGGCGCGTGCCGACCTCGACGAAGGCATAGTTGGCGCGGCTCGAAAACAGCGCCTCGAGGACCGTGAAGTTGAGCCGGTGGCCGCCGCAATAGGAGCGGTACGTGCCGAGCAGCGGGAAGCCGGAGAGGGCGAGGTCGCCGACCGCGTCGAGGATCTTGTGGCGGACGAACTCGTCCGTGTAGCGCAGGCCTTCCGGATTGATGATGCCGTCGTCGCCGATCGCGACGGTGTTCTCGAGGGAGGCGCCGAGCGCGAAGCCGGCGCCCCAGAGCTTCTCGACGTCGCGCATGAAGCCGAAGGTGCGGGCGCGGGAAATGTCGCGGCGGAAGACGCTCGGCGAGAGGTCGACCGCCTGGTGCTGGCGGCCGATGGTCGGGTCGTAAAGTCGATCTCGACGTCGAGGCGGAAGGCGCGCTCGTTCGGCAGGAGCTCGGCGAAGGCCTTGCCCTGCGTGACGCGGACCGGCTTCAAAACCTTCAGGTAGCGGCGGGCGGCGCCCAGGGTGACGATGCCGACCTGGTCGATCGCGTCGACGAAGGGGGCGGAGCTGCCGTCGAGGATCGGAACTTCGGGGCCGTCGATCTCGACGAGGACGTTGTCGACGCCGAGGCCGGTGAAGGCCGCCATCAGGTGCTCGATGGTCGCGACGGCGCCGCTCTCACGGTCGCCGATCACGGTGCAGAGCTCGGTGGCGGTGACGGCGAGGTGGCGCGCGTCGATGAGGCGGTCGCGGCCACCGGGGAGGCCGGTGCGGAGGAAGGCGATGCCGTGACCCGCTTCGGCCGGGTGGAGGGTGATCTTGACCTCGTCTCCGGAATGGACGCCGACGCCCGTGAGAGAGATCGCTGCGCGAAGCGTGGTTTGCTGGCTCTGCTTCATTACTCTCAACCCTGGCAAAAATCTTCCGATCGGCCCTTGGAAGAACCGATGTTCCCGCCTGAAGTTTTTCGCCTGACCCGCGACGCCCGTTCGTGCCGAGCGCCTTGCTTATGTCTTAGGCTGCACCTTAGTCGGCCGAACGGCGGAGGCCAAATCACGCTTTCTTACGCTCTGTAACAGCCGGGAACCTTTTACCGATTCCTGTAAGTAACTGATATGGTTAACGATTCCAAAACGCGAAAACCCCGGGCGGAGGCCGCCCGGGGTCGATTGCAACAATCGTGGATGCGCCTCGTAACGCTCTATCAGTTCGCCTGTCGCCGCAGGAAGGCCGGAATCTCCAGCTGATCGTCCTCGGTGACGCGCGGCGGCGCCGGCGAGCGGCCCTGCGGGTCGAGCTGGCCCTGCGCCGGGCGGTAGCCCTGCTGGGCCGCGGCCTGGCGCTTCGCGTATTCCGCGTGGACCGGCGAACATCGGCGGCCGCGGCGCCTCGACGGGGACGCGGGGCGCCGGCGCTTGGGCTTCGCGGCGCCTCGTGGGCCGGGGCCTCCTCGCGGCGGCCGAAACCGACCGTCGCGAGGCGCTGCAGCAGGGTCATGCGCTTCTCGGGATGGGCCTCGGCGTCGGCCTGGCGGGCGCGGATCTGGTTCTGGGCCGGCATCGGCAGTTCGTCGACCCGCGGCATGCGCGGCGGGCGCACGGTCGCCGCTCGGCCTGCGGCGGAATGAAGGCCTGGCCGCCGGATCGTCGCGGCGGCTCGGCTCGGGCGCCGGCCGGCTCGAAGACGGCCGCCTGCTTCGGCTGCGTCGGCGTCAGCACGACGTCGTTGTGATGCGACCGGCGCCTCGAAGGGCGCGACGGGGCCGGCTGCCGCGGCCGGACGGGCGGCCTCGCCCTGCGCCGCCGGGCGCAGGTGCGGGACCGGCTGATGGTGCACGATGCGCGCCGCGCCTCGGCCCGCAGGCGCTCGGCGACCTCCGCGATGCGCTGCTCGGTCGAGATCAGCTCGCCGTTCTTGGCCAGCAGCGCGTGATCGATGCCGGTCGCGACGACCGACACGCGCATGATGCCCTCGAGGCTCTCGTCGAAGGTGGCGCCGAGGATGATGTTGGCCTCCTGGTCGACCTCCTCGCGGATGCGGGTCGCCGCCTCGTCGACCTCGTACAGCGTGAGGTCGTTGCCGCCGGTGATCGAGATCAGGAGGCCGCGTGCGCCCTTCATCGAGACGTCGTCGAGCAGCGGGTTGGCGATCGCCGCCTCGGCGGCGAGCATGGCGCGCTTGTCGCCCGACGCTTCGCCGGTGCCCATCATCGCCTTGCCCATGTCGCGCATGACCGAGCGCACGTCGGCGAAGTCGAGGTTGATGAGGCCTTCCTTGACCATCAGGTCGGTGATGCAGGCGACGCCGGAATAGAGCACCTGGTCGGCCATCGCGAAGGCGTCGGCGAAGGTCGTCTTCTCGTTGGCGACCCGGAACAGGTTCTGGTTCGGGATGACGATCAGCGTGTCGACCGATCTGCTGCAGTTCGGCGATGCCGGCCTCGGCGAGGCGCATGCGGCGCACGCCCTCGAACTGGAACGGCTTGGTGACGACGCCGACGGTCAGGATGCCGATGCTCGCGCGCGGCGCGGGCGATGACCGGCGCAGCGCCGGTGCCGGTGCCGCCGCCCATGCCGGCGGTGACGAACACCATGTGCGCGCCCGCGAGCTGGTCGCGGATCTCGTCGATCACCTCCTCGGCCGCCGCGCGGCCGACTTCGGGCTGCGAGCCGGCGCCGAGGCCCTCGGTCACCTGCAGGCCCATCTGGATGATGCGTTCGGCGCTTCGACGAGGTCAGCGCCTGCGCGTCGGTGTTGGCGACGACGAAATCGACGCCCGTCGAGGCCGGACTCGATCATGTTGTTGACGGCGTTGCCGCCGGCGCCGCCGACGCCGAAGACGGTGATGTGCGGCTTCAATTCCCGGATGTCCGGCGCTTGCAGATTGATCGCCATGACTGTCTTGCCCTCTCGTGGCCTCGTTGTCGTGACGCCCGCCGGCGCCGATTGGATGGTCGACTCCGACCCGCGGCCGCCACGCCGCCGGCGCTCCTCAGAAACTCTCCCGCATCCAGCGGCCGACCCTCGAGAAGTAGCCGCTCCGTTCCCGTGCCCTGGACGAGCCCGCCGGACGCGGGCTCGAAATATTCGAGCTGCGCGACCTGCGGATAGACGAGGAGGCCGACGACGGCCGCGAAGGACGGGCCCTTGGCCGCTTCGGGCAGGCCCTCGATGCCGAGCGGCCGCCCGACGCGGACCTGCCTGCAGGATGCGGCGCGCCATTTCCGGCAGGCCGATGAGCTGGCTCGCGCCGCCGGTCAGCACGACGCGCCGCCGCCGCCTGGGCCGCAAAGCCCGCGGCTGAGCCGGTCGCGCACGAGTTCGAGGATCTCCTCGACGCGCGGCCGGATGATTCGCGTCAAGCTCCGATTTCGGCAGATGGTTCGGACGTCGCGCTCGTCCTCGCCGACCGGCGGCACGGTGATGATGTCGCGATCGTCCGAGCTCGACGACGATCGCCGAGCCGTACAGGGTCTTCAGGCGCTCGGCGTCGGAGACCGCGTCGTCAGGCCGCGCGCGACGTCCATCGTCACATGATGCCGCCGACGGCGATCGCGTCGACATGGACCAGCTGGCCGCCGGCGAACACGCCGACGGTCGTCGTGCCGCCGCCGAAATCGACCACCGCGCGCCGATCTCGGCCTCGTCGTCGACCAGCGTCGAGAGGCCGGCGGCGTAGGGCGTCGCCACCATCGCCTCGACGCCGAGATGGCAGCGCTCGATGGCCAGCATCAGGTTGCGGGCCGCCGCCGCCTCCGCGGTGACGACATGGAGATCGACGCCGAGTTCGCCGATCATGCCGTTCGGGTCGCGATGTCCTTGTCGCGTCGAGCGAGAAGCTGGTCGGCAGCGCATGGAGGACGGCCGCCCCGGCTCAGCGTCATGGCGGCTCGCGGCGTCGAGCACGTGGTGGACGTCGGCTTCGCCGACGGCTGCCGCGCACCTGCACGTGCGCCCGAATGCTCGCGAGCCGAGGCGGCCGCCGGACATGTTGACGATGACCGCTCGACCTCGACCCTCGCCATCCGCTCCGCCGCATCGATAGCCTGGCGGATCGCCAGTCTCCGCCGCCTCGAGATCGACGACGGCGCCGCCCTTGACGCCGCGCAGCGCTGATGGCCGATGCCGAGGATGCGGGCGGATGGGTGCGGCCGCGCAGCGCCTCGATCGTGTCCACCGGGCTGCAGCTCGGCGACGAGCAGACGACCTTGTGCGTGCCGATGTCGAGCACGGACAGCGTCGAGCGCTTGCGCGCGGAGAGCGGCTTCAGCCGCGGCGTGAGACCCTGACCCGAGAGACTCACCGTACTCACCTCCGCCCACGCACGGCTTCTTCTTCAGCGCTATCCATGCGGGCGGCCGCGGCCTCTTCGGTGAGGCAGACCACCACCCGGTCCTGCATGCGCAAATCGACGGCGAGTACGTCCTTGTCCAAAATCTTCTGCTCGCGTTCGAGCTTCAGGAGGCGGGCGAGCGCCTTGTCCCCGAGTTCCGGCAGGCGCACGTCCATGCCGTTGTCCATCTTGAGCATCCAGCGCCGGCCCGAAACGAGCGTGCCGGCGCGGATGCGGCTCTTCAGCGGTCCCGCCGCTTCGAGGAGGGCGATATTCCTGCGTGCGCGCATTCGCTTCCTCACCAACGACAAGCGGGAGGTCGGCGAAGCGCTCGTCCTGCATGATGTCGATCACGGTTCCGTCGGCGGCGACGACGAAAAGTTCGCCGTTGCGCTGCCACAGCGCATGTGGCTCGCGCTCGGTAAGCGTCACGACGAGCTCGTCCGGATACAGCTTCCGAACCGAGGCGCTCTTGATCATCGGCATATGCTCAAGGCGCTCGCGCACATCGGCCACGTCGAGGAAGAGGAGCGGCAATGTCTTCGGCGTGATGCCGGCGGCCGCGAGAACTTCCGATTCGCGCAGTTGCGCGATGCCGGAGATTCGATCGGATCGGCCTTCGAAACTGTCGCGGCATCGAAGAAATGGCAGCCGGTATCGCTCGCCAGTCGCGCATAATGACGCGCGAAATTCTTCGAACTCCTCGACCGCGTGGCCGAAGGCGAGATCAAATTCTTCGTCCTTGGTTTGACAAAGCTGTGGTGGCGCCATGATCAGAATCTGCGGTACCGCGCTGCCTGGCCCATAGGGGAATTGCCTCACGATTTCGACCAACCGCTCCATGCCCCATTTGGCGTCGACGGCCCGGCAGCGCCCGCCGAATTTCAGGTCGTTCGAACCGAGCATGATAATGACGAGATCCAGCGGCTGGTGGGTTGACAGCATGATCGGTAGGGTTCGCGCGCCATTGCGGTCTTCCTGCACAGCAAAGTCGTCATAAATCGTGGTGCGCCCGTTGAGACCTTCCGCGATCGTGTACGCCTTGCCTTGAAGGCCGGCGGCTAGCGTATTCGGCCAGCGATCGGCGAAAGCATGGCGCTTCATCGTCCCGGCTTCGAACCCCCAAGTCAGCGAGTCGCCGTAACAAAGGATGGACTTCATGATCACGTTCCCCAATCACAAACCGAGAATGCGCCGCACATGCGGCACGAGGCCGATCCCGATCGCCCTGGTATTTGCGGCGTCCAGGTGACAACCATCGATCGGGCTGGCCGCACTCACTGACGCGGCATCAAAGAAATGACACTTCATCTCGCTCGCGATCCGCGCGTAGAAACCGGCGAGCTTGCGCGATTCCTCGATCGCGTCTGGGTAGTAAAGTTGATAGTCAGGATTGGCCGTTTGGCCGAGATGCGGTGGCGAGACGACTAGTATTTCCGGCGTGGGCATGCCCGTTCGATAGCCGAATCGCTGCACGATCTCGATCAACCGCGCCATACCCCACATCGCATCGAAGGCGCGTCGCGGTCCGATCCACTGCAGGTCGTTTGTCCCGAGCAGGATGATCGCGAGGTCAAGCGGCGAGTGACTCGCCAGCAGCATGGGGAGGACATCGGCTCCATTGCGGCATTCTTCCGAGGCCGGATCGTCATAAACCGTGAAGCGGCCGTTGAGCCCCTCCTCGATCGCCCGCGCCTGACCTCCCAAGCCGGCGGCCAGGGCATTGGGCCAGCGATCCTCGAAAGCATGGCGCTCGTCCGAGCCCGGGATCATTCCCCAGGTCAGCGAGTCTCCGAAACACAATATGGTTCGTAAGCGTGTGATGACTGATTACCCGGAAGCTTATGAATCAGGCCATCATCAAGGCAGGTTCTTCGATCAGCGCCTTGAAAGCCTGCAGCAGTTGCGCGCCTAAGCGCTCCGTCGACAGCGCGATGATCGCAGGAGAGCGTGCAGGTCATCTGGGTACGGATCTTGATTTCCTCGCCAATGACGACCGCGCGTTTCTCGCCCGCCCCGACCGCTAGGATCGTTGCATGCGGCGGATTGATCACCGCTGAAAAGCTCTCGATCCCGAACATGCCGAGATTGGAGACGGCGGTCGTTCCGCCCTGATATTCCTGCGGCGAAAGACGGCGCTTGCGGGCCCGCGCCGCGAGATCCTTCATTTCGAGCGATATCTGCGACAGAGTCTTGGTCTCGGCCTTGCGGATCACCGGCGTGAACAGTCCACCCTCGACAGCCACTGCGACCCCAACATCGGAATGCTTGTGCTTCAGCATGCCGCCATCGGTCCAGGTGACATTGGCATCGGGCACGCGCTGCAGGGCGAGTGCCAGCGCCTTGATGACGAAGTCATTGACCGAAAGCTTCCAGGCCGGCGTCTTGTCCTTGCCCTGCGGCGCAAACGCGTTGAGCCGCTCGCGCACCGCCAGCAGATTTTCGAGATCGCAGGAGAAAGTCAGATAGAAATGCGGAATGGTCTGCTTTGCCTGCAGCAGGCGCGCCGCGATAATCTTGCGCATGCCGTCATGCGGCACGACTTCATAGCTTCCCGCTTCGAACATCCTGGCGATCGCATCGTCGGCCATCGGCGCGGCAAGCTGCGGCGCAGGCGTGCCGGGTGCCGCCCTTGCGGCAGGAGCTACTTGCCCCGGCTTTGCGCCTTCGACATCCTTGAGCACGACGCGGCCATGCGGCCCGGAGCCCGATAACATCGAAAGGTCGATACCCTTCTCCTTGGCGATCCGTCGCGCCAAGGGCGACGCGAATACGCGGCCATCGCCCTTCGCTGCTGCGGCGCCGGTGGCCGCGGCTTCTCCGACGGCGGGGCGCCGTTGCTCCGCGGTGGCCTTTGCATCCGGCTCGCTTGCTGTCTGGGCTACCCGGCGGAGCACCGGTGACTTCACGGCCTTGATGTCTGCGGCCTTCTCGCCCTCGCCCAAGCAGCACCGCGATCGGCGTATTGACCGCCACATCGTCCGTGCCTTCGGCGACCAGCAACTTGCCGACCTGCCTTCATCGACGGCCTCGACTTCCATCGTTGCCTTGTCGGTTTCGATCTCGGCGAGGATGTCGCCCGACTTGACCTGGTCGCCTTCCTTCTTGAGCCATTTGGCAAGCTTGCCCTTTTCCATCGTGGGCGACAGCGCCGGCATCAGGATATTCGTGGGCATGGCGCGTCGCTCCTATGCGTAGAGAACGGCTTTTGCCGCTTCGACGACCTCATCGACATTCGGCAGTGCAAGCTTCTCGAGATTGGCGGCATAAGGCATCGGCACGTCCTTGCCGGCGACGCGCGCGACCGGCGCATCGAGATAGTCGAAGGCGTGGGTCATGATCTGTGCCGCGATCTCGGACGTCACCGAGAATTGCGGGAAGCCTTCCTCGACCGCGACGCAGCGATTGGTCTTCTTCACGCTCTCGATGACGGTTGCCAGATCCATCGGGCGGATCGTTCTCAGATCGATCACCTCGGCCTCGATGCCCTCTGCCGCGAGCTTGTCGGCGGCGGCCAGCGAATAGGTCATGCCGATGCCGAAGGACACGATCGTTACATGCTTGCCGACGCGCGCGATCCGCGCCTTGCCGATAGGCACGATCCAGTCGTCGACCTTCGGCACCTCGAAGCTCTTGCCGTAGAGAATTTCGTTTTCGAGAAAGATCACCGGATTGGGATCGCGAATAGCCGATTTGAGCAGGCCCTTGGCATCAGCCGCCGTGTAGGGCATCACGACCTTGAGACCCGGTATCTGGCTGTACCAGGCGGCGTAATCCTGGCTGTGCTGCGCGCGCGACGCGCGACGCCGCGCCATTGGGGCCGCGGAACACGATCGAACAGCCCATCTGGCCGCCCGCCATATAGAGCGTCTTGGCCGCCGAATTGATGATCTGGTCCATCGCCTGCATCGCGAAATTGAACGTCATGAACTCGACGATCGGCCGCAAGCCGGCAAATGCCGCGCCAACCGCGATGCCCGTGAAGCCATGTTCGGTGATCGGCGTGTCGATGATGCGGCGCTCGCCGAATTCATCGAGCATGCCCTGGCTGATCTTGTAGGCACCCTGATACTGGCCGACCTCCTCGCCGATCAGAAACACGCTGTCGTCGCGCCGCATTTCCTCGCTCATCGCCGATCGGAGCGCTTCGCGAACCGTCATCGTCACCATTTCGGTTCCTTCCGGTACCTCCGGATCGGGCGCGGCGACGGCCGCTACAGGCGGCGGCGCAATCGATGCCGACTTTGGCTCGCTGACCTGCGCGGGCTTTTGCGCCTTCGGCTTATCTGCTTCGACGGGCTTGGCGGTCGCGGCCTCAGGCGACGGCTCGCCGATGACGGCGATCGGCGTATTGACCTTCACATTCTCGGTGCCCTCGGGCACCAGGATCGAGGACAAGGTGCCTTCGTCGACGGCCTCGACTTCCATCGTCGCCTTGTCGGTCTCGATCTCGGCGATCACATCGCCGGACTTGACCTCATCGCCCACCTTCTTGAGCCACTTGGCGAGCTTGCCCTCTTCCATCGTCGGCGAAAGCGCAGGCATCAAAACGCTGGGCATCGATCATGCTCCGTCAAAAGGTCAATTCAGTCGCTCGGCTGCGAGCAGAATGCTCATTGCCACCGCGGCAATTACGCAGGCCATGAAGGCGAATATCGCGATGCGATAGCGGGTGAGATATGGCGCCGCTGCCGGGCCAAGCTGCGCGCTCAAGGTCGAAAATCGCAGCCAACCCAATCTGTAAAGGCTGGCGAGCCTTTCCCCCGGTTGAGCGAGTTGGACGATTGCGATCGCGGATATGACGGCCATGAACCATGCAGTGACGGCGACCAGGATGAGGATCACGAGCATGGCGAGGATCACCTTGCACTCTCCTTCTCCGGCTCAAGTCGTCACATAGACATCAGTCCACAATTCGGAAGGATCGGGTTCGGGATCGGACTGCGCGAACTCGGCGGCTTCGAGCACGATAGCCCTGATGTCCTGATCGATCTTCTTGAGTTCCTCCTCGGTCGCGCCGGTTTCGAGCAGGCGCTTCTTCACCTGCTCGATCGGATCGGCCTCCTCGCGCATCTTCTGCACTTCTTCCTTGGCGCGGTATTTCGCGGGGTCCGACATCGAGTGGCCGCGATAGCGGTAAGTCAGCATTTCGAGAATGTAGGGCCCATGGCCGGCGCGGCAATGCGCGACGGCCTGGTCGCCCGCCGCCTTCACGGCGCGCACATCCATGCCATCGACCTGCTCGCCCGGAATGCCGAACACCGAACCGCGATTGTAGAGTTCTTCCGACTTTGCGCTGGCCCGGCTGATCGCCGTTCCCATCGCATAGCGATTGTTTTCGATCACGAAGATCGCCGGCAATTTCCACAGCGAGGCCATGTTGAAGGTCTCATAGACCTGGCCCTGATTGGCGGCACCCTCGCCGAAATAGGTCACGCACACATGGTCGTTGCCGCGATATTTGTTGGCGAAGGCGAGCCCCGCTCCGAGCGGCACCTGTGCGCCGACAATGCCGTGGCCGCCGAAGAACTGGCTGCTCGCGGCTGAACATGTGCATGGAGCCGCCCTTGCCCTGCGAATAGCCGCTCGCGCCGTCCGGTCAATTCCGCCATGACGCCCTTGGGGTCCATGCCGGTTGCAAGCATATGGCCATGGTCGCGATAGGAGGTGATGACCTGGTCGCCCTCCTTGAGCGCCATCTGCATGCCGACGACGACCGCCTCCTGGCCGATATAGAGATGGCAGAAGCCGCCGATGAACCCCATTCCGTAGAGCTGGCCGGCTTTTTCCTCGAAGCGGCGGATCAGCAGCATCGCCTTGTAGGCGTCCAGATCCTCTTCGAGGTGAAAGACTCGACTCTCGAATCTGACTTCGCTCGTCCAGACTTGCCCGCTTTGCGGGCGATGTAGGCCGACTTAACCGCCATGAGCTGTGCCTCCCGCGCCTGACGAAGCTCGACTATAGCACTAAAGTGCTTACCAGCTTGGGGATTTTGCGATTAACTGAATTTCAGTTTACGGCGGTTTTGGGAATTCGTCGGTGAAGATGACGAGGTCGTCATTGTGGGCGAATTCCAGAGTGGAGCGCGCCAATTCGTCGACCATGTCGGGATCGATAGCCTCCGGGCGCATGAGGGCGACGCGCTGATCGAGCTGTTCTCGTGCCTTTACGACTTCCGCGTGCGCCAGTTCGAGTTCCGCTGCCTTGTCCTTCGAGCGCCTCCATGCGGTCGAAGCCGCGCGGGCCATAAAAGGCATGCCAGCCGAAATAGCCGAAGCAGCGTCAGACAGGCGGCCAGCACCACCAGGTCGAATTTGCGCGCAATCAATTCGCGACCCCACGATTCTCGCACCATTCCTTCCCAAGGCCGTGAAGATTCCATTAACCTCGCGGCTTGACCGCGACAGATGCGAACTCTACCTATGCTGAGGAGCTAAAATGCTATCGAGCAGCCGATTTATCGTCGCCATTCACGCCCTTAGCGTACTTGCACGATTTGCCGGGCGCGGCCCGGTCTGCTCGAACCAGGTTGCGCAGAGCGTCAATACCAACCCGGTGGTCATCCGCCGCCTGATGTCGGATCTGGAGAAGGCCAAACTCGTGACGTCCGCGGCCGGACGCACCGGCGGCTTTTCGCTCGGCGCGCGCGCCGGAAGGCATCACGCTCGCCGACATCTATCGCGCCGTTGAGGACGAGACGATCTTCCGCATGCACAAGACCGACCCGCATTCGGTTTGCCCGATCGGCTGCACAGATCTGCAAGGTTCTCGCTGGCCCGCTGCAAGCCGCCGAAATCCGCACTTGCCGCGTCTCTCGCCGGCACGACGCTGAAGGATATTTCGGCGCGTATTGCAGCGCCGGCAATCAACGTGGCTTAGGGCGTGTAAATCCGGAAATCGCCAACCGCGAGCTTGCCCGATCCGGTTCCGCCAATCCTGAGCCACAAGCCCTTGCCGCGGCTGTCTGGAGGCAGGCTGAAGGTTTGTCGCCCCGGCTCGGTCTGCAATGCGTAGCTCAGCACCTGGCCGCCATTGGCGCCGACCGCGCCGCTCTCCGGCAGTACCATGACATCGAGTATCGTCGCGCCAGCAACGCCAGGCATCGCCGGCGGCGGCGTATAATCGATCTCGCGAAAGCTGGACCGCGGTCTGCGATCCGAACTCGACCAATACATTGAGATCGGAATCGGGCGGGTCGATCGTCAGCGAACGTTTCGGGCCTCCCGTCGAAAAGCTCGCTTGTAGGCGTAGCGCGTGCCTGAGCCGTCCTTGAGCGCGGATGAGAAACGGCCGGTGCTGGCAAGGTCGATCGCCTTGCCGCCGCGTGCTCGTAGCGACCGGCTGCAGCAGTCCGCCATCGGCCTTTACCGCCGTATTGATTGCATCGGCATCCTGGGATTTGGCGACGTCTGATTGGCTTCATCGGGCTTTGCCGCCTTGGCGGGGTCGACAGCCAAATGTCACGGTGACGGGCGGCGGCGGAGAATTGCTTGGCCCAAAAGTCTGGATTCCCGCAAAAACCACCCCAGCCAAAGCCGCGAAGGCGCTGATGGCCAGGTGAACATTGTTAAGCTTCATGCCGTTCCCGCTGGGCCGTAAACCGGCCTAAGCGTCATCTGCCGGGCGTTTGTGGCAAGAGAAAGTCAGGTCGCAATGCCTATCGCAGGATCGACCTGCCGGCATAACGCGCCTGGGTCCCGAGCTCTTCCTCGATCCGCAGAAGTTGATTGTACTTTGCCAGCCGGTCCGAGCGTGCCAGCGAACCCGTCTTGATCTGCCCGCAATTGGTGGCGACCGCGAGATCGGCGATCGTCGAATCCTCCGTCTCGCCGGAGCGGTGCGACATCACCGCGGTGTAGCCAGCCTTGTGCGCCATCTCGACTGCTTCGAGCGTCTCGGTGAGCGAGCCGATCTGGTTGACCTTGACCAGAATCGAATTGGCGATGTGCTGGGTGATGCCCTGCTTCAGGCGCTTGGTGTTGGTGACGAAGAGATCGTCGCCAACGAGTTGGCACTTACCGCCGATTAGATCGGTCAGAATGCGTTCCAGCCCTCCCAGTCGTCTTCGGCCATGCCGTCCTCGATCGAAGCGATCGGATAGCTTTTGGTGAGCTTCGCGAGATACTCCGCCTGCTCCTTGATCGAGCGAGTCTTGCCCTCGCCCTCATAGACATACTTGCTATCCTTGAAGAACTCGGTCGAGGCACAATCGAGGCCCAGATAGACATCCTTGCCCGGCTTGAATCCCGCCTGCTCGACCGCCTTCATGACGAAGTCGAGCGCCGCCTCGGCCGATGGCAAGTTCGGCGCAAAGCCGCCCTCGTCGCCGACATTCGTATTATGCTTGGCCTTCTTCAGCGCCGATTTGAGCGTGTGGAAGATTTCCGCTCCCATGCGAACGGCCTCGCGGAAGGTGTCGGCGCCGACCGGCAGGACCATGAATTCCTGGAAGTCGATCGGATTGTCGGCATGGACGCCGCCATTGATGATGTTCATCATCGGCACCGGCAACAGCCGCGCCGATACGCCGCCGACATAGCGGTAGAGCGGCAGGCCAGTGGCCTGCGCCGCTGCCTTCGCATTGGCGAGCGACACACCCAGGATCGCATTGGCGCCGAGCCGCTTCTTGTTCGGCGTTCCGTCGAGTTCGAGAAGCGTCTGATCGAGCGCGATCTGATCCTCGGCATCCATTCCGGCCAGTGCATCGAAAATCTCGCCGTTGACGGCGGCGACCGCCTTGGTAACGCCCTTGCCGAGATGGCGGCCAGCGTCGGCATCGCGCAATTCCACCGCCTCATGCGCCCCGGTCGAAGCGCCGGAAGGAACCGCCGCCCGTCCGAAGGATCCGTCCTCGAGCGTCACGTCGACCTCGACAGTCGGATTGCCGCGGCTGTCCAGAATTTCGCGGCCGGTGATGTCAAGAATAGCGGTCATTTGGTCCTCATTTCGCAATCGGCCGTTCTATGCGGAGAGATGGCGACGATTGCAAGACACAGCACCGACCTTACCCCGCCTGCTTCATGCGGCGCTTGGCGATGAGATCGAGTTCAAGGAGCTCGCTCAATAACCCCTCCATCCGGTCGATGGGCACCATGTTGGGACCATCGGAGGGTGCATTGTCGGGGTCGTCATGCGTTTCGATGAATACGCCCGCTACGCCGACGGCGACGGCCGCGCGCGCCAGCACCGGCACAAACCGCCGTTCGCCCCCCGATGACGTTCCCTGACCGCCGGGCTGTTGCACTGAATGCGTCGCATCGAACACGACCGGGCATCCGGTCTCCGCCATGATCGGCAAAGCCCGCATGTCGGTGACAAGCGTGTTGTAGCCGAAAGACGCGCCACGCTCGGTCAGGATCACATTGGGATTTCCCGATTCCAATATCTTGTTAGCGACGTTCTGCATGTCCCAGGGCGCCAGGAACTGACCCTTCTTGACGTTCACGACGCGACCGGTCTTCGCCGCGGCGACCAACAGATCGGTCTGCCGGCACAGGAATGCCGGAATTTGCAGCACATCGATGACCGGTGCGAGTTCAGCGCATTGCTGTATTTCGTGGACATCGGTCAGCACCGGAAGTCCGAACTCGCGCTTGATCTCGGCGAAGATGGGCAGCGCCCCGCTAAGGCCGACGCCGCGCTTTCCGGCGATGCTGGTGCGATTGGCCTTGTCGAAGGACGTCTTGTAGATGAGCCCGATCCCCAGCCTTGCTGCGATCGCTTTGAGCTTACCCGCTATCATCAGGGCATGGTCGCGCGATTCAAGCTGGCACGGTCCGGCAATGAGGGTAAGCGGCAGGGCATTGCCGATTTGGACGGAGCCGATGCGTATGACGGAGTTGGGTTTCATCGATCATAGACCATGAATGTACCGGAGCCGTGCGCGATAAGCCTGCCTTTGCCGTCCACCACTTTCGCTTCTGCCGTCGAGATGCGGCGGCCATGATGGATGACATTGGCCGTGCATGTGACGCGCCCCGTTTCCTCGGTCAGCTTGCGCACGTAATTAACCTTAAGTTCAATCGTTCCGTAGTCGACGCCCTGCCCGAGCTTCGATTGAACGGCAGCACCCATCGCGCTGTCGATCAACGCGGCGACGTAGCCGCCATGCACCACCTGTTGCGGATTGTAGAAGGCACGACTCGGTATCGCCTCGAATGTGACTGTGCCGTCATCGGCCTCGACAAGCCTGATATTCAACAGCCGTCCGAGCGCCGATAGTCCCTGCCCGTCCCAATTGCGGTCGAGGAATTCACGTCCGGCCGGTTCCTTGACGGGTCTGTCCATGGCGGGTGTCTAGGCGTGGCGGCAGCTAATTTGCAATGAGTATCTCTATTGCGGCACCGGCATGGTGATGCCTTTTTCCCGGAATGCCTTGGCCAGCGCCAGGCGAATGTCGCTTGCCACTATGGCTGCCTCGAAAATGTCGGCGACATGGCCGCGCAGCTCGAAAGTCATGGAGTTGAGGGCGAAACTGGTCAGCAGTGCCGATGGCTCGGGATAGGTGAGCACTTTCCGGTGCGCCTTGGCGATGTCGAGCATGATGCCACGGATATCCTCGACATCGCTGTTATAGGCCACTCCGACCGACACAGTGAAGCGACCGAGAGTGTCGTCATGCGTCCAGTTGTTGACCGGCTTGGTGATAAGGTCCGAATTCGGCACGATGATCGTGCAGCTATCGAAGGTTTCGATCTCGGTTGCGCGCACATTGATCCGTTTGACCAGGCCTTCGCCGGCCGGAAGCGAGACCCAGTCGCCGACGCGGATGGGCCGCTCGGCCAGGAGGATCAGGCCCGAGATGAAATTGTTGACGATCGACTGCAGACCGAAGCCGATGCCCACGCCGAGCGCACCGGCGATGATCGCGATATTGGAGAAGTCGAGCCCCGCGACGTTCAGCGCAAATCCTGCGGCAGCGACGTAGCCGGCATAACTCCCGGCCTTGCGCAAGGAATCCTGGACGCCCTTGTCGAGCCGGCTATGCTCGAGAATGCGATTGTTGAACCACTGCACCGCGATTTTGGTCAGCAGGATGCCGCCGCCGAGAACCGCGAGCGCCAGCAGCAGCGTCGTCGGAGAGATCGTCACGTCGCCAAGATGGAAGCCCAGCAACAGGGTGTTGCCGAGGCTTCTCAGGTCGATCCAGGTGAGCGTGAGCTGGATGAAGAATCGCGGGAAGGCCGATGACCAAGAGACTGATATCGGCGATCGTCCGCAAGGCCGTGCCGAACCGCTCGATGCCGCGCTCCCCGAGCCCGGTGACTTCGCGCATGAACAGCCCGGGGCGCGACTGCGGGTCGAAACTCTTGGTAATCGCCGCATCGGCGAGCCGGTGCAACAGATAGAGACAGGCGATCAGTCGCGCCGTCTCGAACAGTTGCATGACGAGAAACTGGCCAAGCGCGAGATAGCCCGCCGCAACCGAAACCAGCGACACCGCGAGGATGACCCAGGCCGCGGGGGTGAATTGCCTGGCCCACTCGAAATAGAGCCGCCGGCCCGCCTTGTCCGCGCCCAACCCCGCCTGGCGCCGTAGGCTCACGAGCAGCAGCGCCAGCAACAGGATCAGAATGATCGTCGCAAGCGTGCTTTGCCCGACCGCGTAATCCAGTGGAAGGAAGAGATTTGCCGCAACCGTACTCAGCGCCTCCTGGGCCGATGTCACGAAGGCGATCGCCGTTACCAGCGTCACGAAGCGCGAGGCAGCCCTGTCATCCACATCGATCAGTCGCCACGTCGGATCGCCAGGAGAAGCCACACGCCGGGCGAGAACGCCGATCACGATCGTCTCGAAGGCGATCTTGGCCAGGGCGCGCAGCAGCATGTCGAAGCGCAGCGTCGAAATACCCGCAATGCCGATTGTGCTCCAAACCGCGAAAACGACGACGATAATCGCCGCCGCTGTCAGCACGGTGCCGCGCACAGCCCGCCAGAGCCGGGCAAGGTCATCCGGTGCCTTGTCGCCGGTTCTGGTTCGGAAGCGGCGGCGCAACCAGGCCGCGCCCACTTCGTAGGCGACAAAGGCAACTGCAAAGATCGCCGGGATCAACAACAGCACGCTGAGCTGTGCGTCGGGTCTGACCGTGGTCCACCAGGCTTGCAGCAAGGCGGTCAGGCGCTCCGCGAACTGATTGGCCCCCGCTGCCGCATCGGTCCAAAAATCCGGGTTGAACACGGATCGGCCCGACTCGAAAATCCGGCTGAAGAACCGGTCCTTCTGCAGCGCCGCGGCGCGTGCGCCCGACTGCTCAGCCTCAACCGCGATCAGTTCGAGCTGTTTCTTGGCGCCTTCGAGCCGCTGCAAGGTCGCTGTCAAATCCTTGCGTTGTCCGGCAATCGCCTCCGCTTCCGTCTGCCCTGCAGCAGGTGCGGGCCCAAGCTTGGCGAGTTGCGCCTTGATTTCAGCGATCGGATCGGAAAGCGCCTGCGCTTGCTCAAGCGAACCCGTGCGGATGCCTTCGATGCTGGTGCGATGTTGTGAAAGCTGTGCGTCGCTCAAGGTCGGCAGGAGCAGCTCGTGCTGGATCTGCGTCAGGGCCGTCCTGAAAGTCTCCGCCTGACGCTCGGCCTGGCCCGCAAGGCCTGCATCGACGGCGCCCGCCGCAGTGATCTGCACGGCGAGCCAGAAGAGGGCCGCAAGAATTCCGGCAATGTAATTTCGGCTACGCATTACCGGGACTTCATACCCGGCGGAGCTCCGCGGGACAATTCGCGCGCTGGTTTCGGTTTAGACGAGACGGCTCTGCTCAACTGCCGCCGCGATGAACGAGGCAAACAGCGGATGCGGCTCAAAGGGTCGCGATTTGAGCTCTGGATGGTACTGTACTCCGATAAACCAGCGGTGGTTCGGGAACTCGATGATTTCCGGCAGCAGCCCGTCCGGCGACATGCCCGAAAACCGCAAACCCGCCTTCTCCAAGCGCTCCTTGTAGCGCGTATTCACCTCAAAACGGTGCCGGTGGCGTTCGGAGATGCGCGTCGAGCCATAGATATCGGCAACCTTGCTGCCCGGCTCGAGCACCGCCTCATAGGCGCCGAGCCGCATTGTCCCGCCCAAGATCGCCGCCGGCCCTACGCATTTCCAGTTCGTTGCCGCGCATCCACTCGGTCATCATGCCCACCACCGGTTCCTTGGTGTCGCCGAATTCGGTCGAACTCGCGCGCGCGATGCCGCACAGATTGCGCGCCGCCTCGATGCAGGCCATCTGCATGCCGAAGCAGATGCCGAAATAGGGTACGTTGCGAGTCCGCGCGAAGGTCGCCGCCCTGATCTTGCCCTCCGAGCCGCGCTCGCCGAAGCCGCCGGGCACCAGATATCCCGTTCACATGATCGAGATAGGGCGTGGGATCGCTCTTTTCGAAGATCTCCGAACTCGATCCATTCGACATTGACCTTCACCTTGTTGGCGATGCCGCCATGCACCAACGCCTCGTTGAGCGACTTATAGGCATCGAGCAATCCGGTATATTTCCCCACCACGGCGATTGTCACTTCGCCTTCCGGGTGCGAGATGCGCTGGGTGATTTCGCTCCAGCGGCCGAGATCGGGCTCTTGCTCGGCCTTCAGTCCGAACGCGTCGAGCACTTCCCGGTCGAGCCCTTCGTCGTGGTAGGCGCGCGGTACGTCATAGATGCTCGACACATCGAGCGCTTGAACGACCGCCGAAGGCCTGCACATTGCAGAAGAGCGCGATCTTGCGTCGTTCGGTCATCGGAATCTCGCGATCCGCCCGGCACAGCAGATATGTCCGGCTGGATGCCGATCGAGCGCAGTTCCTTGACCGAATGCTGCGTTGGCTTGGTCTTGAGTTCGCCCGCCGTCGGGATGAACGGCAGAAGCGTCAGGTGGATATAGATGCAGCTTCCGCGCGGCTGCTCCTGGCCGAACTGGCGGATCGCTTCGAAGAACGGCAGACCTTCGATGTCGCCGACCGTGCCGCCGATCTCCACCAGCACGAAGTCGAAGCCCTCGTTGCCGCTGCCGATGAATTCCTTGATCGCATCCGTCACATGCGGAACGACCTGCACCGTCCCGCCAAGATAGTCGCCGCGCCGTTCCTTGGCGATGATGTCCTGATAGATCCGCCCCGTGGTGATGTTGTCCTGCCGGTTGGCCGAGCGCCCGGTGAAGCGCTCGTAATGACCGAGATCGAGATCGGTCTCGGCTCCGTCATCGGTCACGAAGACTTCCCCGTGCTGATAGGGACTCATCGTTCCAGGATCGACATTGAGATAGGGATCGAGCTTGCGGAGCCTGACCTTGTAGCCCCGCGCCTGCAGCAATGCGCCCAGTGCCGCTGAAGCCAAACCCTTGCCGAGGGAGGAGACCACGCCGCCGGTGATGAATATGTACCGCGCCATGGGCCCCCTTTCTAACCGTTCGCTTCAACGATTCGAAGCCCGGAATTGTTATTCCAGGCTTAGAGAACAAATCAAGATCAAAATCTTACGGCGTAACGGGAACCTGATTCTGACCGCCGCTCTTGGATGGCGGCAGATTGGGCAGCACGCTGCCGCCGCCATTTGACTGGCCGCCCGCGTCAGGCGTCTTGCCGGCCGGCGCCTGCTCGGTCGGCACCGTATCGAACACCGATCCGCCACCCGACCGCTTGGTCGAGAGCACGGTCAGCGCAATCGAGGTGACGAAGAATGCAAGCGCCAGAAAGGCCGTCGTCCGGGTCAGCGTATTGCCGACGCCGCGTGCCGAGAAGAGCGAGCCCGCGCCACCGCCACTGCTGATGCCCAAAGCCCCGCCTTCCGATCGTTGGATGAGAACGATGCCGATCAGCGCAAGCGCGATGATCAGATGGATAACGAGAATGACGGTCAACATGAGACGGGCTTTCCGGCGGCTTGACGATGCGGGCGTGGCTTAGCGGGGATATGGGCGCTTGGCAATCTCCGGTCAATAACCGCCCCCGCTCAAATGTAAGCCTTGATAATTCCTATGAAATCCACAGCTTTGAGGCTCGCCCCGCCGACCAGCGCGCCGTTCACGTCGGCAATGGCCGCAAAGGCCGGCGCATTCGAGGGCTTCACCGACCCGCCATAAAGGATGCGAGCCTGTGCCCCGTCGTCGCCGATCAGCGCCACGAGCCAGTGGCGAATCGTACTGTGGGTCTCGCCGACTTCCGCCATTGAGGGTGTCAAGCCGGTGCCGATCGCCCAGACCGGCTCGTAGGCGACGACGGTATTGGCCGAAGTTGAGCCCTCGGGCAGGCTTTCCCGGAGTTGTCGCGCCACCACGTCGGCGGTTTGCCCCGCTTTGCGTTCGTCCAGCGTCTCGCCGACGCAGATGATCGCGGTTAATCCGGCGCGATGCGCAGCGACAGCCTTGGCGCGGACCATTGCATCGGTTTCGCCAGAATCCGTTGCGCCGTTCCGAATGACCGACAATTACCGCCGAACAACCCGCATCTTTGAGCATTTCGGCAGAAATCTCGCCCGTAAAAGCACCGCTCGACTCCCAATGGCAGTTCTGGCCGCCAAGTTTGATCGGCGTCCCGGCCAGAACGCTCTTCAGCCGGCGCGCCAGCGTGGCCGGCGGACAGATCATGACATCGCAGCGCAACCGCACATCCTTGAGCATTCCCGCAATAAGGCGCACCTCCTTCAGCGACGCCGTCGTACCGTTCATCTTCCAATTGCCCGCCACCAGCGGACGCGGTCCCCGAATTGCCATATTCACCCCCAGTTTTCGGGCTTCTAGCGCATCGGTCCCAAAAGTGTGAGCACTTTTGGGATATTCCGATGCGGGAATATATGAATTTGGCGCAACTTTTCGCCGCCAAGCGATGCCACTTGGCGGCCCGTTGCGCAGGCAAGCCTGTGCTTGCGAGGGCGAAAGCTCGTACCTATAAGGCTCTACCTATGATGCGCCGGCCTTTCGATGGCGACATTTGGCGAAGGAAAATAGATGCTTGATTCATTGCGCGGCGCAGCCAAGAGCTGGGTGGCGAAAGTTCTGATTGGGCTCCTGGCCCTAAGCTTCGGTGTCTTCTGGGGCATCCAGGACGTGTTTCGTGGCTATCATTCGAATACGCTGGCGAGCGTCGGCGACCAGGAGATTTTAGCGCAGCAGTATACGCGTCAGTTCCAGGATGCGCTCAGGGCCTATTCGAGCCGAACCGGTCAATCTATAACCCCCGACATTGCCCGCCAGATTGGTCTCGACCGGCAGGTCCTGATGGATCTCATTCACGGTGCGGCTCTGGACGCCGAGAGCGCCAAGCTGAAGCTCGCCGTGTCGGACTCCCAGCTTGCCGGCATTATCGCGCAGGACCCGAACTTCAAGGGCCTGGACGGCCAGTTCAGTCCCGATCTCTTTCGCAATATCCTTCGCAACAACAACCTCACCGAGGCCGAATTCCTCGCCAGCGAGCGCACCCGCTTCATGCGGACCGCGGTGTCGGACAGTGCGGCTGAAAGCTTCGCCGTCCCCACAACGCTCATTGAGGCGGCCTATCGCTATCGCAATGAGGAGCGCGATGCCCGTTTCTTTGTTGTGACCGCGAACGAGACTGAAATTCCGGCACCGACTGACGCGGAACTCAAAAAGTTTTACGACGAGAATCCGCAGACCTACACGGCTCCCGAATTTCGCAGCGGGGTCGTGATGAAGGCGGACCCGGCTGACATTGCCGCCAAGATCATCGTAAGCGACGAGGAATTGCAATCGAACTACGAAAAATACATGGCCGACTACGCCACCCCGGAGACCCGCGTTATCGAGCAGATCGTGTTTCCAAACATCGATGCGGCGAAAAAGGCAAAGGACCGGATCGCGGCAGGCGAAGACTTCCTGGCCATCGCCAAGGAGATGGGTTTTGACGCTGCGAGCGTCGCTCTCGGTGAGAGGCGCCAGGAAGACATCCCCGACGACCTATTGGCGGAGGCGGCTTTTGCCTTGCCTGCGAACACTGTCAGCGATCCGGTTCAGGGTCGGCTTTCGGTCGTTCTGCTGCGCGTGACCAAGATCACGCCCGCGGTGCAGAAGACCTTGGCTGAGGTCAAGTCCGAACTCACCTCCAGGATCCAGCTGGAGCAAGCCCGCAATCAGATACTTGACCTCTATAATTCCATCGAGGACGCCCGCGCCGCCCAGACCCCATTCGAGGAGATCGCCAAAAAAGCCGGCATCCCGATCGTCATCATTCCGGCGGTCGAGGAAAGGGGTTTGGACAAGGATGGCAAGCCCGTTGATCTTCCCCATAAGGATCAGGTGCTGCAGGCCTTGTTCGCAAGCGACGTTGGCGTCGAGAATGATGCCTTGCAGGAGGACGATGCCTATCTCTGGTACGAGGTGCGCGAAGTGACGCCCTCTGCGTTGCGCCCGTTCGATGATGTCAAGGACAAGGTCAAGGCCGACCTCATCGCCAGAAAGTTGCGCGAACTCGCCTCCGAGAAGGCGCAAAAACTGGCCGAACGCGGCAATGCCGGCACCCCCATCGAAACGCTCGCGACCGAGACCGGCGCCCAGATCCAGGACATTCGCAGCATCAAGCGCAACGAGACTGTCGAGGGTTTCGACGCCGCCGCCATCCAGGCGGTTTTCTCCATCCCCGAGAACGGATTTACCTCAGCTCTGCAATCCGACGGAAAGAGTGCTAAGGTCATCAAGGCCCTGCCGGTCCTGGAGCAGAGTTTCGACCCGACCTCGGCCGAAGGAAAGACCATCGGCGACACGCTGGCCAAAGGCGCGACGGGCGACGTAACCAACATGTTCTTGACGGCCTTGCAGGATCAGTTCGGCTGGTCCATTGACGAGAGGCTTTGGTCAACGATCGCGGGCACCAACTCACCCTGACGATCCTTCAAGCCAATGCCTCGAAAGCCGCAACATGAAAGTTCAACCCGAATTCGACGAGTTTGCCCGCCGCTACGATGAAGGCACGGCGCAGGTCGTCATGACCCGCCTCGTTGCCGATCTCGAAACACCCGTCTCAGCCGTCCTTAAGCTCACGCGCAATGCGCGTTATTCATTCCTTCTCGAATCGGTGGAGGGTGGGGCGGTGCGCGGCCGCTACTCGATCATCGGCATGAAGCCCGACGTCATCTGGCGCATCGATGGCAAACGCGCATCGATCAACCGGCGCGCTCTCTTCGATCCGGACGGACCGTTCGAGTCCCTGCCCCAGTCGCCGCTCGAAGCACTTCGCACGCTCCTCGCCGAAAGCCGCATTCCTCTGTCTGAAGACGCGCCGCCCATGTCGGCTGGTGTCTTTGGCTATATTGGCTATGACATGGTGCGATTGATGGAGGAATTGCCGGCGCAAAATCCCGATACGCTCGGCATGCCGGATTCGGTCTTGATCCGCCCGACCATCATGGCGATCTTCGACTCGGTGAAGGACGACGTGACCGTGGTCACGCCAGTCTATCCCGAGGACGGCATCAGCGCCAAGGCCGCCTATGCGCGCGCGATGGAGCGTCTCTCCAATGTCGTCGAAGCGCTCGACCGTCCGCTTGATCATGGCTTTGCCGGCCGCTCCGATACGCCGCCCATCAGCCCGCCGGGCTCCAACACGACGCCGGCGGAGTATCGCGACAAGGTGCTGCGAGGCCAAAGAGTACATCGCTGCCGGAGACATCTTTCAGGTCGTGCTCTCGCAGCGTTTCGAGACGGAGTTTACGCTTCCGCCCTTTGCGCTCTATCGCAGCCTGCGCCGCGTCAACCCGTCGCCTTTCCTCTACTATTTGAACTTCGACGACTTCGCGATCATCGGTTCTTCGCCGGAAATTCTCGTGCGTGTGCGCGATGGCAAGGTGACAGTCCGCCCGATCGCCGGCACGCGGCGGCGTGGCGCGACGCCCGCCGAAGACCGGGCATTGGCCGCAGGAGCTTCTTGCCGATCCCAAGGAGCGCGCCGAACACCTGATGCTTCTCGACCTTGGCCGCAATGATGCCGGCCGAGTCGCCGAAATCGGCTCGGTCAAGGTCACCGACCGCTTCATGCTCGAATTCTACAGCCAGGTGATGCACATCGTGTCGAATGTCGAAGCCAATCTCGACGCGAAATACGATGCGATCGATGCCCTCGTCGCCGGCTTTCCGGCCGGCACGGTTTCCGGCGCGCCGAAGGTCCGCGCCATGGAGATCATCGACGAACTCGAAACCGAAAAGCGCGGCGTCTATGCCGGCTGCGTCGGCTATTTCTCCGGCCGATGGCGACATGGACACCTGCATCGTGCTGCGCACCGCCATCGTCAAGGACGGCAAGATGTATGTCCAGGCGGGTGCCGGCATCGTCGCCGACAGCGATCCCGAGAGCGAGCATGTCGAATGCGTCAACAAGGCCAAGGCCCTGTTCCGCGCCGCCGAGGAAGCCGTCCGCTTCGCCGGCCGCGCCGGGAGGGGCCAATGATCATCCTCATCGACAATTACGACTGCTTCACCTGGAACCTCTTCCACTATCTGAGCGAATCTCGGCGCCGAGACCGTCGTTCACCGCAATGACAAGATCGGCGTCGGCCAGGTGATATCGGCCAAGCCCGAGGCGATCGTGCTCTCGCCCGGCCCCGCCACGCCCAACGAAGCCGGCATCTGCCTCGAACTCATCGAAGAGGCGTCCGCCGACCATTCCGATCCTTGGCGTCTGCCTCGGCCACCAGGCGATCGGCCAGGCCTTCGGCGGCAAGGTGATCCGGGCGCCCAAGCTGATGCACGGCAAGCTCTCGCGCATCCATCATGGCGGCAAAGGCGTGTTCGACGACGTGCCTGACAATTTCGAGGCGACGCGCTACCATTCCTTGATCGTCGAACGCGACAGTCTTGCCGGACGATTGACGTCACCGCCGAGACCGATGACGGCATCATCATGGGCCTTCAGTCACAAGAAGCTGAATGTCCATGGCGTCCAGTTCCACCCTGAAAGCATTGCTTCCGAGCATGGCCACAAGCTATTGAAGAACTTCCTCGATCTCGCGAGGTCCGGCTGAATGGCCGATTTGAAGCAATTGATCGGCAAGGTCGCCAGTGGGCAATCGCTGACGCGCGACGAAGCGCGCGCAGGCCTTCGACATCCTGATGTCGGGCGAAGCGACGCCCTCGCAGATCGGCGGCTTCCTCATGGCGCTGCGGGTGCGCGGCGAGACTGTCGATGAGATCACCGGCGCCGTTGAAACCATGCGCGAGAAGATGCTGCAGGTCGAAGCGCCCGCCGATGCGATCGACATCGTCGGCACCGGCGGCGACGCATCCGGCTCCTTCAATATCTCGACCTGCGCGGCCTTCATTGCGGCGGGCGCCGGCCTCAAGGTCGCCAAGCACGGCAATCGCGCGCTATCCTCGAAATCGGGGGCGGCCGACGTGCTCACGGCACTCGGCGTCAAGATCGACCTCGCACCCGAACGACATCACCGAATGCATCGAGGAAGCAGGCGTCGGCTTCATGTTCGCACCTGCCCATCATGTCTCGATGAAGCATGTCGGTCCAAGCCGGGTCGAACTCGGTACCCGCACGATCTTCAATCTGCTCGGGCCGCTCTCCAATCCGGCCGGCGTTCGCCGCCAGGTCACCGGCGTCTTCGCCAAAAACTGGGTTCGAGCCCTTGGCGGAAGTGCTCGCCAATCTCGGCTGCGAGCGCGCCTGGATCTGCCATGGCGAAGGCGGCTTCGACGAGATCGTTTCGACCGGCCGTACTTGGATCTCGGAACTGAAGGACGGCAAGGTCACGAGCTATGAGGTCACGCCCGAAGACGTAGGGCTTGAGCGCGGCGACGCTGCCGATCTGCGCGGCGGCGACGCCGCCCATAATGCCGAGGCGCTCATTGGCGTGCTCGGCCGGAGCGAAAGGCGCCTTCCGCGATTCCGCCGCATGACCGCGGGCGCCGCTCTCCTCGTCTCGGGCAAGGCCAAGGACCTTCGCCGAAGGCGTCGCGCCTGGCCGAGGCCGCGATCGATCATGGTGCCGCGCGCAAGAGCCTCGAAAAGCTCGTCAAGGCCTCGCACGGCTGATGCATGAGCGTCCGTCCCGCAACAATCGGCTCCGACACGCCATCCGTCTCGACAAGATCGCCGCCTATAAGCGCGAGGAAGTCGCGAAGGCGAAATCGCGAAATCCCGGAACGCGAACTTGAAGTGATGGCGCTCGATGCGCCGCCGGTCCGGGGCTTTTCCGCGCGCTCTCGAAGCGAGCATCGCCGCCGGCCAATGGGCGCTGATCGCCGAAATCAAGAAGGCGAGCCCCTCCAAGGGCCTGATCCGCGCCGATTTCAATCCGCCGCAGCTTGGCGTGGCCTATGACGCGGGTGGTGCCGCCTGCCTCTCCGTCCTGACCGACGCGCCCGTCCTTCCAGGGTGCGCCCGAATATCTCGGCGCCGCGCGCGCGGTGAGCGGCCTTCCCGTATTGCGCAAGGATTTCATGCTCGACCCCTATCAGGTCGCCGAAGTCGCGCGCCTGGGGTGCCGACTGCATCCTCCTCATCATGGCGATGATCGATGATGTTCTCGCCTGCCGAACTCGAAGCCACCGCCCTTGACTGGGGCATGGACGTGCTGGCCGAAGTCCACAACGAAGCCGAGCTCGAACGCGCGCTTCGCCTCGCAACACCAGCTCATCGGCATCAACAACCGCGATCTCCATACTTTCTCGACCAGTCTCGACGTAACCGAACGCCTGGCCCCCAGGTCCCGGGTGACCGTCTCATCGTCGGCGAGAGCGGCCTCTTCACGCCGGCCGACCTCGCACGCCTGGCGAAGGTTGGCGTCAACGCCTTTCTCATCGGCGAGAGCCTCATGCGCCAGGACGATGTCGCGTCCGCCACCCGCGCGATCCTCGACCAAGCCATGACCCGCCTCACCCATCTCGACGATCGCGGCGCCGCCCGCATGGTCGACGTCTCGGCAAAAGGACGTGACTGCCCGCAGCGCCACCGCCAGGCCGATCGTCGAGCATGAAGCCCGAGACCCTCGATCTGATCCTCGCCGGTGCCGCGAAGAAAGGCGATGTGTTTGCGACCGCGCGCATCGCCGGCATCATGGCGGCCAAGAAGACCGCACGATCTCATTCCGCTTTGCCACCCGCTGGCTATCGCCAAGGTCGGAGGTCGAATTCATGCCGCAAGGCGATGCAAGGCTCGACATCGCCGCGACCGTCAAGGTCGAAGGCAAGACCGGCGTCGAGATGGAGGCGCTCACCGCCGTTTCCGTCGCCTGCCTGACCGTCTATGACATGTGCAAGGCCGTCGATCGCGGCATGCGCATCACCGAGATTTGTCTCGTCGAGAAATCCGGCGGCAAGTCCGGCCGCTATACCCGGCCCAAAACGATGAGCCTGCTGCCGGTCGACGACGCCAAGGCTCGCATTCTCTCAGGTGTCAAACCGCTTAGCCCCGAAACGTCGAAACTCGATCAGGCTCTGGGCCGCGTCCTTGCGCGCGATCTTAAAGCGCGGCGCGACCAGCCGCCCTTCGCGGCGAGCGCCATGGATGGCTATGCGCTGCGCGCTGCCGATGTCGCCTCGGTCCCGGCGCGGCTCAGGGTCATCGGCATCGCTCGCTGCCGGCCACGCCTTCGCCGGAACCGTTCGCGCCGGCGAGGCGGTCCGCATCTTCACCGGCGCGCCCGATGCCGCGCGGCGCCGACACCGTCGTCATCCAGGAGAATACCGAGAGCGATGGCGACGAGGTCATTATCAGGCAGGCGCCGATGCCCGGCCATTCGGTGCGCGACCGGGGCCTCGATTTTCGCAAGGGCGAAACGCTTCTCAAGGCCGGTACCCGCCTCGATGCATCGCGACATCGGCCTCATCGCCGCGATGAACCATCCAGAGCTCAAGGTCCGCCGCCGGCCGCGCGTCGACGCTCTTCACCACCGGTGATGAGCTCGTGCCCGTCGGCGGCAAGCCGCGTCGCCGATCAGATCGTCTCGTCGAACAGCATCGCGCTCGCTGTCCTTCATCCGACATTTCGGCGGCGAGCCGAGCGACCTCGGCATCATTCCCGATCGCCTCAACGCCACCATCCGCGCCATCGGCAGGGCCAAGGGCTCCGACATCCTGGTCACGACCGGCGGCGCCTCGGTCGGCGATCACGACTTCGTTCGCGAGGCGTTGATTGCCGCCGGCATCAGACATCGATTTCTGGAAGATCGCCATGCGGCCCGGAAAGCCCTTGATGTTCGGCCGCAAGGGCGGCTTGCGGGTCATCGGCCTGCCCGGCAATCCGGTTTCGGCCTTGATCTGCGCCAGGCTCTTTCTCAAGCCCTTGCTCGACGCCCTCCTGGGCCTGCCGCCCGAAGAGCCGCCCAGCCTTGCCCGACTGGCGGCTCCGATGGCCGCCAATGACGGCCGCCAGGATTACGTCCGCGCCTCGCTTTCCCGCGACCCGGAGGGATGGCTCACCGCCAAGCCCTTCCCGAAGCAGGATTCCTCCATGCTGCGCACATTGGTTGAAGCCGGTGGGCTGATCATCCGCCCGCCGCACGCCCCCGCGGCGGCCATTGGAACCCTTGTGCCACTGCTTCCGATAGATTTTTGACGCAGCGCCCCACGAAACACTTGCCGAACCAATAGAGAACGGTTATTTGTTTATCAATTGTTCCGATTCTCTATCTACGAAAGCAGGTGACCCATGCTCACGCGTAAACAGCTCGAATTGCTTCTCTTCATCAACGAGCGGTTGAAGGAGGAAGGCGTCCCGCCCTCTTTCGAGGAGATGAAGGAGGCGCTCAACCTTCAATCCAAATCCGGCATCCATCGCCTCATCCTGGCGCTTGAGGAGCGCGGATTTCTGCGTCGCATGCCCAACCGGGCCCGCGCGCTCGAAGTGTTGAAGCTTCCCGAATCGCACTCGACCAGCCTGGCGCCCAAGCGCGCCAATTTCACCCCCAATGTCATCCAGGGCAATCTCGGCAAGGTGAAGCCGATCCCGCCGGGCAATGACGGCAATTACCGCCCGGCCATCGTGCCGGTCATGGGCCGCATCGCGGCGGGCGTGCCGATCTCGGCGATCCAGGATCACACCCACAACATCACCGTGCCGCCGGAAATGCTGGGCGCGGGCGAACATTTCGCGCTCGAGGTCAAGGGCGATTCGATGATCGACGCCGGCATTTTCGACGGCGACACCGTGCTCCTGCGCAAAACCGAGACCGCCAATAATGGCGAGATCGTCGTGGCGCTGGTCGACAGCGAGGAAGCGACCTTGAAGCGCATGCGCCGCAAGGGCGATTCGATAGCGCTTGAAGCCGCCAACTCGGCCTACGAGACACGCATCTTCGGCCCCGACCGCGTCAAGGTGCAGGGCAAGCTCGTCGGCCTCATCCGCAAGTATTCGTAAGCGGAACGCTTCATCGCCGCTCTAACTATTGTCATCCCCGGACTTGTTCCGGGGATCCATTATGCCGACAATCCGCAAGTGGAGTTCATTGCGTGGCGGCCTCATGACATCACCTTCGGACCAGGCATGGAATAATTTCGTCTTGAACAGCGATCCAGCCGCGTATGCAAAAGGCTCGGCCAGATGGGCCGCCGCCACGGCGAACAAGTTCACGAATCTTGTCAACGGCGGCGGGTATAATTCGGCCCTCACCGGAACCTGGGAAATCGACCCGCAGGATGTGGTGTTGGCTCTTTCCCTCATTGGAGCGAATGTCGCAGCCAAGGACCTCGGCAGGATTCTTCAAGGTCTTGGCAGGTCTCTTTCGGCGTCATCGCAAGACGAAAGATGGGACCTCTTGGAACGATATTGGACGGAAGATCTCAACGAATTAGATTTTCTATCAGACGAAGCCGAGACCGAACTGACGGCCGTGCTAGAGGCGCATGTCTCAGGCGAAGAAGATTTCTATTTGGGCCTGACCGCCCTGAAGGCCAGGCAAGCCCGCCACTAGCAGTGAAGTACCTGGATTTGCCGCCTATTCTTCCCTTGTCCTCGGCTAACTAGAGCCTACCACCAAACCGGCGCTTCGAACTTCCCGGCAGCCTGCTCGATCGCGCTTCCCACCTGGAACAGCGTTCCTTCGTCGAACGGCTTGCCGATGAGCTGCAGGCTCAAGGGCAATCCCGCCGGGTCGAATCCCCGCCGGCACCGAAATGCCCGGCAGTCCCGCCATGTTCACGGTCACCGTGAACACGTCGTTCAGATACATCTGCACCGGATCGGTGATCTCGCCCGGCGCGAAGGCGGCACTCGGCGTCGCCGGCGTCAGCACCACATCGACCTTGTTCCAGGCTTCGTCGAAATCGCGCTTGATCAGCGTGCGGACCTTCTGCGCACGGACGTAATAGGCATCGTAATAGCCGGCCGAAAGTACATAGGTGCCGATCAAAACCCGCCGCTGCACCTCGCGCCCGAAGCCTGCCGCGCGCGTATTCTCATACATCGACGTGATGTCGTCGCCCTCGACCCGCAATCCGTAGCGCACCCCGTCATAGCGCGCGAGATTGGAGGAGGCCTCGGCCGGCGCCACGATGTAGTAGGCGGGCAGCGCGTATTTCGTGTGCGGCAGCGAGATCTCGACGATCTCCGCCCCCTGCTCTTTCAGCCACTGCGCCCCCTTGGCCCACAACGCATCGATGTCGGCGGGCATGTTGTCGACGCGATATTCCTTGGGGATGCCGACCCGCATGCCCTTGATCGGCCGCCCCAGCATCGCCTCGTAATCGGGCACCGGCACGATCGACCGAGGTCGTATCCTTGGGATCGTGGCTCGCCATGGACTTCAGCATGATCGCGGCATCGCGCACATCGCGGGCGATCGGCCCTGCCTGGTCGAGGGAGGACGCAAAGGCGACAATCCCCCAGCGCGAACAGCGGCCATAGGTCGGCTTGATTCCGACGGTGCCGGTGAAGGCGGCGGGCTGGCGGATCGAGCCGCCGGTATCGGTCGCGGTTGCGCCCGCGCAGAGATGCGCCGCCACCGCCGAGGCCGAGCCCCCCGATGAGCCGCCCGGCACCAGCGCCGCATTGGAATTGCGCCGCCGCCACGGGTTGATGACATTGCCGTAATAGCTCGTCTCGTTGGACGAGCCCATCGCGAACTCGTCCATGTTGAGCTTGCCGAGCATGACCGCGCCGTCGCGCCACAGATTGGCGGTGACGGTCGATTCATAGGGCGGCTCGAAACCGTCGAGAATATGGCTCGCCGCCTGCGTATGCACACCCTTGGTCGCGAACAGGTCCTTGATGCCGAGCGGAATGCCTTCGAGAGCACCGCCCTCTGCCCTGGCCAGCTTCGCGTCCGAGGCCTTCGCCATTTCGCGGGCGCGTCCCGGCGTCTCGACGATATAGGCATTGAGAATGCGCGCCTGTTCCATGGCGGCAAGATAGGCGTCCGTCAGTTCGAGCGAGCTGAACTTCCGCTCCTTCAGGCCCTTGCGCGCTTCCGCGATGGTGAGCGAGGTCAGCTTGCTCATTCGACCACCTTGGGCACCATGTAGAACTCGTCCTCGGAGACAGGCGCGTTCAGCACCACGTCCTTGGGATAGTTTCCGTCGGTCACCACGTCCTGGCGCATTTTCATCTTCATCGCGACGACCGAGGTCAATGGCTCGACTTGCGATACATCGACTTCGTTCAATTGCTCGATCCAGTGGAGGATGGCATTGAGTTCGCCCTCGAGGCGCGGCACATCCGCCTCCTCGACCTTGATGCGCGCAAGCTTGGCGATGCGCCTTACCGTCGCCCGGTCGACCGACATATCTAAGATCCTCTACGAAACGCGGTGGGCTTGTTATCACCCGCTATGCTGCGGTGCAACCGACACCACCCCTCCCTCCTCCGCACAGCGGGGAGCGAAAGGAGACGGCGGCGTTCGCGCCTCACCCGATCGACAATTTCTGCTTCTGCCGGCCTTCCGCGTCGAAATTCTCATCCTTCAACCAAGCCTGGAACGCCTTCCTGACCGCCGGCCATTCCGTGTCGATGATCGAGAACCAGGCCGTGTCGCGATTGCGGCCCTTGATGATGAAGTGCTGGCGGAAAATCCCCTCGAACGTGAATCCGAAGCGCTTGGCGGCGCGCGCGCGAAGGCGCATTCAGTGCATCGCATTTCCACTCGAGCCGCCTGACCCCCAATTCATCGAAAGCATGGCGGATCATCAGGAAGATCGCATCCGTCGCCTCGCGGGTCTTCTGCAGACCCGGCGACATCCAGATATGGCCGATCTCGATCACCCCGTTGGGCGCATCGAGCCGCATGAAGGCGCCCATGCCGGCCGCGTTGCCGGTATCGCGCCTGACATAGGCGTAGAACCACGGATCGCGCGACAGTTCGCGCTCCAGCAGCCATGAACGGAAACTCGGGAAATCCGCAAAAGGCCCGTAGGCGAGATAGGTCCAGATCAGATGCTCGGGGTCGCTGTCCTTGAAGGAATTGTACAAATCCTTCGCATGCTTCTCAACCGAAAGCGGTTCGAGCCTCATCCAGCGCCCGAAGAGCGGCCGCAAATCCGGCACCAGTCCCGGCGGCTTGTTCTCGACGATCTCGCCGACCGCGCGCTGAATATGCTTGTTCATCGTCCCTTGTCCGCCTTCGCTCCGTTCACAGACTAATGCTTTCCCCGGATTTGAGCGCCTTCACCTTTTTGGCGTCCGGCCCCATCGCCGCGAGGAATGGCTTTTCATCCGGGATCACATAGCCTTCAAACGAGGCATAGTGGCAAGGAATGATCGTGCTGAAGGTGAAAAATTTGCGACAGGCAAGGGCCGCCTGATCGGGCCCCATGGTGAAGCGGTCGCCGATCGGCACGATGCCGATCGGCCGGCTTGTAGAGCTCCTGGACGAGGCTCATATCGTGCGAAATGCCGGTGTCGCCCATCACGTAAACGGTCTTGCCCTTCTCGGTCTTGGGCTCGATCACGAAGCCCGACGGATTGCCGAGATAGATCGGAATGCCGTCCTTGTTGATCTTGCTCGAGGAATGCCAGGCATTGGTGAAAATGGCGTCGAAATCCTCGAAGCTGATGCGCCCGCCATGATTGCCGGGGCTGTATTTCGCAACGCCGTGCGCGGCCAGATAATTGCAGATCTCGAAATTGCTAACGAGCGTCGCCCCCGTCGCCTTGCAGATCGATACCGTGTCGCCGACATGGTCGTCATGCCCGTGGGTGAGGAGCAGATGCGTGCAGTCGCGGGTCAGGTCCATCGTTCCGGGCTTGGCGGCGGGATTTCCGGTGATGAAGGGATCGATGAGGATCACCGCCTTGCCGGTGTCGATGCGGAAGGCCGAGTGGCCGAGTGCCGTTATTTTCATGAGGTTTTGCTCCTTCGGAGCATGTCATCATGCAACCGCTTTGCGCGCTTCGTCAAACCGCGTATCACGCTCGCCATGATCCATGACAAGCTTGCCGATGCGCTGGCGGGCATACCGCCGCACGCGCCGTTTCTGGGCCTCGATCTCGGCACCAAGACGATCGGCGTGGCGGTGAGCGATGTGACGCGAACCATTGCCTCGCCGGTCGAGACCATCGCGCGGCGCAAATTTACCCTCGACGCCGCCCGCCTGATCGAGATCGCCGATGCGAAATGTGCCGGCCTGATCGTGCTTGGCCTGCCGCTCAACATGGATGGCTCCGAAGGCCCGCGCTGCCAGTCGACCCGCGCTTTCGCGCGCAATCTCGAAAAGCTGACCGCCCTTCCCATCACCTATTGGGATGAACGCCTCTCGACCGCTGCCGTCGAGCGCATGCTCATCGAAGGCGACACGTCGCGCGCCCGCCGCGCCCAGCTCATCGACAAGCTCGCCGCCGCCTACATTCTGCAATCCGTCCTCGATTCATTGAGAGCCCGATCATGACCGTCCACTTCATCGGCGCCGGCCCAGGCGCGCCCGACCTCATCACCTTGCGCGGCCTCAGGCTCATCGAGCATTGCCCGGTGTGCCTCTATGCCGGCTCGCTGGTCCCAGAGGAGATCGTCAAGGCCGCCCCTGAAGGCGCGCGTGTCATCGATACCGCGCCGATGACGCTCGATGAGATCATCGCCGAAATCGCCAAGGCCCATGCTGAAGGCAAGGACGTGGCGCGCGTCCATTCCGGCGATCCCTCGCTCTATGGCGCCATTGCCGAGCAGATGCGCCGCCTCGACGATCTGAGTATCGATTACGACGTGACGCCGGGCGTGCCAGCCTTCGCCGCCGCCGCGGCGGCGCTCAAGACCGAATTCACGTTGCCCGAGATTGCCCAGACGGTGATCCTCACGCGGACCACGATGCAGGCCTCGCCGATGCCAGAAGGCGAAGCGCTCGAAGAGCTCGGCCGCTCGCACGCCACATTGGCGATCCACCTTTCAATCCGCAATCTTGCCTACGTCCAGCGCGCCCTGACACCGCATTACGGAGCTGATTGCCCGGTCGTCGTCGTCTATCGCGTGACCTGGCCCGACGAGAAGATCATCCGCGGCACGCTTGCGACCGTTGCCGCCAAGGTGCGCGCCGCCAAGCTCACCCGCACCGCGCTGATCCTCGTTGGCCCCGTGCTCGACGCCCATGGCTTTCGCAATTCAGCACTCTACGATCCCAAACACGAACACATCCTGCGCAATCGCAAGAGCAAGGCGGGGTGATTGTCGCTTAGCCCTGCGCTGGCATCGGGCGTGGACTGGGCGTGCACAATTCGACGATGATGCCATCTTGATCGCGAACGTAGCCCGCGATCTGTCCCCAGGGTTTTGCTACGAGCGCCTTGACGATCTCGGCCCCCGCCTCGATGGCACGAAGCCAATCCTCTTCGATATCGCTACTCCACAGCGCGATATGCGCGGAAGACGCGGGAAGATCACGACGGTTGAGAGCGATCGGCAGGATGCCAAGCAACCCGGTCTTTTCGACGAAGGCTTCGCTGATAAACGCTAACACGGCTGCACCGGAATTGAGTTCGGCATACCCGCCGCTCGGATGCACGTAGTGCATATCCAATCCGAAAGCGCGGCCGTAGAAATCGACCGAGGCCTGGACGTCTGGCACGACGAAGCCAACAACCTTCATGCGTAGCATGCAAATCCCCTATCGCTTCATCACCGAGTCTAGCGCGACTATCATGCCGGATCAGTCAGGTATGTTTCACGCTGACCGGCGGAACAGGGAGATCAACGAGATCGCTTTGTCGTGGCCACGCCTTGGCAATCTGCTGACCTCCCTGTTGCGGAGCAGCCCAACCCGCTACCCGTTGGCCAAACGGGTAACGCGGTCGATGCAGCCCCTGCACGTCCGGTCGTGGATCGGATTTCGGGCCCCGATCCTGGCCTCTTATTCACGATGTCAATCAGCGGTAGGCACGGCACGTTGGGCACCTGATATGGTACAAAGAAGGAACATTGTCAAGGATTTTTGTGGCGTCATAGGGTTTGTTTCTGGATACCCCTCCTATTCCACTCGCTGCCCGTGCTTGACATGCAACCAATTGCTTGCCTATAAAAGGCAAGTAAACACTTGCATGTGATAGATGCCAAACCGGAACGATACCGACATCTTGTTCAAGGCTTTGGCCGACCCGAGTTGGCGCAAGCTGTTGGACCTGCTGCACGCTCATGACGGCCGCACGCTCAATGAGCTTTGCGGACCGCTCGACATGACGCGCCAGGCCGTCACGCAGCATCTCGATCTGCTGGAGAGCGCCAACCTCGTAACGACGTTGCGACGCGGCCGCGAGAAACTGCATTTCCTCAATCCGGTGCCGCTGCAGGAAATATACGACCGCTGGCTCGCCAAATTCGAGAAACCGCGCCTGCAAGCCCTTGCCAATCTCAAACGACGACTGGAGAAACCCGATGGCTAGATCGACATTTGTCTACGTGACCTACATCCGCACAACGCCGGAAAAATTGTGGTCGGCACTGACCGATCAGGAATTCATGAAGCAGTATTGGTTCGGAAATCATTGCGAGAGCCAGTGGACGCAGGGCTCCTCCTGGAAAAATGTATATCCCGACGGCCGCGTTACCGATGCCGGCGAAATCGTCGAGGCCGTACCGCCGCGGCGCCTGGTGATCCGATGGCGCCATCAGGATAAGGCCGAACTCAAGGCGGAAGGCGATTCGCTCTGCACGATGGAACTGGAAAACTTTGGAACGGCAGTGAAGCTCTCGATTACCCATACCGTCGAGCGCGAATCCTCGAAACTGATCGAGGCGGTTTCCGGCGGCTGGCCGAAAGTCATCTCCAACCTCAAATCCCTTCTGGAAACCGGAACCGTTGTTCTGAAGGAACCCTACCCAGTCAACACCTAATGCACGGCAATGGGATGATGATTATAGATACGATTCATGGAACCGATTACCTCGACCAGGAACGACACGGTCAAACTCATCCGCTCGCTGGCTGTGAAGAAGCACCGGACGGAAACCGGACTGTTCGTCGCCGAAGGCCGCGAAACGCTTGCGCGTGCGAGGGCAAAAGGATGGGCCCCGCACACGCTTCTCGTCCGCGACGGCAGCAAGACCGACGACTTGCTGGCCTGGTGCCGCGTGTCAGGCAGCCGCTGCCTCCTCGCCAGCAGTGCTGTCATGAAAGCCGTGAGCGCCCGGGAGAATCCAGCCGATTGCGTTGCATTGTTTCAGCAGCAATGGCTCGACGCGCTCCCTCCCGTCCCAAATGACGCGCTCTGGCTCGCCCTCGAAGACATTCGCGATCCCGGCAATCTCGGCACCATCATCCGCACCGCCGATGCCGTCTCCACCGCGGGCCTCATCCTCATCGGCGAGAGCTGCGATCCCTATGGGCCAGACTGCGTGCGCGCCACGACCGGATCGATTTTCGCCCTCCCCCTCCTCAAACGGAGTGAAGGAGAATTCGCCGCGCTGCTGAAAGCCTGGCCCGGCGAAACCATCGGCACAGCAGCCGATGCCCCGTCCGATTTCCGCCGTGACTATCGCGCGCCGACGCTCCTCGTCATGGGAAGCGAGGGCAAAGGCCTTTCGCCGGCGCTCTCCAGGCTTTGCAGCACGCTGGTACGCATCCCGATGTCGGGCGGCACCGAATCGCTGAACCTCGCGGTCGCAACCGCGCTCATGCTGTACGAGATTCGCAAAGGCGCCTTGTCTTAAGCCTTCGTTAAAGCCGCCAGCGTCACCTTGCCCGGCACAATGACCGACCTTGCCTATATCGGCTTCGTTCTCGCCCTGAGCGTCTTCGGCGCGCTGCTCGGCATCATTGCCCATTACTGGCGCGCCCACGCGACGCGCTTTCCCGAAGACCTGGGTCTTGGCGAACCGCTCAACATGCTGACCCGCGATAACTATGTGGTTGAGAAATACGTGGTCGAAGCCGAATGGAACGATGCCGGCTATTGGGACGGCGAGAGCGTGCGCAATGTGATCTTTTACGTTGCCGGCGGCGCCGCCGCACCATTGATCCTGGGCTTTGCCTTCTGGAGCCAGCGGCACGAACTGGTCACCGCCGCATGCCAGGGATTGACGTCTCTCGGACTCACCCCGCCTCTGTGCCCCTGAAACGAAAAACCCGGCGCTGGCTCTCGCCAAACGCCGGGCAATCGATCAACCTACTAAGCGCCGGCTCAGTATTTCCAATAGGGCTTCTTGTAGTAATAGCCCTTGTAATAATAGCCGTAGCCGTACTTCTTTGCCTTGTAGCGCGGACCATACATGCCCGGATTGTAAACCCAAACTTTCGGACCGCCGTACTTCCACCACGGCTTCGCATAATAATAGCCGCCGTAGTAATAGCCATAACCCGCGCGCTTCTTGGCGTAGCGGTTGCCGTGCTTGCCCTTGACATAGACCCAAGCTGCCGGCTGGATGTTCACATCCCCCGTCACCAATGGGGCACGGTACATAGGGCACCGCGGCCGAGGCCGGCACTGACGCATATTCGAGACCGGCAATGCCGGCAAAAGCCGCCAAGACGACGGCGACTACAGTTTTCCTCAGCATGGAGTACTCCTTTATGCCTGAGAACGCCCTAACGCGCGTATCAGCTTCGGGGTTCCCACACACGTTACTTTCTTGTGCTGAGTTAAGACGAAACTAAGGTCAACGATCGGTCGCCGGCCAATTTTAATAAATAACAACGCTGCGGATCGACTTGCCCGCATGCATCAGGTCGAAGGCCTCGTTGATCCGCTCCAATGGTAACGTGTGCGTGATCATCGGATCGATCTCGATCCGCTTGTTCATGTACCAGTCGACGATCTTCGGCACGTCGGTGCGCCCGCGGGCGCCGCCGAAGGCGGTGCCTCGCCACACCCGTCCGGTGACGAGCTGGAACGGCCGCGTGCTGATCTCCTGGCCCGCGCCGGCGACGCCGATGATGATCGATTGGCCCCAGCCCTTGTGACAGGCCTCGAGCGCGATCCGCATGACCTTGACATTGCCGATGCATTCGAAGGTGTAGTCGGCGCCGCCGCCGGTCAGTTCGACGAGATGCGCGACGAGATCGCCCTTGACGTCGTTCGGATTGACGAAATGCGTCATGCCGAAGCGCTCGCCCCAGGCCTTGCGGTCGTTGTTGAGATCGACGCCGACGATCATATTGGCGCCGATCGAGCCGCAGGCCCTGGATGACGTTGAGGCCGATGCCGCCCAAGCCCGAAGACGATGCAGTTGGAGCCGGTCTCGACCTTGGCGGTGTTGATCACCGCGCCGATGCCGGTGGTAACGCCGCAGCCGATATAGCAGATCTTGTCGAAAGGCGCGTCGTTGCGCACCTTGGCCAGCGCGATCTCGGGCAGCACCGTATAGTTCGAGAATGTCGAGCAGCCCATATAGTGATGCACCATCTGGCCCTTGTAGGAGAAGCGCGAGGTGCCGTCGGGCATCAATCCCTTGCCCTGGGTGATGCGGATCTTCTGGCAAAGATTGGTCTTGGGATTGAGGCAGTATTCGCATTCGCGGCATTCGGGCGTGTAGAGCGGGATGACATGGTCGCCCGGCTTGAGCGATGTCACGCCCGGCCCGACCTCGACGACGACGCCAGCGCCTTCATGACCCATGATCGCCGGAAACAGCCCTTCCGGATCGGCGCCCGAAATCGTGAACTCGTCCGTATGGCAGATGCCGGTCGCCTTGATCTCGACCAGGACTTCGCCCTGCTTCGGTCCTTCGAGATCGACCTCGACGATTTCCAGCGGCTTCGCCTTCTCGAATGCAACAGCGGCGCGGGTTTTCATTGCGAGTCTCCTCATCTGATTTCGCTTCCTCTCCCAGCTTGCTTGGGAGATGCCCGCGGCGGATAGGGTGCTCTGCGGCGACGACACTCATTGTACCGACGTCTTGCTGCGCAAGCCGCCGGCCCTCACCCGGCGTTGGCCACCTCTCCCGCACTGCGCGTGGAGAGGGCAATGTACGGATCTAGGCCTTCAACACGCCCGAAGCCTGGGCGACCTTGGTCGCGATGAAGTCCATGAGCGGCGGCGACAGGCAGTCATAGGGCGCAAGGCCGATATCCTTGAGCCTGCCGCGGACGACGATCCATCTTGTCGGGCTTGGTACCCGGCCTCGATGATCGAGGAGACGAAGGCGGCGAAAGTCGGCGCCGACCAGCCCTCGTCCTTCGAGAGCTCGGTGTGGATGAAATCGAAGCCATAAAGCGGATGCTTGGTGTTCTCGATGCGGCCATACATATGGACGCCGCACTCCCTGCAGGCATGGCGCTGGATCGTCGCCTTCTCATCGACGATCCTGAGCTTGTCGCCATTGGCGGTGACGCTCAGATGTGTCGCGCGGCACGACGGCGACGACCGAGAACAGCGCGCCCTTCCGGCTTCCAGCACTTGGTGCAGCCGCAAGCATGATTATGGGCGCTTTGACTCTTGGCGGTCACCGTAACCGGTTTCGTCGCGCATTTGCAGGTGAGCGTGCCGCCCTTGAAGCCTTCCTTGGCGGGCTTGATTCCGTTGTCGACAGATGGATGTATCGATAGACCCATGGCCTTGTCCTCCCTGACATTGGTTGAGCCGGGGCGCAATCTACACAGCTTGGGTGAAGTTTCCAACTCAGCCGGGCAGTCGGGCTCACCCCTTGAGCCGCGCCCGGCAGCGGCTATGTGCATGACAACGCAATTCCGGAAGAGACAGGTCGGTTCGATGAAATCGCATGCGCGCGTGGTTGTGGTCGGCGGCGGCATCATGGGCGTCGGCCTCCTCTATCATCTGGCGCTCGAAGGCTGGAGCGACGTCGTGCTCGTCGAAAAGGGCGAACTCACCTCGGGCTCGACCTGGCATGCCGCCGGCCAATGCCCGCATTTCAACGGCTCGCTCAACATGACCAAGGTGCATGTCTACGGCACCCAGCTCTATCCGAAGCTCGAGGAGCTGACCGGCCAGGCGGTCTCCTGGCACGGCTGCGGCGGCCTGCGGCTCGCCCAGACCGATGAGGAGGTGAACTGGTTCAAATATGTGCTCGGCATCTCGAAGCTCGCCGGCTACGAAGGCGAGATCATCGGCCCCAACGAGATCAAGCAGTATCATCCCTTCCTCGAAACCTTCGGCGTCAAGGCGGCCTTCCGGACCGTGACCGACGGCCATGTGGCGCCTGCCGACGTCACCAATGCGATGGCGGCCGGCGCGCGCAAGCTCGGCGCCGAGATCTATCGCCGCACGCGCGTGACCGACATCAAGCAGTTGCCCTCCGGCGAATGGAAGGTGATCACCGACAAGGGCGACATCGTCTGCGAGCATGTCGTGAACTCCGCCGGCTCCTATTGCGATGTCGTCGGCTCCTGGACCGGCCACAATGTGCCGATCGCCAACATGCTGCATCACTACATGATCACCGAGCCGTTGCAGGAACTTGATCGACCTCGAGATGGAACTGCCGGTGGTGCGCGACCCCTACTCGCATGCCTATTTGCGCGAGGAGACCAACGGCATCCTCGTCGGCCCGTACGAGACCGACACCGCGCATGTCTGCTGGAATGGCGAGCCGCCGGCCTGGGATTTCGAATCGCGAGCTGATCGCGCCCGAGCTCGACCGCCTGACGCCCTGGCTCGAGCGCGCCACCGAGCGCCTGCCGCTGTTCGCCAAGGCGGGCCTCAAATCGGTGATCTCCGGCGCCATCACCCACACGCCGGACGGCGTCTATCTCTCAGGGCCGGCGCCCGGACCGAAAAACTACTGGATGCATTGCGGCGCCTCGATCGGCATCTGCCAGGGCGGCGGCGCCGGCAAGTATCTCGGCGCAATGGATGGTGCATGGCCAGGCCGAGATCAACATGCGCGAATTCGATCCGCGCCGTTTCGGCAATTGGGCGAGCAAGGACTACACCGCCGAAGTCTCGGTCGCCGACTATCACCACATGTATTACTGCTACAAGCCCGGCCGAGCAGCACGAGGTCGGCCGCGAACTTGCGCACCTCCTCGCTGCATGAAAAGCTGAAAGCGCGCGGCGGCCAGTTCCAGCAGATCTTCGGCTGGGAGCGGGCGCGCTGGTACGATACGTCGGGCAAGGGCGAACAATTCTCCTACAAGCGCTCGAACTGGTGGGAGGCGGTGAAGGCCGAAGCGACTGGCGGTGCGCGAAGCGCGTCGGCCTCATGGACCTTTCGACCTTCGCCAAGTTCGACGTCGACGGGGCCCGATGCCCATGCCTTCCTCGATCGCATCTGCGCCAACAAGATCCCGACGAAGGATGGCGGCATCATTCTCGGCCATCTCCTCAACGAGAATGGCTTCATCGAATCCGAAATGACCGTCACGCGGCTGGGCGCGGAGACAGTTCTACGTGCTCTCCGCCGCCGTCGCTCAGCTCTACGACAAGGACCAGCTCGAATGGCGCAAAAAGCCAGGCGAGCGCGTGACGATCACCGACATCACCGATGATTACGGCGTGCTCGTGCTCGCCGGCCCCAAGGCGCGCGATGTCCTGAGCCAATGCACCAAGGCCGATCTCTCCAACGCCGGCTTCCGCTGGCTGACCGGAAAGGAGATCGAGGTCGCCGGTGTCAGCCGGCGTGCGGGCGCTCCGCGTGAATTATGTCGGCGAACTCGGTTGGGAACTGCATGTGCCGCGCGCCGGCATGGAGAAGGTCTTCGATGCGCTGATGAAGGCCGGCGAACCGCTCGGCATCAAGCTCTTCGGCACCTACGCGATGAACGCGCTCCGCATGGAGAAAGCCTATCGCGGCTGGGGCTCGGAACTGACCAGCGAGATCGACATGTTCGAGGGCGCGATGGATCGTTTCATCCGGCTCGACAAGGAGGACTTCATCGGCCGCGCCGCAAGTCTCAACTTCAAACAGCGTGGACCCGCGCATCAAGCTCGTCTATATGGAGGTCGATGCGACCGACAACGACTGCCGCGGCAATGAGCCGGTCTATTCCAACGGCAAGGTCGTCGGCCTCACGACATCGGGTGCCTATGGTTTCGCGGTCAAGAAGTCGCTCGCCTTCGCCTATGTCGAGCCGAAGCTGGCGCAGGCAGGCAACGAATTCGACATCCTGCTGCTCGGCGAACGCCACAGGGCTCGCATCATCCCCGAGCCGATCTGGGATCCGAGGAATGAGCGGTTGAGGGCCTAGGCACTGTACTAAAGCCTCACCCCACCCGGCGCCGCGCGCCACCCTCCCCTCGCTCACGCGATGGGAGGGAGATTAATTACTTTCCCTCCCCGGCTTCGGGGAGGGTGTCACGCGCTAGCGTGACGGGTGGGGCACCAGCCTAGCCTCCTTGAGCCCCCACAACGCGGCTGCTACTGCTCCCTCATGACACCGCAAACCGCCATAGCGCTCGGCACGCCGGGAGATAGCAAGGAGCCGGCCGGCGGAGTGCTATCGCGACTCGCCGCTGCGGCTGGCCGCGCGCCACCGACCGTGCTCCTCCTTCTGTCGATCATCTCGATCCAGCTCGGCTCAGCCTTGGCGACGGTTTTCTTCTCGAGCCTTGGCCCGGCAGGGACCGCTTTCATCAGCACGGCCTTTTCCGCGGCCGTGCTCAGCCTCATGCGTCCGCGGCCGAAGCTCGACAGGCGCATCGTCACACATTCGCTGTTCCTGCTGCTTTTCGGCGTCGCTATCGCAGGGGTGATCCTCTTCTACTTCATAGCACTTCAAGTGATCCCGCTGGGCATTGCCTCGACAGTCGCCTTCCTTGGTCCGCTGGTGCTCGCGATCGCCACATCGCGAAGGCTTGTGGATTTTCTTTGCATCGGACTTCGCACTGTTGGGCCTGCTGCTCCTGACGCCCGAGATCGGCACCAGCCTTGATCCGCTCGGCCTCTTCTATGCCACGCTCGCCGCAATCGCGTGGGCGGCATTCGTCCCCTTGAGCAAGCGCGGGCAGCTCATCTTCGATGGCGTCGGTGGACTGACGCTCGGCATGTGGGTGGCGACGGTGCTGATCGCACCGTTCGCCTTTGTCGAAGGCGCCGTTTTCACAGCCGGTGCCATGGACTACCTCGGAGCCTGCGCGGTCGCCCTCCTTGCCACCATCTTGCCTTTCGCGATGGAATATCGCGCATTGCGGCGCATGTCGGCCCGAACCTACGGCATTCTCCTGACGCTCGAGCCCGCGCTCGGCGCCGTCGTCGGCGCGGTTTTCCTCACACAGGGGCTGGGATGGAGCGCCATCATCGCCATTTTCTGCGTGACGCTTGCGGCGATGGGCGTGACGGTCGTGCAGGGCGACGACCTCTGACTTACTGCCCAGTGATCGCATCCGCCGTGAAGGGCTTCTTCCAGCCGGTAAGCTTCACCATCGCCACCAACTGACCCTGCTTGGTCAAAATCACGTGGCTGCCGGGTTTCGCAGCAAAGAGCTTCTTTGCCGCTTCGAGCCGGGCCGCGCGCTCGGCCTCCGGTATCGCTTCCGCCGAGACGATCTTGAGCAGCACCACGCCGCCATCCTGGAGCCACGACACATCGACCGCGAGCTTGGCATCGCCGATTGTCATGGCACCGCGCACCGGCCCGCCCGCCTTCGGTTCGGCAAGCGCCACCCCGCCCAGAAGCAGGAGTGCCATGATCGCAAGGCGGATTGCCATGCTGCGTGATTCCCCGCTAAGTGCCGCCCAATTCTACAACCCGGCCTGAAAAATCCCAGAAATGAATTCGCCCGCCCCTCATGCGCAGCAGCCCCTGCTCGGCATTGGCATCATGCTTATTGCCATGGCGGTGCTGCCATTTCTCGACATTACTGCGAAGTATCTGGGCGAGCTTGGCGTTCCGGTCATTCAGATTGTCTGGGCGCGTCTGTTCTTCGGAACCCTGCTGACGCTGCCGATCGTCGTCGGCCAGTTCGGCTGGAAGACTACGCTCACGCCTGACAGCCCCAAAATCCAGGTACTACGCAGCCTTCTACTACTCGTCTCTACCGGCCTCTATTTCTCAAGCCTCAAATACCTGCCCGTCGCCGATGCGTTGGCGATCTTTTTCGTGCAGCCGCTCGCGGTGACGCTGCTGTCGCCGATCATGCTGGGCGAGCATGTCGGCATCAGGCGCTGGACGGCGACAATTGTCGGCTTCATCGGCACGCTCATCATAATCCGGCCCGGCTTCCAGGCTTTCAATCTCGGCATCGTCCTGGCGTTGGGGTCGGGTTTCGCCATGGCCGTTTACATGCTGCTGACGCGCAAGATCGCCGGGCGCACCAACGCCCTCCTCACCACGCTCCACACCAACGCCATCGGCATGGTCATCATCAGCATCGCCGTGATTTTCGTCTGGCAGGCTCCGTCCAGCGAGCAGTGGGGGCTCTTCATCCTGCTCGCCGTCATTGCAACCGTCGGCCACTATCTGATCGTGCGCGCCTTCGATTTCGCCGAGGCCTCGACGCTCGCCCCCTTCTCCTACACCGAGATCATCATGGCGGTGATAGGCGGCTGGTGGTTCTTTGGCGATTTTCCAGATAAGTGGACCTTTATCGGCGTCGCCATCCTCATCGCCAGCGCGATCTACATGTCCTATCGCGAACGCGTGCGCCACATCGAGCGAGCGCCCGAACCGGCGCCGTAAGAATTACGCCGCCGCGGCGCTGCGCTGCATGCGGAGCTTGAGCAGGTACCAGACGACCAATACGCCGACGAGCTTGCTCAGGACTTCGGTGGTAAATGCGGCCGGCGTCAGATAACCGGCGAGATACTGGAAGGCGAGCGTATCGAGCGGCACCGACACAGCGCTCGAAACCAGGATGCGCTCCTGCAATGGGCGCTTCGTGAAAGTGAAGATCGCCCAGTCGGCCATCTCGGAAATGAAGAAGGCGGTAAGACTGGCAATCGCCAGTTCCTGGCCGACCATGAAATAGGTGATGATGCCGGCGAGCAATGTCGCCAGCAGAATCCGCTGGCCGATCTGGCGCTGGCCGTAATCGCGCAGCACGAAGACGAAGCCCACCACCACATTGGCGACGTAGAGATCGCCGAAGCTCGTCTGCCATGGCGCGACCGCCACGAACAGCCAGTTCACCAATACGATGGACGCGATATAAGCGAGGACTGCCATGGAGGCTTCGTTCCTGTCCGCCTAGCCGACGATCTCGGCCGGCTTGAAGCAGAGTTCGATTTCCTTCTTGGCGTTTTCGGCGCTGTCAGAGCCATGCACCGAATTGGCCTCGATCGACTCGGCATGGGCTTTCCGGATCGTGCCGGGTGCGGCATTGGCCGGATTGGTAGCGCCCATCACGTCGCGGTAGCGCTGAACCGCATTGTCGGCCTCGAGCACCTGGATGACGATCGGACCCGACGTCATGAACTTCACGAGATCGTTGAAAAACGGCCGCTCCTTGTGGACGGCATAAAAAGCCTCGGCGTCCGCCTTCGACCATTTGGTCCGCTTCTGGGCAATGATGCGCAGGCCCGCGCCCTCGATCATGGCATTGATCGCACCGGTGATGTTACGGCGCGTGGCGTCGGGCTTGATGATGGAGAGCGTGCGCTCGGTGGCCATGAGTAATCCCTTATGAATGCTTGTGGAAAGTTGCGGGCCTTATAGCGGCGCGACCTGGGCGCTTCAAGGGCGCCCTCACCCCGTCCAACCCAATCCTGTCGCCACGCAATTCATGGTGAGCAACAGCGAATTGAGCGACTTGCTGCGGGCATGTCCACCACGCGTCTCGCGCAGCAATTCGATCTGCCAGCGATTGGCCTGGCCCACCAAGGGCCGCACCCGGTCGAAACGGCGGCGGAAGCCCGGAAAGCGCTCGACGAGCTGCGGCGCTTCCGTGAGCCGCAGCACCGCCGTGACGGTCCGCTCATATTCATCACGAACCAGACCGTAGATGCGCTCGGCATCGGCGCGCTCCGGTACGAGCTCGGCATAGAGGCCGGCAATCTCCATATCGGCGAGATAGAGAGACTTCTCGACCTCATCGATCGCCAGGCGAAATCCGCGCGAGCGATTGAACATGTCCTTGAGCAGCAGCCTGCCCTCCTCGCCACTGTTCGCGAGAAAGCGTTCGAGCGCGGTGCCGAGGCCGTACCAGCCGGTGACGACATGCCGGTTCTGGCTCCAGGCGAAGACCCAGGGAATGGCGCGCAGATCCTGGATGCCCTTGGCACCGAAACGGCGTGCCGGGCGGCTGCCGATTTTGAGATGCGCCAATTCCTCGACCGGGCTCGCCGCCTGGAAATAGCCGATCAGGCCCGGATCCTCGGCAAGCTTGCGGTAAGCGGCGAAGGATTCGCGTGCAATCTCCTCGACCGCCGCCTGATGCGCCGGATTAACCTTGAGCGCCGTTTCGATTGGCGATTTGAGCGTGTGGACCAAAACCGCCGAAGTCAGCACTTCGAGCTGGTAGAGCGCAGTCCCCTTATTGGCGAATTTGGAGGAAACGACTTCGCCCTGTTCGGTCACGCGCATCTGACCGCCGATCGTGCCGGCCGGCTGCGCGGCAATCGCACGACCGGTCGGCGCGCCACCCCGGCTGACTGAACCGCCGCGGCCGTGGAAGAAGCTCACCGCTACGCCCGCCTCGCGTGCGACATTGATCAAACTGCGCTGCGCCTCGTAAAGCTCGAAGCTCGCGCAGAAGAAGCCGCCATCCTTGTTGGAGTCGGAATAGCCGAGCATGATTTCCTGGACGCCGCCATGCGCCTTGATCGACCGGCGGATGAAGGGAACGGCAAGCAACTCGCGCAAGACATCGGGTGCGCGCCGCAGGTCGTCGATGGTTTCGAAGAGCGGCACGACCTGCAACCGGCAGGCGTCGCGCGCATCGGTATCGGAGAAGAGGCCGGCATATTTGGCAAGCAGGTAGAGGCCAAGCACATCGCTCGCATTCTGGGTCATCGACAGGACGAACGCACCGATGGCTTCCGGGTCTGGGCCGTCGAGCGTCTCGCGCACCAGCGTGAGGAGATCGAGCAATTCGCGCGCCTCATCGCTGAGGCTCTTGAATTGCGGCACCCAGGGCATGGGCTTTTTCAGTTCCGCCAAGATCCAGCGCAGCCAGTCGGCGCTGCCGGGCTCCGGCTGCGACTTGCGCGATCCGACATTGAGCTTTGCGTAGAGTTCGCCCAAGACCCGGTTCACGACCGTCGTGTTCTGCCTGAGATCGAGACTCATGGTGCGGAAGCCGAACACCTGGACTTCCCAGCGCACCGGCCGCACCACATTGCGCGCGACCGAACCGGCCTGGATCTGCCCCAATGCCTTCTCGGCCTCGGCAAGCTCGCGGACGAGTTCGTCCGGATCGGCGAACGGCTTCGCGCTACCCGATCCATTGGCGAAGGTGGCGGCGAGCCGCGCCCGCAAGGCAGTGAAATATTGGCGGAATGGCTCGTTGGCATTGCGTCCGGCAATGCTTTCCGCATCGCCCGAGAGCGCCATCTGGCGCGACAGGCGGTCGCGGAAGCCCGCCGGAATGGTGACTTCGCTTGAGCTTACGGAGACCAGTTCGGCGAGCTCCGACAATCTGCGATCGAGGCGGTCGACGGCAGCCTTTCGGCTTTCGCTAAGCGCATACTTGGTGGCGCTGACTGTCACGAAAGGATTTCCGTCGCGGTCGCCGCCGATCCACGAGGCAAAGCGCAAGGGCGGCTTGATGGTAAGTCCGAGTTCCGGGTAATGGCGGGCGAGCGCGCTTTCCAAAAGGTCGCACAATTGCGGCGTGCGCTCGAAAAGTGCTGATTTGAAGAAGTGCAGCCCCCAGGAGATTTCCTGCTCGACGGTCGGCTTTTCGAGCCTGATTTCCCCCGTCATCCACAGCATGTCGATATCGTCTCTGAGCGCCCGCGTCAGCGCCTGGCGCTCGCGCGGTGTCCAGCGCGGGCTCTCCATTTCGTAGAGCTTGAGATAGATGCGGCGGTGGATTTCAAGCACGCTGACGCGCTTGGCTTCGGTCGGATGCGCGGTGATGGTTGGCGCGATATACGCCGTCTCCAGGGCGCGGGCGACCGCCTCGGGTTCGATGCCGGCCGCCGCAATGGTCGAAAACGCGTTGGACAGCGAGCCGATCAATTGATCCTGGCCGCCATGGGCTTCGAGCCGTCGCCTGGCCCGCATCGCTGCATTCTCTTCGGCGATGCTCAGAAGCTGCAACCAAATGCCGATGACCTGCAACGCCGACGGGATCAGTTCAGGTGCGAGTGAACCCTGCATGTCGGGATTGTCGATGATGCCGGCAACGCGCGGCTCCCGCGCCCGGATGACCTGCCTGAGGAGGTCGCGCAATAGGACGGTGATTTCGTCGACATAGCCGCCGTCGACCGGCGCAAGCTGGACCCTGACATTCATGCCGTTCTCCGACGCCGGTACCATTCCATCATGACAGGGTTGCTGGGACGCGCTAATGAGCGCGGCCATGTTACATGTCAATAACCTGACCTACCGGATAGGCACCCGCCTGCTCCTGGACGATGCCACTGTTGCGCTCCCCGAAGGCCATAAAATCGGCCTTGTCGGGCGCAACGGCGTTGGAAAATCAACGCTTCTGCGAATCATCCTGGGCGAAATCAGCCCTGAATCCGGCTCGATCCGGGTGCCGCGCCGGGCCAAGATCGGCACCGTCGCGCAGGAAGCGCCCGGCGGCTCCGAAACTCTGATCGATACCGTATTGGCCGGCGACCGCGAGCGCGCCGATCTCCTCGTTGCAGCCGAGACAGAGACCGACCCGCACCAGATCGCCGAGATCCAGACGCGGCTCGCCGATATCGACGCGCATTCCGCGCCGGCCCGCGCCGCGGCGATTCTCTCGGGCCTCGGCTTCTCGGAAGATAAAGCAGGTCGGCCCCTGCTCGGCTCTCTCGGGCGGCTGGCGCATGCGGGTCGCCCTGGCGGCCGCCCTTTTCGCCTCGCCGGACGTGCTGCTCCTCGACGAACCCACCAACTACCTCGATCTCGAAGGCACGATCTGGCTGAAGGACTTCATCCGCAAATACCGCCACACCATCCTGCTGGTGAGCCACGACCGCGATCTTCTGAATGACGCGGTCGATGCGATCCTGCATCTCGATCGCGGCAAGCTTTCGCTTTACCAGGGCAATTACGACCAGTTCGAGCGCCAGCGCAGCGAGCAGCAGGCGTTGACGGTCAAGTTGAAGAAGAAGCAGGAAGCGCAGCGCAAGCACATGGAAGCTTTCGTCGAACGCTTCCGCTACAAGGCCACCAAGGCGCGCCAGGCGCAAAGCCGCCTCAAGGCATTGGCCAAGCTCGCCCCCATCGCCGATGTCGTCGAGGATCGCGTCTATCCTTTTCACTTCCCTAATCCGGAGAAGCCGCTCGCGCCCCCCGCCATCAAGTGGGACGATGCTTCGGTCGGCTATGCACCCGACAAGCCGGTCCTGAAGAAAATCACCTTGCGGCTCGATCCCGACGACCGGATCGCGCTTCTGGGGTCGAACGGCAACGGCAAGTCGACCTTCGCCAAACTGCTCTGCGGCAAGCTCGCCCCACTTGGCGGCGAGATGCACCATCACGGCAAGCTCACGGTTGGTTATTTCGCGCAGCATCAGGTCGATGAATTGTCGCCCGAGCGCACCGCCTACAATTACTTCGAAGAATTGATGCCGCAAGCGACCGTTTCCCAACGTCGTGCTCGGCTTGGTTCCTACGGTTTCGGTGCGACTCTGGCCAACTCGCCCACGCGCACGCTTTCGGGCGGCGAGAAGGCGCGGCTCCTCTTCGCGCTCGCCGCCTTCCATGCCCCGCACATCCTCGTTCTCGACGAGCCGACCAACCACCTCGACGTCGACAGCCGCGAGGCGCTCATCCATGCGATCAACGATTATGAAGGCGCAGTCATCCTCATCAGCCATGAACGCCATTTGATCGAGACTTGCGCCGACCGATTGTGGCTCGTCGCGGAGGGAACGGTCAAACCGTTTGACGGCGACATGGACGATTATACCAAACTGGTCCTCGAGCGCAGCGGCAGCAGGGTCTCGCGCCGCAATAATGGTGCATCCGCAGCCAAGGCCGCCAAGGCCAATCCCGTCGCCCTTTCGCGACAGGTGCAGGATCTCGAGGCCAGCATCGCCACACTACAGGACAAGCTCGCGGTGCTTGATCGCGCCCTCGCCGATCCCAATCTTTATGCCGATGAGCCGCGCAAGGCCGCCGACTTCGCCAAACTGCGCACCAGGCTTTCCGCTGAACTCGATCGCGCCGAAAGCCGCTGGCTCGAGGCGCAAGAAAGCCTCTCGGATGCCTGAGGCGGCGCCCATGCCGCAACTTCTTGACCTGACCGGACACCCGGTCGGCTATCTGAGCGTCGCTATCTTCCTCATCGCCTATGGCTTCGTCGTCTCCGAAGAATTGAGCAAGATGGCGAAGTCGAAGCCGGTGCTCGTTGCGGCAGGCCTCATCTGGGCGCTCATCGGTTTCGCCTATATGCAAGCCGGTCAAAGCGCGGCAGCCGAGACCGCTGCACAGCACACGATCTTCGAATACGGCGAATTGTTCCTCTTCCTGATCGTCGCCATTACTTACGTCAACACGCTGGAAGAGCGCCGTGTCTTCGACGTTCTGCGTGCCCGCCTCGTCAATCTCGGCCTGAGTTACCGCAGCCTGTTCTGGGTGACCGGCGGCATCGCTTTCGTCCTCTCTCCGGTCATCGACAATCTGACGACCTCCCTCGTCGTTGGCGGAGTCGTCATGGCGCTCGGGCGCGACTCGCCGAGATTTCTTGCCTTGTCCTGCATCGGCATTGTTGTCGCGGCCAATGCCGGCGGCGCCTTCTCGCCGTTCGGCGACATCACCACCTTGATGGTCTGGCAGAAGGACAAGGTGCAATTCGTCGACTTCTTCGCGCTCTTCGTGCCTTCCCTCCTCAACTGGCTCGTGCCCGCGGCGATCATGCATTTCGCGGTCCCGCGCACGTCACCTTCGGCGCAAGTTGACCGCGTCCATCTGAAACCCGGCGCGCGCGGCGTCATCATTCTCTTCGCGCTAACCATCGCGACGTCCGTCTCATTCCGCAATTTTCTGGGCCTTCAGCCAGCCCTCGGCATGATGCTTGGCCTCGGCTACCTGCAGGTGTGGTCCTACATCCTCCAGCGACGCGGCAGCCGGCGCAATGATGACGACATGGTGCTCAACTCATTCCATCAGATCGCCCGCGTGGAATGGGATACGCTGTTGTTCTTCTTCGGAATCATCTTCGCGGTCGGCGGGCTTGGCGTGCTGGGCTATCTGGCGCTGACGAGCGAGCATCTCTATGGTGGCATGGGACCGACATTTGCGAATATCGCAATCGGAGTCCTCTCCGCCATCGTCGACAATATCCCCTTGATGTTCGCAGTCCTCACCATGAACCCGGATATGGCGCACGGCCAATGGCTCCTGGTCACTCTCACCACTGGCGTCGGTGGCAGCCTGCTGTCTATCGGCTCGGCCGCCGGAGTCGCGCTGATGGGCCTCGCCCGCGGCGCTTATACCTTTTCCAGCCATCTCAAATGGACCTGGGCCATAGCGCTCGGCTACGCTGCCAGCGTCATCGCGCATCTCGTCATCAATAACGGACTGTTCTAGGCGATGCATCGCACGACGATGGCATATCACAATGCCCTGCGCCGCTTCATCGAGCATGAGGCAACCGGCGGTCTCGTCCTCGTCGCGGCGGCCGCGCTCGCGCTCGTGGTAACAAACATTGGCGGTGCGGCGGAGTTCTACGACTGGCTGATCGACCTTCCGGTCTCGGTCAGCATCGGCGCGCTGGCGCTCAAGAAACCACTATTGCTGTGGATCAACGACGGACTGATGGCCGTCTTCTTCTTTCTCGTGGCGCTTGAGATCAAGCGCGAGATGCTGGACGGGCATCTCGCCTCGCGCGATCAAATCATAGTGCCGGCGATCGCGGCGATAGGCGGCATGATCGCGCCCTCCTTGATTTATGCATACTTCAATTGGCACGATCCGGCGCTGCTCCGCGGCTGGGCGATACCGGCGGCAACCGACATCGCCTTCGCATTGGGCGTGCTAGCCCTGCTCGGCAGTCGTGTTCCTCTGGCACTCAAGGTCTTTCTTTTGACCCTTGCGACGCTCGACGATCTGCTGGCGATTCTCGTCATTGCCTTCTTCTACACTGCCGGCGATGACGACGCCCGTCTCGTCCCGATCGGTGATGCGGTAGCCGAGCGCCGCGCACCAGAACGCCGCCGCCGCAGGGGATCGGTGCAGTCGATGCTGATCTCGCCGATGCGCAGCGTCATGCCCCAACGGTAGACAGCGGGTGCTGGCACGAGCGCGAACGGTGACAGGCCGTTGACAGGTCGTTGAAGGGTCGACTCGTTCGGCGGCGACCGCGGCATCGAGCCGGCGGGCATCGGCGCCGAACAGGTCCGGAGCCCTGCGGCTCGTGGCGTGGGCCCGAGCAGGACGGCCGCCTCGTGGTGGCGTCCGTCGCGCGACAGCGCCGCGATCAGGGCGCGCATCGTCAACCACAGCTGGTCCACGCCCCCGAGCCGTTCCACTGGTCGAGCAGGCCGGCGAACGACGTCACCGCACGGCCCGCCTCGTCCATGCGCGCCGCGGTCGTCATCATCGTGTGGCGGGCGACGCCGGCGAGGAAGCGCTCGTCGACCTCCTCCGCCGCGGCGACGGCATCGGTGAGGTGGCGCGTCGCTGACGTCGGATCGCGCTCGGCGAGGCGTTCGCCGCGCATGTACGCCGCCCAGCCGCGCAGGCTCGGTGCACCCGAGGTCGCCGCGAGCGCGTCGAGCGCATCGCCGTAGCGGTCCGCCACTGCGTCGGCACCGGCGTAGCTGGCCGACAGCCCGAGGTCGTTGAGCGCCAACGCCTCGGTGTACCGGTCGCCTTCGGCGGCGGCGAGGCGCCGCGCCAGCGTGCACTCGGTTGTCGCCCCGGCGAGTTCACCGGCGGCGGAGCCGGTCAGCGCGCCCCGAAGCCGGCGTGGTTCGAGTCCGAGTGGCGCTACTACTACCTGTGCCTGGCGTTCCTCGCGGTCGTCCTCTTCGTCGACTGGCGGATGATGCGCAAGGGCGGGCGGGCGTTGCTGGCGCTGCGCGAGACCCGCCGCGTCGCCTCGACCTTCGGCATCAACGTGCGCCTCGCGACCCTGTTCGCGTTCGCCCACGAGCGCGGACGCCTCCGCGAGCACCGATCCGACCCCGTGCATCGCTCGTCCTCTCCGGCTCGCCGCAGCACAGAGCGCGAAGCCGGGTGGCAGATACGCGGCGTACCGCCTACGTCCTGGTGTCGTTGGTCGGTGGCGACATCATCGACGGCCCCCACTTCGGCGACGCGACGGACGGGATCTACCGCCTCGACCGTGACGGCACGTTCACGGTGATCGCCGACATCGGTACGTGGTCCGCCGCTCATCCTCCGGCGACGGACTACTTCATCACCACCGGCGTGCAGTACGCGATGCAACCGTTCCACCGCGGCTTCCTCGTCACGGACGGGCACCACAACCGGGTGCTGCGCGTCTTCCTCGACGGCGACGTCAGCGAGCTCCGTGCGTTCGACGACATCGTCCCGACCGGGCTGGACGTGTCGGGCGACAAGGTCTACATGAGCGAGCTCGGACCGGTCCCCCACCGGCCCGAGGACGGCCGCGTGGTCACGTTCACGACACGCGGGTCGGCGGTGCGTGAGGTCGCTCGCGGCGCGAGCATGACCCTCGATGTCGAGGTCGGCCCCCATCACACCGTGTACGCACTCTCTCAAGGCCAGTGGAACGGCGTCGAGGAGGGCTCACCTGCGTCACCCAAGACCGGACGACTCGTGCGGGTCGAGCACAACGCGCTGACGGCGATCCACGACAGCGCCGGGAACGAGCTCGTGCTCGACCAGCCGACATCCTTCGAGATCGTCGACGACACGGCGTACGTCGTCTCCCTCAGCGGCAACGTCGTCAAGATCGAGAACCTGTCACGTGGATGACCCATCGGCGTCGCCGATGGAACCGCGCCAGCACGGCAGCCACGTGCGTGCGGGATCTGCCGGCTCCATCAGGTCGAGCACTGTCGGGTGGTCAGCTTGGGCGGATCCGACTGCTGGTCGTCGGATCCGCCCCGTAGAGCCGCAGCAGGCTCGTCTCGAGGAGCTTCCCCGCCTTGGCAGCGTCCACCGTTCCTCGGGCGACCTGCTCGGCTGCGGCATGGCCGAGTGCGATGGTCGCGGCGGCGAGCCATGTGACTGGAAGCTGGCGGTCGAAGTCGGTCGAGCGTTGGCCTCGCCGGATGATCCGTTCGAGCACGACGGCCACCCGTCGGTGCGGATCAGCACCTTGCGGGTCGGGGGTGCGAGCCAGAGCTGGATCGAGCAGGAGCGGGAAACGGGCAGCGAGCTGCCAGCTGATGTCGAGGAACTCGCGCAACGCGTCGATGGGCGCCATCTGTTGGAGGTGCGCGCCCTCGACGGCGGTGATGCTCAGGGCTCGCTCGACGTTCACGACGGTCGCGATCAGGACCTCGCGAGACGAGAAGTGCGCGTAGACGGTCTGGCGGCTCACGCCCGCCGCGTCGGCGATCTCCTCCATGCTGGCATCGGGTCGTTCGACGAGCAGCGTGCGAGCCGCACTGACGATCGCATCGATGCTGCGCTGGGCGTCGGCGCGGCGCCGGCGCAGCCGCGGTTCGACTTCAGGCAGGTCAGCCATCACCCAGCAAGCTACGCGTCACATTGAACCTTGACAAGCTGTCAGAACTCCGGAACTCTGACAGCATGTCAATGTTATCGGGCTCGGTCGCAGCTCCCCCATCGCCTGCGGTGCGAGCCACGACGCCCCGTCGACCGCGGTACGGCATCGACGCACCACCGTTCCCTGCGGCGCTCGGCGCCGCCGGGGCCGCCTGCCTGCTGACCGCGACACGCTGGCGGCGCGGCCGGACCGCGATGGCCGCGGCAGGGACACTGCTGCTCGCGCAAGCCGGTTGCTACCTGTACACCACGCTTCGGGGCAAGCACCGGATCTGGCAGCGCGAGCTCGACGCGCTCGATCTCGTGGGCGACGAGCAACTGCTCGACCTGGGATGCGGACGAGGAGCCGTGCTGATCGAAGCAGCCAAGCGGCTCCCGTCCGGCCGCGCCGTCGGCGCCGACCTGTGGACCGCAGACCAGAGCGGCAACACCGCCGACGCCACGCTCGCCAACGCCCGTGCTGCCGGAGTCGCCGACCGAGTCGAGATCCACACGGCAGACATGACCTCCCTGCCGTTCGAGGACGACACGTTCGATGTGGTGACCAGCGCACTGGCGATCCACAACATCGCAGCAGCCGACGACCGCCACCGAGCCCTCGAGGAGGCCATGCGAGTCCTGCGCCCAGGCGGGCGGCTCGTCATCGCGGACATCACCTTCGAAGCGAAGAAGTACAAGGCCCATCTCGGCCACGGCACGCTCCGCGGCCTCGGGATGGGGTACTGGTACGGCGGCCCATGGTTCAGCGTCTCCCTCCTGGAGATCGTCAAACACGACGAACAGCGCTCGCACCCGTGACCGGGCACCGCTCAGGCGACATCCAGACCTTGGCGAGATGCGGACGCGAGCGACTGGGCCAAGGCGGCTGCCCTGCTGTTGCTGTCGAGCGCTCCGGCGAGGCCGAACGGGGTGGAGCCGACCGTGGGCGAGCGTGACCTCGCCGTCAGCTGACTTGGATCAACTCGCCGTCGGCGGTCGGCTGGGCCACAGCCGCTGGGAGCGGGCCGCGCACGAGGAGGAAGACGAAGGCGACTGCGGCCATGCCGACGCCGAGCCACATCGACTGCGTCCAGCCGTCGACGAAGGCGTGCTTGGCGGCGTCGATGATCGCCGGCGCCTGGTCGCCGGCGTTGGCGGCCACCGCGAAGGCGGCGCCGATGCCCTCGCTGGCCGGGTGCGGCGAGCTCGGCGCGGCACTCCCTCCAGCGCCGGCTCGATGGCCGACTTGTACCCGGCGGTGAGCACCGAGCCGAGCAGGGCGATGCCGACCGCGCCGCCGAGCTCGCGGGAGACGTCGTTGAGCGCCGACGCGACGCCCTGCTTCTCCAGCGGCAGCGTCTCGGTGATCGCCTCGGTGGACGGTGTCATGGTCAGGCCCATGCCCGAGACCGATGAGCGAGCAGGCCGGGGAGGACCGAGCACGTAGCCGCCCTCGACCGAGGCCCGCAGCGCCAGCGTCGCGAGGCCGCCGGCGAAGATCGTCACACCGGTGCTCATCGTGTGCGCCGGCCGATGCGGGCGGCGATCTTCGGGGCGATCGTCGACATCGGCATCATCACCAGCGTCATCGGCAGCATCGCCGCGGCCGACCGCAGCGCCGTCCAGCCGAGGACCGCCTGGAAGTACGGGAACAGCACGAGGAACACCCCGAACATCACGGCGAACACGATCAGCAGCGTCACCGTCCCGGAGGCCAGCCCGCGATCGCGGAACGCGCTGATGTCGAGCAGCGGCTCGGTCTGGCGCCGCTCCCACACGCACGAACAGCACGGCGCAGACGACGACCGACGATCAGCGCGGCCAACGTGAGCGGTGCGGTCCAACCCTTCTCCGGTCCCTCGTGGATGCCGAGCACCAGCCCGCCGATGGCGACCGCCGAGAGCACCGAGCCGACGGTGTCGAAGCGGTGCTCGCTGGACTCCTTGGTGTTCGGGGCGTAGCGGACGCTGGTCACCCGGCCGACACGGCGACGAGGACGAGCGGGAGCAGCGAAGACCCACCGCCACGTCAGCACGTCGACCATGAACGCCGAGACGAACATCGCGATCATGCTGCCGCCACCGGCGAACGCGGCCCAGATGCCGATCGCCTTGCCCTTGTCCTCCGGCGGGAAGCTCGACGTGATGATCGACAGGGTGACCGGCATGATCATCGCCGCACCGGCGCCGGCGACGACCCGGGTGACGATCATCATCGTCGTGGTCGTCGCCAGCAGCGAACCGACGGTGGCGATGCCGAACACGGCGAGGCCGGCGAGGAGCACCGGCTTGCGTCCGAAGCGGTCACCGATCGCCCCGACCGGCAGGAGGAGCGCGGCGAGCGCGACCGTGTAGGCGTTGATGATCCACAGCACGCCGCCCTGCGAGGCGCCGAGGTCGATCGGCCATCTGCTGCTGGGCGACGTTGAGCCCGGACATGGCGGCGAGCACGGCGACGAGCGCCGTGATCATCGCGATCATGATGTTGCGCTGGGCCCGCTTGTCGAGTGCGACCGGCATGCCGTCGACAGGCAGCGCAGGGGGGTGATGCGCGCACGGAACTCCTTCGGAGCATCAGGACTTGTGAAACGAAACAGTATCGTAGCGTTTGTATGGCGCGACAACGGCTCCGTTGACGCCTGCCGAGCTCGACCCGCGCGTCGCCCGCAGCCGGACGAGGATGCTCGCCGCGGCGACCGAGCTGCTCGTCGAGGACGGCGTCGCGCGGCGTGACCGTCGACGCCGTCGCCGAGCGGTCCGGCGTGGCCAAGTCGACGCTCTACCGCCACTGGAGCTCGGTGCACGAGCTGCTGCTCGACGTCATGCGCTGCAACGTGCCCGAGCCCGTGCCCGTCGACCTCGCCGGCGGGTTCGAGGCCGCGCTGCGCTGCGTGGATCGACCGCGGCGTCGACGCCCTCGCGGCGCCGGACTGGGCGCGGATCCTGCCCGGCCCTGCTCGAGCTGCGCACCCACTCCCCCGAGATGGCCGACCTGCTCGACGCCGACTTCGACGACAAGCTGGCGACGGTGGCGACGATCCTCGACCTCGGCGCCGCCGAGGGGCGCCTGCCGGCCGGCCTCGATCCTCGCCTGGTCACCCACACCCTGATCGGCCCGCTCGTGCTGGCCACGCTCAACGGCGACGAGGACGCTGCGCCGAGCTCGCCGACTACGTCGCTCGAGCGCTTCCTCGCCTCCTACGCCTGACGCCCTGACGGGCGCCAACATCTCCGAGGTCGCCTCCGGGTTCCCGGGCTACAACTCGCACATCCCGATGGAGAACGCGTTCCTGGCCGAGGTCCTCCGTCAGCGCGGGTGGAACACCTTCTGGGTCGGCACGAACCACAACATCCCGGTCGACGAATGGGCCATGGGCGGCTCCAAGCGCATCCTCGGCGTCGACTTCACCACGACGTCCGTCGGCGAACACGGCGAGTCGCACGGCACCGCCACGCTGTACGTCGACGACCAAGCCGTCGCCACCGCCGAGATCCGCACCCAGACCGGCCACTTCACGCTGTACGGTGAAGGCATGTGCGTCGGCGTCGACGGCGGCTTCACCGGCGGCTCCATCGCCCAGGTCGAGTTCCACGTCGCCGACGACGCCTACGTCGACGTCGAGACCCACCTCGCCGCCGCGTTCGCTCGCGACGAGCGTCTACGTCGACGGAGTCGCCGGGCGGCCTGTCAGGTCCAGGAGTCGCGTTTGCGGATCGGCGTCCGCGGTCACGTTCCCCAGCGCTTCGATGCCGAAGCCCATGCCCGGCGGGCTGTCGTCGACGATGTCGAGGACGGCCTCGACGAGGTCCGGGTCGAGCTGTTCGCCGGCCCCGATGGCGCGTGCCAGATCCCAGGCGTGCAGCGTGATGTCGAAGACCCTGAACCGCAGGAACTCGCCGCCGGAGATCGCGCCGAGCGGATGATCGATCTGTCGCACCAACGCCGAGTCCGCGGCGAACGCCGTGGCCTGCGCCGCCGAGGTCGTCGACCACGCCGCCATGGCGTCGCTGCCGAACTGCGCCGACGACATGACCTGCTCGATGGCGTCCGCTGCGGTCATCCCGCCGAGGACGAGGGTGGCGAAGCGGTTGCCGCCGATCACATGCGCGGCGAGGTAGTGCACGTCCCAGCCCACGCACGGCGTCGGGTCCCCCCAGGCCCGCTCGTCGACCAGCGCCAGCCGTCGGCCGAACTCATCGGTCGCGGCGTCCAATGCACTCAGCAGTTCCACGGCCCCCCGTCGGATCCCCATCCTGACGCACGGGCAAGTGCGACCGCGTCTCGAGCCGTGTCCACCGATTGGTGGACGTCGCCATCACCCGGTCGATCAACCCTTCAGCCGATACTGCCGGCGAGGGCGTTCCCGCAGGATGACGACGTGCCCGGGAGAGCCCCGGACACTCGAAACAACAAGGAACGAACCATCATGCTCAAGCGCCTCGCACTCATCACCATCGCCGTCGCCGCTCCGCGTGGCCGGGATCGCCGGCCTGAGCGGCTCAGCCGGCGCCGCCGGCGTCCAGACGCCGACCCCGTCACCGTCCACGTCCCAGCAGCTGCGCATCCGCGCCGCCGGCGGCTCGCTGGCGATCGCAACATCCTCGACAGGAACGACCGCGACCGTCGTCGTGCCCGTTGCCCAACGGTCAGCCGCACGGGCCCACGTCACGTCGCGAGGCACCGACACAGGGGCGAGCCCGGGTCCCCACCGCGATCCGACGGACGCAGCGCACGGCACAGGCGCAGAGCGTCCATGAGTGATGGTCGCCATCGCCGCAGCGCGAATGGTGTCCGGAGCCGAAGGTCACGGGCGGGCGATGAGGTCGTACGCGAGGACGACCTCGACGAGCCCGACGATGGACCCGATGACCATGCCGAGCAGTCCGTTCAACAGGAACGCCGGCAGCAGTGGGTGCTCGAAGATGTCGGTGTAGTGGATCGCGTGGAGCACCGCCTGTTCGACCTGCAGCGGCAGGGTGACGAGGCAGAACGTGAGCCAGAAGTGCGGCCGCACCAGTCGCCATGAGCGCCCGAGTGCGGAGCGCACCGAGCGGTCCTCGATCGTGATCACCGGTCCGACGAGCGACCACATCGTGAACACGATCACGCCGGGGACGACGAACAGGGCCAGGCCGGCGAGCGTCGCCAACGCGAACACCACGTCGGCGGCGACGAGCCGGCGCAACGGCAGCACTCGCCAGATCTCGGGCACCCGGAGGTCGGGGTGTCCGTGCAGGTGAGCGCCGACGACCTTGTCGAGGATGCCGGCGTACACGACGACGCCGACCATCGAGAACACCGCCGAGGCGGTCGAGGTGATCACCGCGCCGACGGGACGGGACACGTGGCGATCGATCACCAGGACCGTGGCGAGGGCGTCGATCGCCGCGACCGCGCCGAAGACGACGAACGCCGTGCCGGCGACCCGCCAGAAGCGCTGCCGATACGTGCGCAGCGCCGCGGCGACGACGTCGCGCACGCGCGATCGCGCGGGGAGCGCCGCCGTCGTGGTCACGTGGAGAGGAGGGACCTGACAGCGCCGCGGCGAGGAACGGCTCCACCTGCGAACATGCCGAGTGATCATGAGCGTTGGACGGTGCACCTGGAACCACCCGTGCGCGGGTGGTCGGGAGCGTTCGCCTCGTCGACGGCAGCTCGCACGGTCCGCCTCGGCACCGGCTCGCGTCTGCTACGGAGGAGGGATGCGATGGGTGCTGATCTACGACCTCGCGGACGACTACCTCGAGCGTCGTCCCGCGCTCCGCGCTGAACACCTGACACTGGCGGCGGGAGCGCACGATCGAGGAGAACTGCTCCTGGCCGGCGCGCTCGCCGATCCGTACGACCGAGCGCTGCTCGTCTTCGCCGAAGGGTGCCGGGATGCGGCGGAAGCGTTCGCCCGCGCCGACCCCTACGTGATCAACGGTCTGGTGACGTCGTGGACGGTGCGGCAATGGAACGAGGTGCTCACGTCCGCGTAGCAGGGCGCGGACCGGGGGGTCGAGGTCTCGTGGTCGCCGGTTCGTCGCACGTCCCTCGCCGGCGCGTCGGACGTGCAACGCTCGCGTCGTGGAGTCCGGCGAGCGCATGCTGATCCCGTGCGAGGGTGGGCCGGCGATCGCCCGAGTCGTTCGGTATCCACCGCCGGTGGAGCTCATGGTCGAGGGAGGCGTCTACGTGCTCGTCGATGCGGGGTCGCCCGAGCACTGGTCGTACGAGTTCATCGCGCAGGGGCGCTGACCATGCCTCGCCTGTACCTGTTGCGCCACGCCAAGTCGAGCTGGGATCAGCCCGCCCTCGCCGACCACGACCGGCCACTGTCGCCCCGCGGGCAGCGAGCCGGGCTCGCGCTGCGCGAGCACCTGGGCAGTCTGAGCGAGCCGCCCGATGTCGTCGTGTGCTCCTCCGCCGCCCGGACCGTCGAGACGTTGCAACTGATCCGCCCGGGGTTGCCGTCGACCGCTTCCGTCACGATCGACGAGACCCTCTACGAGGCAGACGCCGACGAGTTGCTCGACCGGGTGCATCGGCTGCCGACGACCGCGACAGGTGTGATGCTGATCGGGCACAACCCGGGCATCGGCGACCTCGCTGCCACCCTCGCCGGTCACGGCGACCGCGCCTGCGCGAGCGTCGATCGCCGGCAAGTTCCCGACGGCTGCGCTCGCGATCCTGGCGATCGACGGCGACTGGGCAGGCGTCGCCCCCGGCTCGGCACGCCTCGAGGAGTACTGGACACCACGCTGAGCCCGGCGGACGGTGACGGGCGACCGGTGTGAGGCGTCAGCGAGGCTCGACGATCACTGCGTCGACGACGTCGCTGTCGGCGTCGCTCGATGGCCCGTCGGGTTCGAGGTAGATGCACTCGCCCGGGCAACGCTCGACGGCGTCGAGCGCCGCCTGCTCGTATCGTCGGGGAACGCCGACCGCGCGCTGGGCCTCGCTGATCACCAGGCCGCCCAAGTGGACGTAGCCGATGCCGTCCTCGAGGACGACGAACAGCTCCGGGCAATGGTCGACGCACAGCCCTGCGCCGGTGCAGCAGTCCTGATCGATCCAGACCTGCATGATGCGTCCCTCCAGCGCGATCGTACGTCGGGCGCAGCGATCGCGTGCGACCCGGGGACGTAGCGGTCGACGCGTTTCTGAAGGTGCCCGGCATCGCCGTGAGCACGAGCGGTCAGAGGACGGTGGTGCATGTGGACTCGACCGGGTCGGGCGACCTCGCTTCGACCCGGTCGTCGTCACGAAGTACTACGACATGTCGTCGCCCTACCTCGCGAAGGCACTGGAGGACGGCCGGCGGTTCGACGAGGTGGTCGTCACCGTCCGGCACGGGGCCGACGACGGCGGTGACGATCGCCTCGTCGTCACGCTCACCGACGCCGCGCTGACGCGCTGTGCGCTCCAGCCCGCCGCCGACGACTCCGGCCGGATGGAGGAGCAACTGGCGTTCACGTACGCCTCACTCGGCTTCACGTTCCAGGGCGGTCACGCCGTCACGCTGACGGTGACGACGCGACGCTGAGCCGTGACCATGGTCGACGTCTCGTCACAGATCGGCGCCGTGACTCATGCGGCGCGGCGGGTGCTCGGCTGAGCGTGATGCCGGTGCCGAGCATCGCCAGCCCGATCGCGATCGCTACTACGTGAGGCGTTGCATCGCTCGACGTACGACGACGAGGCGCCGACGTAGTCGTTCGGTCGATCACGGCGCGACGGCGCGACGACCCGAGGACCACCCTGACGAGCATCCGCGTCCAGTCGTCGCTGCCTCAGGCCACCCGATCGCCGTTGCCCCCGGGGAATCCCGTTAGCGCTCCGCTAGCGCACGGGCGTCACCCTGCGTGAGATGCAACCGCTCCCCCCGACGCGCGAAGGCACCCCGCCGCTCGCCGCTGCGACAGGTCGGCCGTGACGAGCCCCACCGCCCAGCACACGGACTTCACCAAGGACGTGCTCGGCCGCTACCTCTGCAACGGGCTCGACGAGGCGATCGCCAGCACCTCCGGCGTCGATGGTCGACCGTTCGACATCGTCATCATCGGCGGTGGCTCCTTCGGCTCGGTGCTCGCCCTCCACGCGCTCGTCCGCGATCGCTGTCCGCGACCACCGCATCCTGGTCCTCGACGCCGGGCCCTACGTCCTGCCCGAGCACGTCGAGAACCTGCCCGGCCTCGGCCTGCGACCCCCGCCGCCGACGACGACGGACCCCGGCGTGGCCCGGGCCGAGGTGTGGGGACTCCCGTGGCGGTCGGACGTGCCCATCGGCTTCCCGGGCCTCGCCTACTGCCTGGGCGGTCGCTCGATGTTCTGGGGAGGGTGGTCCGCCGAGCTGACCGAGGCCGAGACCCCGCTCGACGTGTGGCCTGAGCGGGTCCTCCGGGAGCTCCGCGTCCACAGCCCGGTCCCGGGCGACGAGCCGTACTTCCGCCAGGCGGCCGAGCAGATGGGCGTCACCCAGAGCAACGAGCCCATGTTCGGCGGCCTGCACGAAGCGCTTCGTCAGCAGATCTTCGACGGCATCCAGAGCGGAGCGGTGGCTGACGCCGTTCCCCTGGCCGACCTCCCACTGCACGTCGACCCCGTTCCCGACGTGGCGGACAAGGACCTGCTCAAGCTCGAAGCCCCGCTGGCCGTGCAGTGCCGTCCGCCTCGCTCCGGGTCCTGCGTCCTCGACACGTTCAGCGCGATGCCGCTGCTGGCCGAAGCGGCCCGGCGGGCGCAGTCGGAGTCGGGCGGGAACGACCGGCGCAAGCGCGTCGATGGTGGTTCCCAACTGTCACGTGACCGACCTCGAGACCGAGGTGGAACAGGGCGTCGGGCGGGTCGTCGCCGTGCACGTCGGTGGTGGTGCCGCCATCCCGATCCCGCCACGCGGCGTCGTCGTGCTGGCCTCCGGCACGATCGAGAGCACGCGCCTCGCCCTGCTGTCGTTCCCGGGCACCGCCGGCTACGACCTGATCGGCACGAACCTCCAGTCGCACGTGCGCTCCAACCACACGTTCCGCATCCCCCGCCGGGCGCTCGCCCACCTGCCCGCCGAGCTCGCGGCGCTGGGGACGTCGGCGCTGTTCGTCAAGGGCAGCACGACCCATCACGCCACCGACGGCACCGTCAGCCACTTCCACGTGCAGGTCACCGCTGCGGGGTGCGCGGGCTGCGGACGCGAACGCCGACGCCGAGTTGCGCAGCGCGATGCCCGCGCCGCGCCGACGACGACCACGTCGTCGTCACGTTGCGCGGCGTCGGCGAGCTCCAGCCGCGCAACCCGGCCAACCGCGTGACGCTCTCCGGCGACACCGACGAGTTCGGCGTCCGTCGCGCGTTCGTCAGCCTCGGCGATCCCCGTGACGCGGCGCGACCCGGCGAGACCGTCCAGACCACCAACGACCGGGCCACGTGGGACGCCATGGACGCCATGGCCGACGACCTCCGCGCCGTCATCGTCGGGACGTCGACGAGCGACGTCATCACCCGCCACCGCGACGGTCTGGGCACGACCCACCACGAGGCCGGGACCATGTGGATGGGCACCGATCCGGCCCGGTCCGTGACGACGCCCGACGGACGCTTCCACGACGTCGTCAACGCCTACGTCCTCGGCCCGGCCGCTCCTGCCGACCATCGGTTCGCCCGGCCCGATGCTGTCGGGGGTCGCCCTGGCCCGCCGCCTCGGCGACCACCTCGTCGCGCCGCTGCCGCCGCCGGAGCTCGAGGACGGGCTTCGAGTGGCTGTTCGACGGCACGGCCGACACGCTTCCGGCACTGGCTGCAGGCCGGCCCCGGCGACGATGCTCCTCGACGAGGACGAGCGGCTCGTGACGGCTCGACCGGGCGACGACATCGGCCTGTGGTTCTTCGCTGACCGCGGCTTCGCCGACTTCGTCCTGCGGCTGCAGTTCCGCATCGACGCCCAGCGCGACAACACCGGCGTGTTCGTGCGCTGCCGCGATCCACGGTCTGAGCTGCCGAACCCGGCGTGGAGCGCCGTCCACACCGGCTTCGAGATCCAGGTCGACGACCTCGCCCGCGACGCGGCGCGGACTGCCGCCGGACCGGTGCGCTCTACGACGTCGCCACGACGGGCGGCCCGATGACCCAGACCGCCTCGCGCGGCTCGGCACTCCGGCCGGGAGCGTGGAACGACTACGAGATCACGGTGTCGGGCGACTCCTACGCCGTCCGCCTGAACGACCACGTCACCAGCCTGTTCGACAACGCCGACCCCACACGCGGGCGTCAGCGCCTGCCGCGACCCCTCGTCGGGCTTCATCGGCCTGCAACAGCACACCGGCAACGTCGCCTTCCGAGCCGTGCGCCTCCGCGAGGTCACGACGCAGCCGACTTGCGACACGGGTGCCGATCGGCGTCGCCGACCGGCCTGACCGCGGTGGCCGCGACCGCGCCTGCGTCAGTGGCGAGGCGCCGCATGCGCCGCCGACGTCCCCACGACGGGCCGGCGGGTCGCGCCCGGGTGATCGGCCTGGCGCAGCAGGATCTGGGTCGGTGGCTCCGGCGCCACGCCGAGCTCGTCGAGCATCGCGCGGGTGCGCTGACGCACGGCGTCGATGCGTCGCTGGTCGTGGGTGCGGAGGGCGGCGGCGATGGCGAGGCGGTGGGCCCGCTCGGAGTAGGGGTCGAGGTCGAGCGCCCGTTCGGCGTCGGTGCGCGCCTGGTCGGCGTCGCCGCGGACCAGGCGGAGCTCGCCGAGCTCCAACAGGCTCTCCAGCTGCATGACGCGGATGTGCTCGATCTCGTGCTCGTGCCCGGCGACGGTGGCGAGGTCGGCGAGCGGCTCGCCGCGCCACCACGCGGTCGCCGCGCCGAGGAGCGCGATCGTGCGCCCGGGGTCGCCCCGCCCGCGGTTCTGCTCGGTGTCGCGCCGGAGCCGGCGCAGCTCCCACAGGTCGACGACGAGGTGGTCGGACGGATGCAGGGAGATGGTCGTCCCGTCGGCGCGCAGGTGGAACGACGCCTCGCCGGTCGGTCGCCCCGGTTCGAGCAGCTGGCGCAGGTAGGTGAGCGTCACCCGCAGGTTCCGCGCGCCGTCGCGCGGCGACAGGTCGGGCCACAGCAGGTCGGTGGCGCGCTCCCGGCTCAGCGTGCGATGGACGACGAGCAGGGCCAGCAAGCGTGCGCACCCGCGTCCGCCGCAGTGCCGCGGGTGCTGCGGGCACGCCGCCGAAGGCGACCTGCGAGCGGTCCGAGCACGGAGATCTCCAGCGGTTGAGTCGGCGTCGCCGGGAGGCGAGCCAGGAGGTCGGCGGCCGCCGGGGCGCACCGGGCGCTGCTGCCGGCGAGGTGGCGCAGCTCGGCGCGCGCCGGCTCCGGAACCTGGTCGACCAGCCACTCGGCGAGCGCGAGCCCGTCCGCCTGGCGGCCGCCGTGGAGGAGGGCGGCCAGCTCGATCGCCCAGGGCAGCGGGAAGGAGGTGAACACCTTGCCGGGATCCAGCGCAGGCTCCACGTCGAGCGTGCCCGGCGCGCAGGTCGACCAGGCACCGGCTGGCGCGCCGGGCGTGCTCGTGGGTCGGCCCCATCGACGCCTCGTCCCAGCGGGCGCGCACCGACGGATCGAGCACGTAGACCAGCGGGAGGAAGCGGCGCAGGTGCTGATCGAGGATCGGGCTGTCGGCGTGTGCGGCGACGACCTCGACGATCGAGCTGGCCGCGGTCTCGTCGTCGTGGTCGACGACGGCGCACAGCGCCCGGGCGACGGCGTCGAGCACGGCGTCCCTGGCATTGGCCGTCGCCTCGGCGACCGGGCTCGATCCGGTGACGAGTTGGTGGACGCCGTCGCGCTGACCGGTCGAGGCCAGCATCGCCGCGACCACGGTGCGGCGCACGAAGTAGTCGCGGGAGGTGACGGCCGGGATGTCGACCGTCGACCGGTTGAGGGCGAGCAGTTCGGCGGGTTCGCCCGCCATCCAGCCGGCGATGGCCGACAGGTAGCGGGCGAGCCGGTCCGGGCGCTGGGCGAGGAGCTGGCGAGCGACGGTCACGGCGTCGTCGGCGCGACCGCTGAGCAGCAGGCAGTGGATCACCAGGTGCTGCACCGCGGTGCTGATCGCCGGTGGCACGAGCGTCGAGCGGCGCGGCGTCGAGCTCGGCCAGGGCGCCGGGCAGATCGCCGGACATCTCGGCGACGACGGCGGCGATCGAGCGCCGGGCGACCTCGAGCATGGCCTGGTCGCGCGATCCCGGGACGCGGTCGGCCCGGCCGGCGACCTCGACGAGGCGGGCGACGTCGCCGCGCCGGTAGGCGACGACGGCGGCGACGACGAGCGCCACGATCTGACCGTCGCTGTCGCCGCGGCTGGCGAACGCCGCGGCGGCGGCGTCGAGCTCGGCGTCGACCGACGCGTCCATGTAGTCGAGCGCATGACCGAACGCCGCTCGGAGCAGCTGGGTGTCGGGGGCGTCGGGCCGGCCGCGCTCGAGCATGTCGACGAAGGGTCGCACCAGGTCGACCGGGAGTGCCGCCGTGTTGCGCCGGACGGCCTCGCGCGCCACCGCGGCGAGCGCGTCGAGGTCGTCGTGGGCCATGGCCAGCGCGCCGGCGCGGGCCAGGTCGTCGTCGGCCAGCAGCTCGTGCACGACCCGAGCTCGGAGCGCGGCGACCTCCTGCCGCGATCGAGCACGCGCAGCAGCGCGGCCGCCCAGAGCTCGTGGGCACGGAAGCGGTCGTCGTCGGTCCGTGAGACGAGTGGGACGGTGAGCGCGAGATCGGCGAGGTCGACGGGTTCGCCGACGACGCGCTCGACGCGGTCGGCGTCGGCGTAGCCGAGGTGGGCCAGCGCGAACAGCGCCCGTTGCCGCGGCCCGGTGAGCTGGCTGAGCACCTCCTCCTGGGCGAAGTCGATGGCCACGTCGGGTCGCACCGCCAGGGCGAGGCGCACCAGCGCCGGCCAACCACCGAGCTCGATGGCCGCCTCCGGCCGGCGGCCCAGCCGATCGGCGATGGCGGCGATCTCGTCGGCGGTGAACAGCAGGTCGTGCTCGCCGATCTCCAGCAGGCGGTCGGCGGCGCGCAACCGCGACAGCGCGGCCGGCACGGTGTGGCGGGTGGCCAGCACCACGTGGGCGTTGTCCGGCAGCCGGCGGATGATCCCGTCGACCAGCGCAGCGCCCGACGACCCCGGCCGGATCTCGTGGGCGTCGTCGAGCACGAGGCAGACGTCGAGCGGTGAGAACGCGGTCAGGCTCTCGACGATCTGCCCGGCCGGGCTGCGCGCCGGTCGGTCGACACCCAGGGCGCGCAGCAGCGCCGACCCCAACGCGTCGCTGTCGACGTCGCCCGGCGCGCAGGCGTGCCAGACGTCGATGCCCGTGGGCGCCATCGTGTTGGCCCTGACCGCCTGCGCGAGCAGCGTCGACTTGCCGAAGCCCGCGCCGGCCTGGATCACGGTCACCGGGTGGGTCCAGCGATCCGCGAGCCGGTCGAGCAGGCGTGGTCGGACGATCTCGTCGGGCAGCGGGAGCTGGACCCCGACCGGGCGAGGACCGACGCCTGCGGTCGCGCCCTGATCCTCGGCGGTCCGCTGCCGCTGCTGCCCGATCGCTCACGTGGGCGCCTCCTGCATCGAGACGGGTGTCGCTCACGCTACGCGCGTCGAGTGGTGGGCCGACCACCAGTTGATCAGCCCACGGTCAGCGTGCGCGTCGCCGTCGAACCCGCCTGTTCGACCGGGAACAGGCTGGCCTGGTCCACCGAGGCGTGGAGCGTGCACCTGATGGTGGCATCGCCGACGATCGCCTGGGTCTTGACCTGGAGATCGGCGGTGGTCGTCGACGCACCCCCGTCGACGGACGTCCAGGACACGTCGCCGAGGCCACTGAGGAACAGCCGGTCCACCTCGGCTGCCGTTCGGGATCGGGTCGCCACCGAGGCCGATCCGAGGCGACGGTCACGAGCCCGGCGGGTGAGACGAGCTTGGCGATCGACGACGGCGAGATCGACAGCTCGTAGACGAGGTCGGTCAGTCGCACCGCGCCCGTGTTGGTGACCGTCACGTTGAACGTGCCCTTCTCGTGCGGCTGGAGCACCCTCGAGGTCCCGTGCGTGACCTCGCCGACGCTGGACGCTCACGTTGTTCATGACGTAGTCGGCGACGGCGGCGGGCAGATCGGACAGTCTGATGGCCATGGTGGTTCCTCTCGGTGCGTGCTCGGGGTGCCAGGCATGGTCCGCGGCCTGCGCTAGCCAGGCGCTAGTCACGCGGCCCGACCGGTCAGGCTTCCGGCTAGCGCTCCGCTAACGCGGGCCGTGTGTCATGACGCACCAGCGGCACCCCCGCCGCTGCAACCCATCACACGAAAGAGCCTCCAATGCCCACTGTCACGAATCGCCAACCTGACGCTGTCCGAGAACAACGGCATCGTCACGATGACCATCGTCTTCCTCCCCACGTTCAGCAACTTCGAGAAGGAGCTCGGCTCCCTCGGCTGCAGCTACGACGCGCACTACTCCGTGCACGGCGTCGACAACGGCGTCCCCGGTGCGGAGCTGACCGCGGTCGACATCCCCAACCAGGCCATCCCGGTGGGTGTCGGGCTGCCCGTCCTGCCCGTGGTCCAGGTGGCCACGGTGGCCAGGACGCTCCTGCAGGAGGATCCGGCAGCCGGCGACAACGACGAGCTGAAGGTCAAGATCCTGATCCACACCCACGTGCCACCGATCTTCACCTCGGATGCCTTCACCGATCAGGAGGTGCTGACGACCGCGTAGGTGTGCCACCGAGTGTCGGTCGTCGCGTTGGGCGGGTCGCGGGCCGTGGGCACCCACACCGAGGGCTCCGACTGGGACTTCGGGGTGTACTACCGCGGTGACCTCGACCCGGCCGACATCCGGTCGTTCGGGTGGGACGGACAGGTGTTCGCGCCGGGCGACTGGGGGCGGCTGGTCAACGGGGGTGCGTGGTTGCAGATCGACGGTCAGCGGGTCGACCTGATCTATCGAGACGTGGACGAGGTCCTCGCCTGGACGGCCGCGGCCGAGGAGGGGGTTCGAGAGCCAACGCCAGGTCGGGTACGTCACCGGCGTTGCGACCTACGTCCTCGCCGGCGAGCTGGCCGTGAACGAGGTCCTCGTCGGAGCGCTGCCGCGACCGACGTTTGCGCTGCGGTTGCGCGACACGGCGCCACCGTTGTGGCGGCAGCTCGCCGCCGGCGCCCCTGTCGGTCGGACGGGTCCACGCCGCGCGCGGCGACACCATCGCCGCACTGGCGAGGTCACGCGTCGGGGGCGGGCGGCGACCACGGTGACTCGTCGAGGCCGGGAAGGATGAAGATCTGGAACGTGCCGAGCGGCTGACGCAGCGGCACGACGGCCCGGTACTCCGGATCGTTCCAGAAGCTGCGCGCCGCTGTGGCCGTCGGGAACTCGAAGATGGCGGCCCCGGTCTCCTCCAGGGGCAAGCCCTCGACCTGTTCGATGGCCGCGCCGGCGGTCTGTGAACCCCCGTACTTCTCGAGGAGTCGCCAGAAGGTCGGGCGGTACTCGGTGTTCGCCCAGTGCGTCGTTCCCGTGTGTTCGATCAACGCGACGATGTACGCGCTCACAGCGGCACACCCGCAGTCGTCAGGATCACCACCGGTCGGTGTTGCTGCGCCCACGAACCTCGCCGTTCCATCGCTCCTCCTTCGCTCGAGCGCGATGATGCGCCCCCTGCCGGCCACGCGTCATCGGTCTGGGGACGTAGTTCTCGACGCGCGGGCGCTCGACCTCGAACGTCGACCATCGAGACCGACGACGCGTGGATGCACACCACCGAGGTGAACGACCCGCTCGCCAGCCCCGTCCTGTGGGCCGACGTCGACCTACTGCGCGGTGAGGCCGAAGTCGACGGGGATCGACGCGCCGCTGACGTAGCTCGACGCCGGTGACAGCAGGAAGTCGACGACGGCGGCCACCTCGTCGACGGTGCCGTAGCGGGCACCGGGAACGAGCTGCGTGAAGCCGGCCTTGGCCGTCGCCTGGTCCGGGAGATCGAGCAGGGACATCGCGCCGGTCTCCAGCGACCCCATCATGCGGCCCTCGATCGGGCCCGGGCAGACGGCGTTGACGCGCACGCCGATCGCCGCACCCTCGACGGCGGCGACCTTGGTCAGCCCGACGACGGCGTGCTTGGTGGCGATGTACGCGCTGATCCCGGCGACGCCGACGAGGCCGGCGACGGATGCGGTGTTCACGATCGCGCCACCGCCGGTCGCGGCCATCGCGCCCATCACGTGCTTGAGCCCGAGGAACACGCCGCGTAGGTTCACCGCGACGACACGATCGAAGACGTCCATCGGGTACGCGGGGAGCGGCGCCACGGCGCCTTCGATGCCGGCGTTGTTGAAGAACCCGTCGATCCGGCCGAGCCGCTCCCCGGCCTCGGCGACGTAGCGGCTGACGGCGGCCTCGTCACTGACGTCGGCGACGATGTAGCTCAGCCGGTCGCCGGCGTCGAGCGACTCGACGAGCGCCTTGCCGGCGGCCTCGTCGAGGTCGACGGCGACGAGCCGGTGCCCGCCGTCGAGCAGTCGGCGACAGCACGCTGCGCCGATCTCGCCGGCCGCACCCGTCAGCACGATCCCCTGTCCCGCGTCGGTCATGACCTTCCCCCCTCGCTCACCCCGCGCCGCACGCTACCGGCGTGACTGGAGTCGCTGGGGCACGCCGGAGTCCCTGGTGCTCGACGGAGTCGGTCGTGCACGGTCTCGATCGCCAGCGACTCCATCGTGCACGTGCGACTCCACCTCTGGGGGATCACGTCGTGGACCCACGCCGAGGCGTCAGCGGATCTTCAGATTCTCTTCACGCACTGCGCCGCTGTGTCGTGCATGCTGGCGACATGAGAGCAGGAGGTGCAGGGGACATGACACGCGCGACGGGCCAACGCCTGCTCGACTTCCTCCACGGCGTCGTGCCGGCCGCGTCGAGCGCCCGGAGGACCGTCGTCGGTCCCCCGCCGGTGCGCGCCGCCGGCGTACGCCACCGACCCACGTCGACTGCTGATCGGCCACGCCCCCGCCGGCGTGGCCGCCCGGGTCAGATCCGGTCGACGAAGACGTGCTCCTTGCCGACCCAGATCGCCGAGCGGGTGAAGTCGATGAACACGCGCTCGTCCTCGATCGCCCGCCGGCCGGCGTCGCGCGCCTCCGGCGACGCCGGTGCGCCGCGCTCGAACCACGCCTCGGCGTGGCCGGTGTACGCCTCGACCTGCGTCCCCCGACTCGCCCGCAAGGCCGCCTCGACGGGCGACTCGAAGCGGTGCACCTGCTGGTAGCGGAGCACCCCTGAGGCCGGGGCCATGGAGCGGATCAGCGGACCGTGCTGGACCCGCCAGTAGCGCTGGGCCTCGTCGAGCGACATCGCCTCGGGATGGCGCAACGGGAAGTGCAGCTTGACGATGCGATTGGTCGGGCGGGCGACGATGTCCTCCGGCGTCGGGTTGACCTGCGGGTACTCGTGGGCGACCCACAGCGGCGACGCGGCGAGGTCGATGAACTCGGCCTCGTCGACGAGCAACGCCTGCCCGGCACGGCGCCCCGCCTCGGTGCTGCTGGCCTCGCCCAGCGCCTCCTCCGACGACCACCACAGCTCGGCCACGCCGTCGTACGGATCCTCCATCCCGCCACGGGCGCGGGCCATCGCCTCGTTCATCGGGTCGTCGACGCGGTGCGACTGGGTGTAGCGCAACACACCCAGGGCGGTCTGGTTGCCGGCCACGATCGGACCGTGGTCGAGGCGCCAGCGGTCACTGAACTCGGACAGCGACAGGCCGGCCTTGCGCCGGAGGAGGAACACGAGGCGGATCACCTCGCCATCCTCGCTCGCGCGCCCGGCGCAGTGATCAGTGCGCCCGCGCCGGGTCGGCGGCGGCGAGGACCTCGTTGAACATCGGGAGCTTCTTCCAGTCGGCGATCGGCGCCGAACCGTCGGCGGCGGGGACGTTCACCGAGAGCTCGGCGTCGCCGGTGCGGTGGATGTAGCGGCCGCAGTTCGGGAAGACGTCGTCGACCGTGACGTGCACCATCAGCTCCGCGCCGGGCGATCCCGCGAGCATCGCCGGGTCGTCGCTCATCTCGGCGCGGCCGTCGATGCGGACCCGGTTGGGGTTGGCGAAGTCGATGAACAACATCTGGATCGCCGGGTTCTCCAGGATGTTGCCGGCCGACAGGTACATGCCGTTGCCGTCGTAGCTCGGGTAGCACAGCTCCATCGGGCCGAGGATGCGCACGAACCCCGGCGCGCCGCCCTTGTACGAGCACTGCGGGCGGCCCTGCAGGTCGGCGGTGGCGAGGAAGAACATCGGCGCCGCCTCGATCATCGGGCGCACATCGTCGAGCGTCCACTTCGAGCGGAACATGTCGTGCAGCCGGTCGGCCAGACGACGCGTGTCGTAGCGGTCCTGCAGCGCCCGCGACGCCGCGCTGTACGAATCGATGACCTCGTCCACCGGTCCATGATGGCCCGCTCGCGCTCGCCGCCTCGTGGTCGTGGGCCGACGATGACTTCTCGGCGCTGCACCGGTCCACACAACATGTCCCGCGACCGCGTGCCGGACCGGCAGACCACCACGGAGGACCACCATGCGAGAGCTGCTCGTCGACTTCATCACCTCCCTCGACGGATATGCGTCCGGCGACGGCTGGCCCGGCTTCTGGGGGCTCGAGGGACCGGAGTACCTCGCCTGGCTGGGCGAGCAGCCGGAGGTCACGTACCTCATGGGCGCGAACACGTACCGGCTGATGTCGGGCTTCGCCGCCGGGTCGATGCCACCGGGAACGGACGAGTTCACCAGCGACGAGGCCGCGTCCGTCGACGGGCTCACCCAGGCCACGAAGATCGTGTTCTCGGCCTCGCTCGACGACCCGCTGACCTGGGCGAACTCCACGCTCGTGCGCGATGACGCCATCGAGTTCGTCCGGGCGATGAAGGAGGACGGCTCGGGCCTGCTCAGCACGATCGGCAGCGTCAGCCTGAGCCGGTCACTGCTCGCCGCCGGGCTCGTCGATCGTTTCCGCGTCGTGATGTTCCCGGTGATCACCGGGGCCACGGGGGAGGAACGGATCTACGACGGCTACCCGGACCTCGCGCTCGAGATGACCGAGAGCCGCACGTTCGACGGCCGCACGCAGCTCGTCGAGTACCGGCCGACGGTGCTCGACCACCCACCGCTGCACACTGCCCCGTGATGTCGGCCCGGACCGACCGGGCACGACGACCTACGGCGGTGCAGGACCGGCGGTCGCCGCGTCCGCAGGTGGTGCCGGGCGGAACTGCGCCCGGAGAGCACCGCCGATCTCGACGTGGCGCAACAGGAACGCCCGCTCGTCGAATCGCCGGCGGCGCAGCCAGGCGGTGACCTCGTCGTTGCACTTGCTGGCGTTGCACGATCCACAGGCCGGCACGACGTTGTCGAGCGTGTAGCGACCGCCGCGGGAGATGGCCAGCACGCAGTCGCGCTGCAACGCCCGGTCGGCGACGCCGCAGTACGCACATCCGGCCCAGGCAACCTGCAGCGCTGTCCACTCCTCGGCGGTGAGGTCGTGCTCGACACGTGCCATCCGCCGGCTCCGACGACGTGCCGCACGATCCCGACGACTCCGGCCGACAGCCACTGCGCCACCGTACGACACGCACCGCGACCGCGAGCGGCTCTCGCCGACCGCCGGCTCGGCGAGCTCCGTCGGCGCCGCGGCGACTACCGGACGGTGGCGGGGGCGAGCAGTCCGGCGAGGCGCTCGATCTCGCGCCAGAAGCCGGTGACCGTCTCCTCGATGATCTCGGCGACGGGCTTGATCCGCTCGACGAGCGTCGCCGACTCGCCGGCGCCGACCATCGCCAGGTCGATGCGGCCGTTCTCGAACGCCTCCATGAACGGCCCGGCATACGGATTCCCGTCGAGCGGCGTGTCGCCGCGTTGCACGGACTCGGCGAGCTCCGTGCGCACGACGCGCATCGTCACCTCCGGGTGGGCCTGGGCGATGTTGAGGGTGATGTCGGTGTCGGCGATCGCTTGCTTCCACCGGTCGTGGGCCGGGCTCTCCGCCGAGCTCATGAAGCGCGTGCCCATCAGCACGCCCTCGGCGCCGAGCGCGAAGGCGGCGGCCATGCCGCGGCCGTCGACGATCCCGCCGGCCGCGACGATCGGCACGTCGACACGGTCGCGGACCTGCTGCAGCAGCGTCATGAGGTGCGGTGACTTCCGGCTGCGCAAGCCGCCGCTCTCGGCGCCCTCGACGATGAGCCCGTCCGCACCGCCGTCGACGGCGCGCTGTGCCTCGTTGAGGCTGCCGACCTGGTGGTAGTGCTTGACGCCGGCCTCGTGGGCCCGCTTCGAGATCGGCGAAGGATCACCGACGCACGTCGCCACCAGCGGCGTGCGCCCGTCGAGGATCCAGTCGAGCACCTCGTCGACGCGCTCCTGCTGCTTGAGCACGCGCAGGAACATCTGCAGCCCGAGCGGGGCGTCGGTGCGCCGGCGAACGAGGTCGAACTCCGCCTCGGTCTCGGCGAGACCCTGCGAGCTCGTCTCCATCAGCCCGAACCCGCCCGCCGCCGAGATGGCGCCGGTCAGGCTGGCGCGGGCGAAGTAGCCGACCGGGGCATTGAAGATCGGGTACCGGCAGCCCGTGTCGCGGACGACGCGGTTGCCTTCGAACGTGTGGGTCATCGTGGGCATGCTCTCACCCGTCGGCCGCGCTCGTTCAAGTCGGCGCGAGCACGTCAGAACCGGCGTTGCGGCGGAGCGTCGAGGAGCAGGCGGCCGACCCGGTCGTAGACCCGGTCGGGGTGGGCGTTGATGTGCAGCGGCATCGCCATGACGTCCCGGTAGCGGCGCTCGAAGCTCCCGCTCTCGCGCAGGCCGTTGCCGCCGAGCACGGCGAGGACGTGATCCATCGCCTCCCGGCTGAGGCGCAGGGCCTGTGCCGACAGGGCCAGCTGACGGGCGTGGTCGGCCTCCGACGGCGCCGCGCCGGACCCGATGCGTGCGTCGACCTCGGCACAGCCGACGGTGACGGCAGCTGCGGCCGCCGCCAACATCGCGGACGCCTCGCCGAGGCGCATCGGCACCATCGGCATCTCGACCATCGCTGCGCCCATGATCGCCCGTCGCCCGACCACCCCGGCGGCGGCCTCGTCGAGCGCGGCACGAGCCGCCCCGGTGGCCTGTGCCGCGAGCCAGAGGTCCGAGACCCCCACCCAGTCCTCGCGGTATCGGGCGTGGACGACCGGGTGGTCGGGGCGACGCAGCACGTCGGCCCCGTTCGCCGCGTACCAGGGGACGCAGCGGGCGAGCGGCACCCTGGTGCCCTCGTGGTGGACGGTGTCGGTTGCCGAGGCGCGCAGGGCCATCCCGTCCCAGGTCGGTTCGATCCGCACCGTCGGCTCGTCGAGGCGGGCGATCGTGAAGCGCAGATCAGGCGGCGTGGCCGGCTTGCCGGTCGTCGGCTCGACCATCGCGAACGCGACGGCCGTCCAGTCGGCGTAGCGGCAGCCCGAGCCGAACGTCGTCGGGCCGTCGATCGTCGCCTCGTCACCGTCGCGGCGCCCGTACGCCCGCGACCCGGCACCGGCCGGGAAGCACACCCACTCGTGTCGATCGACGATCGACGTCAGGAGCTCGGCGTGTGCGGGGCCGAGTGCACCGGCGTACAGGTGGAACACGCTGAGATGGTTCCACAGGCACCACGCCGTGGAGCCGCACACGGCAGCGATGGCCGCCAGCTCGTCGGCGATCTCGCCGATGCTCGCGCCGGAGCCGCCGATCTCGACCGCGGCGGCCATCGACATCAGCGGTGACGCCTTGATCGCCGCGATGACCTCGTCCGACACCGTCCGCGAGCGATCGGCGTCGGCCGCCTGCGCGGCGATCACGGGCAGGAGGTCGGTGCAGTGCATCACCATGTGTCGATGTAGTGCTTCTTGCGCTCGCGCGCCGCCGGCCGGGGCAGCAGCGCGAGCGTGCGCACGATCCGGTCGCGGGTCTCGCCCGGGTCGATCACCTCGTCGTAGGCGTAGCGGCGCGCCGCGTTGATCGCCAGGCTGCTCTCCCGCAGCGTCGCGGCGAGCTCGTCGCGTCGCTCCACGCGCGCTCGGACCGCCGTCCTCCTCGCCGACCGGATGGGGCTCCTTGCGCTGGATCAGCGCTGCGGCGCCCTCCAGCGCCATGCCGCCGGCCTCCACCGTCGGCCACGCGAGTCGCAGGTCCGTCGGTTGGAACAGGCCACCCATCGCCATCGGGCCCAGCCCGTACGCCTTGCGCACGTGGACGAGGAACAGCGGCACCGTCCGATGGACCTGGGCCAGCAGCGGCCGGGCATGGTGCCGGGCGATGCCGGCGCGTTCGGCCTGCGGCCCGAGCATGAACCCCGGGTTGTCCATCAGCGACACGATCGGCAGGTCGTACGCGTCGGCGAGGCGGATGAACCTGGCGAGCTTGTCGGCCGCGTTCGAGTCGATCGCCCCGGCGATCGGCGACAGCGGTTGGTTGGCGATCACGGCCACCGACCGGCCGCCCAGGCGCGCCGAGCGCGGTGATCGCCGCGGTGCCCCACTTCGGGCGCAGCTCGAAGACGCTGCCCTCGTCGACCAGCGCCTGCACGACGCGGCGCATGTCGTACGCCCGCCGACGGTCGTCGGGCACGAGCGAGGCGATCGAGCCGTGGGTCGACGACTCGACGGACACGGTGCGCTCGACGAGGAAGTACTCGAGGTATCGCCGGGTCAGCTCGGCGCCCTGTTCGTCGGAGTCGATGAGCAGGTCGATGCCGCCGGTCTCCTCGTGCATCTCCGACGGCCCGAGCTCCTCCGGCGTCAGCGTCAGACCGAGCGCGGCCTCGACGAGCGGCGGACCACCGATGCCGATCGCACTGCCGCGGGTGGCGAAGACCACGTCGGACATGCCGGCGATGCTCGCGTTGCCGGCGAAGCTGCGACCCGACACCACCGCCACGGTCGGCACCAGCCCGGAGAGCAGCGCCATCCCGTCGAACGTGCCGACCTCGTGCGTCATCGCCTGGCCGCCGAACGCGCCGCTGCGCAGCCCCTGGGCCCGTGCCCCGCCACCGTCGGCGAAGCACACGAACGGCCAGCGGTAGCGGATGGCCAGGTCCATGATGCGGTCGATCTTGGAGTGGTTGATGCCGGTCTGCGTCCCGCCCCAGACCGAGTAGTCGTACGAGCAGATGGACACGCTCGCGCCGAACACCGTGGCCAGCCCGGCGACGAGACCACCCGCTGCCTCGTCCTCCGCGCCGGCCAGCACCCCGGTCTCGACGAACGAGCCCGGATCGATGACGGCCCCGATCCGCTCGCGCGCCGTCAGCCGCCCGCGCTCGTGGATCCTGGTCACCGCGTCCGGACGAGCGCGGTCGTAGGCCTGCTCGCGCGCCGCCCGCAGCGGTTGGATGAGCGCGTCGTCCATCGCCTACCTCCAGTCCTGGGCCAGCGGCTCGGTCGACGTCACGCCGGCGACGTGCAAGGCGTCGAGCTCGGCATCGGTCAGACCGAGGATGTCGCGCAGGACCTGCTCGGTGTGCTGGCCGTACAACGGCGCCGGGCGGTCGATGACCGCAGGTGTGTCCGTCAGCCGCACCACGGCGCCCGGGTAGGGATGCGCGCCGACCTCGGCGCGGTCGAGCACCCGGAAGAAGTCGCGCGCCCACAGCTGCTCGTCCATCGCCTGCTGCAGAGCGCGCACGGCGATCGCCGCAGGGACGCCGTTCGCCTGCAGCGAGGCGACGAGCGCGGCACCCTCCGACCCGGTCGTCCACGCGCTGACCGCGTCGTCGATCCGTCGCCGATCGCGCTCGCGGCCGCGTGCGGTGCGCAACGTCTCGTCGGCCACCAGGTCGGGACGTCCCATCAACGCCACCAGCCGCGACCAGTCCGCGTCGTCGCGCACGGCGATCGCGACGAGGTCACCGTCGGGCAGGCACGGGTACAGGCCGTGCGGACACAGCCCAGGTCGCTCGTTGCCGCGTCGCGCCGGATCGGCGCCGGTCACCTGGGCTTCGATCAACTCGGCGGCGATGGTCGTCGTCAGCATCTCGATCTGGCTCAGGTCGATCGCATCGCCGACGCCGTCGCGCGCCCGCCGTTCGAGCGCGGCGACCACGGCCAGCGCACCCATCGCCGCGACCATCGCGTCGGTGACCGAGGCGCCGATCAGGACCGGTGGCCCGTCGGGTTCCCCGTTGAGGTAGGCCATCCCGGACACCTCCTCGGTGGGGAAGGCGAACGCGGCGTAGTCGCGCCATGGGCCGCTGCGGCCGAACCCGGACAGCGACGCCGTGACGATCTGCGGGTTGGCGGCGCGCAGGACCTCGTCGCCGAGCCCGAGCTGGTCCATCACCCGCGGCGTGAAGTTCTCGATCACCACGTCGGCCTGGACGACGAGCCGCAGGAACAGCGACCGCCCCTCGGGACGGGCGAGGTCCAGGGAGATGCCGAGCTTGCTGCGATTGATCGCGTTCCAGATCGGGCTGCGCTCGTAGGCCTTGTCCGCGTCGAGTCCCGCACCGCCACGCCAGCCGTCGAGCCGCTGCGGCGCCTCGACCTTGATCACCTCGGCACCGAAGTCGCCGAGGATCATCGTGGCCAGCGGCCCCGCCTGCCAGGCGGTGAGGTCGAGGACGCGGATCCCGTGCAACGGCGGGTTCACCGGGACACCCCCTCCAGGACGTGCGTCGTGTCGGCGCCGGCCCGGGGCGCCGGTCGGAACGGCGCCAGCGCACCGGACGCCAACCGGTAGGGCACCGACGGCAGACGCAGCGGACCGAGCTCGTCGTCATCGACGTCGATCCAGAACCCCCTCGCGGCGTACTGCGGCGAGGTCAGCACCTCCGTCGGCGACGGCACGATGGCGATCGGGACCCGCATCGCCTGCGCGGCGTGGAACGTCGCCTCGGCCGGCTGGTCGGCGATCCAGGTGCGGATCACGACATCGAGCTCGGCCGCGACCTCCGGGTCGGCGCGCTCGACGCCGGTGCGGAACCGGGGATGGTCCGTCAGATCGGCGCGGCCCATCAGCCGGCACAACCCGACCCATTGCGGCTGGGTGAGGACGCTCACGCCGAGGTAGCCGTCGGCGCACCGGTAGATGCCGTACGGGTAGCCGTCCCCCATGCGCGGCATGCCCGCCCCCACGTACATCGCCACCACGGTGGGCAGCGTCAACAGGTGCAGGTACGTCTCGTTCAGGCAGACCTCGACGAGCTGGCCGCGCCCACTCGCCCGCCGCGCCGTCAGGGCCAGCAGCACCCCGAGCGCGCCGAACGTGCCGGTCGACGAGCGCGCCGCCGACGAGCCCGGCATCAGCGGCATGCCGCCGTCGGGGCCGTGCGCCAGCCAACCGCCGGCGGCGAGCTCGGTCAGCTCGGTCGTCTGCCACGCGGCTCGGGGACCATCGAGCCCGTACGGGCTGAACGCCGCCAGCACGAGACGCGGGTTCGCCGCCAGCAGCGCGTCGTACCGGGTGCGGACATCGGGTGGCGCGCCGAGCGCACCGTCGTCGAGCACGACGTCGGCGCGCGTGGCCAGCGCCTCGAAGATCGCCGCACCCTCCGGCGTGTCGATCTCGAGCGCGACGGAGCGCTTCTGCGCGTGCAGGAAGCGGTCGGCCCCGGTGGCCGCGACCCGGGCATCGTCGGGATGCTCGGCCGACTCGACCTTGATCACGTCGGCACCGAGCATCGCCAGCAGCCGCCCACACGTCGCCCCGGGCAGACCGGTGGTCGCCTCGATGACGGTGAGACCCTCCAACGCCGGTGACGCCCCCATCAGCCGGCGACCATAACGCCATCGTGGCGAGCGTCGTCGGCCGGGCCGACCTCCGCCTCGTCGGGAACGCCGCGGGCGTGGTTCTTCCTCGATGGCAAGCTGTTCACCAGCGTCGACCACGTCGGCATCCCTCTCGACACGCAGGGCGTGGCCTACACCGGCACCTACCCCAGCTACCACGGCGCCCCGGGCGAGGACCTGCGCACGAAGCTCAACTCGTTCGTGATCGGCCATGGTCTGTTCAGCCTGCTCGACGCCTACCCGTTCCAACACCCCGAGGCGCCGGATCAGCACGTCTCCATCCCGATCTCGGAGCGGCTCTTCGGTCAGGGTGCCCGCGGCGAGTTCAGCAACTTCACCGTCACGGCGGTCACGGAGGGCTGACCCGGCGGGGCTGACGTCCGAACGCTGGCCGGTGCCGGCGCCAGTCGGCAGAATCGGGGCGTGAGCGTCCCGGCAGTGAACGACAGCGCCCGCGCACGTGTGCTGCAGCACGTCGACGAGTTGACCGAGGCGATGGTCGTCGAGTTGCAGACGGTGGTCCGGATGCCGAGCATCAGTGGCACCGCGGGCGAGAACGACGGTCAGGCGCACGTCGCCGGGCTCTTCGCCGGCGGCGGCCTCGACGTCGACTCCTGGCGGATCGACCTCGACGAGGTCCAGCGCCGCGACGACTTCCCGGGCATGGAGGTGGCACACGACGAGGCGTGGGGCCTCGTCGGCCGTCTCCCGGGGACGGGCTCCGGTGACGGCGCCACGCTGATGCTCAACGGGCACATCGACGTGGTCCCGCCAGGCGACCGTGGGGCGTGGTCCGACGATCCGTTCAGCGGCACGATCCGCGACGGCCGCCTCCTCGGTCGCGGCGCGTGCGACATGAAGGCGGGTCTCGTGGCGATGCACTGGGCGACGCAGGCGATCCGCGCCGCCGGCGTCCGGTTGCGCGGTGACCTGCTGCTGGCCTCGGTGCAGGGCGAGGAGGACGGCGGGTTGGGCACCTACTCACTGCTGCAGCGCGGCTGGCGGGCGGATGCCTGCGTGATCCCCGAGCCGACCGGTCTCGACCTGGTGCCCGGCAACGCCGGCGCGCTGACGTTCCGGCTGAAGGTGCACGGCCACGCGACGCACGCCTCGCGCCGCACCGAGGGGGTCAGCGCCATCGAGAAGTTCTGGCCGCTGTGGCGGGCGTTGCTCGATCTCGAGGCCCGCCGGCACCGCGACGTCGACCTCGCGACGACGAAGTTCGGGCTGACCCATCCGCTGTCCATCGGCACGATCCACGCCGGCGACTGGGCGTCGTCGGTCCCGGACCTGCTCGTGGCCGAAGGCAGGTTCGGCGTGGCGTTGGGTGAACCCGTCACCGCCGCCCGCGACGAGTTCGAGCGCGCCGTCGCCGAGGCGTGCGCCGGCGACCCCTGGCTGCGCGAGCACCCGGTCGAGGTGGAGTGGTGGGGCGGCCAGTTCGCGTCGGGGCAACTGGCCGCGGACAGCGACCTGCTGCGCCGCGTCGCCAACGCGCACGCGCTGGCGACGTCGGGCCGCGAGCAGGACACGTGGATCGGTCCCTACGGCAGCGATCTGCGCCTGCTCACGGGGCACGGCGGGATCCCGACCCTGCAGTACGGGCCGGGTGACGCCCGCCTGGCGCACGGACCCGACGAGTCGGTCGCGCTCGACGAGGTCGTCGCCACGGCGGGCGCCCTGGCCGTGCTGGCACTCGACGTGTGCGGCGTCGCCTGACGCGTCAGGTCGGCTTCGGCAGGACGTCGTGGTCCGCCCAGCGCTCGCCCTTCCGGGCGCTGATGATGTTGACGGCCACGCGCGCCCCGTCGCCGGCGGTGACGATCGTGTGCACGCTGACGCCGGCGGCGGTGCCGGCCGCCCAGACGTGGGGCATCGACGTCCGGCCTTCGGCGTCGATGGTGATCACGCGGTTGATGTGCGGCTCGGTGCCGTCGCGCGTGTCGATTCCGGCGTCGGCCGCCATCGACGGGTTCGCCCCGAGGGTGAGCAGCACGTCGGTCGCCTCGGTCGGCGTGCCGTCCACGTCGACCACGACGAGGTCACCCTCGACCGCGAGCGACCGCACCTTCCCGTCGAGCCAGGTCGCCCCGAACCGCTCGGCGTGCCGGCGTCCGCGGTCGACGAGCTCCGGTCCGGTGATGCCGTCGGGGAAGCCGAGGTGGTTCCACAGCATCGCCCGGCGGGTCATCCCCTTGTCCTCGTCGATGACCACGGTGGTGAGCCCGGCGCGGGCGGCGAAGATCGCCGCTGAGGCGCCGGCCGGCCCACCTCCGACGATGACCAGGTCGTACGGCATCTCGTCTCCTCTGTCGCGTCCGCGATCGAACGTATTGCGAACCGGTCGGTTCGATCCACCCGGGCCGGCCCGCGTGGTGGCGGCTACGTTCCGCCCTCGCGGACGTGATCGGAGGTTGGGGTGATCGGCAAGCTGTTCCACATCGCGCACCTGGTCGACGACCTGACCAGCACGGACCTGCTGTACGACGAGGTCTTCGCCGCCGAGCGCTACTACCACGGGTACGAGCGCCCGGCGCGGCGCACGGCATCGCTCGTGGTGGTCGGCGATCAGTGCATGGAGCCGATCGCCCCGTCGAGCGATCCGGCCGACGCGGGCACCCCGCTCGGCAGGTTCAAGGCCCGCTTCGGCAACCGGCTGCACTCCATCGCCTGGTACGTCGACGACATCGAGGCGTTCACGGAGCGTCTGCTCGGCCACGGCGTCCGCCTCGTCGGGCTCACCGGTCGCCGCGTCACCGACCCGGCCGGCGCCATCGCGATCTGGACCCATCCGGCCGACACCGGCGCGCTGCTTGAGTTCTGCCCGGCGGGCTTCGCCCCGGATCCGCGGCTGCGGACGGACTGGACCACGGCGCCGTGGCGCGAGCACCCGCTCGGCCTCCTGCGCACCTCCCACGTCACGGTCCTCTTCGACGACGCCGAGCGCGGCGCACGCGTGTACGGCGACGTCCTCGGCGGCGAGCTGCTGCACACCGACGACTCGGCGCCGGCGATCACGCGGTCGTTCTTCGCCGTCGGTGCCGACACCGTCGTCGAGGTCGCCGTGCCCGCCGACGAGTCGACGCCGGAGGGTCGCGACCTCGCCGCCGCGGGCAACGCGGTGCACGCCGTCACGTTCGCCACCGCCGACCTCGGGCGCGCCGTGGCGTTCCTCGGCGAACGAGGCGTGGCGACGACGCGCACCTCGGACCACGATGTCCACCTCGACCTGTCACCGGCGCACGGGCTCAACGTCTTCCTCACCGAACGCACGATCCCGGGCGACCGGCGAGCCGCGGCCGACGCCTGAGTCGATGCGCCCGCCTCACCGGCGGCGGCGCGCCGGGTCGGGCACGTCGCGCAGCACGTCGCGACGGTGGCGGAACTCGCTCTCGTCGATCTCGCCGCGGGCGTAGCGCTCGGCGAGCACGGACTCGCCGGCACCGCTCGGGCCGACCGAGCCGCCAGCGGCGCCAGGCGAACGCGGCAGGAGACGAACCGAACACGCCGACGAAGAACAGCGGGAACAGCGGGAACAACGGGAACCAGCCGTGGTGGACGACCGTGGTCGGCGGCGACGATGGGAGATGGCGGCGTTCATGAGGTGACGTCCCGTTCGTGAGGAGGATGGCGGTGGCGGCGGCGGCGACGCCGACGTAGACGACGGCGGTGGTCGACGGCCCGGCGAGAGCGAGATCTCGGGCGTGCCGCCCTGGATGATCGCGGCGAGCACCTGGCCCGGGAACACGCGGTACCCGGTCGGTCCAGGAGTCGACGATGATGTTCTCGAACGGCCCCGCCCAGGCGAAGCCGACGGCCGAGCGCGAGCGGCGCGGACCGGAAGATCACGGCCAGCGTCGTGCCGAAGATCGCCCACCCGGCGACGCCGGCGAAGGCGGTGGCGTAGTTGCCGAGCGGCGTGGCCGGCGCCGGCGAGCGAGAACCAGGCGCTCGGTGTCGATGTCCTTCGACGGGGCGAGCAGCAGCGACAGACCGAACGACAGCACCTCGGCGAGCGCCGAGCGCGCCGGCGGCGACGACGAGTGCGCCGACGAGCTTGCCGGCGATCAGCCGCACCCGGTGCGGGTCGCGCAGCAGCAGCGCCCGGAACGTGCCGCCGGAGAACTCGGTGGCGACGAGGGCGATGAACGTGACGAACACGAAGAAGCCGACGAACGAGGCGCCGACGGCGAACGCCTCGGTGCCGCCGCCGGCGGCGGCCAGCCGGGCGATGGTCGTGCCGCCGCGGGCGGCCGGCGGCCCGCTCGTCGCGCGGCCGCCGCGCACACGGCGAGCGTGGCGACGACGGCGAAGGCGACGCTCGTCGCCGCCGGCGACGAGCGATGGTGCGGCGGCGCAGCAGGCGCTGCAGCTCGGCATGGATGATGCGGATCATCGGCTGCCCTCCTTCCTCGGCCGTCGCCGCACGAGGGCGAGGTAGCGGTCCTCGAGCGACGTGCGGATCGGGCTCAGCTCGACGAGCACGATCCCGGCGTCGTGGGCGGCCCGGTTGACGGACGCGGCGAGGTCGCGGCCGGCGACGTCGTCGTCGCCGACGACGAGCCGTCCGTCGCGCTCGTCGACCGCGTGGCCGGCGCGGCGCAGCACGGCGACGAGCGACGTCGAGGTCGCCGGCGTGCTCGGGCGCGACGGCGAGCCCGTCGACCGCGGTGCCGACGAAGTCGGCGGCCGGACCCTGGTAGACGGAGCCGCCCGGCCTCGATCAGCACGAGCCAGTCGCACACCTGCTCGAGCTCGCTGAGGTCGTGCGACGACACGAGCACCGTGCGACCGCGGTGGGCGAGCGAGCCGATCAGCCCGCGCATCTCGTGGACGCCCTGCGGGTCGAGGCCGTTGGCCGGCTCGTCGAGGATCAGCAGCGCCGGGTCGCCGAGCAGCGCGGCGGCGATGCCGAGGCGCTGCTTCATGCCCAGCGAGTAGGTGCGGTAGCGGTCGTCGCCGCGCTCGCCGAGGCCGACGACGTCGAGCAGCGTCGGGATGCCGCCTCGGGCGGGTGACGGCCGACGGTGGCGAACATCCGCAGGTTCTCGCGGCCGGTGAGCGCCGGGTAGAACGCCGGGCTCTCGATCATCGCCCCGACCCGTGGCAGGTACGACGGCCGGGTCGTCGATGCGGGTCGCCGAGCACGGTGCCGTCGCCGGCGAGCGGGCGCACGAGTCCGAGCAGCATGGCCATCGTGGTGGTCTTGCCGGCGCCGTTCGGTCCGACGAAGCCGGCGACGACGCCGCTGCGGCAGCTCGAGGTCGAGCTCGTCGACGACGGTGCGGTCCGCCGTAGCGCTTGGTGAGGCCGTGCACCGACACGGCGGTCGGTGTTCGTGGTCATGCCGTCCACGGTCCGCCCGATCGGCGATCGACGTCGTCCGTCGCTGCGACGGCGATCGGCCTACGTCACCGCGACGCAGGTGCGCCGTCAGGGCTGCCAACCGGGACGGACGAGTCCGGTCTCGTAGGCGAACACGACGAGCTGGGCCCGGTCGCGCGCGCCGACCTTGATCATCGCCCGGCTGACGTGGGTGCGGGCCGTCGCCGCGCTCATGATCAGCCGCGTCGGCGATCTCGTCGTTCGTCAGACCCTCGGCGACGAGCCCGACGACCTCGCGCTCGCGGTCGGTCAGCACGCTCGAGGTCGGCCGGCCGGCTGCGGCTCCTTGGCGCGGGTGGCGAACTCCTCGATCAGCCGCCGGGTGATCGCGCGGCGACAGGAGGGCGTCGCCGTCCACGACGGCGCGCACGGCGCGCACCAGCTCCGCCGGCTCGGTGTCCTTGACCAGGAACCCGTTGGCGCCGGCGCGGATCGCCTCGAACACGTACTCGTCGAGGTCGAACGTGGTGAGGATGATCGACCTTCGTGCCGCCGAGGCGGTCGTCGCCGGCGATCCGCTCGCGTGGCGACGAGCCCGTCGGTCCCGGGCATGCGCACGTCCATCAGCACGACGTCGGGCCGCAGCGTGGACCGCCAGGCGCACCGCCTCGTCGCCGTCGACGGCCTCGCCGACGACGGTGATGTCGGCCTCGGCGTCGAGCAGGGCGCGGAAGCCGGCCCGCACCAGCGCCTGGTCGTCGGCGATGAGGACGGTGATCACGACGGCGACGCGCGACGGCCGACGCGGCAGGCGGGCGAGCGACGCGGAAGCCGCCGACCCGGAGCCGCCGGGCACGGCGGCCTCGACCGTCGCCGCCCAGCGCGGCGGCCCGCTCGCGCATCCCGGTGATCCCGTTGCCGGCCGGCGCCGCACCGCCGACGCCGTCGTCGATCACCTCGACGGTGATGTCGTCGTCGTAGCGCGGACGCGCACCGTCGCCGACCGGGCGTGCGGCGTGGCGGGAGACGTTGGTCAGCGCCTCCTGGACGATGCGGTAGGCGGCCAGCTCGACCGCGGCCGGCAGCGGCCGGCCGACGCCCTCGATCGTCGAGGCGCACGTCGAGACCGCTCGCCGCCACCGTGGCGACGAGCCGGTCGAGGTCGGCCAGCCGCGGCGCCGGGGCGCGCGGCGCGTCGTCGCCGCGGCGCAGGATCGTCGAGCGCGCCGCGCAGCTCGTGCAGCGCCTCGCGGCTGGCGTCCTTGATCTCGGCGAGCGCCGGCGCGGACCCGCTCGGGCTGCTCGTCGATCAGGTGCAGGGCGACGCCGGCCTGCACGTTGATCAGCGAGATGTGGTGGGCGAGCACGTCGTGCAGCTCCTGGGCCAGCTCCAGGCGCTGCTCGCCGTCGCGGCGCTGGCGCTCCTCCTGCGTCGGCCCGCGCCCGCTGCGACGTGCACGTCGCGACGCGACCGCACCAGCTCGGCGACGGCGAGCACCACGATCATCCATCCGGCGACGAGCGCGTACGTGGCACGAGCACCGCGCCGTCGTGCGTGCGGATCGAGCCACGCTGGCCACGACGAAGCGCGACGTAGCCGGCGCCGGCGAGCACCCACGTGCCGCGCCGGTGGCCGCGCAGCACGGCGGAGACCAGCGCGACGACGACGCTGAGGAAGATCGGTCCGTACGCGTAGCCGAACCCGACGTAGACCGCCGCCGCGGCGAGCGTGACGGCGACCGCGACCGAGCGGCCAGCGGTCGCGCACGGCGAGCGCCGCCGGACCGACGAGGACGAGGACGACGGCCAGCGCATCCATCGGGCGCGCGGTCGGGCTGGTTGTGCGCCGCGCCGAACGACCCGATGAGCTGGAACACCCCGATCGCCGCGGCACTCACCCACACAGCGAGCCGACGATCGCGCACGGCTCCAACGGTACGGCGGGGCCGCCGCTCCTCCGTCCGTCCGTCGACGTATCCGCGACTGCACGGTGTGCGTAGTCGTCCGACGGTCGGCTGTGGGATCGTGGGTCCGTGGAAGGGCGCTCGGCGTTCGGCGGCGGCGATCAGGGTGACCTGCGCGATGTGCAGTACGCCACGACCGCACGGCTCGACGCACGTTCGTTCCTCCACCGCACGTCTGCCACGTCACGGGTGCCGCTGGCCGTGTTCGCAGCGCGCCTGATCCGCTGGCCGGCCGCGGCGTGCTCGACTGCGGGTGTGGGACGGGGTCGTTCTGGTCGAAGCCGGAGCTCCCCGGACCTTGTCGCTGACGCTCACCGACCTGTCGCCCGGGATGGTCGCGGCCGCGACGGCCGCCGCTCGCGCCAACGGGTTCGAGCGTGTACGCGGCATGGACGCGCCCGCACCACGTTCCCGCAGTGGCGGTTGCAGGCCGACGAGCAGATCGGTCGCCTTCCGTCGGGTCGGTGGCCAGTGGGTCGACGACGACGGCCTGCGGGCGTTGCTCACCGAGCTCCGCGCCGAGCCCGAGTTCGACATCCGTTGGGCGGCCCACCCCGTCGCCGAGAAGCGGCGCGGGACGAACCTGCTGGCCCACCCCGACGTCGGGACGTTGGACCTGCTCGTCGAGGCGCTCGAGGTGGCCGACGACACCGGCCAGGTCGTCGTCGCCTGGCTCCCGGCCGACGACGAGACCGCGGCGCGCCTCGACGAGCTGCTGGCGCCACCGCGGCTCCGTGTGATCGGCACCTGACCACGACGTGCCGGCCATCCGGCGGGTCCGCAATCGCGACTACGTGTAGCGGCGTGCGCGAGTGCCCGGTGGGTTGACGACGCCCGGTCGACCATCAGGATTCGCCACGAGCACCTCACCCTCGAGGCCGTCCGGATCGACGAAGAACAACGAGAGGACCGGGCCGAAGTCGGTGACGAAGTCGTCGGCGGCGCCGCACGCCATGAGACGACGGCGGATCTCGTCGAACGCGTCGAGTGACGCAGCCTGCAGCCCGACGTGGTCGAGGCGGCCCCGCTGGAACATCGGCGTCTGTCGGTCGGCCTCGGCGTTGCCCTCGATCTCGAACACGTTCAACTCGCGCCCACCGCCGATGTCGATGAGCGAGAGCCGAAACCCCGGTTGCTCCTCCACGACGCGTGCCGGCGGCGCATCGAAGATGTCGACGTAGAACCGCGAGAGCCGCTCGGTGTCCCTCGTCAGCACCGCCACGTGGTTGACCCCGTCGAGCAACACGGCTCGAGCGTAGGGCACTGACCCGAGGTCAGCCGGCCGGCGGGTACGGCGGGGCGACGCCCCACCCCCACCGCGGCACCGGCGCGTTCGGGACGACGTCCGCGTCGGGTTGGGAGTTGTGCAGGGCGAGGCGCGTGCCCCACTCGAGGTAGCCGAGGAGTGCGGCACGGAACTCGGGATCGGCGGGCAGGTCGGCATCGTCGGCGGCGCGGCTCATGAGGTTGACGAACTGGAACCGCTCGTCCGGCGTGATGCCGAGCCCTCGGTGGTGGTCGAGCATCGTCGTGTAGCCACCACGTTCCTCCGTGTAGGTCGGCGGTCCGCCGAACACCTCGGACCACCACGTGGTGACGTGCGCGCGGTGCACCTCGGTCACCCCGCCGGGGAAGCGCGGGCTGAGCAACGCATCCGCCTCGACGCGGTCGTAGAACGCATCGATCATCCGTCGGATCGCGACCTGACCCCCGGCCCACTCGAACAGTGTCGGCACCTCGTCGTCGTGTTCAGTCACCTCAACCCCTCCTCGATCGCGCCGTGTCAAGATCAATACACTACTGTGTTGTATTGATGGACACGGACGAGCAACGGATGCGACGAGGACGCCTGCGCGACGCCGACATCGATGCCCGGGTGCTCGCTGTCGCCGCGCAGCACCTCGCCGAGCACGGCTTCGAGGCCATGTCAGTCGCCGCCGTCGCGGACCAGGCCGGCACGACGCGGCAGGCGCTGTACCGGCGCTGGGCGACCAAGTCCGAGCTCGCCGCAGCCGCCCTGTCGACGTACGTCGACGAGCCGATCTCGTCGACATCCGACCCCTTCGGCGACCTCGTCGCCGAGCTCGCCGACTTCCAGCGCGGCGTCAGCCGCCGGGGTCGGTTGTCGCTCGTCGGGAGCATGCTCCAGGAGAGCGCCGACGTCACCACCGTGGCGCGTTACCGAGATCGCGTCGTCCTCCCGCGACGGCGCCGGCTGCGGGCCACGTTCGCCCGGGCACGGACGCTCGGGCTGATCGACGCCGACGCCGATCTCGAGGTGCTGGTCACCATGTGCACGGGCGCGTGGTACGCCAGGGCGCTCGCCGGTGGCCGCCCGCCGGCGAACTGGGCCCGCCGCACGGCGCAGCTCGCCTGGCGTGCGGCCGGGGGGACGCCGCCGAGCGAGCGCTGACGGCGACCTCAGCCGGTCTCGGTCGGCGGGACGGCGTTCCCGTCGCGGCGCTCGGCGTCGACCGGTGGGTAGTAGTGCTCGGCGCCGAAGCCGCGCACCTCGCTGAGCCAGTCGCTCTCGTACGGCCACTCGTCCTCACGGCCCGGCAGCGGGCCCTGCCAGTAACGGGCGAAGTCGCCGGCGTCGGGCACCGCGAGCGACCACGCCTGACGCTTGGCGGTGAAGTTCATCGGGTCGAGGCGGTGGGCCTCACGCCAATGCCGTTCGGCGCCGCGCTGGTCGCCGCGCCCCACAGCGCGGCGCCGAGCTCGAGGTGGGCCTGCCCCTCGGCCTGCTCGCGGTCGCGTGGCCGCGATCGCTCGACGACCTCGTCGGGACCGAGGGCGTAGCGGCTGTCGGCGCCGTGCGCGACCCAGTCGCGCAGCATGTCGACGTAGCGGCCGTCGACCTGGATCCGCGAGGCCTCGTCGAGCACCTCGTTCATGTGGTCGGGCAGCCCCTCCATCGGCTGGAACGGGCCCCGATCGCTCGGCGGGTGCGGGCTCGCCGCTTCGACGGGACGGGTGATCACGCCACGCTCGTCGATCCACACCCCGTTGGGGATGTTGATGACGCCGAACAGCTCGGCCATCCGGTGGGTCGTGTCGACGAGCGACGGGTGGTCCGGGTCAGCGGCCTCGATGAACGGCCGGCACGCCTCCGGTCCGGCCGCGTCGATCCCGACGGTGACGACCTCGAGGCCGAGCGGGTGGAGCTCGGTGCGCAGCGCCTGCCACACGGGCAGGTCCCGGGAGCAGCCTCAATAGGGCGCCCACGAGACGATGACGACCTTCTGACCGCGCAACGACGAGAGACGGAACTCGTTGCCGTCGAGGTCGGGCAGCACGAGCTCGGGCGCCTCCGCCGACGCCAGGGCATGGCCACTGAGGGTTTCCGGACCGAGCGCCCACAGCCGCGCCTCGGCGTCCTCGACCAACGGCATCCCCAGCCGTTGCGCGACGGCCACCACGTCGACCTCGCCGTCGCGCACCGATCCGGCCGGCAAGGGGACACAGACCTCACCGCGGCATGCACCCTGCGGCTTCAGCGTCCAACCACTCCCCACCTCGAACTCGTCGACCGGCACCTGCAGTTGCTCGAGCAGCATCCACCGATGATCGCAGAACCTGTCCCCGGCGTCGACCGCGCCGCGGCGTCTCGTCACCCGACAAAACCGTATTTACATCGATCTAGTTTGATGTAATGATGCGTGTCATGGCACAGCTGGCGGTGGCGAACGTGCCGCCGATCCTCGGGCTGGCGGGTCATCCGCTCCGGTGGGGGCTGCTGTCGGAGCTGGCGCGCAGCGATCGGCTGGTGGAGGAGTTGGTCGCTCGTGTCGGTCGTCCGCAGGGGCTCGTCTCGTACCACCTCGGCCGGCTGCGTGCCGGCGGGCTGGTGTCGTCACGGCGGAGCGCGAAGGACGGGCGTGCCGTCTACTACCGGGCGAACCTCGAGCGGTGCGGTGCGGCACTCGCGGTCGTCGGGCCGTCGTTGCACCCCGGCCTCGAGCTCCAGCGCACACCGATCCCGTCCACACCGCACCGGCGACGGGGGCGACCGGTTCGCGTGCTGTTCGCCTGCACCGGCAACAGCGCTCGGTCGCAGATCGCCGAAGCACTGCTCGGGCGGTCCGCGGGCGCAGCCGTGCACGTCGTCAGCGCCGGCAGCGCCCCCAAGCCGATTCATCCGTACGCGGTCCAGGTGCTCGCCGACCGCGGGATCGACATCGGTGGGTGGCGGTCGAAGTCGTTGGACGAGTTCGCCGACCAGTCGTTCGACTTCGTCGTCACGCTCTGCGACAAGGTCCGCGAACGCTGCCCCGAGTTCGGCGGCGGCGGCGAGCGGCTGCACTGGAGCATCGAGGACCCGAGCTCCAGCGTCGGTGGCCGCGAGGTCACGCTGGCGCGCTTCGAACGGCTCGCGACCGAGCTCGACGAACGCGTCGGGTGGCTGCGGTGGCTGATCGACGATCGGGTCCGCAACAGGAGGAGATCACACCATGACCACGGAGCTGGTGAGCGTCCGGTACATCGTCGACGACGTCGACGCGGCGCTGACGTTCTACACGACGCACCTGGGGTTCACCCCGCACACGAACTTCGCGCCGGCGTTCGCCGACGTGGTGCGCGGCAACCTGCGCGTGCTGCTCAGCGGGCCGACCAGCTCGGCCGGGCGAGCGCTGCCGGACGGGGCGCAACCGACGCCGGGCGGCTGGAACCGCATCCACTTCGTCGTCGACGACATCCGCGCCGAGGTCGAACGGCTGCGCGCCGGCGGGGTCCGGTTCCGCAGCGACATCATCACGGGTCCCGGTGGCGCGCAGATCGTGTTCGACGATCCTGCCGGCAACCCGATCGAGCTCTTCCAGCCTGCCGGACAGCCGCCCGAGGCGTGACCTCCTCGTCCGCCGGCGGGGCGACCCCGGCCGCTCCCAGCCTGGCGACGGTGGTGCGTGAGTGGGGACGCCTCGGCTGCGTCGGCTTCGGTGGGCCGCCCACCCACATCAAGCTGCTGCGCGAGTTGTGCGTCGACGAACGACGCTGGCTCGACGCCGCGGAGTTCGAGGACGCCATCGCCACGTGCAACCTGTTGCCCGGACCGGCATCGACGCAGCTGTCGATCTTCTGCGCCTGGCGGGTGCGCGGTGGCATCGGCGCAGTGCTCGGCGGCCTGGCGTTCATCGTCCCCGGCCTCGTCCTGATCCTCGCGCTGGCGGCCTTGTTCCTCGAGGGCGCCCCGCCGAGACTGGGTGGTGGGCGCCGGCGCGGGTGCCGGCGCAGCAGTGGCAGCGGTGGCGGTGCACGCCGGAGGCACGCTGGTGCAGCCGAGTTGGGCGCGACGGCACGACGATCGGCGGTGGCTCGCCTACCTCCTCGCCGGCGCCGTGACCTCGGCGGTGGTCGGGGCGTGGGTCGTCGTCGTGCTCATCGCCTGCGGGCTCGTCGAGCTGACCGCCCGCCGCGTGGCGATCCGCCGCGCGTCGGGCGAGCACTTCGCCGTCGGTGCGGTGGTGGCCGCCGGGACGGCCTCCGCCGGGGTGCTCAGCCAGGTGGCGTGGGTGGCGTTCAAGGTCGGCGCGCTGTCGTACGGCGGCGGGTTCGTGATCATCCCGCTGATGCAGCACGACGCCGTGGATCGTTACCACTGGCTCAGCCCGGGCCAGTTCCTCAACGCCGTCGCCCTCGGTCAGATCACGCCCGGCCCGGTCGTGCTGACCGTCGCCGCGGTCGGCTTCGGCGCCGCCGGGCTCGCCGGTGGCCTGCTCGCCGCGACGATCGCGTTCGCGCCCTCGTTCCTGTTCGTGCTGATCGGCGCCCGCCACTTCGACCGGATCCGCGGCGACGAACGGGCGAGCGCGTTCCTCGGCGGTGCGGGGCCGGCGGCGATCGGTGCCATCTTCGGTGCGGCCGTCCCGCTCGCGATGGCGCTGAGTGAAGCGTGGCAGTACGCCGTCTTGGCCGGGGCGGCGATCCTGCTCGTGCTCCTCCACCGCAGCACCGTGTTCGTCCTGCTCGCGGCCGGTGCCGTCGGGCTGGTCATCGCCGTCGCCGGCGGTCCGATGCCCGGCTGACGCCGGACCGACTGCGAACATGACCACGGCGACCGTGGGGTCTCGCCGGCGAACGGAGGGCTGCGATGCGCGTCGGCGCGACGATCTTCAACCAGAACTACACCGACTGGGACCGCTACGAGGCCGAGGAGCGCGGCGAGCCCGTCGACGTCGCCCCGGCACGCGCCGGACCGCGACGTGTTCCGCGAGGAGCTGGAGATCGCCCGCATCGCCGACCGCACCGGGTTCGACTCGGTGTGGACGATCGAACACCACTTCACGCCGTACACGATGGTGACCAACCCGTTGCAGTACCTGACGTACATCGCCGGGATCACCGAGCACGTCGATCTCGGCACGATGGTCGTCGTGCTGCCGTGGCACAACCCGGTGCGCGTCGCCGAGGACGTCAACATGCTCGACGCGTTCCTCGGCGAGGGGCGCGAGATCATCCTCGGCGTCGGCCGCGGGCTCGGACGGCGTGAGTTCCACGGGCTGTCGATCGACCAGAACGAGGCACGCGGCCGCTTCGACGAGAGCCTGCAGGTCCTCAAGCAGCTGCTGTCGACGGGGCAGTGCACGTTCGAGGGCGAGCACTTCCAGGTCCAGGACGTCCGCCTGCGCCCGCAGCTGACCCACGACCTGTCGGCCAACCTGTGGTGCGCCGGCGGTTCACCCGAGTCGGTCTCGGTGATCGCCAAGAACGACGTCAACCCGCTGATCATCCCGACCACCTCGCTGGACGCCTCGCTCGCAGGTCGCCAGGTCGTACATCGAGCAACGCCACGCGGCCGGCCACGGCACCGCCGCCCACACCAAGCTCGCCCTGTGGACGTACGTCGCCGAGACCGAGGACGGAGGCACGTGACGGCGCCGAGCAGTACATGTGCGAGTACTCCGACTCGGCGCTGCGGCACTACGAGATGCTGGGTGAGCACCTCAAGAGCCTGAAGGGCTACGAGGCGTACGGGGCGATGTCCGACATCCTGCGGGACAACAAGGACGTGTTCCTGCGCGGCTTCTTCGACTCGCACCCGTGGGGCACGCCGGCGCAGACGATCGCCCGAGCGACGGAGCTGGCCGAGACGTTCGGGACGAACGAGATCATGTTCGTCTTCAAGTACGGCAGCATGCCGATCGACAAGGCCCGCGCGCAGCATGGAGCTGTTCGCCGCCGAGGTCATGCCGGCCCTCAAGGCGCTCGACCCCCGGCCGATGGAGCTCGCCGCGAGCTGAGCCGAACGCGCCGGCCCTCCCGGCGCGTTCCGGGCAGACTCGGGTGATGGACGGTCTCGACGGGCTGCGCAGCGCAGGTGGCCTGACGGTGCCGCCGGATGGGTTGGCCTGGTCGTTCGGCCCGGCGAGCGGCGCCGGTGGTCAGCGGGTCAACAAGACGTCGACGCGGGTCACGCTCGACGTCGACCTGGCCCGACTGAGTGGTCCAACTGCGGCCGTCGAACGGGTGCGGCGGGCCTTCATTGACGGACTGCGCGTCACCAGCGAGACGACGCGCAGTCAGTGGCGCAACCGCCAGGAGTGCCTGACGCGCGCCGCCGACCTGCTCGACAGCGCGTCGAAGCCCACGGTCCAGCGCCGAGCCTCGCGGCCGACGCGTGGGTCGGTCGAGCGGCGACTCGACGCGAAGCGCCGCGCGAGCCAGAAGAAGCTGGGCCGTCGGTCGACGGAGTGGTAGCCCGTGGACGTCGACGCCTCGAGATGATGTCGGGATGTCGCCGCACCCGGGTCAGCTCGTCTCGGAGACGTTCGAGTTCGACGTGGGCGCCGGCCACTCCTGCTGTGTGAGCCTGGTGGTCATGAGCCGGCGAGTGCTGATCACTGGATCGACGACCGGACTCGGTCACGCGTCGGCCGAGGCGTTGCTCGCCGCAGGTCACGAGGTGGTCGTCCATGCCCGCTCGGTGAGCCGCGCCGACGACCTCGGCCATCTCGCCGGGGCTGCCGCCGGCGTGGTCATCGGCGACCTCGCCGAGCTCGACGACGTCCGGTCGCTCGCCGAACAGGCCAACCGGTTCGGCGTGTTCGACGCCGTGATCCACAACGCCGGCATCTACGTCGAGCCCGCCCGGAGCCCCACGTCCGACGGGCACGCGCAGGTGTTCGCGGTCAACGTGCTCGCCCCCTACCTGCTCACGGCGCTCATCGCCCGGCCGGGTCGGTTGATCTACCTGAGCAGTGGCATGCACCTGAGTGGCGATGCCAGCCTCCGCGACCTCGACTGGACCGAGCGCCGCTGGAACGGCGTGCAGGCCTACTGCGACTCCAAGCTCCTCGTCACCGCCATGTCCGCCGCGCTCGCCGCGCGTTGGCCCGACGCGCGCGTCAACGCCGTCGATCCCGGCTGGGTGCCGACCCGGATGGGCGGACCCCGCGCCACCGACGACCTCGCCCTCGGCCACGTCACCCAGGTCTGGCTGGCGACGAGCGACGACCCGGCGGCCGACGCCTCCGGCACGTACTGGCACCACCAGCGACCGGAACGACCAGCACCCGCGGTCGACGACCCGGCCTTCCAGCAGGCCGTCCTCGACGAGCTCGCCCGGCTGACCGGCATCACCCTCGACGCCCCCTGACCGGATCGCGGCACGCCGCACCCGGTCGCCACGAACACCCCACTTCCGCCGGGTCTAGCCTGCCGAGGGTGAGCCGGATCTTCACCGTCAGCGTCGCCTCGGTCTACCCGCACTACGTGACCAAGGTGGAGAAGAAGGGGCGCACGGTCGACGAGCTGGACCGTGTCATCTGTTGGCTCACCGGCTTCGACGAGGCCGAACTGCACCACCACCTCCACGAGGGCACCACGTTCGAGCAGTTCTTCGCCGCGGCGCGCCTCAACCCCAACGCCGCGCTCATCACCGGGTCGATCTGCGGCGTGCGCGTGCAGGACGTCGAGGACCCGCTGATGCAGAAGATCCGCTACCTGGACAAGCTCGTCGACGAGCTCGCCAAGGGCAAGCCGATGGAGAAGATCCTCCGCGGCGAGGCCGACAGCGCACGTGCCGGCGGCGCACCGGCGCGCCGTACCCGCTGACCGGGGTCCGGGGACAGCCCGGCCGACCACATCTGCGAGCCTGGAGACGATGGCCCGATCCACTGGCGGCGAGGAGCGCGACGGCGTCGCGCTGACCCACCTCGACGAGCCGTTGTTCGACGGCGCCGAGGTCACCAAGCGCGATCTGGTCGATTACCTCGACGCCGTTGCCGACCGCCTGGTGCCGGTGCTGCGCCAGCGTCCGCTGTCGGTGATCCGCACGACGGGCGGTCAGCGCCCGTTCATGCAGAAGAACGTGCCGAAGTACACGCCCGACTTCGTCAGCACGGTGGAGGTGTGGGCCGAGGCGTCGAAGCGCACCGTGTCGTACGCGCTGTGCGACGACCGGCGCACGCTGCTGTGGTTCGCCAACCAGCGGGCGGTCGAGTACCACCCGACGCTGGCGCTCGCCGCGCACCTCGACCGACCGACGCACCTCGTCCTCGACCTCGACCCACCCGACGACGCAGGCTTCGCCGCCGCGGTGGCGGCCGCCCATCTCGTCCGCCGCGCGCTGGCCGACGTCGGCCTCGCCGGCGCGGTGAAGAGCAGTGGCGCCAAGGGAGTGCACGTGTTCGTGCCGGTCGCCGACGGCACGACGGCCGAGGACGCGGCCAGCGCCACGCGAGCCATCGCCCGGCGAGCCGAGTTGCTCGATCCCGCCGTGGCGACGACCGCGTTCCTCAAGGCCGATCGGGGCGGCAAGGTGTTCGTCGACGCCACCCGCACGGGCGGCGCAACGGTGGCCGCGGCGTACAGCCCTCGCGTCCGGCCCGGCGTGCCGGTGTCGTTCCCGGTGCCCTGGGAGGATCTCGACGCGCTGGTGCCCGGCCAGCAGACGATCCGCACCGCGGTCGACCGGCTCGGCGACGCCGACCCCTGGGCCGAGCTGATGCCGTCGCCGCAGACGCTCCCCGACGACCTGCTCACCGAGGGCGCGGCGATCCCCGTCGCGCGCGTCGCGGCGATGCACGAGGGCAAACGTCGTGCCCGCGCCCGGCGAACGACCTGATCGCCGGTGCCGCTCGATCGCCGAGTCGCCGTCGGGAGCAACGGGGTCAGTCCGATCAGCGACCCGGTGCGAGCGAGTCGATGAGGTCGATGACGACGCCGGGCTGATCGAACTGGATGTCGTGGCCGGTGTTCGCGATCGGCACGAGCGTCGCCGCGGTCGACAGCGACGACCAGCGCTGCTGACCGTCGCTCCATGTGCGACCGAGCTCCGCCGCGCTGGCCGCGTCGAGGCCCGGCCGGGGGTGCTCCTCAGCCGTGGCGACGATCATCGGCAGGTCACCGAGCGAGTCGATCGCCGCGACCTCGGCGAAGGCCACCGCGGCGGGGAGCCGTTCCGGGTTGCCGGCGGGGTCGGTGATCGATGCGCAGGTCTGGCGGTAGAGGGCAGCCGCGTCGGAGCCGTCGTCGGGCACGGCGCACACCGCCGTCGGCCAGTCGGTCGGGCTCGCGTCGAGCAGGAGCAGACCGTGGACGTCGGCCGGGAACCGGGCGGCGAAGGCGACGGCTTCGGCCCCACCGAACGAGTGCCCGACCACGACGTACGGCCCGGGCTCGTGGGCGGCGACCAGCAGCGCGCCGAGGTCGTCGGCCTGGGTGGCGAAGGTCTGGTCGACCGGCGGGGGGTCGCTGGTGCCGGTGCCGAAGCGGTCGTAGGTGCAGACGCGGGTGTGGTCGACGAGCGCCGGTGCGATCGACGCCCAGCTGTCGCCAGCGCCACCGAACCCGGCGATCAGCAGAACCGTGGAGGGACCCGCCCCGGCGCACCGGATGTGCAGTCGTGAGCCGGTGTCGACCATTGCCACGAGCTCGTCCGTCGCCGCTGTCGGTCGGTCCGACGCCGAGATGGTCGTGGTCGAGGAGGGCGGCGCCGACGGCGCCACGGGCACGGGCACGGGCACGGGCACGGGCACGGGCGTCGATGGTGCTGCCGTCATGGGCGGCGCCGGGATCGCCGCTGTCGTCATCGGACCGCCGGCGCGATCGGACGACGCCGGCGTGCTGACGGCGACGCTCGGCGCCGACGCCGGCCGATCGCCGGACGCACAACCGGCGACCGCCACGGCGGCCAAACCGGCGACTGCCAGCGTCAGGCGGAGGCGGAGAGTGGACAGGGGCGTGGAACGCCGGGGCGGGGTTGGAGGAGTGGTTGCAGCAGGTCGCATCGCTCGATCATGCGGCCGGCCCTCGATGGCGGCAATGACATGTATCCGACGATCTCGGACACGCGGTCCCAGGCGTCACCCGGTCGCGTCGAAGTGGTCGCGGTACGCCGACGGTGTCGTGCCGAGCCGTCGGCGGAACGCCCGTTGCATCGTCTCCGGCGTCCCGAAGCCCACCTCGCGGGCGATCAGCTCGACGGCCGCACTCGTGGTCTCGAGGAGCCGCCGGGCACCTTCGACACGGACTGCCTCCACGTGTTCGGCCGGCGTCAGCCCGAGCTCGGACTTGAACACGCGGCTGAACTGGCGCTCCGACAGGTGCAGACGGCGCGCCAGGCCGGCAACCGACAGGTCGGCCGCCGGGTGCTCCACGATCCACTCCAGCAGCTCGCGCAACGGTTCCCGTTCGGTCGCCTGCACCGCGAGGGCCGCCGAGAACTGCGCTTGGCCGCCGGCACGCCGCAGGTACACGACCAACTCGCGAGCGACCCCGGCCGACAGCTGCTGTCCCCGGTCGTCGGCGACCAGCGCCAAGGCGAGGTCGATGCCGGCCGTGATCCCCGCCGACGTCCACACGTTGCCGTCGCGGACGTAGATCGCCGAGGCGTCGACCCGCACCTTCGGGTACGTGGCGGCCAGCTGCGGGCACCACCGCCAGTGCGATGTCGCTCGCCGCCCGTCCAGCAGGCCGGCCGCCGCCAGCACGAACGCCCCGGTGCACACCGACGTCACACGGCGACTGCGCGTCGCCAGACGGCGCACGCCGCGCAGCAGCCGCTCGTCCATCACCGCGTCGAGCTTTCCGGCGCCGCCGGCGACGACGAGCGTGTCGATCGGACCCCTGCACCTCGCCAGCGGCGCCGTCTGGATGCGCACCAGGGAGCTCGTCCCCACCACCCCACCCGACACGCTCACCAGCTCCGTCCTGTACGCCGAGCCCGGATCGAGCCAGTTGGCGACCGAGAACACCTCCGTCGGACCGGCGACGTCGAGCAGCTGCGCCCCGGGGAACATCACCACCACCACGCGACGAACGGTCACGCGCTCATGATGACCTGGCCGGAGACTGCCGACCGCGTCGGTTCCGATCGGGACGTCGACGTCGATCCGTCAGGTCACGTCGGCACGCTCAGCGCTCCGGCGGCGGCCCAGGTGCGCGAACGCGACTCGTCGCCGTCCATCGCCGTGTTGGTCAGCACGATCTCGGTCGCCCCGGCCGCGCGGTAGCGCTCCACCGCAGCGGCGAGCGCCGCCTCGTCGCCGACCACGGCGAGGTCGGCCGGATCGGTGAGCCCCTCACGCTCGAGGACGGCCCGATACGACGGGACCGTGGCGTAGAACGCCGACTGCTCGGCGATGCGAGCGTGCACCGCGGCGACGTCGTCGGTGACGACGGCGGCCAGGGCGACGACGATCCGTGGTGCCGGGCGGCCGGCGCGCTCGGCCGACTCGGTGATCCGCGGCACGATGAACTCCTCGAGGGTGCGCGGCCCGGCGAGGTAGGGCAACGTCCCGTCGGCGAGCTCGCCCGTGACCTGGAGCGCCTGGGGTCCCATCGCGGCGACGACGATGCTCGGCCGCGATGCGCCGGCGAGCGACGTCGGGCGTGGCGTCCGGGCGACGATCGAGTCGCCGGTGAACTCCACGGAGCCGTGCTCCAGCACCTCGTCGAGCACGGTGAGGTACTCGCGCAGGTGGCGGATCGGACGATCGACATCGGTGCCGTACGCCTGGGCGAGCAGTGCCGGCGCACCGAGCCCGAGGCCCAGTGTGAACCTCCCGTGGGATGCGGCGACCGCGGTGTTGGTCTGCGCCGCGACGACGAGCGGGTGGCGGGGGTAGATCGGCACGACCGAGGTGCCGACGGCGATGCCCGGCACCCGCGCCCCGATCACGGCGGCCAACGTCAGGGCGTCGGCGTCGGCGCGCTGGCTGAACCAGACGGCGGTGAGTCCGGCGGCCGCGGCTTGCTCGGCGTACTCGATGTAGGTGTCGACGGCGTTCACGGTTGGTTCGAGGCCGCCGGGGAGCGCGATTCCGATCGTCATGACTGGCCTCAACCCGTGGCCGTGGACGAGGTATTCCCGACCATCTCAGTCAACTGCGGAAACGGCAGCCGACGGGTCGTCGCCGACCGTTCCGCACCGGGCGGCAATGATTCGTGGCGTGAGCGAGGCGGGCGGCAACTCGAACCTGTCCGAGCCGTCGCCTGTTGCCGTCCCGGCGGCGACGATCGCCGCGCAGCGCGTCGCCGAGGTCCGCGACAGTCCTCGAGGCCGACGCGAGTTGCTGCTGTCGTCCTACGCACCGCGTCCGGGTGCCGACGGTCGATCGAACCATCGTGTGTCAATTCTGCTGGTGCTCGCGGCGCTCGCCCGACCGCCTGACCGGACTCACACCCGCTGCCCCGGGAATGACCGCGTGATCCTCACGACGACCGGTCTAGGTTGACGCGCGGCACGCGACGGTCGGGGGGTTCCGTGGTGACTGTGTTCTGTCGGACCAAGCTCAACTACTCGGCGTCGTCGTCCTTGCCGGCGACACCGATCGAGGTCGACGTGCTGGACGGACGAAACGCCGATCTACCCGGCTGGACCGTGTGCGGATTCGAACTGATGCGCCACCCGTCTCGGGTCCGCGACTGGGATCACGACGACGAGATCGTCGCCGTGCACTACCCCGAGGTGGAGGATCTCGCTCGCCGGCTGACCGGTTGCGACCACGCGATGGTCTCGAGCCACATCAAACGGAACCCGGGGCAGGCCGCTCGTCACCCCGACCTCGCGCCGATCAGGTTCGTGCACTCGGACTTCGCGCCTGGCCACGACGACCTGATCCGCCGCGGGTTCCGGGAGGCCGTGGAGGACCCGGCGGTCGAGGTGCCGCCACGCCACGCCGCGATGGCCGACACCGTCGAGCACGCTCGTCGCGTCGTCGTCGTGCAGTTCTGGCGGAACCTCGGCCCGCCGAGGATGGATCTCCCGCTCGCGCTGTGCGACGCCCGCAGCGTTCGCCCAGACGACGCCCGAGCGTTCGTGGTCGCCGACTACGCCGGTGGCGGCGGCCAGTTCGAAGCGCTCTCGGTAGCCGCGCCCGCAGAGCCGGACCGACACCGCTGGTATGCGTTCCCCGAGATGACCGCCGACGAGGTCATCGCCTTCCGGACCTACGACTCGGACATCGTCAGTGCCGGTGGCACGTTCTTCACCCCGCACACCGCCTTTCGGGACCCGGCGGTGGCGCTCGGCGAACCGGCACGCTCCAGCATCGAGCTGCGCGCCACCTGCCTGTTCGCCTAGCCGGCCACTTGCGAACACGTGTTCGACGCGCGAAGGTGGCGGGATGTCTTCCCCCTACGACCTGTGGCGCGGTCGGCTCCACACCCACGTCGGTCGGCTCCAGGACTGGACGTGGACGAACGGCCGGGAATGGGACGAGCTCGCCACGCAACACCCGACGCTGCACGACGAGATCCGCCGCCTGCTCGACGTCTACGGCGATCCGCCCAAGGGGCAGACGTTCGCGCCATAGCGGGCGCTGCGATGATGCAGCGATGACCACCTCGACCGAACGACAGGCGGACGCGGGCGCACGATCGGTGCCGACGGAACCATTCGACGTCGAGCGGGCCCGGCGGGACACGCCGGCCTGCACGCGTCACGTCCACCTCAACAACGCCGGCGCGTCACTGCTGCCCATGCCGGTCGTCGACGCCGTGCGTCACCACCTCGACCTGGAGATCGAGCTCGGCGGCTACGAGGCCGCAGCGCTCGCCGGCGACGCCCACGCGCGCGCCCGCGCCTCGGTCGCCTCCCTCGTCGGCGCCGGTGCCGACGAGATCGCCTTCGCCGACAGCGCGACCCGCGCGTGGATCAGCGCGTTCACGGCCATCCGCTTCGAACGAGGCGACCGGATCCTGACCTCGTCGTCGGAGTACGCCAGCAACGCCATCGCCTACCTCCAGGCCGCCGAGCGCCACGGCGTCGAGGTCGTGGCCGTGCCGAACGATGCTGACGGCGCCCTGTCGATCGCCGACCTCCGCCGGCTCATGGACGACCGCGTGCGGCTCATCTCGGTGACCCACGTCCCGACCAGTAGCGGCCTCGTCAACGACGTCGCCGCCGTCGGCCAGGTCGCGGCCGAGTCCGATGCGCTGTTCCTCGTCGACGCCTGCCAGTCGGTCGGCCAGCTCCCCGTCGACGTGCGCGCCATCGGCTGCCACCTGCTCTCGGCGACGGGACGCAAGTACCTCCGGGCCCCACGCGGCACGGGGTTCCTGTACGTCGATCGCCGCCGCCTCGGCGAGCTCCACCCGATCGCGGCCGACCTCCACTCGGCGCGGTGGACCGGTCCGACCTCGTACGAGCTGGCCGACGACGCCCGACGCCTCGAGCTGTGGGAGCACAACATCGCCAACGTCCTCGGCCTCGGTGCCGCCGCCGACTACGCCAGGTCGTGGACCGTCGAGCGCACGTCTGCGCGGATCACCGACCTGGCGACGCAGCTCCGCGCCCGCCTCGCCGAGATCCCCGGCGTGACCGTCCGCGACGTCGGCGCCGAGCGGTGCGGCATCGTCACGTTCACGGTCGACGGGCTCGCCGCCGACGCGGTGACCGCGGCCGTCCGGGCCCATGGCGTCCACATCTGGCACGTGTTCGCCGAGGCGTCGCTGGACGACATGACCGCGCGTGGCCTCACCGAGACCAACCGCGCATCGGTGCACTACTACAACGACGAGGACGAGCTCGACGCGCTGTGTGAAGCTCTGCGCGCGATCCGATCGTGAGGCCACGCGTCGCGTCCGTTCGCGACGTGCTGAGTGCGCGCAGCATCGAGGAGGAAGTCAGTGTCAGGTCCCGTCACGGCGGACGTCGCCAGGCAGACAGCGGAGCTGCTGTCGGCCTTGATCCGCAACCGTTGCGTGAACGAGGGCCGGCCCGACAGCGGCGGTGAGCGGCGCAACGCCGACGTGCTCGCCACCGTCGTGCCGTCGGCGCTGTCGGAGTGGAGCCATCCGCACGGGCTGCCGGAGCGGGCGTCGCTCGTCGCCCGACTGGAGGGCAGCGACCCGACGGCGCCGACGTTGCTGCTGCTCGGGCACACCGACGTCGTGCCGGTCAACGCCGAGGAGTGGACGCGTGATCCGTTCGGCGGCGACATCGTCGACGGCGAGGTGTGGGGCCGCGGCGCGGTCGACATGCTCAACCAGACCGCGGCGATGGCGCTCGTGTTCGCCCGGGTGGCCGCGTCACCGCGGCGGCTGCGCGGCACGCTGGTGTTCGCCGCCGTCGCCGACGAGGAGACGGGCGGCGACCACGGCGTCGTCGACATGCTGGCCCGTCGACCCGAACTGCTCGCCGCCGACGTCGCGCTGACCGAGGCGGGTGGCACCGTCAGCGCGACCCCGTCCGGCCCGGTCATCGGGGCGACGACTGCCGAGAAGGGGATGGTGCCGTGTCGCGTCATCGTCCACGGGCGGGCCGCGCACGGCTCGACGCCACGAGCCGGGGACAACGCGCTCGTCACCGCTGCCGAGGTGGTGCGGCGCATCGACCGCGCCCGGCCGGCGACGCACATCAGCACGGAGTGGCGCAACTGGGTGGACGCGACGGTGCTCGACGAGGAGCTGCGCCACCGGCTGCTCGACGCCGAGCACCTGTGGGACGACCTCGACCACCTGCCCGATGACGTCCGGGTCCGCGCCCACGCCTGCACGCACACCACCTACACACCGACCGTCGTCCATGCCGGGACGGTGCGCAACATCGTCCCCGACCGTGTCGACCTCGAGATCGACGTGCGCGTCGTGCCGGCCGAGTCGTCCCGCGACGTCGAGCGGTTCCTCCACGACCTGCTCGACGACCTCCCGGTGACGATCGGCGTGATCGCCCGCACCGAGCCGTCGGGCTCGCCCCGCGACACGCCGATCTGGCCGGTGCTGGAGCGGGCGGTGCTGAAGGCCCACCCCGGCGGTCGCCTGCTGCCGACGCTGTTCACCGGCGGGACCGACGGCCGGCACCTGCGTCGCGCCGGCGTGCCGTCGTACGGCTTCGGCGTGCTCAGCGCCGGGCTCGACCCGGCCACCTACTGGTCGCGCTTCGACGGCGCGGACGAGCGGATCGACCTCGCCTCGCTCGGGCTGTCGACCGCCGCGTGGGAGCACGTCGCCGTGGAGTACCTGTCCTGAGCGCTCCGTCGGCCGCAGCACGGTCCGGCACGTCGGTCAGGCCGTGCGGCGCGACCAGATGTCGGTGCACGCCGCGCACGTCGACGCGGGGATGACGCCGGCGCGGATCAGCACGGCGAACACCCAGCACCCGGCGCAGAAGCCGAGCACCGACTCCAACAGGGCGAACACCAGCAGCACCGACAGCAGCGCCGCCGTCACGCCCGCCGACCCGAAGCCGAACCACGCGATCGCCGCGGTCGTCGTGAACACCAGACCGATGGTCTGGGCGAAGCGCTTCGGCGGCCCGGGCACGTCCTTCGGCGCACCGAGGCGCGGGGCGACGACGCGTGTCGCCAGCTGGCCGAGTGGGCTGAGCTTCGGGCCGGTCAGCACCCGCGCCAGGAACCCGAGCGCCAGCACGGCGGTCATCCACCACCACTGCGTGAGGAGCGTCAGCGCCGTCAACGTGGCGACCCCGCCGGCGACCGTTCTCGCCGCCTTCTCGTTGACGGGGTTGGGGAAGCCCCAGATGCGCGACGCCACGCCGCCGACGCTACCGGTATCACCGACCACCGGGATCAAGATTGTCGTCAGATCAGGGCGTCGGAACGCCCGGGAGCTCGTGCGACCATGTCGCCTCCTTCACCGCAACGGCTTGCGGTGGATCTGCAGGTCGCACGGCGTGGCCAGCAGCGGCGCGAGGTGGGGGTACGAACCCTCGAACGCCACCGTGTCCACCAGCCGGTAGCCGCGCCGGCCGTACCACGCGGCGAGGCGCTCCTTGCTCGGGTGCTGCCAGTGGCGGGGCACGAGCAGCTCCAGTTGCATCGTCGTCATCGCCCGATCACGGCTCCGCCGCTCGGCGTCGTCGACCAACGCCCGACCGATGCCTCGGTGGGCGCGCGTCGGACGACGCGGCGAGGAGCCCGAACTCGCTGGTATCAGCGGCCACGTCGTGGCAGCGCACGCACCCGACGACGCCGCCATCGGGCGTTCGGGCCACGAGCAGCTCACCGGCGACGATCAGGCCGCTGATCTCGTCCGGCGACGTCCGCGCCGCGTCGCCCTGCCACAGGCCCTCCTCGGACACGGCATACGCGCGGTTGACGAGGTCGGCGAGCGTGCCCACGAGCGCCGCGTCGGTGCTCGACGCCGGGTCGACGAGGTCGACGGTCAGCTCGTGGGGCGGTGCCATCCAGGCAGGATGTCGGTCGCGGCCGCGCCGGTCAACTCGTCGTGGCCGTGGCCGGTCGAGCTCCGGTCCCCCGACATGGCCCCCGTCGAGTTGGGCGGACACGTCTCGCGATCCGGCCGGCGCGCGCCCCGGCCCGGTCACCCGCGCACGACGGCGTCCTCGCGTATCGTCTCCTCCTCGTGGGCGCAGCTGCAGCGGTCCTCGCGCTCGTCGCCGCCGTGTCGTTCGCGCTCGCCGCGACGCTGTGGCAGCGGGCGGCGATGGACGCCGGCGTCGAACCAGGCGACGCCCGCGGCCTGGTCCGGCTGCTCACGAACGGCGTCTGGCTGCTCGGCCTGGCGGCGCAGGGCGTCGGCGTCGCGTTGCAGGCCGCGGCGCTCGACCGCGGTCGCGTCGCGATCGTCCAGCCGCTGCTGGTCACCTCGATCGTCTGGGCACTCCCCCTCGGGCACCTGCTCACCCATCAGACGATCACCCGCCGGCACGTGACCGGCGCAGCCGTCGTCGTCGTCGGCCTGACGGTGTTCGCGACCGTTGGCGACCCCGCGGCCGGCCTGGACAACGCGCCGACGGCCGACTGGATCTCGGCGCTCCTCGTGATCGCCGTGATCTGCATCGGGCTCGTCATGTTCGGCGGGCGCGGCGGAGCGGGATCGAAGGCCGCCGTGTTCGGCGCGACGGCCGGCGCGCTCTACGGCGTCGCCGCGACGCTGATGAAGCCCGTGGTCGAGACGTGGCACGCCGACGGGATCGGCGAGCTGCTCGGTGGCTGGCAGCTCTGGGTGATGGCCGCGGCAGGGCTGATCGGCTTCTGGTTCCAGCAGGTGTCACTTGCGGCCGGCAAGCTCGTCGCGTCCGTGGCGACCGTCTCGGTCGTCAACCCCGTGGTCAGCGTCCTGCTCGGCGCGCTGGTCCTCCAGGAGAGCCTGGACAAGACGCCGCCGTGGCACGCCGTCGTGGCGATCGGCGCCCTCGCCGTCGCGATGCTGGGCGCCGTCATCATCGCCTCGGCGTCCGAGCCCGACCAGCGCACGGTCCAATTGGCGACGGCCTGAGCCTGCGTCGCGCCGTGCCGTGCCGTGGCGACATCGCGCCGATCACAGCAGGGCGCGCAAGCCGTCGACGACGAGGTAGGCGCCCCCTGCGGCGCACAGCGCGGTGGCGATCATCGGGCCCCGCTCGTCGAGCGCGGCGACCACGTCGGCCAACCGCGGCCCGGCGCGTTCGGGGTAGCGGACGTCGTAGATCAGGATGACGAGCAGGGTGGCCGTCGAGACGACCGCGAAGATGCCGAAGCCGATCAGCAGGCTGATCGCACTGGTGCCCTCACGAGCGACGACCAGGGCGGCGGCGACGGTCAGCGTACGCGGCTGGATCAGCACGCCGACGCCGGCCGAGCGGCGGAGATCCAATCGGTCGAGCCGGGCGAGCAACGCCGCCTGGTAGCCGCTCGGCGGCTGTTCCTCGCCGCGACGGCGCCACCGACGCACCGCCACCACCAGCAGCGCCGCCCCGACCCCGACCTCCGCGAGCGACGCCGGCGTGCCGAAGCGGTCCTCGGGGGCGGACGACAGCTCCCCGCCGAACGCCACGAAGACGGCGATGAACAGCAGCGACATCGCCACCGTCCACCCGATGAGGAGGGCGACGGCGTTGACGAGCCGCGTGCGCAGCACGAACACGAACACCACGGGACGCAGGGGATCGAGCAGGGCGAGGATGCCGAGGACGAGGACCGAGCTCAGCACCGCGGACCGTCCGCGCGCTGGCCGCGACACCGTCCGCTGAGCGCGGCAGTCGGCACCGAGGTCAGCCGACGGGTCCGAGCAGATCCCAGCGATTGCCGGCGACATCGAGCCACACGGCGACCCGGCCGTACGGCTCGTCGCGGCGGCTCGCTGACGAATCGCACGCCCGCCCCCGCCATGCGGCGGTGCGCCTCGGCGAAGTCGTCGACCCGCAGGAAGAACCCGACCCGTCCGGCGAGCTGGCGTCCGACGACGGCACGCTGCTCGTCCCCGTCGGCGAGTGCCAGCAGGATGCCGGTCACCGCACCGGGCGGCCGGACGACGACCCACCGCTTCGGTCGACCGTCGTTGGTCGTCGACGGCGAGTCCTCGATCAGCTCGAAGCCGACGCAGTCGACGAAGAAGGCGATCGCCGCGTCGTAGTCGTCGACGACGATGGCCACGAGCTCGACGTCCACGCCGCCAGCATGGCATCGCGCGATGCCGACGGTTGAACTGCCGCGCAGCCCCGAGCTGGACCGTCAGGCTTGCTCCCACACGCACGCCACGGCGTCGCGCCACGCCGGCGGCGGCGGCCACTCACGGTAGGTCTCGACGTCGCTCACCGACACCCAGTCTCCCCCGCCCGGGACCGGACGCAGACGTCGTCGCGTCAGCTCGTGGCGATCGCCGCGAGGACGTCGAGCCTGGCGGCGCGCCGTGCCGGTCGGCGGGCGGCGAGCACACCGGCCAGTGCACCGAGCAGGACCACCACGGCGATCCTGTCCAGCGGGAGGGCGAAGCGGACGATGCCTTCGTCGGCGCCGATCGCCCGGACGACGGCCCAACCGCCGGCCGTGCCGAGCAGGAGTCCACCGACGGTGCCGAAGATGGCCACGACGATCGCCTCGCCGCGGACCATGGTGCGCACCCGGCGCCGTGACTGGCCGACGGCACGCAGCAGCCCGAGCTCGCGGGTGCGCTCGTACACCGACAGCGAGATCGTGTTGCCGATGCCGATCACGGCGATGAGCACGGCGATGGCGAGCAGTCCGTAGACGAACGCCAGCGCCTGGTCGATCTGGGCGTTGACCGAGTCGAGGTACTCGCTGCGGGTCTGCACGTCCGGGGCGTAGAACGCCGCCGTCACCTCCTGGGCGGCGGCCTTCGCCGCGTCCCGGGTGACGCCCGGTGTGGGGGTCATCAGGATGACGACGTCGGTCGGCTGGGTGGCGTGCGGCGCGTAGCCGCCGGTGGTGACGATGAGGTCGCCGAACAGGTTCTTCAGGTCGTAGAGCGCGTCGACGGTCAGCGTCGAGGTGCTGCCGTCGGGGAAGGTCACCGGCAGGGTCGTGCCGATCGTCCAGCCGCGGTCGCCGGCGTAGTCGGACTGCACGGCGAGCCCGTCGTCGGGCAGCGTGGCCAGCGATCCCTGCTGTACCTGCATGTCGGCGACGGCGTCGAGGCGGGCGGTGTCCATCACCATCGGCTCGACCGTGTCGCCGTCGAGGTGGATCGTGCCGATCCCGCCGCCGACGACGGCATCGAGCTGCGGCAGCTGCTGCAGCGCCGGCACCATCGCCGGGTCGAGCCCGGGTGCCGAGTCGCTGTTGCCCTGGGCGACGACGAGGTCGGCCAGCACCGCCGTGTCCGCGGTGTGGGCGAGTGACGCCTTGACCGATGCGCCGAGCACGGTGAACGCGGCGACCACGGCCACGCCGATCATCAGCGCCGACGCGGTTGCCGCGGTGCGCCGCGGGTTGCGCATCGCGTTGCGCCGGGCGAGGCGACCGGCGCGGCCGCGCAGCACGGCGATCGGTGCGCCGATCACGGCGGCCGCCGGGCGGGCGACGACGGGACCGAGCAGCACGAAGCCGACGAGGGTGACGAGCGTGCCGAGCCCGACGAGCGCCATCGAGCCGCCGGCGATCAGCGCGGTCGCGCCGGCGCCGGTGACGACGAGTCCGGCGATGGCCCGCTTCGCCGACGCCGCGCTGCGGTCCACCGCGACGTCGCGCAGCGCGGCGAGCGGGGCGACGCGCGACGCCTTCACCGCCGGGGCGATGCTGGCGACGAGCGTGACGCCGATGCCGACGACCAGCGCGGCGGTGATCGTCGCGCCGGTGAGCAGCACGCCGCCGGGGAGCTGGAGCTGCTCGACCAGGAGTGCCTTGAGGCCGGCAGCGATGCCGTAGCCGACGGCCAGTCCGATGCCCGAGGCGACCGCGCCGACGATGAAGGCTTCGCCGACCACCGAGCGCAGCACCTGGCGGCGCGAGGCGCCGAGGGCCCGCAGCAGGGCGGACTCGCGGGTGCGCTGGGCGACGACGATCGACAACGTGTTGTAGATGCTGAACGTCGCCACGAGCATCGCCACCGCGGCGAACGCGAGCAGCAAGGAGCGGAAGAAATCGAGGAAGCCGGAGTCGATGGCGTGCTGGAACTCGGCGCGCAGCGTCGCCCCGGTGACCGCTTCGGTGCCGTCGGGCAGCGTGGCCTGGACGCGGGCGGCGAGCTCGGCGTCGCTCACGCCGGGCGCGGCGGCGAGCGGACACGCTGGTCAACTTGCCGGGCTGACCGAGCAGCAGCTCGGCGGCCTGTTCGGTGGTGAAGAACGTCACCGTCGCCCCGCCGAGCGTGTCCTGGTCGCCGAAGGCGACGATGCCGACGACGGTGACGGGCACCGGATCGGGGGCACGTACGACCGTCTGGTCGCCGACGTGGAGCGCGCCGAGATCGGCCGAGCGACGGTCGATGGCCACCTCGCCGGCGGCCGCGGGGGCCCGGCCGTCGACGATGTGGAACGCGTTCGAGCGGCCCGGTGGGGATCCAGTTCGACGCCGACGGTCGGTGGCCCGTCGCCGCCGATCGGGGTGCGGTCGTGGCCGACGAGTTGGGCGGCGCCCTCGATCGACGGCTCGACGTCGGCGACGCCGTCCACCTGGCGGAGCCGATCGACGAGCGTTGCGTCCACCAGACCGGTCTGGCCGGTCTGGTCGTCGGCGTTCAGCCGGGTCGAGCTGCGCACGGCGACGGCGGTGTCACCGATGCCCTGGGCGATCTGGGTGCGGAACCCGGCGCGCATCGTGTCGCCGAGCGTCGAGCGTCGCGGTGAGGAACGCGACGCCGAGGATGACCGCGAGGCTGGTCGCCAGCAGGCGACGCTTGTGCGCGGTGATGTTGCGGATCGTCAGCTTGACCATTGCTCAGCTCCCCAGGTTGGCCATGCGGTCGAGCACGGCGGCGGGTGTCGGGGACTGCAGGTGGCCGACGATCTGGCCGTCGGCGAGGAACACGACGCTGTCGGCGTAGCTCGCCGCGACCGGGTCGTGGGTGACCATCGCGATCGTCTGGCCGAGTTGGTCGACGGCGCTGCGCATGAACCCGAGGATCTCGGCGCCGGCGCGGCTGTCGAGGTTGCCGGTCGGCTCGTCGGCGAAGATCAGCTGCGGCCGGCCGGCCAGGGCGCGGGCGACGGCGACGCGCTGCTGCTGGCCGCCGGACAGCTCGGACGGGCGGTGCTTGAGGCGGCTGCCGAGACCGACGGTGTCGATCACGTGGGCCAGCCACTGCTTGTCGATGCGCCGGCCGGCGAGGTCGGCGGGCAGGGTGATGTTCTCCTTGGCCGTGAGCGTCGGCAGCAGGTTGAACGCCTGGAAGACGAAGCCGATCCGCTCACGGCGCACCTTGGTGAGCTGGCGGTCGTTGAGCCGCCCGAGGTCCACGTCGCCGAGCACGATGCGACCCGACGTCAGCGTGTCGAGGCCGGCGAGGCAGTGCATCAGCGTCGACTTGCCCGAGCCGGACGGGCCCATGATCGCGGTGAAGCGGCCGGTGGGGATGCCGACGGACACGCCGTCGAGGGCGCGCACGGCGGTGTCGCCGCGTCCGTAGACCTTGACCGCGTCGAGGGCGCGGGCGGCGAACGGCGGGCTGCTGGCCGGCGCGACCTGCCGGCGGAGCGAAGTCGGTGAGCGTGCTGGGAGCGGACATGGCAGGCCTCCTGCGTGACTGATCCGGTGACCTGCTCGACCGTACGGACGGGTCGATCGGCTGGGAATCAGGCGTGCCGGTGCATCGACCCGGGGGTTAACCCCCGGGTCATCGCTCGAGCGCGTCATCGTCACGCCGCCCGCCGCGAAGATCTCGGCGAGCGCGTCGATCGAGCGGAGGTAGTCGTCGGCCGTGCGTTGCGCGGGTTCGGCGACGACGTGCCCGACGCCGGCCTCGCGGTAGGCGTCGAGCTGGACGAGGATGTCGTCGCGTTCGTCGATGAGTGGGTCCCAGCGGGTGCGCATCGAGATGACGAACTCCGGCTCGGGGCGGTGCGCGCGGAGGTGGGCGACCGTGGCACGGGTCTGGTCGATGGGCAGGAAGCCGCCGTGCCACCCGTCGCCGACCCGGATCGCCCGCTCCAGCGCGGGCGCGGCGTGGCCGCCGATCCAGATCGGCACGTGCCCGGCGGGTTGGGGCTTGGCGCGGATGTTCTCGAAGCGGGCGCCGTGGACCGGGAACTCGGCCGTGATGTGGTCGTCGGTCCACATCCGCCGGATCATCTCGATGGCCTCGTCGGTGCGTCGTCCGCGCTCGTCGAAGGGCACGCCGAGGGCGTCGAACTCGGCTTCGAGCCAGCCCGCAGCAGCGCCGAGGATCACCCGCCCGCCGCTCAGCTGGTCGATGGTGGCGATCGACTTGGCGACCACGACGGGTCCGCGCATCGGCAGGACGAGCACGGTCGTGCCGATGCGGACGCGTGAGGTCGCCGCGGCGACCCAGGTCATCACGGCCAACGGTTCGAGGACGTACGCCGACGGCGGGTACGGGACACCGGCCGGCACGACGAGGTGGTCGCTCACCCACACGTCGGCGAAGCCGAGGTCCTCGGCCAGTCGGGCGGTCCGGGTCAGGGCGTCACCCGAAGCCGCCGGACCGGCTTGCGGCAGGTGGACACCGCCCGTCATCGACGCTGCTGCGGTCATCGCGGCACCGTACACACCCACCAGCGCCAGCGACGCTGCCTCAGTGGCCTGCCGCAGGCATCGCGTAGGTGAGCACGCGGGCGGGAGGATCCGTGCGTACTGGGTGCCCTGGTCGAGCATCGCCGCCCACTCCGCGCCGTACCGGGGCACGTAGATGTCGAGCACCGTCTGCTTGAGCTCGGCGTGCTCGGGCACGTGGATGTCGATCAGCTCGGCGTCGCCGTGCACCGTGACGGCCATCGACTCGTCCGGCAGGTGCGTGGCGCTGACCGCCGGGCGGTCACGGAGGTGCCGGAACCGCAACGAGTCGTCGGCCGATCCGAAGTGGAAGCGCCCGCGGTAGAAGATCCCGTCGACAGGTCCGTTGATCGGTCGGCCATCCCGCGTCGACGTGGCGAGCACCAGCAGGCGCATGCCGGTCAGTCGTTCGGCGAGCTGGGCGGCGTCGAGCCGCCGGTCGGGCGAGGCGATCTCGCGCAGGTGGGGCCCTGCGCTGTCGAAGCTCGCGTCGATGATCTGTTGCAGGTCCTGCAGGTCGCCTGGACGTTCGTGCATTCGCGTGACCTCCCGGTCCGTCTCTACGGTGTAGAGCCATTACTCTACGCCGTAGAGATGACGAGGTCACGCACGCCCAGAACGCAGCCCCTGACGGTCGAGGTGATCGTCGACGCGGCGTGTCGACTCGTGGCTCGCGACGGTCTCGCCAGCCTGTCGATGCGCCGGCTCGGCGCGGAGCTGGGCGTCGATCCGATGGCCGTGTACCACCACATCGCCGGCAAGCGCGAGCTGCTCGCGCTGGTCACGGCCCGGACGCTCGGCACCATGATCGTGCCGGACGAGGGCGCGCCGTGGGACGACCCGCGTGCAGCGATGGGCCATGCAGTACTGGGACCTCGTCGCCGAACACCGCGAGCTCACGCTCGCCGGGCTCGGCGATCCGCTGATCGGCGCCAGCGGCATGCCCTCCACCGAGCCGCTGCTGGCCGCGATCGCGACCGGTGGTCTGCCGCGCCGATCTCGTCGAGCCGATCGCGTTCCTCGTCGTCGACGCCGTCCACGGCTCGGCCCTGGCCGTCCCCTCCCCCATTCGCGATCGCGATGAGGAGCTCGCCGCCCGACGCGCCACGTTCGCGATCGCGCTGCAGACGATCGTCGCCGCGCTGGCCGCGCACCCGCCTCACGGCCGACCACGGCGCGGCGACTCCAGCGATACCGTCGACCGCGATGGCGCGCGCTGATCAACGGCATCCTGGCAACGTCGCCGGGGACTGGTTCGTCGACACGCGCTGCATCGATTGCGGGACGTGCCGGGAGATCGCGCCGCTGCTGTTCGCCGAGGCGCACGGAGCGTCGGTGGTGCAGCGTCAACCCGACGCGAGCGAGCAGACCGAGGCCTGGCTGGCGGCACAGGCGTGCCCGACGACGTCGATCGGCACCGTGTCGCGCCGCCGTCGCCCGGGTCGGCTGTACCCCCGCGAGGTCGTGCCGGGGGCCGGCGTGTTCGACCTGGGCTACTGCTCGCCGGACAGCTTCGGTGCGTCGGCGTGGTTCGCGATCAGGGCCGCCGGCAACGTCCTCGTCGACTCGCCGCGGTTCACCGAGGCCTTGGCCGGGCCGATCGGCGAGATGGGCGGCATCGACCACGTGGTGCTCACCCACCGCGACGACGTCGCCGACGCGCAGCGATGGGCGCAGCGCTTCGGGGCCCGCACCTGGATCCACGCCGACGATCGCGACGCCGCGCCGTGGGCGTCGGACATCGTCACGCTCGAACAGGACGTGCAGCCCGGCTTCGTCGCCATCCCGATGCCGGGGCACACCAAAGGGTCGATGGTCCTCCTGCTCGACGACACGTGGCTGTTCACCGGCGACTCCCTCGCCTGGAGCCACGAACGCGCCGACCTGACCACGTTCCGCGACGCCTGCTGGTACTCCTGGCGCGTCCAGACGGACTCGCTCGCCGAGCTCGCCGAGCGCCACCGCTTCGCGGCCGTGCTCCCCGGCCACGGCGCCCGCCACCTCGGCGACGCCGACGACATGCACGATCGACTGGTGAGGCTCGTCGCGCGGATGCGTCGCTGACGCCGCGTGGCCCGAGGTGGGTCAGCGGCGGCGCCGGCCCGGGTGACCGGGGTGCACCCGGTTCCGGTCGCCGTCACCCTCGGCCATGGTGCCGACGCCGACGACCTCGCGCCGGGTGAACAACCATTCGCCCTCGATCCTGGCCAGTTCGTCGAGCCAGCGACCCCAGTAGTGGAGGAAGTCGCCGGACCCGGCGAGCCGGTGGAAGGCGTAGACGTAGGACTGCGCCGTCGCACGGTCGCCGTCGACGACCGGGGCCACGTTGGTCAGGTGGTGGCTCGTCGCGGTGAACTGGGCCAGGATGCCGTCGAGCCGCTCGGCGATCGCCGCCCGGCCGCGGAACTCGCCCCAGTAGACCCCGAGCCCGTCGTCGGCGAAGCACGCCGCGGCGCCGACCGGATCGTCGGCATCGATGCGGTCGATGTAGCGGATCATCAGACGCTCGATCGCCCGCTCGTCGAGCAGCGTCGGCAGGTCGTCCTCGTCGTGCATGACCGGTGACGGTAGACCCCACTCGTCACACGATGCCGCCCGCGCAGTGTTCGGGTCGGTCGACGAGGCGGCCGGCGACCGAGCTCGCGGCTGATGCGTGCGTCTAGCGTTCGGCGCGAGGGGGAGCGCATGTCGGAGATGATCGAGTACGAGGTCGATGGACGCGTCGCCACGATCACGTTGAACCGACCGGAGAAGCTCAACGCGATCACGCCTGGTCTGCAGCGTGCGCTGCTCGATGCGCTGCATGTCGCCGCCGATGACGGCGACGTGCGCGTGGCCGTCGTGCGCGGTGCCGGTCGCGGCTTCTGCGCCGGTTACGACGTCACCTCCGGGGACATGGCGGCAAGCGGGGTCACGGCCGATCGCCTGCAGCTCGAGGCCATCCTGCGCGGCTGGCTGGAGATCTGGGACCTCCCGCTGCCGGTGATCGCGCAGGTCCACGGTGCCTGCCTGGCCGGCGGGACGCAGCTCGCGGCGATCTGCGACGTCACCTTCGTCGCCGACGACGCCAGGGTGGGCACGCCGCAGCTGCCGCTCGGCGCCGGGTACGTCGCCTCGTTCTGGGCGTGGTTCGTCGGGCCGAAGAAGGCGAAGGAGGTGTTCTTCGAGACCGGGGCCGTCATCAGCGCCGACGAGGCGGTGGCGATGGGGCTGTTCAACCGCGTCGTCGCCGCGGCCGACCTCGAGGAGGCTGTCCGGACGTACGCACAGGCGGTCGCCCGCCAGCCGAAGGACCTCCTCGCACTGCAGAAGCTGGCGATCAACCGGACGCAGGAAGCCCAGGGCTTCCGTCAGGCCCTGCTCCAGGGCGCCGAGATCGACGCCATCGCCCACGCCTCGCCGGCGGTCCGCACGGTGAACCGGCACATCGCCGAGCACGGTCTGCGCGAGTCGCTGGCGGCGTTCCGGCGCGGCGATCTCGTCTGAGCACGCGGCATTGATCCGCCCGTTCGGGCACTGCCCGGGACGCGGGGCTGGCTACGGTCGTGCCGCTGGTTCATCGATGCTCGGGAGGCATGCCGTGGCCGTCAACGCGTACCTCAGCTTCTTCGACAAGGCCGACGGCGAGTCGGCCGCCAAGGGTCGCGAGAAGTGGATCGAGATCCAGGAGTGGGACTGGGAGGTCGAGGCCGAGTCGTCGTGGACCAAGGGCGGCGGCGCCAGCGTCGGCAAGCCGCGTCCGGGTGCGCTGCGCTGGGTCCATCGCTTCGACCTCGCCTCACCGAAGATCCTCGGCTACATCTGCACCGGCAAGGCGTTCCCGAAGGTCCAGATCGACGTGCTCCGACCCGGCGGCACGGGTGCCTCGACGCCGTTCCTGACGGCGTCGATCGAGGGTGCGTACATCACCAAGGTGTCGACGAGCATGACCGAGGAGGGCAACGTCCTGCAGGCCGTCGAGATGGTGTTCAAGACCATCAAGTTCGAGTACACGGCGCAGAGCCCCAAAGGCGGTGCCGGCGCGAAGGCGACGTTCAACTGGGACATCCCCACGGGCACGGCGTCGCCGTCGAATTGAGCAACCGCCGCACCGGCTCCGGATGGCCGACTCGGCCCAGCCTCGCCAGCGTCGATACGTTCCGAGAGCGGCGCCGAGGCCGCCCCCGCTGGACGATGCCGGAGAGACCGAGATGGACCCAGAGCTGTTCCGAGTACGCGCCCGCACGCTCCGCGACCTGGCCGAGCCGATCGGCGCGAACGTGTACTTCGCTCCCGAAGCCAACGCCGCGTACGAGCAGATCGGCCTGACGACGGCGCCGCGCCGTCCCGGTGAGCAGCGACGGCCGCTCGCCCCCGCCTACTTCGCCAGCCGGGGAGCCTGCCTGGGACACCCACCGGGCGAGGTCGTCGCCGCAGCGTTCGGCGTCTTCGAGCCGGGGTTGGTGACGGCATCGGTCGACGAGGCGTGGGCGGTCACCGACCCGGCGACGCTGCTCGACGCCAGGGAGCGCGGTGCCGTCGCCAGCCTCACCCGCATCCTCGACCCGGACGCCGACGGGCTGAAGGCGATCGAGCGGGCGACGGCGCTGCTCCGGCGGGCACTGGACGCGGCGCCGGCAGGCGAAGGCCGGGCGCTGTACTCCGGGCTGCGCTCGCTCGGCTTCCCGGGCTACACCGTCGGCGACCTGTGGCGGGCCTGCGATCTGCTTCGCGAGCACCGCGGCGACAGCCACATCATCGCCTGGGTGTCGTACGGCCTCTCCCCCGCCGAGGCGTCCGTCTCGACCGAGCTCTGGTGGCGTCTCCCGCTGCGCGAGTACACACGCACACGTGGCTGGTCCGAGGACGAGATCGATGCGGCGATCGAGCGCTTCCGCGCCGACGGGCTGATGCGCGACGACGAGTTCACCCCCGCCGGCGAGGACATGCGCGCCGAGATCGAGCGCATCACCGACCGGCAGGAGCGGGCCATCGTCGACACGCTCGGCGACGACGCCGACGAGCTGTTCGCGCTCCTGGAACCCATGACGCAGGCGGTCGTCGCCGCCAAGGGCTACCCGATCCACCCGCGCGATCGCACCCGCTACGACCAGTAGCGCTGACCGAACGCAGCACAGCGCGACCTCGTCGCGTGGGACCATCATGGTCATGGCGGTCCCGTCGGCACATGACATCCGCGGCGCGGCCGCACGCATCGCCGGGCACGTCCGCTGGACGCCGTGCCTCGACCTCGCCGTCCCGCTGCCCACGGCAGCCTCCCCGGTGACGGTCACCTGCAAGTTGGAGTCGCTGCAGGTCGCCGGGTCGTTCAAGGCCCACGGCGCGATCAACTCCCTGCTGCAGATCGACGCGCCGTCGGTGATCGCCTGCTCGGGCGGCAACCACGGGCTCGCTGTCGCCTGGGCCGCGCAGCGTCTCGGACGGCACGCGACGGTCGTCGTGCCGGCCACCGCCGCGGTGACGAAGCTCGCGGCGATGCGGGCCACGGGCGCCGAGGTCGTCGAGCACGGCGATGTCCCGGCCGACGCGTTCGTCCTCGCCGAGCAGCTCGTCGCCGATCGGGGCTGGCCGCTCGTCCACCCGTACGACCAACCGCCGACGGTCGCGGGTCAGGCCACACTCGGCCTCGAGCTGCTCGCGGACGCGCCCGGCGTGACGCACTGGCTCGTGGCCGTCGGCGGCGGCGGGCTCGCCGCGGGTGTCGCACTCGCCCTGGACGGTAGCGACGCGATCGTGGTGCCGATCGAACCGCAGGGCTGCCCGTCGCTGCACGACGCCCAGATCGCCGACCAGCCCGTCGACGCCCGTGCCGAGGGCATCGCCAGGACGAGCCTCGGGCCGCCGCGGCTCGGGACGATCCCGTGGCGAGTCCTGTCCACGCGAGTGCCGCGGTCGACGCTGGTCACCGACGGCGACATCACCACTGCACAACAGTGGTTGTGGAGTGCCGCACGCATCGCCGTGGAGCCGGGCGGCGCGACAGCGCTCGCCGCCCTGCTCAGCGGGGCATGGTCGCCACCCTCGGGCGTCCGGGTCGGTGTGGTGCTCAGCGGCGGCAACGTCGACGCGCTCCCCGGCTGACCACCCTCACCGACCGCGCACGCGTGAGGCGTCGCGGGGGGATGGCGGGGAATGCGGACACGGCGCCGGCGTGCGGGCCGTCGACGACGCCCCGCATCGGACGTTCGTCGAGCAGCTGGTCAGGTGTCGACGGCGCGGTGGCTGCCGTCGTGGCCGAGCTCGAAGTCGGTGACCTCGGGATCACCGCCGAGTGCGAGGAAGACGGCGAACAGCGCGAGCCAGGTGAGGAGCAGCACGGCCGAGATCGCGCTGACCATCACCACCGGTGCCGGTCGGAGGAGCCCGATCGCCACGACGAGTGCGGCGGCCACCCCGAAGCACGGGCCGATGTAGCGGACCATGCCGGCCGGGAACTCGTCGTCAGGCAGACGCGGCGCACGCCAGCATCACGCTCCCGAGCGTGATCGCCACGGAACCGACGAGCAACCACGCGGTGGCCGTCGGCGTGCGACTGTCACCGGCATGGTCGAGGAGGCTCACCATCGCTGCGCCGCTGGCCGAGATGGCCATCGTCAACGGGAGGTGCGAGTACAGCCAGCCGGCGAGGCGGCGTCCCCGCCGACCGGGAACGCGTCGACCGAGCATGTCGAAGTAGTTCCACCACATCCCCATCCCGATCGTCAGGCCGATCATGCCCGTGGCGATCGTCAGCGCGTCGCGGTGCTCGGCGTCGCTGATCCCACTGACGACACCGACCACGACCTCGCCGAGCACGATGATCGTGAACAGGCCCATCCGCTCGACGAGCGATTGCGTCACGCCTTCGCCGAAGCCCTCCGTGTGATCGACGACCACCAGGACGAGGCCACCGACGACCCAGCCGACGACGACCACCGACCACAGGGCGACGCGCAACGCGTCACCGACGAACGCGCTCGCGAGCATCACGACCACGGTGGCGATCATCCCGGCGATGTAGTGGGTGGAGGTCGGTCGGTAACGCGCATCGTCGTCGAGGCGCTGCACGAGGTACCACTGCCACGTCAGCAGCACGAAGAGCACGGTGTACGTGATCGCGAACGGCCGTCCGTCCGCGCCGGTCGCCTCGCCGGCGAAGACGGCGAGCAGCGCGAGCAAACCCATCTGCAAGAAGATGTAATTCCGGCTCCGGCCGTCCTCGCGTCCGTGCAGCTCGTGCCACAACGTCCCGTTGAACCAGGCCAGCCAGATCAGCCCGAAGACGACGGCGAACTCGGCGACGCCCGTGCCGTCGAGGTGCACGGCCAGGTGGTGCGTGGCGCGCCCGATGAGCACGACGAAGACGAGGTCGTAGAACAGCTCGAGGAAGCTGACCTCGCGCCGGTACCTCACCTCGCCGTGGCGCCGCGGTGGCGTCCGGAACCAGACCCACAGTCCGTAGCGGACTCGTCGTCGGACCAGGTCACCGCCGCGCACCGACTCGTCGCGTTCAGCCTCCGGCGTCACCGGTTCCGGACCGTCAGCAGCTGCCATGCACCATTCTGTCGTCCGCTCACGCCGCGACGGAGCGTTGCGCGAGCAGGATGCTGACATTCACCGATCGGCTCGGCAGAGCACGTCGATGACCTCGATGTTCGCGGCGACGCTGCTTCGGCCGAGACCACAATTTCAGCACCTTGCTAGTCGTCGGGCGACGGGATGCCCAGTGCCTCGAAGACCTCGGCCGGGGCGCGGCCGGGGACGGGTGATGCGGTCGGCACGACCGGGCGGCTGCGGCTCATCGTGATCGGGTTGCGCAGCACGTCGACGTCGCCGCGGTGGGCGTGGGGGACGCGCGACAGCATCGCCAGGTGCTGCACCTGCGGGTCGGCGAAGACCTCGTCCATCGCGTTGACCGGTCCACACGGGATGCCGGCGGCGTCGAGCAGGGCGATCCACTCGTCGCGGCGGCGCCGGCCGAAGCGCTCGTCGAGCAGCTCGTCGAGCACGAGGCGATGCTCGAAGCGGGCGGCGCCCGTGGCGAAGCGCGGGTCGGCCGACAGGTCGGGCTCACCGAGGAGCTCGCACAGCCGGGTCCACAACCGGCCACCCGGCGCGGCGATGTTGAGCGCGCCGTCGGCCGCCTGGTACGTGCCCATCGGGCGACCGGTCGGGTGGTGGTTGCCCTCCTGCGGCGGCACCTGCCCGTCGATCGTCCAACGCACCGCCTGGAAGTCGAGGAACGTGATCATCGCCTCGAGCAGCGACACCTTGACCCACTGCCCGAGACCCGTGCGCTCGCGGTCGCGCAGGGCGAGCAGGATCCCGATCGCCAGCTGGTGACCGGCCGCCATGTCGGACACGGCGATGCCCGCCCGGACTGGCCCCTGTCCCGGCAGACCGGTGATGCTCATCATCCCGCCGGCTCCCTGGATGATCTGGTCGACGGCCCCCTTGTCGCTCGCCGGACCGTCCTGGCCGTAGCCGGCGATGCTGCCGTAGATGATCCGTGGGTTGACCGCGGCGCAGGCCTCGTAGTCGATGCCCAGCTTGACCTTCACCGGCGCCCGGTTGTTCTCCACGATCACGTCGGCGTGCTCGACGAGGCGCAGGAAGCGGCGGCGGTCGGCGTCGTCGCGCAGGTTCAACCCGATGAGCTGCTTGGAGCGGTGGAGGTTGATGTAGTCCGAGCTGTCGTGGTCGCCGAGGATCGAGCCGCGCTCGCCGAGCTGCTCGATCCGCAGCACGCGAGCGCCCCAGTCGGCGAGGTAGCGCACGGCCGTGGGGCCGGCTCGGGCGATCGTCAGATCCAGGACGAGCAGGTCGTCGAGCACCGCGTCCACGTCAGACGCCGCGGAACTCGGGCTCGCGCTTGGCCAGGAACGCGGCCTGGCCCTCCCGGTAGTCCTCCGAGCGGAAGCAGGCCTCGGCCAGCGCGTCGACCGCGCTGGTGTCGGCGTCGGGTCCGCCCTCGGCCGCGAGGCGGATGGCCGCCTTGCACGCGGCGATCGTCAGCGGCGCGTTGCGCGCGATCTGGCCCGCCAGCTCGACCACCGCAGCCTCCAACTCGTCGACGGTGACGACGCGGTTGACCAGCCCGACGTTGAGCGCTTCGGCCGACGAGAAGCGCCGTGCGGAGAACAGGATCTCGGAGGCGATCGCCGGGTTGACGACGTTCATCATCTGCCGGACGCCACCGAAGCCGTAGCCGAGGCCCAGGCGGGCGGCCGGAACGGCGAACGTGCTCGGCTCCGAGCAGATGCGGATGTCGGCCTGCAGCGCCATCAGCAGACCGCCGCCGATGCAGTACCCGTCGATCTTGGCGATGATCGGCTTGGTGACGTGGCGCCAGACCCGCCACGCCGCACCGGACCGCTTGTCGTAGTCGGCCCGGTCCTCCGGCGCGGTGCGCCGGGCGCCGAACTCGGAGATGTCGGCGCCGGCGACGAACGCCCGGCCGCCGGCGCCCTCGATGACGATGACGCGCACCGCCGGGTCGGCCTCCCACGCCTCGACCATGCCCGGGATGGCCTCCTGCATCGCCAGCGCCAGCACGTTGTGGCGGGCCGGATCGTTGAACGTGAGGCGGGCGATCGGGCCCTCCACCCTGGCCAGCAGGAGGTCGGTCCCGGTGTCGATCTGCATGCCGGCGGACGCTAACAGCGGCGGGAAAACCACCTGCAGGGGAAGGTGCGCCGGCGGTCGGCCGTCACGCGTCGGCGGCGATCAACTCGTTGAGCGTGCTGTGGAGGTGCACGAGCGGTGGTTCGATCCGCCCGTAGACGAGTTCGGGCAGCGCCCCGGAGCGCAGCGTGGCGTAGATCCGCTCCATCGTCGGGAAGTCCTCGGTGCCGGTGACCTGCAGGAGCAGGTCGAGGTTCTTCGTCCAGTAGCGCAACGCCGAGTCGGTCGGCGGCGCCGGGGCGAAGATCGACGTGAACGCGCGAACGCGGCCGACGTCGAGCGGCTCCAGGCGCCACAGCTCGATGTGGTCGAGCTGGTGGACGACGAGGGCGTTGGGGACGAGGAAGTACTGGAGGGTGCCGTACGGCAGCAGCGACCACTCCTCCTTCGGCTTGGCGACCTCGTCGAGCACGTTGGCCCGCAGCCCGATCGATGCGCAGTTGCGACCGAACTGCTCGAAGATCACGCAGTCGGAGTTGAACGCCGGGGCGATGCTGTCCTTGTGCAGCCAGCGGATGTGGTAGCTCTCCGTGAACGTGTCGAGCACGAGCTTCCAGTTCATGTTCCACACGTTCGAGCGGGTCTCGACGTGCGTGTAGCCGTCGAGGCCGAACGAGCCCAGGTCGTCCTCGGCCCCGCCGAGCACCTCGTCGACGTCGATCGCCTCGGCCGACCCGGCGCGGATGAACACGAGGCCGTACCTCTCGGCGACCGCCACCTGGTGCAGGTCGCAGTTGATCGTCACGTCGTCGAACGCCCCGGCCGACAGCGGCCGGGCGCGCAGCTGGCCGGCGGGGTCGTAGGTCCAGCCGTGGTAGCCGCACACGATGCTGCGCCCGATGTTGCCGGCACGATCGGTCACCAACGGCGCGCCGCGGTGCCGGCAGGCGTTGACCAGGGCGCGCAACGACCCGTCGGTCTGGCGCACGACGACGATCGGGATGCCGTCGACCGTGGTGGTCAGGTAGTCGCCGGGCTCGGGCAGCTCGCAGCTCAGTCCGAGCAGCGTCGGGCCGTTGCGGAACAGGACGCGCAGCTCGGTCGCGAAGCGTTCCGGGTCGGTGTAGGCCGTGGCCTGGTTGACCATCGAGTGCTCGCCGTGCAGCCCGGCGAAGTGCGCGCCCGAGGCGGCCACCCGTTCGAGCAGCTCGACCTGACGTGCCTGGCGCATGGGGTCCTCCTTGGCGGTGCTCGACGACCGGCGATCACGAGTGCGCTGCCGCCGATGCGGTCGCTCCGATCAGGGGCGCTCCGTCACGGTGAGCTCGCCCGGACGGCGGAGCATCTTGTCCACCTCGGAGGCGTGGAGCTCCTCGGCGTAGATCATCTGGCGGGAGTACTCCTCGAGGGCCACGGAGCGACCTTCGACGAGATCCTTCAGCCGGTGATACAGCGCCAGCGTCGCCGCCTCCGCGGCCAGCGACTCCCGCATGATCGTGTTCACGTCGAACGTGTGCGAATCGAGCAGCGGGCCGATCTGGAGCGAGGGATGCGCCCCGAGCGAGGTGATCCACTCCCCCGCCTGTTGCGCATGGATCAGCGACTCGTCGGCCTGTGACCGGAGCCATGACACGATCGGGATGCGCGTGTGCCCGAACACCAAGAACGAGTAGTGCGTGTAGCGCACGACCCCGGCGAGCTCCTGCTCGAGGATCTCGTTCAGCGTGGCAACGACAGCATCGGCATCAAGCTCGCTCATGGCACCTCCAACCGGTGGGCGCAGCATCCCTCATCCTGTCGCGTTTCGACCACTGCGTCGCGCCGATGAGTCGCCGGGGACCGACCGGTCGACATCGTCATGCCGATTGATCTCGAACCCGTTGCCGAGCAGATGGCGCGCCTGGTGCGATCGACACCCGACGACGCCCTGACGGCGCCGACACCGTGCCCGACGTACTCGGTGGGCGAACTCCTCGACCACATCGGCGGGCTGGCGCTCGCGTTCAGGTTCGCCGCGACGAAGGAGTCGTTGAACATGCCCGATCAGACGGCGTCGGGTGACGCCTCCCGCCTCGAGCCCGGATGGCGCGGGCGCATCGCCACCGATGTCGTGGCCCTCGCCGCGGCGTGGCGCGACCCGGTGGCCTGGACGGGCATGACCAAGGCCGGCCCCGTGGAGATGCCCGGCGAGGTCGGCGGCCTGGTGGCGCTCGACGAGCTCGTCGTGCACGGCTGGGACCTCGCCGTGGCGACCGGCCAGGCGTTCACCGCCAGTGACGACGAGCTGGAGGCGGCGAAGGCGTTCCTGGCGATGTTCTCCGGTCCGGGCACCGAGGGGATGCGCGGCGACGCCTTCGGGCCGGAGCGCGTCGTGGACGACTCGGCGCCGCTGCTCACGCGCGTGCTGGCGATGGCCGGACGCGACGTCGACTGGCACGCCTGACACGACCGCTGTCGGGCGCTCCGGCGGATCAGGTGCGGCCGAGCGTCCCGGCCAGCCGGGCGACCCCGGCGCTGTAGGGCGGGTGGATCATCGTGATGACACGGTGGACGCCGAGGCGCGCGAGACGCTCGTCGGTGGGCGATCCGGACGTCGTGACCAGGAATCGGTCGGGGTCGCGTCCGGCCCGCTCGTGCGCCTGCCGAGCGACGTCGATCAACGGCGCGAGCGACGGGCCGCCCGGGGCGTTGATCCCGTCGCCGAGACGCCCGGCGAGCTCCGCCATCTTCGGACCGAACCCGCCGACGATCACCGGCGGACTCGGATCGGGTGCCAGGAAACCACTGGCACCGCCCATGGCGCCGGACCACACCCGACGGAGCATGCCGATGGTCGCCTCGACGTCGGTTCGGCGGGCCGCATCGGAGTGGACGGCACGGCCGAGCGCGCGCTGCTCGGCGGCGTACGGCGTTCCCGCGCCGCCGCCGGCGCCGACCCCGAGGAGCAGGCGACCGCCACTCACCTCCTGCAGGGTGGCGGCCATCACCGCCAGCGTGCCGGCGTCGCGGTTGGCGACGTTGAGCACCAACGAGCCGAGCGTCAGGCGGGGAACGGCCGCCGCCAGTGCGCTGAGCACGGTCCAGCACTCCAGGACGTGCGGCGCCCCGTGCACCGAGCCGGCGAGGTGGTCGTAGAGCCAGACGCCGTCGAACCCCGCTGCTTCCGCATCCGCGACGGCGTCGCGAAGGTCCTCCCAGCGACCCCCGAACGGATCGAAGAGGAGGTCGACCAGCACGTCGGCGAACCGTAGCGCCGACCGGCGCAGCGGTCAGCCGAGCGCGGCGGCGGTCAGGATCTCGACGTCCGGGCGCCGAATGGTCCCCGGCCGCTGTATGGTCGAACCAGCCCCGTAGGGACGCCGTGGCTGGAGCGGGCCGAGCGATCGCCGCACAGCGCACAGGCTCGACGCCTCTGCTCGACCAGCAAGGAGTCGCTGTGACCGTCGTCGACCAGCCGGTGCAATCCGAGCCCCAACGTCGGTGCGGACGCTGCCTGCACGAGTTCCCGCTCGAAGCGGGAGCCGATGTCCGGACCGCCTCGGAATGGTGGATGTGCGGACCGTGTCGCGCCGCCTTGCTCCCGGACATGAAGCCATGAGCGCCCTGCTGCGATCGATCGAGATCGCACCGTGCGGGACGACCGATCAGGAGGTGGTGCGATCATGCTGACGTTCCAATGGAACGCACTGCGCGTCGGTGACCATGTGTTGGTCCACGACGATCACGATGCGGCGCTGCCGCTCGGCGAGGGCATCGTCGCGCTCGTCGAGAGTCGCCGGCGTGGTGCCAGGTCAGTGGGCATCCGCAACTGCGCGACCGGGGTGGTGCAGCAGCCGCGGCGTCATGCGGTCCACCTGAGCCCGCTGGACGCGCGGGTTGTGTGCTGGCGCTGCGAATCGAACACCGCACAGGCCGTGCCGGGCTGACCGACCCACCCGGGGCGTCGGCCAACCGGACCGTGCTCATCGGCCGCCGGGCCCTCCCGCCAGGATGCTGCGGTACACGTCGACGTAGCGGGCGACCATCGTGGCGCGATCGAAGCGGGCCACGGTGGCGGCCCGGATCGCGGCGCGGTCGAGCCCGGCTGCCGCGTCGACCGCGTGCACGGCCTGTGCCGCGTCGTCGACGAGGTAACCGGTGACGCCGTGCGTGATCAGCTCCGGCATCGAGCCTCGGCGGTGGGCGATGACGGGTGTACCGCAGGCCATGGCCTCGACGACGCTGTAGCCGAACGGCTCGTCGAAGTCGATGAGGTGCAGCAGGGCGTGTGCCGCGCCGAGCGTCGCGCTGCGGGCGGCAGCGCCGATCGGTCCGAGGTAGCGCACTCGCTCGCCGTCGAGGTGTGGGGCGACGTGGCGGTCGAAGTACGGCTGGTCGTGGATGATCCCGGCGATGTCGAGGCGACGTCCGGCACGCGCCGCGACCTCGATGGCGTGGGCGACGCCCTTGTCCGGGTGGATCCGCCCGAAGAACAGCAGATGCTCACCGGGGTCGGGGTCGACGGCGAAGGCGGCGGTGTCGATGCCGTGATGGATCGTGGCCGCGTACGGCAGCGCCGGGTGGCGATCGGCGTCGCTGATCGCCACGTAGCTGGTCGTCGCCGCGTAGCGCTCGTAGGCGGGGAGGATCCGGGGCGACGAGAACCCGTGGATGGTCGTGACGACCGGGGTGTCGACGAAGCCGCTGAAGGTGAGCGGGAGGAAGTCGAAGCCGTTGTGGATGATGTCCAGCCGGGGCGCATGCTCGAACGCGCTGGCGATGTGCAGCGCCTCGGCGACCTTGGGTTCGATCCGATCGTCGTCGTTCCAGCCGTGGGGTGAGGTGCTGACGAGGGTCGCCGCGGTCAGCGAATCAGCGGTGGCGAACAGCGTCACCTCGTGACCGGCGGCCACGAGCCCCTCCGTGAGGAGGGAGGCGAACAGCTCCCATGGCCCGTAGTGGTGCGGCGGTGTGCGCCAGGCGATCGGCGCGAGGACGCCGATGCGCAGCGGTGACGTCGCGAGATCGCGCTGGTCGGTGGGAGCAACGGTTCACGTTACGGCGGCACGGTTCCCCTGCAGCGGTAGACTGCGGATCACCCTCTTGGAAGAGTCGCCTCGCTTGGGCTGGTTGGCCGCTGCGGCCTCGCCCTTCAACGCAGGCTCGACGCCTCGACCGAGCTGACCGTCAGGAGCTCGTCTGTGGTTTGTCGTCCCGGTGTGGACCGAAGTGGCGCTGCCCGCGTCCGCTCCTACGGAATCCTCTCGACGTTCCCGCCCACGGCCTGTGGCATCGCCACGTTCTCGGCCGCGCTGGCGGCCGGGCTGGTGGCCCACGGCGCGACGGTCGACGTGGTGCGGTGCGGAGAAGGCGAGGAGGTGGAAGATCCGTCCGTCGTCGCCGCGCTCGGCGCAGGACCGGACGACATGGCGGCCGCCGTGGATGCGCTCGGCCGGGTCGACGTTGCCATCGTCCAGCACGAGTACGGCATCTACGGTGGCCGGGACGGGGCGGCGGTCCTCGATGTGCTCGCGGCGCTGTCGGTGCCGTCTGTGGTCGTCGCCCACACCGTGGTCAGCGGGCCGAGTGCGCATCAGCGATTCGTGCTGGAGTCCGTGTGCGACACGGCCGACGCCGTCGTGGTGATGACCGCGCACGCCCGCCGCCGTCTGGTGGAGGACTACGACGTGGATGCCGGGCGTGTCTCGGTGATCCCCCATGGAGCGACGACGCCCCCGCCGGCGACCGATGGCCCGCTCGTTCGCCGGTCGGCGGATCGCCTGCGTCTGCTGACCTGGGGACTGCTCGGCCCCGGCAAGGGCATCGAGTGGGCGATCGATGCGATGGCGTTGCTCGCCGACATCCGGCCCCGACCGAAGTACCTCGTCGCCGGGTCGACCCATCCGAAGGTCCGCGCACGCGACGGCGAGGCGTATCGGGAGATGCTCATCCGCCGCAGTTGGCACAGCGGCGCGGCGCGCTCGGTGTCGTTCGACGACACCTATCGAGATCTGCCGGCGCTGACGCAGCTGATCGGCGAGGCCGACGTCGTGGTCCTGCCGTACGACTCCGACGACCAGGTCACCTCCGGGGTGCTCGTCGACGCGGTCGCCTGCGGACGGCCGGTGGTCGCGACCGCGTTCCCCCACGCGATCGAACTGCTCGGCGGCGGCGCCGGCATCGTCGTGCCGCAACGCGACGCCGCAGCTCTGGCCGACGTCGTGCTCGGCCTGATCGCCGAGCCGGACGAGCTGACACGGATGGCGGCCGAATGCCGTCGCCTCGCGCCAGGGCTGTCGTGGCCCGCGGTCGCCCGCCGATATGACGACCTCGCTGCATCGCTGCTCGTCGCCGATGAGGTCAGCGCGTGAACGCGCCCCTGCCGAGCTTCGAACACGCTGCCTCGATGTGCGACCGCGTCGGCATGTTCGAGCACGCGTTCCACAACGAGCCGCGCATCGCCGGCGGCTACTGCACCGACGACATGGCCCGGCTGCTGATCGCGGTGTGCCGCCACCCCGACCTCGACGACACCAGCCTCGGTCTGGCCCGGCTGGCCTACCGCTTCCTCGCCGACGCCCAAGGCGTCGACGGTCGCGTCCACAACCGGCGGGCCACCGGCGGTCGGTGGCGGGACCGGCGAGCCGTCGACGATTGCTGGGGTCGGGCGATGTGGGCGTTCGGCACGGCGGCAGTGCGGGCTCCGCTCCCCTGGATGCGCCAAGGCGCAGCATCGTCGTTCGACCGCGGGCTCGAGCAACGCAGCGCGTGGCCACGCGCGATGGCGTTCGCCGGGCTCGGCGCGGCCGAGGTGCTCGCCGTCCGGCCGGGCGACGTCGGCGCCCGCCGATTGCTCGCCGACACCGTCGAGACGGTCGGTCGGCCGACCGACGATGCGTCGTGGCCATGGCCGGAGCCTCGGCTGACCTACGCCAACGCAGCCATCCCCGAGGTCCTCGTCGCCGCCGGTCACCTGCTCGACCGCCCGACGGTCCTCGACGACGGACTCGCCCTGTTGGGATGGCTCCTCGACCGGGAGACCAACGCCGGGCACCTGTCGCCGACCGGCAGCCGCGGCGCCGGACCCACCGACCGTGCGCCGATGTTCGACCAGCAGCCGATCGAGGTCGCGTCGATGGCCGACGCCTGCGCTCGCGCATACGCCATCACCGGCGACAGCACCTGGTCCGACGGTGAGCTGCGCTGCATCGAGTGGTTCCTCGGGGCCAACGACGTGGGCGTGGGGATGCACGACGACCGTGGCGCGGCCTACGACGGCCTCGAAGCCCACGGCGTCAACCTCAACCAGGGCGCCGAGTCGACGCTGGCGCTGATCACGACGCTGCAGCACGGCGCCCGCTGGGCGGCGACCACGCCGTGACGGGACGTCGATCCGCACCTCTCGGCGCGCGCAGCGCGCTCGGCATCGTGCCCGACCCGACGCGCGTGCTGGCCCAGCTCTTCGTGCCCGGTCACGCGCTGGCGAGTGATCGCGACGGGCGGGCGACGGGCCTCGTCGACTACGTCATGCAACTGGGTGATGACGAGGTGGACCAGGTGCTGGACGAAGCGCTCGAGCGCTTCGGCGGACGCCACCGGGACCTCGCCGACATCCTTCGTCAGCACGCGGCCAGGCTCGCCGACCACCTCCCGGCGCACGCCGACGTGTCCGATCGGCGGATGCTGCTGCTCGGGGCCAGCTTCACCCAGGAGTACGCCGTCGAGGCCGCCGCCGTGTGCAACCCGAGCCTGGTGCCGGCGCCCGCCGAGGCAGGCCTCGCCGCCGGCGAGCTGCGCGCCGTGCTCAGCGTCCGTCAGATCGGCGAGGGCCACCGGTCCACCATCGGCTTCCGCTCCGTCGTGATCGGTCCCACGGGCGACGTCGCGCTCGCCCCTCGCCGCGGCGGCACCAGCGCCGGCACCGTCGAGGACGCCGTCATCGACGCCGAGCTCTTCGACGAGCTCGCCGGCGAGGACGACGCAGCCTCCTGCGGATGGGTGCTCGACGCGCTCCCACCCACGTTCGACGTCGATGCCCTGGCGGCGCGCCTGCGCCGACTCGAGGCCCAGACCGACACGCGTCGCGACGTCGCCGGGACGTCGTCGCGGATGATGGAGCTGGCCAGCCGGTGCTACGCCACCCGCTTCCCGGCGACGTCGTCGATCGACGAGCGGACCCTCACGCCGGCCTGCGCGGTCGAGTCGCACGGCCTCGAGGACGCCCGCTTCGTGCGCTTCACCGATGCGGACGGGAGCGTCGCCTACCACGCGCCCTACACCGCCTACGACGGCACGAGCATCGTCCAGCAGCTCCTCAGCACCACCGACTTCGAGCACTTCACCGTCGCACCCCTCGTCGGCCCGGGTGCGGCCAACAAGGGCTTGGCCCTGTTCCCCCGGCGGATCCGCGGCCGCTTCCACACGCTGTCGCGCAGCGACGGCCGGAGCAATGCGATCACGGTGTCCGACGACATCCGCCGATGGCCCGCGGGGACACCGCTCGACGTGGGCATCGAGCCGTGGAGCTCGGTCCAGCTCGGCAACTGCGGCTCACCGATCGAGCTCGACGACGGCTGGTTGGTGCTCACGCACGGCGTCGGCGCGATGCGGACGTACTCGATCGGCGCCCTGCTGCTCGACCTCGACGACCCGACGATCGTCCTCGCCCAGAGCGCCCACCCGCTCATCACCGCCGGACCCGGCGACCGCGACGGCTACGTGCCCAACGTCGTCTACTCCTGTGGGTCCGTCCTCCACGCCGACCACCTCGTCGTCCCCTTCGGGATCGCCGACCAACGAATCGGCTTTCGTGCCTTTGCGCTCGCCGAGGTGCTCGCCACGCTGGAGCGACCCAACCCGTGAGACCGCATCCCCGATCGACACCGACACCAGGCAGGAACCATGGCTGACAAATCCCCGCGCCAACATCAATCGAAGAAGTCCGGCAAATCCCTCAAGGAGAAGCGCGTCGACAAGAAGTCCAAGCAGGACGCCAAGCGCCCGATCAAGTGACCGGGTCATGATTCGCCCCGGTGGGAGGAACTGGACCGGCTACCGAGCAGAATGAGGGTTCGTTCGGGACTCGCGTTCGATCTGGTCCTCGCCGGCCGCCTCCCACTTCAACAATGGGGTTGCGCCATGGATGAGCGGCCGTCACACGATGACGCGGCGACAACGCCCGCTCGGTCCGGCTGATGCCCGCCGATCGTCTGCTGCGCGTGCTCGCCCGCCTGGCACGGGATGACGGGACCGGCGAGGTGACGCGCCTGTGCAGCGTCTCCGCCGAGCTCACCGAGATGAGCGGCGCCGGCATCATGCTCTTGTCCGGTGACACGCCACAGGGATCCGTGTGCACGACCAACGAGGTCAGCGCACTGATCGAGGAGTTGCAGTACACCCTCGGTGAGGGCCCGTGCATCGACGCCCATCGGCTCCACGCCGCGGTGGTCGAGCCGGACCTCGCTGATCCGGCGACGTCGCGGTGGGCCGAGTTCACCAGGTCGGCGGTGGACGCCGGCGTTCGGGCGGTGTTCGGGTTCCCGATGTCGGTCGGCCAGGTGCGTGTCGGGGCGCTCAACCTGTACCGCGACCGGCCCGGGCCGTTGACCGACGACCAACACGCCGACGCCGTCGTCCTGGCCGGCGTCGCCGCCCGAGCGATCATCGGGATGCAGGCCGACGCCGCCCCGGGACGCCTCGCGCCCGGCCTCGAGGCGAGCGGCAACTTCCGATTCGTCGTCCACCAGGCGTCCGGCATGGTCGCCGCGCAACTCGAGATCTCCGTCGACGAGGCGCTGCTGCGGCTGCGCGCCCGGGCCTTCGGCAGTGGACGTCCGATCACCGACGTCGCCGCCGACGTCGTCGCCCGACGGCTGCGCTTCGACGCACGACGACGACTGACCTGTCGGGTGGCGCCGCCGCCGACGATCGTCGTTCCTCTACGATCGGAGCGGGGCTCGGCGACCGTCGCGGCGTCCGTCACCGCCCAGCCTTGGAGGCGAGTCGTGAGTCGCGAATCCGTCCTTGCCCGCACCATGGTCGACTGGCCGACAACCTCGTCGACGACTTCGACATCGTCGACCTCCTCACGACGCTCGTCCGACCGGTGCGTCGAGGTGCTCGACGTCGCCGCCGCCGGCATCATGCTCGTCGCCCCCGGCGGTGAGCTGCAGCTCATCACCGCGTCCAGTGAGGTGATGCGCCTCGTCGAGCTGTTCGAGCTGCAGACGGCCGAGGGCCCCTGCCTCGACTGCTTCCACAGCCGCCAGCCCGTCGTCAACCAGGACCTCACCGACGCCGCCGATCGCTGGCCGCGGTTCGCCCCGATCGCCGTCGCAGCAGGGCTTCCGCTCCGCCGACGCCATCCCGATGCGCCTGCGCGGCCAGATCATCGGCGCGCTCAACCTGTTCCGCACCGAGACCGGCTCGCTGAACGACGACGACGTCCTCATCGCCCAAGCCCTTGCCGACATCGCCACCATCGCCATCCTGCAGAACCGCCACACGACCGCGACCCAGGACCTCAACACGCAGCTGGAGAACGCCCTCTCGAGCCGCATCGTCATCGAGCAGGCCAAGGGCATGATCGCCGAACGGCGCAGCATCGCTGCCGACGAGGCGTTCGACTCCTCCGGGCGCTACGCCCGCAACCACAACCTGCGCCTCGCCGACGTCGCCCGCCAGACGATCGACGGCACCCTCGACCCGACCGCGATCGCACGGTCGGAGGACTCGGTCTGATCGGGCCGATCGCACGGACGTGGCGCGGGCAAAGCACTCGTTCGGGTTCTCTCGAAGTCCCCCTTATCTGGGTAGAGGTCGGTCATGGACGCCATCACCCTGCTGCGCAACGACCACAAGACGGTCGAGCGGCTGTTCAAGCGGTTCGAGAAGGCTGGCGATCGCGCCCTGGTCGAGAAGCGTGAGATCGTCGACCGGATCGTCGAGGAGCTGTCCATCCACGCGACGATCGAGGAGCAGTACTTCTATCCGGTCGCCAGGGCCACGGTGCCGGGGACCGAGGACATCGCGCTCGAGAGCCTCGAGGAGCACCACATCGTCAAGTGGGTGCTGTCCGAGCTCGACAGCATGGCGCCCGGACGCCGAGCGGTTCGATGCCAAGGTCACGGTGCTGATCGAGAACGTCCGCCACCACGTCGAGGAGGAGGAGGGCGAGTTCTTCCCGAAGGTGCGCGACGAGCTCGGCCGCAAGGCACTGAACGACCTCGGCAACGCCATGGCGGAAGCGAAGGCGTCAGCGCCGACCCATCCGCACCCGCGGTCGCCCGATGCCCCGCCCGCCAACAGCGTCGTCGGCGCCATCGCCGGCGTGATCGACCGCGTCACCGACAACGTCAGCGGCGCAGCCCAAGGTGGCGTGTCGGCCATCCAGGACCTGATCGCCACCGTGCTGCACAACAAGAAGCCCGTGACCTCGCCCACCGGTTCGTCCGCGGCTCGTGCTCGGGCGAAGTCGGTGCGCAAGACCGCCGCCTCGGCCACCGACGGCGTCGCCCAGACGGCACGCGCTGCCGGGTCCGGTGTGGCGGCGACGACCCGGGCCGCCAAATCAGGGGCGAAGGGCACGATCACGTCGGCGAAGAAGTCGGTCGGCGCAACCAAGACAACGGCCAAGCGGGCGGTGACGACCACCGCCCGGACGGCGAAGAAGGCGACCAGCACGACCGCGAAGACCGCGAAGCGTGCCGCGTCGAAGACAGCCGCCGCCAGCGGCGCGCGCTGACGGTCGCAACAGGGTCAGCGCTACTGGGCGGCAGCCATCGCCTGCTGGCGAGGGCCGACGGGAACCTGGTCTCGAAGTCGAGGATCCGCGCCCACTGCGGCACGACACTCACTCGAACCATCTGCACGCCGAGCTGGCCCACCATCTCGACCCACGCCTCGCCCTGCTCCTCACCGAAGTAGCGCGACGCCGCGGCGATGTACTCGGCGCGAGCCCGTCGACCTCGCGGATCTCGGCGACACCTCTGAGGAGGAGGACCTTGTACGGGAACTGGGTCGCACGATCGATCGTGACTGCGACATCCGGACGCTCACGGAGCACGGCGACCTTCGGCGCGTTCGTCGGGCTGCCGAACACCAGCTCCGCACCGTTCCACTCGAACCAGATCGGCACGACGCGGGTGTTCCGTCGGTCCACGTGTAGGCGAGTCGAGCCGGTTCCGTCGAGCTGAGCAGCTCCGCAGCGACCGGATCCTCGAGCACCTCAGCGGTTGACATCTGAGACATGACGCTCTCCCCTCGGTTTGCCGCGTTCACCGAGCACCACGTGGGCCCCGTCCAGACGACAAACTGACCGACTTCATTACCACATGCCCGCCCACGTGGCGGCACGCTCCGGTACGGACGGTCCCGTCGACACCGGATCACTCGACGGCGCCCCAGCGCCGATGGTGCCCGTCCCATCGGCGTTCGGCAGCGCCGCGACGGACGAGCCGAGACCGCCGGTGTAGGCGACGAACGTGTCGGCGGTGCCGTGGAACACGATGACCGGCACGGGCCGATCCGGTTGGCAGTCGTCGGGCGCCTCGATGCCGGCCACGGGCGCCGCCGCGGCGAACGCGGTCGCTGAGACCGCAGGCGACGATCGAGGTCATGAACGCACCGTTCGACAGCCCGGCGAGGAACACCCGGTTGGTATCGACGCACACGGTCGCCTCCAGCTGGTCGAGGAGCTCGTCGATGTACTGCACGTCGGGGCTGCCGACGAAGGAGTCCCAGACGCGGCACCGGGCGGATGATCTGCGGGACGGCCGTGACGAATCCCGCCGTGTCGCCGTAGGCGGCCAGCCCGCTCTGTTGGACGTGAATGGTGGCCGGCTCGCTGTAACCGTGGAGGTCGACCACCAACGGCAACGGCTCGCCCGCCGTCGCGAGTGGCGGGACGTGGAGGATGTACGTGGTGTCCATGCCCGCGCCGATGAAGGGCAACGTCGTCTCGCCGGGCGCAGCGGCCGAGCCCGACCGCGCACGCCGCGGAGCCAACGACCGGCACGTCGGCCACCTGCTCGACGGGCCCGCGAACGCCCCGATGAGTTTCGGCGGGGCGACGGAGTCCGAATGGTCATGAACGCAACAAACCTTGGTGAGGCCGACGGGCTGTCCACGATCGAGTGGTCCACCGTGGAGGCACAGCTCGCCGACCTGCTGATGCACGACGATCCGCGCTCACCGAACCGCCCGACGTTCTGGTTGACGACGTTGAACGCCGACGGGAGCCCACACGTGACGAGCGTCGGCGCGCTGTGGCACGCGGGCTCGTGCTGGTTCCAGACGGGCCGGCGCACACGCAAGGCCAAGAACGTCGCACGCGACCCGCGCTGCACCATCAGCGTCGCCACGCAGGGATTCGACGTGATGCTCGCCGGCGTCGCCGAGCAGGTGACCGACCCGACGACCGTCGCCGAGATCGCCGCCCTGTGGGCGCAGAGCGGATGGCCGGCAGAGCCCGACGACTCGGGGACCGGCATCACCGCACCGTTCAACGCCCCGACCCTCGGACCTCCGCCGTGGTTCGTCTACGAGGTCAAGCCACGCACCGCGACGGCAGTCGGCACCGCCGAGGACACGCCGGGTTCCACGCGCTGGCGGTTCTGAGGTCCGAACAGGCAGGCTGGAGGGATGGCGTCTCCGCTCACGCTGATGGCCGTGCACGCTCATCCGGACGACGAGTCGTCGAGCACGGGCGGCGTCCTCGCCATGTACGGCGACGAGGGCATCCGGACGATCGTGGTGACCTGCACGAACGGTGAGCTCGGCGATGCTCCTGGCGGCGTCAAACCTGGCGACGCCGCCCACGACGAAGCGGCCGTCGCGGCCATCCGCCTCGCCGAGTTGGACGAGGCCTGCGACATCCTCGGTGTCCGTGTCCTCGAGAAGCTCGGCTATCAGGACTCGGGCATGGTCGAGTGGGAGTACAAGGCTCGTCCGCGGGCGTTCTGCAACGTGCCGATCGAGGAGAGCTCGGCGCGCCTGGCGACCCTGATGGAGCGCTATCGGCCGCAGGTCGTGATCACCTACGACGAGTTCGGTGGTTACGACCATCCGGATCACGTCCAGGCGAATCGGGTCACGCTGGCGGCCATCGAGCGCACCGGCATCCCGGCGAAGCTCTATCTGACCGCTCGGCGATGGAGCGACTTCGAGCGGCTCCGCACGCGCCTGACCGAACTGGGCGTCGACGTCGGCCCACGGCCACAGATCGACGCGCAGCGCATGCAGCTCATGCAGGCAGCCGCGGCGCGGATCACGACGACGGTCGACACGACGTCGGTGGCCGATCGCAAGCGTCAGGCGTTGCGCGCCCACGCCAGCCAACTCGCCGAGAGCTGGTTCGCCAAGCTGCCCGAGTCATTGTTCGACGAGGTGTTCGGCGTCGAGTCGTTCATCCGCGAGCAGGACCGCACCGCCGTCCCGACCCCTGAGAGCGATCTGTTCGCCGGGCTGCGCTAGCTGCACTGCGCCGACGCGTCCGATCCCGGACATATCACCGCGGTGTGAGCATCGGGCATGCCAGCAACGCGACGAGAGCGCCACTGCAGAAGTGCCAGATCTGTGGTTCGGCGAGCATCGCGTCCCACGGGTCCACGCCGCACGACGTCGTTCATGATCACGACACCCTTGACTCGGCGAGTGTGGTGGCGGGCGGCAACGCGGCGCACGTCGAGGGAGACGGTGATGGCCTGTTCGGTGTCTGGTGGTCGTGCGGCTGCATCCCCCAGCCGCCATGGTTCTCGCAACTAACGTGTCGCCCATGGGGAGTTCGACATGACGGCCGTGACCGTCAGCTCGGCCCGTGAGCCACGGCTGGGTCGCTGGTGGTGGATCTTGTTGGTCACCGGCGTTCTGTGGATTCTCCTCGGGATGTTCGTGCTCCAGGCCCACTTCGACTCGGCGGTGGCGATCGGTTATCTCGTCGGGATCTGGTTGTTCTTCGGCGCCGCCGCCGAGTTCGTCCAGTCGGCGCTGCTGGAGGGGTGGAGGTGGATGCACATCGTCCTCGGGGTGCTCTTCGTCATTGGTGGTGTCGCTGCGTTCATGTCGCCGTTCCAGACGTTTACGGTGCTCGCCTCGTTGATCGGGTTCTTCTTGATCCTGAAGGGCACGTTCGACTTCGCCATGGCGCTGGTGCTGCGTCACGACGTCGATCTGTGGTGGCTGACCCTCATCGGCGGCATCGCCCAGATCCTTCTCGGTGTGTGGGCGATGGGCTATCCCGGGTCGGTCGGCGGCGCTGCTGATCATCTGGGTCGGTGTCGGGGCGATCGTGCGTGGCATCGGCGAGATCATCTCGTCGTTCCGGGTTCGCCGGTGGCCCGAGGAGGTGACGCTGTGAGGCTCCGGCTCGCCGGTGCAGTCGGTGTGGCCGCCGTGGTGTGCACATTGGCGCTCGGTGGCTGCTCCACCGAGGCGCGCGCCGAACGAAAGGGCAAGGAGTTCGGTGAGCAGGTGTGCAAGGCCAAAGAGGCGGACAACCCTGCCGAGGCGCAGCGTCACGTGGACAAGCGCGAACGACAAGCTGGCCGACCTCATCCGCTTCACCGGGACGCGACGTCCGCGAGGACCTGCGAGACATCGACCAGCAATTGACGCAGATGGCGCGCGGCGACGCCCGCACCCAGGACGTCAACGTCATCGTGCGCAGCGTCCAAGACGCTCGCTCGTCGGTCCGCGGCAACACACTCGCAGCGTACGACGGCATGCTCGAAGCCCTCGCCGACTGCGACTGACACCGACTGCAAGCGTCAGTCGAGGCGGCGAGGTCGTTGGAACGAGCCAGCCGTCGTCAGGCGTTCGTTCGCGTCAGTTTCGCCTGACCCTGGTCGTCTCGACCCCCGAGGTCATCGTGTCCGTCGGGTACCGGTAGCGCTGAGGCTGCCGCAGCAGCTCGGCGAGCGATGCGAGGGGTACGACCCCGTTGGTGGAGAGGTCGTTCGCGACGGTCGAGATGATCCCGACGAGAACGGGCTCGTCGTCGGTGTGGACGAAGAGGCCACCCCCCGAGGCGGTCGACGCGACCGCGCCGACGCCGCAGCGATCGTCGCCGACCGGCAGCGCACAGAGGCACAACTCGACAGGCTGGTCGCCGAATCGCGCGGCTATCGAGACCGCGATCTGGCGTTGTCGCTCCTGCTCGCTGTCGAGGCGCATCGCGGCGTCGACTCGGCGGCCACCCGAGGCGCGCTGCTCGATGCGATGACCCACAACAGCACACCCGGCCCGCCGAGCCCGGGACGATGCTGCACGACGTTCGACCTGCCTCGCGTCAAATCCTCGTTCGCCGGCTTCATCTCCGGTCCGGACCGGATGACGGTCGGGATCGACATCAGCCGCGGACGGGCGGGTCATCGCCACCGCCGGTGTCGCCGAGGACGGCGATGATGGTGAAGTCCTGGTGTTCGACTCGCAACAGCGGGCGCTGCTGGCACGCCTCCCCACCACCAGCTTGGTCGCCACGGTCTCGGTCGCCCCCGACGGATCGCAGCTGCTGATCGCCGACGAGGGCGAGGACGAGAGCGTGAAGGATGGCGTCGTCGACGCCTACTCGATCGTCAGCGGCGACGTCACGCGAGTCGACCTGAGCACGCTGCGCGGCAGCGTGCCAGTCGACGCGATGTTCACGGCGGATGGCAGCCAATTCCTCGTGCCCACCGACGACGGACATCTGTACTTGTTCGATTCCGCCTCGCTGATGCCGGTCGACGTCGAGTTGCCCGACTCGCCGCTCGGGCTCGCCGGCCCCGCGCCGGATGGCACGTTGGCGATCGGCGGCGCGACCTCCGTCACGTTCTGGGATCCCGCATCCAACACGGCGGTACGTACCGTCGAGCTGGAGTCGCCCGGCGAGATGCAGCTCGGAGGCTTCGCCTTCTCCTCGGACATGAGGTGGCTCGCAGGCGCCGAGGGGCAGGGGCGAACCGTCGTGTGGGATCTCGCCGATGGCCGGCTGATCGGTGATCCGAGCACCCGACCTCAGGTCACGCGACCGATCGCCTTCGACCCGACCGAGCCGTCGATCCTCGCCATCGGGTCTGCCGACGGCGGGATCACCATGCACGACGTGGTGACCGGCCAACAGATCGGTGAGCCGTTGCGTGGCCAGCCGGGCGGAGCGCGGGCGCTGGCATTCTCCGACGACGGTCGCCTGCTCGCCACCACCAACGACGACGGGACGATCGGGCTCTGGACCGAACGGGGCGGTCCATCGCTCCTGTCGACGCCGCTCGACGACCGGTATCGGCTCTTCGACGCGTCGGCGGACGGGAACATCGTCGTCGTCGGCGATCGCTCCACGGCCGAGGTCCGGCGGCTCGACGCGCCGGAAGCCAGGCCGATCGTCCTCTCGCCGCCGACCGCTCCGAGCACGCAGGTCTGGTGGGACGTCAGCGCCGACGGCAACCGGGTGCTGGGCCTCACGCTCGTCGACGAGGGTTCTGGCGAGTTCGCCTACCACATGCGCATCCACGACACCGAGACCGGCGAGGTCGTGTGGTCGACCGTGTCACACGACCTCGACTACATCCCGGGACTCAGCCACGACGGCTCGATCCTCGCGTTCCCCACCGCAGGATACGAGCGGGTGAACGTGTTCGACGTCGATGCGAACGGGCTGCTCGGCGGCTTCGACATCGACGACGCCTTCCCCGGTCGCAACACGTTCATCTCGGGCACACCGCACGTCATCGGTGACGGCGAGCGATACATGGTGGCCACCGGCATCGGACTTGTGACCTTCGATCTCGACGGAAGCTCCCAGTCGGTCGAGGTCGACACCCGTTCGGGACTGCAGGGCCCGATCGCGGTGATGGACGACCGGACGGCCTTCGCCAGCGGCCTTCGGGGCGGCCTGTGGCGAGCGGACGTCGTCAGCGGCGAGCCTGCAGAGCGGACGATCGCCCGAATCGTCGAGCCTCACCGCTGTCGTGGCGAGCGCCGAGGGTTCGGTCGTCGCGGCCGCGCACGGTTTCGGCTCGTCGATCGCGCTGTTCGACGGATCGACGTTGGAGCCGATCGGCGAACCGATCCCGGCTGGGGACGTCGGTGAGTGGGTCTCGATCGCGCTCTCGGCAGACGGCAAACGCCTGCTCGCCAACGACGCGATGAACCATGCGACCGAGTGGAACCTCGACGTCACCACCTGGCCGGCGATCGCATGTGCCGCCGCAGGTCGCAACCTGACGCGCGCCGAGTTCGCCGAGTACCTCGGTGACATGCCGTACCGACCGACGTGCCCCCAGTGGGCAGTTCCTCCCGCCTGAGCGAGAGGTCGGTCGCAGGGCGCGCCAGGGTCGACGCCAGGCGGCACTCCCGCGTCGTGGACGATGTGACGGTGGCGAGCCGATCGTCCGGGGAGGACAGCAGAGCCCGGCCCTCGGAGGAACCCTGCAACGGGATGCCGTTTCCGCCGTCGATGTTCGCGCCGCGCCGCGATCGGCGCGTGGGGCCGTGGCATCGCCCCGCAACACGGCGCAGGATCCCACGGCGGACGTCGATGCCGCAGGCGCAGCGGGCTTCATCGACAGTCCCGCGACCAGCCGGCGAGGAGCTCGACGATCTCGGACTCGGTCGATGTCCCCCATCGCCTGTCACCGACGTGAAGAGCGCTGCGAACGGCCACCTGTTGCTCATCGTGCCAGCGCTCCTCGGCCGTTCGTTCGTGGACCTCGATGGTCGCCCGCGACGGCATCGAAGACCGAGGTGAACATGGCTGCTCCGTCCAACGCATCGCCGTCCGGGAGGGCCGCCGTGCCCGCCAGCCACCGCATCGACCAGTTCGGCGGCGCGCCGCAGCATGGCGACGCCCGGTCGCAGCCTCCGACCCGCCGCGCCGGCAGCACACGCCTGACCGGCCGCATCGGCCGGCTCGGGTGACGCCTGATCGAACGGGTAGCTTTCCTCGTCAGTGACGGGCCGCGACGACGGTCGGGCGGGCGGAGGGCGCGAACGCGACGAGGAGGTGCTCGTCGGTCGCGCCACGGAGCACGCCGTCGCCGAACTCGCCGTCGAACGGGCGCTGGACGGCGCCCCCCAGCTGGTCCTGATCGAAGGCGACCCGGGTGTGGGGAAGTCGGCGCTGGCGCGCGCCGTCGCGGCCATGCTGCCGGCCGACGCGATCGTGCTGTGGGCGCGTGGCGACGAGCTCGAGCGCCAGCTCGACTTCGGCATCGTCGACCAGCTGCTCCGCGAGGCCGCCGCGGCCGGGCTCCCCTCCCCGCCCGCCCTCCATCGGGACGGCACCCGCCCCGACCCGCTGGCCGTCGGCGAGATCGTGCTCGGTCTCACCGAGGACCACGGTCGCGAGCGGGCGCTGCTCGTCGTCGTCGACGACGCCCAGTGGGCCGACCTGGCGTCCGTGCAGGCGCTCTCGTTCGCCACCCGCCGCCTGCACGACCGGCGCGCCGTGCTGTTGATCGTGCAGCGACCGACCGCCCCGGGCCTCGAGCCGTTCCACCGCCTCGTGCGCGACGGACGCGGCCACCGGCTGCGCCTCGCTCCGCTGTCCGTCAGCGCCCTCGCCGAGCTCGTGCGGATCCGCGCCGGCATCCACCTCACGGCTCGGGCGGCCGAACGCTTCCACGCCCACACGGGCGGCTCCCCGCTGGAGTCCGTCACGTTGCTGGACGAGCTCGACCCGGTGACGTTGACCGCCGGCTTCGGACCGCTGCCCGCCCCGCGGTCCTACGCGTCGATGGTGCTCGCCCGGGTGTCGGCGTGCGCGCCGGAGACCGAGCAGCTCGTTGCTGCCGTCGCCGTGGCCGGCGCCCTCGAGCTCGACGGGCTCGCCCGCATGACGGCGTCGGTCGACCTCGCCGCACCGCTGTCGGAGGCCGTCCAGCACGGCCTGGTCGACATGCAGGTGCGCGGCGGGCGCCGCGTCGTCGACGTCACCCATCCGCTCATCCGTGCGGCGGTGCTGGATGATCTCTCGCCGGGGCGTCTCGCGGCGCTCCACGCCGCTGCGGCGGCAGCCGTCGACGACCCCGACCGAGCGTTCCGCCACGAGCTGCGTGCCCACCTCGGACCGTGTCCGGACCTCGCCGCCGAGGGCATCCGGCGCGCCCGCGCCCGACTCGCCGACGGATGGGAGCTGTCGGCCGTCGAGCTGCTCGTGCTGGCCGCCGAGCTGCTCGGGCCCGGCGCGGCGCGCAGCGAGGCCCTGCTGCAGGCCTGCCACTGGCTGCTGACCGCCGGCGACACCGCGGCGGCCGTCGAGCTGCTGGCGACGGCCGGCACCCCCGGTACGTCGCTCGAGCTCCTCGTGCGCGGCGAGCTGGCCCTGCTCGATGGCGACCAGGTGGCGGCCCGGCGCCTGCTGGTGGACGCGATGGCCGCCGGCCCCGGCCCCGACGTGGCCGCTCGCGTGGCCGGGCTGCTGGCGACGATCGCGGCCAACGCGGCGCGCGCCGACGAGGCGATCGCGTGGGCCCGGCGGGCCCTCGAGCACAGCATCGAGTCCGGCACCGACGCGTCCTACGCGATGACGATGCTGGTGTCCGGGTGGGCCCTGCAGGGCGACCTCCGGGCGGGCGAGGAGGAGGTCGCCGGGTGGGCCGCCCGCCTGGGTGCCGACCGCCAACGGTCCAGACGTCTGCTACGCCGCGGCGTGCTGGCGTTGTGGAGCGGCCGGTTCGCCGACGCCGAACGGTTCCTGACGCCGCTGGTCGAGGATCACCACACCGGCCCGGGTCTGATCGCCGCGAGCGCGCGCTACTCGCTCGCCGACTGCTGGTACCGCCAGGGACGGTGGGACGAGGCGCTGGCGATGGCCGTCGACCTGGCGCGGGTGCTCGACGACTCGGGCCAGCTGCTCTCCAGCCCGATGGCCCACGGTGTCGCGGCCTCGGTGCTCGGGGCGCGCGGCGACGCCGAGGAGGCGCAGCGCCACCTCCGGGCCGCCGAGCGGGCGATGGCCGCGACGGGGAACGCGTCGGCGGGCCTGTGGCTGCTCGCGGCCACCGCCCGCGTCGCGGTCGCCGCCGACGACGACGCGACCGTCGTCGAGGTGTTGCAGCCGTTGGCCGACGCACTGCGTGCGGTCGGGCTCCCGGAGGGCACGCAACCGTGGCGCGCCGACCTCGTCGACGCCCTCGTCCGGCTCGGACGGGTCGACGACGCGGACCGCGAGCTGGCGGACCTCGTCGCCCGCACCCGCAACGGCGGGGCCCACGCCCGAGCCGGTGCATCGCGCGCGCGTCGAGCGCCGTCCACGCGGCGCGAGGCGACGACGACGCAACCGCCGAGGTGTTCGCCGCCGCCCTCGCCGAGGACGCAGCCACCCAGGGCTCCTTCGCCCGGGCCCGGCTGGAGCTCGCCGCCGGCGCGTTCGAGCGCCGACGCGGCCGGCGCCGGGTCGCCGCCGACCTCCTCGACGCCGCGAGCAGTCGCTTCGAGCACCTCGGCGCGGCACCGTTCGTCGCCCGCTGTGCCCAGGAGCGCGCGGCCTGCGCCGTCGACGCCCGCGCCGGTGGTCGCGCCCGCGCCCTGACCAAGGCCGAAGCGGCGGTCGCCGCGCTCGTCGCCGACGGCCGGACGAACCGCGAGGTCGCGGGCTCACTCGTGATCAGCGTCAAGACCGTCGAGTCACACCTCGCCCACATCTACGACAAGCTCGGTGTGCGGTCCCGGACCGAGCTGGCGATCGAGTGGCGGGCCGGGAGCGTCGCCACGGTCGAGCCCTGACGCGCCGGAACGGCGACCGGCACCGACCCTGAGGCCGATGCCGGCGCGAGGTTCGGGGTTCCCCCCGATGACGTCGCACCGGGTTCCTGGGCAACCTCGCCGGGTGCGGGTGGTGATCGAGTTCTCGGGGCCCGGCCGATGGTCGGGCACCGTGCACGCCGAGCCGTCGCCGGTCGTCGACGCGCCCTTCGAGGGCCGGCTCGACCTGCTGCGGCTGCTGGAGGCGCTCGTCGAGCCCGCACACGAGGGCAACGAGGACCGCTGACGCGGGCGACCAGGGGAGCTGCGATGACACGTACCACGACCACCACACCGAGCAGGCCGACGGCCGGCCGGAGCCGCCGCACGCGACGCATCGGGTTGGCCGCGCTCGGCGCCTGCGCCGCGCTGGCGCTCGGCGCGTGCGGCGACGACGCCGACGCCGAGGCCCCCGCCGTCTGCGAGCCCTACCTCGGCGTGACGGCCCAGTTCAACGACGAGCCGGACCCGGCGACCATCACGCCGCTGCTCGACGCCGTCGACGAGAACGCTCCCGAGGACCTGGCCGAACCGCTCGGGGTGATGACGGGCGCGGCCCGCCAGGTGGTGGAGACCGGTGACTTCGCTTCGTTCGAGAGCCCCGAGTTCGCGGCCGCCCAGGGCACCGTCGACCCGTGGATGTTCGAGCACTGCGAGTTCGACCAGAAGGAAGAGGTCACGGCGTCGGAGTACAAGTTCGAGGGGCTGCCGAGCAAGCTCGATGCCGGGACGGCCGCCATCCTGTTGTCGAACGATGGCGCCGAGGCCCACGAGATGGCGATCATGCGCAAGGCCGACGGGGTGACGCAGTCCTGGGAGGAGATCCTCGCCCTGCCCCAAGAGGAGGCCGAGGCCCTCGTCGTGCAGGTCGGCGGCACGTTCGCCCCGCAACAAGGACGCCAAGGGCCTCGCCGTCGTCGACCTCGTGCCCGGCGACTACGTGGCCACCTGCTTCGTGCCGACGGGCACCACAATGGCGAGCGACGGCACGGTCACGGAGGGCACCGGAGCGCTGCACTTCACGCACGGCATGAAGTCGGAGTTCACGGTCGAGGCCTGACGGTCGGCCTGACGGTCGGCGGACGGGCCGCGCCTCGTGGGCGGCGGGCGACCCGGATCAGGGCGGCGGGACGGGCGGGACGGCGCGGAGGGGACGGGCGGCGGGCCCGGCCTCTCCGCTGCCGCGTCCGGGCGAAGCACTCGACCGCGTTCTCCGACCATTTCGGCTCCCGGCCGCTTCACGCGGGCCTGGGTGATAGCTGAGCGCAAGAGGATCGACGGCGGCGAGCTTGCCGTCGTCCAGTTGGTCGCCACCAGTCGCCTCGGGCGTGGCACCGAGGCGCCGCCTGCTGGTGCTTGCCCAGTATCGGCAGAGGTCCGGTCAAGGACGTGCGAGTTCGGCCAGCACTTCCGCCGGGTGGTAGGTGACCGATCTGACACCGGGTCGTTCGTCGCCGGTCGAGCGTCCGCTCCGTCTGCTGGCGGTCATAGTTTGGCGGCGCGGTAGCCGGCGGCTTCGGCGGCGGCCGGGGTGGCGAAGCAGTCTTCGGCGTTGGTTCGGGTGTAGTACTGCTGGCCGGGTCGGTGGTAGATCCCGCTGTTGGCGTTGCCCTTGATTGGTGCGTTGTCGGGGCAGCTGCCGTCAGGATTCGGTGCGACGCGACCCCTCGGCACGGCGGTGGTCGGCGGCGCTGGGGGTGCCGGCGCTGGTGCCGGAGCGGGAGGGGCGATGGTGCGGGAGTCGTAGACCCGTGTTGGGGCGGTTCCGAACTGCGTGGCGGTGTCCTCGGCGACCTGGTCGACGATCACGTTGACGGGTGTCATCGCTGCCAGGCAGACGTCGCCGCTGGCCGAGGTGAGGACCTTGACGAAGTTCGCCTTGATCTCACCGGCGACGAAGTTGATGTTCGACGTCGACGGCTCGGGCTGGTCACACGGCCACGCCTTGACCCAGCCGGGTCCGGCGCCGTCGGTGACGGTCAGGTTGAACGACACGATGCTGCGTCCCGCTGCGGCGTGGAAGCTGCGCGGCGCACCCGGCCGCAAGGATCCGCCGTCGTTGCGTGAGTCGATGACCCGCACCGGGGTGTGGGCGGTGATCGTCGGGTTCGACCCGGCCCCGACCTTGTCGACGATGATGTCGGTCGTTGCGTGCGAGTGGATGCACACCTGCCCGGCGGCACTGGTCTTGGCTTCGACGAAGTTGGGGACGGCAGGGTCACCGGCCACGTAGTTGACGTTCGACGCGGTCGGCATCGGCTGGTCGCATGGCCAGGCGGTGAGGAACCCGGGGCCATCTGGGCGAACCGCGGTGAGGTTGAACAGGGCGACGTCGTTCGGCGCGCCGAGGGTCAACGCCCAGGCCTGACCGCGCTGACCGGTGCTGCGGGTGTCCAGCACCCGGGCCGGGGAGCCGACGTTCAGGCCAGCGGCGGCGGGGCGCACCTCGAACTGGTCCACGATGATCTCCGTCGGTGCCATCGTCTTGACGCACACCATGCCGGCGGCGTCGGAACGGACGACTGCAGCCGTCGAGGTGGTTTGCCCGGCGACGTAGTTGACGTTCGACGTGCCTTGGAACCCGTCGGCACACGGGTAGGCGGCGAGCCAGCCCGCAGCGGCCGGGTTGTCGACGGTCAGGTTGACCGTGACCTCGCTATTGGGCGTGGTCTGCCAACTGATCGGCGTCGAGGCCGGCACTTGTGCGTGAGCTCCAGTCGTGCCGATGAGTGCGAAAGGTACGGCCGCCAGTACGGCTGCAGTAGTGACCTTCTTCAAGCGGCGCGGGGCGGAGGCGGTCGCCCGGATGCGACGCCATCCGTGTTGAGTGCAAAGCTGCGGCGGCACCTCGGGATCTCGGTCTTCGCCGAGTTGTGGCTGCTCGGAGGCGGGCAAGTGCTGCATGTAGGTCTTCCTGAGGAGGTGTAGGTGTAGGTGTACGCGTGGACCTCGGGGTCCACGGGATAGTTGATGCAACGCGACAACCATGGTGGATATTCCACCCGGGTCGACCGTGAACCTGCGTCACATCCACACCCAGGCCTTGCCAAGGGTGCTCCCGCCAGCCGCCGCCTCGACGGGAAAAGGCCTCGACGTCGGACGCGAGGATACGGAGTTGGGGTCTCGTCGAGGCGGGGATGTAGTCGCTGAGAATCGGAACGAGAGCCGGTGGACGCCAGGGCTGACGCGATCCGCACCGACAGCCACGGCCGGGTGTACGTGGTGTGGTCCGGGTTCGACAAGCAACGCCAGACCGGCGTCTTCTACCAGGCACGCTCCGATGACGGCGGCCGCAACTTCGAGCGTCCCACGGTGATCGTCGACACCGCAGGGATCGGCCAGTTCGACCCGGCACAGGGACGATTCACCATCGATGGTGTCGCCGGGGCACGCACGGACGTGTTCCCCAGCATCGACATCGCCAACGGAGCCCCGACGGGCGCCGACGCAACCGACGAGGTCGTCGTCGCCTGGTCGGATGATCGGGCCGGGGTGAACAAGGAACGGGCCTACCTGATCCGCTCGACGAACAACGGGCAGACCTACAGCGCACCGGCGATCGTGTCGACAGACAGCGACCGGGCGAATCAGCCCGCCGTCGCCATCGCCCCCGACGGCGGTGACGTGTACGTCACGTACAACGCCTACCTCGCCGACTGGCAGGCCACGACCGCCTTACCACGGCTGATGCTCGGCGTCGTCAACTACGTGGCCCCGAACAACACGGTGACACCGATGCACCGTGGGGTGCCCCTCGTAGTGGTCCAGGTGTTGTGCGACTGTGATGCCCGTGAGGGCAGGAAGCAGCGCAGCACCGTGACATCGAGGAAGCGCCGGCGGCACACGCCGGATCAGATCATCCGCAAGCTGGCCGAGGGCCACAAGCAGCTGGCGGCCGGCAAGGAGCTCGACGAGGTGTGTCGGCATCTCGAGATCGCCGAGTCGACGTGGCATCGCTGGCTCGCCCAGTACGGCGGGATGAAGGCCAGCGACGCGAAGCGGCTGAAGGAGCTCGAGGCGGAGAACGCCCGGCTGAAGAAGCTGGTCGCCGAGGCCAGGAGCTGGACATCGACATGCTCCAGGAGATCGCCGAGGGAAACTTCTGACCCCGAACCGCAAGCGCAGCGCCGTCGGCGATGCTGCGTGAACGGTTCGGGGTCTCCGAACGGCGAGCGTGCCGGGTGGTCGGTCAGCACCGCTCCACCCAGCGCCTCGACCCGCCCGTCATCGACGACGACGAGCAACGGCTGCGGGAGTTCCTGCGCGACTTCGCCCGGCGACGACCACGGTGGGGATGGCGCCGCGCCGCCAAGGACGCCCGCCGCGCGGGCTGGCAGGTCAACGACAAGCGGGTCCGGCGGCTGTGGCGCGACGAGGGCCTGAAGGTGCCCTACAAGCGCCGCAAGAAGCGCCTCACCGGGGTCGGCGCCCATGTCGGGGCGATGTGCCCGATCCGCCCGAACGCCCTGTGGGCGCTCGACTTCCAGTTCGACGTCACCGTCGACGGCCGCACCTTCAAGCTGCTCAACGTGATCGACGAGTTCACCCGCGAGTGCCCGGCCATCGTCGTCGACCGCTCCATCGACGCCGACGCCGTCGTCGCCACCCTCGACCGGCTCGCCGCCCAGCGCGGCGCGCCGGCGTTCGTCCGGTTCGACAACGGACCCGAGTTCATCGCCCACGCCGTCGCCGACTGGTGCCGGTTCAACGACGTCGCCACCGTGTTCATCGATCCCGGCTCACCATGGCAGAACGCCTGGATCGAGTCGTTCAACGGCCGCCTCCGCGACGAGCTGCTCAACAGCTGGCAGTTCGACAGCCTCCTCGAAGCCCGCGTGATCATCGAGGACTGGCGCATCGACTACAACGACAACCGACCCCACACCGCCCACGGCGACCTCACCCCCACCGAGTTCGCCCGGGCCTGGACCATCAACCACCAACCAGAAGCCGCATAGCGACTGGACCACTCGCCGGCGACGCGCGGGCCTCCAGTGCCAATGGGCTGACGTCAGAGTTCCTCGGCGACTACAACTATGCGGTTGCCACTCGCACCAGCGCGACGCTCGTCTGGAACGACATGCGCGACGGAGCGGACTGCCCCGACATGGACGCCTACCGGCAAGCGTTCGTCGTCGACGTCACCACCGGAGCCGCCGAGCCGATCGTGGGTGACGAGAAGGAAGACCTGGAGCAGGCCGCCGAACTTCCCCAAGCGCCCTCCGACGCCCTACGACCCGCGCCGAACAACCAATGCCCACAGGGCTCCGCAATCTCGTTCGGCAACTCGAGCATCTACGGCGTCACCGTCGGCGATCCCACCTGATTGGCCCAGCATCGTCGTGGTGCTGGCGGTGGTCGTGTCGTGCGCGGGCGTGAGTGATCCCTTGGGAGCACGGTCGGCGTTCCTCGGCAGCCGATCGAAGCAGCGGCGCCGAGGGCCTCACGGCCGGACCGAGCCGGAACGCGTTGAAGAAGTTTGCGCCAACCCTCTTGACCTTCACCCCGGGTCGAACCTTTACGGTGACGGGGTGAGCACGTACACGATCGGGGAGACGGCCAAGCGCAGCGGTTTCGGCCCGTCGGCGCTGCGTTTCTACGAAGACATCGGTCTGGTCGACCCGACCGGCCGCAGCGGGCGGCTACCGCCTCTACGACGATGGCTCGATGGCCCGGTTGGCGTTCATCGCCCGGGCCAAGCAGCTCGGTTGTTCGTTGGAGGAGATCACCGACCTGGTCGGGATCTGGGACGGTCAGCGCTGCTGACCGCCGATCCGTTCGAGCACCGTCACGCTCTCCTGCAGCCGGTCGAGGTCGCCCGTGACGAGGCCGTGCACCCGGAGGGCCCGGCCGACGGCGCCGGCGGCACCCCAGGCGCGGGCGAGCCCCACCTCCTCGGCGGCGAGGCGGGGCGCCGTCGGGCACGCCGGCGAGGGCGAGCAGCGAGCGGTAGGGGAAGACGGCGGGATTGCGCCCCCGCCACTTGGTCTCGCGCCGTCGAAGCTCCTCGAGGTCGGTGATGGCCTCGGCGTTGCGGCCTTGTGCGAGGCGCAGCTTGGCTCGTGCGAAGAGGACGAAGTTGAGCATGTAGCCGTCGCTGAGGTCGCCGTCGAGCCCGGCCGTGGTGAGTGCGGCGTCGGCTGCGTCGATCTCGCCCTGGGCGACGAGCGCCTCGACGAGCGGCGCGTGAGCCATCCGAGCGACGCGGTAGCCGGGCTCCCATGCCACCTCGATGGCGTTGCGCGCCTCGCTCTCGGCGTCGAGCAGTCGGCCCTGGGCGAGCCGCAGCATCGCCCGCAGGCACGATGTG
>CAVWII010000001.1:0-44979 GCA_963754975.1 uncultured Alphaproteobacteria bacterium | reverse complement strand
CGACAAGAACTACCCGCCGGATTCGCCGAAGGCGCCGACGCTGGCGGAGGAAGGCGTCAAGGGCATGGAGAAGGCGCAGATCTCGGTGGGGCCTGTTCGGCCCGGCCGGCCTGCCGGCCGAGATCCGCGCGAAGATGAACGCGGCCGTCAACGACAGCCTCAAGGACCCGGGTTTCGTCTCCCTCCTCGCCCGCTCCGGCGCCACCCCCGCCCCGGCGACGCCGGACGAGTTCACGAAGATCATCAAGGAGGAAGCGGAGATTCTCAGCAGAGTTCATCCGCACGACCGGGCTGACGGGGCAGTAGGGGCAAGCCCTTCGCCTCTCCCCGGAAGCGCGGCTATCGTATTCGCACATCTGGGCGAAGGCGCTCGGCGCTGCCGCCCTTGAGGTTGCGCAGGATCGCGCGACGCCGAAGCGCGCGACGAAGTCGATGCCGTCAAGAATATCCGTACGCCGAAGGTGATGCGCGCCTGGTGGTGTAGTCCGCCGGTAGGCGCAGACGATCATGCCGGCGGCCTTTCATCAGCGAAAAATATTCTGCCGGACTGAAGCTGAGCGCCGGCGCCGTCAAAGGCGCGGCGGCGACGGCGACGAGCACCGTCGAGACCGTGCCCGCGAAGGACGAGTCGATTCCCGCCGCCGCGAGGGCCGGCCCGGCGCGGCCCTCAGCGCGCCAGGATTTCGCTAATCGAAACTCCCCTCGCGCCGAGGCGAGTTCAGCCGGCGCGATGCGCCTTGAGATGCGCGACGAGCTGCATCAGCCGCCGGTCGCGCCATTCGCGCCGCTCGCGCAGCTTCTCGGCCGGCAGGGCGGCCCGCCGCTCCGCCGTCGCCTTGGCGACGAGATCGCCGGACCAGGGCCGCGGCTGCGTCCGCGAGCGGGCGAGCGCGTGATAGAGCGGCCCGAAGCGCTCCGCATAATCGGCGATGCCGCCCGGGGCATTGAGGTCGATGGTCTCGAACGGGCCCATGAAGGCCCAGCGCAGGCCGAGCCCGTGGCAGATCGTGGCGTCGATATCGGCGGCGGAGGCGTAGCCCTCCTCGAACAGCGCGAAGGCTTCGTTGAGCAGCGCGCCCTGCAGGCGGTTGAGCACGAAGCCCTGGACCTCGCGCCGCACGACGACGGGCACCTGGCCGATCCGCTCCATGAAGGCGCGCACGGCAGGAACGACGTCCGGCGCCGTCCAAGGCGCCGGGATCAGTTCGACCACCGGAACGAGATGCGGCGGGTTGACCGGGTGCGCGATCAGGAAGCGCTCCCGCCGCGGCGCCTCGGCGGTGAAGGCGGAGGCGGGGATGCCGGAGCTCGAACTGCCGACGATGGCAGCGGGCCGGACCGCCGCTCCGAGCGCCGAGGCCATCTCGGTCTTGACGTCGACGCGCTCGAAGACCGATTCCTGCACGTACTCCGCTTCGGCGACGGCGGCCTCGAGGCTGTCGCAGAGGGTGATCCGGGCGAGAGCCTCCTCGACGTCGCCGGCAAGGCCCGCTTTCGCCATGTCGGCCAGCGCCTCCCGCGCGAAGGCGACGAGCTTGTGGCCGGTCTCCGCCTCGCGGTCGAACACGCGCACGTTCAGCCCGGCGAGGGAGAAGATCACGGCCCACCCCGAGCCGACGAGTCCGGCTCCCACCACCGCTACGGTCTTGAACGCAGTCTCGTCTGCCATCGAACGCTCCGCCTCTGGGCCTCTCTCTGCTTTCCTAGAGAGCTTTCGGCGGATTGTGGATCGGCTTCGTGGACCTGCGCCGCTCGGCGTTTGCGACCTTTCGCCGTGCGGAATAGTTCGACGATCCGCGCCTCGTCACGGGGAAGGCGGCGCAAGGCCGCCTTCCCGCGGCGCCTCGCCTGGGTCGGAGGTCTAGCAGCGCCTGACGCGCGGATTGCCGGCGCGATCGATCAGGACGTTGCCTGCCCGATCCCTCACATAGCAGTAGCCCGGATCGAGCGGCCCGCCCGGCGCGGCGACGGCCGCCCCGGCGACGCCGCCGACAACGGCGCCAACCGGTCCGCCGACGACGGCCCCGGCGACGACGCCGGTCGCCGTCCCGGCGGCTTGCTGCGGGGTCGAGCAGGCGGCCATCGCGAGCGGGATGGCGAGCGCGGCAATCAATATTTTCATTCTGCGTTCCTCCTAGCGATGGGGGGCAGAAGAAGCCGATCCGCGTCTTTCTTCAACGTCCGCCGCGGGCGCCGGTTCAACAATCTTTCCAGGCCCCCTCCGACCCACGTCCCTCGCCGTCGAGAAACCGCCTGCTCGAACTCCCTCATCCTCGGAGCGTGTGCATCATTCCGATGCATGGCGCGATTTCGCCTCTCCCCGCGTGCGGGGAGAGGGTTTCGATCGTGAGATCGAAACAAGCGGAGCGAAGCGAAGCGGGGGTGAGGGGGCGGTGACGGAAGAGGTGCCGGGCTGGAGCCGCCGCGCCCTCTCCTGCACCGCCCCTCACCCTCGCCTGCTGCCTGTCGGCAGCGCTCTCCCCGCAAGCGGGGAGAGGCGCGAGCGGGCCGAGGCTCATGTCGGCGTGAGGGGCTCCGTGCCGTGCTCTTGGAAGGTGTCGCCGAGGGCGTGCGAGGCGGCGGCCCGGGTCAGGAGGGAGAGGTTGTCCTCGATCTTGAAGCGCGTCGCGCGGAGCGGCTCGATGATCTTGGCGTTGACGTCCTGCAAGGGGATCGCCGACTTGTAGAAGCTGATGCTGATCGCCGCGAGCACGCGCCCGCCGAAGCAGAGCGGCATCGCCAGGGTCGTCGTCTGCTTCGGGTCGGTGCGCGGATCGCGGATGGCGTAGCCGTCGGCCTTCAGGCGCACGAGCAGGTGGCGCAGCTCGCTCTCCTTCTGCGGCCCGAAGGACAAGGCCGGATTCTCGCGCATGCCCTCGATCAGTTCCTCCCGCTCGGCTTCCGGGCAGAAGGCGATGTAGACCCGGCCCATCGCCGAGGTCACGAAGTTCGGGCGCAGGCCGAGCACCGTGTGGGTGTGCGCCCAGGGGCTGATGGCGCCCGTCCAGAACTGGATGGCGATGGCGTCGCCGTCGCGGACGCCGATGCCGATCGGCCATTTCAGGCTGCGCGTCAGGTCGATGGCGAGGGCGCGGGAGGCCTCGATGACCATCGAGATGCCGCTGTAGCCGGCGTTCAGCTCGCGGGCGCGGCAGGTGACCCGGTAGCCCCCGAACATGTTGTCCCGCGCGACGTAGCCGTCCGCCATCAGGGTCTCGAGCATGCGCACGATGGTTGGCTTCGGCAGGCGGGTGGCGGCGTGGATGTCGGTGATCGAGGCGATCTGCAGGCGGTTGACGGTGCGCAGGATTTCGAGGGCCCGTCGGACCGAACTCGACCGGCGGATAGGAGCGGCGGCCGGGATCGGAGAGGCCGCGCCGGGAATTCGTGCGGCAGCGGCCGGGTGCCTTCGCGACGGCGGCCCGCGGGCCGGTTCCGGTCCAAGCCGACGCCTGCTCGCCCGCCCCGAGGGGGAACTCGGTCGCTTCCATGGGTCGCCTCCTGCCCTTTGTCCGGGCCGAGGGCCGACGCCCTTCGGCACCGTTTCTTGATTGAATCGTAGCATAACCCCGGGCAGGGCCCGAGGCCACGCAAATCGTTTCACTAGATGAAATACGGCCTCGGGCCGGCCGGGGTCAGAACGCCACCCGGTCGCCGCCCTTGAGGCCGAGGGCCTGGCGGGCCTCTTCCGGCGTCGCGATCTCGCGGCCGAGGCCCTCGATGATGCCGCGGATCAGGGTCACCTGCTGCGCGCTCGAGGTCGCAAGGCGCTTCGGCGCGATCCAGAGCGAATCCTCGAGCCCGACGCGGACGTTGCCGCCGAGGGTCGCGGCGAGGGTCGCGATCCGGATCTGGTGGCGCCCTCCGGCGAGCACCGACCAGTGGTAATCCTTGCCGAAGAGCCGGTTCGCCGTGCGGCGCATGTGCAGCACGTCCTCCTCGTGGGTGCCGATGCCGCCGAGGATGCCGAAGACGGACTGCACGAAGAGCGGCGGCTTGATCAGGCCGCGCTCGACGAAATGCGCCAGCGTATAGAGGTGACCGATGTCGTAGCACTCGATCTCGAAGCGGGTGCCGTTGTCGCTGCAGGCGGTGAGGATGTACTCGATGTCCGCGAAGGTGTTGCGGAAGATGCGGTCGCGCGAGCCTTCGATATAGGGCCGCTCCCAGTCGTGCTTGAAGTCGGTTGCGCGCTCGAGCATCGGATAGAGCCCGAAATTCATCGAGCCCATGTTGAGGGAGGCGACCTCCGGCTTCAGCACGAGGGCCGGCTGCAGCCGTTCCTCGACGGTCATCGTCGGCGCGCCGCCCGTCGTCAGGTTGATGACGCAGTCGGCGCGCTGCTTGATCGCCTGGACGATCGGGCGGAACGTGTCGGGCGACTGGTCCGGTCGGCCGCTCTCCGCATTGCGCGCATGCAGGTGGACGATGGCGGCGCCCGCCGCCGCGGCCTCGACCGCGGCGGCGGCGATCTCCTCCGGCGTGACGGGGAGATGCTGCGACATCGAAGGGGTGTGGATGGCGCCGGTGATGGCGGCGCTGATGATCGCCTTGCTCACGGAGGGCTCGCTTCGTTCGGGGTCAGTCGGGCGTGAAGAGCGTCCGCGCGATGTGGCGGACGCCGCCGTTCACCTGGATCGGATCGTTCTTCAGGTTGATGTAGTAGACGGCGAGGAGCCTTCCGCGCTCGGCCTCGATGACGCGCGGATAGCCGAGATCCCACGAGCCGCCGTCGTCGCGCAGCACGAGTTCCGAGCCCCAGGTACGGCCGCCGTCCGCGCTGATGCGGGCCCGGATGCCGTAGGGCGGCAGGCGGTAGCCGTAGACGCAGGCGATGCGCCCGTCCGCCATTTCGACGAGGTCGCCCGGCGCGCCCCAGTCGTTGACCCGGGACAGGAAGCGCCAGGTGCGGCCGCCGTCCTCGCTCTCGAACATCTCGGTCCAGAGCACGCTCGTCGGGTCGCGCTGCGAGCGCATCGAGGCGATGAGGCGCCCGTCGGCGAGGGGGATCGGACGGGCGTAGAAATAGCGGTGCGCGCCGAAGCGCGGCGAGCCCTTCCTCTCGCTCACGGCGGCGCCGTCGTCCTGCTCGGGCGTGATGAAGGAGAGGAAATTCCACGACCCGCCGCCGTCCGCGCTCGCATAGACGAGGGGCCGGCGCGTCCAGCCGTCCGGCGTCACCGCCGTCATGGCGATCAGGCTGACGCCGTCGGCACGCACCATGGCCGAACCCTGGCCGGAGAGCGAGGACAGGCCGCCCATCGGCAACAGGATCGGCCGGCGCCAGGAGCGGCCGCCGTCGCTCGAAAGCCGCAGCCAGGGTTTCGCGCTCGGCACGAAATGCGCCGGCACGGCGCCGGAAAGGACGAGCACGTCCGGGTCGAGGAAGTCGACCGGCGCCTCGCCGGCATAATCGGCGCCGCCGGCGGCGATCTCGTCGGCCGTCGTCGCCATGTCGAAGACGGTTTCGACCGAGCCCGCGTCGAAGCTCGCGCCGCTGTCGCGCGAGCGGATGGTGGTCAGGCGGCCGCGGGACACGGAGAGGTTGTCGTGATGGACGTCGGCCGGGCTCTCGTAGGAGCAGTCGTTGCGGGTGAAGGCGGCGAGAACGCTGCCGTCCCCCGTCCGCCAGAGCCCGCCGAGAAAGGGCCAGGCGCAACATTCGCGGTCGTTGCGATAGACGACCCCGTGGTCGAGATCGCGCGCGGGACGGGGCGGGGCGAAGCGGGACATGGGAGACCTTGCGCAGGAAGCTCGGATCGCCTCTCCCCGCATGCGGGGAGAGGGCTCAGGGTCTGATTCGTCAATCGAAACAACCCCCAATCACCTCATCCTGACGAGGGCGGACCGAAGGTCCGAGCCGTCTCGAAGGATGCTCCAGAAGGCTCGGAAACTCCGTCGCGCGACGCCCGGCGTCGGGCCGTTCCCGCGTTCCCCGGAGCATCCTTCGAGACACCCTGGACCTTGCGGTCCAGGGTTCCTCAGGATGAGGTCGCAGGGGCAGACCCTCAAGCCGATTTCTGCCAGCTCAGCAAGGTCCCCTTCGTCACGACCTTGGCGCCGTCCGTCTCCGGCATCGGGTATTCCTTCTCGTTGATGACGAATCCCGGCTTCGAGGCGAAGTCGAGCCGCGGCGGCACGAAGATGTCGTAGAGGGACGAGATGCCCTCGCCGACGTCGCGCGACGTGTGCACGACATTCGCCGGGATGATGATCACCGACGGCGTTTCCATCTCGTCGTGGCAATCGGGGCGCCAGTCGGCGAGGTTGGCGTTCCAGGGCCAGCGCAGGTGATGCACCCAGGTGCCGTCGAGGGTGAGCGAAGCCTGCTCGAAATCCTCGTGCCAGTGCGGCGAGAGCGCCTTCGTGTCGCGCCGCGTCTTGTAGTGCGCGAACAGGTTCACCATCATGTTCGTCGATCGGAACAGGCGCGGCTGGATGCGCTCGCCGTTCGGATCGGCATATTGCGCCAGCGGATAGTGGCGCAGCCTGAAGCCGTCGGCGGGATCGGGCCAGGGCACCACGGGCGCGACCTCGGGAGCGCCGTCGGCGTAGGTCGCGGCGTTCGCGGCCTTGGCGAGAAGGTCTTCGGCCTTGCTCGTGACAATGCGCGCGATGAGACCCGGCGCCGTCGCGGTCACCTTGCTCGGCCCGGGCGGGACGATGGTGAGCGAATCCGAACCCGCCTCGATGCGTTCGTTCCCGGCCTCGATGGTCGCGGCGCCGCCGGGCGGCAGGATGACCATGTATTCGTCGGCGTTGTTCTCGCGCGCCAATGTCGAGCCCGGCTGAACCTCCGAAACGGCGACGACGAAATTGGCGCCGCGGGTAATCCAGGTCCTGGTCTTGCCGTCGGTTTCCTGCGGCGGCATCTTGTGGAAGACGGCGACAGAAGCCTGCCGCGCGGGCGCGTCGGTCACGATGATTCTCCGTTGAAGGCCGCAGCGGCGGCGCGCGACGGGCGCCCCGATGCGTGTGGTCCGTCCGCGGACGCTACCCCGGCGGACCGGGGGCTGGAAACCGCATCCGCCTCATTTTCGGCCGGCGAAACCGCCTCAGCCGAAATAGAAGCTGAGGGGATTGGCGCCGCCGATCTTGCGCCGCAGCGCCGGGTCCGGCACCCAATCCTCGAAGGCCGCGAGCGTGTCCTCGTAGCGGACCTTGCCCTCGAAGGCCGCAAACGGCCAGTCGCTGCCCCAGACGAGGCGTTCGCCGCCGGTGAGCGCGACGAGGGCCTGCGCGTACGGCTTTGCCGCGGACGGCGGCGAGAAGCGGAAGCCGCCGGAGAGCTTGACCCAGGTGCGTCCGCGCTCGACGGCGGCGAGCAGGGTCTTGAAGGCCTCGCCGTCGACGCCCGCCGGCGAATGGAAGAGGCCGAGATGGTCGACGACGAGATTCGCGCCGGAGGCCTCGACGGCGGCAATGGTCGCGGCGATGCGGTGCGCGCGGTCGGTCAGGTGCACGTGCCAGCCGAGATCGGCGATGCGGCGGAGCATCATGCGATACGGCCCGGAGCGCAGGTCCGGAATCTCGTCGAGCAGGCCCCAGACGAGGCGCACGCCGACGAAGCCGTCGGCCTTCATCTGCTCGAGCTGCCAGATGTCGGTTTCGGGCGCGATCGTCGCCGTCGCCCGCAGCCGCCGGTGCCTGCGCAGGGCCTGGCGGACGTAGTCGTTGTAGGTGCCGTGCAGGCTCGCCGCCGCGACGACGCCGAACAGGATGCCGTGGCGGTCGAGGATCGACAGAAACTCCTCGGTCGTCGCGTCGGTCGGCCGCTTGTGCCAGGCGGTATCGGTCAGCGGCAGATCCGCCCGCCAGAGATGGAAATGCGAATCGACCAGGGGCGGCTCCGACAAGGGCACGGCGATCTCCTTTCGGTTTGACAACGGCGGCGGCGAAGAGCGCGATTTTGTCGCGCAATCTTGGGCGGCGCGATCCCGGCCGCGCGGCCTATTTTTCCTCCTCGACGAAGATCTCGTCGCGCTTCTTGGCGATGCCGGGCAGAAGCGCGGTGACGAACATCGCGACCGCGAGGAGGAGCATGACGGCGCTGATCGGCTTCTGCACGAAGACGAGGGCGTCGCCCTGCGAGATCACCATGGCGCGCCGGAAATACTCCTCGATCATCGGGCCGAGCACGAAGCCGAGGAGCAGCGGCGCCGGCTCGCATTCGAGTTTCGTCAGGAGGTGGCCGACGAAGCCGAACAGGATCATCACGTAAAGGTCGAACGGATTGGTATTGACGCTGTAGACGCCGACGGAAGCGAAGGCGACGATGGCCGGGAACAGCGCCCGCTGAGGCACCTGCAGAAGCTTCAGCCAGATGCCGATGAGCGGCAGGTTGAGCACCAGAAGCATCAGGTTGCCGATCCACATCGAGGCGATCACGCCCCAGAAGAGGTTCGGGTAGAGGTTCATGAAGTCCGGGCCCGGCTGCACGCCCTGGATGATCAACGCGCCCATCATCAGGGCCATGATCGGGTTCGAGGGAATGCCGAGGGTCAGCATCGGGATGAACGAGGTCTGCGCGCCGGCGTTGTTGGCGGATTCGGGACCCGCCACCGCCTCGATGGCGCCCTTGCCGAAGCGCTCCGGCGTCTTCGAGATCTTCTTCTCGATCGTATAGGACCCGAAGGAGGCGAGCAGCGGCCCGCCGCCGGGCAGGACGCCGAGCAGCGAGCCGAGGACCGTGCCGCGCATGATCGGAGCGATGGAGTCCTTCAGGTCCTGGCGGCTCGGAATGAGGCTCGAGACCTTGGCGATGACCGCGCGCTGCGTCGTCTCGCGCTCGAGTTCGGACAGGATTTCGGAGATGCCGTAGATGCCGGCGCCGAAGGCGACGATGGGAATGCCGTCGGCGAGGCCGTCGAGGCCGAGGGTGAAGCGGGCGCTTCCGGAATAGATGTCGGTGCCGACGCAGCCGAGCAGCAGCCCGGTGAGGATCATCGCCAGCGCCTTCAGGAGCGAGCCGTTGGCGAGGGTGATCGAGGCGACGAGGCCGAGCGTCATCAGCGCGAAGTACTCGACCGGCCCGAAGGTCAGCGCGAGGGCGGAGAGCGGCGCCGCGAAGGCGGCGATGAGGAGCGTCGAGATCGTGCCGGCGATGAAGGAGCCGATGGCGGCGATGCTGAGCGCGACGCCGGCCCGGCCCTGGCGCGCCATCTGGTGGCCGTCGATGGCGGTGACCGCGGAGGAGGCCTCACCCGGCAGGTTGATCAGGATGGCGGTGGTCGAGCCGCCGTACTGGGCGCCGTAGAAGATGCCGGCGAGCATGATGATCGAGGCTTCGGGCGAGACCTTGAAGGTGATCGGCAAGAGCATCGCGATGGTGGCGAGGGGCCCGACCCCGGGCAGCACGCCGACCGCCGTGCCGAGAAAGGCGCCGATGAAGCAGAACAGCAGGTTGCCCGGCGTGAGCGCCGTCGCGGCGCCGAGCGCGAGATGGGAAAGGAGGTCCATCGGCGCCCGTCAGCCCCCGAGCCAGGGGCCGAAGAGCGAGACCGGCATGCGCAGCAGGTAGACGAAGATCCCGGTGCACAGGAGCGTCAGGAAGAGGGTCAGCAGCGCGGCATAGAGGACCGTCATCAGCCGGCTGCCCCAGGCCGCGACGAAGCCCGTGAGCGCGATCGCCGGAATGAAGCCGAGCGGGCCGACAGCGAGGGCGAAGGCGGCCGGCGCGAGGAGGATGCAGGCGAGCGCCCGCGGGCCGGCGAAGGTCAGCGCCTCGCCCTGCCGGCGGAAGGCGCGGATCGCGATCGCCAAGGCGAGCCCGCCGAGGACGACGGCGATGGTCAGGGGGAAGAAGCCCGGCCCCATGCTCGCGGGCTGGCCGAGGGCGAGCCGGCGCAGGGCGATGGTCGCAAAGGCGACCGCGAGCGCGAAGAGCAGCACGCCCGTGATCAGGTCCTTGGGGTCGACGCGATCCGCCGGCCCCCCGTTGTCTCGGCCATCCCGACCTCGATGCGCCCGCGGACGACGGCCGCCGCCGGCGATAAGCGCTCGAATCTGAGCCTACCCGATCGCCTTTTGCAAGCGACGCGGGGACAGGGCCTTTTTCAGGCTCCGAAATCATTGGCGATTAGGCCCTTGGCCGGGGGCGCGGGACCTACACTCGAAAGCAGGGCCGCCAACGATGCGGACCGGCCAACATTTCTTGGGAGGATATCGTGCGCCTCACCCGTCTCATCGCAACCTGTCTCATGGGCGCCGGCGCCGCCTTCGCCGCCGCGACGGGCGCCGCCGCCAAATGGCCCATGGACAAGACCATGACCATCGTCGTGCCCTGGCCGGCCGGCACCGGCGCCGACCTCGTCGCCCGCGTCATCGCCGACGGGCTGATGAAGAAATGGGGCAACCAGGTGGTGGTCGAGAACCGCGTCGGCGCCACCGGCAACATCGGCCAGAACTTCGTCGCGAAGGCGGCGCCCGACGGCTACACCTACATCGTCTCGACGCCGGGCCCGGCGGCGAACAACAGCCTGACCTTCAAGTCGCTGCCCTTCAACCCGCTCACCGACTTCAGCTTCATCACGGTGACGAACGAGGACCCGATGCTGATCGTCGCGGGTCCGAAGCTGACCGCGAAGGACGCGAAGGAATTCTTCGCCTTCGCCAAGGACAATGCCGGCAAGGTGCAGTTCGGCAATCCCGGCCACGGCACCTACGCCCACATGACCCAGCTCGCCCTGCAGGACATGCTCGGCACGAAGTTCAACCTCATCCCCTACAAGGGCGCGCCGCAGATGATCAGCGACATGCTGGCGGGCCAGATCGACGCGGTGATCGACCTCACCGGCGGCTATCTCACGCAGATCAAGTCCGGCAAGCTGCGGGCCCTCGCCATCATCGGCAACAAGCGCCTCGAGCAACTGCCCGACGTCCCGACCCTGCGCGAGATCGGCCTCGATTTCACCGCCGAGCCCTGGTACGGCATGGAGGGCCCGAAGGGCATTCCGGCGGAGATCGTCAGCGAGATGAACACCGCCGTCGTCGCCATCCTGCGCGACCCCGCCACCCGCGAGAAGCTGGCCGGCGCCGGCATCACCCCGAGCAGCAGCACCCCGGAAGCCTTCGAGAAGCTCGTCAAGGCCGAAGTCGAGAAGTGGCGCCCGATCGTCACGAAGTACAACATCACCTCGGAGTGAGGGCCGAAGGCGCGGCTTCGCCTCTCCCCGCTCGCGGGGAGAGGCGAAGCGCACTTCTTTTTTGACCGCCTGGAGCGGTAGTTGCGAAGTGTGAATTCTAGAGCCAATCCGTCCAGGTCGACCCATCACCGCCCTGTCATCCGGGGCCGCGAAGCGGAGCCCGGGATCCATAACCGCCGACGGCGCAGAAGGGTGCGCGACCGTGCGGCGCTCGTCCTCGGCCTGCGGGTGCACGGGTTCCGGGCTCCGCTTCGCGGCCCCGGAACGACGACGTCACGTCGATTCTATATGAACGGATGCTGCTCCAGCCCCGCAAGGGGAGCGGGCGCGAGAGGCGCGATGGCAGCAAGCGGGGAGAGGCGGAGGACGCGCTTCTTCGTTGCCGCGCCTTCGCCGCTTCAGAATTTCCCGTGCTCGAGATAGAGGTCCGCGAGGGCCTTTCCCTCGCTGAGCGAATTGCGGATCTTGCTTTCGCGGACGAGGATGCGTTCTGCCTTCTCGAGCACTTCGATCGTCAGGGCCGCAGGAACGATCACGACGCCGTCCTCGTCGCCGAAGACATAGTCACCCGGCTCGACGCGGACCCCGCCGATCGTCACGGGGCAGTTGAAATCGACGATGTTGAACCGGCCGACCGCGTCCGCGGGGCTCTTGAAGCGGTGGAAGATCGGGAAGCCCGCGCCGCGGATGAAGGCGGTGTCGCGGATGCCGCCGTCGACGACGGCCCCGACGCAGCCGCGCCGGCTCGCGCCGGCGCTCCACAACTCGCCCCAGACGCCGGTGGTCGTGTCGCCGCTGGTGTCGTACATCGCGACGACGCCGGGGGTGAACTGGTCGATTACCCGCGGGCCCATGCGCTTGGCGATGTCGCGGGTGGAATCCTGCCGCCCCTGGATCGTGAAGGCCGGGCCGGCCACCTTCATCGTGTGGTGCAGGGGGTGCAGGCCGGAATCCACGTATTGATGGCGCAGCTCGTAATCGTCGAGCACGTCGCACACGGCGGGGACGTAGAGTTTCGAGAAGCGGGCCGCGACTTCTCCGAGATCGTATTTGAGCATCGCTCTCACCATGCCGGCATGGACGGGAACCAGCCCGGGCGCGCCATGTCCGCAAGGGCCGGATTGAGGAAACGATCGACGGCGGCGCCCGAGGTCGCCAGGCCGCTGTACTTGGCGAGCTTCTCCTCGTCGATCTCGATGCCGAGTCCGACGCCCTCCGGCGGCGCGATGCGGCCGTCGACCGGGAGAAGCCGGCCGCCCTTAATGACGTCGTCGGTCAGGTGCGTGTACATGGCGTCCGCGGCGAGCGTGCAGTGGGGCATCGCGACGCCCGCATGGATCATCGCGGCCCAGCCGATGCCGAGTTCGGTGCCGCTGTGGATGCCGACGTCGAGGCCCGTCGCCGCGCAGAGCCGGTCGAGCTCGATCGTCGGCCGCATGCCGCCCCAGTACCAGAGATCGCTCAGAACGATGTCGACGGCCCCCGCCGCGAGGCCCGGGCCGAACTCCTCGAAGCTCGTCACGCACATGTTGGTCGACATCGGCGTCGAGACCGCCCGGCGCACTGTCGCCATCGCCGAGATGCCCCAGCACGGATCCTCGTAGTATTCGAGCCCGATGGCGTCGAGCTCGCGCCCGATCCGGATCGCCGTCGTCGTCGTCCACGATCCCTGCGGATCGAGGCGAAGGCGCATGTCCCTGCCGAAGCTCTCGCGCAGCGCGAACAGGCTGTCCCTGTCCGTCTCCGGCGAGAAATAGCCGCCCTTCAGCTTGAGCGTCGAAAAGCCGTAGGCGTCGACGAAGCGTCGCGCCAGGCCGACGATGTCGTCTGGCGTGTGGACCTTCTCCGATCCGTCCTTGTTGGCGTGCGAATAGAACAGGTAGCCGGAGACGGGGATCGTATCCCTGACCTTGCCGCCGAGGAGCTCGTAGACCGGCACCTGCGCCGCCTTGCCCTGCAGGTCGAGGCAGGCCATTTCGATCCCGGCCATGATCGGCTCGAGCTTCTGCCAGGGGTAGTAGTTCCAGTTCTTGATGCGGGCGCCGATGACGCTCGTGCTCCACGGGCTCAAGCCGCGCAGCGACGGCTCGAAGGTCTTCAGCGTCTCCGGCTTCACGCGCGCCGAGACGTCGCCGTAGCCGATGAGGCCGTTGTCCGTCGTGATGCGCACGATCGTGCGCGCCCACGAGGTCAGCGAGCCGTAGCTCGTGAGGATCGGCGCCCGGCCGGGGATCGTCACCGGAATGCCTTCAATCTTTTCGATTCGCATGATCTTGCTGGTTCCTGTGTCCGTCAGAGTCCGGCGCGGACGAGCTCGTGGCAGCGCGCCGCGATCATCATCGTTGCCGCGTTCGTGTTTCCGCTGACCACGGTCGGCATGACCGAGGCGTCGGCGACCTTCAATCGGCCGATCCCGAAGACGTTGAGGTTCTCGTCGACGACGGCCATGCCGTCGCCCGCGGTGCCCATCTTGCAACTGCTCGTCGGATGAAAGGCCGAGCCGCCGGTCGCGGCGATCCAGCGGTCGATCTCCGCCTCCGACCTCGCCTGCGGCCCCGGCGTCAGCTCGTCCCCGCGATAGCGGTCGAAGGCCGGCTGGGCAAAGATTTCACGCACCTTGGCGAGCGCCCGGTGAACGCCGCGGCGATCGCGCGCGTCGGAGAGATAGTTCGGGCGGATCAGCGGCCGGCTCGCCGGATCGGCGTCGCGCAGCCGGATCTCGCCGCGGCTCTCCGGACGCATGACGTAGAACGACAGCGAGTAGGCATGCCGGTTTCCGCCCGGAGCCGAAGCCTTCACGAACGGGATCCGCAGCGTCGCCTGCGAATGGGAGGGCGTGAAGAAACCCTGAATGTCCGGCTCCGGGAGCGAAGGCTCGCTGCGGAAGTGGATCGCCGAGCCGATCGGCATGGCCGTCGCCGGACCTCGCCGCAGGACGAGCGCCTGCATCAGTGCGACGCCCGCCCGGTCGACACGGGTCAGGCTGTGCAGGGTCACCGGCAGCCGGCAGGCGTGCTGGACACGGATCGAGAGATGGTCCTGGAGATTGCTGCCGACGCCGGGCCGATCGGCGATCACCGGCACGCCGATGGCGCTAAGATGATCGGCGGGACCGATGCCCGAGAGCATCAGAAGCTGCGGCGAGCCGATCGTCCCGGCGCTGAGGACGATCGTCCCGGCCGCGATCGTCTCGGTGACGCCGCCATGCCTGACGACGACGCCGGTGGCGACGCCGCCGTCGGTCGTCAGCCGCGACACGCAGGCCCGCCGCAGGACTTCGAGATTGGGACGCGACAGCGCCGGCCAAAGGAAGGAGCGCGCCGCGGACCAGCGCTCGCCGTCCGCGATGGTGAAGAAGTAGCGGCTGGCGCCCTCGTGCGGCGGCACGTTGTAGTCGCGGATGCGGCGGTGGCCCGCCTGCTCGGCTGCCGCCAGGAAGGCGTCGTGCAGCGGGTTGTCGCTGGTGCTTTCGGCGACGGGAACCGGCCCGTGGCCGCCATGCTCGTCGCAGGCGCCGTGCTCGAACCGCTCGAGAGCGCGAAAGCGCGGCAGGACGGAATCCCAGTTCCAGCTCCTGAGGCCCGGCTGCGCCCATCGATCGTAGTCGGAGGGCCGGCCGCGATGCCAGATCATGCCGTTGATCGTCGACGAGCCGCCGACGACGCGGCCGCGCGGCCAGGCGATGCGCCGATGGTCGAGCTCGGATTCCGGCTCCGTCTCGAACAGCCAGTTCGCGTAGGACTGCCGAAACAGGATGCCTGTCATCAGGGGGACGCGAAAGATCGGATTCCAGTCGCTGCCGCCGGCCTCGATCAGGACGACCTTGCATGCCGGATCCTCCGACAGCCGGCCGGCGAGAAGGCAGCCGGCCGTGCCCGCTCCGACGATGATGATGTCCGCCGTCCTGACCATTGAGGCTGTCGCCGCTCGATGCCTGCGGGATTGCGCGAAGCGGCCGGCGCGGGCGAATCCCGCGCCGGCCCTGCCGTCATTGCGCGTCGGAGAACTTCTGCTCGGCTTCCTTGAGCGCCGCCATCGGATCGATCTTGTCGATCACGACCCGCGCCGTCGCCTCGTTCAGGGCACCCTGCAGGGTCCGCGTGTTGCAGGCCGGCGGATCCATGTAGCCCGTCTCGCCCCAGGCATCGATCATCAGGCGCACCCAGTCGTTCTCCGGCCCGGCGAGCGCCTTGTCGGTGCGGATCGAGCTTCGCGTCGGAACCTGGCCGCCGGTGGTCGACCACAGCATCACGCCCTTCGGCCCAAGCATGTAATCGACGAACTTCGCCGCTTCGGCCTGATGCTTCGAATTCTTCCAGATCGCCACCCACCAGCCGGACAGGGGCGTGGCGCCGGGCTTCTGGCCGGTCCAGGACGGCCATTTCATGATATCGAAATTGTCCTTGCCGAAGGTGGCGCGGCTGCGCACGACGCTGTAGCGGAGGTTGGAGCCGATCGCGATCGCATAGCGCCCGGCGATGAACTGGTCCGTGATGTCGTCGACGTTGAGGACCAGCGCCTCCTGCGGCGTCACCTTCTCCTTGGTGATGAGATCGGCCGTGTACGTCAGTCCCTTGGCGCCGAGCTCGGTCGCGAAATGCGCCTTGCAGCCGTCCGTGTAGAGCGCGTCCGGCTTCTCGAGCAGGCTGATATAGATCGGGGACGCCTCCGTCTTCAGCGGCGACAGCGGCATGCCGAAGCCCCAGACGTCGACGCGGCCGTCATTGTCGCTGTCGACGGTGAGCTTCTTCGCCGCCTTCAGGATTGCGTCCCACGTCGTCAGGGACTTCGGATCGATGCCGGCCTTGGCGAGGAGGTCCTTGCGATAGTAGATCATGCTGCCGCCGTTGAAGATCGGCAACGCCATGCGGGTCTTGCCGAACAGGGCCGCATCCCAGGCGGATTTGGCGTAGTAGTCGTCGCGATCGGCCTGCGACCAGTTCTTCGTGACGAGCGCGTCGAGATCCGCGCCGGAACCGGATCGCTCCAGCCCCGCCAGATTCTTGGCGTCGATCCAGACGATGTCGGGGTTCCCGCCGGTGCGGTGGCCGAGATAGAACTTCGCCGGCATCTGCGCGAAGTCCTGAGGCTCGACCGTGACCTTGATGCCCGGATTGGCGGCCTCGAAATCCGCGATCATCTGCTTCAGGGCGACCTCGCGGGGCGAGGTCTTGTTCGGATCGAGGAACGTCCACATGGTGACGTTCGTCTGGGCCCCGGCCGGACCCGCCGCCAGGATGCCGGACATCACCGCCCCGGCGAGCCAGACGGCGATGCGACCTGCCGAATTCGCTTTCATGGTTTCCCTCCCTCTTGGCGTGTTCGTCTCGTCCTCGTTCACTCGGCGACGCCTCCGGCGCCGAGCGAATTGCCCGTCGCCGGATCGAAGAAATGCAGATGGTCAGGAACGACCGCGAGGCCGACCCGATCGCCCGGCCTGACCCGTGTTCCGGGCTCGGCCCGGCAGCAGAGTTCGACCGATCCGCCCGCCGTCGCGAAGACGACGAGGTCCGGTCCCGCCGGCTCCGTCTGCGTCACGACGGCGGATAGCGCCTCCGGCGCGCCGAAGGCGGCGAGGCGGAGCGATTCCATGCGCAAGCCGAGCCGCACGGGGCGGCCGGCGAACGGGGCCAGCCGGCCGGTCGAGTCCGGCAGCGCGAGCGAGAGATTCTCGCCATCGAAATGCAAGCCGCTCCCGTTCGCCGCGAGACGCCCGTCGATCAGGCTGATCTCGCGATCGCCGACGAAGTTGGCGACGAAGACGTTGGCCGGACGGTTGTAGATCTCGCGCGGCGGCGCGTATTGCTGCAGGGCGCCCTTGTTGAAGACGGCGATGCGCGACGACATCGACATCGCCTCCGCCTGATCGTGCGTGACGTAGACGATCGTCGACCCGATGCGCTGGTGAAGGGCCTTGAGGTCGTGGCGCATCCGCATCCGCAGGCGCGCGTCGAGGTTCGACAGGGGCTCGTCGAGGAGGAACACCTTCGGATCGCGCACCATCGCGCGCCCGAGGGCAACCCGCTGCTGCTGGCCGCCGGAGAGTTCCTTCGGATAGCGGGCGAGCAGGTCGCCGATGCCGAGAATGCCGGCGACGCGGACGACGCGCCGTTCGACCTCGCCGCGCTCGATCCGCGGGCGCCGGGCGCGCAGCGGAAAGGCGACGTTCTCGAACACCGTCATGTGCGGATAGAGGGCATAGGACTGGAACACCATCGCGATGTCCCGCCTGTCGGGGCTGACGCCGTTGACCGGCTTGCCGCCGATGAAGATCTCGCCGCCGTCCGCCTCGAGCAATCCCGCGAGGATGTTGAGGGTGGTCGTCTTGCCGGACCCCGAGGGACCGAGCAGGGAGACGAACTCTCCCTCCTCGATGTCGAGGTCGAGCGAATCGAGCGCCGTGACCTGGCCGAACCGCTTCGTGACACCGCGGAAGCGAACGAAGCTCATGGGCTCAACTCTTGCTCCCGCCGCTCGTCATGCCGCTCAGAAAATATCGCTGAAAGAAGATGAAGACGGCGATGACGGGGAGGATCGAGATGATCGCCGCCGCGGTGAGCGGGCCCCAGTCGCGGCCGTAGAAGCCGAGATAGCCGTAGATCGCGACCGGCAGGGTCTTGATGTCGGCGCCGGAGATCATCGCGACCGCGACCACGAAGTCGTTCCAGGCGAAGGTGACGACGAACAGACCGGCGGCGACGAGGCCGGGACCGGACAGGGGCAGGACGACCTTGCGCAGCGTCTGCAAGCGCGAATAGCCGTCGATCAGCGCCGCGTGCTCGAGTTCCACCGGCAGGCTCTGGAAGTAGCTGTAAAGGATCCAGACCGTCAGAGGGATCTGATAGGCGGCATAGAGAAGGACGAGGCCGAACAGGCTGTTCGTCAGGTGCACGTTGGCGAGGAAGGTGAAGGTCGGCACGATGAGCGACGGCAGCGGGATGCTCATCAGCGCGACGATGAAGAACAAGAGCGCGCTCTTGCCGCGGAATTGCAGGCGCGCGATGGCATAGGCGGCGCTCGTGCCGATGCCGAGCGACAGCAGCACCGCCCCGACCGAGACGACGATGCTGTTGAGGATGGGCCCGTGGATGCCGGTATCGAAGAGCAGTCGATAATGGTCGAGCGTCGGCCGGCCTGGAATGAGCTGTGGCGGGTAGACGAGAATGTCCTCCGTCGGCTTCAGCGAGGTCGACAGGCCCCAGAGGATCGGACCCAGCGCGAACAGCATGATGGCGAGGTTGATGAGGCCGTCGACGACGCGCTGCGTCAGCCGCCGCGCCCGCCATGGCCGCATCGCCGGCAAGGTCATCGCGCCGCTCCCCGGCGCTGGCGGAACAGGAGCAGGTTGCAGGCGACGAGGACGAGGTTGAACAGGAAGACGAGGACGGCGAGCGCGTTGGCCTCGCCGAGGCGGAATTCGATGAAGCCGAGGCGGTAGAGGGCAAGCCCGGTCGTCTGCGTCGCCCCGTTCGGGCCGCCGCCGGTGAGGATCAGCGCGAAGGTCAGGACGTTGACGAAGTGGATGAGCAGCCGCACGACGGCGATGAGGATCGACAGCCGCATCAGCGGCAGGGTGATGCGCCGGAACCGGTAGAACGCGCCGGCGCCGTCGACCCGGGCGGCATCGTAGAGCTGCGGCGGGATGCTCTTCAGCCCCGCGAGAAGAACGATCATCGCGAAGGCGCTGTCGCGCCACACCGCGTTGAACACGAGCGCCGCCATCGCCGTGCCCGGGTCGGCGAGAATCGCAAGATCGCCCATCCCGAGCGGGCCGAGCGCGACGCTCATGATTCCGGCGTCCTTCGAGAAGATCCAACGCAACAGGAGCGAGCCGACGAGCATCGAGATCACGTACGGCACGAGCGCCACCGCCCGGACGGCGACGCGCCAGCGGCTGTCACGCTCGAGATGCAGCGCCAGGCCCATCCCGACGGTCATGGTGAAGATCAACGCGAAGGTCGAGAAGATCGCCGTCGCGGCGAGACTCGACAGGACCATCGGCGAGGTCAGCACGCGCCAATAATTGCCGAGTCCCCTGAACGCCGTCAGCTCGAAATAGTCGACCTTGAAGAAGGAATAGTAGAAGCCGATGCCGAGGGGCACGGCGACGAGCGCGATCTCGATGACGAGGAACGGCAGAACGAACAGCAGCGACCGCTTCTCGTCGGGGCGCAGCCAGCCTTGCCCGACGCGGACACGAGGGAGGCCGCCCGCGACCGCCGCCCCGGCGTTTGTGGCCATTCCTCCCGACAAGCGACCCCTCCCCAGGGCACCTGATGTTCGTCCGTTGCCGCGATGAGAGCAGGCCGGGGCCGGCAAATCAATGTCCAAATGCTGCAGAACGTTGAGAATGGCATTCGTAAACCGTTGATCCAAAACAGATTATTTGCGTATCATGCGCCGTCAAAACGCATGCCGGGCGCGGCAGGGGCAAATCCGTGAAGGCTCTCGACGTCAGCGAGATCACGACCGAGGAATGCGCGCGGCGGCTGAGCCGCCGTTTGCGGCAACTGGTCGGCCCGGGCCGGCTCTGGTCCTACCGGGGCGTCGCCGATCTCACCGGAATCGATATCAGGACGCTCAAGTCCTACGTCGCCGGGACCGCCTGCCCGAATCTGACGAAGTGGCACCGCCTGCTCGCCGTGCTCGGGCCGACCGCGACGAGCGACCTGCAGACGATGCTCGGCTGGACGCCGCGGTCCGGCCTGCGCCTGCCGCCGGGCGCCGTCGACCTTCAGGCGACGGCAGCGGAGCTTCGCGCGGTCTTGCGCGTCATCGATGCCGAGCTCGCGAAAGCGTCGGGCACGGCCGGCGGCGGCGATGCGCAAGCGTCCCTTTAGCGAGAGCACACTGCCCTGTGAGAGAATCGCGCCGATCGCTGCTCAAAGCGGTCAAGAAGCAGCGCGATTCGCCTCTCCCCGCCTGCGGGGAGAGGGCCGCCGAAGGCGGCAAGCCTGCGCAGCAGGCGAGGGTGAGGGGGCGGCGCAGAAAGAGGCGCTGCGTCGGGGAAGGCGCTTTTTTCTGCACCGCCCCCTCACCCCCGCTCCGCTTCGCTGCGCTCGTTCGGCCGGAGGCCGAACCCTCTCCCCGCAAGCGGGGAGAGGCGAATCCGCGCCTTTCGCAAAGATGTGTGCATCCGCTAGCCCCTTGCGGGGGGAGGCGCGGGGCGCTTCTTCCGCGAGCGGTCAGGCACCGTCAGCGCATTCAATCAATCCGCATCATGCTCTAGGGAGGGCTCTTGAGGATCGGCGAGCGCTGGTCCTTGATCTCGGCGAGCACGTGCTCGATCGCGGCGAGCGCCTGCGCGATGCCGTTCCGGAGCTCGGCGAGGTGCGCCGTGCTCGGCTGCGGCCTGTTGTTGCCGCGCGGCTCCCATCCGAGCATGTAAGCGAGCTCGATGCCCGTCTCCGGACCGAACACGCGCAGCATCCGTTCGTAGCGCGCGAGGTTCGGGCAGGCGGTGCCGTCGACATAGGCGCGCAGCGTCCGCTCCTTGATTCCGGTCAGCTGCGCCGCCTCCGAAAAGCTGATGCGCCGGCCGGGCCCGATCATCTGTGCAAGGCGATGACTGAGGCGCTTTTTGACGGCCGCAGGCGTGATTTCGAGGACGCGCAAAGCCTGCTGATACGGCGACTTCGGCTGCGACCTTTCGCCGCTCATCGGCCCGCTCCAAGTCGCGCGGGACCTGCGCCTGGCAGGTGGAGGCTTGTCCTGCTTCATGCTCCAGAGATACCCCGCCTGAGCTTGAACCGAAATGGCCCGATTCCGGGGCCTGGCCAGGGGGCGCTCGCGGAAGAACGCGCCTCACTCGCGGGCGCCGCCCGGCGTCCAGACGTGGCGGGCGCGAAAGCCGATCGCCGCCTCGGCCCGGCGCGGGTCGAACAAGGCAGTGTCGGCGGCCAGCGGCACGCGGATGTCGCGGAGCCGCGGGAAAAACCGTTCGACGAGTTCGGCCACCGGCGCAGGCGCGAAGGCGCGGGCGGCGGTCACGTTCAGGATTTCAAAGCCGGCCCGGGGCCGTTCGAGGCAGAGGCGGACCGCCCGGGCCGCGTCGCGCAGGTCGACATAGGCCCAAAGGCTCTTGGCGGCCTGGTCCGGCGCGTCGAGGCGCCGCCGGACATGCTCGTCGCGGGCGGCCGGATCCCAGATCACCGGAAAGCGCAGGCAGCGCACGTCGAGGGCGCCGCGCCGGCACCAGGCGGCCGCGAGCAGTTCGCCCGCGAGCTTCGAAGCGCTGTACGCGTCCGACGGCCAGCAGGGATGATCCTCGTCCGCGGGCAGGTAGGCGGGAGGCACGATCGTCTCCGCCCAGGCAAGGCCGAGCGCCGACTGGCTCGACGCGAGGACGAAAGCGCGGATGCCCGCGTCCGCCGCCGCGAAGAGCGCGGCGCCGGCCGTCTCGCAGTTCTCGCCCCAGACCTGCGCCGGCGTTCCCGCCGCCGGCGTCGGCAGCGCCGCGAGGTGCACGACGGCATCGCAGCCCTCGAGCGCAGCCTTCAGCGATTCGCCGCTGCGGAGATCGAGAACGCGCCGCACCACCGGACCCTCGGCGGTGCCGTCGTGCGGGTCGGTCCGGTCGATGCCGACGACGGCGCAGCCGGCCGCGAGAAGCTCGGCGCAGACCGCCCGTCCGAGCCGCCCGCCGGCCCCGGTCACGGCGACCCGCACGCCTATCGCCCGCCGGTGACGTCGACGAGAGCGGCCGTCACGAACGACGCGCCGTCGGAGAGGAGGAAGAGCACGACCTCCGACACCTCCTGAGGCTGGCCCGGACGTCCCATCGGGATCAGCCGCGACATGCGCTCGTAATGGCCGGCGCCGCCATCCGCGTTGTGCGCCTCGGTGACGATCGTCGCCGGACGCACCGCGTTCACGCGGATGCCCTGATCCGCCACTTCGGTCGCAAGGCCGAGGGTGAAGGCATCGACCCCCGCCTTCGCGGCGCCGTACAGGACGAGGTTCTTGACGCCGTCGCGCCGATATGGCGGGCCGCCGCGCCGGGCGCAGTCGGAGGAGACGTTGACGATCGCGCCGCCCTTCCCGCCGACCTTCGTCGACATTCGCCGCACCGCCTCCCGGCTGCAGAGCGCGACCGAGGTCAGGTTCAGGGCGATGATGCCGCCGATCTGGGCCATCGGCGAATCGGCGAGCTGATTGCCCACCGGTGCGGCGGGGAAGCGGGAGCCTCCCGCGTTGTTGACGAGGGCGGTGACCGCGCCGAGCTCCCGGTCCACGGTCTCGAACATGCGCACGACCTCGTCCTCCCGCGTGACGTCGGCCTGCACCGCGATCGCCTTGCCGCCCTCGCGCACGATGTCCGCCGCCAGGGCCTCGGCCGCGCCCGGCGACGCGTTGTAGTTGATCGCCACGTCGTAGCCGCGCGCGGCCGCCTGCCTGCAGATCGATGCGCCGATGCCGCGGCTGCCGCCGGTCACCAGAATGATGCCACCCACGTCGTCCCCCTTTGCCGTTCCTGCAATCGTCGGCGCGCAGCGTATGCAATGCGGCGGGCATTTGCGACATCTGCCGGACATGCCGTGCGGCGAACGAGAAGAAGCGCGCGCGCTCCCCTGAAGGCTAGCGGATGCACACATCTTGGCGAAAGGCGCGGATTCGCCTCTCCCCGCTTGCGGGGAGAGGGTTCGGCCTTCGGCCGAACGAGCGGAGCGAAGCGAAGCGGGGGTGAGGGGGCGGTGCAAAAAAAGGCGCCTTCCCCGACGCGGCGCCTCCTCCGTCACCGCCCCCTCACCCTCGCCTGCTGCGCAGGCTTGCCGCCTTCGCAAGCCGGGTGTTCCCCGCTTGCGCACCAAAGAACGGACCTCGGGTAGACCCGAGGTCCGGCGGCCCCCTCCCCGCAAGCGGGGAGAGGCGAATCGCGCTCTTTTCGAGCGCTTGGAGCTGCAGCCGCGAAGTGTGAATCCGCTAGCCCATTAGGGAGGGAAGGCGCGTCTTTGTTCACGCGCCGAGCGCTGCCACGTGAGGTTCGAGCCGCCGGGCGAGAGGTGTGAGTCAACCGGTCCGGCAGGCCGGGCAGGCGATTTCGGGCCACGGCATTGCGGCCGTGTTGACGCCCAAAACGTTTCGGACGACACTCCGGCCGCCGCAGGTCAACCGATGTCGAAGCTCAGGCAGCTCGCAAGCTCCTTGCACCTCTCGGTGACGACGGTCTCGCGCGCCCTCGACGGCTATCCCGACGTTTCGCCGGCCACGCGCGAACGCGTCCGGGCCGCCGCGGCCGCGGCCCACTACCGGCCCAACGCCGCCGCGCGCAGCCTGCGGACACGCAAGGCCGAGACGGTCGCGGTGACGCTGCCGAGCGAGACGGGGCGCGTCGGCCCGCCGGTCTTCTTCGAAATGCTGGCGACCTGCGGCGAGCGCCTTGCGGCGCAGGGGCTCGACCTCATGCTCCTGCCGACGGTCGGCCCCGAAGCCGAACTTGCGCTCTGCCGCCGCCTCGTCGAGGGCCGCCGCGCCGACGCCCTGATCGTCGTGCGAACCCGCCGCGACGACGCGCGCATCCGCCTGCTCCTCGAATCCGGCCTGCCGTTCGTCGCGCATGGCCGCACGCGCCTCGACAGGCACGCTTTCGTCGACGGCGACGGGGCAGCCGGTTTCCGCAGCGCGACGGAGCGCCTCGCGGCGCTGGGACATCGCCGCATCGCGCATGTCACGGCGCCGCAGGAGCTGACCTTCGCGCATCTGCGCCGATCGGGCTGGAAGGACGCCATGGCAGGCCTCGGCCTCGACGCCAGCGCGGAGGCGAGCGGGGCGCCGACGGAGCAGGGCGGCTACGACGCGGCGCAGTCTCTCCTTCGCGCGCAGGCGGCGCCAACCGCCTTTCTCTGCGCGACGGACAGCATGGCCCTCGGCGCGATGCGCGCGCTCCGCGAGCGCGGCCTGCGCCCGGGACTCGACGCGGCGGTGGTCGGACACGACAACCTGCCTGCCTCCGCTTTCGCGGAGCCGCCGCTGTCGACGATGGAAATCGACGCCCCCGACATCGGGCGCGAACTCGCCGATCTCGTCATCGCGCGGATCGGAGGCGCGGACATCCGCGATCTGCAGCGCGTCCTGCCCGTCCGGCAAGTGCCGCGCGCCACGGAGGGGCCGCCGCCCTGACCTCAAGCCTTTCGGCCTATCGGAACCCGGGCCGCAGGGAGACGCCGACAAGGGACCGTTGGGAGGAGACCGATGAAGCCGCATCCGCCGTTCCGCGCCGCCCTCGCCGCGGCGCTGCTCCTGGGAAGCCTCGCCGCGGCGAAGGCGCAGGACACGCTCTTCTATTCGACTCAGCTCCGGCCGATCGAGGAGGCGACCAAGGTCCGCGACGTGCTCCTGAAGGGCATCCCGGGCAAGGTCACCTATGTCGTCGACGAGCCCTCGCCCTTCGCGGTGCGCATGAAGGCGGAGACGCAGGCCGGCAAGCGCACGGCGAGCGTCGTCGGCGCCCTGCACGGGGAATTGCAGCCGCACGTTCCGGCCGACCTGCAGCCGATCGACGATGTCGCCGGAAAGCTCGGCGATCGCGGCATCCCGCAGGCCCTGATGGATCTCGGCAAGCTCGGCACCGCGAACCAGCAATACGTTCCCTGGATGCAGGCGACCTACGTCATGGTCGCGAACAAGCAGGCGCTGCCGTACCTGCCGGCCGGCGCCGACATCAACGCGCTCACCTACGCGCAATTGCAGCAATGGGCGAAGGCCATCGCCGACAAGACCGGCCAGCGCCGGCTCGGCTTCCCGGCCGGCCCGACGGGCCTGATGCCGCGGTTCTTTCAGGGCTACTTCTATCCCGCCTTCACCGGCGGCGTCGTGACGACGTTCAAGTCGCCGGAGGCGGAAGCGGGCTGGGCGGCGCTGAAGGAGCTCTGGGCCGTCACGAGCCCGAGTTCGACGTCGTACAACTTCATGCAGGAGCCGCTGCTCGCCGGCGAGGTCTGGATCGCCTGGGATCATATCGCCCGCCTCAAGGAGGCGGTGAGCCTTCAGCCCGACCAGTTCGTCGCCTTCCCCGCCCCGGCCGGGCCCAAGGGCCGCGGCTACATGCCGGTGATCGCGGGGCTGGCGATTCCGCGGGACGCCCCCAACCGCGCCGGCGCGGTCGCCGTCATCGAGCACATGACGAAGCCGCAGACGCAGCTCGCGACGGCGTCCGAGGTCGGGTTCTTCCCGGTCGTCAAGGCCGACCTGCCGCCGGACCTCGCGCCGGGCATCAAGCTCCTCGCCGGCGCCGTCGCGGCGACGCAGGGCGCCAAGGACGCGGTCGTCTCGCTGCTCCCGGTCGGCCTCGGCGCGAAGGGCGGCGAGTTCAACAAGGTCTACATGGACGCCTTCCAGCGCATCGTCCTGCGCAACGAGCCGATCAAGACCGTGCTCGGCGACCAGGCGAAAGTGCTCGAGGCGATCATGAAGGAGACCGGAGCGCCCTGCTGGGCCCCCGACAAGCCGAGCCAGGGCCCCTGCCCGATCAACTGAGAGCGGAGCGGGCCAGCGCAGGCCGCGCCGGCTCGCGTCCGCTGCGGGACGCCGCATGACCCGATCGTCCTTCCTGCCTTATGCGCTGATCGCGCCGTCGGTCGCGTTCCTCGCGGCGTTCTTCCTGGTGCCTCTCGTCGAGACCGTGTGGCTGTCCTTCGCGACCGGCAGCGGCGCCTCGCTCGATAATTATCGCCGCATGGCGCAGGACCTGAACTTCGGGACGGCGATCGCGAACACGTTCCTGCTCACCCTCGTCGTCGTGCCGTTGCAGATCGCCCTGGCGCTCGCCATGGCGACGATGGTGGCGAAGCTCGGACGCGGCCGGGAACTCGCCCTGTGGGTGCTGACGATTCCGCTCGGCGTCTCGGACCTCGCCGCGGGCCTCGCCTGGCTCGCGATCCTGCAGAACTCCGGCTATCTCAACTCGGCGCTCTACGCTCTCGGGCTGATACCCGGCCAGGTGAGCTGGCTTTCGCAGGAGACGCCGTTCAGCCTCTTCGCCGCGATCGCGCTCGCCGAAATCTGGCGCGCGACGGCGATCGTCCTCGTCATCCTCATCGCCGGCCTGCAGCTCATCCCGAAGGAGTTCGGCGAGGCCGCCGAGATCTTCGGGGCGAAACCTTGGACGCGATTCAGGACGATCACCCTGCCCCTTCTCAAGCCGAGCCTGCAGTCGGCGCTGATCCTGCGCACCGTCCTCGCCTTCGAGGTTTTCGCTGTCGTCTACGCCCTCGGCGGACGCAACTTTCCGGTGCTCGCGGGCGAGGCCTATACCTGGCAGAACGAGAACCAGAACTACGGCGTCGCGGCCGCATATGCGGTCCTCATCATGGCCGTCTCGCTCACCGCGACGGCGGTGTATCTCAAGGCCCTCAAGGTCGATCCGGAGCGACTGCCGTGAGCGCCCTGCCGTCGGCGCGGCGCCTCCTCCTGTGGAGCGGCCTCGCCGTGCTCTTCGCGTGGGTGCTTTTGCCGATCTATCTCGTCGCGCTTGGCGCCTTCGGCGGTCGGCTCGGCGTCTTCCGCTGGCCGAAATCGATCTGGCCGAGCGATCTTACGCTGCAGGCGATGCAGCAGTTCCTGGCGATCGAAGGCGTCTTCTCGGCGCTGATGAATTCCCTCATCGCGGCCGGCTTCACGGTGCTGTTCTCGATCCTCCTCGGGGCGCCGGCCGGCTACGCGCTTGCGCGCTACGCCTTCCGCGGCCAGAACGCCTACCGCCTGCTCGTGCTCCTGACCCGCGCCTTTCCGCTGGCGATCCTCGCCCTGCCGCTGACCGTCTCGTTCATCCGCTTCGGGCTCTACGACACGCCGTTCGGCGTCTCGCTCATCCACACGGTGCTGGCGCTGCCCTTCGCCGCCCTCGTCACGCAGAGCCTGTTCATGGGCATCCCGCGCGAATACGAGGAGGCCGCCTGGGTCTTCGGCTGCAACCGGCTTCAGGCCTTCCTGCGCGTCGTGCTTCCGCTCGCGCTGCCGGGCCTCGCCGCGACGGCAATCTTCGCCTTCGTCATCTCGTGGAACGAGGTTTTCGCCGCCTCGATCCTGACCGTCCGCAACCGCACCCTGACCGCGTATCTCTTGAAGATCCTGTCCGAGAGCCCGCTGCACTATCGCCTCGCCGGCGGCTTCGTCCTGATCCTGCCGTCCGTACTCTTCATCTTCGCGGTCAGGCGCTATCTCTTCGCCGTCTGGGGCATCGCGAGCAAGTAGGGGACGCCCATGGCCGACATCGTCATCGACCGTGTCGAAAAATCCTTCGGTCCGTTCACGGCCCTGCAAGAGATGTCGCTCACGGTCGCCGACGGCGAGTTCGTCGCCCTGCTCGGACCGTCCGGCTGCGGCAAGACGACTCTGCTTCGGATCGTCGCCGGCCTCGAGACCCAGAGCGCCGGCGCGATCCTGATCGGCGGGCGCGACGTCAGCCGGCTGGCGCCGCGGGAGCGCGGCCTCGCCATGGTCTTCCAGAACTACGCCGTGTTCCCGCACATGACGGTGTTCGAGAACGTCGCCTTCGGACTGAGGATGCAGAAGGCGGGCGAGGCCGAGACGAAGAGCCGGGTCGGCGAAGCGGCGCGGCTCCTGCACATCGAGCCCTATCTCGACCGCTATCCGGCAAAGCTCTCGGGAGGCCAGCGCCAGCGCGTCGCCGTCGCCCGCGCGCTCGCCGTGAAGCCCGCCGTGCTGCTCATGGACGAGCCCTTGTCGAACCTCGACGCGCTGCTGCGCCTCGAAATGCGCACGGAGCTGAAGGCCGTACTGCGCGAGGCGGGCACGACGACGATCTACGTCACGCACGACCAGACCGAGGCGATGGGCCTCGCCGACCGGATCGCCGTGATGCAGGCCGGGCGGATCGACCAGATCGGGACGCCCCTCGACGTCTACGCGATGCCCGCGACGCGCTTCGTCGGCGGCTTCATCGGCTCGCCGCCGATGAACTTCATCGCCGCGCGGGCGACGCCCGCCGGCGCGGCGATCGGAGCCGTGACGCTGCGCTGCCCCGCCATCGCCTCCGGCGACATCGTGCTCGGCCTGCGCGGCGAGGACGCGGCCCTCGCGAGCGCCGGCACCGGCCTGCCGTTCGACATCCGCGTCGTCGAGCCGATGGGATCGCACCTGTTGCTGACAGGTTCGATCGACGGCCAGCCCGCCCGCATCGTCGCGCCGCCGACGGCGACCGTCAGGGCCGGCGAGCGCGTCGGCCTTTCGGTCGATCCGGCGCGACTGACCTGGATCGATCCGGCGACGGGACGCGCCATCGGCCGAGCGTGAGGAGGCGATCATGGACGATCCGACGAAGCGAAGCCTGCGCGACGCCGCCCGCGCAATCCTGGCGCTGAACGACCGCGGCGGCTACACGGTGCCGACGGAAGGGCTCTACCCGTTTCAATGGAACTGGGATTCGGCCTTCGTCGCGATGGGCTTTGCGACCTTCGATCTTTCGCGCGCCTACCGCGAACTCGAACGGCTCGTCGAGGGCCAGTGGGACGACGGCATGATTCCGCACATCGTCTTCCACGCCCCGAGCGACAGCTATTTTCCGGGCCCGGACGTGTGGGGGACGAAGCATTCCGTCGCGACCTCCGGAATCACGCAGCCGCCGGTCTTCGGCGTGGCGCTCGCGCATCTTCACCGCGCCGCCGCGGCGGCGAAAGACCGCGAGGCGATGGCGCGCACCCCGGCCCTCTTCGAGGCGGCCCTGCGCTCGCATCGCTGGTGGCTCGCGGCCCGCGATCCGAATGGGACCGGCCTCGTCTCGATCCTGCACCCGTGGGAAAGCGGCAGCGACAACTCCCCCGCCTTTGACGACGCCCTCGCCCGCGTGCCGGCGCAGACGACGACGCCGATCCGGCGCAAGGACACCGGCCACGTCGATCCCGCCATGCGGCCGCGTGACGTCGACTACAGGCGCTTCATCCGGCTCGTCGACACGTACCGCGAATGCGGCTGGGACGCGCAGCGCCAATGGGCGCAGGCGCCCTTCAAGATCGCGGACGTCCAGATGACGGCGATCTTGGCCCGCGCCACCGCCGATCTTGCGGGCATCGCGGCGGAGCTCGGCTTTGCGGCGGCTCACGGGGAGCTCGCCGGCATGGGCCGGCGCCTCGAGGCCGGCCTGTCGTCGCGCTGGCGGCCGACGCTGTCGCGGTTCGTCTCCCTCGATCTCATTTCGGGCGAAGACATCGCGGCGCCGACGCAGGCCTGCTTCATGCCGCTGATCGCGCTGACGCTCACGCCGGCGCAGCGCGGCGCCGTCGCGGCGGAGATCCGCCGCTGGTGCGACGGCCTCGCGCTCGGCCTGCCCTCGACGGCGCCGGACTCGTCGTCCTTCGAGCCGAAGCGCTATTGGCGAGGCCCGGTCTGGGCCGTCGTCGACTGGCTCATCGCGGACGGCCTGAGAGCCAACGGCCTCGACGCCCTCGCCGGCGAAATCGAGGGCGGTCTCCTCGACGCGATCGGGCGCGCCGGCTTTTGCGAGTACTTCGACCCGACGAGCGGGGAAGGCCTCGGCGGCGGCGCCTTTTCCTGGACCGCCGCGGCCTATCTCGTCATCGACGGCCGGCGGCACGCCTGAACGAGGTCTCCCCCGCTACGGGATCGTGCTCATGTAGTCCGTCAGCCATTTCGGCGGCTTCTGAAGTTCGCTCACGAGGGCGGTCTTGAAGCCGCTCAAGGAGGCCGAAGCCGGCCAGGTGGTGGGATTGCCGACCCACCAGTCGATGTGGACGTGGTTGATGTGATCGAGGCCGAGCTGCCGCTTGGTGTTCGGATTCTTTTTCAGCATGCCCTTCGGGCCGCCGAAGGGCGGCGCGCCGGGGACGTGGAAGAAGAAGGGCTGCGGCCCGTTCCAGTCGGTGTAGAGAATGTCCGACCACTTCATCTTGCCGTGCATCGCGATGACGGCGTCGATGATCTGATCGGCGACGGCCTTCTCCGCGATATCCCGACTGTCGAGCATGATGTCCATGGCAAGGCCCGCATCGTGCCGTGAGCCGTCCCCCCGGGTCGTGCCGACCTTGGTCGGGTCCGCCTTGAGGAGCGGCACCGCTTCGAGCAGTGCCTCCTTGAGTTCCGCAATGGCGGGACATTCCGACATGTGACCGCCGGTCCACTCTCCCATGATCGCCCCCCCCGAACCTGCCGATCGGCGCACCGTAGCGTGACGAAGCGCACGCAGCGCGTGGCCTGCCTCACACGTGCCGGTCGCTGGATCGCGGGCCGGCGGCCGAGCGCGACGGCGGCGCGCCCGTCGCGCCTGTGATCTGGGCCACGGTCGCAGGCGATGCGCGGCCGTAATTCTCGGAACTCACCCCACCGACCCCGTTCCCAATCCGGGAGGCCCGATCATGCGCAACCGTCAAGCTCCGAGCGACGCGCGTCGTCCACTCGGCCATGCCGTTGTTCTCGGCGGCAGCATGGCCGGCCTTCTCGCCGCACGAGCGCTCTCGCCGGCCTTCGCGCGCGTCACAATCGTCGAGCGCGACGCGCTGGCGGCAGACGCGCTGGCGCGCAAGGGCGTGCCGCAGGGCAGCCATCTGCATGCCTTGCTCGCCCGCGGGCAACGGATCGCGGAGCGGCTTCTGCCGGGTCTTCGCGACGAACTCACGGCCGCGGGCGCCGAGCCCATCAACGCCGGGCAAGACCTTTCGTGGCACGCCGCCGGCGGCTGGCGCGCGCGCTACGAAAGCGACATCGACTTCCTGTCGATGAGTTGCCCGCTCCTCGAAAGCGCCGTCGCCGGACGCATCCGCGCCCTCCCGAACGTGACGATTCTCGACGGCCTACGCACCGACGGCCTTCTCGCCGACGGAACTGGGATTGTCGGCGTCGCCGTCTCCCGCCCCGGCACGCGGGACGGCACGCGGGAGATCGCCTGCGACCTCGTCGTCGACGCCATGGGCCGCGGCAGCGCGACGACGCAATGGCTGAACGAGCGGGGCCTTGAGGCCCCGCCGGCGGACCTGGTCGGAGCCCGTGTCGCCTACGCGACGACCACCTTCCGCCGCAGCAACGCGCAAGCCGACTGGCGCGCCCTGATCGTTTCCGGCAATCCCTCCCGCCGGAGCGGACTGATCTTCCCGATCGAGGGCGAACGCTGGCTCGTCACCCTGCCCGGATTCTTCGACGAGGCGATGCCGCACGATCGCGACGGGTTTTTGGCGTATGCGGCCTCCCTGGCCGTGCCCGATCTCCACGCCGCGATCCGCGACCTCGAGCCGCTCTCGGAGATCAAGCGGCACCGCTTCGTCGGCAGCCTGAGGCGGCGATATGAAAGGCTGCGCCACGTCCCGGCGGGCCTGATCGCGATCGGCGACGCGGTCTGCAGCTTCAACCCCATCTACGGCCAGGGCATGACGGTCGCCGCGATCGAGGCCGAGACCCTGGCCCTCGCCCTCGCCGAGGCAAGGATCGAAGGAGGCATCGGCTCCGACTTCGCGCGAACCTGGTTCGCGAGCATCGCGCCCGCGATCGACGCGGCCTGGAACGGCGTCCTGCTCGAAGATTTTCGGTTTCCCGAGCTGGCCTCGCAGCGGCCGCTCAGCATGCGGCCGAAGCAATGGTACATGGGGCGGGTGCAGCGCGCGACGCATCGCAGCGCCTATGCGACGGACCGGTTCTACCGGGTCATGAACTTCCTCGCCCCGCCGACGACGCTGTTCAGCCCCCGCATGGTGGTCGAGGCCCTTCGCGCAGGCTCCGGTTCGGAGCGAGCCCCGGAACGACAGCGACAAGAGGACCCGGCGCAGCACCGGAAGGCTGCGGCGAAAGAGACCGTCGCGATGGCGGGCGAGCGGGACTGACGGCTGCCGTCATTCGCGTGGCATTCATTCCGAGAAAAAGCGCGGACTCGTCTCTCCCCGCTTGCGGGGAGAGGCGAAAGGAGCCCTTCGCCCGAAATGCTATCCTGCCCTAAAACCCTTGCGGCCGCGGGCTCGCGGCGATGCCGCTCGCTTCGAGGTGCTGCGCCGCCCGCAGGCAGAGATCCTCCCGCCAGGGCGCGGCGACGATCTGGACGCCGATCGGCATCGGGCCGGTGCGGATCGGAACCGCCGCGACCGGCAGGCCGATGCAGGAGAGCGGCTGCGTAAAGAGGCCGAGGTTCGGGCGGACCTCGACGCCCTCGCCTTTCAGCGGCATGAACTTCTGGCCGATCGCCGGAGCGGTGCACGGGGTCGCGGGCGCGACGATAAGGTCGACGGCCGAAAACAGCGCCATGGCGCGGTCGTGAAACCAGCGGCGGACCCGCTGCGCCTCGACGAGCCAGGAAGCGGGCAGAAGCGCGCCGGCGATGAAGCGGTCCCGCGTATCGGGGTCGAAATCATCGGCGCGGCTGCGCAGCCGCTCGAGATGAAAGGCGGCGCTCTCGGCGTTCGTGATGAGGAAGGCCGCCGCACGGGCCTCCGCGGCGCCCTCGACCGCGACGACCTCCGAGGCGCCGAGGGCCCGCGCCGCCGCGCCGACGGCGGCCTCCGCTTCGGGCATCCCGGCGGTCGCGAAGTGGCCGCCGGCGACGGCAACGCGCAACCCCGCGATGCCGGCATCGAGACTTGGCAGCGTCGGCTCGACGGCGCGCCTCGCGCAGACCGGATCGTGCGGATCGTTGCCCTGCATCGCGTCGTAGGCAAGGGCGAGATCGCGGGCCGTGCGCGCCAATGGCCCGAGATGGTCGAGACTGTCGCAGAACGGAAAGGTGCGCGTCCGCGGCAGACGGCCATAGGTCGGCTTCAGGCCGAAAACGCCGCAGAGCGAGCTCGGCACGCGGATCGAGCCGTTCGTGTCGGAACCAAGGGAGATCGGCGCGAATCCCGCCGCGGTGGCCGCGCCGCTGCCCGACGAGGAGCCGCCGGACATGCGCTGAAGATCGTGCGGATTGCGGCAGGCGCCGTCGTGCGCGTTCTCGCCGGTGAAGTCGTAGGCGTATTCGCCCATGTTGAGGGCGCCGACGAGAATGGCGCCGGCGGCGCGCAACCGCTCGATCAGCACCGCGTCGCGGGCCGCCGGCGGGCGATCGCGGTTGATCTTCGAGCCCGCGCGGGTCGGCAGGCCGGCGACGTCGAACAGGTTCTTCACCGCGAAGGGCACGCCCGCAAGGGCGCCGAGCGGCGCGCCGGAAGCCCGCGCCGCGTCGACCGCGCGGGCTTCGCGCAAGGCCCGCTCCGCGGTGATGTCCGTAAAGGCATTGACGGTGCCGTTGAAGGATTCGATCCGGACGAGAAAGCCCGCGACGACCTCCGCCGCCGTCGCCGCACCCTCGCGCACCAGCGACGCCAGGCGGTGCGCGGGCAGAAACGGATCGAGGCTCATGCCCCGTCCGGCTTGCGCCCGCCGGGCGTGAAGACGGGAGCGAGCTCGATCGTGTCGCGATCGAGCGGAGCCGCGGCGACGAGGGTCGCCATCCTGCGCGCGACGGCGAGGAAGCGGCTCACGCCCGGCCGCTGCTCCGGCGTGACGTTGAGGCCGACCAGGGGCGCCATCGCATTGATGTGACGGTCCGGATCGTACGCCCGATCCGGACCGCCTTCCGTCGAAGGGTCGCTCACTCGGCCGGCTCGAGTTCGGCCATCGCCGGCGCCGTGACCGTGAGGCCGGCGAACGAACGGCTGCAGCCGAACAGGAACACGGCCGTCAGCGCGTAGGCGAAGACGACCGGCGGCGTGACGCCGAGGCCGCGGCCGATGCCGATCGCTTCGCCGTGCATCAACCCGAAATAGGTGAGCACGGCGCCCGCCGCCGCGAAGGAAGCGGCCTGTACGAACTGGCGCTCGATGATGAACACGGCGATGGCGCCGAGCACGAGCCCGCTCAGGATCGCGCCGCCGCCCATGATCTCGAGGCCGTGATAGAGCACCCCGACATTCCCGAGCTTCTCCATGCCGATGGCGGCGGCGGAAGTGCCGGCGGCGGTGAGCGAACCGTCGATCAGCGTCTTCGCCCAGGCGGCGAGATGCGGCGTCAGCGCGAGCACGATGGCGGGGGCGTGCTTCGCCGGCGTCGTCTGGAAGGCCTGCGCGCCGATCAGCATGCCGATGTAGAGCAGGATCGGCGAGATCGCGACGATCGGCACGACTGCGAGCAGGAGCGCGACGACGCCGAACCAGCAGAGTACGATCACCATGAGCCCGGTCGCCGCGGAATAGCCGATGCGGCCGCCCATCGATTTCCAGCCGGGATGCCCGATATAGACCGCGTTGATGAACGGGTTCCCGAGCAGGCAGCCGATCAGGCTGACGACGCCGTCGGCGGTCAGGACCCGCGTCGTCGGATAGTGGTCGCCCGCCGCCTCCGCGCTCTCGACGTTGTCCATCGCTTCGACGAGATCGTAGATGCCGAACGGGATCGCGGTGACGAGGATGACGCCGAGGTACTGGAAGCCGGAGAAGACGTGGTCGATTGCCGGCAGCGGAATCGAGAAGCCGAAATTCGAGAACGCCGCTTCGACCTTCGCGAGACTCATGCCGCCGACGTCGAGGCCGAGCGCCGCCGACAGCCAGCCGACGATCATGCCGAACAGGACGGCGACGAGGCCAGCCGGAATGCCGCGCGGGTAACGCACCCCGCCGAACCAGCTCACGAGAATGATGGCGAGGCAGACGATCCCGATCGCCGGCGTGAGGAAGATCTCCAACGCCGGCCGCATCGAGATGAAGGCGATCGAGACGCCGGCGAGCGTGCCGAGGAGCGCGGCGCGGGGCGTGATCTTGCGGATCACCGGCGCGATGAAGCCGCCGACCATCAGGATGAAGCTCTGGAAGAAGACCCAGACGAGCCCCGCCTCCCAGCCCTTGATCGGATCGCCGGTCGCCGAGGCGATCGGCAGCATGATCACGAAGGTGACGACGAACATGTGCGGCACGCTGATGCCGGAGGGCAGCGCGCAGACGTCGTCGCGCCCCGTTCGCTTCGCGAGCGAATAGGCGAGCCAGGCGTAGTACCCCGTCGAGAGGAACATCATCAGCCCGAGGGCGGGCAGGATGCGGCCGAAGACGATGTCGCCCGGCATCTTGAGCACGAACTGCAACAGCCCCGTCAGCACGAGCAGGTTGACCAGGATGTTCGTGCCGAATCCGAAAAGCGCGTTCCAGTCGCCCGGCGTCCACAAAGCGGGCTTGCGTTCGCTCAACGTCGTCATCGCCAATCCCCTCTCTTCATGCCGGCGAAAGGCCGGTCGGCCGTCACGTCCTGGCGGCCAAGGCGGCCTCGACCTCGCGCGAGGACGAGACCCAGCCGAAGATTCCTCCCTGCGCGGCGATCATCTTCAGGCCGGTCGCGTGGAAGTCCGGAAAGTAGGAGGCGCAGCAATCCCCGAGCACGATGCAGCGATAGCCGCGGTCGTTCGCCTCGCGCACGGTGGTGTGCACGCAGACCTCGGTCGTGACGCCGCAGACGAGCAGGGTGGTGATGCCGCGGTTGCGCAGCATCAGGTCGAGGTCGGTCTGATAGAAGGCGCCCTTGCCCGGCTTGTCGATCACCGGCTCGTCCGCCTCCGGCGCGAGATCGGCGATGATCTCGTGACCCGGCTCGCCGCGCACGAGAATGCGGCCCATCGGCCCCGGCGATCCGATGCGCAGGTTTTCCGCGCCGCGTTCGACTTTCGCCCGCGGCGCGTCGGAGAGATCGGGCCGGTGGCCCTCGCGGGTGTGGATCACGAGCATGCCGAGGCGCCGCGCTGTCGCCAGCATCTGACGGCACGGTTCGACGGCGGCGCGCAGGCGCGAGACGTCGTTGCCGAGGCTCTCGCCGAAGCCGCCGGGCTCGAGGAAGTCGCGCTGCATGTCGATAATGATGAGGGCCGTGCGCCCGACCTCGACCGCAATGGCAGCGGGTTCTGCCGGAAGCTCGATGGAGATCATGCCTGGCACCCTCGGACAAGTCGAAGAAGCTCTTCGCAATCTTTATGCCAAGGAACACAGCTTCGGCGCAGCATTCGGCCGGCCTGCGACGCACGCCTCAAGTCGACGGCGAAGTCGATGCAATGCTTTGCGTTTCGGGACGACTGCGCAGACGCGTCAGCGCGGCCGTGAAAACGTCGCCGGGATCGCGCGAGGCAACGTTTCCCGTTCCGCGCCTCGGCTGCGATCTCGTGATGCAGCTTCGGGCGGCTCTTGCACGATCGAGGGCAACTGCCTCGCGCGAGGCAGTTGCCTTAGAAAACCTATCCGGCGAGCCGGCGGTTGAAGGCCCGCCAGCCGCCGTAGGACGAGATGTCGGCGGCGCCGGACGTTGCCGCCGATTCGACGACGAAGCCCTTCGGATCGGTGCCGTCGGCGAGGCGCACCGTGCCGATCGCGAGCGGCGCCGGAACGCCGTCGACGAAAGCGCCGAAGGCAGCCGGCGCGAGCGCCCAGACCTCCGTCTCGATCGCATGCCCGCGGCCGGATTCGACGCGCAGGAGACCCGGACGCGCGGGCGGTCCGCCCGGCAGCGCGAACAGGCGATAGTCGGGCTTCGTCGCGACGGCGCGCAGGAAGCGCGCGCCGCGCGCGACGAGCTCGCGGTTGAGCGGCAGGCCGGAAAGATGAGCGCCGACGACGGCGAGTTCGATCTCCGCGCCGCTCGCGCGGTCCGCGCGCTCCGGAGGCTGCGGGCAGAGGCGCTCCGTCGCCCCGAGCTTCACGCCCGCGGCGCGATGCAGCGCGGCGCCGAGCGAGGCGAGGCGCGCGTCGCCGCAGGCCGGGGCGATCAGCGTGACGCCCGCGGGCAGGCCGTCGGCGCGCATTCGCCCGGGTACGGCCAGGGCGCACAGATCGAGCAGGTTGACGAAGTTCGTGTAGGTGCCGAGCTCCGCGTTCGGACCGATCGGATCCGCATCGAGATCGGCGAGCGTGCGCGGGCGCGGGAATGTCGGCACGGCGAGGACGTCGATCGCCTCGAACATCGCCTCCGACGCGCGGCGCAGGGCGGCAAGCGCGTATTGTCCGGCGAAGGCGTCGGCAGCCGAGAACGACGCGGCCCGCGCAATGATGCCCCGCGTCACGGGCAGGAGCGCCTCGGGCCGCGTTTCGATGAGCGCGCGGATCGCCGCGTAGCGCTCGGCCAGAAAGGGCCCGTCGTAGAGGAGCGCGGCGGCCTCGAAAAGGGGCTGCATATCGACGGCGGTCGTCTCGAAGCGCAACGCGGACAGATCGCGCAGCGAGGCCTCGAAGGCGCGCTCGGAAAGCGCGTCGCCGCCGAAGCGCCGGCTGCCGGAATCGGGAACGCCGATGCGCAGGCCCGGCGGTACGGTGCCGGGCGCGCCGAGGGCGATGCGCCGCGAATACGGATCGCGCGCGTCGTACCCGGCGATCGCGGTCAGGGCGTCGAGCGCGTCCGCGACCGTAAGTGCGAAGACCGAGACGCAATCGAGCGTGCGGCAGGCCGGCACCACGCCGCGGCTCGGCACGAGGCCGAGGGACGGCTTTAGTCCGACGATGTTGTTGAGCCCGGCGGGAACGCGGCCGGAGCCGGCAGTGTCCGTGCCGAGCGCCAGCGGCACGAGGCCGGCCGCCACCGCGACGGCGGAGCCCGAGCTCGATCCGCCCGGAACGAGATCGGCGTGAAGGGCATTGCGCGGAGCGCCATAGGGCGAGCGGATGCCGACGAGCCCCGTCGCGAACTGGTCGAGATTGGTCTTGCCGACGACGAGCGCGCCCGCGGCCCGCAGGCGCGCCACGGCAGTCGCGTCCTCGTGCGCCTCATAGGCGAAGGCGGGGCACGCCGCCGTCGTGTCGAGACCGGCGACGTCGATGTTGTCCTTGACCGCGACCGGCACGCCGAAAAGCGGCAGACCCGCCGGCCCGCGGCGCTCCAGGGCCTCCGCGTCCGTCCGCACGTCCGCGAGGGGCCGCAGGGCGACGAACATCGCCGGATCGTCGTAGCGGGCGATACGCGCGAAGACCTCGGCGATCTGCTGCGCCGGCGTCGTCCGGCCCGAGGCATAGGCGCCGCGGTAATCGGCGAGGGTGAGAAGTTCCGTCTCACTCATCGATGACGCTCACGTGCGCCGCGACGATCTTCCAGCCCTCCGGAAAGCGCACCCAGCTCTGCGTCTGCCGCCCGACCTTTCCCGGCAGGCGCTCGCGATAGAACAGGGTCGATGCCGTCGCGAAGGTCTCGCCGTAGGTGGTTATCACCGTCCGCGCGAGCCGCCGCTCGAGTCCGGCGGGAGAGCGCGCCTGCCGGAAGCCGCGGATCTCCTCGATGCCGTAGAGGTTCTCGCTGCCGCCGTAACGGATCGTGCGCGCGTCGTGCCGAAACAGTGCGTCGAGCGCAGCGACGTCGTTCGACACGAGCGCCCGTTCGTAGCGGGCGAATGCCGCGGCAACCTCGTCCCGGATCCCCGGAAGATCGACCTCCATCGCGCCTCCGCCGGCCGGCCCGTCGCTTGCATCCAATGCGGCGATCATGCATGCAATCGGAGGAAGGTGCATGCCCAATTGTCGGCTCGGCCTGCCCATTCTTGCGCCGAAACGGGCGCCGGACGGGCAACGCGCACGTCGGAGCGAGCGATGAGCGGGGCCGAGGCCACGACCCGCACGGAGCGGCTGGCGGCGGACATCGCCGAGCGCATCCTGACCGGCGAGCTCGCGCCGGGCGAGCGCCTCGACGAGGCGCGTCTCGCCGAGCGCTACGGGGTCTCGCGCACGCCGGTCAGGGAGGCCCTGCGGCAGCTCGGCAGCAGCGGGCTCGTCGAGGTGCGTCCGCGGCGCGGTGCCTGCGTCGCTGCGATGAGCGCGTTGCAGCTCGCCGAGTCGTTCGGCGCCATGGCCGAGATCGAGGCGACCTGCGCGCGCCTGTCCGCGCTCTGCATGAGCCCGCTCGAGCGCCGGCGCCTCGCCTCCCTCCACGACGACATGGGCGAGATCGCCGCCCGCGGCGACGGCGAGGCCTATGCCGCCTCGAACGTCGCCTTTCACGGCGCCATCTACGCCGGCGCGCACAACGCCATCCTGGCCGACTTCGCCCTGCGGCTGCGCCGGCGCGTCTCGCCTTTCCGCCGCGCCCAGTTCCGCACGCCCGGTCGCCTGCCGCGCTCCCATGCCGAGCACGACGCGGTGGTGAAGGCGATCCTCGCCGCGGACCCGGCCTTCGCCCACGCGGCGATGTCGCATCACGTCAGCCTCGTCGAGGAAGCCTTCGAGCAGCTCGTGCAGGCGAAACGCGGCGAAGCGCGATAGGGCGTAACTCGGCCCGCGCCCGCGCCCGCGCAGGCGCCGCTTTCCGCGTCACAGGCGGAGCGATTGGCGCGATCCGGCGACGCTCGCTTTACGTCGGATCGCTCTCCGACGAGGTCGAGGTTGCGTCGAGAAGATGATCGAAGTCGGTCATGACGCGATCGATGAGCTTGCGCCGGCGCACATCGGCGGAGTCCGAAGCCTGCGCGAAGAGGCCGAGGAGATAGCGTGCCTTCTCGACCGCCTCGGGCCAGCTCGCCGACGGAGCGGCTGCAAGCAAATCCTCGAGTTCGGCCTGGCGGGCGCGAAGCGCAGCCTGGTCGGCTTCGACCTCGGACCTCAGGCGCCGGAGTTCGGTCGCCTTCTGTGCCGCAATTCCGCGGTGGGCGTCCAGGTTCGTCGGCAGATCGACCATCGCGGCCACTCCCTCGGTGCCGATCCCGTCAGAGCGGAAAGGGTCCGGTCACCTTGATTTCGGTCACCGAACCGCCGACGGGGTCGGCAAGAACGACGTCGATCGAAATCCCGCCGTCAAGGCCGATGCTGGCGGCACCGGCGACGAAGGCAGCCGCGAGGATCGCCGCGTCGCCCTCGATTTGTCCGCTGGCCGAGCGCACGTCCCGATCGCGAAAGCCGTCGATCTCGAACTCGATCGGGCCGAGGGGTTCTCGCTGGCCGTGGATCGAGAGAGCGCCCACGCCCCGCAGCGTGCCGAGGTGCTTCAAGGGACGATTTCTGCCGTGCCTGACCATCGAGAGCCCTGTTTTCGCCTAAATCGCCGCGCCGGCCGGAGGCATCGGGACGCGGCCGCTCGCATGGCGATCCTATAGCACGATCGGAGCGCCCGTGACCTTTTCTTCGCTCGCTTCCCGCGGCTCCCGGGGCGCCGAGGCGAGGCAATTCGCGTGCCCTTGCTAAAGCGCCCCGCTGGGCCTATATCGGTGCGATCGACTTTTGGCCGGACAATCGGGCCGTTCCGCCTTCGGCATCGCCGGGCGCACGTTCGAACTCTCTTACCAAACATCGACAACCGGCACTGAGGTCGCGTCAACTCGCGCCTTGGATTACGTGCATCCATGCAACGAAGGAATTTCTCCATGATGACGGGTACCGTTAAGTTCTACAACGAGATGAAGGGCTTCGGATTCATCCAGCCTGACGATGGCGGCAAGGACGTGTTCGTCCACGCCACCGCGCTCGAGCGCGCCGGATTGCGCAGCCTCGCCGAAGGCCAGAAGGTCTCGTTCGACGTCGCCGAAGATCGGCGCAGCGGCAAGGTCGCGGTCAACACCATCCAGGCCGCGTAAGCCCGCGCCCGGCCGAGGCCGATACGGCGCTTGCCGCCGGCCCTGAGGCCGCTCGTTCGCGGGCGGCCCCTTTTGCGTCCAAGCCGCGCCGGCGCGGAGGAGGATGTCCTGCCCCATAAGTTTCGCATTCGGCAGTTGGTGCGCCTGCGTCCTGGATTCGCCCGTCGTTCGTCGACGGAGACGTTCGAGGTGACGCGCCTTCTCCCGGCGGATCAGAGGGGAGAGCTTTTCTACCGGATCAAGTCGCCGACCGGCGTCGAGCGCGCCGTCAACGAGCATGAGATCACGGCCCAGCCCCCGGACGCCTGATCGCGAACCGGCCTGCCGGAGACAAGGGCCGGACAGGCACGAGGGTGGAGCGGGCGATGGGAATCGAACCCACGACATTCAGCTTGGGAAGCTGACGTTCTACCTCTGAACTACGCCCGCGCAGGTACCTTGATAGCGTGGCGGCCAGCCGTCTCGCAAGGGGTGGGGCGGAGATGCCGCCATCGCCTGTCCCCGCCTGCGGCGAGAGGGTTCGGCCTTCGGCCGAGCGAGCGGAGCGAAGCGAAGCCGGGTGAGGTGGTGCCGGAAGAGGCGCCGCGGCACCTTCTTCGCCGGCGCCCTCCCTACCGCCATCCGGAAATGCTTCGACAGCTTCAGGTCCTGGCCCTGGTAGTTCGAGGTGCCGATCTGGCCGTAGAGGCTGTCCGGGGTCGCCGGCCATGCGCTCGTAGGCGAGGCGGCAGACCATCTGGCCGTCGTCGAGGACGAAGGGCACCTCGTGGCTGCGCACTTCGAGGACGCCGCGGCTGCCGGGGCGGCCCGTGCGCCGTGTAGAGCCGAACCCGGGGTCGAAGAAGCCGGCATAGTGGACGCGGAACTCGCCCATGGTCGGGTCGATCGGCACCATCTCGGCCGCCATGTCCGCCGGAATGTGCAGGCGCTCCTTCGAGGCCAGGATGTAGAACTCGTTCGGGATCGAGGATGAGCCGCCTGGCGGCCGCGGGCGCGGATCGGCTCCCAGAAATCGTCGCAGCGATAGGCGCCGACCCGTCGACGTCGACGAGTCGGTGTGGCGCTGCGCCCGGTAGCCGACCAGCCGCTCCTCGCCGATGCCGCCCAGTTCGATGTGCAGGATGAGGCCGTTGCGAACCTTCAAGTCGCCGTCGACGAGGGGCGTCGCCGCGTGCAGGTCCTCGAATGCTCCCGGTCGGACAGGCGCACGTTCGAGGAGTAGTAGTCCTGCTGCGAGTTCCAGCGCCGGAAGCGGATCTGGTTGAGCCGCGAGCCGCGCCGGACCTTGACGCTGAAGCTGCGCGGCGAGACCTCCGCATAGAGCGGGCCCGTCATAGCCGCCGGGCACGCCGTCGAAGACGTCGCCGCGGTCGGCGATGAGGCGCGTGAAGACGTCGAGCCGGCCCGGTCGAGCTCTTCGGGTTCGCCATCGCCGAAATGCTCTCCGGCAGCTTCAGATGCTCGAGGAGTTCGACGACGTAGACGCAGCCGCGTTCGAGGACGGCGCCGGCTTTCGAGCGATCGATCTCGTCGCATTTGAGGTCCGCGAGCTTTTGCGCGACGGTCATGCCGGCGCCGGGCAGGAAGCTGGCGCGGACGCGGTAGGCCTTGGCCCGAGACGCAGGTCGAGGCTCGCCGGCTGGAACTGGCCGGGATCGAAATCGGCCTTCGCCTGCAGAACTTGCGGTTGACGAGGTTGCGGATGTCCTGCCGCGGCAGGATGCCGGCCTTGCCGGAAAGCTGCGCCGCCGCGCGCGGACGCCGCTCGCCGGCGAGGTCCGTGTCGTCGCCGGCATTGTCGCGCTCGCTCATCCCCGCGTGACCCCCTTCTCGGCCGCCGGCCTTCCCCATCACGCCCGTCACGGCCCGTCAACATCCTCCTCGGCGAAGACCCACCAGGCGAGGGTGACGCGGGTGATTGCGGTCATCAGGGTCAGGCCCGCGAAGGCATAGGCGAGGACCGGGAAGAAGGCGGGAAACAGGATCATCGCGACGAAGATGAGGATCGTCTCCGTCCCCTCGGCGAGGCCGGCCGTGAAGTGGATCGACTTCAGGCCCCTGAGCCGGCTTTCGAGGCCGCGCTTCGCCGCCACCGCCGCGAAGGCGAGGAAGCTCGCGCCGTTGACGTAGAAGGAAAACAGGAGCGCCGCCGCCGGCAGGCCGAACGCCCCGGGATCGCGCAGGGCGAAGGCGAGCGGCACGGCGCCGTAGAAGGCGAAATCGAAGACGATGTCGAGGAAGCCGCCGCGGTCCGTCGGCCGCGCGGCGCGCGCCGTCGCGCCGTCGAGCCCGTCGAGCACCCGGCCGGCGGCGAGGAGGACGAGGGCGAGCCCGTCGGCGGACGCGGCCACCGCAACGGCGCAGGCGAGGCCGAGGACGAGGCCCGCCGCCGTCAGCGCGTCCGGGGACACGCCGGCCCGCGCGAGGCGCCGTCCGGCCCAGTCGAGGGGCGGATCGACGAGCGCTCGCATGAGACCGTCGAGCATGGCGGCGCGGCTCCCCCCGCCGGATTGACGGGCTTGAGGGGCCGCCTTACCACGGGCCGCACCCTGTCGTCGCGCCCGCCCGAGGAGCCCGAGAGCCCGATGTACAAGGCCGTCACCCGCGGCATCAGCGTGACCGTGACCCCCCGCTTCGTGCCGGAGGAATCCTCGCCTGCGGACGGGCGCTATTTCTTCGCCTACGCGGTCGAGATCATCAACCTCTCGGTCGAGCGGGTGCAGCTGCGCTCGCGCTACTGGAAGATCGTCGACGGCCGCGGCGCGATCCAGGAGGTGCGCGGCGCCGGCGTCGTCGGCAAGCAGCCGGTGCTGGGTCCGGGCGAGAGCTTCTCCTACACGAGCGGCTGCCCGCTGACGACGCCGAACGGCACCATGCAGGGCACCTACAGCATGGTCACGGCGACAGGCGAAACCTTCGACGCCGAATTCCCGCCTTCTCCCTCGATAGCCCGCACGCGAGGCGCGTGGTGCACTGAGCGAGCCCATGCAGGACAAAATCCGGCTGTCGCCGATCGAGATGCTCGACCGGCTCGTTTCCTTCCCGACCGAGAGCGCCCGCTCGAACCTGCCCCTGATCGACTTCGTCGAGGATTATCTGCGCGGCTTCGGCCTCTTTCCCGTGCGGGTGCCGAACGCGGCCGGCGACAAGGCGGCGCTCTTTGCGACGATCGGGCCGCAGGATCGCGGCGGCGTCGTGCTCTCGGGCCACACCGACGTCGTGCCGGTAACGGGACAGGCCTGGACCTCGGATCCGTTCCGCCTGCGCGCCGCCGACGGGCGCCTCTACGGCCGCGGCGCCGTCGACATGAAGGGCTTTTGCGCCCTCGCCCTCGCCTTGGTGCCGGAGTTCCTGGCGGCGGATCTGAAGACGCCGATCCACCTCATGCTCTCCTTCGACGAGGAGACGACCTGCCTCGGGGTCGTCGACACGATCCGCCGCTTCGGCCGCGACCTGCCGATGCCGCGCATCGCCATCGTCGGCGAGCCGACGAAGCTCGCCGTCGTCGACGCGCACAAGAGCGTCGTCACCTTCCACACCTTCGTGCACGGCTTCGAAGCGCATTCCGCCAAGCCCGCCCTCGGCGCGAACGCGGTGATGGCGGCGGCCGAGCTCGTCGCGGAACTCGGCCGCATCGCCGACTTGATGCGCGAGCGCGGCGATCCGAGCGGCCGCTTCGACCCGCCCTACACGACCGTGCATGTCGGCACCATTGACGGCGGCACGGCGCGCAACATCCTCGCCAAGGAGGCCCGCTTCCACTGGGAGTTCCGCGGCCTGCCGACCCTCGATCCGGCCGAGATCCCGGAGCGCTTCGCGCGCTTTGCGCGGGAGATCGCGCTGCCGCGGCTCAACCGCTTCGGCGATTTCGGCCGCATCGAGACGATTCCCGAAGTCTCCGTCCCCGGCCTCGCGCCGGAGCCGGGCTCCGCCGCCGAAACCCTCGGCAAGCGCCTCGCCGGCCGCAACCGCACCGATACGGTGCCCTTCGGCACCGAGGCCGGCCACTACCAGGCCGCCGGCATCCCGACCATCGTCTGCGGCCCCGGCTCGATCGACCAGGCGCACCAGCCGGACGAGTACATCGCGCTGGCCCAGTTCGAGGCCGGCGCCGCCTTCCTGCGAAGGCTCGCCGCCGACTGCGCGACCGGGTGATCGCCTCTCCCCGCCTGCGGGGCAAGCGGATTCACACATCGTCTCCCCGGATGGCCGGATTGGGATTCGAAGGGGTGCGAGAGGGCGTAAGGCGGGGCGCCCTCGCCCCGAAATAATCGATCCCCATCACCCTCGACCCACGATCTCACGAAGCACGAAGCACGAAGCACACCCACGACCTTACGAAGCCCGCCCCGCGTGAATTTTCGCACAGGGCGGACGCGGGAGGGCTACCGCTGG